>NZ_JBGAKE010000018.1:0-100515 GCF_044224575.1 Nakamurella sp.
CAGGACGACCTGTTGACCGTCCCGTTGGAGGCCCGGTTCGCCTACGACCCGGAGCGCAACATGTTCTTCCTGAACATGGAGGGGATGTCCCTGCGGACCCCGGCCGACGTCGAGGCGATCGGCACGGAGGTGGACAAGCGACTGTCGGCGATCGGCAAGAAGGTCCGGATCGCCGTGAACTACGACAACTTCCACCTGGCCCCGGACATGGCCGACGCCTACATCGCGGTCGTGCGCGGGCTGGCCGACCGCTACTACGAGAGCGTGACCCGCTACACCACCAGTTCGTTCATGCGGCTCAAACTCGGCGGCCAGTTGACCGAGCGGGGGCTGTCGCCACACATCTACGAGAGCCGGCAGGAGGCCGTCGGCTGGCTCACCGCCACCGGCGCCGGGTTCGACCCCTACCTCATCGACGGGAGCTGACGACGATGCCCACCGGCACGCACACCGACATTGCCACCCCGAAGGATCTGCTGGACCTGCCCGGCACTGTGCTGGGCACCAGCAGCTGGGTGGACATCACGCAAGACCAGGTCGACACGTTCGCCGTCGCGACCGGAGATCACCAATGGATCCACGTCGACCCGCAGCGGGCCAAGGGCGGGCCGTTCGGCGGCACGATCGCCCATGGGTACCTGACGCTGTCGCTGGCGCCGATGTTCCTGGCCGAGGTCGTCCGGGTTCAGCACTGCTCCGAGGTGCTGAACTACGGCGTGAACAAGGTCCGGTTCCCGGCACCCGTGCCGGTCGGCAGTCGGGTGCGCAGCGTGATCACGCTGACCGCGGCCACCGAACGACCCGGCGGTGGGGTGGAAGCGACTTTCGGCCTGCGGTACGAGATCGAGGGCGCGGGGCGACCGCCCTGCATCGCCGAAACCGTCTATCTCTACCGGTGACTCGAACCAAGGAATTGATGATGACCACCAGCGATGTCGGCCGGTCCGAACGCGCGTCGATGCTGACGATCGGACGCCGGCCGCTGGCCGTCCGGGTGCGACCCGGCGCAGGCACCGGCCCGCCGCTGGTGCTGATGAACGGCATCGGGGCGACCATGGACGTGCTGGATCCGTTCGTCGACGCCCTCGACCCGGCCATCGAGGTGGTGCGCTTCGACGCGCCCGGCGTCGGCGCGTCGCCGGCCCCGACCGTGCCCCAGCGGTACTGCTCCATCGCCCGCCTGCTCGGGGCGGCGCTGGACCGACTGGACTACGGTCGGGTGGACGTCCTCGGCATCTCGTGGGGCGGCGGGCTCGCGCAGCAGTTCGCGTTCCAGAACCCCCGGCGCTGCCGGCGTCTGGTGCTGGCCGCGACCGCGACGGGTTCGCTGATGGTCCCCGGGTCGCCGACGGTGCTGGCGAAGATGGTCACCCCCCGGCGGCACACCGACCCCGACTACGCCCGGCGCATCGCCGGATCGCTGTACGGCGGAAGCCTGCGGGCGGACACCGGCCCGGTGCCGCTGAACAAGTCGGTGGACGCCATTGGTCGGCGGTCGAGCCGGCGCGGCTACGCGTACCAGCTGCTGTCGGCGGCCGGCTGGACGAGCCTGCCGTTCCTGCCGTTGATCCGGCAGCGCACCCTGATCCTGGCCGGCGCCGACGACCCGATCGTCCCGCTGGTCAACGCCAAGATCATGGCCCGGCTGCTGCCCGACGTGCGCCTCGAGGTCAATCCGGACGGTCATCTGGGACTGATCGTCCGCGCCGAGCAACTCGGGGACTCCGTCGCTCGCTTCCTCGGCCAACCGTAGCCGGCGCGCCCGGCCGAACCGATTGTGGTCCGGCCACAACCGGCCTGGCCTGCTTCGTGCTTGGAAGCTAATGACGGGCGGTCCCGGTCGACCCAGAATTGTTGCACGCCGACTTCTGAATCTGCGAACCACCACTTCTCAAGGAGGGCAACGATGCCGCAAGCCGTGATCGTGGCGACCGCCCGCTCACCCATCGGGCGGGCATACAAGGGGTCTTTGAAGGATCTGCGCGCCGACGACCTGACCGCGACGATGGTGCGGGCGGCGTTGGACAAGGTGCCGGAGCTCGACCCGGCCGACCTCGACGACCTGATCCTGGGCTGCGGCATGCCCGGTGGGGAACAGGGGCACAACATGGCCCGGGTGGTAGCCGTGCAACTCGGCTACGACCACCTGCCCGGGGTCACACTGACCCGGTACTGCTCATCCTCGCTGCAGACCAGCCGGATGGCCATGCACGCGATCCGCGCCGGGGAGGGCGACGCGTTCATCTCGGCCGGGGTCGAGATGATCAGCCGGTTCGGCAAAGGCAGCAGCGATTCGCTGCCGGACACCCTCAACCCCCGCTTCGCGGCGGCGCGGGACCGGACCGCGGCCCGATCGGCGGCCGGCGTCCCGGTCTGGCACGACCCGCGCGCCGACGGTGACCTGCCCGACGTCTACCTGTCGATGGGCCAGACGGCCGAGAATCTGGCCCAGATCGAGGATGTCAGTCGACTGGAGATGGACGAGTTCGCCCTGCGGTCCCAGCAGCGGTACGAAAAGGCGGCGGCCGACGGGTTCTGGGCGCGCGACATCACCCCCGTGACGCTGCCGGACGGCACTGTGGTGGATCACGACGACAGCCCCCGGGCGGGCACCACGGCGCAGGCGCTGGCCGCCCTGAAACCGGTGTTCCGGCCGGACGGCCGGGTGACCGCGGGGAACGCCTGCCCGCTCAACGACGGGGCCGCGGCGGTGATCATCACCTCGGACGTCAAGGCCCGGGAGCTGGGCCTGACCCCGTTGGCGCGGATCGTGGCCACCGGAGTGTCCGGCCTGTCGCCGGAGATCATGGGCCTCGGCCCGGTCGAGGCGACCAACCGGGCGCTGCGGAACGCCGGGATGAGCATCGGCGACGTCGATCTGGCCGAGATCAACGAGGCCTTTGCCGCTCAGGTCATCCCCTCCCAACGGCATCTGGGCATTGATGAGGAACGGCTCAACGTCCATGGCGGCGCCATCGCGCTCGGTCATCCGTACGGGATGACCGGCGCCCGGATCACCACCACGCTGATCAACGCCCTGCAGGCCCACGACAGGCAGATCGGCCTGGAAACGATGTGCGTCGGCGGCGGCATGGGCATGGCCATGATCCTCGAACGACTCAGCTGATCCAGGACCTGCCGACGCACTCTCCGGACAAGGAGCGAGATCGATGACGACCCAGTACCTGCCACCGGATGTCAGCACCGCGCTGGACACCGACTACTACGCGGTGTTCACCGACGTGCCCGAGGCCGACCGGGTGTTCTGGAAGCGGGCGCGGAGCTTCGCCGACGAGACCCTGGACGAGGTGAACGAGGCCTGGGACAAGGCCGACTACCCGGTGCACCTGGTCCGCCGGCTGGGTGAGCTGGATCTGCTCACCGACGGGGTCGTCGGGCCGGGGCTCACGCCGATGTCGCCGCTGGCGGCCGGGCTGGTCAACATGGAGATCTCCCGCGGCGACGGCTCCATGGGCACCGTCGTCGCCGTCCAGGGCGGCCTGGCCCTGCGGTCCATCGCCCTGTTCGGCAGCGACAAGCAGAAGCAGCAGTGGCTGGCCCCGCTCGCCCGGGGGGAGAAGCTGGGCGCGTTCGCCCTGACCGAGCCGGCGCACGGGTCGGATTCGGTGGCCCTGGAGACGACCGCGGTGCGCGACGGCGGGCACTGGGTGCTCAACGGTGAGAAGAAGTGGATCGGCAACGGCTCGGTCGGCGACGTCACGGTCGTCTGGGCGCGCACCGAGGAGGGCACGGTCCGCGGGTTCCTGGTCGAGCAGACCACGCTCGGCTACCGGGGCGAGACCATCCGGGGGAAGGCGTCGCTGCGGGCGATCCACCAGGCGCACATCACCCTGACCGACGTCCGGGTGCCCCTGGACGCCGTGTTGCCCGGCTCGACCAGCTTCAAATCCGCCGGCACCGTGCTGCTGGCCACCCGGCTCGGCGTCGCCTGGGCCGCCCTCGGCCACGCCACCGCGGTATTCGACGCGGCCCTGACCTACGCGAAGCACCGGGAGCAGTTCGGCCGGACCTTGGCCTCGTTCCAACTGGTCCAGGAGCGGCTGACCCGGATGCTGGCCACCCTGACCACCATGCAGCTGACCTGCCGGCACCTGGCCGCCCTCGACCAGGCCGGCACGCTGACGCCGACCCAGGCCGCGCTGGCCAAGTACACCAACACCCGGGGCGCCCGCGACCTCGCCGCCACCGCCCGCGACCTGCTCGGCGGGAACGGCATCCTGCTGGCGAACCACGTCATCCGGCACATGGCCGACATCGAGTCCCTGCACACCTACGAGGGCACCGAGAGTATCCAGGCGCTGCTCATCGGCCGCGACCTGACCGGCATCAGCGCGTTCGGCTGATCATGTCGACAACTGCCCGACCATCCGACGACCACTGACCCCGACTCCGGAACGAGCCCTTCGATGACGAATCTCGCCACCAATCTCGGTGCCGCCGCGGACCGCTTCGGCGATCGCGTCGCCCTGCGCCAGGACACGGACCAGCTCACCTACTCCGACCTGGCCGATCGGACGGCGCGGGTCGCCGGATGGTTGGCCGGGCAGGGAATGCGGCCCGGCGACCGGGTCGGCATCATGCTGCCCAACGTGATCGCCTTCCCGGTGCTCTACTACGGGGTGTTGCGGGCCGGCGGCACCGTCGTGCCGATGAATCCGCTGCTCAAGGCGCGGGAGATCGGCCACTACCTGTCCGATTCGGGCGCCCGACTGATCCTCGGCGCGGAGTCTGCGGCCGGCGAAATCCGGGCCGCCGCCGAAAAAGTCGACGCGCGCGCACATCTGGTCGACGAATCGCTGATCGCCGAACTGGCGGCCGCGCCGCCGCGAACCGAGTGGGTGGAGCGGTCCGGCGCGGACACTGCCGTCATCCTCTACACGTCGGGGACGACCGGCGCGCCCAAGGGCGCCGAGCTGACCCACGCGAACCTGCGGGCCAACGCCGACGTGGTGGCCGACTACCTGCTCGGGCTGACTCCGCAGGACGTGGTGATGGGCTGCCTGCCGCTGTTCCATTCCTTCGGCCAGACCTGCAGTTTGAACGCGGCGTTGCGCAGCGGGGCGTCGTTGACGCTGCTCCCGCGGTTCGATCCCGCGCTCGCGCTCAGCATCATCGAGCGGGATCGGGTCACCGTCTTCGAGGGCGTGCCGACGATGTACGTCGCCATGCTGAACGCCGGCGGGTCCACCGCCGATACCTCGACCCTCCGGCACTGCATCTCCGGCGGCGCCGCCCTGCCGGTCGAGGTGCTGCGCGGGTTCGAGAAGGAGTTCGGCGCGGACATCCTGGAGGGGTACGGGCTGTCCGAGACCTCACCCGTCGCATCGTTCAACGTCGCCGGCCGGGCCCGCCCCGGGTCCATCGGGGTGCCGGTCGACGGGGTGCAGATGCGGGTCGTCGACGAGCACGGGCAGGACGTGCGCGCCGGTGAGGTCGGCGAGATCGCCATCCGGGGGCACAACGTCATGAAGGGCTACTGGGAGCGGCCGGAGGCGACCGCCGCGGCGATCCGCGACGGATGGTTCTTCACCGGGGACATGGCCCGTCAGGATGACGACGGCTACTTCTACATCGTCGACCGCAAGAAGGACCTGATCATCCGGGGTGGCTTCAACGTGTACCCGCGGGAGGTGGAGGAGGTGCTGTACGAGCACCCGCAGGTGCTCGAGGCGGCGGTGATCGGCATCCCGCACCCCACCCACGGCGAGGAGGTCGCGGCGATGATCGTGCTCAAGCCGGGCGGCGAGGTGACGGCCGACGACATCAAGGCCTACGTCCGGGAGCGGGTGGCTGCGTACAAGTATCCGCGCCAGGTGTGGCTGGCCGATGCCCTGCCCAAGGGGCCGACCGGCAAGATCCTCAAGCGGGCCATCGTCGCTCCGGAGCCGACGGGATGACCGGCCCAGCGGCCGGTTCCGCCCGATCGGAGCCCCCGGCGTCCGACGCCGTCGGGGCCGACGTCGCAGCACCCCTGGACGAACTGCTCACCCAGGCGGCGCTCGGGCCGGTGCGGCGCATGCTGCCCGGCGGGGCAGGCCTGCGGTTCCTCGCCGCCGCCGGTCGCCGGCCCCGGCAGGTGGGTGGTCGGCTGGCCACGCTGACCGCCG
Organism: Nakamurella sp.; assembly: GCF_044224575.1. Taxonomy (GTDB): domain Bacteria; phylum Actinomycetota; class Actinomycetes; order Mycobacteriales; family Nakamurellaceae; genus Nakamurella. The sequence continues at coordinate 6,129 of NZ_JBGAKE010000018.1, forward strand.
AGCTGGCCCGGATCGCCGCCGGACGGTCGGATCTCGCGCCGGACGCGCGCGACCGCCGCTTCGCCGACCCGGCCTGGACCGGCAACCCGCTGCTGCACCGCCTGGTGCAGGCGTACCTGTCGGCCGGGCGCGCGGTCGACGGCATCGTGCAGGACGTCCCGCTGGGTTGGTCGGACGGCGAACGGATCCGGTTCGCCGCCGAGAACCTGATCGACGCGCTCGCGCCCAGCAACAACCCGCTCGTCAGCCCGCTGGCCTGGAAGGCCGTGCTCGACACCGGCGGCGCCAACCTGATCAACGGCCCCCGGCAGCTGGTCTCGGACCTGGTGTCCGCCCCGCGGGTGCCGTCGATGGTGGATCGCAGCGCCTTCACCGTCGGCGGCAACGTCGCGACCAGCCCCGGGTCGGTCGTGCTGCGCACCCCCGTCCTGGAGGTGCTCCAGTACCGGCCGCGGACCGAGACCGTCCGGTCGGTGCCGGTGCTGGTGGTCCCGCCGACCATCAACAAGTACTACGTGCTGGATCTGGCGCCCGGCCGCAGCCTGGTCGAGTACCTGGTCGGGCAGGGCCAGCAGGTCTTCATGATCTCCTGGCGCAATCCGCGGGCCGAGCACCGCGCCTGGGGCTTCGACGAGTACGCCACGGCCATCACCCAGGCCCTCGACGCGGTGCAGGAGATCACCGGCGCCGATCAGGTCCACGCGCTCGCCGCCTGCTCCGGCGGCCTGCTCACCGCCCTGACGGCCGCGCACCAGGCCACCGCCGGAAAGCCGGGCCGGCTGGCCGGGCTGACCCTGCTGGTTACCATGATCGACCAGCGGCAGGCCGGCACGGTCACCGCGCTGCTGGACGCGCGGGCCGCCGAACGGGCGATCGACAAGTCCCGGCGCGCCGGCTACCTCGACGGGCGCAGCCTGGCCGAGGTCTTCGCCTGGCTCCGACCCAACGACCTGATCTGGAACTACTGGGTCGCCAACTACCTGCAAGGGCGGCCGCCGCCCGCGTTCGACATCCTTTACTGGAACGCCGATACCACCCGGATGACGGCGGCGCTGCACCGGGACTTCATCGACGTCGCCCTGCACAACAAGCTGGTGCGGCCCCACGAGGTGACCGTGCTGGGCACCCCGATCGATCTGCGCGCCATCTCCGTCGACGCCTATGTGGTCGCCGGGTCGGCCGACCACATCTGCCCCTGGGTGAACTGCTACCGCAGCAGCCAGGTGCTTGGCGGCAAGGTGCGGTTCGTGCTGTCCACCAACGGCCACATCGCCGCGCTGGTCAACCCGCCCGGCAACCGCAAGTCCAGTTACCAGGCGTCCGACGACAACACCCGGGACGCCGAGGAATGGCGCCGGGAGACGCCGACCAGCCAGGGCACCTGGTGGTCCGACTACGCCGAGTGGCTCGGCGCCCGGTCCGGCGAACCCCGGCCGGCCCCATCCGATCTCGGCAGCGCCCAGCACCGGCCGATCGAGGCCGCACCCGGGCGCTACGTCCACGAGAAGTAAACGACGCAGGAGGCACGTGTGAGCACAGCAGTGAGTACCAGCACCACCGTCACCCACCATCCGATGTATGTCGACGGCGCCTGGCTCGACGCCCCGAGCAGGCACGAGATCCACGATCCGGCCACCGGTCGGGTGGTCGCCACGGTGGCGCTCGGTGCGGTGCCGGACGCGGACCGGGCCGTCGAGGCGGCACTCCGCGCCCACCGCGACGGCAGGTGGCGTGGCCTGTCGCCGGCGGCGCGGGCGGACGTGCTCGACCGGATGTACGACTACCTGGACGAGCGCCGCGCGGAACTGGCGCACCTGGTCGCCGATGAGAACGGTGCCTGCGTGCGGCAGGCCGAGGCGTTCCACGTCGGCGTCGCGCTGGCCAGCCTGAAGTTCTCCGCCGACCAGGCCCGGACCTATGCGTTCGAACGGGATCTGGGCGAATCGTCGGTTCCGCTGCCGGCCCACGGCGTCCTGCGGCGGCAGCCGATCGGCGTCGTCGGCGCGATCCTGCCGTTCAACTTCCCCATGGTGCTGGGGATGTGGAAGATCGGCCCCGCCCTGGCCGCCGGCAACACGATGGTCGTCAAACCGGACGAGAACACCCCGCTCACCCTGCTGGCGATCGCGCGCGCGGCGCAGGCCGCCGGGCTGCCGCCGGGCGTGCTGAACATCATCACCGGCCCGGGGGAAACCGTGGGCGCCCGGCTGGCCGAGCACCCCGACGTCCGCAAGATCGCCTTCACCGGGTCGACCGAGGTCGGCCGCCTGATCATGCGGGGCGCCGCCGCGAACATCAAACGGGTCACCCTCGAACTCGGCGGCAAGGGCCCCAGCGTCATCCTCGACGACGCCGACCTCGACATCGCCGTCCCCGGTTCGCTGTTCGCGTTCCTGATGTACAACGGTCAGGTCTGCGAGTCCGGCACCCGGATCCTGGTGCCCCGGGCGCGGCACGACGAGATCGTCGCCCGCATGGTGGACAAGGCCGGCACGCTGCGGGTGGGGGACCCCCACGACCCGGCCACCGATTTCGGGCCCGTCTTCTGCGCGGAGGCCGTCGAGCGGGTCACCAAGTACGTCGAGGCGGCGGTGGCCGACGGGGCGACCATCGCGTTCCAGGGCGACCTGCCCACCGGCGAGAAGTTCCGGGACGGTCACTGGGCCCGGCCGACGATCCTCACCGGCGTCACCAACGACATGCCGATCGCCCGCGAGGAGATCTTCGGCCCGGTGGGCGTCGTCATTCCCTACGACACCGTGGACGAGGCCGTCGCGATCGCCAACGACACCGAGTACGGCCTGGCCGCGGGAGTGTGGGGCGCCGACGAGGTGCGGGCGATGGACGTCGCCCGCCGGATCGAGGCCGGCACCGTGTGGGTGAACGACTGGCATCAGTTCCCGCTCAGCGGGCCGTTCGGTGGGATGAAGCAGAGCGGGCTGGGCCGGGAGTTGGGAGCGCACGCGATCGACGAGTACACCGAGGAGCAGTACATCCACCGCGCGGCCAATCAGGACCCGCAGCGGCGCATCTACGGGCTGCTGTTCGGGCACTGATGGGCGTGTTGCTGCTGGTGCGGCACGGCCAGGCGTCCTTCGGATCGACCGACTACGACCGGTTGTCGCCGCTGGGCCGACGGCAGGCGGACCTGCTGGCCCGGCGGCTGGCCGCCGGCCCGGACCGCATTCGCGGTCTGGTCTCCGGACGGCTGGATCGGCAGCGCGGCACGGCCGTAGCGATCGGCGCGGCGGCCGGCGTCCCGACCACGGTCGACGGCCGGTGGGACGAGTACGACCACGTCGGGATCACCGGGGGTCGATCCGCCGACCTGGTGTTCGATCCGGGCGGGACGCCGGACGCCCGCGATCGGGCGTCGGCGACGCTCGACGAGGCCCTGCGCCGTTGGATCGGCGGTGAACCCGCCGGCCCGGAGACCCATCCGCAGTTCGTCCAGCGGTGCTCGGCGGCACTGCGTTCGGTGACCGCGTCCCCAGGAATCACCGTCGTATCGACCTCCGGCGGCGTGATCGCGGTCGTCGCCGCGATGCTCCTGGGCCTGCCGATCGACCGGTGGCCGTCGCTGGCCCGGGTGACCGTCAACTGCGGCTTCACTAAGGTGATCGCCGGACGGCGAGGGCTCTCGGTGGTGTCCTTCAACGACCACGCGCACCTGGAACACGACCGGGCGCTGATCACGTATCGCTAGCGAGCCGGTGCCCCGCACGGGGTGGCCGGTGATGGACGGGAGATCGGCATGGACGCAACCGACGAGGACGTCGACTTCGTGATCGTCGGGTCGGGTGCCGGCGGTGGCCCGCTGGCCGCCCGGTTGGCCTTGGACGGCTTTCGCGTCCTGGTCCTGGAGGCCGGTGACGACCATGCCTGCCCCTACTACTCCGTGCCGATCATGCAGGCGTACGCGAGCGAGGATCCGGCCATGCGGTGGGACTTCTTCGTCCGGCACTGGGGGGCGGACGAGATCCAGTCGCGTGACCCGAAGTTCGTCCCGGAGCGGGACGGAGTGCTCTACCCCCGGGGCAGCACGGTCGGCGGCAGCACCGCGGTCAGCGCCATGGTCACGATGTATCCGCCGGCCGGTGACTGGCGACGGCTGGCCGAGTTGACCGGCGACCCCTCCTGGGGGCCGGAGGCCATGCGCGGCCTGGTTCGCCGGCTCGAGGCGTGGCGCGGCGCCGACGCGCAGCCGTTGCCCGGCCTGGACGAGGCGGACCGGGAACAGTTGGCCGGCCACGGCCGGTCCGGCTGGTTGGGCACGACCCGCGCCGCGCCCTCGCTGGCCGGTCGGGAGCCGCGCTTCCTCGACATCATCGGCGCGATCGAGCAGACCGCCCGCACGATGTTCGATATTCCCCAGGAGGTCTCGCTGCCGCGGGACATCAACGCGCAGGACACCCCGGATGACTTCCAGGGCATGACGTTCGTGCCGGTCGCGGTCCGCGACGGGCGCCGCAACGGCAGCCGGGAACGCCTGCAGGAGGTGGCCCGGCAGCACCCCGATCGGCTGACCATCCGCACCGGGTGCCTGGTCACCCGGGTGGTGCTGGAGGGCACGACCGCGGTCGGGGTGGAGTACCTGGTCGGCCGCCGCGCCTACCGGGCGGCGCCGGCCGGGTCGGCGTGTGCGGCGGGTGCGGCGACCGGACCGGCGGACCCGGGCGGCGCGGCTCGGACGGCGCGGGCCCGGCGCGAGGTCATCCTGGCCGGCGGCACCTTCAACACCCCGCAGCTGCTGATGCTCTCCGGTCTCGGACCGGCGTCCGAACTGGCCGGGCTGGGCATCGAGCCGGTTCGCGATCTACCCGGCGTGGGTGCGAATCTGCATGACCGGTACGAGGTCTCGGTGGTCGGCGAACTCGCCGAGGACTACCCGATCTTCGCCGGCGCGGCGTTGGACGTCCCGGCGGACGGGGAGCCGGCCGACGACCTGTACACCCAATGGCGGGACGACGCCGACGGTCCCTACACCACCAACGGATCGCTGGCCGCGATCGTGGCCCGGTCCGGCGTGGCCGGCCCGGAGTCCGACCTGGTGGTCTTCGCGCTGCCCATCGACTTCCGCGGCTACTACCCGGGTTACGCGAAAGACGCGGTACGAGAACACGACCGGCTGTCCATCGTGGTACTCAAGGCGCACACGACCAACCGGGCGGGCACGGTGCGGCTGCGGACCACGGACCCGCGGGACGTCCCGGCGATCGACTTCCGGTACTTCGAGGAGGGTTCCGGGGACGCCGCGGCCGATCTGCGTGGCGTCGTCGACGGCATCGGGATCGCCCGGTCGATTCTGAGCCGGGTTCCCGGAGTCCGGCGTGAGTTGGTGCCGGGCGACGAGGTCACCGACAAGGACGCACTCGCCAGCTTCGTCCGCGAGCAGTCGTGGGGGCATCATGCCTGTGGCACTGCCCGGATCGGCCGCGCCGACGACCCGCTGGCCGTCGTCGACGGCGACTTCCGGGTGCACGGGATCGACCGGCTGCGGGTGGTCGACGCCTCGGTGTTCCCGGACATCCCGGGGCTGTTCATTGCCTCGGCCGTGTACCTGATCAGCGAGAAGGCCGCCGACGTGATCGCGGCGGCGCACCCGAAGGGCTGAGCGGGGAGGACCGGGCCCAGCAGATCGGATCGTGACGGCCGGGCCGGGTGTTCCGGCCGTCACCATCGGTCAGCCGACGAACGGGCGTACGCGGCGCAGTTCCTGCCGGGCGATCGAGCGCCGGTGGACGGCGTCGGGCCCGTCGACGATCCGCAGTACCCGGGCCCACGCGTAGAAGTAGGCCAGCGGGAAGTCGTCGCTGACGCCGGCGCCGCCGTACACCTCGATGGCCCGGTCGATCACCGCGGTGGCCACGGCGGGGGCGGCGACCTTGATCGCCGCGATCTCGGTGGCCGCCCCCTTGGCGCCGTGGTTGTCGATCAGCCAGGCGGTCTTGAGCACCAGCAGCCTGGCCTGGTCGATCTCAATGCGGGACCGGGCGATCAGGTCCTGGACGACGCCCTGGTCGGCCAGCGGCCCGCCGAACGCCTCCCGCTTCTGGGCCCGGTCGACCATCAGGGCCAGGGCCCGTTCGGCCATCCCGATGGCCCGCATGGCGTGGTGGATCCGGCCGGGACCCAGCCGGGCCTGCGCGATCATGAACCCGTCGCCCTCACCGGCGAGCAGGTTCGTCGCCGGCACCCGGACGTCATCGAAGACGATCTCGCAGTGGCCGTGCTGGTCCTGGTAGCCGAAGATCGGCAGGGAGCGGACGACGGTGATCCCCGGGGTGGTCGCCGGGACCAGCACCATCGACTGCTGCCGGTGCGGCTCGGCGTCCGGATCGGTCTTGCCCATGACGATGTAGATGGCGCAGCCCTCGTCGGAGACCCCGGTGATCCACCACTTGCGACCGTTGATCACGTAGTCGTCGCCGTCCCGGACGATGGAGGTGGCGATGTTACGGGCGTCGGAGCTGGCGACCGCGGGTTCGGTCATCGCGAAGGCCGACCGGATGTCGCCGGCCAGCAGCGGTTCAAGCCACCGCTCCCGCTGCTCCGGGGTCCCGAACAGGTGCAGGGTCTCCATGTTGCCGGTGTCGGGGGCCGCGCAGTTGATCGCCTCGGGCGCGAGCACCGGTGACCAGCCGGTGATCTCGGCCAGCGTGGCGTACTCGGTATTGGTCAGGCCGGACACGTCGGGCAGGAACAGGTTCCACAGGCCGCGGCGCCGGGCCTGCGCCTTCAGCACGTCCAGGATCGGCGGCCGGTCGTGGTCGCCGTGCGCGGCCCGCCACTGGGCGTACTCCGGCTCGGCCGGGAAGACGTGCTCGCGCATGAAGTCCCACAGCCGGGCCGAGAGGTCCTCGACCTGCGGGCTCAATCCGAAGTCCATGCCTGTTCTCCTTTGAATGAATGGGTCATCGGGTGGTTGGATCCGGTCGAAAGCTCTCAGTGCCCGGACATACCGCCGTCGACGGGCAAGGTGATCCCGGTGATGTACGACGACGCGTCCGCGGCGAGGAACAGCACCGCGGCATCCAGTTCGTGCTGCTGGCCGACCCGCTTGAGCGTGGATGTGCGGTCGATGAACTCCTGCAGCGGGCCGGACGGGATGGCGGCCGTCATCTCACTGGCGAAGTAGCCCGGGGCGATCGCGTTGACCCGGATGCCGCGGCGTCCGGACCATTGCTGGGACAGGTCCCGGGTCAACCCGATCACCGCGGCCTTGCTGGCGGAGTAGGCGGCCTGCGGGTTGTAGGACTTGATCAGGCCGAGGACGCTGGCGATGTTCACGATGCTCGATCCCGGCGCCATCACCCGGGCACAGGCCTGGGCCATCCAGTAGCTGCCCATCAGGTTCACCTCGACCACCTGCCGGAACTGGTCCGGGGTCTCCCGGAGGGCCGGGACCGCGGACCCGACGCCGGCATTGTTGACCAGCACGTCGATCCGGCCGAACTCGGCCCGCCCGGCCTCGACCAGGGCGGCGCAGGCATCCGGGTCGGCGACGTCGGTGGCCCGGGTGACCACCCGGGCGCCGGCCGCCCGGAGGTCGCCGGCCAGCTCGGACAGGGCGTCCGCGCGACGGGCGCCGAGCACCAGCCGCGCGCCGGCGTCGGCGAACGCGCGGGCGAACCCGGCGCCCAGACCGGAGCTGGCCCCGGTGATCACCACCACCTTGCCGTCAAGCCGGAACCGGTCGATCGCCCGCACCCGCTCGATCTCGCTCATGGTCCCTCCAGAATGGCCAGCCCGGTCTCGGCGAGGCGGACCACGTCGGCGTCAACCTTGGCGAACTGCTGGCCACCCATGGCGCCGGCCTCGGCCCGGGCCTGCACCCCCTGGATGATCACCGCGAATTTGAACTGGGCAAACGCGTGGTACCAGCCGACCCGGTCCAGATCCGCGCCCGACCCGGCCGCGTAGCGATCCAACAGATGGGCCCGGCCGGGGAACCCACCGTTGCCGGTCACCGTTGGCACCAAGGGGATTTCGGGTTCGCCCGGTTCGGGCCAGTAGAGCAGCAGCAGGCCAAGATCGGCCAACGGGTCCCCGAGCGTGGACAGCTCCCAGTCCAGCACGGCGGCGACCCGCCCCGGGTCCGTCGGATGCATCAGGCAGTTGTCCAGCCGGTAGTCCCCGTGCACGATCGTGCCCCGTGCGGAGCGGGGGACCGAACGGGCCAGGCGGGCCGCGAGTTCGTCCAGGGCCGGCACCTCGTCGGTGCGGGACGACAACGATTGGGCGGTCCAGCGCCGCACCTGCCGGTCCAGGAACCCCTCTGGCCGGCCGAACCCGGCCAGTCCGACCGCCGGCGGGTCGACCGCGTGCAGCTCGACCAGGGTGTCGACCAGCGCGTCCGCCATCCGGGTCCGCTCCGCCGCGGTGTCGGCGTACGCCGGCGGCATGACGTCCCGGATCACGTGCCCGTCGACCCGTTCCATCACGTAGAACGGCGCACCGATGGTGCCGGGATCGGGCTCGTCCAGCGCCACCGGAGGGGTCGGCACGGCACTGCCTGCCAGCGCCCGCTGGACCCGCACCTCCCGCGCCATGTCGTGCGCCGTGGGCAGCAGGTCGCCGCTCGGCGGCCGGCGCAGGATCAGCTCGCCGGCGTCGCCGCGCAGCAGGTAGGTCAGGTTCGACTTGCCGCCTGCAATCAGCGTGACCTCGAACGAGGCCCAGCGCGGATCTCCCGTCGCGTCGACCAGCCGCGGCGCCAACCTCGCCACCGGCACCAGGCCCTGCTCGTCTGCGACTGTGCTCGAGTCGGTGCTCATGACCGGCTCGGTTCGGTCTCGGCGGCGTCCTGCCGCAGGGCCGTGACGACCGCCTGCGCCACCGGCCGGGCACTGGCCGGGTTCTGGCCGGTGATCAGCCGGCCGTCGACGACGACGTAAGGCTCGAAAAGCTCGTCGGCCCGGCTGTAGTCGGCACCCAGTGCGATCAGCTCGTCCTCCAGCCGGAACGGAACCGCGCCGGCCCGCTGGGCGGCCACCTCTTCCGGCCAGGAGAAGCCGGTGACGCGCCGGCCGCGGATCATCGGCGAGCCGTCGCGCAGGGGCACGTTCAGGATTCCGGCGGGGCCGTGGCAGACCGCGGACACGATGCGGCCGGACTCCCAGAAGCGGGCGGTCAGGGCGCCGAGGTCCGCGCCGCGGAAGTCGAACATCACGCCGTGCCCGCCGGTGAAGTAGATGGCATCGAAGTCCTCGACGTCCACCTCGGCGACGGGGACGGTGTCTGCCAGCCGGTCCATGAACGCGCGGTCGTGGTACCGCTCGCCGGTACCGAGCTCGTCGAGAACGTCGTGCGTCAGGCTCTCCGGATCCAGCGGCACGTGACCGCCGGCCGGGCTGGCGATCGTGATCTCGATTCCGTTGTCGACGGTATGGTCGTAGAAGTGGGTGAGTTCGCCGAGCCAGAGTCCGGTCCGGTAACCGACCGAGCGGTACTCACCGGTGTTGGTGACGATCACCAGGATCCTGTTGTTTGCCATGCTGTTTCATCCAATCCTGGGGGAGGCGGCAATGGGAGCGGTGGTGGGCCGACCCGGGTGACGGGGGAGCGACGCCGGTTCGACGTCCAGGGCGCGATCCTTGGTCTCCCGCAGGGCCAGCAGACACACCGTGCTCAGCAGGGCGAGCCCGGACAGGAAGAGGGCGATGCCGTTGACGCCGAACCGGTGGATGAGCGGGTCCGCGACGATCAGCGGAACCGCGCCGCCGAGGATGCCGGCCAGGTTGTAGGCCATGCCCGCCCCGGTGTAGCGGTACCGGGCCCGGAACAGTTCGGGCAGGTACGCCGCGGCCGGGCCGTAGGGGATGGCCAGCACCAGCATGAGCAGACACACCGCCACGACGAACGAGAAGCTGTTGCCCGGCTGCATGATTGCGAAGGCCACCGGACCGACGATGATCCCCAGAACGGTCCCGGTCAGCAGCACCCGCCGACGACCGACGCGGTCGGACAGCACGGCGGAGGCGATCACCCCAGCAGAAAGCACCAGGGCGCCGACCATGTTGGCGACCAGGATGGTGTTCCGCGGCAGCCCCAGAACCCCGACGTCCGGCGTCCGGCCGGCGTACCCGGTCAGGAAGACGGTGGCGATGTAGAAGATCGCGAAGGTCATCGACAGCATGCCGCCGCCCAGCAGAATCTGCCGCCACTGCTCGCGGATCGCGTCGGCGAAGGGCAGCGTGACCTGCTCGTGGCGGGCGGCGACCCGACTGAAGGAGGGCGTTTCAGCGATGTTGAGCCGCACCCACAGGCCCAGACCGACCAGCACCGCGCTGCCCAGGAAGGGAATCCGCCAGCCCCAGCTGGTGAATGCCTCCGGGCTCATCAGGAGCGAGGCCGCCAGGAAGGTTGCACTGGACAGGGCCACCCCCAGGCCCGGCCCGAGCTGCGGGAACATGCTGTACTTCCCGCGCTTGCCCGGGTCGGCGTACTCCGACGTCAACAGGGCCGCGCCCGCCCACTCGCCGCCCAGAGCCAGGCCCTGCAGCGCCCGGAGCAGCACCAGGATGATCGGAGCCGCGGCGCCGATCGTCGCGGCCGTGGGCATCAGCCCGATCGCGAAGGTCGACCCGCCCATCATCAGCAGGGTTGTCACCAGGGTCTTCTTCCGGCCCAGCCGGTCCCCGAAGTGGCCGAACAGGATCGCACCGAGCGGGCGGACGACGAAGGCGACGCCGAAGGTCGCGATCGACGCGACGGTGGCCGCGCCCGGACCGAGGGAGGGGAAGAACAGCGGGCCGAAGACCAGGGCCGCGGCGGCGCCGTAGATCAGGAAGTCGTAGAACTCGATGGTCGTACCGACCAGCGAGGCGACCGCGATCCGGCTCATCGAACGCGGGTGATTCGTCGTCATCCTTGACGCCTTCCGTCGACGGAATGGTGGGTTCCTCGCCGGCGGGCGGCAAGGCGCAGACTGTGGTTCCCCAACTATCCCGGCGAATTTGCTACCGATCACGATGGCCGAATGACAAGCCTTGCTTCGGCGAGTTGTCGTCCGACAACAAATCCGCGGGTAGGCTCCTCAGCCGTGAACCCCGAGGAGCTGGTGCGGTCCATCGTCCGCCGGGTGCAGGAGCGCCTGCCCGACGTGGTGGATGCGGGGGTCGGCCGCACCTGGGACCAGGTAGCGGCCTACGCCGCGAGCTCGGACCCGGCGCTGCGGGACGACCTGGCCCTGCACATCGAGGCGGTCTTCCGGACGGTGCTCGGCACGATCCTGCAGGGCCGCGACGCTGAGCGGGACGATTTCCCGGTCACCGCGGCCCAGGCCCGGCGCCGTTTCGCCCAAGGGGTGTCGCTGTCAGACTTCCTGCGGGCGTTCCGGATCAACCAGGTGGTGCTCTGGGAGAGCGTGCTCGAGGCGGCCGGACGGGATCCGGAGAGCCGGGACGCCGCCCTCCGCCTGGCCACCCATGTCATGCAGGTGATCGAGGTCGGCAGCTCGGTCGCCGCCGACGCGTACGTGCTGGCCCAGCAAATGGAAGTGGCCGAGGGGGACCGGCTCGCCCGAGACCTGATGGAGGACCTGCTGGCCGGGCGCGCCCCGGACGCGGGGCCCAAGCGGGAACTGGCCCACGCATCCGGATTGGACCGGGCGGTGGATTTGCTGGTGGCCGCGATGACACCGGCGCGGCCTCTGCCGGGCGATCAGAGTCTGCGGGATGCGCTGTCCATGGTGCGTGGGGTGTTCGGAGCGGGGCGGCCAGGTCTGGCCGTCATCCGGCAGGACGAGATCGTCGGCATCGCCGCGGCCGGCGGTGCACCACCCGTCAAGGTCATCAACGAGATGGAGCGGGTCCAAAGACGTCTGGTGCGCCAGGGTATCCAGCTCGCCCTGGGCCTCAGCACCGTGCACCCCGACCTGTCGGCAGTCCCCGAGGCCTACGCGGAGGCCGTGACCGCGCGCGACGGGCTGCACGGCGAGCCGGGAATGATGGCACTGCCGACGATGTCGACGTTCGAGTACCTGATGCTGCGCGACGACCCCACCGCCCGCCGGGTGATCCGACCCGAACTGCGGCGCTTCGTCGAGGAGGACAGCACCGCCGGCGGCGCCCTGGTCGCAACATTCGAGGAGTACATCCGCAGTGACCTGAACGCCAAGGTCGCCGCGGTCAACCTCCATGTTCATGTGAATACGGCCTATTACCGATTGGAACGCATCGCCGAGCGCACCGGCTGCGATCTGCGCAACGTCGCCGATCTGCTGGAGCTGCTGATCGCCATCCGGTTGCTCGTGCGGACCGGCGGCGCGCGGAATCGATCCTTCCCCTCGAACTAGTGGCCCGGATCCGCTTTCGCGTTGGCCGGCCAGGGGCTCGACGAATCCCGATCGATCCGGCCACACCAACGAACTCATCCCAGACCGGACACCCCGGCGCCGGTTGGATGGCGGCGGCCTCCACTGATCGGGGGAGGCAGATGTCACCGGGAAAGGGCCTGACCGGTGGATTCTGACCGGGTTCATGTTGTCGCACAGTTTCGGTAGTGGGATTGCGGCTCCGAGGGGCGGAGCGCCGACACCGCTGGAAGTGGACCGATCATCATGACAACTATTCGCAAGACCATGGTCACCGCCCTCACCGCCCTCGCGCTGACCGGCCTTGGGGCCGGCGTGGCTGCGGCCGCCCAGGTCGGTGATGGAATTCCGGACATCACCTTCTTCAACGCAAGCCCGTACACGATGGATGTCACCGGGGTCGACCAGCCCATCATGCCTGCGAACATCATCGCCGAGATCGCCCCCGGACAAAGTGTGACGGTCCCCGGCTACACCCTGCAGGCGCGAGCCGGTACGGGGATCAACGTGTCCGAGGGGGACCGGCAGACCCATGTCACCGATATCTCGGCCATTCAGATCACCGGTTACCAGCCAGGCGTCGCTACCGGGTGCACGCCATTTCGCGGGCGGACCAATGCCAAGGAGATGGGCTGCATGGTGCAGACCCCGAACGTGATCGCGGGCGAGTCCGGACCGATGCAGATCTCCATCTGGACCGCCAACCCGAAGCGCAACGGCGCCGCGACCGATCTGGATGCCACCGCCGCCGGATCCGATCCCGCGGCCATGGGCAACTTCCTGTCCGGCCTGGCCACTATCAACCCCTCGTCGGTCTCGTTCGACACGAACGTCGACTCGGTGGGGTGGGGCACCGGCAAGCAGATGATGGCCGGAGCGCCGGTCTGGAACTGCGGCAGCGAGGACGCCAACGAGCAGATCGGGGGCGGCGCCACCCACGAGGAGTCGACCAGTGTGACCGGCACCCTGACCCTGACCCAGGGGATCAAGCTGTTCGATACCGTCGACACCGACATCTCGGTGAGCATCAGCGCGGGCCACACCTGGACCAGCAGCACCACCGACACCTACACCGTCGGCGAGAACATCGCCCCGCACAATGTCGGCTGGCTCGGCTCGATCCCGTCCACCGAGACCGTCACCGGCGCGGTCACCGCGACTCCCGCCGGCGCGGATCCCGTCGTCATCTCCCACATCTCGTTCACCGAGCCCGGTCAGAGCCAGCCCGGAAAGCCGGCCTACCAGTACGTCACCCACACCCGAGCCATGACCCAGGACGAGATCAGCACCTACTGCACACCCAGCGCCGTCGCCGGATCCACCCGCCACCTCGACACCGTCACCGGCGGAACGGTCGGCGACGTCTCCGGCGGGACGGCCACCTCGATCAACTGACATCACCGTTGGTTGCTCCCGATCACGGTGGGCCCCAGGCAGATCGACTGCCCGGGGCCTGCGGCGTTCGGACCGCCCGCTGGCGCCTGTGCGGGCGGTGTCCATCCCGCGTGCGGGCCTTTGCGGTGCTGGTCTCCTCGTCTTTCGAGTTCGTCATCGCGACACCCTCATGTCAGGCCCTGGTGCAGCCTGAATTCCCCCGGCCTGTCCGGAGACTGTCTCAAACTGTGAGCTCGGCGGGTTGCTGGACTTGGTGGTGAGCGTAGAACCCGTCGTCGATAGCCAGGGCGTTGTCGTTGGAGTCGCCGACGCTGCCCACCGACACCGCCATCCCCACCTCCGCGAGGCGTTCGGAGTACCGGACCGATGTGCGTTGCGACCCTCGATCGCTATGCGCCACCACGTGTTCCACGGTCTGATCGGACCGTTGGCGGGTCCAGATGGCCTGCTCCAACGCGTCCAGCACCAGCTGTGTGGTCATCGTGGTGCTCACTCGCCAGCCCTGGATGCTCCGGGCCGCGGCATCGGTCACCAACGCCACGTACACCCACCCCCGACCAGGTGTTCACGTCGGTGATGTCGGCCACCCACAGCCGGTCCGGCACCAAAGCGGCGAACCGTCGTTGCATGAGGTCAGCGGCCCGGGTCGGCGACCGTCGTCCGCTTGGTCTTGGCCCGACGGACGGGACATCGAGTCCAATGAACACTCGGCTCCGACCAGAGAAAAGGCACTTCATGGCCAACGTCTTCCACACGATCGGACACCGCCAAGTCTGCAACATCCGCAAGGGTGACATGATCCGTCATCGGGAGGTCGGCCTTACTGAGTGGTGCTCCGTGAAGACGGATGCGCCATCCGGTGCATCCCCCTTCGTACCCATCACAGTCCAGCGTCCAAACCCGGCCGGGGAGTGGATAGTTCGCGTCGTCGATCTGTTCCAGCTCGATCTTGTCGAGATCCAAGTCGAGGTGAAGAAGGGTGCCAACTTCGCAGTCGGAGTAGATGTGCCGCTGGGGTGACCATGAGGAAAGCGCCGCCTCACGGAAGCCGGCGATGGCAGCATCAGTGCATCGGGGGACTGAGCCTGGTGGCGGGTGGCAGCCATCGCGGCGATGAGCCGTTGCAGGCCGGCGCCTACCGACGGTACCGCGCGGGTGTTGTCGCGCATCTGCAGAACCCGGAACATCCCGGTCCGCCGGCGGGCGAAGGTGACATACCGGTGCGCGAGGTCGTCCGGAACGGACTCCGGGCCTTATTCACCGAAGTGAAGGCGGTCGAGTCCTGGCTGCGCACCGAGGTCGCTGACGCCTACGACGAACTCCGCGCCGATCTCTCCCGGGCGATCAATTCCGACGATATCCGTCAGCGAATAGCTGCCCAGCACTCGCGGTCCACCAACGACCATCCCTCGTGACCCGACGGGTCTTCTACTCACCCTCGGCGGAAGGGATCGGCACCTCGGGGACCTCTATGACTGGATCGCGGCAGCAAGCACCCCAGCCATCGCTGTGCGTTTCGTCGGGTCGATCATGGACCGGTGTGACCAGCTCGCCGACTTCCCCGTGGTCGGCACCGCGCGGGACGAGATCCGCCCTGGCCTCAGGACCCTGGGCGATCGAAGGCGAGCAGTGATCGCCTTCGCCGTCACCGACACGACCGTCGAGATCATCGGAGTCACTACGGTGGCGCGAGATCGACACAGTTCTGGCGGCCGACGACGCATCGTTACCGACATCGTGGTCGATCACGGCCGATACTGGCCGTCTGGATCGGCCCGCGCAGTCGAGGGGGGAGAGAGATTCCTGCGGTCGCACTCTGCCGCGCCCGGAGCCGCCAACGCGGCCGGATAGCGTCACCCGTCATCGGGTGTTGACCCCGTACGGTCGCGCAGGCTCGAACTCGCGGGCGACTACCCGGCGGAGAGCGTGACCCGCAGCCGCAGGTTGTTCTCCTCGAACTCGCTCGTTGCGTAGAAGTTCGACCGGCCGGTCTCGACATGCCCGGGATGGGCGGTGGCCAGCTTCTGTATCTCGGCAGCCCGCTCCCTCTTCCCGAGTCCCGCGATCGCCGGAAGTTCGTTGAGCACTGCGGCGGCCTCAGGGTTGGTTGTCACCCGGCGCACGGCGGCCGCCTGCCGGCCCGCGTCCATCTTGAGGAACTCCGCCGCGATGGCCGCGCCGTCACCAGCGTGCACGAACAGGTAGCCGTTCAGCCCGGGCGTGACGCGGGCACCGGCCGGGTCGTGCACCACCACCCCGTCGCCGAGAACCTCTGTCAGGAAGACGTAGTGGTTGACCGTGCCGAGGATTACCCGGGTGCCGTCGGCCAGCATCTCGGCGGCCTTGGCGCGGACCCGGGGGTCGGTGAACTGGACGCGGCCGGTCGACGCCTGGGCCTTGGTGGCGATGCCGGCATCTCGGGCGACGCGAGCGATGGTGCCGGCGTCCGTCACGGACTTGTAGGAGCCGTGCCGGCCGATCGCGACGGCGGTCACGAGGTCCAAGGTGCGGATCCGGGCGGATGTGTGTGGATCGTCCAGCGCCGCGGCGAGGTCCACGAACGTGCCGCCGACCTGTACCTGCGCGCCCGCGTGCATGCCGGCCGACCGCAGCAGGCCGATCATCCGGGCGCGCACCTCGTCCTCACCCGCCATGCTGACCAGCCCCATCGTCAGGGAGGTCATGTTGCAGACGTTCGCACCCGACGACCCGTAGAGCCAGACACGGACCTTTCCGGCGTTCTGGCCGGTGTCGGCGACGTCGCGGTAGCGGCCGACGCCCTGCGCGAAATACTTGTCGCCGCTCCCGGCCTGCGACGCGCCGGCGACCCGGGGCGGTGGACTTTCGGCAATGACCACGTCTGCGGGGACGGTCCCGGGCGCCGGCCGGGTGGCGGGCGGAGTGGTCGGAGCCGCCTGCCGGATGGATGTCGAGTGCGCGGCTTGCACGATGCCGTCCCGCAGGTGGATCCACTCCGCCGATAGCTGGGCGAAGTTCGGCTCGGACGGCTGCAGCTTCGTGCCGAACAACTCGGGGTGGGCGGCCCAGAACGCGATGTTGGTCAACGCGTTGCGGTCGCCGTGCCCGGCCGCGACGAGCAGGCGCAGCGCCGCGAGGACGAGGCCGGCCGAGCCGATCGCCGACACGACACCCGAGCCACCCGTCGCCGCCCTGGTGGGGGGCAGGACGCTGGCTGCCTGGCCGACCAGGTCGGCGCCCTTCGCGCCGGCGGCCGGTGTGGGCACAGGAGTGGGCCTCGACGCGGCCGGTGCGACGGCGGGACCGCCGGACGGCACCGCCCGCGGGATCTTGCCGATGATGTGCTCGCCCTTGACGCGCTCGTCCCGCGCCTCGTAGGCACCCAGTATCTCGGACTCGAGAACGGCCAGGAACGCCTCGCGGGTCAGTTCCTGCCCGATGGTTCGCCGCAGCGTCCCCTTCGCGGCCGCGTACGCGTAAGCCGGTCGGTTGTTCATGGTCTCCAGCAGCCACGCCCGCGCCGTCGGGTCCTTCATCCACGGGTTCGACCGGCCCGGGCTGTCCTTCGCGAAGCGCCGTTCCATGCGCCCGAGTTCGCTGAGCGTGTAGGCAACCATGGCCGACACGACCTCGTCCTCGGCGCCCGCGTCGAAGAAGCGATCAGTCCACGGTGGAGTCTTGAGCGAAACCGGGTCCGGCGCACCCTCGATCGCCGGGAGCTTGCCCGCCTTCAGCGCGTAGGTCCCAGCGCCCAGAACGATGCCGTGCTTGGCGAACGCCGCCGGTGCCGCCCGGATGATCTCGTACAGCGATCCCCAGCTGAGCGTGACCTGCTTGAACCCCAGGCTCACGTACATGTTGTCGCGGGTGTAGACCGCGTTGTCCATACCGCCGGTTTCGACGTTGGCGACGCCCTGCAGTAGGAACAGCTGATCGCGGTCCAAGGTGGCAGGTGCACCGGCGACGCCGAGGACCCCTCGCTGCATCATGTCCCGCAGCCGGACCGTGAGCTTCGTGCTGCCGTACTTTGCGACGCCGGCGGCGTTTCCCTTCTGTCGCTGCACCTGGAGCAGCAGGCCAGCGGTGGCGCCATTGCCCGCAGCGCGCTGCAGGTCGAGCACGGCTGAGGCGGTCTGCGCCATCGACGACGGTGCGGCGCCGGGCGACCGTCGGGCCAGCGGTGCCGGACGGTCGACGTGCACGACGACACGATCCGGCTCCATTCCGGAATTCTGCTCCTACCAGCAGGTCTGTGACGAGGAGCGAAGGGACACCGTCCGTTGCCCGATAAGGCAAACCCTGTCCTCGATGTCGAAGATCACGCCGTTCAAGCGGATCGTCGCCCCACACAGCCAGCGCGGGCGGGCAACATCCAGCTGATACCAGGACTGGTGAGCACATCTGCGAATTCGGGGCCTACCGTAGCGCCTTCGCCAGGCAAGACGTCGGAACCCATGAGGACCGACAATCAACGTTAACGGCTCTGCGTGCCCATCATGGGCACGTTCGCGCGGCAGCCCTGCGCGCCCAGGGGATCGGCAAAGTCGATCATGCAGTCAGCAGGAGTTCGATCGGCAGACTGATGGAACGGCCTTGATGTCGGAGCGCGCTGACGATGTTGGTGTTGCCGGCGGGGCCGAGCAGGCTGATTGCGGTGTGGCGCAAGGTCGCCATGACCTGCAGCGGCGACGCCTCCTGCGGAGGTCGAAGCGCACCTGCAAGCGAGCACTGGCGGCACGCCGAGGTGAGTCAGGGCGCGGATCGGCCGATCGGATCTTCTGAGTCAGGCGCGGTCGGGCGAATAGACTGGCTGGTCGCCGTGGACAACCACCATCCAGGGCACCTGACGGGCCGATCGCGAACCGCCGATGACTGGATCCACCGCCGGACACGACCAACTCACCCAGCGAGTGCTCCCGCTTTAGTTTCCTGCCCCAAGTGTCCGAGGGGGACTTGTACAGAGAGGACACGCAGCGGCGAGTTCCCCATAGCATCCTGACCTGCGCAAATGGCGTGGCCCGCATCGACAAGACGCAGAACCTGACTGTCTGCCGTCTTCTGTCGGCGCCCCGGACCAGTCGGCTGATGCCCCGTGGCCGTCGTCAGCCGGACGCACCCACTTCGGAGTGCGCGCTGGATCCTCCGGAGAGGAAGTAGAAGAGTAGGAATCAGTCCTCCTTGTGGGAAGTTTGTCATGCGGGCGACACGGCAATTGAGCATCACCCTGCCCAACGGCATGGCCGAGGCCCTTCGTGAGCGTGTCTCATCGCGCGCCTACGCCAGCGAGAGCGAGGTCGTCCGGGACGGACTTCGGGCCTTGTTCGCCCAGGAGAAGGCGGTCGGGTCCTGGTTGCGCACCGAGGTCGCCGACGCCGACGACGGCCTCCGCGCCGCTCCCGTCCGGCCGGTCAGTTCCGACGAGATGACGAGATGCGGCAGCGAATAGCTGCCCACCACGCCCGTCATACCGACTCTCAGGACCGGCGACGACGGGCCGCGTCCTCCCGCAGCGGCGGAGGGTCCGGATGCGCCAAGGTGCGACCGCAATATTCTTCCCTAATCGGTGTCATGAGGCTCGAGTTGGCGAACTGGCACGCTTCATCATTCGTCATTGATACCTTGACCTACGATCATTCTCTTGCCTGCGTTCGAGCAACGGATTGCATAAGTAAGACACGCCTGACCAAGTTTCTCGTGGCGTCCTGCGTGGGCAAACGATAGACGATGAAGATCCGAGATCCGGGAGGTGAAGCCCGTTGCTGCATTGATGAACACGCTGTCGGTGCCGCACCCGACGAGAGCGGTGCTGTAGGCAGTCCAGTCGACGGGTTCGCGAATGAGCGAAATCTTCGGGTATCGTCGACAAATTTCTAAGTTCGATTCGGGGGATTCGAGGGTATCGATCGACTCACCCGACCTGGGTGCAGCCAGCCGCCAGCGCACTGCCAAGCTCGATTGGCTTCAGTCCCGTCGTTGCACCGCATTTTACGGTCGGATCGTCTGAGACCGAATCGATCTGTGCTGGTTCGCCGCTCAGTCTGATGCCGGCAAGATTAAAGAGTGCTCGGTGAGCATCAGATGACGCCCCTTGAGGATCATTGGGTGTTACGTCCGGGAACATGATCCATCCTCTCCATAGCACCCAGGGCTTGCCGGTGCCTGCGTCAAGTTTCCAGGTATTGGTTTGGTACAGACTAGTATTCGCATTGCAGGTGTCGCCTTCGAGACCAACCCATACTGTATTTGTTGGTGGCAATGGTGCCATGGCGCCTACCTGCATGACCGACATGGTATATATTAGGGGCATTTCGACCCTGACGGCCAGTGGTGACTGGATTACGACCGATATGACGGTTGGTATGGCAACCGATCGGTCGAGATCGATTCCTGCTTTCGCTATTTCGGCCTCGCATGATTCACTCGTCAGTTTATCGGCACCCACGACTCCGTTGGCGGGACCCACGGGCAGGGCTTCTACGCGCATCGTCACCTTGTCACCGAGTTTGTTCGAAAGTTGCCATTTCGGGAAGAAGGCAGGCGCACTTGATGGCTGCTGGCTGGCGGTTGAGGACCGCAGAACCGACGATGGCGAATGTTGCTGACCCGTGGGTGACACGGACGCACTTAACGTTTCGGTCGCTTGGTGAACGCTTGGCTGTGGAGAGGTCGACGTCGGCGCGCTGGCACCGCTACTGCATGAGCCGATTACCGCACATGTTGATAATGCGGTGATGAGCGCACACACTTTACGCCGACTTTGTTGATTGCGTTGTCCTTCCGAGTCTTTCATGTGTGATTTCCCCGTCCTTCCAAGGTTGGACGAGTCACACTCGTCGCATCATCTTGCAAACCGTCTGCATCGATCCGATAGTTCAGGCTCCTGCAATTCCCCCAGCGACGCTTGTCCAAACACAGATGGCGGGCTGCGACGACCCTAGCCGATGTCCGCTGCGAGACCGGCCCAATCGGTCATTGCTGCGCTCTTACTTTGCCAGTGGCACTACCGCCCATGCTCGCGTGTCACGCGGGCGACGGGCAACGGACCGTCCTCGGCCAGTACCTGCGCAAGGTCCGGGCCGCGGACCAGGCGCGTGTGCAGGTACAACTGCCCATCGATGTCGCCATACCGGTGGATCGGGATGACGTGCGGGTCGCTGAGCCGGGCGGCCGCGACAGACTCGCGGCGGCCCACCGAGTGCTTGCGCGGGTTTCGCGGCGATGCGGGCCGGGGAGATCGACAACGTCGACCTGGGGGCGAGCCGGGCATCCGCCTCCCGACAGGCCGCGATCACCCAGGTGTCCGAACCGCCCGGCGAACGCGATGTGCTCGACCGGATCGCGGCCGGCGAGGCGAATGCGGTCATCGCCGACCGGCTGGGCCTGAGCGAGAAGACCGTCCGGAACAACGTTTCGGCGACTCTCGGCAAGCTCCTGGTCGCCGACCGGGCGCCGGCTATCGTCAAGGCCCGCAACGCCGGGTTCGGTTCGCCATGACGCCCGGTCGGCCTACGGCCCGGACCGCCAGCCGTGCACGTTCGCCCACTGTTGCATCAGGTAGTCCTGTGAGTAGCCGGCGCTGGCCGCGGACACGAACTGGTCGAAGGTGGTGAACGCGTGCGGATCCGGCAGGCCGCCGGACTGCGGCAGCGGGGTCGACTGGATGACGAACGTCGACGAGTTCGTCCCGGCCGGCGTCGTCGAGGTGAGGGGCCCCGCCGGGGTGTGGCTGTAGGTGAGCGAGCCGACCCCGTTGACAAAGCTGATGGTGGCGCCGGTCGCGGCCACCGGCCGGACCACCAGCGGCGCGGTCATGATCGTGGACACCGGCGTGCCCGAGCGCAGCGCGGCACTGAGCCACAGGGTGGACGGCGTCACCCCCGAGGCGCTCACACCGGCGGCGTTGAAGACCTGCCCGCCGTAGCTGGCACAATCGTTGACGAAGAGGCCGTAGGCGCCGGCGTTGCCGGCACTGCTCTGCATGAACGCGCGAGCGGCCATGGCCTGTTCGGTGGTCAGCGGGACGGTCGCCAGCGAGGCGAACCTCGGCGCGACGTCGCCGGTCACGATCACCGCGTCTCCGCTCTTGACCAGGGTGCCGCCGAGCATCATCACCCGGTTCGGCGCCTCCGGGACGATCAGGTGCGACCACACGGTCGAGGTCTGGCCGGCCTCGTCGACGATCGTCACGCCGACCCGGGTGTGCCCGATCGCGTAGCCGAGGGGATTGGTCAGGCCGAGCGCGGATGGTGCCCCGGCGGCGTGCGAGACGGTGATCGACGTCTCCGCCGCCACTCCGGCGATGGCCGGCGTCTTGGCCAGTGCGCCGGCCCCCAACGACCCGACGATGCCGATGCCGGCGTCGGTGAGATTGGCGCTGGTGCGGCTCATCCCGGCCGACTGGAGGACCTCCGAGGTGCCGCTGTCCACCTCCCGGCCGGTCCACAGGGTGCGCGCCCCGGACTGCACGGTGTCGATGCCGTGACCACCGACCAGTATCCCGCCGCCGATGCCGACCGCGGCGCCGACCCCGGTCTCGGCGGTCACCACTCCGCCCACGATGAGGGTGCCGCCGGCGACCATCTCGACGGCCCCGCCGATCATCTTCAGCCCGCCCAGGAAGCGGTTCCAGTTGCTGGGTTGCTCGGTCTCGCCGTCCCGCCCGTCCCGGTCGGTCAGCCTGATCGGGTTGCCCCGGCAGTACGCGTAGGCGTTCGGATGGTCGGCGGTGCCCTCCGGGTCGGTGCTGAGCCACCGGCCGAGCCAGGGCGCGTAGTACCGGGCACCGACGTAGTACAGGCCGGTCTCCTCGTCCCGTTCCCGGGCCGCGAAGCGGTACCGGCTGGAGGTCTGCGTGGCGGTGTGCACACCCTGGTAGGCGGTCGAGCCGTACGGGGTGTACTCGGCATAGCTCAGCAAGGCGGCGTTCTCGTCCAGCTCGATCCGCACCGACCGCATGTGGTCGCCGTGCTGGTAGCGCAGCAGGCGGGCCGCGGACGGGTCGGCGCCCGCGGTCCGGGTCTCGAGCAGGGCGATCCGGCCGTCGTCGTCGTTGATGTGCAGGGATTCCCGGGTCAGGGCCGCGCCGGAGAGCGTGCGGAAGATCTCCAGCCCGCCCAGGTACACCCGCTCCGACACCGGTTGTCCGGCCGCGTCGACCCGGACCTTACGGACCCGTCCGCCGTCCGCGCCGTAGACGAACCAGGTCCGCTCCCCGCCTCCCCCGTTCACCACCTGCCGCTGGGCCATCCGCAACCGGTCCGCGTGATCCCACTGCAGCTGCGGCAGGTTCGGCAGGCGCAGGGCGTTGCCGTTCGCGTCGTACCCGTCCCCGGCTATGCTGAAAACCTCGACGGTGTCAGCTATTTCCGAGCTAGTGAGCCGGTTTCCGGTGCGGCCCGGCTCCAGCCGGCTCGCCTCTGTGTCGGCGAACGTGCGGGTCCAGCCCGGGTCGGCGGGATCGGTTCCGCGGTGCGCGATCCGGGTGAGCGAGCCGGCCGCGTCGTAGGCATACCGTTCGAGATAGGTTGCCATCGCCCGCCCGTCGCCGGGCGCCGGCCGGATCCGCGGGCCGTCGTCGGGACCGAAGGGCAACGGGCCACCGGCCGGTTGGCCGAGATGCTCGCGGCCGGTCGCCTCGATCAGCTGGTAGAGGGCGTCGTAGGTGTACTCAGCGGTGGGTTCCACTCGCTTGTTCCGGAAGAAGACGGCCTGCTGGGCGTCGTCCCGGATGGAGGTCGGATTGCCCATCGGATCGTAGGTGTAGCGCAGGTTCTGCACCTGCATGCCGGGCCAACCGGCCGGCGCCGCGGTGTCGCCCGGGAAGGTGGCCGGATCCCGCCGGGTGGTCAGGTTCGCCAGCCGCCAGGTCGCCGGCTCGTACCGCAGGGTCGTCACCACCGAGTTGCCGTGGCCGATCCGGGTCCGGTGGCCCAGCTCGTCGTAGTCGATTCCGGTGACCGCGTGAATGGTGGCGGTGCCGGGATCCAGCGCCCCGTCCGGCCGGGCGGCCAGGCCGTCCCACACGTCCACCGTGTCCAGCAGCCCGCCGACGCCGTAGCCGAGCTGGGTCACGTAGTAGCCGCCGGCGGTCTGATCGCTGTGCGGGGCCACAGTCTGAATCGGCCGGTTTCGCGCGTCGAACGACGTGGCGCCGGTGAACGTCTCGGTGGCCAGCGCCGGGCCGGCCGACCAGTCCAGCACGGTGGCGAACTCGGCGGCCAGCTGGCGGCTGCTGACCAGCTTGTTGCCCTTGAAGTCCCAGTCCGGCTGGCCAACTACGCCCGCCTGGTCCTGGATCTGCACCACCTTGCCGCGCTGGTTGCGCTCCTCCGGGGTGGCCGACGCGGTATCCCCGTACACGTTGCGGCCCACCACGATCTCCGCACCGCCGGCCGTGGCGACCAGCCATTCGACCGGCCGACGCAGCGCGTCGTACCGGGTGCGGGTCGCGGTGCCGTTGCTGTCCCAGCCGCGCAACGGGTTTCCGGTGACGTCGGCGAGCGTCCAGCGCGGTCCGGCGTCCAGCCCGGTGCGGACCAGGCAGGCACCGAGCAGGTCGTAGCCGGCGGTCGCGATGAGCCGCCCGGTGGCGTCCCGGTCGGCGACGTGATTGCCCTTGATATCCAGGACGGTGCCGGAGCGCAGTACCTCGGCGGTCGCGGGGGAGCCGGAGTACCGCGCGACGTTGCGCTCGGTGACCGCGATGCCGCGGCCGAGCGCGTCCACGTGCAGGGTGCTGGGCGTCGCGGCGTGCACCTCGGCGCCGCGGGCGGCGCGGACCTGCGCCGCCTGGTCGCGTGCGTCAGGCCAGCGCGCCGCGGCCAGCGCCGGGTCGGTACGCAGCGCATGCCAGGTCGGCCGGAACTCGGCCGGATCCAGGTGCCCGAACCAGCCGCCGACGTCGGGGTCGTCGGCCGGGTCGTCGATCAGCACGGTGTCACTACGGTCCCAGAGCTCGTGGCTCCAGGCGCCGAAGACCGTCTTCTCGAAGGTGTGGTCCGGGGAGAGCCGGGCGATGAGCCGGCTGCCGGCGTCGTAGCAGCGGACCGCGGTGACCCCGACCCGAGTGTCCGGCTCGAAGCCGGCGAGCTCGGTGAAGAACGGCTCGAACTCGCGGACCGGGTTGCTCTTGGTGTTGAACACCTGCCAGCCCGAGCACAGCCACCTGGTCGCCACGGCGGCGCCCGGTGCCGGCCGCCCGTCGGCGCCGATCACGATGTGGCCCAGGGCGTCCCGCTCCGGCGCCGGTCCCGGCTCGGCCAGCACCTTGCGTTGGATCTGGCGGCCGAACCCATCGGTGAAGGCGACGCCGATTCGGATGCGCAACCCGGCCGCCGGGACCGGCTCGGCGGCGTGCACGTTGTCCCGGTCGAGGGTGACGGTCACCGCCGGCGCCCGTCCGGACCGCCAATAGGCGTGCACGTCGTACACCGTCCGCGACGTCGCATCGCCGAGCAGCGCGGCGGCTCCGGCCACCGGCGCGGCCAGCAGCGCGGCGATCTGGGCGCGGGTCGGCTCGACCACCAGCGCGCCGGTGATCCTGTCCCCGCGGGCGGGCACGTCCTCCGGCTTGCCCATCGCGGCCGTCGCGGTCAGCATGCCCAGCGCGTCGTACACGCACTCATTGCGGTTGCGGTTGGCGTCCATCAGCAGCACCGGCTGCACCGTCCGGTAGTCCAGGCCGTGCCGGACCGGCGGGTCGGCCGGATCGACGGCCCGCTCACCCACGGTCACCCGGTTGCCCAGGGCGTCGACCGTCTCCTGGACCCGCAGGTCGTACTCGTCGTAGGACACCGTGCTCTCGGTGGGCACCGCCGCGGTGTCGTACGGGTCGCGGAACCGCACAGGGAGGAAGAAATGCGCCCGGGCCCGGGCGAGTTCGGTGGCCGTCGGGTCGTCGCGGCCGGGCGAGTAGAACAGCCGGCCGGACGGCGCCCACCAGTCCCCGTCACCCGCGTCGTGCCGGTAGCCGCCGGCGGTCAGGTCGGCGTCGTCGGCCCGCCCGCCGAACACCCCCGCGACCATCTGCCGGTGCAGCGCCAGCCGGAGGGCCTGTGCGGGCAGGGCCAGTGACTGGACGACGCCCAGCGGCAGGTCGCTCGCGAGATCGTCGGCGCGGTAATAGGTCCGGGTGTGTTGGAGTAGCCGCTTCTGCTCGCCGGCGGTGGGCGCTTCGTCGAACCGGAGCGGTGCCGCCCCGGTGGCGGCCGCGGCCAGCGCGGCCAGGGACAGCCGGCCCGCCGCGCTCACCGCCGGCAGGCCGGTCAGCTCGTACACCCGGGACTCGGACGGCAGCGGCATCCGGTAGGCGTCGGCGGTGTCGACGACGTTGGTGAAGGCCGCCTCGGTGAGGGTGGCCAGCGTCGCCACCTGCCGCAACCGGTCCGCCTCGAGCAGGGCGGCATCGGGCCGGGTCCGGCCGTACCCGACGGACGCGGCCAGCAGCACGTTGCCGTGGTCGTCGACCGCAAGGGCCGCGGTGTGGTTGATCCGCGCCTCGGCGCCGCGTTCGAACTGGTAGGTCAGCGTCTCCCGGGGAACGGCCAGCAGCACCGCGTGCCGCTGGTTCCGACGCGACTGGAGCAGGCGGACCCCGAAGTTCTGCTCGCGGACGGTGATCGGCGCGACCCCGGGGGCGGGGGCGTCCCGGTCGTAGATCTCCTGCCGGATCATCGATCCGCGCAGCGCCCGGCAGGCCTCCCGCTGCTCGGCCGGGGTCAGGTCGTCCGGGAGAACCGAGTCGGGCAGCCGCCGCGCCCGGCGCGCCGCGTCGGACAGGCCAGGCTCGGCGTAGAACTCGCCGCGCCCGGCGGGACCGAGGCAGGCGAAGTAGTCGGAGATGCGGTCGCGACCCAGGAAAGCGCCGGTGTGGAACCAGGTCCGGCTGTACATCGGCGGCGCGTCCGCGCCGGTGCCGGTGTTGCTGGGCGGGCCGTCCGGGTCGGTGTCGGCGGCCGCGACGTCGACCTGTTCGACCATGCCGAAGCCGCGGAACTCCCGGTCCACCGGGTCGTAGTAGCCGTGGTGGTACCGATAGCTCGTCCGAAACACGTTGCCGCTGACCCGATCCCGCACCTGGGTGGCCGCGACGACGGGGACCGGGAACGGCAGTCGGGTCACCCATGGCCGGCCCGCCCGCCGGTCGTCCAGGTAGAACCCGGTGGACGATCGGTACTGCACCGAGGTCTCCGCGCCCAGGTTGTTCACCACCCGGGTGAGCAGATTCGGTCTCGTCGCCCCGGTCAGGTCCAGGTAGCGGATGCGGGACCCGCCCGGGTCGGGCAGTGGCGTCGACCAGACCAGGCACGCGGTGCCGGTGCCGAGCAGGTCGAGAACCTCGGCGGTGGCCGTGGAGTCGGTGACCGGGAAGGCGGGCAGCTTCCGTGGCCGGCTCCACCGGTTGCCGCACTGGTTGAACAGCACGACGGTCGACTCCCGGCCCAGGTACACCAGGTCGGTCGTGCCCGAGCCGTCGATGTCGGCCAGCCGGATCCGGTCCGGGGCGAACTGGTCGGGCGCGTCCAGCCGGGGGCAGCCGTCCAGCACGACCCGCGGGCCGAAGGCGCCGTAGCCGAGGTTGGGCCAGTAGCAGACCTCGCCGTTGCGCACCCGCACCAGGTCGGGCAGCCCGTCGCCGGACATGTCGGCCACCTGCACCGACTGCTCGGGGTCGGCGAAGAGTACTCGCGGTCCCCGGGTCTCGTCCGACGGCTGGTCGACCCGGATACCCGGTCCGTACCCGTCCCGGCCGCGTGAGGGGTACCAGGTGATGCAGTCGCCGGCGGTGACCAGGACGTCGGCGACGCCGTCGCCGTCGATGTCGGCGAAGCGCAGGTTGGGGTCGTGCCAGTCCAGGTTCGGCAGGCCGGGGAACGGTTCGAAGTCGGCCCACTCGCCGTCCTCCCGGGCGAAGTACCCGGGGGTCGGTCCCCGGAACTCGACCAGGTCGACCTGGCCCCGACCGGTCAGGTCGAGCAACCGGTTCCCGGCGGCGATCCGGCCGCCGGCCGGGCGGGTGGCCAGGGTGACCGGCGCCCCGAACCGGCCCTCGCCGGCGTTCGGCAGGTAGTGCCACGCGCCGGGCAGCTCCTGCAGGATGCCGGTCAGGCCGTCCCCGTCGAGATCGACCAGCACCGCCGGCGGTCCGATACCGGCCGGCGCGGTGGCCAGGTCGGCCGCGTCCACCTCGTGCAGCCGGTCGTCGATCACCGGCCGGCTGTACTCCAGGGTGAGCGGCGGCAACGCCCGGCGCAGGTACCGCCGATACCGCGGGTCCACGCCGGGATCCGGCGGAGCGGTGCTGTCCGGCACGAACCCGACCTGGGTGACGGCGCACAGCAGGGAGCCGGACCGGGTGCTGCCGGGGTGGGCCAGTTCGGCCGCCAACGAGTCGGCCGGATACGCCAGGTCGTGGTAGTCGAACTCGGTCGCCGCGACGAGCCCGTCGTAGCCGGGTTCGCCGGACGGCAGCGCCGGGATGTGGTGGAACATCAGCACCCTCCGGCAGCGCCGGTACATCCGGATGTCGAAGCCGGCCCGGTAGCTGGACACCGGGTCCGGACGCACCGGCCAGTCGTCGATCGCCTCGCGGGCGGCCAGCACGTAGTCGTGCTGCTCGTCGCGGGGCCGCACCGGGTCGGCCGGCACGTCGACGCAGTGCGCCTCGTCGTAGTCCAGCACGACCTCGAACAGCCACTGCGCGGCATCCAGATCCGGCTCCGTCAGGCGCGACACCCGGTTGCCGTACCAGATCCGTTTCAGGTAGCGGTGCCGCCCGCGGGCGGCGGCAGACCGGCTCGCCTCGTGCGCGGCGGTCACGTCGACGCCGCGGCCGTTCTCCGCGACGTACTCGAACCGCATCGCATGGCCTTTGCCGTCATAGGACTCGCGCAGCAGCCAGCGGGCGACGCGGGTCGTCGCGGCGTGGCCGTCGGCCACCCGGGACTGCTCGTCGGTGCCGTACCGGGAGGTGATGCCGTCCCGGCTGATGGTGCGCCAGGAGACCGCGCCGGTGGCCGCCTCGGTGAGGCGCTCCACCCGGACGAACGCGCCCTCCACCCGCGGCCGGTACCGGTGGATCACGGAGCCGGGCACCGACGTCGTGTCGACGAACCGGGTGCCGTCGGCCCGCAGCACCGGCACCAGGTCCTCGGCGTCGGACAGCACGAACACGTCCGACTCGTCCGCGTCCTGGTAGCGCGGCAGGCCCTTGTCGCTGCGCCGGGAGATGGACGCGCCGGACAGCGTGAAGCCCTGCCCGAACGGCCCGTTGCCGACCGTCGTGTCGTAGCTGAGCACCAGCTGCGGCCCGAAGCTGTCCCGGCCGTCGGTGGTGGCGATGGGAATCGTCAGCCCGCAGCTGCCGCTCGCCGGGTTCGCGGTGAACTTCTCGCCGATGCCGCGGATGGCGCCGCCCGCCTTCGGCGGCGTCAGCGTCGGCGACCGGTACGCCGCCGTCGACTCGTCGGCCTCGCCCGCCCCGGCCGGGTCCGGGCCGGCGCCGACCCGGTTGGCGCCGATCACGCCGCGCTCCCGCGGGTGAACGCGACCAGCTGGGACGGAGCGCCGCACTCGGGGTGGGACTCGCCGACGCCGGTGATCCGCACCCGGTACCCGCCGGACTCCGCGCGGGCCCGGGCCCACGCGGCGAACTGCGGCCGGGTCCATTCGAACCGGTGGTCCGGGTGCCGCAGCCCGCGACCCGGCAGCAGCGCGTTGAAGTCGGCGTTGGGGGTGGTGACCACGATCGTCGCCGGACGCAGCCGGCGGAACAGGATCTCGTCGAGCCGGCGCAGCACCGGCGGATCGAGGTGCTCGATCACCTCGATCGCGACGAGCGCGTCGTGACCGCGCCAGCGCCGTTCGAGATCGTCCACGCCGCCCACCCCGATACGGACCCGCTGCCGCTGGCCGCCCGGCAGCTCGGTCGCCACCCGCTCCCGGGCGGCCGCGACCGCGGTCCGGTCGGGGTCGAGACCCGCGACCCGCGACGCGTCGTCGGACGCGGCGGCCAGGGCAGCGACGAACTCGCCGGTGCCGCAGCCCAGGTCCAGGACGTCGCGGCTGCCCCGGTCGCGCAGCACCTCGAGCACGGCCGCGTGCCGTCGGGCGTGCAGGCCGCGGGGCAGCGGCCGGTGGGTCAGGGTCGTCACCGGCGGGTTGAGCAGCCCGCGGGTGGCCGGCGCGGTCCGGCCGAACCGGTCGATCGGAATCATCGCCTGCATGATCTGCACCCGCAGGAACGGCGGTGCGTCGTCCAGGTCGATGACGTCGACGGCGCGGCCGGTCCGCTCGCTCAGCACGCCGGTCAGCGCCACGCGTTGCCCGGCGGGCAGCCCGGTGGTGGCGAAGTCCAGGTCCGACGCCGCGTCCCAGTGCTGGCCGTGGGCCAGCGACCCGCAGATCCACACCCGGCGGGCGCCGGCCCGGTACAGCAGTTGGGCGGCCTCGGTCGCCGGCCCCAGATCGGCGGCCGTGCGCGGCGGCAGCTGCGCCCGCGCCTCGCTCATGTCGACGTGTTGATCGTTCGCTCGGCAAGCCTCGCTCATGCCGACGCCGTCCTGCGGACTCCTCGCCCGCTCGGATCCCCCGAGGACGACGTCGACATTCGAGTGTTGATCATTCGCTCGGCAAGCCTCGCTCATGCCGACGCCGTCCTGCGGACTCCTCGCCCGCTCGGATCCCCCGAGGACGGCGTCGACATTCGAGTGTTGATCGTTCGCTCGGCAAGCCTCGCTCATGCGACGCTCCGCCGGCCGTCGGCGGCGACCGCACCCAGCACGGCCGCGTATGCGTTGAGCCGCGGGCCGGGGCAGCCGGGGGCGATCCGGACGCTGACCACCGACGGTTCGGTCCGCGGCGGCAGCGCCCTCCGCCACCGGCGCAGCCCCGCGGCCGCCGACGGCCGGTCCACCAGCAGCCGTTGGACCACGTCGATGGCGTCGGGCACCAGCAGCTGGCGGGTGAGTTCGACCTTGAGCTCCACGCCGGATGGCCCACCGGCGGGTGCCGGTCGCAGCGCCAGCAGCGCCCCGCCGCCGGGCAGCACCAGGCAGCCGCCGGTCAGCCGCCGGACCGCGTCGATCAGCGCGGGCAGCACCGGTTCGAGCGACGGCGGCGCCCAATCGAACAGGTCCAGCAGCGCCAGGCCGGCGCCGGCCTCCAGATAGACCCGCTCGGCGCCGTCGCCGGTCAGCGACACCAGGTGCGGCCGCAGCCCGGGGACGTGCCTGCGCAGCGCGTCGACGAGGCCGGCGAACGGTTCGGGGAGCGCCGACGCCCCGTGGTCCAATTCGAGGTACGCGGTCCATCGCGCACCGGTCGGCCGGTCGGGCAACACGACAACCGGCGTCCCGACGACCGGCCCGACCACCACCGGCCCGACCGACAGCCCGACGAAGGCGCCGAAACGGCTGGGCGCCAACGACTCTCGCCAACGCGACCACCCCGCTGGGGGCCGGGCCAGTTCGAACGCGGCGGCCAGCCGGTCCGCCGGCGAGAGCCGGAGATCGGGCTGTACGTCCACCCGCAGGGCGTCCGGATCGAGTTCGCTGAACGACACCTCCACCGGGTAGCTGCCCGGGCACAGCGCGTTGGCCGGGTAGGCGGGGTGACCGGCGGGCAGCGGCAGGGTCCGGTCGAGCAGATCGAGCAACGGCCCCGGCAGGTCGCCGGGTCGGCCGAGCCGGCGGGCGTACTCCCCGATCCGCTGCGCCGCCGCGGCGGCCGGCGGGACCTGTGCTTTCATCGTGCCGTCCGGTTCAGAAGGTGTAGTGGAGCAGCACACCGATGTCCTCCAACGCATCCGGTTTGAGCCGGTCGATCGGGGTACCGTCGACGTCGACCTGGTCGACCAGTGCCGACGGCAGGGCGGTGAG
Source organism: Nakamurella sp. (assembly GCF_044224575.1). GTDB lineage: Bacteria > Actinomycetota > Actinomycetes > Mycobacteriales > Nakamurellaceae > Nakamurella. Next base: position 37,695 of record NZ_JBGAKE010000018.1, read on the forward strand.
CTGCACCGTCCAGGTCGCGTCGGGTCCGACCGGGGCCGCCGGCGCGATGTCGGTGACTGCGGCCGGCAGGCTGCCCAGATCGGTCCCCACCACCGCCACCGGCAGCGGCAGCGCCGCCCCGCCCGGCGGCTGCAGGGTGATGGCGAACGGGTCGGCCGCGTCGTACGCGGCGGTCCGGAAGAAGACGGCCACCCGGTCCACCGTGAGCGTGCGGTTCTGGTACAGAAACGGGAACCGGTCGGGTCCGATGGTGATCGTCAGGGTGTGCGGATCCAGCGCCCCGGGCGCGGGGCTGCGCATGGCCTGCCAGGCGAGCCGGTCGTCCTGCCGCACGGACAGCAGCCGGTACAGCCCGCGCCGGCCCTGCTGGACCTCCATCGCCTTGAGCGCGGCCTTCAGATCGGCGACCGCGGCGGCGCGCAGCGGGTCGCCGCCGTACAGGGCCGTGTAGCACACCGTGAGCACCACGTCGGGAATGGTCTGCCGGTCGAACTGGGCGAACTCGGCCGGCATGTCCAGCTGCCAGGTGCTGACCGCACCCTCCCCTTCGAACGGCAGGAAGCGCTCGTCGTTGAAGCTGGGGGCGAACAGGCCCGAGTCGTCGCGACCGGAACTGGTGACGATCGACGTGCCGGCCCCGACGGAGTACTGAAAGCGGGCGTCGTCGGCGCCGGTCGACCGGTACGGGGTGGCGGGGGTGGCCTTGGTCCGGACGACGCTGGACAGCAGCGTCAGCTGGCAGCTGACGCCGACGTATGGCCCGAGCACGCCGGGGATGGTCAGGCTGACCATCTTGATGCGGCGCTGATAGTCACCCGGACGGTCGAGGTCGAACAACGGCTCGGGCAGCTGCACGGTGCACCGGCCGGTCTGCCGCAGGTCGACCAGGGCCGCCGGGTTGACCGCGGCCAGCGACAAGTGCTTGGTGATCTCGTAGGTGCGGCGGTTCGCGTCGAGGTAGGCGTTGTTGAGGCGGTGCACGGCCAGTTGCAGTCGTTCCCCGGCGAGCAGCCCCCGGCGCAGGCTGTCCCAGTACCCGAACTGGATGAGATCCCCGTCGGTGGTGCCGAGTTCACGACGCATCGCCCGCTCGGCCTTCTTCGCCATGTCGTAGGCGAGCTGGTAGGCCTGGAAGTACAGCGCCGAGGTCTGGGTGAGTAGCCAGTCGTACAGCTCGGTGCCGGTGTACTTGGTCTGCAGGTACTCCTGCACGGCCGCCGCCTGGTCGCGGGCCCGCCGGGCGCTGGCCAGCTCGTCGGTAGCCACCTTCTTGGCCAGTTGGGCGGCCGCGCGCTGGCTGTCGATCAGCATGATGTCCTGGGCGGCCTGGTTGCTCTGCAGCACCCAGTCGTGTTCCCGGATCACCGCCTGGGCCAGCCGGGCCGACTTGTTCGCCTGGAAGTTCGCGCTGGCCGCGTTGGCGGTGAACACCGAGGCCAGCGCGTTCGCGGCCGCGGCGAGATTCGCGCCGCCCCAGGACGAACCGACGCCGATGCCCCACGGCGTGACGTCGAACGCGATCGTCGGGATGATCGCCAGCAGGCTGCCGACGCCCTGCGCGCCCGCCGCCCACTGCTGATCCTTCGAGCTGTCCTCGAGCCGGTCGAGCTCGGACTTCTCGTGGCCGAGCAGCTTGACCCCGTCGCTGGTGGTGATGCTGGCGTTGGCCGACGGCGCCACCAGCGGGATCGGCTTGTCCTCGGCCGGCGCCGCGGGTGCGGTGACTCCGAGCAGCTTCTGGAAGTGCAGGTACCGCTGCACCGAACCGGCCCGTTGCACCCGCAGGGCCGCGATCCGCTGGTCCGCCTCGGACTCCTGGCCGACCCGGATCTTCTCCACGTCGTCGGCGAGCAGCCGTTCGTGGGTCGCCCGCAGCTGGGCCAGGGCCTCGGCGTCCCGCTTCTCCAGGGCCGACAGCAGCGCCGCGCCGAGCGAGCGGACGTCAGCGGCCAGGGTCAGCGCCTGGGCGACCAGGGTGCGGAACCGGTAGTGCGGGGTGGGCGCCGAACTGTCCGCGAGCGCGCTGGACAGGTCCATCCCGGCCGCCGCGGCCCGGACCAGCAGGGCCGGATCGACCAGCTGGTCGAACAGCGGCAGCTGCCGGACGACGCCCTCGATGTTCATCGAGTTGCGGATCTTGAACAGGCGATCGGCCAGGGTGTCCCAGTAGCCGGCCAGCCGGGTGTTCGACGGCACCCCGAAGTACAGGGTCTTCGGCCAGGTCAGCGGGGGCGCGTCGGGCGCCGGCCGCACCGCGTCGGGGGCCGGCGCGCCGATGACCTGCTCGATCTGCACCAGCGTGTCGCTGAACGTGTCGACGTCGGCGTCCAGGCTGACCGCCGTCCGGACCTGCGGCAGCGCCCGGGGCGCCATGGTCGTCGGCCGTCGCCCCAGCCCCTCGCCGACCTGCACGAACAGGCCAAGGGCGCGCAGGATGCTCTCCGAGGTGTCCTGCCGGAATTCGTGATCGGCCCAGGCGAGCTGGTTGTCCCAGTACCGCATCACCACCATCTTCTGGAACGCCACCGGCCGCAGTCGGGCCACCGCGTACGGATTGAACGGGTTGGACCGCCACGCCGCGATCTGTTGCAGCGTCCCCGGATCCGCGGTGCCACCGGCCAGCGCGGTGATCAGCTCGGTGATCCGCTGCGCCAGCACCTGCGGCTGGGTCAGTTCGTAGAATGGTCGGGTCTGCCAGAACCGGGCCGGCGTCGGACCGTTGGACGTGTCCCGGGGGTTGAAGATGAGGTGGAACCAGCGTTGCGCCTCGGCGAACCGTTGGTTGGCGGCCAGCTTCGTGGCGATCAGCAGCGGCGCGTGGAAGAACAGCTCCCAGTTGTACTGCTGGAAGAAGCCGTCCGCGGTGAAGTCGACGTCCTCGACCGGGTACGGCGCGCTGACCAGCGTGCCGGGGCCGTACCGGCCGGCGAACGGGGCTGCTGTGCGCAGCTGGTTGGCCCGGGCGAGCAGCCGTTCGACCCCGCCGACGGCCAGGTCCTGCTCGAAATCGCAGGCGTACGGGTGGAAACCGGCCCGGAAGACGTACCGGCGGGCGGGGGTGGACACCCACTGCCAGCCGGCCTGGCCGACGATGCGGGCGTCGTCGAGGTACGCGGAGATCGGCACCATCGCCTTGTCGGCCTTGGACACCACGTAACGCTTGTCGGTGCGGGCCGGCAGCAGGCTCAGGTCCCGCTGCGCGGCGGCTGCGTCGGTCAGGAACGCCGCCTTCGCGTCCACCTGCGCCATCGCCAGCCGGACCGGGTCGGCGGTGCCCAGGCGGGCGACCGGATCGGGCCGTGGCCCGGCCGGCGGATCGATGACGGCGGGGTTTCTGATCAGCGCGGCGGCGGCCGCCGCCGCGCTGATCCCGGTGTAGTACCGATCCTTGATCGCACCGAAGATGCCCGGATGCACCTTCTCCGGTTGCACCCACTGGAAGTGGCCGGCGGAGCCCACGATCGGGTCGACCACGTACGTCTTGGACGTGTCCTGGTAGACGAACGTCCGCTGCCCGCTCAGGTACTGGTCCTGGTGCGGGTAGGCCAGCGAGAAGGTCGGCGGCGAGACGGCGAAGGCGGTGTCCTCGGCGGTCCCGTGCAGCTCGGCGGGCAGCTTCAACGGCGCCGACCCCTTCTGCGCGAACAGCATGCCGACCGGCGTCGTCCCGCTCGGCTCGAAGATGCCGCTGATGTTCTGGTGGAACGGCTCGACCTGGTCGTCGGCTCCGGTGAAGTGGAAACCGGTGACGTTCGCGTAGTTCAGCGTGCCCGGCGTCCCTGGCTGGTAAGGCGACGTCGCCGTGGCCATGGTCGTGTGCGGGTCGTCCCATTCGGGCCAGATCCACAGGTCGGGACCGCCGCTGCCGGGCACGCTCGCGCGCAACACGAATCGCCCGCGACCGCCGTCCGCCGCGTCGTCCAGCGGGGCCAGTGGCGTGCTCACGGTCAGGTCGGTGAGCTGCTTGGGCTGCCACTTGCCGCGGGAGAAGCGCGAGTAGGCCAGGGTCAGGTCGACGCGCCGGTTCGTCGGGACCACCGGCTTGTCGCCCGCCGCCGGCGACGGGGTGACGTCGGTGAACACCGGCCAGAACAGGTACAGGCGGCGGTTCCAGACCACCGGCAGCACCTGCGGTTCGGCGATGTCGAGGTCGATGGGCCGCCACGCGGTCCACGCCGCGCCGGCGATCCGGGTGCGGTGGTAGTACTTCGGGGCCTTGCCGCGGGACCGTCCGATGAGGTGCAGCGTGGCAGGCCGGCCGGCCACCGGCGGCTGGTCCCAGATTCCCAGGATCTCCAGCCGGGCGATGTCGTTGAGCCGCTGCAGGTAGGCGGTGAACGCGTCCTCAACGAGCTCGGCGGTGACGTCGTCCTGCATCAGGGCGGATTCGAGCTCGGCGAAGAACGGGGTCTTGTCGTCCCGCAGCGACGGCTCGAGCCAGTTCTCCGGGTAGCACAGGATCTGCCGATTGCCCGCCCACAGGACGTAGCCGGACATCCAGGTCCAGTCGTTCCAACCGGGATCGACGGCGGCATCGACGGTCACGTCGGGTTCCAGCTGCATCGAGCACCGCTGGACGAACTGCTGGATCGAGCTGATCGCCTGCTTGATCCGGGAGCTGAGCATGATGGGTTCCATCTGGCTGTCCATCAGCAGGTACCCGAACAGGTCGGCGTCGTCGCGCATCGGGTGCGGGGCGAACAGTTCGGGGTGGCTCAGCGCGTAGCGCACCAGCGCGGTGCGCTGTCGGGCCCGCAGCCCGTCCCGCAACGGCTTGGCCACGCCCTGCCAGCCGGCGTCGTCGTAGCGCGCCCTGACCAGTTGGCGTGCGGTGCGGGCATCGTCCTGGCTCGCCTCCGGCGCGGCCAGGCCAAGCAACTGGGTGACCGAGGCGCCGGTGCGCCGGACCAGCCGGACAGCGGCCAGCAGCCGGGCGGGCCCGGCCTCGTCGACGAAGTCCGCGGGAGCGGCGACCTGCACCGCGGCCGCCAGCGCGATGACGTCGGCGTCGGTCACCGGCCGGCCGGTCGCCGAGACGGCCTCGGCGAACCTGGAGAACAGGTCCGCGGCAACGACTCCCGGCTCGCGCGCGGCGGCCAGCAGGTCGCCCGTTGCGGTCTCGGTCAGCGTGTCGCGGAGCCGGTCGAGGGCGGCCAGCCGCAGCAGGGCGGCCAGCGGGGCCGCGGTCCGCGCCGTCGGGGCGACCACCACCGTGCGCGGATCCCACCAGGACGCGGCGGCGCCCGCCCGCCACTGGACCGGCCGCGGCGCGACAGTGGGGCCGAACCGGGCGAGCCAGTCCAACTCGCCGGTGGTCAGCCGCAGGCCGGCCACCACCTGCGCCACCTTGTACATCCGGGTGTAGGTGTCGAACTGGGCGGCGAAGGCGGCCCGGGTGACCGGGACGTCGCGGTCGCTGGTGACGAACGGGTCGGCGAGCAGGTCGGTGATCGCCGGCAGGGCCGGATCCCCGGCCGCCGGCAACTGCACCGCCAGCAGCCGGTCGGCCACCGTGGCGGCGATGCCGAAGTCCTGGCTCAGCTTCTGCCCGATCAGGCGCCGGCCGGTCGCCCGCCGCACATAGTGCAGGACCGGGGCCAGCAGGGCGGCGAACCGCCGGGCCGGCTCCCCGGGCAGGTCGGCCAGCGCGGACGCCTGCGCGGCCGTCAGGAACCGCTGCTCCGCCAGCGGCGCGTAGCCGGCGGGGGCGGCGACCAGCGCGGCCACCGCGGCGCGCCACGTCGGATCGGTCGACGCGGCCGCCAACGGCACCGCCTCGGCCGCGGTCACCGGCGCCTTACCGACCAGCTGCCCGGCCGGCGCGTCGTAATACACCCGGGCGCGTAATCCCGCGGGCAGCACCAGGTTCGGTGGCAACGCCGCCAGCGGGACGCGTAGCGCCGGCCATTCGAACACCTTCAGCGCGGTCGTCAGGTCGTCCCGCGGCGCCTGGTACAGGGCGGTCACCGCGGCGCCGAACGCCGGGTCCGGGTCGGCAGCCAGCAGCGCATCGCGCTCGGCGGTGGTGAGGGCGCCGCGGACGGTGAGCCGGCCGTCGGCGTGCCCGATCCGGCCCACCAGGTCCGGCGGCAGCACGAGCCCGGCCGGCAACGCGGCCAGCGGCGCCGAGTACCCGGCGGTGCCGTCCAGCGCCTGGGTCACCGAGGCGATCAGGCCGGCCGGCCAGCGCAGCCCGGCCAACGCCTTGCCCAGCAGCGTCCCGTCGGGATCGTCGGCGACGGTGGTGGCGTCGGCGACGAGCCGCAGGTCGCCGCGCAGATCGTCCAGGACCAGGGCGATCTGGCCGTCGTCGATCGCCACGGACGCAGCGCCGGCGGCCGGGGCCGACCGGTGGTACAGCAGGTAGTCGACGTCGGCGATGCTCAGGCCGGTTGACCGGACGTCCGTGACCAGGGCGGCGAACCGGAGGGTGGCCGCCGGGCCCCGCAGACCAGCGGCGAAGGGGGAGTCGGCGACCTCCAGCAGCGCGATGAGCTCGCCGGCCTCCAGGTTCAGGGCGCGGGCCAGCCGGGCGCAGCGGTACAGCCGGGACAGGTTGGCCAGGGTCAGCCGGCCGTCCGGCAGCACGGCGAGCAGGGTGGTGAGGTCGGCGTCGGTGAGTTGCAGGGCGGCCAGCACGGTCGGCGCGTGCGCGGCGACAGTGGCGTGCGCCGGGTCGGCGGCCACGATCGCCAGCTCGGGACCGCCCGCCGCCGTCGGGTCGACGGCGAAGGCGGGATCGACCGGCCGCCGCACCGTGGGGTCGCCGAACAGCCGGTGGAACTGGTCATCCGGCCGGGTGGTGGCCAGGGTTGCCCAGAACCCGGGCAACTCGTCCAGCCCGATGCCCAGCTGCCGGTGCAGCCGGTCGGCCCCGGCCAGGGAGGTGACGAGCGGTCCGTCCAACCGGGCGTCGACGTCGGCGGTCGCTCCCGCCAGGGCGGTGATCAGGTCGTCCAGGTGCCGCGCGGGCCACCCCAGCACCCGCCGGAGCCGGGTGAACCGCAGCAGGCGGATCGCGGCGGCGGCGTAGTCGTCGAGGTCGGCGGCGGGATCGGGGCCGGCCAGGACCAGCTTGAACACCGCACAGCTGAGCGGATCGTCCGGATCCGCCGATTCGATCCGGATCGCCCGGCCGGGGTTGACGTAGTCGGTGCCGAGCAGGGTCAGCAGCTCGTCGTAGGTCAGGCCGGTCCGGTCCAGCAGGGGCCGGACCCACCGCAGCGCGTCGATCCAGTCCAGCGCGATCGTCGTACGCTGCCCCGGTTGGCCGGCGGCGAAGACCTCGATGGGGTTGCCGTGCTCGAGCAAACCGAATAGGGCCCACGGGTCGGCCGGGACGGGATCGACGATCAGCGCGCGTTCGGACACCGTCAGGCCCAGCGACTCGGTGGCGATGTCGGGTGACGCGTCCGGATCGACGCCCGCAGGCGCCAGCGTCCGCATCAGCTCGGCACGGTTCGGCGCGGCGACGCCCGGCTCCAGCAGGTGACCCAGGTAGGTACGCACCTCCAGCGTCCACAGGTCCAGCGGCAGGTCCGCCGGGTAGCGGGCATTGCGCAGCAGGGTGTACGCGGCGGGCCACCGATGCTCGGCGTCGGCGGCCAGCTCCGTGGTCGACGCCGACGTCTGGTAGCTGCCGAAGGTGGCCGTCAGCTCGGCCGGCGAGGTGCGCCGCACCACCCACAGGGCCGCCCGATCGGTGAGGAACCAGTGGCTGTCGGCGGCGACGACGAACGCGGCGTGATCGGCCGTCAGCGGCAGTCCGGTGCCGGCGAACTGCGCCCGCAGCTCGTCGGATACTCGGCTGGCATCCAACTCGGCCGCGAAGGCGGCGTCCAACGCGACCGGCGGGACGGGCGCGACGACGGTCTCCAGCAGCTCGTTGACCAGGTCGATGTACGGCAGCGCGTTGTTGGTGTTGATGCACGACAGCTCGATCTCGCCGATGTCGGGGCGCCGCGCGTAGAGCACGTCCCGCGCCGTTCGGCCACCGCCGGCGGCCCGCTGGCCCAGCCAGCCGAGCAGCTCGGCCAGGTAGGCCGCCGGGCTGAACACGGTGCGGCAGTCGCTGCACGCGCACAGGTCCAGGGAGCCGAACAGGTTCTCCAGGGTGGGCTCGGCGGTGGTGTCCCAGGCCGGCAGCACCGGCAACGACAGGTTGTTGAACAGCGGCGCGTAGGCTTCGAACAGCGCGGTACTGGTGGCCGAGATCATCGCGGCCTTCTCCGCGTACTGCAGCGTCTGCGCCGGACCGCCGAGTTCGTCGGCGTGCCGGGCGATCAGCACGCCGGCGCCAAGCTGATCGATCGCCCGGGCCGAGTCCAGCCCGGCCCGCCGCAACGCGTCGAGGTGGTCGTAGTCGGTGGTGACCCGCAGCAGCCGGCTCACGCCGCCGACCTCGGCCCGGACCCGGGCCTTGTCCTGCACGCCGTCGAGCAGCGGGTCCAGCTTCGTGCGGTCGAATGTCCCGTCCAGCAGATCGATCTCGGTGTCCGCGGTCGCCACGTTGCGGAAGAACCGGCGCAGGTCGTCGGACTGCCGTTCGTCCGCCGCGGCCCGGTGCGCGAACGCCGCGGTCGGCATGGCGTCGGCGATGATCGTCGTCAGCGTCCGGGCGTAGGCGCCGATCGCCCGCTCGTGCTCGGGCAGCCCTGGATCACCGGCGCCGTCGAACGGCACGGTGAAGCCGGCCGGCAACTGCTCGTCCTCGGGCAGCTGCCGGATGGCGGCCTCGAAGTCGGCCGCCGAGAACCCGGCAAGGGCGCGCAGGGCACCCTGCCCGTCGGCCAGGCGGGCGGACAACTGGCGGACCAGCGGGGCGTGGCTGCCGGTCAGCGCGGCGAGCTGCATGTCCAGCTGCAAAACTGGCACGGCCGGTCCGAGCCGTGGATGGTCGGCCAGCTCGCGCCAGAACGCCTGGGTGGCGGTCGCCAGGTCCGGCGATCCGACCGGCCGATCCGCCCCGCCGGCCGGATCCGGCTGCGGCGCGGCGGGGGTGGCGGCGGCCATCCAGCGGTTCAGGAACTCGGTGCGATCCCGGCGGTCGGGCAGCGCGGTCAGCGCCCCGCCCAGCGCCTGCGGGTCCCGCGCGAGCAGGCCGACCGCGGCCTCCCGGAGCCGGGGGGCGACCCCGTCGATGCCGTCGATCACCGCGCCGGGGACGATCCCCGCATCGGCGGCCCGGCGCAGGGTGCGCTGCAGCTGGTCGTCGCTCTGCCCGAGCAGGGTGACCAGGTCGGTGCCCGCGTTGCCGCGGACGAAGCCGTACAGCGCCTCGGCCGGAAGCTCGGTGTGAGCGGCCATCTTGTGCGCGACCACGAAGTCGGCCAGCCGCCGGATCGGTTGGTGGGTCTTGCCGGCCAGCAGGGACACGTCGTGCCGGCCGGCCTTCTCCGCCAGGTCGCCGACCGGCAGGTCCTCCAGGTGGGTCGCCAGCTCGGCCGCCAACTGCTGGTACTCGGTCCACCTGGTGTCCGGTCCGCCGTAGACGCGCAGCCGCATCTTCTCCATCGACCCGGCGGCGTAGATCACCCGGGACTGAGCGATCGCGGTGTCGGCCTTGGCGCCGTCCGCCGCCGCATCGTCGGCGTAGGCCCGGATCTGAATGTCGGCGCGGCGCTGCGGCAGCTCGGCCACCGAGTAGCGGACGACGTACTCGCCGCGGTCGTCGGTGGTGGTCGCGCCGAGCGGCAGGTCGGTGCGCAGGCCGCGGTGCACCACCCTGATCGGCAGCCCGGCGATGGGCAGGCCGCGGTAGTACATCACCTGGCCGCGAACCAGCCGGGCATCCGGATCCGGGGCCGGCCGGTCGTCCGTTCCGAGCTCGTGCCCGACCGCCTTCGTCAGCGCCTCGACGGTGTGGTCGTCCGCGATCCCGGTCGGGTCCAGGCGCTGGGAGCGCTGGAACCTGGCCAGCGCCACGCCGGTGCCCTTCCCGAACCGGCCGGCGGCGGTCTCGTCGTCGGGGATGTCGAGGCCGAGTTCGCGCAAGGCGCCCTGCAGGATGACGACGTCCGGGCCCTGGGCGCCGACGGCCAGGTTCTTGCCGAGCAACGACATGGGATTCCCCTGGTCGGCCGGCGGGCCTGCCGCGGATGAGGTCATCCGTCCTCGGAGCAACCCCCGGTCGTCCGCACAGCATGGACCGGCGGGGAGACGTCCGCAAGATCAATTTCGTCCGGTTGCGGTGCCGTCAGCGGATCGGTGGGTCCAGGTCGGTGCGACCGGTAACGGCCAGCAGGATGTCCGCGGCCGGCAACCTGGTCACCTCCTGGCCGTCGCCCAGCGCCAGTTCGGTGTCGGTCGCCTCGAGCCGCCGGACGGTGCGGTCGACCCCGAAGAAGGCCAGTTGGCGCTCATCCGCTGCGCCCAGAACGAGCCGGACCCGGTCCGCCGGCGGGCGCGGCAGGCCCAGCGGTTCGGTGATGTCCAGGCCGTGGATGACGTCGTGGCTCAGCGCCCGGCCTGGCCCCCGGCTGCGGCTGCCAGGGGTGTTCGACGTTGTCCCGCACGGCAGGCCAGCATCTCGGCGTGGACGGCCGGGCGGTGTCCTGCCGCGCCTGATCGTCCGCGTACCTATGAAATCGCCTCCGGCCGCGGCGATCCCGGCCGGCACGGTCTGGCCGGTGTGCCGGTAGGGCATCGTCATGTGCGCGCCGACCTCGCGCACCCGACAGCCCACGCACAGTGAGCCGGCGCCCCACTGGTCGGGGTCCAGCGAAGCGAGCAGATCGGCCAGGCGGGTTCGTTCGGCGGCGCTCTCCCGGGCGAAAGGGTCGGTGCGGTCGAGCACTACTTTCGTCTTCCGCTCGGGGTCGTTCTTGATACGACCACCTCAGCCGGAATTCATCGGTCCGGGCGAAGGATCTCCGGCAGACCGATCCCGTTCGACGGGACAGTGCCGCACCCGACGACGCTGATCAAGCTCACGACCAAGTGCGGGTCGACCGCGTTCGACGCGCTGAACGGGTGCGGCTGGCCAAGGCCGTTAAGGCGAAAGTGGTCCGCACGAAAAAGGTCCGCGCCGACGCTACGGTGGCGCCGGCGAACGTGGCCTACCCGACCGACTCCGGATTGCTGGCCAAGGCGGTTCGCCGCATCAGCACCAGTGTGAACGGATCCAGGCGGCGGGCGGCGCGGTCCGCACCCGGGTGCGGGACCGATCAAGGTCGGCCGGGCGAAGGCGCACGGGAACGCCGCCAAGTTGCGGTCTCGCGCCCAGCTGGGTCGGGACCAGGCCAGGGCCGGCGGGCAGCGGATCACCGGAGAGCTGGCTGACCTGGCCGAATCGGCGATCAAAGAATGCGCGGGTTCGGCTCGGGAACGCTCGCCGGGCCGCCGACCGGGCCCGCGCCAAGGCCACGGTGTTGGCCCAGGTCGGGGTTCATGACGCGGCCGCGGGTCGACGCCGCGGGCGGCTGATCGGCGCGGTCGACAACCTGCACGCCCTGGTCGAGGCGACCAAGCAGATCATCGGTCAGACCCGGGTTCGGTTGACCGGCCGCACCCCGGACAGTGCACCCGGGTGGTCAGCCTGCACGGCACCCAGGCGAGGCCGATCGCCACGGGCCGACCGGGGAAGCCTGTCGAGTTCGGTGATAAGGGGCAGGTTGTCGACAACCAGGACGGCATCGTGCTGGACCACGACGTCGAACTGGGCAACCCGCCCGATGCACCACAGTTGGCGCCGGCGATCGATCGGATCACCGAGCGCACCGGCCGGGGGCCGCGGACGGTGACCGCCGACCGCGGCTACGGCGAGGCCGGCGTCGACCAGCACCTGACCGACCGCAGGGTTGCCAACGTCGTCATCCCGCGGAAGGCAAACCAGGCGCGGCCCGCCGAACCGTCGAACACCGGCCCCCGTTCCGCCGAACCGTGAAATGGCGAACCGGCTGCGAAGGCCCGATCAGCACCCTTAAACGCGGATACGGGTGGGACCGCACACGCCTGGACTCGCTGGAAGGCGCCCGGACCTGGACCGGACACTGGATCATGGCCCACAACCTGGTCAAGATCCACCCTGACCGCCTGAACGCGATCCGATCCGATCCGAGATCATCGGGCCCAACGACCATCTCTCCCAAGGACGAATCGGTCCGATCACGCCGAATCGGCCTTCTTCATGACGAGTAACTATGTGTCCGAGGGGGGACTTGAACCCCACCATCTGGACCGGTGTGGATCGACGGGTGAGCTGACGGCCCGACGTGCCCATCATGGGCACGTCGACACGTTCGAGGAAGCATCATGCGGGGCCGTGGGTGACGGTGTCGCGACCACGGCCGGACTCTCATCGTCATCCTCGCGTGCTGGCGCCGGCCGACTACGGCGGTTGAGGCTGGTCGTGGGCGATTCCGAGCTCGGCCGCAATCGCCGTCAGCCGCCTGTCCCGGCTCCACAAGAGGGAACCGGACGTGAGCAACGTCGCCGCGAGCAGTTGAACGTCGACGTAACCGACCCCGCGGCCGAACAACCGTTGCCGGTCGATCAGAATCCGGAGCTCGGAGTCGGTCGCGACGGCGGCCTGCGACAGATTGCCAAGCAGCCCAAGGACCTCGACCCGGTTCGCGAGGTTTCCGAGGGCGATCTCCCCGGTCACCCAAGGATGCGCGAGGACATGCCCGTCCCGCAGGAGCGCCACCAACGCGGGGTTGCCGGCACGGAGATGGTCGATCCAGACCGACGTGTCGGCGAGGATCATGATGTGGGCGAGTCCCTATATCGCGGGACGGCGGCGGCGTCCGGCTCGCTCCCGCCGAGCGACGCCAAGCGGCGGGCGCTTTCCCTCTCGATCAACGCCCGCAGGCCCTGACGAACCAGGGCACCCTTCTCCGTGATCCCGCTGAGGCGCTGTGCCTCTTTCACAAGGTCGTCATCCAGAGCGATCGTCGTTCGCATCTTGACCTCCATGCACACTCAACAGCATCAATTGGTGATGCTACACGCACCGAGGCGACCAACCCAGGGCCGGCTTTGGCAGACTCCCGGGTGCCCTGCAGCACCGTGCGCAGCCAGCGGGGTTGCGGCGCCGAAGTCCCGTCGTGACCGTCGACGCCGTCGAACGAAGGAGACCCGCCGGCTGGACGGCCCCACGGCGCCCCCACTCTGCATCTGCCGCACTCGAACGCGTGGCGCAAGGAGTAGTGAGGCGAGGGGCGCTCCTGTCACTGCGGCCAACAGTCCCGCCCGGCGCCGTCCCGACAGTTGCGTCGCCGTCACCCGGTCGTTGTCCGAGACGCGTCCGTCACTCACCAAGGACTATTCATTTCACACAGTCGTGACCCACGTCACCCCGAGCACACTGGTCGTAGCAAGCAGAACGGCCGACAGATTCGGGACCCGGTGCAAGCCGCGCCGGATACCGACACCGGGCATGCCGCGCGATGGGATGTCGAGTCGCTCCGCCACTTTCCACTCTTGGCCCGCCGGGCATGCCGTCCACCAGGGTCACGAGAAGTGCCGACCGACGTCCCGGACCGCCCAGTGAGGTTCGCGACGTCTCGATCCGCCCGGCCGATCACCGACGGGGGCAGCGAGCAATCGCTCCACCGGGACGTCGGCTTACGGGCGGCCAGGAAGCGGTCTTGACGCGCGGTGGTTGTCGGTCAGCCGGCGCCCGTGGCTGGCAGTACCGGTAGCAGTAGCTGGGAGTCGGCGAAGACTTCGTTGACGGCACTGGTGCCGACCGGGGTGTGCCGGAAGTTCATGATCGCCGGGCGGTCCTTCGGTTGATCGTCGGACGTCAGGACCAACCGGATCCGGTGGCCGGCCCGGAACCGGCGGGCGTTGGGCACCAGCGGGATGCGGTACTCGACGGGTTCACCGACCGGCACCACTTCGGCGTGCCGGCAGGGCAGCGTCGGCGCGCCGGGACGGCTGGTCTGTTCGTCCACGGCGCGCAGGCTCGCCCGCAGGAAGCCCGCGGTGACGTCGACCGTGGTGCCGTCCTCGTCGACGTCCTGCAGGACCGCGATCCAGGCAGTATCGGATGCGGTGCTGGCCGCGTGCAGGCGCAGTTCGATCTCGCCGACCACGTCGGTGTCCTGGGCCAGCGGGACGGTGTCCCAGGACAGCAGGCCCGGCAACGGGAACGGGTTGGCGTTGGGCATCCGGTTCAGCCCGGCGCCCTCGCACAGGTACCGGCGCGATGCCGCCCCGTCCGGGTCGCCGCCCAGGGTGCCGTCGGCGCCGAGCGCGAACACGCGGTGCTCCGCAGACGGGGGCCAGGCCTCGGCGGTGCGCCAGTCGTCCTGGCCGGGCAGCAGGTAACGCACCGCGGGCCCGTCCATGATCCCGGTGTCCCGCCCCTTGAGCCAATGGTCGAACCAGGCCAGCGCCTCCACGTGCAGGCTCTCCCACGGCCAGGTGAGACCGAACTCGCCGAGCATGCCCATCCGGACGTTCGGGTTGTGCCGCAACGCTTCCCATGCAGTGAAGGTGCCGGGTAGGTGCAGCGGCACGTTCTGCCAGTCGCAGCCCAGGTAGACCGGGATGTCCACCTCGGCCAGCAGCGGCAACACGTTCCGGTCGTCCCAGAACCCGTCCCGGACCTGGTGTTCGATGGCGATCTGCTGGAACAGCCGGTCCCACGGGACCGGGTCGTAGTGCAACCGCATGACCTTCTTGAGCCCGGTGACGGCTGCCTCACCGTTCATGTGGGCCAGCCGGGCGTGGATCCTCGGCTCGTTCAGGACGTGCCGGACGGCGGCCAGCAGCTTGCCCCGCCAGAAGGCGTCACTGCGTCCGGACGTCACCCCCATGGCCGTCACGAAGGGCGCGTCGAAACTGGAGCTGAGCAGGCCGTGGTGGTAGGCCGCGTCGTACAGATCGGGGGTCACGGCAACCGGGAAGATGGCCTTGAGGTGCGGCGGCTTCTCCACCGCCGCCTCCAGCTGGGCCATCGCGAAGTAACTGATTCCGATCATGCCGACCGTGCCGTCGCACCACGGCTGCGCGGCCGCCCACTCGACCACGTCGTGCAGATCACGCCGCTCCTGGCCGTCGAAGAAGCCGAACGTGCCGTCCGACCCGCCGGTGGACCGCAGATTCACGATGACGTGCACATAACCGCGCGGGACGAAGAAGTCACTCGCCCCAGCCTCGATGAAACCCATGGGCGCGCCGAGGTTCTGAATTTGCCGCGGGTACGGCGACGCGGCGATCAAGGCCGGGAACCGGCCGTCGTCGTCGGGGCGATGGACATCGGCGAACAACCGGGACCCGTCACGCACCCGGATCTCGACGTCCTCGTCGGTGGTCATCCGGTGACGCGGCTCGGACAGCTCGCGGTACTCCCGGCCGGTGGTCTGCGGGCCGTTGAGGCGACGCTCACCCGGTCCGGTCCCGGCCGACTCGATCCTGGTGACCATCTGACCCCCACGTGTCGTCCGCTGGCGAAATTTCCGCGACTGAGGAAGTCTGGACGACGCGGGGCGTTCCCGCAACAGCTGTGACCTGGAGTGGCGAATGGTGGACGGTGGGCGGCGTGGGCCCAGCCAGGAACGCGGCGTCGTGATGGATCGCATCGTGGCCCTCGCGCGGGCCTCATTCGCCGAGCACGGCTGGGCCGGCACATCGCTGCGGGCGGTGGCCCGCGACGCGCAGGTCGACCCGCGGCTGGTGTCCTACTACTTCCGGACCAAGTCGGCCCTGCTCGAGGCCTGTCTGCAGCCGCCACCCGGGTACCTCGAACGGATCGCCGCCGTCGCCGGTTCGCCGCTGCCCCAGCGCGGCGCGGCCCTGGTCCGAGTGCTGCTCACCGCGTGGAACGACCCGCACATGGCCGCCGTGCTGCGCTCCATCATCCTGACGGCCGCGCACGAACCGATCGCCCGGGACCGCCTTGCCCAGGTCTTCCGGGACAGCATGATCGGCGCCGTCGCCCGCTCACTCGACGATGACGAACGTGAACTCCGGGCCGGACTGGTGGCCAGCCAACTCGTCGGCCTGGCCCTGACCCGCTACGTCTGGCGCCTCCAACCGATGGCCGACCTCCCCGACGACGCAGTGGTCACCCTGATCGGACCCACCATCGGGAACTACCTCACCGGCCCGCTGGCCGCATCGGTCGACGACGGGTCGACCACGGGCGCCCGGCCGCTCCGTGAGCCGACCGGGTCAGCTTGAATGGAGTGTCGGCCGGCGGCGGAAAGGACATCCCGTGTCCATTGGATCGGTGGAATCAGGCACCTTGGACCCGTCACCCAGTTGGCGATCAGCTGCGGAGTTGGCCACGTCGGCGTTGCAGCGGGCTCGGTCGGGTGAACCGACGACGTTGGTCGTCACCGGCGAGTCCGGCATGGGTAAGTCGACGCTGCTGGACGAGGTCGCGCGCGGTGCACAGGGCTTCAGCGTCCTGTCGGCCGAGGGCCTGGAAGGGGACGTCGATCCGTATTCCAGCCTGGTCGGATGGGGCCTGTCGATCGACCGGGCGGACCCGCGGATATCGTCACCGTTCCTCATCGCCCAGGAGATCCGCTCGGTTCTGGACGACATCGGCCCGGACCAGCCGGTGCTGCTGCGACTGGACGATCTGCAATGGGCCGACCCCGAGTCGGTCCAGGCGTTGATCGCCTTGATGCGGCGGATGTCCGGGGATCGCCTGCTGCTCATGGTGGCCACCCGACCCCTGGGTGACCTGCATCCGGAGTGGCAACGGTGGGTGGACCGGTCCGATCGGGTCGTGCGGGTCTCCCTCCAGGGGTTGAGTCTGGCCGAGGCGCAGGAACTGGCTCGGCGGCTGCAGCCCGGGCTGGAGCCATCGGACGTCCGGATGCTGTGGGAGCACACCGGACGCAATCCGCTCTACCTGACCGCGCTGCTGTCCGAGTACGACCGGGCCACATTGGTGGGCAGCCGGGTCGCGCCGGCACCGGAGCAGTTCGCCCGGATCACCCAGCAGCAATTGGCCCGGCTCGGCACCCCGGCCACGCGCATGCTGCGTGCGGTTGTCGTCCTGGGGGCCGGATGGGTCCCGCTCACCGATGCGGCCGAAGTCGCCGGCGTCGCCGATCCGGAGTCGACGGTGGATTCGCTGACCGCCGCGGGGCTGGCGGTGATCCGCGACCTGGCCGGCGGCGCCGAGGTGCGGGCGGCCCACGCCCTCCTCCGGTCCGCGGTGTACCAGCAGACACCGCTGCCGGAGCGACGCGAGATGCACGCCCGTGCAGCGCACGTCGTTGGGCTGCAGGACGCAGTCCTGGATCATCGGGTGGCGGCCACGACGGGATACGACGACGCCCTGGCTGAGGAGCTGGCGGGTTTCGGCTGGTCCTGCTACGACCAGCAACGCTATCGTGATGCCGCCAAGTTCCTTCGCCAATCTGCCGGCCTGACCTCGGACGTCGGCCGGCGGGAGCGTCGTTGGCTGGACTCGCTGTACCTGGGGGCGGTGGCGGGTGATTTCGCCGCCGTTCGGACGGAGTTCGACCGCGTCCGGCTGGCCCGGGATGCCACCCGGCGCGCGCTGGTGCTGGGCGCGACGGAGATCCTCCAAGGCGCTCCCGTGCTCGGCGTGCAGATCTTGACGGCGGACCCCGACCTGCTGGGCGGGCCCCCGGGCGACGATCGTGACCGCGCCCGGGTTCACTACCGTCTCCAGGCCCTGCTTGCCTGGGCCAGAACGACATCCGGCGCCGCGACGGCCCTCGTCCTGGCCGGAATTCAGCAGTGCGCCGAACTCGGCGTCACCGACGCGGCGATGACGCCCATGCTCAGATACGCCTCGGCCATCGTCGCGCTCCGGGTCCAAGGCTCTGAGGCGATGCTGGCCACCCTGCCACCCCTTCCCGATGATCCTTCGGCGGTACCCGACGACATGGCCCCCCTGGTCGGAGTCCGTGGAATGATGCGGATGTTCCGCGGCCAGTTCGACCGGGCCCTGCGAGACCAGCTGGTGACCCAGGCCCGTGTTGCCGCCGGGCGGGAGGCCGAGGCCTCGCCCGGAGGGGTTTATGCCTTCCTCGGCTACCTGTACTGGTGGACCGGTCAATGGGATCTGGCCCGGGTCAACTTCCGCCTCGCCGTGCAGAGCACCCGAAGCGAGGTTCTGCCCACGGTGGGTGCGGTGGCCGTCCTGGACGGGGCCGGGCGAGGCGAGTTCGCCGAGACCGACCGGCAGTTGGGGCGACTGGAGTCGCGACTGTCCGAAACCCCCTGGCCGGAACCGATCGCCCAGATCCTCGAGGTTGCCGTGGTGCGGTTGCACGCCGAGGCCGGCGCCGAGACCGCCCGCGCGGAGCTGTTACCCACCTACCGCGCCCGCTGGCCCCAGGCCCTTGACATCGGCCTGCAGTCGGTGCGTGGCCCCCTGATGGTGGCCCCGGTGCTCGCTGCGATCTGGGCCGACGACCTGGAACAAGCCGAGACCTGGCTGCAGTTCGTCGATGCCGGGCCCGAACCGCCGGCGTGGGCCGCCGCGGTGGCCGGTTGGTTGCGTGCGCTCATGGCTGAACGGCGCGGCGACCAGCGAACCGCCCTTGAGCTCGTCCGGCGAGCCGCCGACGACGGCGCTCAGGCCGTTCCGTTCTATCGCGCTCACCTCCTGTCGGATCAGGCCCGTCTGGAACTGGCCGCCGGGGAGCGGAGCCGAGCCGCTCGGGCCGCCGCCGCCGCGTTGAACATCTACCGCCGACTGGGTGCCGCGTCCTACCTCGACCGCCCCCACCTGAAGGTCGACGAGAGCGACCCGGACGCGGGCAGGCCAACCGAAACCAGGGCCGAACCGGTGACCGTGTCGCTCCGCATCCTCGGCGCCCGGTTCGGCCTGTCCGACCGAGAACTGGACGTGCTGACCCTGCTCGCCGGCGGCCTGAGCATGAAGCAGATTGCCCAGGAGCTGTTCATCACCGCGAGCACCGTCAGCTTCCATCTCGGCCGGATCTACAGCAAGGCCGGCGTTCACTCCCGCCATCAGCTCACCGGAATCCTCCGGGCGGAGTCGATGTCCGCGTGAGGGGCCACGTCAGCGCCGTGATCGACCACCGACGGCACCGTCCGCTGTCCCGGGTGCCCCATCTGCATCTTGTCGTCCGCCGGCCGAACCCATCCGAAGATTGCGGGGAATGAGCCACCGATGACGTCCATCGCGCAACAGCTCCGGGCAGCCGGGGTGACCCGGGTCGTCGGCCCGCAGGATCCCGGGTACACCGAGGCCACGGCCGGCTTCGACACGGCGGTGACCATCGCTCCCGATCTGGTGGTCGTGGCGGACACCGTGACCGACGTGGCGAGCGCGGTCGCCGTGGCCGCCGATCACGGCGAACGCCTGACCGTCGTCGGATCAGGACACGGTCGGCTCGCGAACGTGGGCGGCGGCATCGGGATCGCCATGCAACGACTCGAGTCGGTCGAGGTCGATACCGGCGCCGGCCTGGCCCGCATCGGGGCCGGCGCGACCTGGGAGCCGGTGCTGGCCGCGACCGCGCCGCATGGGCTTGCTCCGCTCTGCGGATCGGCCCCCGGGGTCGGGGTCGTCGGCTACCTGCTGGGCGGCGGGCTGGGGCCGCTCGCCCGCACCTACGGGTTCTCAACCGACCGGGTGCGATCGATCGACATCGTCACGCCGGCCGACGGTCCCCGGACCGTCACGGTCGACTCGGATCCGGACCTCTTCTGGGCGTTGCGGGGCGGCAAGGGCGGCTTCGGCGTCGTCACCGCGGTGACCGTGGAACTCCTCCCACTCACGACCGTCTACGGGGGAGGGTTGTATTTCGACGCGGCCGATGCGATCGACGTGCTGACCACGTTCGCCCACTGGTCACCGGCGCTTCCCGAGTCGTCCACGGCATCGATTGCGCTGCTGCGTCTTCCGGCCCGCGATGCACTGCCCGAGCCGATTCGCGGGCGCATCGTCGTCCACCTCCGGTTCGTCAGCACCGACATACCCGCCGACGCCGAACATCAGCTCACGACGATGCGCCGTGCGGCGACGCCCGTGCTCGACACCATCGGCCCGCTGCCGTACACGAAGATCGGCACCGTCCACGGCGACCCGACCGGCCCCATGCCGGTCGCGAACGGCTCGAAGGCCCTGGCCGGGCTCGGCGAGGACACCGTGCGGGCCCTGCTGGCCGTCGTCGGCCCGGCCACCGAGGCGCCCCTGTCATCCGTTGAGATCCGCACCCTGGGTGGCGCCGTGGCCCGGCCCGCCGCCGCGCCGAACGCGGTCGGGGGGCGATCCTCGGCCCATCTGCTGAATGTCTATGCCGCCCCGAATCCCGCGCTCGGCGACGCCGACCGGTTGGCCGCGGTGCGGTCGGCGCTCGGTTCCGTTGTGCCGTGGCATGCCCCGACGCAGCTGATCAATTTCGTCGGTCGGGGGAACGATCCAGACGACGTCATCGGCGCGTGGACTCCCGCCGAGAACGACCGGCTCGATGCTGTCCGCAGCAGGAGCGACCCGGCCGGATTGCTCCCCTTCGCCGGTCACGGGAGCTGACGCGACCAGCCCGGCAGCGAATCCGTCGCCCGCGTATCGACCCGTTCGGCGGACCCGGACTCAGGGCACGAATGTCGTCAGATCCCGCCAGGTGATCGCGCGCCCGCGGCGGATCGGTGCCGGTCCACCCGCGGCCGGATGCCCCAGACAGACGATCATGTCCGGCTGCAGTCCATCCGGAAGTCGCAGCAGCGTGCCGACCGCAGCCTTGCTGAACGATGTCACCGGCCCGGCACCGATGCCGAGCGAGTGCGCCGCGAGCAGGATCGTCGCCGCCGCGGTCCCGACGTCGATCCACGGGCCGGGAACATCCGGCCGGAATCCGAAATCGGCCGCCAGCGACCAGTCGGTGCAGATCACGATGGCAGCGGTTGGCCGGGCAATCATGCCGGGCGACACCATCCGCAGGACGTGCAACGTCCCCGGGTCGTCGGTGGCGACGAACCGCTGCAGATGACGGTTCCCGGCGCTTGGGGCCCACCGCGCGGCGTCCAGAATCGCCTCCAACGCCTCGCGGCCGACCGGCTCGTCGTCCATCGAGCGGACGACCCGGCGGCTACGGATCGCTGCCAGGACGGCGTTCACGGCGCGTATCGGTTTCTCAGGACGACCGCCAGTTCACTGCACACCCGGTCGAGGCGGGCGACGTAATCCTCACGATCGACCTTTGGCACCGCCAGCTCGGGCAGGGTGGTCAATGGCCCGGCGAGGAACTCCGCGGTCGATGGCGAACTGTGGGCGGCCATTGCCGCGCCGAGTCGCCGGGCCGCCGTCAACAGCCGCATCGGCCCGTATTCCCCGGCCTCGTCGACCTGGGTCCGAGCACTGGTCACCAGGTATGCCAGTAGCTCCAGGGCCTCGTCCTCGGTCAACACGCCGGTGAGTGTAGGGACGCTCTCCGCTCGGCGTTCACCCGACGTCGACTCGACGACGACAGCGACCAGTGTGGTGAGCCGACGATCGGATTCAGACGACTGCCGGGATACCGACCCCCACGACGGGCCGGTCGAGCAGTCCGACCCGGTCCGGCCAGGCTCCGCATGGTGAGGGCCGGTGCCGCTGGTCAGGATTCGCTCCCGCGAGCGAACAGGGCAGCGAAGGGCAGTCGCGCCGGACGGGTCATGAAAGCCGCTACCACCTAGGAACTTTGCACAGTCGAACGGACGAGGTGCGTCGATACGGTTTGTGCTCACCGTTCACCCATTGCGCGGCCTGCGGATGCGCTGGGAGAGCCACGACGAAGGGCTGGAAATGATCACTGGACTACTCACCGGGGAAGCGGGCACGGACTCGGACCGCGCAGAACGAAGCACTGGTCTCACCACCCTTGCCATTGCTTGCCTACTGACCGTGATCGTCGCCCTGATCATGGTGGACCTCCATCTTCGTGAGGGCAAACGAAGCCGGTTCGACCCCTGTCCAACAAAAACGATCGCATAACGACTTCCAATTGAAGGGATCATCTTGATGCATCAGATCGCGCACCGCCGCAGGGGATGGCCTGGACTTGCCGGGCTGATCACTGCCACTGCTTTGGCCTTCGGTGGCTCGGTATTGACCGCGGGGGCCGCCGACGCGGTGACGGCCGACCCGATGGACCAGGTCACCTTCAGCTTCCGGGCGGCGCCCGGTCAAGGGTTCACGGTTCCCAGCGGGGTGACCAGATTGCGGATTGACGCGGTCGGAGGCCGCGGCGCGGACGCAGTGGGTGCCGGCGGTGCCGGTGGTGCGGTGTCGGCGACGTTCGCGGTGACCCCCGGCCAGGAATTATGGGTGCAGGTCGGTGGTGACGCCGGCTCCGGGGACTGTAACGGCACTCTCACCTGCGGTGGCGCCGGCGCCGGTGCCGGCGGGAGCGGCGGCGCCGCCGGTGGTGGTGGCGCGACCAGGGTCAGCCTCGGCGGCTCTTCTCTGGTCGTCGCCGGTGGTGGTGGCGGCGGCGGTGGAAGCGACTTCTGCGTCGCCGGTGGGGCCGGTGGTTCGGGCGGCGCCGCCGACCAGGTCGGTGCGGCAGGCTCGGACTGCGGTGGGTCGGCCAGCGGCGGCTCCGGCGGAGGGGCCGGCAGCGACGCGGCGCCGGGGGTCGGCGGGGCCGGCGGCTACGCCTGCCAAGGCCTCTATCGGGGTACCGACGGCAACGCCGGCTCCGAGACCAACGGCGGCAACGGTGTTTCCGGCTACACCTCGACGGGCGCAGGCGGCGGCGGCTACTTCGGCGGAGGCAGTGGCGGCGCAGGCGGGATGTGCACGCCGGGCTTCGAAGCCGTGTCCTATGGAGGTGGCGGCGGAGGCGGCGGAGGCAGCAACTTCGCCGCCGCCCAGGCTTCGGACGTGTCGATTGGCACGAGCGACCGCGGCCTTGGCCAGAACGGACTCGTTACCTTCACACCGTTGACCGCGACCGGCATCGCCCCCCAGTTCACCAGCCCGAGCGCAGCGAGCTTCACGGCGGGGCAGTCCGGCTCGTTTACCGTCAGCGCGACCGGCACGCCGCTGCCTGGACTGGCCGCCACCGGCCTCCCGGCCGGATTGACCTTCACCGACAACGGTGACGGCACAGCGACTCTGGCCGGCAGACCCACGTCGGCCGGCACCAGAACGGTGCAGGTCACCGCGGCCAACGGAACCGCCCCCGATGCCCAGCAAAACCTCGCCGTGACCGTCGCGCCGCCCGCCGCACCCATCAAGGCCACGGGCAAGCCAGGCACTCCCGTGCTGTCCGATGACAACGGATGGGACACAGGGCTGCGCGATAGTGATTACACGATCACCATGAACATGTGGTGGGGCAACAACGGTTCCACCTACCGCCTGTTCGAGAACGGTAACCTGATCGCCAGCCGCGACCTGGTCGACAACAGCCCGGCCGCCCAGCAGGTCGCCGTTCCCGTGACCGGCAAGGCCGATGGGACCTACGTGTACACCTGCCAGCTGACGAACAGCTTCGGCACGACCTCATGCGGCTCCCACACCGTCACGGTTGCCGACGCCAAGCCCGGCACTCCCGTCCTGTCCAAGATCCAGACCGGCGCCTGGGGCAGCGGCGACTACACGGTCGCGATGAACATGTGGTGGGGCACCAACGGTGACACGTACCGGCTCTACGAGAACGGGGTGCTGATCGACAACCAGACGCTCACCGTGCACACTCCCGCGGCTCAGCAGGCGACCACGGTCGTCAGCGGAAGGCCGAACGGCACGTACGAGTACCGTGCCGAACTGTCCAACGAGTTCGGCACAACCACCAGCAGCGGTATCTACACCGTCACGGTCGGTCAGTGACGCGAAATCGCGTCCAAGCCAGGTGGTGAGCTGAATCAATGAACGGGTAAGGGGTCGGGTCACGAGGACCCGACCACTTACCCGTTCGATCGGTCGGAATGACGCAGACTCGTCGCCGAGCGCTGCAGTGACTCCAGCCCGTTGTGAGAACTTGATTCCCGGTGTGTGAACGGGAACATTCCGGCCGGATCATACTGGGCATGGGTCGCCTCCAGTCGCTCGTTCTGCGCCGGGGTCCACAAGCCGAGAACGTTGTCCGGAACCGATTTCTTCAGGTCGAAGTAGCTAGCCCAACGTGCCCGACGGGTGCGCCGCGGATCTGCTCGGGTACGCCTGACCGGCCGAAAGCCGTAGCAGCGCAACCGATGCCGTGGTGATTCCGCGCCGGCGCCCAGTTAGCGAGCCTGGGCCATCACCGGACGCGTCTGCGTCTCGTCGAAGTACAGGTCCTCTGTACACCGTCGCGACTGGGAGCACCTCCGGAGTGGGCGGTGAAGCGCCGAGACCCGACCCGATGACGGTCATGGTCTGGTTGTGGTCGCTCCGAATCGCGTCTTTCGATGATTCGGGCAGACAACCACATCTCCGATGCCGGCGCACCTGTGAGTTTCACGCAGCAACTGTGAATTCTGCACAGATGCGCCTAGGTGACTCCCCTTTAGGGTCTTGTTTGTGAGCTGATCGAGCGTCTTCCAATCGCCGAGGGTGATTGCGATCGGTCGGGGATCTCTGCGACGCAGTACCACTGTCCGGAATCGACGCGCGATGGCCGTGCGGCGATACATCGATCTTCAGGAGGCGACTGAAATTGTCTGCCAAACGCGACAACCGTGGAGTGTCCCGGTGGACCGGGAGCGCCGCTCGACCTGCTGCCGGGCTGTTCCGGCGATCGGTGTCCGCCGGTGCGGTGGTGGCGGTGACCGGGGCGTTGGCGGTGGCCGCTGCTTCGCCGGCCGTGGCGACCGAGCCGACGGGAGTGTCGGAGTACCGGGTCGTCGTCGGCTACAGCGGCGGTGAGACGCGGGTGCCGGTGCCCGCGGGGGCAACCGAGGCTTACATCGAGGCCGGCGGCGGCGACGGAGCACCTAGCGACCCCTGCGGGCCGTGGCCAGGCTTGACCGACCCCGAGCAGTGGACAGATCCCTACTTCGGAGTGGGCAACGCTGCTGGTGGTGGTGGGACGTGGATCCACGGCACGATGAGCGTGAACGGGGGTGAATCCCTGCTGGTGGCGCCGGGCGGTGCCGGCAAAGTCGCGGATGTCACACCGGCGCAAGCGCAAGCGGGTCAGTGGACCCAGACCGCACCCGGTGGTTGGGGTCTGAACGGGACCAGCGGTGGGGCGGCCCAGACGGCATTCATGGACGACCGGGATTGGATCGGCACGGTCGGCAGTGGCGGTGGTGCGACCACCGTTCGCAAGACCGGGTTCAGCCCGACGACCGTGCTTGTCGCCGGCGGTGGAGGTGGCGCAGGCGCCTGCTATGCGATGCCCGGCGGGGTCGGTGGGTCGAACGGTAACGGTGGCAAGGGACCGTATGTCAAACAATATAACGGTATGGCCACACCGAACGCTCGTCCCGGCGACGGGGGCGCATTCGGCGCTGAGTCGACGGGCGTAGGCGGGTTCAACGCCAGTGGCGGTGGCGGTGGCGGTGGCGGTGGGTACCGTGGCGGGGACGAGGGTAGGACCGGCGACGAGTCCAGACTCATGATTGATGAGACGTGGGCTATTGCCGGCACAGATTTGGCGCATTGGGGTTCGGGTGGTGGTGGGGCGGGTTCGTCGTACACGATGCCGGGGTTTGCGGTGGGGTCGACGTCGGGTGCGTGGACGACGCTGACTCCGCATGATGGTGAGGTGCGGATCGTGTTCCGTGGGTCGAATCTGGTGGTGCCGCGGGAGAATGTGGCGTTGGCGGGGTCGGTGACGGCGGCGTCGTCGTTGGAGAACGGGCAGTGGTCGCGGGCGGCCTTGAACGATGGTCGGGTTCGTAGTGGTGGTGATGTGAAGGGTTACACCTCGGAGGTGCAGCCCAGTGAGTGGTGGTCGCAGTCGGTGACGGTGGATCTGGG
Organism: Nakamurella sp.; assembly: GCF_044224575.1. Classification (GTDB taxonomy): domain Bacteria; phylum Actinomycetota; class Actinomycetes; order Mycobacteriales; family Nakamurellaceae; genus Nakamurella. The sequence continues at coordinate 63,496 of NZ_JBGAKE010000018.1, forward strand.
CCGGGTGCAGGCGGTGGATCAGGTGACGTTGTTCCCGCGGACGGCGGTCCCCGGTGAGGATCGGGCGGTGACCGGGGCGGGATTCCCGCGGAACTTCACGGTGCAGGTGTCCGATGATGGGCAGTCCTGGAGGAATGCGGCCGGTCTGGTCGATCAGTCCGCCGATGGTGGCGGTTCGGTGACGTACCCGTTGGGGGCCGCGACCAGTGGCCGGTATGTGCGGTTGGATGTGTCCCGGTTGGGTCGGAACGCGCCGGGGGATGGTTTCCGGTTGCAGTTGGCCGAGGTGCAGGTGTCGGGTCGGGGCGACGGTGATGTGGCGTTGGGTGCGGCGGTGTCGTCGCCGAATGCGTTGAACGGGTTCGGGTTCTCGCCGGCCGGGTTGACCGATGGGCAGGCGAATGCGGTGACCGGTAACAATGGCTATTCCAGTGCGGGTGCGGTGTATCCGTCGGTGACGATCGATCTGGGGGCGGAGCGGTCGGTGGGTCGGTTGGTCTTGCATCCCCGGCTGGCTCGGGCGGATGAGCCGGCCGATGTGACCGGTGCCGGGTTCCCGAAAAGGTTTGATGTGGACGTGTCCAATGATGGTTCGACGTGGCGTACCGCTGGTCATTTCGAGCAGCAGTCGGCCGACGATGGTGTCGCCCGAAGTTATGATCTGACCGCGCCGACGCAGGATCAGTACACCGCCCGGTATGTCCGGTTGAGTGTGCTGGAGGCGGGTCGGGCGGCCGGGCACGGCGACAATGAGCAGCGGTTGCAGTTGGCCGAGATGCAGGCGTTCGCGCCGCCGGCGTGGAATCTGGCCCGGGCCAGGACCGTGGCCGCCAGCACGTCCCTGGATTTCGGTCCGGGTAGTGGGTTCGATCGGGTTCAGCTGACCGACGGGGTTTCCGGTAGCGATCCCCGCCATGGTTACACCAGCGATGGTCACTCGAGCTCGTCGAGCCAGGAGTGGGTGAGTGTGGATATGGCCCGCTCCCGCAGCATCCATACGGTATCCCTCTCGCCGCGGGTGGCGTGGGGTAGTGAGGCGCCGGAGGTGACCGGTGCCGGGTTCCCGTTGAATTTCCAGATCCAGGTGTCCGATGACGCCGTCACCTGGACGACCGCGGGTTCCTACCTCAACCAGCGGGCCGATGACGGGAAGGACAAGATTTATGGTCTGGCCGCCGGGACGAGCGGGCGGTATGTGAAGGTCGTGGCCAGTGAGCTGGGGCGGCGGGCCCCCGGGGACAACGGGCTCTACCGGCTGCAGCTGGCCGAGATGACCGTGCTGGGTACCTGACCCGTCACACCCGAAGGAATCCGGCAGGGCCGGGGTGCGTTCAAGTACTCCGGCCCTGCCGGATTCCACCGGCGCCGCTTCGTGGCTATGTACTGCGATCGGGCGATGTCGGGTCGTGGTTCACGCCGCGGACACCGAGGAAATAGGCGAGGGCACACACACCGAAGACGCTCAGGGCCGAGAGCAGAAGATATCCGCCGGTGTTGCTCGAGTCCCACAGTGAATGAAGCAACACGGCCGACCCGAATGCCCCGAGGAACACGAGAATCGCCGCCAACGACCATCGGCGCTGGAAGGCGTAGCCAAGCGCACAGCCGGCCAGGCCCGTCCAGGCAATGTGCGTGGCGGGGGCAAAAAGCCCTCGCTCCCAAAGTATGTCGTCCACGTCGGAGAGGGTGTTCCCCGCGTGGACGATCGCGGCTCCGGAATAGCCGAGCGTCTCGATGACGGCGAATCCACCCCCGGCGGCCATCCCTATGATCAACCCGTTGGCGGCATCGCGCCGGACCAGCAGCAGGGCGACGAGCGGGATGATCAGTTTGGATGCTTCCTCGATGACGGCGATCGCGATTCTCGGCAATTCGCCATAGGCAACCTGGAGCCCATACTCGCCAAGGCCCGCCAGAACCACCCCGACCACACCGCCGACGGTGGCGATCACAACCAGATACACCGGTCCCACATCAGAATCGGCGGACATTCCGTCGGCCAAGCTGACAACCGTGGCGGGGACGATCAGCGCCCCGACGAAGAGGTAGGCCGGCCACAGGTGTGGATTTCCGGTGATCTGGCACGTCAGCCGGGTGACGACGAACAGTGCTGCGCCGACGATCAGCACGACCAGCCACATGTACCGCCGTGAAATCGGAATGCGGACTGTCATTTGCGCACCCTACCGCCGACACCAGCTTCGTCGGTTGTAGATGGTGCTGCTTGTCGCGGGCATGGTGACCTGCCTCCCCTCGGTCATCCTGTCGCCGGCGCGACTCGCGCGGTCGCCAGGTGTGCGACGATAGGGACCGTCCGGCGATCGTCACCACCAGCACCGTCAGCTTCCACCTCGGCCGGAGATCCGCCAAGTCCGGTCTGCACTCGCGCCACAAGCTCACCGGGCCGCTTCGCGAGCAAGTGATGGCGGCCTGACGACACGGCAGGCGGGTGACTCCGCCCGTCCGCCGGCACCCATTAGCCCCTGCTCGTTCGGAAGAAACGTGATGACAGATCATTTCACCGCAGATGGCCGGCCCATTGCCTGGACCACCGAAGGTGTTGGACCCGCCGTCGTCCTCCTGCACGGTCTGGGGGGCGACCGGCAATTCTGGGCGAACGAGATCGCAGACCTCAGCCGAGACTCGCGCGTCATCGCCGTCGATCTACGGGGATCCGGCGGCACACCGACGACTCCCGGCGGCCACTCAATCTCGGACCTCGCCGACGACGTGTTCGCCGTTCTGGACGAGTCGGGCGTGGGTGCGGCCGCCGTCGTCGGCTTCTCGATGGGTGGCCTGGTCGCGCAGTCGATGGCGGTGCGACAGCCACACCGAGTCAACCGAATCGTCCTCGCATCCACCTACGCGGTCATGAACGTTCAGGCACGGATGTTCCTCGATGCGGTTCGGGACGTGGTCGTTGCCGATCATTCACTTCGTGCGGTGTACCCCCTCATCTGTCCGTGGCTCTTTTCGCTCGACTTCCTCAGCACACCGGCCAACGCGGTCTGGCTGGGAGCGGTTGACGATGCGGAGGAGCCACCGGCAGCATGGCTCGCCCAGTACCAGACGCAACGCGACTTCGACGGACGCGCGGATCTCAACAGAATCACCGTGCCGACTCTGATTTTGTTCGGCGACGAGGACCGTCTGGTTGATGCGTCCGACGTCGCAGTCCTGGCCGATGTGATCCCCGGGGCCACCATCAAGTCCTTCCGCGGATCCGGCCACCTCATCAATCTGGAGCAGCCTGGTCCTTTCTTGTCCGAGACGAGGGCTTTTCTCGAGGCGGGCAGCTGATCTCCAGGGGCCGTTCCCGGTCGGGTCGCACCATGCGGGCGGCGTGCCCGCCGTCCGGTGGCCACCGACGATCCTGTGAACTTCGCACAGTCGCATCGGGGGAAGCGCGAGTCACGATGAACAAGCGTTGACAACAGGATCACGGATTCCGGGTCGCACGATTGCACGACCTTCGCGGTGACCCACGACGAACGGAGAGAAGATCATGAGCACGACCACGCAGCCGACTGAGAGCGCCTCGACTCAGGACGTCGGGACATTCCTGCGTGACTGGTTCGGACGGCTGGCGGAAACCGGTTGGACGGCAGATGTCTTCCTGGCTCACCTGTCGAACGATCTGGTGTGGACGGCAACCGGGTCATCACCGGTGTCCGGGACCTTCCACGGACTGCAGGCATACACCGACGGCGTCTACCGCAAGCTCGACCAGAAGCTGGAACGGTGGCCCACCCCCAAGGTCGAGCGCATCCTGGCCGACGGTCAGTGGGGTGTCGTCGAGTTCACGTCAACCGGCGGCTTGGGCAAGAACGGTACTGACTACAACATGCGCTATTGCTGGCTGATGCACGTGACCGGAGACAAGATCGATCAGGTCATCGGATACTACGACCAGCTGAAGGTGGCCGAGCTCTTCCGGTGACCAGTCCGGGGTGGTCGGGGTGACGCGCACGCCGACCACCGGCAGACCGCCGGCCGGGCCCTACCGTTCTCCGTATCCGGACAGGGGTCGCTGCTGGACCTGGATCAGCCGGGGCCCGTCGCCGGACAACGCTTCTCGAACCAGATCGGTCAGATCCGCGAGGCTGTCCGCTTGGACTGCGGGTATGCCGTACCCGGTGGCGATTCCAAGGATGTCGATGTTCGGCAGGTCGAGCCCGGGGGCGTCGGTGGCGTCCAAGAGTCGGGCGAACGACTTCAGCGCGCCGTACTCGTGGTTGCGAGCGACGACGAACACGACCGGAACCCGGTAGCGCGCCGCGGTCCACAGGGCGCTGACCGTGTAGTGCAGGGCGCCATCGCCGATGATGGCCAGCACTCGTCGGGACGGGTCGCCCAACTGGAGGCCGATCGCCGCCGGTACACCCCAACCGATCGCGCCGGATGCCGGAAAGTACAGACTTCCCGGCCGGGACAGATCCAGCCGGTCCCAGGCAGTGTCGACCGAGGTCCATTCGTGGGCGATGACGGTGTTCGCTGACTTGGCGGCGTCCAAAGCATCGAGGATGCTCTCCGGGCTGAAGGCCGGGCCGGTCTCGTCGAGGCATTGGTCCCGGTCACGCGAAGGCAAAGACGCCCGTCGCATGGCCCGCGTCGCATCCGCCAGGGTGGACAGGGCAGCGGACGGATCGCCGACGAGGATGCGACCGATCGGCGCCCGAGCAGCTTCGTCGGCATCGGACGTGACGGCCCACAGTACGGTGCCCGGCGGCAGGTAATCGCCCTCCGAGGGTGCGTGATAGCGGAAGATCGCCGCACCGAACGCGACGACGACGTCGTGGCCCTGCAACTGCTGACTCACCCCGGTGATGCTGGCCGGCAGGATCCCGCGATAGTTCGGATGACGGGTGGGGAAGGGGCAGCGCGAGGGGCTCGGCGCGACGAAGACCGGCAACGCGAGCTGTTCGGCCAGCCGGACGGCGGCATCCCAACCGACGCGGTTGTCGATCCCCGGCCCGAGCACCATGGCCGGATTGGTGGCCGCGGCCAGGACATCCTCGAGCAGCGCCAGCGATTCGGCGGAAACGGTCGGCTGCCCGTGCACGACGCGAGCCTTGAGGTGCTCGAGTGCATCGGCTTCCGCGTCGTGGTCCCAGTCGTCCAGCGGCAGTGAGATGTAGACCGGCCCTGCGGGAGCGGACGTGGCGTACAGGATGCCCTTCGACAGGGCCAGCGGAACGTCTTCCGGTCGCAGTGGCTCGCAACTCCATTTGACCAGCGGCCGGGCCAGCATCGGGGCGTCCACGTTCGTCAGCATCGCGTTGACCGCGGCATACCGTCGGGTCTGCTGGCCGGAGGTGACGATCACCGGAACGTGCCCCGACTGGGTGTTGGTGAGATTGCCCATGGCATTGCCCGTCCCGGCCGCGGAGTGCACGTTCACCAATGCCGGTCGCCCGGTGGCCTGCGCAAAGCCGTCCGCCATGCCGATTGCCGCTCCCTCGTGGAGGGCAAGGATGTACCGGAAGTCGTCGGGAAAATCGCGGAGCAGGGGAAGCTCGTTGGACCCCGGGTTCCCGAAGATCGTGGTGATCCCATGGCGACGGAGGATCTCGTAGAAGGCATCGCGAACGTTCACGGTCGTCCTTTCCAGGCACGGTACGGGTGTCATGAGATGGTGGCAGCTCTCCGGCACTGGCGGGGGTCAAGCGGCGAGGGTGCCAAGAGTGGGGATCCATCGGACGGTGCCCAGCGCCGCCACGGTCAGCCCGACCACCACCGCCACGGGCCAGATCAGGCCGTGCACGTGTCCGAGCAGCCCGAGCCCGAAAGCGAGTACCAGGGAGGCGGTTCCCACGACCAACTGGTTGAACCCGATCACGATCGCCCGGTCGTGGCGGACGGCCCGTTCCAGCCACATCTGCCGCGCCGTCGACAGCATGCGGGCGGCGAAGGTGGCGAGCGCGAAGATCAGTCCGAAGGCCGGGTTGTCCGGCCCCAGCTGGGCGACGTCGGTGCGGATGGACAGCACCCCGGCACCCACCACGATCAGGGCAGCCGCGACGTGCAAGCCGCGAAGGGTCACCCACTTGCGGATCAGCGGCCACAGCACGGCGTAGGCCACCAGACCGGCGGCGGTATACATGACAACGGTGTGCAGGCTGTCGCTGGCGGACCCGTGCATGGCCGCCCCGTGGGCGGTGAAGAACGTCATTCCCAAGGTCACCGTCAAGAAGCAGATCTGAACCAGCATCAGCACGCGCAGACCCGGGTCCGCGCGGTAGTGGCGGCCGCCGGCGAGCAACGCGTGCTTGAGCGTGATCCGTGCTTCGGCCCGGTGCCGGGGTGGGCAGACGATGCGCAGGCAGAACGGGGCCGCCGCGGCGAAGGACAGGGCACCGAGCCAGATGAGCGCGACATGCGCCGACACGGAGTCCGGTCGCGGCATCAGGACCAGGTTGGCCGCGGTGATGGCGAGTACGAGCACCCCGGCGGCCGCGCCCTGCAGGGCCGAGACCCAGCCCAGGTCGCGAGTTCGCAGTGCGGTGGTCGAAACCTCCAGGGTGAGGACCGATGCCGCCCCGCTGAGCAGACCCAACGCGACCGCAGCGCCGAGGAAGACGAACTCGCCAGCCGCGCCGATGAGGGAACCCAATGCGGCAATCCCGGTGACCGCAGCAGTCGCGGCGGCCGCTGCGGCGAGCAGCACGGGTGTCCGTGAGTGGATGCGGGAGACCGCGGCGGGAGCGGACAGGTTTCCGATCACCACGGCCAACGAATACACGGGGAAGATCAGGAACGCGGCGATCGGCGAACCACCGTTGGCGATACAGACGAACGGGAGGACGGCCGTTGGCGCCGTGAGTTGGCTGCCGACGCTGACCGCCGCCGATTGTCCGAGGATCGCCCGGAAGTTGCGTGTGTGCGGCAGCGGCCCCCCATCGACCCCGGTGCCGGACCGGGCGGCGGCAGGCGGGGTCGCGTCCTGTCGCCCCTGAATGACTGCAGCGGAATGCATGAGCACGCGAACCCCTTCGTCGATCATGAAAAGCGCAACCCGACCGACAGTCCTGGCCGGGTCGCCCCATTCTCAGAGTCACGTCTTCTCGGCCGGCTGTGCTTTCTGCACAGTTCGTGGCACGACCACGGTGAATCGGCGTCATTCAGGTCGCCGGTCGGTGCCGGCTCCGAGTTCGACCAACCGGGGCGGGCTTCGTCCGTGCCGAGAACCTTTGCGGGGGCGGCCCGCCGCGGTCGACCATGACTCGACGAGCCCGGGAGTTATGCACAGTCGGTCGGCAACTCGATCATGCCATCGTCGATGTTGTCGACGGCGGTCGACGGACATCTGGCCCGCCCGGAGGAGAAGACGTGCGCGACCATTCGGTGCTGCTCGACCCGCTGACAAACAAGGGAACCGCGTTCACGATTGAGGAGCGAGCGGAACTGGGTCTGGTCGGAATACTTCCGGAGGCGGTGGAAACCATCGACCAGCAACTGCAACGCGAGTATCAGGCGTTCCGATCGCGACCGACGGCATTGGACAAGCACCTAATGCTGCGGGGACTGCAGGATCGCAACGAGGTGCTGTTCTACCGGCTGGCCGCCGATCATCTGGCCGAAATGCTGCCGATCATCTACACGCCGACCGTGGCCGAGGCCTGCCGGTCGTTCAGCCACACCTATCAGCGTCCGCGGGGCCTGTTCCTGTCGTATCCGGCGCGGCGGAGGATGCGTGAGGCCCTGCGCAACCGCCCACGCGACGAGGTGGACGTGATCGTCGTGACCGACGGGGAACGCATCCTCGGAATCGGCGACCAGGGTGTCGGCGGGATGGGCATTCCGATCGGCAAGCTGTCCCTCTACACCGCGATCGGCGGGATCGACCCGGCCCGGACGCTTCCGATCGTGCTGGACGTCGGCACCAACGATCCGGCTCGCCTCGCGGATCCCGGCTACCTGGGCTGGCGTCACCCCCGTGTCACCGGCGCCGAGTACCACCGCTTCGTCGCCGATTTCGTCGCAGCGGTGCAGGACGAGCTGCCGGGAGTGCTCCTTCAATGGGAGGACTTCGCCATCGACCACGCCGAGCCGATCCTGGCCGAATTCCGCGATCGACTACTGACCTTCAACGACGACATCCAGGGCACCGCGGCCGTCGTGCTGGCCACGGTCCTGCGCGCATGCGGCGTCAGCGGCACCCCGATCCATGAGCAACGAATCGTGCTGCTCGGCGCCGGATCGGCGGCAATCGGCGTCGCCCGCTACCTTCGCGCGGCGATGATCGAGCACTCGCTCAGCCCGGCGGCGGCCGCCCGGCGGATCGCCCTGGTGGACAAGTTCGGCCTCGTCCATCAGGACCGGGCGGACCTCAGCCCGGCGCAACGCGAGTTCGCCCGTCCGCCGGCCGACGCCACGGATTGGGCGTCGGACCAGGGCGGCGCGAACCTCGCCTCGGTGGTTGAGCGGTTCCGGCCCACCACGCTCATCGGCCTGTCGACCGCGGGCGGCGCGTTCACCGAGCCGATCGTCCGGCAGATGGCCCGGAACGCTCCGCGCCCAATCATCCTGCCGCTGTCGAATCCTTCGAGCTGTTCCGAGGCGGACCCCCGAGATGTCCTGACCTGGACCGACGGCCGGGCCTTGGTGGCGACCGGCTCACCCTTCCCCCCGGCGACCACCGTCGACGGCCCGGTCGCGATCTCGCAGTGCAACAACGCCTTCATCTTTCCGGCGGTCGGGTTGGCGGTGATCGCCGCAGGCGCCACCCGTGTGACCGAAACGATGTTCGCCGCAGCCGCGTCCGCGTTGGCCCGGCTGGCGGGAGCGGGCCGCCCGGTGAGCGCGGGCCTGCTGCCGCCGGTCGGCGACCTTGCCGACCTGGCGCCACGGATCGCGTTGGATGTCGCCGTCCGGGCGGTCGCCGACGGAGTGGCGCCGCACCGAAGCCCAGGTGAGCTGGCCGATCGGATCGAGCAGGTCCGCTGGCGGCCGGGCTACCGGCCCGGGCCTGAGGCCCGGGATCATGCCGGCGTCGAGCTCGACGGCGACCGTCCGGTTCGAGTTGTCGCCTGAGTGTCGTGGCCGTCGGCTGCCCGTCGGGCTCGCACGACGCCACCCTGCGCGCGAAAACAGATTCCCGGCAGTTGACGACGAGAGACGACGAGAACGACCGTCAGCTCGCGAATACCGCGGGAACTGGGTGTTCCGCACAGCCGAGTCGAAGGCCTCTCCTCCGAGAATCTAGGTGACAGAAACGACTGCGACAGCCCCGCCGCGGCCCTTCGACCGGGCCGGACGGAGCGGGGGGTCGCCAACCGAGAGCGGGAGCGACCATGGCACCGAGGCCGGGTGGGATTGACCGACCGCACGCACCGCGCAGTCGAATGCGAGGGCCGGCCGGGTATGCGGTTGCGGGCTGCGCGATTCTGGCGGTCGGCCTGACGGGGTGCTCGACGGTGGGTTCGGGGTCCGATCCCCAGCAGGTCGCGGCGCCTGCGCCCAGCGCGATGTCGATCACCGCAAGCGCGGACGCCGGCCCGTCGGCCGTCGGTGACGCGTCCTCCACCGTCGGCACCTTCGCCGCGCTCCAAGACGCGGTGACAGCAGCGGCAACGACCGGCGGGACGGTCACACTCGGCGCGAGTGTCACCGCCGCCTACGGTCAGCGACTCGACGTGCCCATTGGGCAACCGGTCACGTTGGACCTCAACGGCTTCAACCTCACGGTGACCGGCCCCATCCAGACGCAGGCGGCAATCCACGTCCGGATCGGCGCTTCGCTGACCATCACCGACCCGGACGGCCCCGGCACGGTCACCACGGCCACCGTGGGCAACGGTGTCGCCGCTGCCATCGGCGGTGACGTCGGCGAGAACGGCGGGGCCATCATCATCGACAGCGGCAGTGTGAACGCCACCGCCGTTCAGGGCGCCGGGATAGGCGGCGGTTACGGCGGGTTGGCCAAACCAGGGGGCATGGGCGCCACCGTCACCGTCAACGGTGGAGTCGTCAACGCCACCAGCACAGACGGGGGCGCGGGAATCGGGGGAGGGGCCGGCCCGGCCGGTGGAGAAGGCGGCGTCGTCACTGTCACCGGGGGCAAGGTGACTGCGACAGCGAACAACCTCGCACCCCGACCGGTGGTCGGCGCGGGTATCGGCGGCGGTGGCGGCGACGGTGCCGGAGGAGGCGGTGGCGGGACGGTGACCGTCACCGGCGGCACCGTCGTCGCGACGTCGAGCATCGGCTCAGGCATCGGCGGCGGGTCGGGGTCGCCGGGTGGCCCCGGCGGCACCATCAACCTGTTCGGCGGCACGGTCGTCGCGAGCAGCGTGAACCATGACGGAGCCGGCATCGGCGGGGGCGTGGCGGCCAGTGGGTCAGGGCAGCTCACGCTCGACGGAGCGTCCACCGGCATCCCGGTCGCCGACGGCGGTGCCGGCACCGCCGCGCCCGCGCCCGCAGCCGGACCTCGGTCACCCCTCACGCCGGCACTGGAGTACACCGCCACCGCCAGCACCGGGTATTTCGAGATCGAGTTCTCCTGGGATCGTTGATCGCCCTGCGGCACCGCCGTGGATGCAGATGCCGGCCGCCGTTGAGGCAGGCCGGCATCACGCCGAAAGCCCCGACCACGGTGACGTTGCCCGCGAAAGGCTCGCAGGAAGCGATCTCGACCGGTCTTCTGCAGACCGTCATGTCTCCCGGAGGAATGCTCCCGAAGGGGTCGGATCGGCCGGCCTTGATCCGGACGCCCTGGTCGACGTCGGGTACGGCAGTGGGAATGGTGCCAGGTAGCTGAAACTGGCGATCTCCGCCCTGGTTGCCCATCGGGCGTTGCGACCCGGGGAGAATGCCGGCCGAAATATCAGGCGCTGCAGAGTCTTCCCAGCACTTGCATGATCGGGGGGAAGGCTGCGTCAGCCCCCGGCCGGGTCACCTCGGGCCTGAGCCAATCTGCCCGGGATCCTGTTGCCGTCATCTGCGCCAATCGGTTCAGAGTGGCCACTTCACACTGTTGTGGCTCAGCCCCGGAGTGATCGCTGACCGGACGTCGATGCCCTGGTTCGCCATGGACACGAGCAGGGTCGCCGTGCCGGCGACAAGTAATCCCGACACGACGATGATTGTCAGCACCAACAGGAGCTTTCGGCGGGATCGTCCGCGGGTATCGTTCACGAACAAGGGCAGCGGCGGTCGGGGGTTGTCGGTCCGGATCCGCTGACCGGTGGCGTGGTGGTCCAGTAACATCGGGTGTTCCTTTCGTCGGGATGATCCAGTACTCGCGCGCCATGGTCAGGTCGATCCGGGTGTCGGCTGGTCGGAAGGAGTCTGGGGAAGGGCGATCCCTTCGGTCGTTCTGCACCGCTTCACGGTCTGCCCGACCGGCCGGAATTCTCCGTTCCCCGCCTGCGCGTTCCCGGCCGTGGTCCGCAGTTCAGACAGCAGCGCGCTCGACGACGCCGAGGGTGTCTCGCAAGTAGTGTCGCAGGGCCTGCGGATCGGCCGGGTTGGCGATGAGCCCGATGTAGCCGTCGGGCCGGATCAACGCGAGACCGTCAGGCCCCAAACCGTACTCGCGTCCGATGGCGTCGTCGGGATCGACCAGGCAGTCTCGTGGTTCACCGACCGCAGAATCTGTGGTGTTCACGATCTGGACGACGCGGCCCAGATCGCCGAGGATCTGCCGGAGTGCCCGGCCGGTCTCCGCATCTTCGGTGCGGAGCAACACCAGCATGCCCGGTTGTATGAGCAGCTCCTCGATGGACACCGGGGTGCTGTCGAGGCGGAGCAGCCCGACCGGATCCGGCGCGTGGTCGCCGGCGCGGGCGGGAGCGCGGCGGTGGGCACCGTGCTGCACCGACAGAGCGCTGTTGCGGTAACCGACGGTCAGCTCGGCAACATTGGTCGCCACCCGCTTCCCGATCGGTTGCAGGTGACCGGCGAGGAACAAGGCCACGTCGCGCAGGGCGCCCGGAATGTCGGATGACCCGCCAACCGCCGTGAATCTCGCGGTGTTGCGGACGACCGACGCGCCGATGGGGTGCCGTTCGTTCTGGTAGGAGTCGAGCAGCGCGGCGTCGGCCCGGCCCTGGGCCACGAGAGCCAGCTTCCAGGCCAGGTTCGCCGCATCCTGGATGCCGGTATTCATCCCCTGGGCGCCGATCGGGCTGTGCACGTGCGCGGCGTCGCCGGCGAGAAGGACGCGACCGTGGCGGTAGTGCGGTACCTGCGCGTGGTGCACCTCGAAGTAGGTCAGCCAGTACGGATCGTGCACCCGGACCAGCCCGCCCATCCGCTCATCGGCCAGCGCCCGGATCTGTTCCCAGGTTGGTTCTTTCACTCCGGGCGGCGGTGCGTCCACGAAGAACATGATTCGGGCCCGGGTGCCGGCCATCGGGAACAGGAAGCCCATGCCGTCGGGATGCAGGAAGGACCGGATGGCATCCGGCGGTAGCGAGGTGTCGACGTGGACGTCGGCCATCGCGAAATGGTGGCCCTGGAAGACACCCTCCAAGTGCGTTCCGAGCAGGTGCCGGGTGGCACTGTGGGCGCCGTCGGCGCCCACGACCCAGCCGAAACGGCCGACCCGATCCCCGGCCGCCGAGCGCATGGTCACGTCGACGCCCTGGTCGTCCTGAACCAGTGCGGTGAGCTCGACACCGCGCTCGACGACGACACCGAGTTCGGCGGCCCGTTCCTCCAGGACCGCCTCGGTGTCGGGTTGGGCGACGTCGAGCACGTAGGGATGCCGGCTGGGGATCCTGCCGAGGTCGATGTGCGCCCGGGTGCTGCCGGTCCGACCGCTGATGACCTCCAGCGCGCGCATCCGCCGGCCGTGCTGTTCCAGTCGGAGCAGCACGTCGAGTGACGCCAGCATCTCCAGGCTCCGGGCCTGGATTCCGACCGCTCGTGACTGGGTGGTGCGCTGGGTCAGTGCGTCGATCACGTGTGCCCGGGCTCCGAGGCGGGCCAACTGGCAGGCGGTTGCCAGCCCGACGGGTCCCGCTCCGACCACCAGCACTTCTGTTTCGAGCATCTGGGTTCTCCGTCCTCTTGGCGAGTGGCGTCAGGTTTACGGCCGCGGCCGGTCGTCGATGAATAGCGTCCGTGTGCGTGTGTTCATCGTGGTCGGTCGCGACCGAACGGCGACTGTGCCAAACTCGCAGTTCGTCGGGCCGAGCTACCCGGTGCTGTCGGCCCATCCGACGACGGGATGGCGGCGGTGATCCCGAGCGATCGGCCACGGCCGGTGTTAGCCTCGTGCCGTGAATGACGGGGCCGGGTCGGGTGGCGATCGCGGTGTGGTTCCCGAACTCGAGCAGGCACTGACGGCGCTCGCCTGGGACGATCCCGCCGTCGCGGCCGATCCCGCCGCGGCGTTGGCCCGCTTGGGTGTCGACATTCCGGATGGAATGCTGGTCGATATCAGGATCCAACGACCCGACACCCTGTACCTGGTGATACCTCCCGTTGCCGACAGCGCTCCACCCGACGAGGTCGTGAACCAGATGGATCTGTGGCGCAGCGGCGATCAGTTCGTGTGGATCATGTCTCAGGACGCAAAACTGGCGCTACTGCAGATGCGCCGACAGTACCGCGCCCATGGTGCCGAGGAAGCGCCGTGAAAGGCGACCGGTTCACCGAGCATTATCGATTGCTCAGCACGGACTCGGAGATGCGTGCCCAACTCCTGGCCGATCCGAAATCCGCGCTGAGCGCCTATTTTGGTGGCATTGTCGACGGCGACTATCGAATCGAGGTCATCGAGCAACGTTCGGACACGATCACCGCGGTGATACCGACCCCGCCCGGATCCGGAACCGACGTGCCGACCCGCTTGGTCGAGGTGTCCGGTCGCATCTACGACATCCTGCACACCAGTGGTATCGGCGGCTACCTGATTCCCACCGAGGCACTCACCTGGGTCCTGCGGGACATGCGCGCGCAGTGGGCCGCGGCCGACGAAGGTCAGGATGCCGCGGCCGATACCTGACCAGTCGGCGCGCGGTCGGTCCCGAAGCGGACGCGATGAATTGTGTCGGACTTGCTGTTCCGTCCATGCTTGGCCCGTTTCGGGTGCCGATGCGTGAGGGCAAGCGCTTCCGTTCTCCCTCTCTAGCGGCGCCGCAGGCGGCCCTGGTCTGGGCCGCGTCGTGTCGCGGCCTGCACGCCCACGAGGGCTTCCAGCGCCGTAGCGCCGTAGCGCCGCAGCCCGGTGCAGGACCACCAAGCCCGCGGTGCCCTACCTATGTCCGGAGCCGAGTCCTGGGCGGGCAAGTGTCACGCGTCAACGATCGTCAACTGCGCGACTGGATCCGGCCCCGTACCGATCTCGCAGACCGAAATGGCGACGGGAAGACCACGTTCCTGCCCGCCGCAGGATGCGAGATTTCCGTCGGCACCAACTTGAAAGAAGGCCGAAACAGAGAAGTTGGTGCCTGCCACACCCCATTGTGGAATTCCATAGACGGTGTCGTCCTGCGTGGTCAGTCCGAAGCGCAATTGATCGGAATCGCCGTGATTCAAAGGATTCTTCGCCTTATTGACGGGCTCTGTTTCCGGTGAGTCCACCCAGAGCAGGTCGTGGCTGCTGTTATTGGTCACATTCAGGGTCAGCCCGGCCGGACTGACGCTGGTCACGCCGGCCTGGCCTGCGCCGGTGGTGGCGCTCGCTACGGGGCTCGTCGACAGATCCGCCACCGCCTGTGGATCGGACCCCGTCGCCGCGCAACCCGTCTGCCCGATCATCACCAGCGCGCACAGCCCGACCGCGAACAACGCTGACCGGCGCCTCGAACGGCCCGTCGCGGAACGCCTGTGGACCGCTTTCATCCGTGACCGCATTTCGTTGACCTCACTTCTTTCCGAGGGAGACTCTGCAAGCCGCCCTCAATCCATTTCCGGACCCTCCCGTCGATGATTCCTCGTGACGACGCGGACGCCGCTGTGCATAGTTCACAGTTTCTGCCGGGAGCCGCGCGGGCGGCCCGGCAGTTCCGCGGGAAAAGGCAGGCGATCGTCCATGGCTCCGAAAGCACGCCCATGAACTAGTAGTTCTACCCAGTCGCCGGATTTCGCCGGTCGGTCACCATTGTGATGTCCGCCTCAGCCCGAGCCTTCAGAGGTCCGTGATGGTCGAGTCGACCCGGTCCACCACCCGCCGTCGCCAGCCGGCCAGGGCCGCGGTCGGCTCCTGGCGCCGATACGTCGCCCTGGGTGACAGCATGACCGAAGGGTTGATGGACCCACCCCAGCGGGACCGATGCGGGGATGGGCAGATCGCCTGGCCCAGAACGTCGCTGAATCCGAGGCTCTCGAGATCCACTATGCGAACCTCGCTGTTCGGGGGAGTGTCGCGGCTCAGGTCCGTGACGAGCAGCTGCCGGTCGCGCTGGCGCTCGAGCCGGACCTGGCATCGGTCGTCGTGGGTGTCAACGACCTCCTGCGGCCCAGGTTCGACCTGAATGAAACCCTTTGGAACGTCGAGAGCGCCTGGGCCCACTTGCGTGCTGTCGGTGCCACCGTGCTCAGCTTCACCTTTCCCGACATCACCTCGTCCATGGTGCTGCCACCGCACTTCGCCAGGCGGCTGGCCGCGTTGAACGACGCGATCCGGATCGCGGCGGCCCGGCACGGTGTGCTGGTGGTCGACCTCGCCACCGAGCCCGCCGCGCTTCGTCCGGGATCCTGGGCTCCTGACCGCCTGCACGCCAACGAGATCGGGCAGGACCGGATCGCAGCGGCCATGGCCCACCTTCTCGGCTTGCCGGGCGCCGTCGACACCTGGTCGGTCCGCCGCCACCAATTCCGGAGAAGGGTGTGGTCGGCCGAACTCGCGGCCACCTGGCCTGGGCCTGCGGGCAGGTGCTGCCTTGGGTGTTCCGGGTCGCGGCGCGCGGCGACTTCCGTGAGTACCGGTCGGCCAAGCACACCGAACTCGTCCGGATCTCACCAACCACGGCGAGCGCCTTGGCCGCCTGACGCCCGCACACGTCGGTCCGGGCAGTTCCGCACAAGATCACGAGGAGGTGCGGGCCTCAGGTCGGCTGGCCCGTGTCGCTTGTGCGTCGACGGCAATTCAGTCAGCCAGCCAGTCCAGTATCAGCTCCATCACGGTGTCGCTGTTGCGGTCGCACATCGGCAGGTGTGAGTTGCCGACGACGCCGAGATCCGGCAGGCACAGGTCTGTGGCGCCGCTCGACCGGTAGATCGGAATCATCGGCGACCACAACGGGTGTCCCTCAGTGTGGTCACCCCACAGCAACAACGTGCGGCCCGCCACGAGCGCGGTGTCCGCCGACAGGGGCAGCGGCTCGATCAACACGATTCTGTGGACGAGCGAACCGACCTGGGTCAGGACCGTCGGCATCAACGCCGCACCGTGGCTGTGCGCAATCACGTGGCAGGTCCCGATCGTCGTGATCGCATCCACGATCGCCGCCGCTTCAACCATATCGTTGGTGCGTCGACGGGCAACGTGGGCACCGACAAGGGCATCGAAGTGTTCGATCGGGAACTGCCCGCCGGCAAAGGCAGTCTTCGATACCCATCCGGCGGCAGGGCCGATCCGGTACCGCTCCCACATCTGGCGTGCGGTTTTCCATTCGACCGGCCCGGCACGCTGCGAGTCCGGCGCGCGGCCGGCACGGCCGGTGTCGACCGAGTCGATGATGTACACGGGCCAACCGGCGTCGGCCGCTCGAGGTCCCCAGCCGTCGCGCCCATCCGGTGTCGTCTCCCACGCCGCGCCGGATAGGCCACCACCGTGGACGAACACGATCGGTGGGCGCTGTCCGTCCTCGATGCGCGGGCGATGGAATTGCACGTAGGACTGATCGACGATCACGTAGGAATCGCCGTACTCCAGACGGCGCCCCGCGGTATGGAACGAACCCCAATGTGCCACGGCGTGAATTGTCCACGACGGGGAAACCCCTCGGGCCGGGCGGTCGACCAGCAGTCGTACATGCTCCAGCTCGAACTGCCGTTGACTCCCGGCTGAGGTCCCCGGGTCCACGGACACCGTGCGAAATGCGACCTGCCTGGGTTTGCCCCCGTTTCGTGGAGACAGCCTTGAAGGATGGAGGGCGATGGCAGGGACACGGCGGAAGTTCAATGAGGACTTCAGGCGTGGGGCGGTGCGGTTGGTCTTCGAGACCGGCAAGGCCGACCACCCAGGTGGCCCGGGATCTGGGCGTCAACGAGGGCACTGAATCCCCCGGCGGGTCCCGAGACTTCAGAGCTTGGGAAGGTTGGAGTCATGCCGGGAAATTCAACGAGGCGGTACCCGCAGGAGCTGAAGCAGCGGGCGGTGCGGATGATCGCGGGTGAGCACGAGTCGGAGTGGGCGGGGATGGGCCGGGTCGCGGAGCTGCTCGGGGTCGGCACTGCCGAGACTGTCCATAGGTGGGTGCGGCAGGCCGAGGTCGACACCGGCGCCCGGGTCGGCACTTCTTCCGAGGAGTCGGCCGAGGTGCGCCGGCTGCGTCGGGAGAACACAGAACTTAAGCGTGCCAACGCCATTCTGAAAGCGGCGTCGGCATTCGTCGCGCCTGCGTGATTTGTGCTCGACCGCGTGGCCCGTTGATCGCGGAGTTCATCCGCCGCCACGCAGACCGCCGGGGAGCCCGGCGGTCTGCGATGGGGAGTCGAGCCGATCTGCGAGGTGTTGACCGAGCACTTGGGTCTGCGGATCGCCCCGTCCACCTACTACGAGCACGCCGCCCGGCCCGCCCAAGCGCGGCCGGCCGCGGTGCGGGTTGCGGCCCCGCTCGAGCAGGTCCGCCGGGTCCACATGGAGGACAGCCACGGCACCTACGGCGCGCGGAAGGTGTGGCTGCAGCTGAACCGCGAAGGCGTCTCGATGGCCCGGTGCACGGTGGAGCGGCTGATGCGGTCGGCTGGCCTGGTCGGCGTCCGGCGGGGCAAGACCAAGCGGACGACGGTCGCCGACCCGGGTTCGCAGCGGGCCGCTGACCTGGTGCAACGACGGTTCGCCGCGCTGGTGCCGGACCGTTTGTGGGTGGCCGACATCACCTACGTGAGCACCTGGTCGGGCTGGGTGTACGTGGCGTTGGTGACCGATGCCTACGCCCGGCGCATCCTGGGCTGGCGGGTCGCGACCACAATGAGCACCCAGCTGGTGTTGGACGCTTTGGAGCAGGCCATCTGGACCCGCCAACGGGCTGATCGGACTGTGGATCATGTGGTGGCGCATAGCGATCGAGGGTCGCAATACACATCGATCCGGTACTCCGAACGCTTCGCCGAGGTGGGCATCGCGGCGTCGATGGGGCAGCGTCGGCGACTCCTACGACAACGCCCTGGCCGAGTCGGTCAACAGCTTGTACAAGGCCGAAGTGATCCGGCACCGCGGCCCCCTGGCGCAGCATCGACGCCGTCGAGTTCGCCACCGCCGAATGGATCGACTGGCACCACCACCGGCGCGTGCACGAGTACTGCGCGACATTCCACCAGCCGAACTCGAGGACGCGTTCCACGCTCACCACCGAGCCCAGCAACCCGCCGGGCTCACCGTTTGAGACAGTCTCCGGACACGCCGAGGGAGTTCACAAGCCTTCGCCCTCAGGGTGAGTGACCGGCATCGCACCGCAAGGGCGGCACCGGCCACAAGCCGTGATGGACGACCTGGGGCCGTCCGCCACTGCGGGGCAGCTGCTCTGTGAATTCTGCACAGTCGGGCCGAGGCGGCGCGGGTTGAGAATTGCCCGATCACGCGCGTGCCGCGACCACTGAGCTTGTGACATCCGAAAGGAAACGCCGATGACTATCTCGATCGCCGACCCGCAGGCCGGCGGGAAATCGACATCGTGCCCGGAATTACCTGTGCAGGATCTCTCCGGAATCGTCGGGTACCGCATCGTGTACACCTACGACAACGACCGAAAGTACGAAATGTATATCAAGAATGCGACGACGATCGACTACCATGTGCACAGTGGCGACGTAAGCGGCCGGGTGGTCAAGGGGCAGCGGGTCGATCTGGTTCAGCTGGATGACTATCACTACAAGCTTTCCTGGACCGAACCCACCGGAACCTGCGTGGCAGTCAACTATCTGCCGGCCAAACGCAGGGTGCACGGCAGCACATTCTTCCCGCAGTGGGTCTCTCAGGACGGCTCCAAGATCGCCGTCTATCAGAACGATCATCTGGACGAGATGCAGCGGTTCCGGGCCGCCGGGCCGACCTACCCGATCGAGGTGATCACCGAATTCGCCACCATCGCCTCCTTTACCTTCGTCGGGGTCGATGACGAGAACGTGATTCCGGTGCCGACCGAATCCGCGAGCGCCTGACAGCGACTCCGACGACCCCATCGGCGCCTACCTCCGGTTCGTGGCGCCGCACCACACATGCCGACCGCCCCGCCGAACCGGGGCCGTCCACGCCAAGGCTGTCCGGGGATCGTGTTCTACTGGCCGACATCGCCGGGCGATGGCCCCGGCGATCGGGCTACGAATGTGGCGCGCTGGGCGGAGCTGGTTCGTCAGATGCTTCAGTAGGTGGCGGCCCGGCCGCCACCGCATTGCGACGTGCCCACAGGGTCAGGACGGTGCCGGCGATCAGCGCACCGATCGCGGCGACAAGCATGCGGATCGCGTCGAATCCGGTGTAGGCCAGCGGCGACCCGGCACCCGAGTCGCCGGCTCCGCCCGCGTACCCCGGATAGCCGGAGGATGAGCGAGTGGTGGGCACCGTCGCTGTCGATGCCGCCGAGGACGGCGTCGACGACGAGTCGCCACCGGAGGGCGGTGGCGTACTGGATGTCGTGGCCGGGGTGGTGGTGGTTGGTGTCGTGGTCGGCGTGGTGGTTGGTGTCGTGGGCGGCGGTTCGGTGGAGCCGAAGACCAGCACCAGCCGGTGTAGCCCGGTGGGCCGACCCCATTGGGCCAGGTACGCGGTGCCGGACGCCAGGACGTCCTCCCAGCGGACGTCGCTGCGCGTCCAGATCCGCTGTTCCGGGTCGAAACGGTGGACCGCTCCGTCCGTTTCGAGGGCCCATGCGTGATCCGGCCGGTTGATGGCAAGGTCGGTGGGGGAGCCGAAGAGCCGGGGTAGGTTCGGCGGGATGACCAGGGGAGCGGCGGTTTGCCGTTGGGCGGCCGCGTCATCGACCGGGCCGACCAGGCCGACGACCCCGATCGCGCCGAGGATCCCGGCTGCGCTCGCGCCCAGCTTGAACGCCTGGCGTCGGGTGTAGCCGGCCGGAGCGGTTGGCGCGATGCTGGTCGGGGCGGGCATCAGGCACCGTCCTCGACGAGTTGGACCACGTTCGTCGCGAAACCGAGCAGGCTGTAGATCTCGGTGACGACCATCATGGTGACGTACTCCACCAGCTCGTACTCCTTGCCCCCGAGGATCAGCAGGATCTCCGACACGCTATACAGACCTTGAAAGATGTTGGCGGTCAGGGCGAGTCCCTTGGCCTTGCCGGCATTCAGGTACCCGCTGGGCCATATCGGGGCGTAGACGGCGGAGACCACGATCATGATGACCCCGAAAAGGGTGTCGCGCCCGGCCTGTTCCTGCCACGTCTCTTCTTGGATGATGCCGATCAGGTTCCAGAGCAGCGGGGCGGCCTGGATGCCCCAGTAGATCCAATCCTGGGCCGCGAACTCGGACCAGCCGAACTGGACGACCATGGTGACCGCCCAGTCGATGAAGTCGGCGACCAGGTCCAGGGGGTCGAGCCAGTCGTCGTCGTTGTCGGGGCTGTTGATGGCGACGGAGTAGGCGATGATGTCGGCGACGGTCGCGAGGGAGTCGAAAGCGCACCCGACGATGCCGAGCAGGATGCGTCCGGCGAGCACTGCCTGCGGATCGGTGGCG
The DNA here is from genome assembly GCF_044224575.1 of Nakamurella sp. Classification (GTDB taxonomy): domain Bacteria; phylum Actinomycetota; class Actinomycetes; order Mycobacteriales; family Nakamurellaceae; genus Nakamurella. The sequence goes on from NZ_JBGAKE010000018.1 coordinate 84,311, forward strand.
ACGGCGCCGGTGGTGTCGTCGGTGGGGATGGTCGGTGACCCGGTCAGCACACCGAGCAGGATGGTACCGGGGATGGCGCCGAGCAGGCAGGCCAGATCAAGGAAGGTCAGCTCGTCGCCGTGGGTGATGGCCTTGTAAAGGTCGGAGACGAAAGGAATGCTGATCGGAGTGTTCAGATAGCTGACGATCTGCTGCAGGATCGTGTTCGCCATCGCGAGGTAGTCGGCGGCGATCTGCTGCGCAAAGGTGACGAAGTCGTCCCCGAGGACCTCGAAGAAGCCGATGATGTCCGAGATTCCGGTGCTGACAAAGGTCTTCGGATCCTTGAAAATGTTGCCGGCCTTGTGCGCCTGCTGGCTCACCTGATCCGGTAGATCGCTGAACGATGCCTCGAGGGCGGCCAGCATGGCGGTCATGAACCGGTCGTGAGCGGCGACGACGGCGCCGCTGTCCCAACCGCCGGTGAGCAGGCCGGTCGGGGTCGGGCCAACGACGATGCCGCTGCTGTTCTCGTTGACCTTCTGGCTCATCCAGTGGCACTGGGAGGAATTGTTGTTGCCACCGTAGTTGTCCATCGCATCCGGGTCGTTGCCGCCCGCCTGTGAGTTCTGCACTGTCTGTCCGCTGGCCGATGTCGCGGTGGTGCCCATCGACGAGGAAGCCTTGCCCGACAATTGGGCCAGGATGCCGCTGGTGTCGCTGCCACCGTTGACCTCGCTGTCGAGCCAGGTCAGCATCCGGTCCACGATGCCCGGGTTGGCCGGGTCGGTCGGGTTGGAGATCGAGTTCCTGATGTAGGCGTGGTTGGCCAGGATGTTCTTCCAGTTGAACAGTGCGGACAGCCACTGAATGACCTTGCGGATGTCCGCGACCACGCTCTTGAGGAATCCGACCACTGCGGTGACCGCATCCTCCAGGGTGTGGATGACCAGGTCGTACTCGTTCTCGGCAGTGTGAATCACGGTCTGGACGGCGTTCTCGGTGAACTGCCACGCCAGCTTGGCCACCTTCTCGGCGCCCTTGACCACGTTGGTGACGAAGTCCTTGATGTCGCTGAAGATTCCGCCCACGGGCGAGGCGCCGGTGGCTGCGGCCGGCGGAGGGGTCGGGTCGTACGTACCGGCGGTATACACCGGCAACCCGCTGCTCAGATCCACGGTGAAGGTCGTGTCGGAGCCGGGCACGTACGGCCGGGTCGCGGGAACGGTGGCGTCCGCCGCGTACAGCGCAATCGGCAGCACCATCCGAGGCGACACGTACCGGTTCAGCAGGGACGCTGCGGTCAGGGCGGTGGCGCCGACCGAGCCGCTGTTGCGGGTGCCGACCGTGTTCCGGATCGTGGAGGCGATCGCGGTCAGGGATGCGGAGTCCTGGTACTGGGACAGGATCATCGGCGTGCCGTCATACCCGGTTGCCTGGTCCAGGTAGGACGGGGCCGGCCCGGTCGCCGCCACCGCGTCCGTGGGAGTGGGACCTTGCACGGTCGACAGGGTGGTCAGCTGCTCATGGTCCGGATAGATGACGACGGCCTCGTCGGCGGCCATGAAGTTCGCCCATGCGTACAGCGGTGGACAGGCGACATTCGGGTTGCCCGAGGGGGTTCCGTCGTCGAACGCACTGACTGCCAGGGTGATCTCGCCGGATCCATCGGTGGTCAGCCACAGCGGGGTGTCCGGTCCGATCGGGACCGTCGCGGTGCCCTGATTGACCAGGTACAGGGTGTCGGCCGACCACAGCTTGACCGGCTGCTGGGGGCGGACCATGCCCAGGGTGTCGCTGTTCACGGAGAACTCGTGCACGACGTTGGACATGTTGACCGCGTAGACGGCCAGCTGACCGTAGAAGTACACCACCCCGTTGGTCACCCCACCCTGCACGAACAGGATCGTGTCGGCCTGGGGGATCTCGTAGCAGACCGCGTCGTTACCCAGGCTGTTGGAGTCGACCGCGAAGAACGCCGGCGGGTTGCTCTCACCGTCGCCCTGGGTCGCGAAATACAGGATCCCGTTCTCGTTGACAACATCGGTGATGATCGCCGAACCGGCCTCCAGCCGCCACTGCTCGGCACCGGTCGCAGCGTCCAGGGCATACAGGTTGCCGTCGGTGCTGCCCACGAAAAGGGTGTCGCCGGCCACGACCGGGCGACCGACGACGACGGGAGTGCTCAGTGCGTGTGACCAGGCCTGGCTGCCGTCGGCCACGTTCAGGGCCACGACCGTCCCCCCGGTCGGCACGAACAGGGTGGTGTCGGTGGCGACCGGGTCGGCGGTGACTGCGTTCGCCGTCGGAACCGACCACAGGTTGCTGGCCGGATCGCTGCTGCCGATCGGCACCGCGGTCACCGAGGACGCCGCGGCCGTCGTGACCGCACCGAGGTAGGCCACGGTCTGGTCCGGTGAGATCACCGGCATGGTCGCATAGTCCGTTTCGGCGAGTTCGATCGTGTACTGCCCGACGAGGCTGCCATCAGTGGTCGAGAACCATTGCAGCAACAACCCGCCGCCACTGAGCTCGAGCTGAACTCCGGCGACGACGTAGGCTCCGGCTGCCGAAGGGCGGCAGACGAATCGACTGGACGTCATCAGGGCCGGGTCCGTCCAGGCGTTGAGTCCGGTGGTCCTGGAGTACGCGTGGAGCTCGGCCGACGGGATTCCCACCACCGAGGTCTGGATTCCCACATAGACGTTGGCCTGGTCCATGCCCACCGCGCCGGGGATGACCGGCGCGGGGATGCCGGTGGGGCTCACCACCTCCGTCGACCAGACGTTGTCCCCGCTCTGGATGTCCAGCATCCGCAGGTACGGGCTGGTCGCTCCGGTGGTGCCGTCATTGTCGGTGCACAGCACGCCGGCGGAGCCGAGCATCGGCCCGATCGGGGTGACGCCCGGCGTCTGGTACACCCATACCTGCTGGGGTTGGGGCTGTTGGGGCTGGGGCGCCTGGAGCACCGCGGCGGCGCCGCCCAGGGTGCCGGTCGTCGAGTCGACGATGTTGACCGGCACCATCGTCGCTGGTTCGGCCGGGTTGCAGGTGGACAGGTCGACCAGAATCCCGAGACCGTCCTCGGTGCCGGACAGCGCCGTCCACCGGTACGAGGAGATCTCGCTGGCGCTGCGGGCGGCCGTCCAGATCCGCACCCCGCAGAGCGACCCGTTGAAGCCCTGCTCGGTGAGGGTCGCCGACCCGATCCAGCATTCTCCGGTCATCGCCAGGTTGTCCGGGATCTGTACCGCGTCGGCGGTCGGGGTGCCGTCCTTGCAAAACTGCACCCATCCCGAATCGAACGTGACGGCGACGTGGTGCCATTGGCCGTCCGAGATCGTTGTGGTGTCCGTCGACACGTACGACTGACTCGCGCCCCACCGGAAACCGAGCTGGTCCCCGCCGGCGTAGTAGAACCCCGGGGTGGCCACCCCGTTCCCGATCTGGCAGGTCACCAGCGTCTGCGCGGTACCGGAAACCCCTCCGGCGGTGGACATCTTGATCCAGCACTCGATGCCGGCGGCGGCGCTGGTGGCGTTGGGGGCCAAGTCGACCTTGACCCGGTCGTCGGTGGCCCCGGTCAGCGCCAGCACGCATTGCGGCGACGGCAGATCGGTGCTGATCACCGTCGCGTTCTGGATCTGGCCGGTGTACCCGCCGGCCAGGTTGATGGCCGTGCCGGACGCCTGGTCGAACTCCGACGCGATCAGCAGCCCGCTTTCCGTCCCGGTCAGGACTGCCCACCGGCCGTCGGCGATGTCGTCGGCGGACCGTGCGGTCTGCCACACTCGCACGTCCCACATGTCGCCGATGAAGCCCGCGGCACCTCCCCACAGCGAACCCAATTGCATTTGCCACAGCTGGTTGCTGATCGAGGCACCGACGGTCAGCGAGTCCGCCGTCGCCACAGCGTCCTTGTAGAAGGTCACCGCGCCTGAATCGAACACGATCGCGATGTGGTGCCACTGTCCGTCGGTCACCGGCGTGCTGTCCGCCGACAGCAACCCCGCACCGCCCGGCTGATCCCAGTAGACCTCGATCTGGTCGTTCTGCAGGATGATCATGGGATGCAGCGGGACGGCATCCGAGTCGCCGGCCTTGAGCACGGCCTGCTGCCCCGACACCGTCGTGCGGATCCAGAACTCGAACGTCGCGGAGTCGGTGGAGATCGGGTTGTTGGCGTTCGGGTTCAGCGGCAGCACCGCTGAGCTCGCACTCGCGTTCAACCTGAGCGCGGAACCCTGCGGCGCACTGCTCGACGCGCTGCCCACCAACCGGGGGCGAGGAGCCTGTTCGGCCCGCGCGAGGTGCGGCAGGACGCCGGCCCACGCCGGCCCGGCCCCGGTCGGACTGATGACGGACAACGATCCTCCACCTCATTCATGACGGGACTACTCAAGTGGCGAACTGGCGCGGGTGTCAATATCGCCGCCGGGACGCGTCGACCCATCCGTGACGGCACCGGTCATGAGGTCACCCAGGTGAGCGTCACAGTTCCGTTCGTACCTCGGTACTGGTCCGGCGCCGGTGCGACGACCATGTTCGCGGCGACCTCGACCCATACTGCCGTCGACCCGGCTCCGCCGCCTCCGCCGCCGCCGTGGGTTCCGTCCGGCGTGGTGACACCGCCATTGCCGCCGTACCCACCCTGGAATCCGCCGCCGCCACCACCACCGGTGCCGTTCGGCCGGTTGCCGGCACCACCCGCACCGCCGATGGTCTGCTGATTGCCGGCGTCCGCCGGCATGCCACCGCCGCCCCCGCCCGGCCCGCCGCCGTCGGCGCCCTGGTCACCATCCCAGACGATGTACTGCGGATTGCCGTTGTCCGTCTGCAGGCCGGTGCCGGCCTTGCCGCCGGCACCGCCCGTCGCCGGTCCTCCGTCGTCATCGGTGGCATCGCTGCCGCCGCCGCCACCCCCGCCGGCGACGACCACGGTCTGCAGGTCGTCGTTGCCGACCACAAGCTGGACCGTCGTGGCACCGCCGCCGCCGGCGGCGCCGAGGGGCCCGTCGGAGGGACCACCACTACCTCCGTCGGCGCCCAGACCGCCCCAGCCGCCGGACCCTGCGGACATGTCGCCGACCTGCCCGCCACCACCGACCGACACGATCAGCGATTGATCCGAGGTCACCGGCAGTGGCGTCACCGTCTTGACCTCTGCGCCGGCGCTGCCGTTGCCGGTGGCCCCGGCTCCGCCGCCGCCGCCGATCGCATCGATGATCACGCCGGTCACCCCGGCGGGCACCCGAACCTCCCAGGACGCTCCGGAATAGCCGATCGTGGTGGGTGCCGGAGCGGTGGTGGCGTCGACGGCACGTGACGAGGCCACCTGGGCGACGGCCTGCGGGTCCGGTCCGGTCGAGGCGCCGGCCGAGCAGCCGGCCAGGCCGACCGCGAGAGCCCCGCACAGTCCCAGCACCATCCGAAGACGCTGTCGACCAACGATATTCATTCCGGATGCGCGCATTTGGCACGGTCCCTTCGCTGCATTCGGTGACCCGCCCCGCGGGGCGGAGCCGGGATCATGGGGTGATGGTCAACTTCACGGCGGTGGTGACCACGGTCGGCACGTTGGGCTCCCCGGACTGCTCGGCCGACACCGCATAGAACGGATAGCCGGCGGGATCCGGTGCGACCGTCACCATGGTGGGCACCCACACCGCCGAGAGGTTGCCGGAGGCATCGGCGTTCGTCTGATATTCGTCGTCGGGCTGCGGCTTGCCCGGACCCTGGTCTTCGGTCAGGCTGACCGTGATCGGTTCGTTCGGGGTGAAGCCGCTGGCCTCGACCACGATCCCCGCACCCCAGTCGCCGGCCTTGAAGGTGGTCGTCGGCACGGTGAGCGGCACGATCTTGACCTGGTCGGCATCGCTGTGGCCGGCCGGCGACGAGCTGGCCACGGCCACCTGCTCCGGCGTGCTCGCGGTGCCGCAGCCCGACAGCATGAACACGGTCGTGCCCGCCACTGCGATCGCCGCCAGGCCGGTCGCGAACCTCTGATTGATCCTCATGTCAAACCCCTCTCAAAGCAGTAGCGATGTCGCCGGTGAATGGACCACTCCATCGTGGGAGGTCGGCCATCAGGTCCGGCTGTGCGTAACTCACAGTCCTTGTGATCCGGGGTGTGGTCTGCATCTCAACCGCTGACGGTCAGCGTGCCGGCCGTGGTGACCCCGCCGGCATGCGCGGTGATGGACACGGTCCCGGGGCTGACGGCGGTGATAGTCGGGGCGAGGGCCGCCCCGTTGTCGTCGGTCAGCACCGTCTGCTGGGGTACCCCGCCCGGAAACTGCGCGTCGGCGTTACCGAGCATGAACGTGACCGGAATGTCGGGGACGGGATCGCCGACCCGATCGGTCACCCACACCGAGATCGGCTCGAAGTCATGTCCCACCGGTACGGCCGGCTGGTTCCAGCTCGCGGTCTGAGTGATCAGCGCCACTTGTGCGGGCAGCCATTGCAGGACGACGCGGCCGTCCGATCGATTGGGTGCGGCGCCGATGGCCGCGTCCGTCAGCGTGCCGGCCGTCGACAACCCGGCGCCGCCGCCCCCGCCGCCCGAGCCGTTCGTGCTCGGCCCGGCACTGCCACCACCGCCGCCGACCATCCCGCCACCGCCGCCACCGCCATCGCCGCCGATGGCGTCTTGGGCACCCGGCCCGCCGGCGCCTGTCGGCATGCTCTCCGCCAACCCGCCAGCACCCGAGCCGGCGCAGTCGCCGGCCTTGCCGTCGTGCGGAGGGTTGTCCGCCGTCCCACCGTCGCCGCCGGGACAGGGGATGCCGTCGTCCCCACCTCCGCCGCCACCGGCGGCCACCAGCACCGTCCGGCCTTGCAGCGTGATCGTCGTGGCCCCGCCACCACCACCGGCGAAGCTGTGGCCGCCGCCGCTACCGCCGCTGCTCGCGTTTCCCCAGCCACCGGCACCTTTGCCCGACCCGCCACCGGTCTTGCCTTGCTGGCCGACCGAAATAGTGAAAACCAGACCAGGTTTCACTGGCATCTGCCCGGTGACCTGGCCACCTGAGCCACCATGGCCGCCCATGGCCGTGCCCGAATCCCCGTCGCCACCGGCGCCGCCGGTCGCGGTGATCTGCACCCCGTCGACCCCGTTCGGTACGGTCACCTGTGTTTCCTGGCCGGTGTATCCGAGCGTGACCGGCGCGAGGTCGGCCGCGCCGGTCGCGGCGGCCGCCGTCACGGCATCGTCGACGAGTTGCGGATCCGGGCCGGGGGAGCCGGCCGAGCAGCCGCTCAGGCCGATGGCGCCGGCCACGACCACGCCAAGGAGCGCGTACGCCGATCGGCGGGGCCGCCCGGGCTTCTGATCATTGGTGAACACGACTCACTCCAGACAAGGGCTCGTGCGCGGCCGGGATCGCCGGTCTACCCGGCACCCGATCCGGCCGTTCGATCGGAAGCCCCGGCTGTCACCGAAGCTAGGAGCTCCGCCACGGTCGTGGTCTGTGCGGAACGCACAGTTCGGTCGGTGGGCCGGTCCGCAGCCGCCCGGATCGGGCGATCTCGGTCGACACCAGGCCGGTACTGATGCCAGGACTGTGAATCCTTCACAGTCGTCCTCGGGCCTGGCGCTGCCATGCTCATCGCCGTGGGCGGGTGTCGACGTCGCCCATTGCGCAAATCAGAGCTTGTTCGGCGGAAGCGAACCTACTCGCGGACCTGGGTGGGTTGACGGAGGACGCGATGAATCCCAGCAGTCAAGTGCCCGCAATCGTCACGGTGCTCAGTGACTTCCAGGAGATCCTGGAATACACCGGCACCGTTGCCTTCGCCATCACCGGCGCCGTGGCGGCCGGTCGGAAGAAGATGGACGTCCTCGGCGTCGTCGTCCTTGGCTGCCTGGTCGCGGTGGGCGGTGGCACGGTGCGCGACCTGCTGCTCGGCCGGCCGGTTTTCTGGATCAAGGACCCGACATTTGTTGTTGTGGCAGCCATTTCAGCCCTCACCGCGGTCCCGCTGGCGCGGACCAAGGCCTTGGATGTGCTCGAACGCTATCGCGTTCTGGCCGTGCTGGGGTCCGCCGCGATGGCATTGTTCGTGGTGATCGGAACGAACATCGCCCTGGTCGCCGGGGCGAATGGTGTCGCCGCCGTGATCGTCGGGGTCATCAGCGGGGTTGGCGGCGGTGTCATCCGCGATCTCGTCGCCGACCAGGTCCCGGAAGTTCTGCGAAACGGCGAGATCTACGCCTCGGCCGCGCTCGTGGGTTCCACCGTGTATGTCGTCCTCGTCGAGTTTCGCGCGAGCATCCTGGTCGCCTTCTGGATCGCTATCGCCGTCATCTTCACCACGCGGATGATCGCCTTCAACGCACGGTTGCTCCTCCCCACCTTTCACTACGTCGCCCCCGGTGGCTGATCCGCCGGCGCGGCGCACACGGAACCTGTTGGCCTGATGTCTCTCTCCCGGAGCGAACATCGAGCCGGAGCCGATCGGCTCCCCAGCTGCCCACGGCCCGACCGTTGCGCGGTCGTGCCGCCCCATCCCGAATGATCGTGAATATTGAACCGAAAGGGAACTGTGATGGGCCTTCTCGCCTCCATTGTGCGGCCGCGGTCGAATCCGGCCGGCCCGCCCGACGACGCCGGCCGCTCGACGAGCGTGGTTCACCACCACGGACGGGGACCGTGGGGGAGCCGGTCGATCGGCGTGGTCGCCGCGACGGCACTGGTGGGCACGTTGACCGGCATCCTGGACCCGGCGGTCGCCGCCGCGGACCCGGCCGGCGTCAGCGAGTACCGGGTGGTGGTGTCCTACAGCGGGGGAGAGCGGCGAGTGGAGGTGCCGATCGGGGCCACCGAGGCATACATCGAGGCCGGTGGCGGGGACGGCGGCACGGCTTCCCCGTGCACGAACTGGCACTCGAGCGAGGGCAACGCCGCCATCCCGTTCCAATGGGGTGAGGATCCGGCCGGAGCATCCGGTGGTGGTGGCACCTGGATTCACGGCACGTTCCCGGTGCGGGGTGGGCAGTCGTTGCTGGTCGCGCCGGGTGGCGCGGGGCAGACGGTGGACGTGACCCCCCGGATGATCGCGCGCCATGAGTACACCGGCGTGGCCGCCCGCGGCGGGTGGGGACTCAACGGAGCGAATGGCGGGAATGCCGCGGTCCGCGTGACGAACCCGGACGGTTCCTGGGCGGACCCGGACGGAGACGGCCCGATCAGGGGAGCGGATGCGATCGGGACCGTGGCCGGTGGAGGCGGCGCGACCACGGTGCGCTTCGACGACTCGAGCAAGAGCACCATCCTGGTGGCCGGTGGCGGCGGTGGTGGCGGCGCGTGTGGCGTGACTTCCGGCGGCACCGGAGGTTCGGCGGCCGGCGGCATCCCGGGCCAGAACAAGCGCGACTGGCTCAGGTCGTTGGGCTTGACGCCGGGCAACCAATCGTTCCCGTTGGGTGGATCGGCCGGGACGTTCGCCAATCAGCCGGGTTCGGCCGGTCAGAACAGCACGGCCCTCGGCGGTGGTGGCGGCGGTGGCTACCGGGGCGGCGGTGCCGGCGGGTCCGGTCAAAACGATGACGTGTCCGGGGATCCCATGGGTTCGGGTGGTGGTGGGGCGGGCTCGTCGTACACGATGCCGGGGTTCGCGGTGGGTTCGACGTCGGGCGCATGGACGACGACGACCCAGCATGACGGTGAGGTGCGGATCGTGTTCCGCGGGTCGAATCTGCTGGTGCCCCCGGAGAACGTTGCGTTGGCCGGGTCGGTGGCGGCGTCCTCGTCATTGGAGAACGGGCAGTGGTCGCGGGCGGCGTTGACCGATGGGCGCATGCGCAGTGGTGGTGATGTCAAGGGTTACACCTCGGACGTCCAGCCCGGCGCGTGGTGGTCGCAGTCGGTGACGGTGGATCTGGGCCGGGTGCAGGCGGTGGACCAGCTGACGTTGTTCCCGCGGACGGCGGTCCCCGGTGAGGATCGGGCGGTGACCGGGGCCGGGTTCCCGCGGAACTTCACGGTGCAGGTGTCCGAAGACGGGCAGTCCTGGACGAACGCCGGGAGTTTCACCGATCAGTCGGCCGACGGTGGTGGGGCGGTGACGTACCCGTTGGCGGCCGGGTCCAGTGGCCGATATGTGCGGTTGGATGTGTCCCGGTTGGGTCGGAACGCGCCAGGGGATGGTTTCCGGTTGCAGTTGGCCGAGGTGCAGGTGTCGGGCCGGGGTAGTGGTGATGTGGCGTTGGGTGCGGCGGTATCGTCGCCGAGTGCGTTCACTGGGTTCGGGTTCTCCCCGGCCGGGTTGACCGATGGTCAGGCGAACGCGCTGCCGGGCAACAACGGGTACTCCAGCGTCGTCGCCGCGGCCATGTCGGTGGATGTCGATCTGGGAGCCGAACGGCCGGTGGGTCGGATGGTGCTGCACCCGCGGGTGGCCCGGGCGGACGAGCCGGCGGATGTGACCGGTGCCGGGTTCCCGAGAACATTCGATGTGATGGTGTCCAATGACGGGTCGACGTGGCGTACCGCCGGTCATTTCGAGCAGCAGTCGGCCGATGACGGCACTGCCCGCAGCTACGACCTGACCGCGCCGACGCCGGACAAGTACACCGCCCGGTATATCCGGCTGAACGTCGTGGAACCGGGCCGGGCCGCCGGGTACGGCGACAACGAGCAGCGGTTGCAGTTGGCCGAGGTGCAGGCGTTCGCGCCGCCGGCGTGGAATCTGGCCCGGGCCAAGACCGTCGACGCCGCCACCTCCCTGGAACTGGGCGGGTCCAATGGCTCGTTCGGCAAGTCGCAGCTCACCGATGGAGTTGTCGGGAGTTCAGCGCTGCACGGCTACACCAGCGACGGTCACGCGTCGTCGGTGGCGCAGGAGTGGGTGGGAGTGGATCTCGGGCGCTCCCGGCTGATCAATGCCGTCGTCCTGTCCCCGCGGACCGCATTCGGAACCGAAGATGCTGCAGTGACCGGTGCATCGTTCCCGAAAGCGTTCCAGATCCAGGTGTCCGACGACGGCACCACCTGGAGTACTGCGGGTAGTTACCTCAATCAGCAGGCCGACGACGGCAAGGACCGGGCCTACGGGCTGGCCGCCGGAACCACCGGGCGCTACATCAAGGTCGTCACCAGCGAACTCGGACGATCCGCCCGCGGTGACAACGGGTTCTACCGGCTGCAACTGGCCGAGATGACCGTCCTCGGCAACTGAAACCCACCGTACGGACATAGCGGACCACGCTTCATGCGGCAAGGTCTCCGGTGCCTGCAGGTGACCGTAGACAAAGGCCGCAAGAACATCGAAGGAGATGAGAAATGATGTGGGAAAAGCAGGACCGCCGTCGCCGGCGGCTTGCCGATCTTGGCATAGCGATCGGTGCGTGCATTCTCGCGGCCACCGGCTTGACCGGTTGCTCGGCGGCGACCCCGCACCCGGATGCGCAAGAGGTGGCCGATGTGGTCAATACGACGACCGTGACCTACCACGGCCAGGCTCCGCAGGATGTGGCGGTGCCGCCCGGCGCCACCGGGGTGCTGATCGACGCGATCGGCGGCGGCGGTGGTGCGGGTATCGATGACAAAGGCAGCCTGGGCGCCCAGGTCAAGACGCAGGCACCGCTGCCGGTCAAGTCCGGCGATGGCCTGGTGGTGTCGATCGGAGGCAGCGGCCAGAACGCCAGCACCACCACTCCCGGCGCCGGTGGGTGGGGTGGGCTTGACGGGACCGGAGGGATCGGCGGTCCTGATGTCGGGGTCGGCGCGGCCGCGGGAGCCGGTGGCGCGACCACGGTGCAGGTCTCCACGGGGACCGGCACCGGGCTTCGGACACTCGTGGTCGCCGGCGGTGGCGGCGGTGGCGCAAGTGCCGTTCCGGACGGCGTGAAGACCGACCAAACCGGCGACGACACCGGCGCACCCAACCTCGGCGGTGGAGATGCGGGCACCAATCCTGAGCCCAACAATTCGAATCCGGACTTCGCGATCTGGCAGGGTAGCCGTGGGCATGGCCCTGCCGGTGGCCTGGCCGGGGTCAGCTCGGATCCGCCCCATGGTGGCGTCGGCGGTCAGGGGGCAAGCGGAGGCGGCAGCGGTGGCGGTGGCGGTGGCGGCTTCCAGGGTGGATACGGTGGCAACGGCGCCTCCAGCTACGGCGGCGATGGCAGCGGTGGTGGGGCCGGATCGACCGCTGTGTCAGTGCAGGTTTCCTCGGGTGTCATCGTTGCACCTGCTCCCGACAGCTTCCGGAATCAGAACGGCCAGGTGACCTTGACCTGGTTGTCCTCCTGACCGATCGCCGTCGGCCGTGCGCAGAACCGCATAGTCGTCGGACTGCCATTCTTCGCGCAACTTTCGCGACTGGTCGTTCCGCGGGGCGGGACGGCTGCGGTGCTGCCCGGAATGCGGCCGGACAACCCGATCCCGTCGGGGCGACGTAGCAGCGGAGCGCGGGCGGTTCGGAGTGCCGGCCCGGGCTGCGCATCGTGACGCCAGGCGCTGGCAGACACCGGCGGACCGATGTCCGACCAGGAAAGCCAGTGGGCCGACCAGGTCCTTGGCGGTTCCGCTTCAGCCGGAACCGCGGCGTGAACCGAGCCTGTCACGATTTCTGTGTAAGAACCTGCTGCTTTCTTACCGATTTCAACGTATCACATCACGATCCGTCCCGGGAAGTAGGTAACGAGAATGTTGAGGGCTTTCTTCCAGCCGTGGGTGCCGGTGCCGGACTCGCCCCCACGATTACTTGAAATGTTCCGCAGTCCCAGGTACAACAGTTTCATCGCTGAGTCTTTATCGGGGAAATGCCCGCGAGTCTTGGTGATCTTCCGCAATTGATAGTTGATCGATTCGATCGCGTTCGTTGTGTACACGATGCGTCGGAGTTCGACGGGGTAGTCTAGGAATGGGATGAATTCGTCCCAGGCCAGCCGCCACACGTCGACGGCGCCGGGGTATTGGGTTCCCCAGGTCTTGTCGAAGTCGGCGAGCGCCAGCTCGGCGCCGTCAAGCGTCGGCGCGGTGTAGATGCTGCGCATCGCGCCGGCCATCTTCTTGCGGTCGCTGTAGGACACGAACCGGAACGCGTTGCGCAGCACATGCACGACGCAAGTCTGCACGACGGTCTCGGGGTAGATCGAGCGGATCGCGTCGGGCAACCCGGTCAGCCCGTCGCAGCACACGATGAGGATGTCGGCCACGCCACGATTGCGCAGGTCGGTGAGGACCATGGCCCAGAACTTGGCGCCCTCGGTGTCCTGGATCCAGCAGCCCAGGGCGTGTTTGCGGCCGTCGGTGTCCACGCCGATGGCCAGGTAGGCGACCTTGGTAGTGACCACCCCGGAATCGCGGACCCGGATGCGGATGCCGTCGACGTAGACGATCGGGTACACCTCGTCCAGTGGCCGGCTCTGCCAGGCCTTGATCTCGTCGACGACGACATCGGTGACGTTGCTGATCAGCTCCCGTGACGCGGACACCCCGTACACCTCCAACAGGTGCGCCTCGATATCGCGTGTCGTCATTCCCCGTGAGTACAACGACAAGATCATGTCGTCGATGTTGCCCAGCCGGCGGGCATGTTTCGGGACGATCCGCGGCTCGAATGCGCCGTTCCGGTCACGGGGCACGGTCACATTCACCGGGCCGTTGATCGTCGACACGGTTTTCGTTGTCTTTCCGTTCCGGGAATTGCCCGTCCCCCGGCCGGCCGGGTCGCCCACCTCGTAACCCAAATGCCCGGTCATTTCCACCTCGAGGGCTCGATCAACGACCGCCTTGGTGATCTGGTTGAGAAGTCCGTCGACGCCGTCGAGCGGCGTCGCGGACGAATTCGCGGCCTTGATCAGGGAATCGATCGTGGCCGGCGACAGGACATCGGCAAGTCGTTGCGCGGCCGTCGAGTCGTCCGCCGTCGGTGTGGTCTGTGTCACAGCGGGTGCCTCCCTGGGGTCCGTCAAGCTAGATGATCTTGAGGCCTCAGGTCCTTACACAGTTGTCGTGACACCCCCCCCGTCATCGTCCCCGGGACTGCGCTCGCCCAAGCGATCCGCCATCCCGCACGGCAGGTTCGGCTCGCCCGACTACTGCGGCAGCCCCGAACCCACGTCGCACCCCTCGGCCGAGTGGACGCGACCGACGTCGGACGCTTGCTCGCCGCCAGCCGGAGACCGACATCGCCGACGCCCATGTCGTCATCTGCGCCCGCCGATCCGGCACCGGCGTCGTCACCAGCGACCCGGACGATCTGCGGCGGTTGGGCCCCGACCTGTCGACGACGTTGTTCGGTCGACGCCGTCCGGGGCCGGCCATGGACCTCGGCCGCATTCCCAGGATCCGCCCCCACGCCTTCGCCGAGGATGGCCGGCGGCCAGATGGTTGACATGATCGGTCACGCCAACGAGGACGTACGCGAACCCGCGCGGAGGTGATCCACCTGGCCGCGCATGAGAAGGGGTGTGCAGCCGGAACCAGCCCCAGCGACCAAACACCTGGCCGAACTCGACGCGCTTCTGGGCGTCATCCACGGTCCCGTACTGGGCCCGATCGGCGCCGACGCGGCGACCGCAGCCAGGACGCTGATGATCAACGCTGTCCGACGGGACCACCGGTACATCGGCGGCGCCGCACCCTACGGTTACCGACTGATCCACGACCAGCCGCACCCCAACTCCGGCAAGGTCATCCGGGGCCAACGGCGAGCCCAACTCGAACCCGACCGCGACCAGGCGGCGATCCTGCAGGAGATCTTCCACCGCATCCTGGCCGGCGACGGACACACCACTCTGATCAACCACCTGACAGCGCGAGCCGAACCGCTGCCGACCCGACGCGGATCCGCCGGCTGAACCGTGCAGGCAATCTCCGCGATCCTGGACAACCCGCGGTACACCGGCTACGAGTTCTGGCACCCCTACAGCGCCCGCAGTAACCCCTGCCTGCCGCCCGAGGCCTACCAGATCTTCGTGCGCTCGGACCGCCCCGCGCACCCCGCCCTTGTCGCCATTGATGACTTTCTCGCGGTGGCCACGATGCGCACCCAACCGGTCAGGCCCCGCCCCAGCCGCACCAGCGACGCGGGGCCGGTCCTGCTCCACCGGATCAGCTGCGCCACCTGCGGCAGCACCATGAGCGTCTCGTCCAAGGGCGGGCGGGTCCGGTACCGATGCCGGCCGACGCCCGACGGCCCGGCCGCTGGTCACCGAGCCTCGGTGTACCTCGCCGAATCCCGAGTCCTGGCCGCCATCGCTCCATGGCTGCGCCAATGGTCCGAGACGTGCCCATTATGGGCACACGGTCGGTCCACCCTGCACGCGATGGTCCACGCCGTCAACCTACGGCTTGCCTACGACCCCGAGAGCATCCACGCCACAACAGGTATCGGACGAGAACTAACGGTCAACCTCACCCGTCATTGATCGCACGAGGGGAGGCGTAAATGAGTGTCCGAGGGGGGACTTGAACCCGTCCATCCGGCTTCTGAGCATGCTGCGATGGGGCACTGAACTGGTAAAACGTCTGAACCGGTGTGGACCCGTGGGCGAGCTGAACGGCCCGGCGTGCCCATCATGGGCACGACCAATCCAGTTCAGGCCTCATAGCGAGCGCTGATCGGCCTCGATCCCAGCAGGACGGTGGGCCTTCTGCTTTTCAGGGTTACGCGAGGGGCTTCTGGCGAGTTCGGCAGTGTCCTGACCTGCGCTTTTCATGTCCTGATGGTGCCACAAGACGCCCTGAGTGGCTCTGCGGTGTCACCCAGGGTGTCACCCAAGATCCACTTTGGCGCTCGGCCGGCGCACCGGTCATTGCGCGTCCGTGTCCTTGGGCGGGCCGGCCGACAGCTCATCGTCACGGCGAAGATGATGTTCGCTTACACCGTCGACCATCTCGGAAGCAGGACCTACCGCATCGGGTCGATCCCGAGAGCACAGGGCTGACGTCGAGCCGCCCAATACTCCAATTTGGAGCGCACCGGACCCGGAGAGTCAAATGGGATCCGCGCGAACCATATCCACTTTCCGAGCCCAGGCTCAAATGGCGGACTTGGACGGTTGAGGGAGCGATAATTGAACCGATTACAGCGTCCAGAACGAGCCGGCCCAAGGATGTAACCCAAGGATGTAAACGGGGGTCAACGAGGGCAGGCAATCGCAAAGAGGAGAAGATTCCGCTGCTCAGAGACGGCTCATAGATGCGCAGGCCGTGACTGCAGCCTCCTCACGGACGGCACAACTCATATGTTGTCCTGTCCCATCCAATCTG
>NZ_JBGAKE010000019.1:0-99124 GCF_044224575.1 Nakamurella sp.
CCATTCGCCGGCCGACCTGGAAAGGCTGCTCGGCCTCGAACCGGTCGACCTGGCGGAGGCCCCGGCCGACCTGCTCGCCGGCTGACCGGCCCACAGGCCGGGGCGCCCGGAGGCGCTCAGAGCCGGCTGATCACCAGATCGTCGAACGTCGTGGTCACCGGCGCGGTCGCGGAGCTGGACAGGTAGCTGCTCAGCTTGGCCGAGCCGGCGCCCTGCAAGGCGGCGGTCCCGTCGGTCGCGCTCACCTGCCAGGCCGTCGGTTCCGCCGCGCCGGTCGGCCACAGCTTGGCCGACAGCACCGTCGACGCGCCGCTCGGCGCCAACCGGATCGCCAGTGAGTACGACGTGGCGGCGGTGACGGTGATCGGCAGGGTGATCATGGCGAGGTTGGTCTCGACCCCTCCGACCCGCTTGATCGGGTACAGCGTCGGGCGCCCGTTCGATCCCACGACGACCTTGACCCGGTAGTCGGCGGCCGTGGTGACGGCCCGCGGGACGACCGTGGCGTACAGGGTGCCGGCCGCTGCGGTGCGGCTCCAGGCGATCCGCACCCGGGTGTCCGATCCGGTGGCCGCGACCGAGCCGAGTGCGCTTTCCGCCGTGCTGCCGGCGGTGCCGAGCACCTGGCGGCCGGCGCCGTCCGCGACCGAGTAGCGGGCGGCCGCACCCTGCACCGTCCACGCACCACCCGTCTCGGCGGTGCCCCACGCCCCGGACACGTCGCGGCCGAAGGCATCCCGGACCACGTCGGTGGTCGGCGGTGGCGGCGCGGCCACCGTCACCGAGGCCGTTGCGGTCCCGGTGGCTCCGTCGTCGTCGGTGACGGTCAAGGTCACCGGGTAGGTGCCGTCGGCGGCGAACGTGTGGGTGGCGCTCGTCCCGTCGGCCGTGGTGCCGTCGCCGAACGACCACCGCCAGCCGGTCACCGTGCCGTCGGTGTCCGCCGATCCGCCGCCGTCCAGCGTCACCGCCCGACCGGAGACCACGGGCGGGCCGATGACCGCGGTCGGTGCGACGTTGGCCGGTGGGGGGGGGTGGCGGAGGCGGCGGGGCCGACCCGGGACGGGTGATTGAGTACCGGTCGACCTGGATCGTCTGGCCGGCGGTCGCGGTGCTGGACACGTAGCTGTCGATGCCGAACCCGCCGGGATTCTGCAGTGCGGCGGTGGCGTCGGTGGTGGTCAGCATCCAGTCCGCCGGCTGGGATCCGGCCGCCGGCCAGGCCGACGCGCGCAACGTGGTCGGCGTGCTGCCGGACTGTTCGAAGCGCAGCCGCAGTGTCGTGCCGACGGCCACCGGGCCGGGCACGCGCACCGTCGCCAGGGTGGTGTCGGTGCCGTTGTTGCTACGGGTCAACGAGAGGGTGGTGACGCCGTTGGCCGTCAGGGTGAGTTTGGCGCGGTAACTCACCGCGCCGGCCTCCCGGCCGATCAGCCACAGGTAGGTGCCGGACCCGCTCGACGGCGCGCCGGTCCGCAGATCGGCCTCGACCGTGGCATCGCCGAGCAGCACGCCGGCGGGGCGGATCGCCCGGCCGGCCCCCTTCGGCACGGTGATCGTGCCCCACTCTCCGTCGACGGCGAACGCGGACGCGGCCGAGCTCGCCCACTGTTGGCCCGAGTCGGCCGTCCCCCATCCCGTGGCGGTGGTGCGGCGGAAGGTGTCGGCAAGCACCTGCGCCCGCGGCGGAGTGCGCACCGTCCAGGTGTCCCCGGTGCGGCTGGTGCTGCCGTCGTCGACGACGGCGCGCCATTCGTAGGTGGTGTCGTCGGCCAGGCCGGTCCAGGGGACGCTCGCGGTCCCGCCGGAGGCGATCGTCGCGGTGCCGATGGCGGCGAACGGCGCCGGGACCTGGGTCGCCAGCGGGAACGGAACGGTGAAGGCCGAGTCGGCATCGGTCTCGAACTGACCGAGGGTGGGCGAGTAGGTGGTCGCGGTCATCGTGCCGGCCATGGGGTCGAACGTGTAGTAGCGCAGCCAGCCGTTGCCGCCGTTCGCTCGGTCCTGGTAGTCGGTCAGGATCTCCTGAACCGGTTGTCCGCAGGAGTTGGTGTCGCTGCGGCGGGCCTCGCCGAGGTCGCCCAGGTGCTCGTGACCACTGAGCACCAGCTTGACCTGGCAGTGCGTGGCGATGAACGAACTCCACAGGGTGGCCGGGGGTGTGCCGCCGGGCCGCTGCGCGGTCGTCCGCAACCCGCCGGAGATCGACACGAAGCTGTGCGTGGTGAGGATGACCGTGCGGTCCGGGTACGCGGTCAGCACCCGGCCGGCCCAATCGAGCACGCCCTGCGGCGCCTCCCACTCCAGGTTCAGCATCAGGAAGTCCGTGCCGCCGGCGCTGAACAGGGCGTAGTTGTTCATGTTCCGCCGATCGGCGGCGTCCGCGCCGAACTGGTTCTGCCCGTAGTAGCCGCCGTAGCGGGCGGTCGCCGGTGTCCAGTTCGCCGTGGCGTAGCGCGAAACCGGGAAGTAGGTGTCGTACAGGCCGACGGCCCCGGTGGCGTTGTCGAAGTCGTGGTTGCCGGGCACGACGCTGGTCGGCATGCCGGCGTCGTCCAACGGCTTGAGCCCGTTGGACACGTTGACCCACTGGGCCGGCTGATCATGGTTGCTCACCAGGTCGCCGACCTGGGCGACGAAGGCGATGTTCAGGGCCGAGCGGTTCGCCACCGCCCATTGGGACTGCGCCGTGATCGTGCCCTGGCGGTTGTTGTACGTGTAGTTCTGGGTGTCCGGCAGCACGACGACCGAGAACTTCTCCCCCGTCCCGCCGGGCACCGTGGCGCCGCGTACCCGCCCCTCGAACCTGACATTCAGGGTGCCGCCATCGGGGTCGCCGGCGGTGACCTGCAGGGTCGTCGAGGTGCCGGCGGCCGTCGCGCCGTCCACCGGCGAGACCAGCACCGGCAGGTCCGGAGTCGCCGCGGCGACGGCGCCGGGCAGCACCAGCACGACCAGCGCCGTGCTGACGACGGCCACCACCAATCGTCGCAGAATGTGACTACTCATTCGCATCGCCCCCCATTCGGAGTAATCTCCGAGAGGCGAGTATGGCAGAAGTCACTCTCTGAGAGAACCCCGCGCGGCTTACTCGGGAAGCGGGTGATACGGCCCGGTCTGCGTCACCCGGGCGATGGCCCGCATCTTGTTCACGGCGTCCAGCGCGGCGACCTTGTAGGACTCGGCCAGCGTCGGGTAGTTGAAGACGGTGTCGACCAGGTAGTCGACGGTGCCGCCGCAGCCCATCACGGTCTGCCCGATGTGCACGAGCTCGGTGGCGTTGGTGCCGAACACGTGCACGCCGAGCAGTTCCCGGGATTCGGCGTGCACCAGGATCTTGAGCATCCCGTACGAGTCGCCCAGGATGGCGCCGCGGGCCAGCTCCCGGTACCGCGAGACGCCGACCTCGAACGGCACGTTGGCGCTGGTCAGCGATTCCTCGGTGCGACCGACGAAGCTCAGCTCGGGGATGGTGTAGATGCCGATCGGCTGGAGTTCGCCGAGCTTGCTCCCGACGGGTTCGTCGAACGCGTGATACGCCGCCCGCCGCCCCTGTTCCATGGCGGTGGCCGCCAGCGCGGGAAAGCCGATGACGTCGCCGACCGCGTAGACGTGGCCGACCTCCGTCTGGAAGTTCTCGTTGACCTCGACCTTGCCCCGGTTGGACGCGGCCAGGCCGGCCGCGGCGACGTTGAGTTCGTCGGTGAGACCCTGCCGGCCGGCCGAGTAGAGGACGGTGTCGGCGGGGATCTTCTTGCCCGACTCGAGCACGGTCAGAGTGCCGGCCGGATGCTTCTGCACCTCCCGCACGGTCTCGGAGTAGCGGAAGGTGACGGCCAGCTCGCGCAGCTGGTACTGCAGGGCCTCGATGATCTCCTTGTCGCAGAAATCGAGCATCGTCGGGCGCCGTTCGATGATGGTCACCTTGGTGCCCAATGCAGCGAACATCGAGGCGTACTCGATGCCGATGACCCCGGCCCCGACCACGACCATCGACGACGGGACCTTGGCGATGCTCAGGATCTGGTCGGAGTCGACGATGGTCTCCCCGTCGAAATCGACCGTGCTCGGGTGGGCCGGCTTGGTCCCCACCGCAATGACGATCTTGTCGGCGCGCAGCTCGATCGAATTGCCGGCTTCGTTGGTCACCACGATGGTGCGCGGATCGGTGAATCGGGCGGTGCCGACGTACATGTGCACGTGATTGCGCGCCAGCTGGTTCCGGATGACGTCGATCTCCCGACCGATGACGTGTTGGGTACGCGCCGAGAGGTCCGAGATGGTGATGTCCTGCTTGACCCGATACGACTGGCCGTACAGCTCGCGCTGGTTGAGCCCGGTCAGGTAGAGGACGGCCTCGCGCAGGGTTTTCGACGGGATGGTGCCGGTGTTGATGCAGACCCCGCCGACCATGTCCCGCCGCTCGACGATGGCGGCGCGCCGGCCGAGCTTGGCCGCGGCGATCGCCGCCTTCTGCCCGGCCGGTCCCGAGCCGATGACGATCATGTCGTAGCTGTCCATGGCGGGTCTCTCCCCGGGTTGCCGGCGTCGTGCTGTCCCGTACCAAGTGTGCGCTGTCCGTGCAGGCCTGCTACTACAAGTAAAGCCCTGTCCCGCCGCGGGTGCGCTCGGAGGCGACGGCCTGCAGATCACGTTCGCGCAGCACCAGGTAGGTTTCGCCGCCGACCTCGACCTCGTACTGGTCCTCGGGACTGAACAGCACCCGCTCGCCGGTCTTCACCGACCGGACGTGCTGCCCCACCCCGGCCACCTCGCCCCAGACGAGTCGCTTGGCCACCTCCGCGGTGGCCGGGATCAGGATGCCCGTCCTGGTCGTGCGTTCCCCGCCCGACGACGTCATCTTGATCAGAATGCGGTCGTGGAGCATCTGGATGGCCAGCGGTGCGTCGGACACCGGGCCGAGCCTAGTTGGCCGAGCTTGCGAGGCCACCATCGAGCACCACAGCAGGGCAATGAACGTGAAGACCCCGCACGGCTGCCAGGTCGGGGGTCCGGCAGCTGTCCGGGGTCATCGGTATATCGACGTCCGGGGCGCTGCCGTTACAGGTTTCCGCTGCAGATCTGAAGAATTCTGAAACTTCGACGGAGCGTAGTCGGTCTCGGCCCAGGCGCTCACACGCCGTAGCCGACGCCGGTCATTCATCCCTTCGCTGATCTTTGACTCACGGAACCGGACATATCTGGCGCGTAAGTGGGACTTTGATCAGCGCGGCCGGGCCTCATCAGTGGCGGCTGGCCGCGGCATTGCCGCCGGACCCGGTCCGCATCGCTGGGCCGGTCGGCCCGGACCGGGCTCAGTCGGCGACCGCGAGCGCGGGGTCGCCGTGCGGGTCGCGGCGGGTCTGTTGGGCGATCTCCAGGGCCTTGTCGGTATAGACCCGGTAGCCGCGGTCGGCCCGGAGGCCGTGCACCTCGGAGGTGTCCAGGCTGTCCATGTAGTCCAGGATCCGCAGGCTGAACAGCTGCCCGGGCACGAGCACCGGGAACCCGGGCGGGTACGGGGTCACGAATGTCGCCGAGACGATGTCGTGGCCGCCTTCGAGCTTCTCCCGGAGCTGCGCCGGCATCAGGTATTCGCACAGGGCGTCGTCGTAGGACAGGAAGAACGCCCGCCGGACGTCGCCCTCGGGCGTCCGGACGGTCGGGTCGTCCGAGGTATCCGGGCGGAACGCGTCGTGGAAGGCGGAGAAGTCGGGCAGCGGAGCGGATGCGCTGGTCAGCCGCCGGACCGCGTGTTCGTGCGCGGCCCGCTCGGCCAGGCTCATGTCGGCCTGCACCTCCTCGAACTCCCGGGCGATCTTGACCAGCACCTCGATCAGGTAGGCCACCGAACTGCGGGTGGTGCCGATGTTGGTCATGAACAGCACGCTGTTCCGGGAGGTCTTGTTGATCTGCACCCCGTGCCGGTCCATCAGGTAGACGCGCTTGAACGTGTCGCCGTCGATGCCGGTGGCGCCGATGTAGATGGTGATCCGGCTCGGGTCGAGTGCGAATTCGTCGGTGCGCCAGGCCATCTGCATGTTCTTGAGGCCGGAGCGCAGCGGCTGGCCGATGCCCGACGGGCGGAACTGCTCGGGGATCAGGTCGGCGGTGGTCAGGCACCGCATGTACTTGCGCAGCAGCGGGTGGTTGTCCACCGCGTCCCGCAGCCGCATCGCGTACTCGACCTGCTTCTGCACCAGCTCGAAGCCTTCGAGCGCGGCCTGCCGGCGGCCCAGGTCCAGCGAGGCCAGGATCTGGTAGTTCGGTGACGTCGAGGTGTGCGCCATGTACGCCTCGTGGAAGGTCTCCTCGACCTTCTGCCCGAAGTCCTGGTCGAACATGTGGATCATCGACCCCTGGCGCAGCGAGGTCAGCGTCTTGTGCGTCGACTGGGTCGCGTACACCCGGACGCGGGCCCGGGCCGGGTCGGGGATCAACCGGGTGTCCAGCAGTTCCTCGTCCGAGGCGCCGCGGATCTGATCGCTCCACGCCTGATAGACCTTCTTGTACTGCGGGTCGCGCAGCTTGCCCAGCAGCGAGCCGGCCGAGTGCATGCCGGTGCGCGGGCGGTAGACCGGGTGGAAGCGGGCGAAGGCGAACCACGCCTCATCCCACAGGAACACCAGGTCCGGCTTGATCGCCAGGCATTCCTGCATGACCCGTTCGACGTCGTAGACCATCCCGTCGAACGTGCAGTTGGTCAGCATCAGCATCTTGACCCGGTCGAGCTTGCCGGCCCGGCGCAGCGCCAGCAGCTGGGCCTTGATCGTGCGCAGCGGCACCGCCCCGTACATCGAGTATTCGTTCAGCGGGTACGCGTCGAGGTAGATGACGTGCGCGCCGGACAGCATCAGCCCGTAGTGGTGCGACTGATGGCAGTTGCGATCGACGAGCACGATGTCGCCGGGCCCGACGAGCGCCTGACAGACGATCTTGTTCGCGGTCGACGTGCCGTTGGTGGCGAAGTAGGTCTGCCGCGAGCCGAACGTCCGGGCCGCCAGGTCCTGCGCGTCCCGCAACGGGCCGGTCGGTTCCAGCAGCGAGTCCAACCCGCCGCAGGTCGCCGACGTCTCGGCCAGGAATATCTCCAGGCCGTAGAAGTCGATCATGTCCTTGATCCAGTGCGAGTTCACGATCGACTTGCCCTGGGAGATGGGCAGCGCGTGGAACACGCCGGTCGGCCGGTGGCTGTACTTCTGCAGCGCGTTGAAGAACGGCGCCTGGTAGCGCTCCTGGATGCCGCCGAGCAGGCTCAGGTGCAGCTCGAGCGTGCCCTCGCGGGAGTGGAAGATCCGGCGGAAGTGATGGCTGACGGACGCGGCGACGTCCTCCAGGGTGATCTCGGTCATCATGTACAGGTCGAGTTCGGGACGGACCCCGATCAGGGCCTGGCCGAGCATCTCGGCCCGTTCGTCCGCGGAATGATCCATCAGGGCGCCCGGGGACCGGTCGTCGACGAAGTGCGCGACAGCGCTCATGTCCCGGCCGGAGTGCTGGGCGAACCGTCGCTTGATGACGACGGCCTGCAGCCCGAAGTTGATCCGGGCGGCGATGACGGCGTCCTCGAAGCTGGGCACCACGACGATCTCGTAGATGAACTCGTCGTCCGGCCGGCGCCAGGCCCGCAGTTCCTGCCGCAGCGCGCGTTCCTGCGCCTCGGTCATGTCCTCGACGACCAGCACCTCGAAGTAGGGCCGCTGAGCCTGCGCGGTCGAGGCGATCGCACCCGGGTGGTCGAGCTGGTCGGTGATCGCCGCCGCCACCGACCAGGGGATGCCGTTGCGGAAGGAGTCGCTGGCCAGCGCCCGGCTGACGCTGGCCACGGCCCGGGAGAACCGGGTGTACTTGCCAGCGGTGAACAGCCGACGGCCCGACTGGAAGGCCTGCGGCCCGGGGAACGCCCAGTACCGCTCGATGGGATTGAGCCGGTCGATCAGCTCCTGCACCCGGTCGACGTGGGCGTCCAACGGACGGTCGGCGGCCGCGGCGGAGGCGAGCCGTTCGGCCGCCTCCTCCAGGGTCGACCAGGTGTCCTTGCGGTACTGGGACAGATTGTTGTAGCCGCTCAACGCGTTGCGCACGGTCCCCACCGGGCTCACAGTGCTCATCTGGCACCCCATTCAGGTCTGCGCCGACCCGGACCACTGATCGGCCCGGTCACGCCCTGACCATCTTGCGCGCGGAGTTCCGGCTCTGCCAGACCGGACACGCGCCGATGCTGAACCGGGTCAGCCGACCCGGGCCCCGGCCGGGTTCAGAAGACCAGCGCGAGCCCCGGATCGGCGAGCACGGCGCCGACGTCGGCCAGGAACTCGGATCCCTGCTGGCCGTCGATCACCCGGTGGTCGAAGGACAGCGCCAGCTGGCACACCTTGCGCACCGCCAACTGCCCGTCGACGACCCACGGCGCGTCCTTGATCGCGCCGACGGCGAGGATGGCCGACTGCCCCGGGTTGATGATCGGGGTGCCGGTGTCGATGCCGAAGACGCCGACGTTGGTGATGGTGAACGTCCCGCCGGTGAGCGCGGCCAGCGAGGTGCGCCCGGCGCGGGCGGTCTGGGTGAGGTCGGCCAGCGCGGTCGCCAGCTGGGGCACCGTCATCGCGTCGGCGTCGCGGATCACCGGCACGATCAACCCGCGGTCGGTGGCGGCGGCGATGCCCAGGTGCAGGTAGTCCTTGACCACGATCCGGTCGTGACCGTCGGCGCCGACCTCGTACACCGAGTTGATCTCCGGCGTCCGTCGGGCGGCCAGGCAGACCGCGCGGGCGACGAACGCCAGCGGGGTGGGCGCGGCGCCGGCGAACTCGGCCCGGGACCGGACGCGTTCCCGCAGCTCGGTCAGGGGGGTGACGTCGATCGTCAGGAACTCGGTGACGTGGGGTGCGGTGAACGCGCTGGCCACCATGGCGACGGCGGTGGCCTTGCGAACGCCGGTCACCGGGAGGCGCCGCTCCCGAGCCGACGCCTCGACCCGGGGAGCGGCCGGACCGGCCGCCCCGGTGGGCCCGGCGGAAGATTGCCGGGCGGCGGCCTCGTGCTCGACGTCCTCGCGGGTGATCACTCCGTCGCTGCGTGCGGCGTGGACGGACCGGAGGTCGATGCCCAGGTCCTTGGCGAACTTGCGGACCGGCGGGGTGGCCAACGGCGCGGCCCCGGTGCGGTCGGCATCCGGGGCGCCCGCCGGAGGTGTCCCGAGTGCCGCGGGTGCCGGGGCGGCCGCCGGCGCGGGGCCGGGGCGGTCGGGCTCGGCCCGGGTCGGGGCGGCTTCATCGGGCCGGACCGCCGCGTCGCGCCGGGGGCGGCGGCCGCCCGACCGGCCCGCGGGCACGTAGCCGACCAGGGTGGCGATCCGGCCGTCCGCGGTGACCTCGCCGATCTTGGAACCGGCCGACTCGGCCGTCGGGCCGGGCGTGGCCGCCGCGGGGGTCGCGGTCGACCCACCGCTCGGGGCGCCGTCCGCGCCGGGGCCGGTCTCGATGGTGATGATCGGGGTCCCGACCTCGACGGTCGCGCCCGGCTCGGCGAGCAGCGCGTGCACCCGGCCGGCGTACGGGGACGGCAGTTCGACGGCCGCCTTGGCCGTCTCGATCTCGACGATGATCTGGTTGACGGTCACGGTGTCGCCGACGGCGACCCGCCAGCCGATGATGTCGGCCTCCGTCAGGCCCTCGCCGGCGTCCGGCATGCGGAACGTCTCGAGCCGAGCGGTTGCACTGGGTGGAGTCACGATTCCTCAGTCACGATTCGGGGGGGTCAGTAGGCCAGCACGCGGTCGACGGCGTGCAGCACCTTGTCCAGGTCGGGCAGGTACTCGTCCTCGACCCGGCTCGGCGGGTACGGGGTGTCGTATCCGGCCACCCGCAGGACGGGCGCGGCCAGCGAGTAGAACGCCTCCTCGGTGACCCGGGCGGCGATGTCGGAGGTGATGGACGATTCGCGCGGCGCCTCGGACACCACCACCAGTCGCCCGGTCCTGCGCACGGACTCGATCACCGGGTCCAGATCCAGTGGGGACAGCGTGCGCAGGTCGATGAGCTCCAGGGACCGGCCCTCGGCCTGCGCCGCGTCGGCCGCCGCGTGCAGCACCGGCATGGACGAGCCGTAGGACACCACCGTCACGTCGGTGCCGGCCCGGCGCACCGCGCTGGTGAAGCAGGCCGGCGGCCAGGCGTCACCCGGCCGGCGACCGGGATGCAGCTCGGTGTCCAGGTCGCCCTTCTCCCAGTACCGGCGCTTGGGTTCGAAGAAGATGACCGGATCGTCGCAGGCGATGGCGGCCCGGAGCATGTCGTAGGCGTCCTGCGGGTTCGAACAGGCGACCACCCGCAGCCCGCCGATGTGGCAGAAGAAGGACTCCGGTGACTCGGCATGGTGCTCGACCGCGCCGATGCCGCCCCCGAACGGGATGCGAATCACCATCGGCATCGACCAGGCACCCTGGGTGCGGTAGGTGATCTTGGCGACCTGCGAGGAGATCTGGTCGAACGCCGGGAAGACGAACCCGTCGAACTGGATCTCGGCGACCGGCCGGTACCCGCGCATGGCCAGGCCGACCGCGGTGCCGACGATGCCGGACTCGGCGAGCGGGGTGTCCATCACCCGGTGGTCGCCGAAGTCCTTCTGCAGGCCGTCGGTGACGCGGAAGACGCCGCCCAGCCGGCCGACGTCCTCGCCCATCACGATGACCCTGGGGTCGTCCTCCATCGCGGCGCGCAGGCCGGCGTTGAGCGCCTTGGCCAGCGTCGTCGTGGTCGTCGTCATCGGGCCTCGCCCGCCTCGGTCAGCACCGTGCCCCCGTCCGCGAAGCCGGCCAGGTACTCGGCGTGCTCACGTCGTTGTCGTTCGAGTCCCGCGTGCGGATCGGAGTACACGTGGGCGAACATCCGGTCGGGTGCGGGCTTGGGCATCTGCACACAGAAGGTCCGGAACCGCTCGGCGAGGGCGTCGGCCTCCGCCGCGACCTCGTCGAAGAACGACTGGTCGGCCAGACCCTCCCGGGCCAGGTGGGCGCGGACCCGCTCGATCGGGTCGAGCAGCTTCCAGTGCTCCTCCTCGGCGGCCATCCGGTATCGCGTCGGGTCGTCGGAGGTGGTGTGCGC
This sequence comes from Nakamurella sp., assembly GCF_044224575.1. Classification (GTDB taxonomy): domain Bacteria; phylum Actinomycetota; class Actinomycetes; order Mycobacteriales; family Nakamurellaceae; genus Nakamurella. Next base: position 11,106 of record NZ_JBGAKE010000019.1, read on the forward strand.
GTCCATCCGGTAGGTGAACGCCTCGATCATCACCGGGCCGTTGCCGGAGCGGCACTCGTCCAGCGCCCATCGGGTGACGGCCAGGCAGGCGATGACGTCGTTGCCGTCGACCCGGACCCCGGGGAACCCGTACCCGGTGGAGCGTTCCCAGAGCGGGACCCGGGACTGCTTGCTGACCGGTTCGGAGATGGCCCACTGGTTGTTCTGGCAGTAGAAGACGATCGGCGCGTCGAAGGCGGCCGCGAACACCATGCCCTCGTGCACGTCGCCCTGGCTGGTCGCGCCGTCCCCGAAGAACACGATGGTCGCCTCGTCGGTGCTGGCCGGCGCACCGTCCGCCGGCTCCTCGTGTTCGTCGCCCCGCGAGCCGATGACGCCGTCGAGCTTCTGGCCCATCGCGTAGCCGGTGGCGTTGAGCACCTGGTTGCCGATGACGATCGTGTAGCTGTTGAACCGGGTGTCCTTCGGGTTCCAGCCGCACTGGTCGGTGCCGCGGAAGATGCCGAGCAATTCGGTCGGATCGATGCCGCGGCACCAGGCCACGCCGTGCTCGCGGTACGAGGGAAAGGCCATGTCCGCGGGACGCATGGCGCGGCCGGCGCCGACCTGGGCGGCCTCCTGACCGAGCAGCGGCACCCAGATGTTCAGCTGGCCCTGCCGTTGCAGGGCGTTGCCCTCCCGGTCGAACCGGCGGACCAGCACCATGTCCCGGTAGAGCCCGCGGAGCAGCTCACCGGTGACCTGCACCGGGAAGTCCTCGTGGGGGGTGAACACCCCCTCCGGCGAGAGCACCTGGACCAGGTCCTCGCCGTGGCTGGTCGCCCGGAGGCCGGCGATCACCTCCGACGGGGTGGGTGCGCCGCGCAGGCCGGCCGCACCTCGCGCGGCGGCCTGCACCACCGATGTCGGCGTGTACGGGTCGGCCGCCCCAAGGGCGGGGTCCGAGGGTGCCCGCTCCGTTGCCATGCACGTCTCCTCACTCGGTCGGGCCCGACTCCGGGGTCTCCGGAACCGTGCCGGCGACGCGCCCTGGATGGTGACCACCACGGGCCCGTCGGCGTTGACGGTGGCTGACGAACTCCCGGCCGGGTGGATCGCACGCGAACGCCGCGAGTTCTGTGCCTTCGATAGTGACACGGAACGTTCGGGTAATCGACCTCAGGCACGTCCGATCTTCGGACCTGCAATGGTCGGGACCTGCGACGTTGTCGGCGTGGAGGGCGCCGGCGGGCCGTCGTCCGCCGGCAGGGCGGCGGCGTCGGAGGGCGCGACATACGATCAGACCGTCGCCGCGGTCGCCTGACCTCGGCCTCTGACGATCGCGGAGGTCGGCATGGAGCTGGAGCACCGGTTCGAAGTCCCGGTGGGGGTCGAGAAGGCCTGGACCACCCTGCTGGACATGGAACAGGTGGGTCCGTGCTTCCCCGGGGCGATCCTGGAGCACGTCGACGGCGACGAGTTCAGCGGCTCGGTGAAGATCAAGCTCGGGCCGATCCGGATGACCTACAAGGGTCACGCCCGGATCGTGGAGAAGGACGAGGCCGCCCACCGGGCCAAGATCGAGGCGACCGGCAACGCCGGCGGGTCCACGTCGACGGCGGCGATGCTGGTGACCGCCACGGCCACCGCGCTGGCCCCGAATCGCACCCAGGTCGACCTGGTGACCACGCTGTCGCTGACGGGCCGGCCGGCCCAGTTCGGTCGCGGCGTGATGGTGGACGTGGGCAACAAGCTGATCGGCCAGTTCGCCGACTGCGTGTCCACCAAGCTGGCCGGGCACGACGCCGGCGGCGCCGAACTCGTCGACGTCACCAACCCCGACGAGGTCGCCGCCGACTACGTCGCACCGGCGGCGCCGGCCCCGGTCGGCGCCGGCACCGCCCATGGCGGCGGGGCGGCGGGCGGCGGCGAGCTGGACCTCTGGTCGGCGACCGCGACCCCCATCCTCAAGCGGGTGGTGCCGATCGTGGCCGGCATCATCGTCGTGTTCCTGCTCCGCAAGCTGTTCCGGCGGCACCCGGACCAGACGCCCGTCGACGAGTAGCCGCCGGCCGACTCCGCGAGATCGACCCGGCCGGCGGCCGAGTCCGGCCGGTCGGCAAGCGGCGACCGGCGACGGTTCAGGCGAGCCCGTTCTTCCGGATCGACTTGGCCTCGTACATGGCTGCGTCCGCCCGCTCGAGGAGCAGGTTCGTGTCGAAGTCCGGCGCAGCGGGCGACGCGCTGGCGCTGCCGATGCTGGCCGAGATGCCCTTGTCGACCAGCCGCTGGTGCGCCCGCTCGACCAGCATGGCGGCATCCTCGACGCCGGCACTGGTCACCAGCACGGCGAACTCGTCGCCGCCGATCCGGGCGATGGTGTCGTGTTCCCGGAAGGCGGACCGCAGAACGTCCGCGACCGAACGGATCAGCGCGTCACCCGCCGCGTGCCCGTACCGGTCGTTGACGGTCTTCAGGTCGTCGAGGTCCACGTAGACCACGGTCAGATCCAGGCCCTGTTTGCGCAGCTTGACCGGCAGGTCGCGGACGACCTCGTACAACCCCCGCTGGTTGGCCAGCCCGGTCAACTCGTCGGTGGTGGCCAGCCGGTGCACCTCGCGCTGGGCCGTCTCGAAGCGGCGGACCGTGCGCCGCCGCGCGATGTTGAGCACGATGGCCAACGCGTTGGCCTTGATCATCTGCGACACGAAGGTGGCCGGCGGTACGCCCGTGACTCCGAACGCAATCGCGCACAGGATCCAGTAGACGTCGACGAAGCCGATGCAGGCGGCCGCCCAGTACCGGTTGTGGATCAGTGCGCCCAGGGCGACGATCACCAACAGCATGCCGATGGCCGGGTAGGTCACGCCCGTGCCGACGATGTAGACCATCGGGTTCGCCGCGACCAACGCGGTGATCACCGCGCCGACCTTCAGTGGATTGCGCCGCAGCACGTCACCGCGCCCGCTGTGCAACACCAGGAACGACGCCGCCAGGAACACGCCGGTGAGCGCGGCCAATGCCGACGACCACACGGAGCCCGGCGTCGCGTCGAACTTGAACTGGACGACCGACACGATGGCGAACATGATCGCGGCCAGCCCGCAGAACGGGCCCATCGCGTCGTTGATGACGACCGACTGGTCGTCCTCGTCGAGGTCGCGCCGGGACATCGGCGCGCGCCACCAGGACCCCCCGCGCCGCTCACCGTTCCGCGACTGTGTCACCACAACCAGCTATCCCCTAGACCCGCCCGCCACCATTGGGGCGACCTCGGATGCCGCGGGCCCCGGACGCCACCCCGCGGCCCAACGTTCTGTCTGGACTAGGAAACCACGAATCGCGGCCTGCTGATCGTCCGAGTCCGATTCATGCCGTTCGGAGGCGAAGAATCACCGGGTTGGCTGGCCGGGTTCGGCGCGGACCCGACGACGGCGTCGGTATGTGTTCCGTCGCCGCCGGGCCCGGTCGGGTCATCGAGAGGTGACCGGCCGGGCCCGGGCGGCGTCAGCTCAGGCCGAGCCGCAACTTCAAGGCATCCAGTTCGTCGCGCAGGGAGGTCGGCACCGAATCACCGATCTTGGCGAACCACTCCTCGATCAGCGGGATCTCTGCCGCCCATTCCTGCCGATCCACCTTGAGGGCGGCAGCCACCTGCTCGGCCGTCAGCCCCAGGCCCTCGACGTCCAGCGAACCGGCACCCGGCACATGTCCGATCGGCGTCTCGACGGCCGCGGCCGTCCCGTCAAGACGCTCCATCACCCACTTGAGCACCCGTGAGTTCTCTCCGAAGCCGGGCCAGAGGAAGCCGCCGTCGGCATCCCGGCGGAACCAGTTCACGTAGAAGATCTTGGGCAGCTTGGTCGCGTCGGCGCCCTTGCCCATGTCGATCCAGTGGGCGAAGTAGTCGCCGGCGTTGTAGCCGATGAACGGCAACATGGCCATCGGGTCGCGGCGGACGACGCCGACGGCGCCGGTCGCGGCCGCGGTGGTCTCCGACGACAAGGTGGCGCCCATGAACACGCCGTGCTGCCAATCCCGGGACTGGGTGACCAGCGGGATCGTGGTTTTGCGGCGCCCACCGAACAGGATCGCCGAGATCGGCACGCCGACCGGCTCGAAGTACTCGTCCGCGATGATCGGGCACTGGGTGATCGGCGTGCAGAACCGCGAGTTGGGGTGGCTCGACGGCTCACCGGCCGAGGCCAGCTTGTTCCCATCGGCATCCAGGCCCGACGGGGTCCAGTCGCGCCCCTTCCAGTCGGTCAGGTGCGCGGGCGGCTCCTCGGACAGCCCCTCCCACCAGATGTCGCCGTCGTCGGTCAGGGCCACGTTGGTGAACAAGGAGTTGCCCTGGGCGATAGTGCGCATCGCATTCGGGTTGGTGTTCCAACCGGTGCCCGGAGCGACGCCGAACAGGCCGTACTCGGGGTTGACCGCGTACAGCCGGCCGTCCTCGCCGAACGTCATCCAGGCGATGTCGTCGCCGAGGGTCTCGACCTTCCAGCCGGGGATGGTCGGTTCGAGCATCGCCAGGTTCGTCTTGCCGCAGGCGCTGGGGAACGCGGCGGCGATGTAGTCCACCTTGCCGGCCGGCGAGGTGATCTTGAGGATCAGCATGTGCTCGGCGAGCCAGCCCTCGTCGCGGGCCATCACCGAGGCGATCCGCAGCGAGTAGCACTTCTTGCCCAGCAGGGCATTGCCGCCGTAGCCGGAGCCGAACGACCAGATCGTCCGCTCCTCCGGGAATTGCACGATGTACTTCGTGGCGTTGCACGGCCACGGCACGTCCTGCTCACCCGGAGCGAGCGGCGCGCCGATCGAGTGCAGGGCCTTGACCCACGGATTGCCCTGGTTGATCAATTCGAGCGCCCGGGTCCCCATTCTCGTCATGATCCGCATCGACGCGACGACGTACTCCGAGTCGGTGATCTCCACGCCGAGCTTGGGGTTGGCCGCGTCGTACGGGCCCATGCAGAAAGGCACGACGTACATCGTCCGGCCGGCCATGCAGCCCTCGTAGAGGCCCGTCATGATCGAGCGCATCGAGGCCGGGTCCATCCAGTTGTTGGTGGCCCCGGCGTCGGCGCGATCGACCGAACAGATGTAGGTGCGGTCCTCGACCCGGGCGACGTCGGTCGGGTCGGAAGCCGCGTAGTAGGAATTCTCCTTGGCCGCCAGCTTGACGATGGTGCCGGTGCCGAGCATGTGGTCGGTGAGCCGCGTCCACTCATCGTCGGACCCGTCGGTGAAGACCACCCGATCGGGCCGGGTCAGCTCGGCCACCTCCAGCACCCAGGACAGCAGGGCCGGCGCGGTGCCGGCGGGCGCGCCGACGATCTCGGTCCCGCTCGATACCCGGGGAAGCGTCACCGCCGGGATCTCGGTAGCGCCGGTCGCTTCGTCGGTCGGACGGATCACCGCGGTCACAAGCATCATCTCCTGGGTTTTGGGCCCCGACGACCGGCCGGGCGGACTGGCAAATGAAGGAAAAGCACCTTGCTGTGGCACCACTCTGTGCCAGTCGATTCCCGCGACAGTAGTCACGGCGTGTTGCAGTAGGCCGTCGAATTCGGTGTCGGTCGCGCCACAGAATCGAGAAAGATGAACGCCATGAAGTGTGGGATCGCCCACGTCATGTTCGATCTTGTTCGGTGCCGGTTGGAGTTGGGCGATACTGCCACTACCTGCGCAGATGAGTGCCGACGGCGATCTTGGCCGAGCACCTTGATGGTCGCCCGGCGATTTCACCGAATTCTCTGGCATTCGCCGGCGGGTCAAAGTTCGACGTCGACCGATTCCGATTCCCCGCCGAAAACATCACTTTCTGTGACCGGCGTTGACAACCCCATCGGCACGATCGGAGGTTGTCCGTGTCGGACCATGCGGCATCGGTGCGAGCCTGACAGGCTGCGGGAATGTGCCGACTTCTCGGATTGCACGCCGGTGCGGATCCGGTCACCGCCTCGTTCTGGCTCCTCGACGCGCCCGACAGCTTGCGCGAACAGAGTCACCGCAATCCGGACGGCGCCGGCATCGGCGTCTTCGATGCGAACGGCGAGCCGGTGCTGGACAAGCAACCGATCGCCGGATACGAGGACCAGGAGTTCGCCCGCGAGGCCCGCACCGCGCGCAGCCGCACGTTCGTCGCCCACGTGCGATACGCCAGTGTCGGGGCGCACACCTTCGCCAACACGCACCCGTTCGCGCTGGACGGCCGGATCTTTGCCCACAACGGCACCCTGACCGGCATCGATGCCCTGGATCGACGGCTCGTCGAGCTGGACGCCGCCGGGACGGTGCTCGGTGACACCGACAGCGAGCGGATGTTCGCGCTGATCACCGCGGAGACCCGGCGGCACCACGGGTCGATCGCGGACGGCATCGCCGCCGCGATCGGCTGGATCGCCGACCATCTTGGCGTGTTCTCGGTGAACCTGATCATCGGCACCCCCGACGAGCTCTGGGCGCTGCGCTATCCGGCCAACCACGAGCTCTACGTGCTGGATCGCACCGGAGCCGCACCACCCGCCCGGCCCCTGTCGGTGGCCTCCCCGCGGATCCGCGCACACGTCCCCGACCTGTCGGCGCAACCGGCGGTCGTGGTGGCCACCGAGCCGATGGACGGCGAGACCGGTTGGCGGCTGATGGATTCCGGCGAACTGCTGCACGTGGCCAGGGATCTCACGATCACCACCAGCCGCCCGTTCCCGCATGCCCCGACGCACCTGCTGACCCTGGCCGACCTGGACCCGACCGCCGCCGCGTCGCAGGCGCCGTCCGCGCAACGCACCGCCGGGACGGGGTGACGGGGCCCCGGAGCGACGGGACCACGAGCGGTAGGAGCCGCGGGACACCGACGGCCCACCGCAGCGCGCGACCGGGGGTGGTGAACGCGACTCCGCGACAGTTGGCTCGTTGCCTGGCCTCGTTGCAGGGCACCTGGCGATCGCTGACCGATCACCTGCCGATCTCCGAGCCGGCGGCGGCCACGATCGGACCGACCTACTACCCCTCGTCTGAGCGCTGCCGGGCCCGTCGGATGCAGTCGTCCGCCCGGCCACGGTCAATCCAGGTGAGTGGACTCACAGCGACACGACGGACAATGGCGGCCGACCAACGCCCGCCGGACGCGAGCCCGATCGCGGCTCGGTGGCTGCGACATCGGCGCCGGCGCCGATGTCGGCCATGGTCCCCATCCCGAACGCGGTCCGGCTCGCACGACCGCCGCCCGCGACGCCGCGTTGGTCCGGCCACACCCGGTGACGGTTGAGGGGGGCGGACCGACGAAAGAAAGCTCGCTCTGGCCACCGAGCGGCCACAAGAACTCATCGCCGCGACCAGGAATCTCAGGGTGACCAGGAAGGCGCAGCTGACCCAGCAGCGGGCCGCGGACTCGGGGCCGCGGCGAAGGCGAGCAGGCAACGGGTCGAGACCAATGATCCGGCCTGGCCAGCGCACCGGCGGTCCCTTCTCGACGAGGACGGAGATGAGCTCCGGCAGGCCGGCGTCGATGGCGGAGCCAGCAGACCGAGGAGGAGCGATTACTTGCTGACTGTCACCTATGTCCCGGGCGGGCTCCGCCAACATCAGCCACCCACGGCGGCCTCGGGCGTCGCGTCGGACGCGGAGCCGGCCATGGTTGCCGCCGACCAGCCGATCACAGCCGTTGCGAGCCACATACCTGGGGTGGAATTCAGTGGCACGGCCCGGCCGCGCGCTCCCGACGAGACTTGGCCCCTGCCGCATCCATTCTGCCGTCTGGGCGGCCGAGCGCATCAGGCACCGATCGTGAACGCGTTCGGCGGCGTGTCGCGCCCAAGCGCTGGTCGAAGCAGAACGTGATGCTCGTCTTCCAGTTGGACGCTTCGACTCACCGAGCAGCGGACCTGGGGACGATCGGGCCCACCAGCGAGCGTGGTAGCGACTGCGCCGTCATGTAACGCTGACAGCATCGGCTGATCTGTACGCCGCCCTCGCGTTCCAGATGGAGCCCCAATATTCGCACGCATGCGCCCGCGAACAGGCTGTATGGTCGCTCTGTCCGATTTAGTTCAAGCGGTGACTTCGGGTTAATTGTGTAGGGGAACACATGTCCGATTACTTCATCAGCTACTCGCGGAACGACGGACTGGATCATGCCGCTCGCCTCTACGACGAGCTCACCGGTCGACCGCCGGCCCTGAGCGCGTGGTTCGACAAGCACAGTCTCCACCTTGGAGACTGGGGCAACCAGATCGACCGCGCCATATCTAGTTGCAGAGCTCTATTACTCATACTGACGGCCGACAGCGTCTCGGAACATTCGTCGGTGCAGCAGGAGTGGATCCGGGCATTGACTTTCAAGAAACCTGTCATCCCCTTGCGCTTCGAAGATGACGTCATCATTCCATTTAGGCTGGCGGGTCGTCAGGAGATCGACTTTACCACGGAATTCGGTCGAGCAATGGCGACCCTGCGTTCCGAGCTTCGCTTCCTCGAATCACCCCAGGGTCTCGAAGCGGAAATCAGGTGGCGCCTGCAATCAGCTCAACGCGACCTCGAATTTGGGAAAAACCGAGCGCGTACCCTCCAAGAAATCGACGACCTCACGATTCAGTTGACCGGGCCGGGCACTTCGGTCAGTTTCGCTCGGACTGGAACGCCTCCGCCGCTGGCGAGGCAGCGAATACGCACGGTCAACCGGGTGGCATACACTCTTCTGCCGCGCTTTCAGGATCGGTTCCGAGAAACTGAGTACCTCGCTGAGTTCCTGAACGACCCTTCCCAAAGAATGCTCGCCGTCGTCGGGCGAGCGGGCGCCGGAAAGACGGCAATGTCATGTCGCGCACTGCACGGTCTGGCATGCGACAACTTCCCGGGGGACATTCGGGTCGAGGGGAACCTCGACGGAATCGTCTACCTCGGCAAAGGTTCGGAACGGCCGATCACGGTGAACGCGCTTTTCGATGACTTATGCAGCCTCCTTCCCGACACAACACAAGCAGCCGTGCGCTCTACTCGGGTGACCTCGCCGACCACTACGGCGCTGGTCAACGCACTGGCGACGGTCTTCGCCGAGCGGTCCGCCGTTGTGCTGCTCGACAGCTTCGAAGACCTCATCGATCCGCATTCAGGGCTGATCGAGGATCGGGAAGTCGCCGAGGCGATGATGGACCTCTTGCGCGGCCCACATCACGGAATCAAACTCCTCATGACAACCAGGGAGTTTCCGCAGGAGCTTCGATTGGTCGAACCTGGCCACTGGAGTGAGATTCCGCTTGACGAGGGTTTGCCCTCACCACACGCGGAGAATCTTCTCCGGTCGTTCGACCGCGACGGTAGAGTCGGCCTTCGCGATGCTTCCGACGATGACCTACGCAGGATCGCAGATCGTACTCTCGGGCTGCCAAAGGCGTTGGAAGCCTTCTTCGGCGCGCTACGTAGCGATCGTTTCACATCTATCGATCAACTCCTGCAAATGCCTCGGGCCCCCGAAAACGTAGTGCAAGTGCTCTCGGCAGCAGCGGCGCGCCGCTTGGAGCCGCAAAGCCAGATCATCCTACGCGCATTGGCGGCTCTCAACCGACCCGTCCCGAGCACAGCGGTCAGCTTCGTACTTGATTTCGAAATCGCTCCCACCGAAGCAGCCCTTCGCCGATTGGCGTCCATGTATCTGATCCAGTATGACCAAGGTACATACTTCCTGCACCCTGTGGACCAGGCCTACCATCTTGACCAAGTGGCTGTCGGGGAGCCCGGTGACTGGGCCAATGCCGCCGGGGATCGGCCGCTCACGCTCACCACTCTGCGCTACCGCGGGGCCGAATACTTTCGGTCACAGCGAATGCACGCGGTCCGGGGAGTAGTTGATCTGCAGCCGGTGCTGTCCGAGTTCGATCTTCGTGAGTCATCCGGTGATATTGCAGGAGCAGTCGAGGTGCTCGAGGACATCACCGATGCGATGCTCACCTTCGGATATGCCCGTACACTCTTGGATCTCGCGGACAGCATTTATGCTCGCACACCATTTGAATCACGGGCGCTGGTGCTGGGGATCATCGGCATGTGCCTGTCAATACTTGGCCTCGCGGACGACGCTGCTGAGCGACTTGCAGAGGCCATCGAGAAGTCTCAGATGGTCGGCGACGACGCCCGGGTGACTGTCTGGCGTCTGGAGCTCGCCGAATGCCTCGCCGGAACCGGTCAGCTTGACAGTGCTGCGGACGAACTCAACCTCGTCCTCGAGGCCAGCGCATCTGCAGCCGAGTCCACGTCTGCATTGCTCGGCCTAGCCTCCATTGCCACCCGGCAGGCGAGGTTCGTCGAGGCCGAACTGTTTCAACAGCGCGCGCTCCGTATCAGCCTGATCGATGCCGTGTGGCAGGAGCCGATGGACGAGCCGATAGACGTGACCCGGGAAGAGCGTATCTCCCGCCTCGACATCTTGCGTCCAGATCGTTGGCGCGTGAACGACGCCGTCATCGAGGAGGACCGCAGAGGTGGCGACCAGGCAGGTCCGTCAGCGGAAGACCTCCAGCGAGCAGTAGAGTGCGAGATCTCCGGTCCGGAGGACGGACCTGAAGGATTGCGGGAAAACATCTTCGTCCTCGAGCCCCTCGTTCCAGATGTGTGGCTGGCCATTGCGCGGCGATCTTTCGCCGCAGAAAACCTTGAGTTCGCCGAGGCGGCCTGTCGGCTGGCCGGTGATCTCTACGAGCAACTGGGGCTGAATACTCTGGACGCCCTCAATCTGCTGGACGACATCCGATCCGAACTCGAGTCTCCCGACTCTCTCCTGGAGGAGCACGAGCGGCTGCTGAGATCTGCGCACCAGCTCAGGAATCTAGCCGATGAAGCCCAGGGCCTGACCTGGGTCGCCAACGCCTATCTCGACCGACATCGTCTGGCCGACGCCGAATCGGCCTTTCGGAATCTGGCCCAACTTGGGGCCGAGCGAGGGACAATTGGAGACGTTATTAACGCACGTCTGGGCATTGCCAGGGTTGCCTGGGCCAGGGAGGAATACGACCTCGCGACCGCTGAATTGCAGCAATTGCTGGCCGGGATAACCGCTACCGATGCGCGGCGTCGCGCGGAAGTTCACCTGCTGTTTGGCAGAATCGAACGCTCTCGGAATCGCCTTTCGGTCGCAATCGAGAACTTCAATCACGCGCGTATTGGGTACGCAGAGCTCGCCGACTGGGTGATGACACTCGAGGTCGAGCGAGCACTCGCTGGTATCGACACCGATTCGCGTGACTATGACGCGGCGCTCCAGCGGCTAGAGGCGGTGGCCCCGGTCGCGCGCTCGATGGGAGTTCCATCGGTGACCGCGTCGGTCCTGGGTGACCTACTGCCCGCCCGGTTGATGTCAGGAGACCGGGCCGGCGCTACCGAACTCGCTGCGGAAGTGACCTTGCTCAAAGAGCGAACCGAGGTACCGGCAACCGCGGCAAGGCTTGCCAACGTTGTTGGCGGCATGCTGACCCAGCTTGAGGATTTCCCAGGAGCGATCGAAGCGCACCAAGAGGCGTTGGCGATCTACCGTCGCCTGGACAGGCGAGCTGATGAGGCCGATCAACTGTTTGCGTTGGCCTACGTCTACGGGGAGGCCGGGAAGTACCAGGACGCGTTGACCGCCGCGGAAGCCGCCGTCGGAGCGTCTGCGGCAACGTCGGATCCCGGTCTGATTCGGACCGCGACGATGGTCCGCGCGCTAGCCCTTGGCGATCTAGCTCGGCATGACGAGGCCGCGACAATTGTGAACGGGTTGTTGGAGCAAGGCCCCCTCGATGCCTGGCTGCTTGGAAACGCGGCATGGGTTGCTCAGCTCGCCGGCCGCTATCAGCACAGCCTCGAGCTGAGCAAGAGAGCACTGGAGTTGGATTCCCGCCAGGAGTGGGTGATGCGCAATCAAGCGCAAGCCGCCCTTGCGCTGGGGCAAGGAGATGACGCAGCGGAGCTCTTTGGTCGGGTCATCAGGGACCGACGAGGCGGCGAGAACTTCGTTCGCACTATTCGCGAGGTCCGGCGTTTGCTGGAACGCAGACCCGATCTGCCCCGAGGGAACGAGTTGCTGTTGAAGCTGGAGGCGGCGCAGGCGCAACTGCCCTGACTGCCTTACGGATCGTCAGGTCGCGGGCGACACCGACGACATGTTGAACCCGTCCACGGTGATCGGCGGCATGGCGGTGCGGGTGAACCAGTCGCTCCATTCCCGGGACAGCGTGGGCACGGTGGCGCCGACATCGTCGGCCTGCCGCAGGATGTCCAGCGGGGACATGTTGAACCGGAAGTTGTTGACCGCGCCGACCACCTCGCCACCCTCGATCAGGAAGACACCGTCCCGGGTGAGACCGGTGAGCAGCATCGTCATCGGGTCGACCTCGCGGATGTACCACTGCGACGTCAGCAGCAGGCCACGGTCGACGTCGGCGACGAGGGCGTCGATGTCCCGATCCGGGTCGCCCCCGGCGAGCACGAGGTTGTCGGTGGACGGGCTGAACGGCTCGCCGAACTCGGCGGCCGACCCACGGGTGTGCACCAGCGAATCGATCACCCCGCCGCGGACGAAGTCGTGCCGGCCGATCGGGGCGCCGTTGTCGAACACCGAGATGTCGTCACCGGAATGGCCGGCCACGATAAACGGCGCGGCCGCCATCCCGGCCGCGGCCGGGTCGCTGAACAGGTCGAGCGGCCGGTCGGTCAACCGTTCGCCCGACCGGGTCCCGCCGCCCGGCGCGGCGAACGCCGACCTGCCCTCATGCGCCTCCCGGGCGCCGGCACCCCACGCGAGGTTGATCATCAGGTCGGCGACGGCGGTCGGCGGTAGCACCGTCCGGTACCGGCCCGGCGGCAGGTCGATGACGCGCCGCGCCCACCCCAACCGGTTGTCGAGACCGGTCAGCACCCCGGTCAGATCGATCCCGACGAAGTCCGGGGTGGACAACCCGGCCCACGCCGACCGCCGCAGGTCGGCCGACTTGGCGTTGACCTCCAGCGTGCCGGTGGGCTGCACCCACCGCCGGCGCAGACCGGAGGACGTGCCGAGATAGGTCGTGGACATGTCGTGGTCGACGAACCCGTAGAGCACCCGTTGCTCGGCGCGGGCCCGCGCGAAGCCGTCGGCCAGCTGCGCGATCAACCCGTCGAAAACGGCGAACGAGGTGTCAACGGGTGCACTGTCGAAGTCGTCGGCCGACCCGTCGGGCGCGACCAACGGCTGGGCGTCGCGCGCCGGACCCTGCCGCGCAGCGGCCGCCGCCGCCGTGTGCGCCGCCGACACCAGCGCGCCCACCGCGGCCGCGGACGTCGCGTCGGCCGCGGAACCCGCGACGGTCGCCGCCGCTCCGCCGATCACGGCCACCACGAACCACGTCAGATCCTGGGCCACGCCATTGGTGGTGACGGTGTTGTTGGCCCAGCGGATGTTCGCCGAGCTGGAACTGTTCACCACGACCACGCAGCCGTCGGCGGTGCTGGCGCCGAGCGCGGTCTCGACGATCTGCTGGGGCGACAGGAGCCCGGTCATGGCGTTCACGCTCACTGGGCCTCCGCGGTGGCGTTCAGGATGTTCACGCCGCGGAACCGGGCGGCCGGGCAGCCGTGCGACACCGCGGCGACCTGGCCCGGTTGACCCTTCCCGCAGTTGAAGGCGCCGCCGAGCCGGTAGGTCTGCGGGCCGCCGATGCCGTCCATCGAGCCCCAGAAGTCGGTCGTGGTGGCCTGGTAAGCGACGTCCCGGACCTGGCCGGCCAGCGCGCCACCCCGGATCCGGTAGAACCGCTGCCCGGTGAATTGGAAGTTGTAGCGCTGCATGTCGATCGACCACGACTTGTCGCCGACCACGTACAGGCCGTCCTCGACCCCGGAGATCAGGTCCTGCGTTGAACCACCGGCGGTGTCGGGCTGCAGGCTCACATTGGCCATCCGCTGGATCGGAATGTGCCCGGAGGAGTCGGCGAAGGCGCACCCGTTGGAACGCGGCAGCCCCAGCCGATGCGCGAACGTGCGGTCCAGCTGGTAGCCGACCAGGATGCCGCCCCGGATCAGGTCCCACGACTGCCCGGCGACCCCGTCGTCGTCGAACCCGACGGTGGCCAGGCCGTGCGGCACCGTCCGGTCGCCGGTGACATGCATGCCGGACGACCCGTACACCAGGGAACCGAGCTGATCGGGAGTGGCGAACGACGTGCCGGCGTAAGCGGCCTCATAGCCGATGGCGCGGTCGTACTCGGTCGCGTGCCCGATGGACTCGTGGATCGTCAGCCACAGATTCGTCGGGTCGATCACCAGGTCGTAGCGGCCCGGCTCGATCGACGGCGCCTTCATCTTCTCCATCAGCTGCTCGCCCATGGTGGCGATCTCGCCGTCGAAGTCCCAGGTGCCGTCGGTGAGGTACTCGTACCCGCGGCCGACCGGCGGCGTCAGCGACGACATCGTCTCGAACGCCCCGGTCGCCGAGTCGATCGCGGTGGCGGTCAGCGTCGGTTCCAGCCGCACCCGCTGCTGGGTCGTGCGGGTGCCCGCCGTGTCGGCGTAGAACTTGTTCTCCTTGACCTGGAACAGGCCGACCTCGGTGTGCGCGACGCCGTCGGACGCCAGCAGCCGCTCGGAACGGTCGAGCAGCAGCGCGATCTTGTCCGCGCCCGCCACCGCGAACGGGTCGATGTGATAGTCACTGACCCACTCCGCGTCGGCGTGCACCGGCTCGTCGGCCCGCTCGACCCGTTCGTCGACGACGCCGGTCAGCGCCCGGGCCACGGCGACCGCCCGCCGGGCGGTGGCGGCGGCCTCGTCCGGGGTCGGCACCACCGATGCGGCGAAACCCCATACGCCGTCGACGATCACCCGGACGGCAAACCCGGTGGTCATCGCGTCGGCGGCGCTCTGCACCGCGGTGTCCCGGACGGTCAGGGAGGACGTCAGCAGGCGCTCGAACCTGAAGTCCGCGAAGGCGGCACCGGCGGCGGTCGCCGCGCTCAGCGCGGCGTCGGCCAGCCCGAGCAGCGGCCGGTCGGTAAATGCCGCGTCGACGCGGTGACGGGGCGGGATCACGTCGACCGGCATCCGGCCACCCTAGTTGGCCGCAGCGGGGCCACCATCCCGGGGCTTGCCCGGGCTTGCGGGGCCACCATCCCGTGGCGTGGCCACGCCTGCGAGGCCACCACCCCGGGGCTCATTCATCCCGGCGCCCGGTCCATCCCGCTGCTCGTCGGCGGCGTGGCCCGGTCCGAGCGGGTCACATGCCATGCTGGGCGCGGGGAGGTCGAATGATCGAGGCAATCGGACTGAAGAAGCGGTACGGCTCGACCGTGGCCGTCGACGACCTGTCGTTCACGGTGCAGCCGGGGATGGTGACCGGCTTTCTCGGTCCCAACGGTGCCGGCAAGTCGACGACGATGCGGATGATTTTGGGCCTGGATAACCCGAACAGCGGGCAGGCGTTGATCGACGGTCGCCCGTATGGCGCTTTGCACCGCCCGTTGACGCAGGTCGGTGCGCTGCTGGACGCCAATTGGGTGCACCCGAACCGGTCGGCCCGGGCCCACCTGCGGTTCATGGCGGCGTCCAACCGGCTGTCGGCGCGGCGGGTCGACGAGGTGTTGGAGCTGGTCGGCCTCAGCAGCGTCGCCGGTAAGTCGGTGGGGAAGTTCTCTCTCGGCATGAAGCAGCGACTCGGCCTGGCCGGCGCGCTGCTCGGCGATCCGAAGGTGCTGCTGTTCGACGAGCCGGTGAACGGGCTCGATCCGGAGGGCATCTTCTGGATCCGCACCTTCATGAAGAATCTGGCCGCGCAGGGCCGCACGGTGTTCGTGTCCTCGCACCTTCTGTCCGAGATGGCCCTGACCGCAGACCATCTGATCGTCATCGGGCGGGGCCGGTTGATCGCCGACGCCAGCACGGCGGACTTCATCGCTCGGGCGACCAGATCATCGGTCCGGGTGCGCTCGCCGCGGCTGGACGACCTGCGGGCCGCGCTGGTGCAGGCGAACCTCCAGGTCACCGACAGCGTGTCCGGGGCGGGCGCGGCCCTGGAGGTGCTCGATGCGCCGATCGAGCGCGTCGGTGACGTCGCCGGTGCCGCCGGGATCACCCTGCACGAGCTCACTCCGCAGGTCGGCTCGCTGGAGGAGGCGTTCATCCAGCTCACCGGGGATGCGGTCGAATACGGGGGTTCCCGCGCCGGCGCCGCGCCCGGGTCCGGTTGGGCGGCCACCGCCGTTCCGCCGATCGCCGCGGGTGCACCGGTGGCCGGCGCCCCGTACGCGGGTGGGGCGCCGGGGACGGCCTACGGAACGGCCGGGCCGGGACCGGGCGCCCCGCCGCCGCCCGGGTGGGTACCGAGCGGCCCGCCAGCGCCGACCGGCCCGACCGGCACCGCACCCGAGGGAGGACCGCGATGACCTTGCTGAACGTCGAACGCATCAAGCTGTTCTCGACGCGCTCGCCCTACTGGTGCCTGGCCGCGATCGCGGTGGCCTCCCTCGGCTTCGCCACGCTGTTCGGTCTGGTCGAGAACGGCGAGGCGGCGCTGCCGTACATCTTCCTGCGCGGCGTCGGTCTGGGGATGAGCATCTACATGGTGTTGGCCGCGCTGGCGATCACCACCGAGTACCGGTTCGGCACCATCCGGAACACGTTCCTCGGGGTGCCGAAGCGGCAGGCCGTGCTGCTGGCCAAGACCGTGCTGCTCGCGCTCATCGGTGCGGTGGTCGGCCTGGTCGCCGCGCTCGCCTCCTACTTCCTGGCCAAGGCGCTCGCGAAGAACCCGCCGGTGCCGCTCGAACTGACCACGTGGGACGACTGGCGGCAGGTCGTCGGGTACGGGGCGATCTTCGCGATCGCCGCGATCATCGCCGTGTCGGTAGGCACGATCGTGCGCCAGTCGGCGGGTGCGATCGCGATCCTGCTGCTCTGGCCACTGATCATCGAGAGCCTGTTCACCCTGATCCCGACGGTCGGCGAGAAGGTCGGTCCGTGGCTGCCGTTCGCTGCCTCGGACAAGATCGTCGCGCCGACCACCGGGATCGCGAACCTGTTCCAACCGGGTGGCGGTCCGGACGCGGTGCAGGGCCTGCTGGTGTTCGCGGGGACCGCAGTCGGGCTGTGGCTGATCGCGTTGGTGCTCCTGCAGAAGCGGGATGCGTGAGCAGGGAGATGGACCCGGGCGTCCGGAGCCCCGACGCCCCGTCCCGATTCGGCCTCGTCGAGCGGTTCGGCGGCGCGAAGCATCCGGACCGGCCGGTGGCCCATGCCCGACCGGCCGGTTCCTCGGATGCCACCGTCGACGCCGTCGGGAAGTTGTCGGCGGCGTTCGAGGTGGTCGAGAACGCCCGGGGCTTCCTCTACGGCTTCCACCGGATGTCCGGCGAGGCCGACCTGGCGTTGCAGGAGGCGGTCGCGGCGCTCCGGTCGGCCGGCCACGGCGAGCTCGCCGACGAGATCGAGCAGGTGCTGGTGGGCCGCGACGTGGTGCCGGGCTTCTGGACGTTCCAGCTGGTGGAGTCCTACGACGAGCAGTACTGGCAGGTGTTCCGGGCCGTCGACGACCTTGTCCGGGAGCGGCTCTCGGGAGGGCGACCGCACGTGTTCGAGGCAGAGATGAAGCAGCGGGAGCAGCAGGCACCCGGTGGTTGATCCGCCGCCGGAGGGCTCGGTCGCTCTATCCTTGCCTGCTGTGCAGGACACCAGGATCGCCACGACCGTCCCCGACGACGGTCTGCCCGCCCACTTCCGCCGGGTGGTCAGCTTCCACCCGCGCGGTGGCCGGCTCAACCCGGTGCAACGCCGGGCGTTCGAGACGCACGCCGCGGCCTGGTACCGAGACCCGTCGGACTTCGACGGGCCCATCGACTTTCCCGCCCTGTTCGGCCGGGCGGCCGACCCGGTGCTGGAGATCGGGTCCGGCATGGGTGAATCGACGGCGCGGATGGCGACCGCCCGCCCGGACATCAACCTGCTCGCGGCCGAGGTCTACAAGCCCGGGGTGGCGCAGACCCTGCACCACCTGAACCGGGTCGGTGCGCGGAACGTGCGGCTGGTCCGGGAGGACGGCGTCGCCGTGCTGACCGATCTCATCGCGCCGGCGTCGCTGGCCGAGGTCTGGCTCTTCTTCCCGGACCCATGGCCCAAGACGCGACACCACAAGCGCCGGTTGGTCACCCCCGACTTCACCGAACTGGTCGCGTCCCGGCTCCGCAAGGGCGGGACGTTCCGGCTGGCCACCGACTGGGAGACCTACGCCGAGCAGATGCTGGCGGCGTGCACGGCGACCAGGACGCTGCGCAACGCGAACGCCGGGTGGGCTTCCCGCCCCGCCTTCCGTCCGCCGACCCGATTCGAGCGGCGGGGTCTGGCCGCCGGGCATGTCATCCGCGACCTGGAGTTCGTCCGCCGCTGAGCACGTCCGCCCCCTTGGTCGCGCGGATCAACATCGCCGGCGCGGCTGAAGTCGCACTCTCCCGTCCCACCCGTCCCATCCGGGGTTAATTGATCCGCGCGGCTGTCCACAGGGCCGAGTGTGGATGCCTGCGCGGACGAAGTCGTCGACTCGCGTCCCAGCCGTCACATTCGAGGTGACTTGATCCGCGCGGGCGTAGATGATCCGCGCGGCACGGGGACGGGGGGTTCAGCCGAGGTCGACGATGGCGGCGACGGGGCCGCCGCCGTCCGGGCCCTGATGGGCGGCGGACACCGAGACGAACGCCGCCGGGTCGCCGGTGACGGACGCGGTCACGCCGCCGACGCAGGCCTTGATCTGGCGGTGCCAGTGCACGTCGGAGTCGTCGAGCATCGCGTTGCGGCGGCCGCGCACCTGCCCGTCCTGCGACACCTCGCACTTGAGGAACACGTTCACCAGTCGCCCGCCGAGGTCGGACGGGTGCGGGCGGTCGGGCAGATCGAGCCCGGCGTCGCGGATGGCCGCCCAGATGCCGTCGGCGTCCAACGCGTCCTGCATGACGGAGTGACCGATGCGGTACCGGCCGCCGATCCCCCGGGCGTTCCCGACGACTACGACCTGAGCCTGATCGAGTTCCACGCCGGATGAACACGAGGCCATCGACGAGAACAACGACCGGTCATGCATCACGTCCTCGTCACCCGGCATCGCGATCTCGCCCAGCGCGACGGCGACACCCAGCGCGGTGCACCCGTTGGACAGGTCCATCGACTCGTGGGTGTGCTCGGTCCAGACCGTCTGTCCGCGCTGCTTGGCGTCGCGGATGGTGTGGATGGTGAGCAGCGGGGTCTTGGTCTGCACGTAGTGCACGTCGGCGGGGTCGGTGATGCCGGCCCGCGCCATGGCCTCGCGGACCGCGGCGGCGACCTTGGTGATCATCGGGGTGCGGCCGATCTCTTCGGGCAGCAGCTGCTCGCTCATCGCGAACCCGACGGTGAGCCGCGGTTCGTCCGTCGCCGGCACCGAGCCGTCGGGCACGGTCGCGAAGACGGTGGCGTGCGGGGACAGCACCCCGTCGGTTCCCCCGGACCAGACGATCGGGATCTGCCGAATCTCCTCCATCGGCCGGCGGCCGGCGGCGGCGATGGCCTCCCGGAAAGCCCGGTCGGCGATGATCCGGGTGTAGTCATTCACGCCGCCGTTGCCCTCGGTCTTGCCGATCACCGCGATGACCCGGTCGGGGTCGATCACGCCGGCGTCGAACAGCGCGGTCAGCTCGGAGGCGTCCGACACGCTGTGCAGGGGAATCTTGCGGACCTCGATCGGCGACGGCATGCGGGTTCCTCCCGGCTCGATGTGGGCCGACCGTACCCAATCCGGCCGCCGGTCGGCCCACCCGGCGGCCCGCCGCGGCGACCCGCAGCCACGCCGGAGCGTGGCCGAATCGAAATGTGGCTCCGCTCACATTTGGTCAACTGTTTACTTTCCGGCCTCGGACTCCCATTGTTTGACCAATTCTTTACCATTGCCGGAACGGTCCCCCCGGCCGCGTGCCGAAAGCGGCTTCATCCGCCAAGAATTCGGGTCGAAGGGCGCTGACCAGCGGGTTCGCGATCGGTGGTTGGCCCATCGGCGGAGGGTTGCGTCTGCCCGCGGGTGATCTTTCCGATGTACCGGAATGGTCAAATGGGTACGGATAAATCACAGTCCTTTGCCATAATTGGATCCGTGAGCCATGTCGATCGAACAACCGTGACCTCCATGCGCGTGGTGCGTTGGTGGGACTCGCTACCCCGCGCGACCCGAGTCGTGGTCGTCGTCCTGCCCGTGCTGATGGCGTCGTTCGCGGCGTGGGCGTTCAACGAGGTCATCGGTCAGGATCACTACCAGTTCGACCTGCGGCTGTACTACGACGCCATCAACTACTGGACGTCCGGGCACGACCTCTACTCGTACTCGCAGCCCGATCCGGTCAACATCGAACTGGGCTTCACCTACCCGCCGGTCGGCGCCCTGTTGATGACGCCGATGGCGCTGCTGTCCTACCCGGCCGTCCACGCCTTCTCGTTGCTGGCCATCGTCGCCGCCGGTGCGGCCTTCGCCTACCTGGTGCTGCGCGAGCGGGTCCGGCTGCCCCGGCCGCTCATGCTGGCCGCGGTCGGCGTCGTCACCGCCTTTGCCTTCACCCTCGAGCCGTTCCGGCAGACTCTCTCGTTCGGCCAGATCAACATCTATCTGGTGCTGCTGGTCGCCCTGGACCTGTTGGTGCTGGGCCGCCGCGGCAGCAAGTGGACCGGTGTCGGCATCGGCCTGGCCACCGCGATCAAGCTGACCCCGGGCATCTTCATCGTCTATCTGCTCGTCGTCGGCCGATGGCGGGCCGCGTTGACCGCCATCGGCACGGTGATCGCCGCCAACCTGATCAGCCTGGTCATCGCGCCGGCCGAGACCTGGAAGTACTTCACCGCGCTGATGTGGGAGACCTCCCGGGTCGGCTTCCTGGACACCACGATGAACCAGTCGATCAACGGGCTCATCGCCCGGATCGACTCGCCGCTCGCTCCGAGCCGGCTGCCCTGGCTGATCCTGGCCGTCCTGGTCGTGGTGGTCGGGTTCTGGCGGGCCCGGCGGGCCGCACTGGCCGGCGACGAGCTGGCGGCCATGACGCTGGCCGGCCTGGTCGGCGTCCTGGTCAGCCCGGTCAGTTGGGTGCACCACATCATCTGGATCTTCCCGACCATGCTGATCATCGCGATGCACCTGAAGCGGACCATCGGGCAGCTGGCCGCCGACGACAGCGGGTACCAGTCGTTCGATCGAGCCTTGCTGGCGCGAATCGGTCAGGTGGTCGGCTACTCGGTGCTGATGACCTCCGGCCTGGCGTTCTGGTGCATCCCCACCGCGTCGCTGATGGACGTGAAGGACTGGGAGTACGACGGCGGCGGAGTCCTCCTGGCCCTGGCCGGCAGCGTGCAGTTGCTGTGGTTGTTGATCGCGCTGGTCGTTCTCCCGCTGGAGCAGGGCGCGGGGCAGGCATCCACCACCGCCGCGACCGCCCGGCCTCGGCAGGATCGGCTCGTCCCCGTGGCGGATGCCCTTCCGGCCGTCGACACCGGTTCGGTTCCGGTGGCGGCCCGGGCGAGCCGGGTGGTCCTGACGGCACCGGTCGCCAGCCGGAAGCCGCGCGCCTGACCATCGGCCGCCGGGCTCCCGACCCGAGCACCCGGCAGCGGGCTACTCGCCGCCACCCGATCCACGGGCCGCGGCGCGCAACTGCGCGGACAGGGTGCGGCCCACACCGAGCGGCCAACGGTGCATCACATAGTCGACCGCCTCGTCGACCTTGAGCTGCCGGGTGGAGTTGCCGTTGCGCACCCACAGTTCCGGCTGCGCGCCGCCCTTGCCCGGCCGGAGGAACACCGGGCGCGGTGATGCCGGGCAGGTCACCCGGCAGACGAAGGTGTCGGCCCCGTCGACCTCGACCGGGGTGAAGTCGACGACCGCCTGGACCGCGGCCGGCTGGCCCAAGGTGGTGGCCAGCAGATCCCGTAGCCATAGCTCGAACCGATCCGGGTCGGGCGACTTGACCACCGCGAAGTCATTGGCCAGGCCGACCAGCTCGCCGGCGTCATTGACGCCGATCAGCAGCGTGCCCCCGTCCGCATTGAGAAAGCCGGACACCGCCTTGGCGATGACGAGTTCGAGCTTCTCGTCCCGGGCCTTGGTGTGCAGGTTCCAGCGGGCACTCGACTTGAATTCGAGCCGGTCGGACTCGCCGCGCCGGATCAGTTCCGCCACGGACTGCGCCGGTCGGGGCGGTTGCATCCGGGCCGCGAGGGTGGCGAACAGGGCCAGCAGCAGCATGGTCAGCCCGACGGCCATCAGAATGACGACCCAATCCCACGGTCTGGCGTCCACCCCGCGGACGAGGCCGCCGACGAGCAATCCGCCGGACACCCCGAGCACCGCGATCACCGTCGTCGAGCTGGTGGACAACCGCACCCGACCCCGTAACAACCACCGCGCGAGCTGCCCGATCAGGTAGGCGACCAGCAACCACACCGGCAGCGCCACCGCGATCGCGAACACCGACTCCTGTCCGTACACCACGACCGGGCAGCGTAGTCGGCCGACCCGACCGCCCGGCCGCCACCGGCCGGTGCACGGTCCACCGTTCGGGGGACAGCGAGGTCACCCGGACCGTCCACCGACCGGTCGACGGTCCGGCGAGGGGTGACGCGGGATGGTTCAGGGGCCCGGCCGAATGGTGCCGGAGCCGGCGAGGAGCCAGCCATGACCAACGAAATGTCCACCCCGTCCACCCGCCGCCTCACCCGGGGCGAAAAGCTGAGGTCCGCTGAGATCCTGCGCCTGGTGCTGGCCGGCGTCGCCCTGCTGGTCGGAGTGGGGTTCCAGCTGGCGGCGTCCACCGACGACTGGTCGGCGCTCAGCAGCGATCCCGCGGCGTTCGTCCGGGACAACGCGCTGGGCCTGGCCGGCGTCGTCGTGGGCGCCGCACTGGTGGTGACCGGGCTGGTCAGGGGCCTGCGCCGGTAGCCGCCAGCGCGACAACGGCCGGCCCGCGTTCCGCGGGCCGGCCGTTGTCGCTGATCGAGGTCGGTGGAGGTCAGTGCCGGAAGCCGGAGGGGCCGCTCAGCACCTTCTCGCTCCCCGCTTCCTCGTTCAGCGAGTCGACGGCGGCGACCAGTTCACCGAAGAACAGCTCGGCCAGGTCCAGGGAGAACCCGTTGCGCACGACGACCCGCAGCACGGCCAGGTCTTCCCGGTTGGCCGGGAAGGTGTAGGCGGGCAACTGCCAGCCCCGCTCGCGCATGCGCCGGGACAGGGCGAACACGTCCCACCCTTTGACCCGCTCGGATGTAGTGAACGCGAAGACCGGGAGCTCGTCGCCCTTGGTGATCAGGGTGAAATCCGGAAGCGCGCCGATCTTCTCGGACAACGCCATCGCCACATTGCGCGAGGACTGCTGCACCGCGGTGTACCCCGCGCGGCCCAGGCGGAAGAAGTTGTAGTACTGCGCGATGACCTCCGAGCCGGGCCGGGAGAAGTTCAGCGCGAAGGTGGGCATGTTGCCGCCGAGGTAGTTCACGTTGAACACCAGCTCATCGGGCAGGTGCTGCTTGTCCCGCCAGACGATCCAGCCGACGCCCGGGTAGACCAGCCCGTACTTGTGCCCGGACGTGTTGATCGAGACGACCCGCGGCAGCCGGAAGTCCCACTCCAGATCGGGATCCAGGAACGGCGCGATCATCCCACCGGACGCACCGTCGACGTGCAACGGGACGTCCGGCCCGCCGTCGGCGGCGAGCTTGTCCAGTGCGGCGGCGATCTCGGCGACCGGCTCGTACCGGCCGTCGAACGTCGATCCCAGGATGGCGACGACGCCGATGGTGTTCTCGTCGACCGCGGCGACCGCGGACGGGGCATCCAGGTACACCCGGTCACCTTCCATCGGCACCAGGCGCGGCTCGACGTCCCAGTAGCGGCAGAACTTGTCCCAACACACCTGGACGTTGATACCCATCACCAGGTTCGGCTTGCGGACGTTCAGGTCACCGCCCTCGGCCCGGACCTTGGCCTCCCAGCGACGCTTGAGCGCCATGCCGGCCAGCATGCAGGCCTCACTCGAACCGGTGGTGGAACACCCGGTGGCCTCCTCCGATGGCGGCGCGTGCCACAGGTCCGCGATGATCGACACGCACCGGCGTTCGATCTCCGCGGTCTGCGGGTACTCGTCCTTGTCGATCATGTTCTTGTCGGCGCATTCGCTCATCAGCTGGAGGGCCTGCGGCTCCATCCACGTGGTGACGAAGGTGGCCAGGTTCAGCCGGGCACTGCCGTCCAGCAGCAGCTCCTCCTTGATCAGCTGATACGCCATGTCCGGCGGCACCGGATTGTCGTGCAGAGCGTTCAGCGGCACCGCGAACGCGTCGCCGACCTCCGGGGCCGCGAGGGTGGCAAAGGGGTTCGTGTGCGGGGTGCGGGTCGGCTGGGATGAGCCGGAGTGCAGGGCCATGCGGCGAGTATCACGCAGGCCACAATGCACCGCTTCGTCCGGGACGGGTGAGTACCGGAGCGGGTCGGCCCGCTTGACGACCATGAAACACTGAACGGACTAATCGGTCAAAAGGGTCGTGCAGGGAGTGGGCGTCATGACGGACGAGCACAAGGACATGCGCTGCCGGGTGGGCAAGCACCACTACGTCGGCGTCATGGACGACAACCCGGAGAAGCGCGGCCAGGGGCATCTCGAATGCACCCGCTGCGGACATGTCAAGGACTTCTCAGGCCACGAGCCGATGTCCATGCGCGGGGTCACCCGCCTTGGCGGCAGCGGAATGTAGGACCCGCGGGACGGCTCAGCGGTGGTCCACAACCGCCGCCGGCTCCCCGCCGGAGAGTCGGGCGTAACCCGGACCTCGGTCGAACAACAGGTCACCGGCCGGATCGAGCGCGCGTCGAACCCGTTCGGCGGCGGTCGCACACTCGTCGACCGCCAGGCTGTCCGCGTCACCGGAGCCGGTGAGCACCACGCCGTAGTCCCGGCGGGCGCCCTCGACCGACACCTTGCGCCAGCGGACGTCCCGGACCACCTCGTCGACCGGCCGGGTCAGCGGGTCGCCCCACCCGCCGCCGCCGGTGGTGCGGATGCGGATGATCTCCCCTGCCCGCACCGGCTCGGCGTCGGCCAGCGCGTCGACCACCCGCTCGCGGGGACCGCCGGGATCGATGACCACCTCGAACGGCCGGCCGGCCCGCCCGCCGGCGACGCCCCAGCAGGCCAGGATCGACCGGTCGGCGATCGACATGAAGTGCGCGTCGACGAGCATCCGGATGTACTTGTCGTACCCCAGCCCGCCCCGGTACCGACCGGGACCGCCGGAGTCGAGCGCCAGGCCGAGCCGCTCCACGATGAACGGGAACCGGGCCTCGGAGAACTCGGTCGGCAGGTTCCGCGAGTCGGGCACGACGTGCACGGTGTCCTCGCCGTCGGCGTACGGCCGGCCGCCCGAGCCGCCGCCGAGCACCTCGCGCATCAGGTACGGCCGCCCGGCCGGGTCGGTGCCGTACACCCCGGTGTAGCGAATGGTCTCCTGGTCGGCCGGCATCCGGCCGCCGGTCGCCTTGGCCAGCACCCCGGCCAGGACGCCGAGCAACCGCAGGATCACGAACGTCCGGGCGTTGGTCGGCGCCGGGAAGACCGGGGTGAGCAGGGTGCCCTTGGGCGGGAACCGCATCTCGATCAGCGGCACGACGCCCTCGTTGGCGTTGAGCTCGGCCATCCGCGCCGGGTCGTCGGCCAGGTTGCGCAGCACCGGCGCCAGCCACTTGGCCAGGAACACGCCGTCGCTGTAGTCGGCGCAGTGGTTGATCGGGCCCCGGGCCTGCGGGGAGGTACCGGTGAAGTCCAGCACGATCCGCGCGTCGGTCACGCCATCCCCGGCGGAGAGCTTGGTCAGGGTGATCCGCTGGGCGTGCAACCGGGGCGGGTCGACCCCGTCGTGCTCGGCGTAGTCCTCCCAGACGTACTCGCCGTCCGGGATTTTCACCAGCAGCTCGGTCCGGTAGGCCTCGGTGGTGGCCCGCAGGATCGCCTCGAAGGCCGATTCGACGTCGTCGCGGCCGTAGCGCTCGAACAGGTCGGCAATCCTGCGCGCCCCCATCAGGCAGGCGCTGCATTCGGCGTCCAGGTCGGCCGACAGCGACTCGGGCATCCGTGAATTGCGGGTCATGATCTTCAGCGCGGCCTCGTTCGGCTCACCGGCCGCCCACAGCCTGATCGGCGGCACCATCAGCCCCTCCTCGAACACGCTGGTCGCGTGCGAGGGCATGGAACCGGGCACGGTGCCACCGATGTCGTCGTGATGGCCGAACGCCTGGACGAAGGCCACCACCTCGTCCCGCCCGTCGACCCGGTGGAACACCGGCACGGTGACGCACAGGTCGGGCAGGTGCCCGATGCCACCCTCGGACAGGTAGACGTCGTTGTGGAAGAAGACGTCTCCGGGCACCATCGTGTCGATCGGGTAGTCGCGGACGACGGGTTGCACGAGCGCCGAGTACGACCGGCCGGTCAGCTTGCGCATCCGGACGTCGTGGATGCCGACCCGGAAGTCGTGGGCGTCGCGGATCATCGGCGACCGGGCCGTGCGGCCGATCGCCGTCTCCACCTCGGCTTCCACGGAAGCCAGCGTGCCGGCGACGATCTCGACGAGGATGGGGTTCAGGATCGGAACCGTCATCAGGCCCTCACCAGCAACAGGTTCCCGTAGCGGTCGACGGTCACCCGGCATCCCGGGTGCACCGGCACCGTCGAGCCGAACTCCTGCACGATCGCCGGCCCGTCGACGACATCACCGGCCCGCAGGGTGGCCCGGTCGAACAGGGCGGCGTCCACCCAGTCATCGAACCGCACCCGGCGGGTCCCGATGACGACTGGAGTGCCGGTACCGGCGGGGATCTCCGGGATCGCCGGTCGCTCGACCGGACCGGTACCGATCGTCCGCAGGTTCACCCACTCCACCGGCTGGTCGGGGCGGCCACGGAAGTCGTATCCGTAGTGGAAGCGGTGCGAGTCGTGGAAGCGGTCCACCACCCGGTCCGCCCACTCCCGATCGATCGGACCGTCCGGACAATCCAGGTTGACCTCGTACGCCTGCCCGAGATACCGCAGGTCGGCCACCCGCTGCACCACGCCGCCGGCGAACCCTTCTCGCCGCAACGCCTCCCGGGTGCGCTCGGTCAGCTCCCGGTAGGCCGTGGCCAGGGCGGGAACGTCGAGCTCGTCGTCCCGGGACACCCGGGTCCGGACATCGTCGCACCGCACGTCGACGGTGAGAAGCCCGTACGCGGACACGTTGCCCGGGTCCGGCGGCACCAGCACGGTCGGGGCGCCGAGCAGGTCCAGCAGCCGGCAGGCCAGCAGTGAGCCGGACCCGCCGAAGGTGACCAGCGGGAAGTCGCGGACGTCCAGCCCGCGGCCGGTGGTGATGCGCCGCAACGCGTTCGCCTGGTTCCAGGCGAAGATCTCCAACATTCCGGCCGCGCAGTCCTGCGCGCCGATGTTCAATTTTGCCGCCACCTTCGCGATCGCCGCCCCGGCAGCAGCAAGATCCAGCTGCACGCCACCGCCGATCAGCCGCGGCGGGATCCGGCCGAGCAGCAGCGCGGCGTCGGTGACGGTCGGCTCGATGCCTCCGTGGCCGTAACAGGCGGGGCCGGGGTCGGCCCCCGCGGATCGGGGCCCGACCTTCAGCGTCCCTTCCGGCGACACCCAGGCGATCGACCCGCCGCCCGCACCGACCGTCACCACGTCGACCATGGGCACCCGCACCGGAAATGCGCCCACCGCCGCATCGGTGGTCACCGACGGCCGGCCGGCCAGGACCACGGCCACATCGGTCGAGGTTCCCCCGCCGTCACAGGTGACCACCGATTCGAAGCCCGCTCGGGCCGCCACCGCCGCGGCCCCCAGCACCCCGGCGGCCGGACCGGACAGCACCGTGCTGATCGGCTGCTCGACCACCTCGGCCGCCGACAGCACCCCGCCGTTGGACCGCATGATCGAGAAGGGGATGCGCCGGCCGGGATCCAGGTTGTCCAGCCGGCATTGGATGGTCGAAACATAGTTCGCAACGGTCGGTTTGACCGCGGCGTCGACCAGCGTGGTCATCGCCCGCTCGTACTCGCGGTACTCGGGCAGCACTCGCGAGGACAGGGAGACCACCGCATCGGGGTACTCACGCCGGATCACCTCCGCCAGCGCGCGCTCGTGCTTGTCGTCGCGGTAGGAGTGCAGCAGGCACACGCCGATCGCGACCACGCCGCGATCGCGGAGCAATCGGACCGCGGCCACCGCCGAGGCCTCGTCGAACGGCCGGATCTCCTGGCCGGCGGCATCGAGCCGGCCGCCGACGGTGCGCACCAGGTCGGCCGGCACGATGCGGGGCGGCTTGACCCAGAAGTAGGAGTTGCCGTACCCGTCCGGTACCGACTGCCGGGCGATCTCCAGGATCGACTCGTAGCCCTCGGTGGTGATCAGACCGATGGGGGTCACGGCGCCCTGCAACAGGTGGTTGGTGGCCACGGTCGTGCCGTGCCGCACCGATTCCACCTCGGCCGGTCCCGCGCCCAGCAACTCCAGCGCGGCGCCGATGCCGCGCAGGAACGCGATCGACGGATCGTCCGGCGTCGACGGGGTTTTCGTGCTGATCCGGCGGGTCGTGCGGCCACCGGCGGCGATCCGCACGGCGACGATATCGGTGAACGTGCCCCCGGTGTCGATCCCGATCCTGATCGTGGCCCCCCGACCATCGGACCCGCCGAGCCCGGCCATCAGGTGAGGTAACGGTAGGCGGCCGAGCCGGGCATGATCCGCTCGACCTCCATCGAGGCGGCGGCCATCCGGTCCAGCAGGGACGTCAGTCCGTCGGCCGTGCCCAGTTCGACGCCGACCAGGGCCGGTCCGGTCTCCCGGTTGTTGCGCTTGACGTACTCGAACAGGGTGATGTCGTCGTCGGGTCCGAGCACCTCGTCCAGGAAGCGGCGCAGCGCCCCCGGCTCCTGCGGGAAATTGACCAGGAAGTAGTGCTTCAGACCCTGGTGGACCAGCGACCGTTCGAGAATCTCGCCGTAGCGCGACACGTCGTTGTTGCCGCCGGAGACGACCACGACCACGGTCGATCCCGGGGTCAGCTCGAGTTCGCGCAGGGCGCTCGCGGCCAGCGCACCGGCGGGCTCGGCGACGATGCCCTCGTTCTGGTACAGCCCGAGCATCTCGGTGCAGATCGCGCCCTCGTCGACCGCGACGATCTCGACCGGAGCGGCCGCGACGATGCGGTAGGTGAGGTCGCCGATCCGCCGCACCGCCGCGCCGTCGACGAACGGGTCGAGCGAGGCCAGCGCCACCGGCCGGCCGGCGGCCAGGGCGGCCCGCATGGACGCGGCGCCGGCCGGCTCGGCGCCGATCACCCGCACCGCCGGGGCGCGTTCCCGCAGGTAGGTGACGATGCCGGAGAGCAGGCCGCCGCCGCCGACCGGGACCACGATGGCATCCGGAATGCGTCCCAGCTGCTGCAGCAGCTCGCGGACCACCGTGCCCTGGCCGGCGATGGTGCGGGCGTCGTCGAACGGGGCGACCATCACCGCCCCGGTTTCGGCCGCATAGATCGCCGCGGCCGCGGCGGCGTCGTCGAAGGTGTCGCCGGTCATCACCAGCTCGACCATGCCGGCGCCGTGCGACAGGATGCGGTCACGCTTCTGCCGGGGCGTGGTGTTCGGCAGGTAGATCCGGCCCTTGATGTCGAGCGCCCGGCAGGCGAAGGCCACTCCCTGGGCGTGGTTGCCCGCGCTCGCGCAGACGACGCCGGCCGCGCGCTCGGCCGGGGCCAGCTGGGCCATCAGGTTGAACGCTCCGCGCAGCTTGTACGAGCGGACCACCTGCAGGTCCTCCCGCTTGAGCAGGACGGTGACGCCGATCTCGGCGCTGAGTCGAGCGCACTCCTCCAGCGGGGTGACCGTCGCGATGCCGTGCAGCCGGCGGGCCGCGGCGTCGATGTCGGCCGCCCGGACCGCCCCGGGGTCACTGCTGTCCAGCATCGTTCGATCTTGTCATGCGCGGCGGCGGGGCGAGTTTCATCCAACAGGTACCAACATCATTGCGTTCGATTCGGTACGTTCGCAGGCGTGCTCGCTGCGATGCGTCAAGCCAGAATCCTGGAGGAGGTCCGCCGAACCGGCGGCGCCCGGGTGGCCCAGCTGACCGCGCTGCTGGGCGTCTCCGACATGACCGTGCGCCGGGATCTCGAGACGCTCGACCGCAAGGGGCTGCTGTCCAAGGTGCACGGTGGGGCCACCGCGATGGAGACCGCGTCGGCGGTCGAGCCCGGTTTCGAGGTCACCAGCCTGCGGGAGGTGCCGGAGAAGGAGGCCATTGCCACCCGGGCCGCCGAGTTGATCCGACCCGGCATGGCGATCGCGATCACCGCGGGCTCGACGACCTGGACGTTGGCCCGGCACCTGGGTGATATCGCGAACCTGACCGTCGTCACCAACTCGCTCAAGGTCGCCGAGGTGCTCAACGCCCGGCAGCGCAGCGACCTGACCGTGGTGCTCACCGGCGGCCTGCGCACCCCGTCCGACGGTCTGGTCGGACCCGTTGCCGTGCAGGCGATCCGGTCGCTGCACGTGGACATGGTGATCATGGGCGTGCACGGCATCGACGAGCGGGCCGGGCTGACCACCCCCAATCTGCTGGAGGCGGAGACCAACCGCGCGCTGGTGGAATCGGCGCGCCGGCTGGTGGTACTGGCCGACCACACCAAGTGGGGAGTCGTCGGGCTCGCCCAGTTCGCGCCGTTGCGGGCGGTCACCACGCTCCTCACCGACGACCAACTGCCGGCCCACGCCGCCGAGGTGTTGCACGAGCAGGTGCCCGAAGTCATCATCATCCCGACCGGTGAGGCCCCGCCGACCTGACGGCGCGGCCGGACGGGGATCGGTCAGCCGGCCTTGCGGATCCGGGCCAGCGTCGGGTCGGCGATCAGCTGCGCGATACCGGCGTGCGCGGCACCCAGCGACGCCGCCTCGAATTCCAGGTCGGAGAACTCCACCCGGCTGACCGACCCGGCGAGCAGCCGGGAGCGCAGCTCGGACAGCACCGGCTCGCGGTAGTAGTCGCGCAGAACGGAGAAATGGCCCCCCAGCACGAACGTGTCGGGATTGAGGATGTTCGCCAGCGCCGACATGCCGATACCCAGCCAGTGCGCCTGCTCGTCGATGGCATCGAGCACTCGGCGCTCACCGCCCGCTGCGCGCCGGTTGACCTGGCCCAGCCGCGCGCCCAGGTCCGACGGGTGATCCGACGGCGATTCATCCGGTTCGGCGAGCGAGTCCAGCAGCGCCGACAGGCTCACCGACGTTTCCCAGCAGCCCCGGCGACCACAGCCGCACAACCGGTCCGGTGAACCGACCGCGATGTGCCCCACCTCACCGGCGAATCCCGCGGCGCCCCGCACGATCCGCCCGTCGACGATCATGCCGGCGCCGACCCCGACCGCCCCGGCCAGGTACACCAGGTTCTGCGACCGGGAGGCATCCCCCACCGCGTGATGGGCGATCGCGCCCATGTTGGCGTCGTTGTCGACGCCGATGCGGGCGTCATTCCACTGCAATCGGCCCATCAAAGTGTGCACGATGTCGATGTCCCGCCAGTGCAGATTCGGCGCCAGGGCGAGCATCCCGGCGTCGGCGTCGATCAGCCCGGGAATCGCCAGATGCAGGCTCTGCACCTGGTCCACCCGGCTGCCCGCCTCCGCGACCAGAGCCCGAGCGAGGTCGGCCACCTCACCGAGCGCCCGAGCGGGGCCGAGTTCGGCCATCGAACGGCCCAGCCGCTGCCGGGCCAGCACGGTGCCGCGCAGGTCGAGCACCATCCCGGCGATGTAGTCGACCTGCAGTTCGATGCCCAGGAACCGGACACCGCCCGGATCGAGCTCCACCGCCCGCCCCGGACGCCCGAGCCCGCTGCGTTCGACCGGTCCCTCCATCACCAGGCCGCGGTCGATCAGCTCGGCGACCAGGCTGGACACCGTCGCCTTGGTCAACCCGGTGTCGTCGGCCAGCCGGGCCCGGGATCGCGCGCCGCCGGCGGCAAGGTTGTTCAGCAGCAACGACAGGTTCAGGCGCCGCACGGTGGCCTGATCGGCAGGGGTCGATCCGGCGCTGGATCGAACGGCGATCGGCACTGACCAACCCTTCGAGAACGTGTGGGGACGAACAGGTCTCGGAATCCGGGGTCGCCGACCCGCCCCGAACCTTCCAGTCCGGGGCGGGTCGTGCCCGGCTCAGCGTCCGGCGCCGGCCCGGCGTCGCCGGCTGATCGCGTCAACGCTGGCGGCGAGCAGCAGCACCAGGCCGGTGACGATGTACTTGATGTACGCCTGCAGACCGAGCAGGCCGAGCCCGTTGTCGATCACCGCGATCACCAGGCCACCGATGATGGCGTCGCGAGCCTTGCCCTTGCCGCCGAACAGCGACGTACCGCCGATGACGGCCGCCGCGACCGCGTACAGCAGGGTGTTGCCGGCACCCGCGTCCGGTGTCACCGAGCTGAGCCGAGAGGCGGCGATGATGCCGGACGCGACCGCCATCGCCGAGCTGATGACGAAGCAGGCGATCGTGATATTGCCGACCCGGATGCCCGCCCGGCGGGCCGCCTCCGCGTTGCCGCCGACCGCGTACACATGCCGGCCGAACGCGGTGCGGTTCTGCACGAACGTCCAGAACACCAGCAGGACACCGACGATCGGCGCGATCCAGGGAATGCCCTCGAGGACGATCACGCCCTTCGACCGGTTCTGCGACAGCAGGAAGGTCGCCCCGAGCAACAGGATGGCGATGAGCGCGATGCGCAGCAGGATCACCTGCAACGGCGGGGTGACCAGGTTCGCCGCCCGCCGCCGTTGGTACACGATCAGGTTGATCCCCGCGTACGCCGCGATCGAGGCGATCACCACGATCCAGCCCAGGGTCACCGGCATGTTGCCGTTGGAGACGGCGAAGATGACGTCGTTGTTGATCGGCACGGTGCCGCCGGTGCCGATGATCCACAGCAGCACACCCTGGTAGGCCAGGAAGGTCGCCAGCGTCACCACGAACGACGGGATGCCGACCGCGGAGACCAGCACGCCGGTGAAGATGCCCATCACGACGCCCACCGCCAACGCGATGAGAACCGTCGCATACCAGGGCAATCCCTTGAGCAGCATCTCCGCCATCACCCCGGCGCCCACACCGCCGATGACACCGGCGGACAGGTCGATGTGGCCGAGCAGCAGGACGAATCCGATGCCCATGGCCAGCACGCAGATGGAGCCGGCCTGGGTGAGCAGGTTGGCCAGGTTGAAGGTCGACAGGAAGGTGCCGGGCGAGGCGATCGTGAACACGACCAACAGCACGACCAGACCCAGAATGGCCGGCAGCGAACCGACGTCGCCGGCCCGCAGCTTGTTCAGGTAGCCCTGCCAGTACTGGCCCAGGGACACCGGTCCGGCCGCGTCGCCGGCGAACATCGCCCGGGCCTCGACGTCGTCGACCTTCTTGGTCAGGCTGGGGGGGTTTTCAGTCGTCATGCCGATTTCTCCGCCACTGCCTTGGACAGCCCGATGTCGCCGGACCGGCCGCTGGTGATGAGTTCCACGATCTGACCGGTGGTCACGTCCTTGGCCGCGACATCGGCCGCCACCCGGCCCAGGTACAGCGCGCAGATGCGGTCGCTGACCTCCTTGACGTCGTTCATGTTGTGGCTGATCAGCAGGACGCCCAAGCCGTTGTCGGCGAGCCGCCGGACCAGGTCGAGCACCTGCCGGGTCTGTGCGACGCCCAACGCGGCCGTCGGCTCGTCGAGCATGACGACCTTGGAGTTCCACAGCACGGACTTGGCGATCGCCACCGTCTGCCGCTGGCCACCGGACAGGCTGGCGACCAGCTGACGGACCGAACTGACCGTGCGCACGGACAGGGAGGCGAGGGTGTCCCGGGCCTTGATCTCCATCTGCGCCTCGTCCAGCACGAGGCCGGCCTTGGGTTCCCGACCCAGGAACATGTTCTGCACGATGTCGAGGTTGTCGCACAGGGCCAGGTCCTGGTACACGATCTCGATGCCCAGCCCGGCCGCGTCGCGCGGGTTGGACACATGCACCTGCTGGCCCTCGAAAATGTAGTCGCCACTGTCGATGCCGTGGATGCCGGCGACGCACTTGACCAGAGTCGACTTGCCGGCGCCGTTGTCACCGACCAGTGCGGTGACCTGACCGGGATAGATCTGCAGGTCGACACCGTGCAGCACCTGCACAGCGCCGAAACTCTTGTTCACCCCCCGCAACTCGAGGATGGGGGTGCTCGGGTCTGTCATCGGCCACTCCTTTGGTTCCGACAGGGCATTCTCACTGCCATCTCACTCCGACGTGCTGTCCCCCGGCTGCGCTCCGGGCCCGGACGACGGCGTGTCGTCCGGGCCCGGCTGCGGTTCAGGGCGTCAGCTGATGCCCAGTTCGGTGCAGGTGGCGGCGTAGGTGCCGGTGCACAGCTCGGCGGCGGTGGTGCCCCCGGCGGTGACGACGTCCTTCACGTTCTCCTTGTAGATCGCCTCCGGGGTCTCCAGGATCGCGGCCACCTCACGGTTGGCCTGGGTGTCCTGGACGGTGCCGGTGGTCTGCGGGGTCTCACCCTTGGCCAGCGCGATGGCGACCTTGGCCAGGGCCGCGGCCTCCTTGTTGGTGTCCTTGAAGACCGTCATGCACTGGTCGCCGGCCAGGATGTTCTGCAGACCCTGGACGGTGGCGTCCTGCCCGGTCACCGGGATGACCTTGGAGTTCTTCTTGTTGATCGCGATGACCGCGTTGCCCAGGCCGTCATTGGCGGCGAGCACGCCGTCGATGTTGCCGCCCTGCGCGGTGTACATCTGCTCGTAGATGGTGCCGGCCTGCTGGTTGTCCCAGTCCGGGACGGCCTGCTCGGCCACCACGGCGTAGTTGGTCATCGGGTCCAGGACCGAGTGCGCACCGGCGGAGAACGCGGTGGCGTTCGAGTCGGACGGCGAGCCGTTCAGGTAGACGATCTTCTTGTCGCCGCTGCCCAGGCACTTGGCCAGCCCGGTGCCCTGCAGCTTGCCGACCTCGGTGTTGTCGAACGAGACGTAGTAGTCGGCCCCGCCGCCCAGCGTCAGGCGGTCGTAGTCGATCGTCTGCACACCCTGGCTGGCCGCCTTCTTCTCGATCGCCGCACCGGATTCGTTGTCCAGGTTGACGATCGCGAGCACGGTGGCACCGTTGGCGATCATCTGGTCGGCGATGGTGGCCATGGCCGCCTTGTCACCGTTGGCGTTCTGGATGTCGAACTCGACACCTGCGGCCTGGAAGGCCTTTTCGAGCGCGGGCCGGTCCTGGGTCTCCCAGCGGGCCGAGGACTTGGTGTCCGGCAGGATGACGCCGACCTTGCCGCTGACCGCACCGCCGCCGGCGGCCGATCCGGAGGCTGCCGAGCTCGCCGCTGCACTGCCGGACGCGGCCGCCGAGGTGGTGGTGCCGGACGAGCTCGAGCTCGATCCACAGGCGGCCAGCAGCAGCGCACCCGCTGCCACCATCCCGACGATCGCAGTGGACTTCAGGCGCATGAACGTTCCTCTCCAATGAGGTCTCCCACGGCCGGCCGGCCGTCGGGTCTACGCGGATGAACCGCACCGGTGGATGCGCCGGACGCACGCAACGCGGCCCGGCAAATCGCACTAGTACGGTGGTCACACAAACTATTGAGGCCGACATGCCGTGTCAATCAACACGATGGTCACAGTTTGGTAAGTGCCCCAACGAAGTCGCTCCGACATTTCGGCAAGGACGTGAACGGTGGTGAACCACGCGGCCGCACCACTCGAACGGTGGATGGGAGCGATTCCACCATCCGGCGGTGTGCAGCCGGCGGGTCCGGATTCGCTGCGTCGTCAACCGTGGTCGGACGTGCAGGTCGACCGACGTCCCGGGCCCCGACCGCCGACGGCCGGGTCACGACACGGCAAACCCGCGCACGGCCCTCACCACGAATGGCGCAACCTCACCGATGGGAGGTCACGAACGAGAGAACTCCGCGGCTCGCCGGACCTGATCGTCGTCCAGCCGGACGCCGGTGTAGAGGGTGAACTGCTCGGCGGCCTGGGCGGCGATGATCTCGGCACCGGTGATCGTGGGCTTGCCCAGGTCCTCCGCCGCAGCGATCAGCGGCGTCCGCGGGGGAAACGCGATCACGTCGAACACTAGGTCCGCGTCCGCGATACACGACCGGTCGAACGACAGATCGTTTTCCTGCGGGCCGCCGGCCATGCCCACCGGCGTGACATTGACCAGCAGCGGCGCCGTCCGGTCGGCTACCTCGGCCGCCCAGCCGAACCCGTACTGCTCCGCCAGCGCCGGGCCGGTCCGCTCGTTGCGGGCGATGATCGTGCCGGTGGTCAGGCCGTGATCGCGCAACGCGGCCGCCACGGCCTTGCCCATGCCGCCGCTGCCGCGGAGCAGGAACTCCGTGCCCGGCGCGACGCCGTGCCGCGACAGCGCGGTGACGACGGCCGTGTAGTCGGTGTTGTAGCCGACCAGTCGGCCGTCGGTATTGACGATGGTGTTGACCGAGTCGATCACCGCCGCCGAGGGATCGAGGTCGTCCAGCAGCGGAATGCACGCCTCCTTGAACGGCATGGAGACCGCCGCCCCACGAATACCCAGGCCCCGGATGCCCGCGACGGCAGCGGTGATGTCGGTAGGTGCGAAGGCCTTGTAGACGAAGTTCAGCCCGAGTTCGTCGTACAGGAAATTGTGGAACCGGGTGCCGATGTTGCTCGGCCGGGCGGCGAGCGAGATGCACAGCGTGGTGTCGCGATTCAGCGTGTCGGTCGTCGGCAACGAACTCTCCTGCTGGCTTCGGGGCAACGGCGATCCGCCCAGCTAATACGAGTACCCCGGTTCGCGCGCGTTCCCCCGTCCGGTGACGATCTCGATCCCGGCGGACGTGCCGATCAGATCGGCGCCGGCGGCGAGCAGCGCCCGCACCTGTTCGATGGTGCGGATTCCGCCGTTGGCCTTGACCCCGATCGAGGCCGGCACCGAGCGTCGGAGATACCCGATGCCCGCCGGGTCGGCGACGCCGACCGAGAAGCGCGACGCGACGGCGACGAACGCCGCTCCGGCGTCCACCGCGGCGCTCACCGCCCGTTCACGCTGCCGCGCGTCGAGCAGCGGGAGTTCGAGCATCAGCTTGACCCCGATCGGCTCGGCCGCCGCGACCACGGCGGCCAAGTCGTCGGCGAACTCGGTCACCCGCCCCGACAGCAGGAACCCGATGTTGACCGTCGCGTCCAGCTCGTCCACCCCGGCGTCGACCAGCGCCCGCACCTCGGCGACGCGCACGGGCGTCGGCGCGCTGCCGTGCGGGTAGTTCACGATCGACCCGATGCGCGCGACGGTGCCCCGCAGTTCGCTGCGCGCCACCGGCACCCAGCAGGGCGGCACGATCGCCGCGTCGAAACCGTGCTCCAGGGTCTGCGCGACGTGCTCGCGCACCTGCCGATCGGTGATGGCCTGCCCGATCAGGGTGTGCTGGATCCGGCCGGCCAACTGGGACGGCGGCAGGACCAGGGCCGGATGGGTGACTGAAGCCGTCCCAGGGGCGTCATCCGCACGAACGGGCACATCGATGTCGGACCGCACACCGGTCAGTCTCGCACCGGCCCCGGCCGGGCGCAGTCGAACCGCCGCCCGGTCGCATTCGTGGTGACCGGGCCGGAGGTGGTCTGATGAGCCTGGGTAACAACACCGGCGGTGTGGTCGACCGGCCGCCGGCCGGCCACGGAGAGGTGGTACCGCGGTGACGGATCGGGCGGAGCACGCCGGGACGCGACGCCGGCGGACCGGCGCGATCGTCGCCGTGCTGGCCCTGTGCGGTACTGCGGTGGCCCTGCAGCAGACGATGGTGGTGCCGCTGCTCCCGGAGTTCCCGTCGATCCTGGGCGTCAGCGCGG
The DNA here is from genome assembly GCF_044224575.1 of Nakamurella sp. Classification (GTDB taxonomy): domain Bacteria; phylum Actinomycetota; class Actinomycetes; order Mycobacteriales; family Nakamurellaceae; genus Nakamurella. The sequence continues at coordinate 49,052 of NZ_JBGAKE010000019.1, forward strand.
ACGACGCGTCCTGGCTGGTCACCGCCACCCTGCTGACCAGTGCGGTGGCCACCCCGGTGATGTCGCGGCTGGCCGACATGCTGGGCAAGCGGCTCATGATGCTGGTCTGCATGATCGCCATGACCATCGGGTCGGTGATCGCCGCGCTCTCCGCCACGTTCACCCTGGTGATCGTCGGGCGGGCGTTCCAGGGGTTCGCGGCGGCGCTCATCCCGATCGGCATCAGCATCATGCGGGACGAGTTGCCGCGCGAGCGGGTCAGTTCGGCGGTCGCGTTGATGAGCGCCACCCTGGGCATCGGCGGGGCGCTCGGCCTGCCGCTCGCCGGCGTGGTGTCGGAGAACCTCGGTTGGCACGCCAACTTCTGGCTGTCCGCGATCGTCGGCGTGTTCCTGCTGGTGGCCATCATGCTGGTGGTGCCGGAGTCGCGGGTCCGCACCGGCGGCTCGTTCGACTATGTCGGCGCCGTGTTGCTATCGATCGCGCTGACCGGCCTGCTGCTGGTCGTCTCCAAGGGCACGACCTGGGGCTGGTCCGGCCAGCCGGTGATCGTCCTGTTCCTGATCGCGGTGGGGGCGCTGTGCGCCTGGGTGCCCTACGAGTTGCGCGTCGGTCAGCCCCTGGTCGACCTGCGCACCTCCGGCCGCCGACCGGTCCTGCTGACCAACATCGCGTCCGTGCTGCTGGGTTTCGCCATGTTCGCCAACCTGCTGCTGACCACCCAGGAACTCCAGATTCCCGCGGCCACCGGCTACGGGTTCGGTCTGCCGGTGATCACCGCGGGGTTGCTGATGGTGCCGTCCGGCCTGGCGATGGTGGTGTTCGCGCCGGTGTCGGGTTCGCTGATCAACCGGTTCGGCGGGCGGATCACGCTGATCACCGGCGGCCTGGTGATGGCCGTCGCCTACGTCGCCCGGGTGTTCCTGTCCGGCAACCTGACCGCGGTCGTCGCCGGTTCCACGCTGGTCAGCATCGGCACCGCGATCGCCTACGCGGCGATGCCGACGCTGATCATGGCGTCGGTGCCGATCACCGAGACGGCCAGCGCCAACGGCCTGAACACGCTGCTGCGGGCGATCGGCACGTCGACCTCCAGCGCCGCCGTCGCGGCGATCCTGGGCGCGGTGACGATCACCGTCGGGTCGCTCACCGCGCCGGCGTTCCAGGCGTTCGAGTACGTGTTCTGGATGGCCGCGGGCGCCGCGCTGGTGGCGTGCGCGGTTGCCTGGTTCATCCCGGCCGTCACGGCGCACCAGCAGGTTCGGGTCGGTCCGGAGCCCCGGGCCGGTGCGGTCAGCGCCGGCGACAGCCAGGAGGTCGTGGTGCACGGCCGGATCCGGCGATCCGACGGGCGCGCGCCCTACCCGGCGGTGGTGACGGTGATGACCACGACGGGTGATCCGGTCGACTGGAGCCGGGCCGACCACGACGGGCGGTATTCGATCGCCCTCCCCGGCCCGGACCGGTACCTGGTCCTGGCCAACGCCCAGGGCTGGGCACCACAGGCCCGGGTGATGGCTGTCGGCGGGCAGGGATCGCTGCCGGAGATCACCCTGACGGATCAGCTCACGCTGTCCGGCCGGGTGGTCCGGGACGGCACCGGCGTACCGAACGCCCTGGTGTCGATCAGTGAGGCGGCCGGCGCCTTCGTCGATTCGCTGACCACCGGGCCGGACGGTCGCTGGTGCCTGCCGCTGCCGACGCCGGGCCCGTACGTCGTCACCGCGCTCGGGCCCGACACCCTGGCCACGGCAGCCCGCAAGGTGGTGCTCGACGCCCGGTCGTCGGTCGTCGAACTGGACCTTCCGCGGGAGCCGGCTACCTGATCGAGCGGGCCTTGCCCCGGCCGATGAAGCCGACGACGAGCCCGGCGACGAGCAGCACCGCCGCCACGATCAGCAGCCACTTGAGCGCGGTGAACAGCAGGCCGCCCAGGCCCAGCAGGATCGCCAGCACGATGAGAACGATCGCAAGAACCACGGTCGCCACTTCCCTTCGGTCGGTACCCCCGGTGGGGTGTGCCCTGCGAGTACCCCGTTCGCCGCGGACGACCGTTTGCGTGGCGAAATTGCACCCCAATCGTGACCTGGAGATCGGCCCCGGTATCCCTTTTGGGCGAGCGGCGGTCAGCCGACCCGGTGGATGGCGGCGTCGAGAACCAACCCCGCCGCCCATGCCCGGGCCCGATCCGCCTCGCCGGCGGTGCCCGGCCCCGGCGCGTCGACGACGCGGAACGATGCGGTGCCCATGATCTCGGCGCCCCGGTCACGGAGCCGGCGCGCCGTCGCGCGGGCCGCCGACCCGGCCGACCGGTCCGACGTCGTCTCGAACGTCGCCGCCGGCTGGTGGTCGCACATGGTCAGGTCGTCCAACCACTTCCGGATCCCGAAATCGGCCTTCGCGATGACCAGGCCGGTCCGCCGGGACGCCTCCGGTACCGCCGGCTGCCGGGGCAGCCCGACGACGTGGGTAGGCACCCCGACCACGACCAGGCCGAAGTCGCAGCCGATGGCCCGTGGGGCGGCGTGCACCTCGACCAGTTCGACGCACGCACCCCGGGCCGACAACGCGTCGGCCACGGCGTGCGCGATGCCTTCCGTGTGGCCGAACATCGATTCGTACACGACGAGGGCACGCAAGACGCGCTCACCTCCGAGAAGAACTTCGTCTCGTTGATTTGATCATGAATCGACCCGGGTGGGGCCAGCGTCCCGTCGTGAATTCACCCATACGGGTCTGCGGCCGAAGACCCGGGATGAGCATCGCGCCGGCGCTGCCGGGCCCGACGCGTGGCAGGCTGCCGGGATGCGCATCCTGTCCATCCAGTCGTCGGTCGCCTACGGACATGTCGGCAATTCCGCCGCGGTCTTTCCGCTGCAGCGGTTGGGTCATGAGGTGATCGCGGTCAACACCGTGCACTTCTCCAACCACACCGGGTACGGGGCCTGGCGCGGCGCGGTGATCGAACCGGCGGTCATCTCCGACGTGATCGAGGGAGTCGCGGAGCGGGATGCCCTGCGCTCCGTGGACGCCGTGCTGACCGGCTATCAGGGATCGCCGGGTGTGGCCGCGGTGGTGCTGGAGACCGTCGCCCGGATCCGCGCCCTCAACCCGGACGCGGTGTACTGCGCCGACCCGGTGATGGGCGACGTCGGACGCGGCATGTTCGTCCTGCCCGGGGTTCCCGAACTGATCCGGGAGAAGGTGGTCCCCGTGGCTGATGTGTTGACGCCCAACGCGTTCGAGCTGTCGTACCTGGCGTTCGGCGGCGATCCCGGCGCGGTCGACGTCGGCCGGGTCGGCACCCTGGACGACGTGTTGGCCGCGGTGGACGCGGTGCGCGCGATGGGCCCGCGAACCGTGCTGGTGACGTCGGTGCAGGGGTCGGTAGTGGACGACGACCAGATCGGGATGATCGCGGTGGACGACTCGGGCGCCTACCTGGTCCGTACCCCGGAGCTCCCGCTGTCGGTCAACGGCGCCGGCGACGTCACCGCGGCGCTGTTCCTCGCCCACCTGCGCGACGGCGTCTCGACCGCGCTGGCCCGGGTCGCGTCGTCGATCTACGGCATCCTGGCCGCCACCCACACCGCCGGGTCCCGGGAGATCGCGCTCATCCCGGCCCAGGACCTGGTGGCCGACCCGCCCACCGAGTTCGCCGTGGAGCGGCTTCGCTGACCGGCCCCGCCGCGCGGTATCCCCCCACTCCCTGTTGATCATTGGGGGTACGGCCGTTTCGACCCCCCGGTCGAAGCGGCTTCCATGATCAACTGCAGGTGGGCGGCGGCGGCATCGCTACCGGCGGCGCCCGATCCGCACCCCGATCAGCACCCCGGCCAGCATCGACAGGGCGCCGACCGCCGTGGCCGCGGCCAGTTCCCACGGGGCCCCGCGCCGATCCCGCCGGTGCGATCGAACCGGCACCGCGGGAGCACCGCCCGCGGACGACCGCGCAACGCCGGCCGCGGCCGGCACCGGCTCCGGCTCCGGTGCGGCGGTGAACGTCTGGTCGATGGCGGCGAAAAACGCGTCGGCCGTGCGTTTGGCCACCGCGCCGAGCACCCGCTGGCCGACCCCGCCGACCATCCCGCCGACGATCGCGTCGGCGTCGTAGTCGACCCGGGTGGTGTCGCCCAGCTCGGTGAGCGTGACGGCGACGGTGGTGTCGATGGTGCCCGGTGCTCCGGAACCGTTGGCCCGCATGACGAGCGACCGCGGCCGGTTCATGTCCCGGAACGACACCTCGCCGGTGTAGGACCCCTTGATGGAGGCCACCCCCAGGGTCACGGTGAGCCGGAACCGGTCCGGGGCCAGCGGAACCAGGCCGTCGCAGCCCGGGATGACGCCGGCCAGCACCCCGGGATCGGTCATGGCCTGCCACACCTGATCCGGCGGGGCGTGCAGGACGGAGCTTCCGGTCACCTTCATCCGCTGTCGCCCTCCCGGCGCAGGTGGAACAGCTCGCTGGGGGACAGCGGCATCCGGGTGATGCGGATGCCGGTGGCATCCTCGACCGCCGCGGCGAGCACCGCCGACACCGGGATGACGCCGGCCTCGCCGGCCCCCTTGATGCCCAACGGGTTCAGGGGCGACGGCGTCTCCTGATGGCCCAGTTCGATCCGCTCCGGCAACTCGGTGACGTACGGCATCAGGAAGTCCATGAACGATGCGTTGCGCAACTGCCCGTACTCGTCGTAGTCGAGCGTCTCGTACAGCGCGCCGGCGATGCCCTGGGCGACCCCGCCGTGCACCTGACCGCGCACGATCATCGGGTTGATCAAGGTGCCGCAGTCGTGCACGACGCAGTACCGGTCGATGCGGATCTCGCTGGTATCCGGGTCGATCTCGACGATCGCGGCGTGCATGCCGGAGGCGAACGTGCTGCGCGGCGGCGAGTAGTAGTCACGCGACTCCAGGCCGGGCGCCTCGCCTTCGGCGACCGGCGGCCGGTCCGGGTCGGCGGGCCGGGCGAACTGGGTGGCCGCCTTGGCCGCCTCGTCGAACGCGTACCGCAACGGGTTGGACAGCACCGCCACCTGGCCGAGGTCGATGCACGCGGTGGGATTTCCCCGGACCGCGACCACCCCGTCGACGATTTCCAGGTCCCCCTCGCCGGCCTCCAGTGCGTCGGCGGCGACCTTGAGCGCCTTGGCCTTCACCGACCGGGCGGCAAGCGCGACCGCCGACCCGGACATCACGGCGGCCCGGGAGGCGAAGGTACCGACGGCATACCCGAACCGCCGGGTGTCGCCGGTGGTGACCCGGACCCGCTCGAACGGCACTCCCAGTTCGTCGGCGACGATCTGGGCGAACACCGTCTGGTGCCCCTGGCCTTGCGAGGTGAGGCCGATGGCCACCTCCACGCTGCCGTCGGTGAGCACCTGCACGTGCGCACCCTCGTACGGTCCGGGCCCGGTTCCCTCGACGTAGCAGCCGATCCCGATGCCGAGCAGCCTGCCATCGGCGGCCGCGGCCGCCTGCCGCGCCGGGAAGTCGTCCCAGCCGACCAGACCCTTGATCATGGCCAGCTGGGCCGGGTAGTCCCCGGAGTCATAGATCAGCGGCCGGCCGTCCTGGAAGATCAGCCCCTGGTCGTACGGGAATTCCTCGGGCTGAATGAAATTCGCGGCCCGCACCGCCGTTCGGTCCAGCCCGAGGGTCTGCGCGACGCGATCCATGGTGCGCTCCATGGCGAAGGCGCCCTGCGGGCGGCCGGCCCCGCGATAGGGAGTGACGATCACCGTGGTGGTGTACATCGAGTGGAAATCGACCCGGTAGGCCCCCGGCTTGTACGGGCCGAGCAGCTGGGTGGAGGTGACGATCGGGCAGATGATCCCGTAAGGCGTGTAGGCGCCGTTGTCGTGCCAGAACGCTACGTCGAGCGCCAGAATCCTTCCGGTGTCGTCGAACCCGACCTCGATGTGCTGCTGCTGGCCGCGTTCGTGAGCCGAGGAGATGAAGTGTTCCCGGCGATCCTCGGTCCACTTGACCGGCCGCTGCAGTCGCATCGCGGCCAGCGGCACCAGGATCTCCTCCGGCCACGGGTGCATGATCTTCACGCCGAAGCCGCCGCCCACGTCGGGGGCGATCACCTCGACCTTGGGCAGCGGCAGGCCCAGCTTGGCCGCGATGGCGGCACGGACCGACGTCGCCGTCTGGGTCGCCGAGTAGACCCGCAGGCTCCGATCGTCCGGGTCCCACCGGGCGTGCACCGCCTTGCCCTCCAACGGCATCGAGCACGACCGGCTGATCTGAAGATCGAGAGTGATCCGGTGCGGGGCCGCCCGCATCGCCGCGTCGACGTCGCCCACCTGCTGGAGCAGGTGGGCGGCCACGTTGTCGGGCACATCGTCGTGCACCGCATGGGTGGCGGCGCGGGCGGCGTCCAGACCGACCACCGCGGGCAGGAACTCGTAGTCGATGGCGATCGCGGCCGCGGCGTCCTCGGCGAGGTAGCGGTTCTCGGCGACGACCATGACGATCGCCTCGCCGACGTGGTGCACCGCCCCGTTGGCCAACGCGTAGCCGGTGCGGCCGGCGTGCAGGGCCGGGTGCGGGATGAGGATGGGCAGCGGCTCGGCGGCCGCGCCGTCGAGATCCTCGTAGGTGTAGATGGCCACGACGCCGTCGATGTCCAGGGCGCCGCTGACGTCGATGTCCCGGATGCGGGCGTGGGCGTGCGGTGAGCGGACGAAGGCGGCTTCGAGAGCATCGGTACCGACACCGATGTCGTCGGTGTAGCGGCCGTTGCCGGTGACCAGCCGGCGGTCCTCGACCCGCCGGACGCCGGCGCCGATGTACCGGGCGACCATCAGGACCGTTCCCGGATCAACTCGGCGGCGCGCAGCACGGCATCCACGATGTTGTGATAGCCCGTGCACCGGCAGAGGTTTCCGGCGATCATCGCGACCGCCTGGTCCCGGGTGGGCTCCGGGTTCTCGGCCAGACCGGCGGTGATGGTGGTCAGGAAGCCGGGCGTGCAGAATCCACACTGCAGGGCGTGGCATTCGCCGAATGCCCGCTGCACCGGGCCCAGTTCGCTGCCGTCGGCGAGGCCCTCGACGGTGGTGACGCTGCGCCCATTCACCGAGACCGCGAAGATCAGGCAGGACCGTACCGGTTGGCCGTCGAGCAGGACGGTGCACGCCCCGCACACGCCGTGCTCGCAGCCGACGTGGGTGCCGACCAGACCGAGGTCGTGACGCAGGAAGTCGGACAGGGTGCGGCGGGCGACCGCGCCGTGCGTGCGCCGGACGCCGTTGACGGTCAGCGAAATCGCGTGGATGAGTTCGGTCATGGCATGGCCCGCGACGGAGGGTGCGCCGGCTCCCCGCGCCCACCGGCGACGTTGCCGCCGGGGCCGTCCTTCACTCGCCGGCGCTCGCTCACCCCGCCGCCACCCGCTGCCGGGCGTGGGCGATCGCTTCGGCGGCCGCGCGGACGGTGAGGATGCGGGCCAGGTGTCGACGGTAGTCGGCGGTGGCGTGCAGGTCGGTGACGGGATCCACCGCGTCGTGCGCCTGGGCGGCGGCGTCCGGCGGGCCGCTGCGCCACGCGTCGGTCAGATCCAGCACCATCGGCACATCGGCGACGGACAGGTAGCCGCACCGCAACCGCGTCAGTTCCCCGTCGGGACCGAGTTCGGCCACCGCTGCGACCCCGCAGAGCGCGTAATCGCCGTGCCGCCGGGCGATCTCGACGAACGCGGTGCCGGCGTTCCCCGGCAGGGCCGGGAACCGGGCGCTCACCGCGAGTTCGTCGGCGGCCAGCACGCAGCTGAGCGGCCCGAGGAAGAAGTCCGCGGCCGGCACCGTCCGGGTTCCGGTAGCCGAGCGAAGCGTCACGCTGCCGCCGCAGACGGCCAGCACCGCGGTCAGCTCGCCGGCCGGGTCGGCGTGCGCAAGGGAACCGACACAGGTGCCCCGGTTGCGGATCGTCGGGTGCGCCACGAACCGCAACGCCTGCCGCAGCAGGGGCTGGGTGCGGTGGACCGCATCATCGCGCTCCACCCGGCGGTGCCGGGCCAGCGCACCGATCCGGACCCCGTCGTCGACCGTCACCGTGTCGAGTTCGGCGATCCGGTTGATGTCGATCAGGTGCGCCGGTTGGGTGAGGCGCATGGCCAGCAGCGGCACCAGCGACTGGCCGCCGGCCAGCACCTTGGCTGCCGAGCCGTGCTCGGCCAGCAGGGCCACCGCGGCCCCGACCTGCTCGGGGCCGTGCCACGCGAAGGGGGCCGGCTTCATCCCCCGATCTTTCCCCATCTCGGCCCGGCGCTCATCCCGACCCGACCGGGAACGGTCGACGCCGTTCGGATCGGGGATGATCGAGGCGCTGTCCGAACTCGGCCGCCCGAGTTCGACAGCGACGACCGGCGCGCCACCCGACAGCTTCCGGAGGCCCGATGACGACCGCCGACCCGGCACCGGCCGAACTGGTCCTGATCCGACGCGGGGAGTACCACGACTCGGTGACGCTGCTCCGGGTGTCCCAGGCCGCGGCGGCGGTGTCCGGGATCGCCGCCGCCCAGGTCGCCATGGCCACCGCTTTGAATCTGGAACTGGCCGCCGGGCTGGGCTTCTCGATCCCGGCCGGCGCCGGGCCGAATGACCTGGTGATCACCCTCCGGGGCGCCGACGATGACGCCGTGCAGGCCGGGCTGGCCGCGATCGAGCAGGCCGTCACGGCCCGGATCACACCCTCCGGCCGGGCGGCCGGGGTCGCGCCGGCGCGCACCGTCCGGACCGCGGCCCGTGATCAGCCGGAAGCCGGGGTCGTCCTGCTGTCCGTGCCGGGGCCGGCGGCCCTGGGCGAGGCGCTCGACGCGATCGAGGCCGGCCGGCACGTGATGATCTTCTCCGACAACGTGCCGGTGGCCGACGAGCTCACCATCAAGCGCGCCGCCGCGGACGCCGGCGTCCTGGCGATGGGCCCGGACTGCGGGACGGCGATCGTCGGCGGCATCGGGTTGGGCTTCGCCAACGTGCTGCGGGCGTCCGGCGGACCCCGGGTCGGGATCGTCGCGGCGTCCGGCACCGGTGCGCAGCAGCTGACCTGCCTGCTGGACGAGGCCGGGATCGCGGTCTCCCATGTCCTGGGCGTCGGCGGACGAGACCTGTCCGCCGCGGTGGCCGCCCGCGGCACCCGGGCCGCGCTGGCCGCGCTGGACGCGGACCCCGGCACCGACCACATCGCGGTCATCTCCAAACCGGCCGATCCGCAGGTGGCCGCCGAGCTGCGCGCCCTCGCCGCCACCCTGGCAACCCAGGTGACGCTGCTGGTCATCGGGCCGGGCGAGCCCGACATCACCCGCGGGGCCGAGCAGCTCATCGACGCGGTGGGTGGCCGGGTCCCGGCCTGGCCGACGTGGGGGCCGGCCGGCACCGCCGCTGCCGCGGGCGCGGGGGCGGGCGGGGGCGGGGCCGTGGGCGCTGACGCGGGGGCGGGCGCGGGCGGGGCCGTGGGCGCTGCCGCGGGGGCGGGCGCTGCCGCGGGCGCGGCGGGCCCCGGCGCGGACGGGTCCCCTCGGGCGCTGCGCGGGCTGTACTCCGGCGGCACCCTCGCCGACGAGGCGATGCTCGTCCTGGCGGATTCCATCGGCGACATCCGCTCCAACATCCCGCTCCGCCCCGGCCTCGCCCTGCCCGCGCGGATCAACGACGCCAGCGCGGATCAACTCACCGCGGATGGGACGCCCGGGACAGGAGTCGACGATTTCAACCGCGCGGGGTCGTCGACGCCCGGCGGGCCCGACCTGACCGGGCTCGGGCATGTGATCGTCGACCTCGGCGACGACGCGTTCACCGTCGGCCGCCCACACCCGATGATCGACCCGACGCTGCGGCTGGCGCTGCTCGCCGAGCAGGCGTCGGACCCGGACGTGTCGGTGCTGCTGATGGACGTCGTCCTCGGGCACGGCGCCGATCCCGACCCGGCGGCGGCGCTGGCCCCGGCGATTCGCGACGCGATCCGCACCGCCGCCCGGGACGGCCGGGATGTGGCGGTGCTGGTGGCGCTCTGTGGCACCGCCGGTGACCCGCAGGACCGCGAGCGGCAGGCCGCCCTGCTCACCGAGGCCGGCGCGCGGGTATTCCTGTCGAACGCGGCGGCGGCGCGGGCGGCGGGTGCCCTGGCCGGCGGGGACGGCCGCCGGCGCGACCCGGCGGAGTCCGGCCGAACCGAGCCGGGCCGCGGAACATCCGCCGGCCCCACGCCGGCCGAACATCCGCGGACCGAACCCGCGACGACCGGAAGGACCGGGCCCGACGTTCGCCGCGGAACATCCACCGGCTCCACGCCGGCCGAGCATCCGCAGCCCGGGCGCCCTGCACCCACCCCGCCCGCCCCCGACGCAGGCCGCGGAACATCCACCGGCCCCACGCCGGCCGAACATCCGCAGCCCGGCGGACCCGCCGCGCCCGACTCGCCCGCAGAGCCCGCCGCGCACGCGGAGCCCGCACCGCCCGGCTCGCACGCGGAGCCCGACTCGCCCGCCGGGCCGGGCAACCGGGACCTGTTGGACACTCCGGGGTCGATGATCTGCGCCGGAATCGGCCTGCTCGCCGACGCGCTGCGCGACCAGTCGGTCCGGGTGACGGAGGTGGACTACCGGCCGCCGGCCGCCGGCCCGACGGTCGAGCGCGCGCTGCACACCGTGCTGGCCGATCCCCGCAGGATCTCGGCGAACGCGGAGGCCGTCCGGCGGATGCTCGGCGTCCGCGCCCGGCTGGTCGACGTCCGGCCAGCGTCCGCCGCGCTCGGGCTGCGGCCCGGACAGTTCTGCCACGCCGGCCCGCCGATCACCTTCGACCGGGCGTCCGGCCCGCTGCGCGGCGCCCTCATCGGCGCGCTGATCTATGAAGGCCTGGCCGCCGACCCGGCGCAGGCCGAGGCGATGCTGCAGGTCGGCGACGGCATCGAATTCACTCCCTGTCACGATCGGCAGGCGGTCGGCCCGATGGCCGGCGTCATCTCCCCGTCGATGTGGCTTGTCGAGCTCGCCGACGAGCACACCGGGGCCCGCGCGTTCTGTTCGCTGAACGAGGGACTGGGCAAGGTGCTGCGGTACGGCGCCTACGGACCCGAGGTGATCGACCGGCTGCGCTGGATGAGCGACGTGCTCGGCCCCGCCCTGGCGACGGCGGTCCGCGCCACGGGGCCGGTGGACATCACCGCGATCGTCGGTCAGATGGTGCAGATGGGCGACGAGGGGCACAACCGCAACCGGGCCGGGACGCTCATGCTGCTGCGCGAGTTGCTGCCCGCGCTCATCGCGTCCGGCCGGCCGGCCGGCGACGTCGCCGAGGTCGCCCGGTTTATCTCGACCAACGACCACTTCTTCCTCAACCTGGTGATGCCGACCGGCAAGTTGATGGGCGATGCGGCGGCCGACGTACCGGGCAGCACGATCGTGACGGCGATGTGCCGCAACGGCACCGACTTCGGGATCCGGGTGTCGGGCACGGGCAACGAGTGGTTCACCGGACCCGCCCTCTACCCGGACGGACTGTTCCTGCCTGGGTTCGGGGCCGACGACGCGAACCCGGACATCGGCGACTCGGCGATCACCGAGACGATGGGCATCGGGGGCATGGCGATGGCGACCGCGCCGGCCATCGTCCGGTTCGTGGGCGGCACGGTGCCGGACGCACTCGCCGTGACCCGCCGGATGTACGAGATCACCCAGACCGAGAATTCGGCCTTCGCCATCCCGATCCTGGAGTTCCGCGGCTCGCCGACCGGCATCGACGTCACCCGGGTGCTGCGAACCGGCATCCTGCCGCAGATCAACACCGGGATGGCCGGGCGGGTCGCCGGGACCGGTCAGGTCGGCGCGGGCCTGGTCACCCCACCGATGGACTGCTTCACCGCGGCCATCGCGGGTCTGGCGGCACGGGCCCCGTCCGGCGGCTGATCGGCGGGCCGGTCAGTCCGCGAACTCCCGGCAGACGGTGATCTCGACGCTCACCTCGGCGTCACCGGTCGCCACCGGCATGCTCTCGGCGGCGGCGGCGCGCATCGCCATCATCATCGGTCGCGGCCCGCCACCGGACGGCCGCTCGTCGATCCAGCGCACCCGGCCCAGTGTCCGCCCGGCGAGCGCGGCCAGCTGCCGCGCCTTCGCGTCGGCGTCGGCGAACGCGGCGTCCCGCGCCTGGGTCAGAGCGTCCAACGGGTGCCCGGGCGTCAGCGACACCCCGTCGATGCGCACCCCCTCGCCGCCGAGCGCGGCGACGTCGGTGAGCAGCCGCTCGATCCCGTGCAGGCCGTCCCGCATCACGGTCAGCCGCTGACCCGCTTGATAGCCGATGAGTTGCTGCCGGTTGCCCTGAAACTCGACCCGAGGGCCGAGCGTGAGATCGGACGTGCGGACCGAACGGGCGTCCACCCCGTCGTCGGCGAGCGCGGCCAGCAACCGGGTCGCCGTGCCCGAAGCGACCGCCCAGGCGTCGCCCGGTTCGGCCCGCACCACCTCCACGGCCAGCGAGACGGTCACCCGGTCGACGGCCGCGGCGGCAGTCCCCCGGCCCACCACGGTGATGCCCGCCGGCTCTTCGTGTGCGCTCATCGGCCCAGTCTGCCCGGGTCCGGCGTTTCCGGGCGGTGAGCTGGGTACCGATGGTCCGACCGGCCGCCCCGGGGAGGGTGAGGGCCGGACGAGACACCAACGGAGGACCGATGCGCACCCTGGCCGTGACCCAGAACATCACCCTCGACGGAGCGGTGGAGATGCTGGACGACTGGTTCGACCCGCAGGGCGGCGCGGACGCGAGCGATCAGCAGGAGGCGAGCCGGGAGCTGTCCGCCGAATGTGACGCGATCCTGCTCGGCCGGCGGACGTTCGAGGACTTCCGCGGCTACTGGCCCCGGCAGACCGACGACCGGACCGGGGTGACCGACGAGCTCAACCGGATCCACAAGTACGTGGTCAGCTCGACCATGACGGACCCGCAGTGGCAGAACACCACCGTCATCGACGGCACCCCCTGTTCCGCGCCGGCCTGGTCGACGAGGTCAACCTCTGGACCTACCCGGTGGTGCAGGCACGCGGACGACGGCTGTTCCCCGACGGGTACCGGCCGGGTCGGCTGCGGTTGACCGGCTGCCGGTCGTTCCGCTCCGGGGTGGTGCTGACCAGGTACGCCGTCCGCTGACCGCGGTGGCCCGGTCGCGGCCGGACGCCTCACGGGTGGGCCGGTCGATTCACGCGGCGAGGAAGCGGGTACGAAGGAACCACCACGGTCCGCGTTGTCCCGATCATCTGGAGGTTCGACCCATGGCCCTGGCCGCCAAACTTCGCCGCGCTCCGGTCCGACTGGCGACCGGCGCCTACATCCTGAACTCGGGCGTCAACAAGCTGTCCGCCGACGAGGGCACCGCCGCCTGGCTGCACTCGACGGCGGCCAATGCGCTGCCCGTCCTGAAGCGGATGCCCCCCACTGTGTTCGCCAAGGTGCTCGCCGCCGGCGAGATCGCCGTCGGCGCTGCGCTGCTGGCGCCGGTGGTGCCGGCCGGCCTGGCGGGGATCGCCCTGATCGGCTTCGGCGGTGCGTTGACCGCGATGTACGTCCGCACCCCGGCCTGGCACGACCGGTACCTGCGCCCCACCGCCGAGGGCGTCGCCCCGGCCAAGGACGTGTGGTTGCTCGGTGCCGGAGTGGGCCTGCTCGTGGACGCGGCCCTGACCGAGTCCCCGATCACTGCGACCGAATAGATCGCCGCGGCGCAATGGTCGGCGGCGATCAGGGCAGCTGCAGCGACCCGTCGTCGGCCAGCGGGAAGTACGGGTTCCAGGCCACCTCCCACAGGTGACCGTCGGGGTCGGCGAAGTAGCCGTTGTGGCCGCCCCAGAACACGTCGTGGGCCGGTGTGACGATGCGTCCGCCGGCCGCCTCGGCCGCGGCCAGGACGGTCGCGACTTCGGCCTTGTCCCGTACGTTGTGGGCGATTGTGACCGCCCTGAACCCGTCACCGGCCGCCGGCACCCCGGCGTCCTGCGCCAACGCGTCCCAGCCGAACAGGCCCAGCACCGCCCCGCCGGCCGCGAAGAAGGTCACGCTCTCATTGCTCGACGGCGACGCGACGAAGCCGAGCGTCTCGTAGAAGGCGCGGGCCCGGGCGACGTCGCGCACGCCGAGGGTGATCAGGCTGATCCGCGGTTCCACCCGGTCAGCCGGCCAGATCCGCGAACCGCGAGTAGTGCAACTGGTGCGCCACCGCGATCGTGGTGGTCGGCCCGTTGCGGTGCTTGGCGATGATCAGGTCCGCCTCCCCGGCGCGGGGGTCGTCGGCCTCCCACGCGTCGGGCCGGTGAACCATGATCACCATGTCTGCGTCCTGCTCCAGCGATCCGGATTCGCGCAGGTCGGAGAGCATCGGCCGCTTGTCGGTGCGTTGCTCGGGACCACGGTTGAGCTGGCTGATCGCGATGACGGGCACCTCCAGCTCCTTGGCCAGCAGCTTCATCTGCCGGGAGAACTCGCTGACCTCCTGTTGCCGGGACTCGACCCGCTTGCCCGACGTCATCAGCTGGAGGTAGTCCAGCACGACCAGCTTGAGATCGTGCCGCTGCTTGAGCCGCCGCGCCTTGGCCCGGATCTCCATCATCGTCATGTTCGGCGAATCGTCGATGTACAGGGGCGCATCGGAGATCTCCGACATCCGGCGGACGATCTTCTGCCAGTCCTGCTCGCTCATCGTGCCCGCCCGCATGTGCGACAGGCGGATGCCGGCCTCGGCCGACAGCAGCCGCATGGTGATCTCGTTCTTGCTCATCTCCAGCGAGAAGATGGCTGAGGTCAGGTGATGCTTGACCGAGGCGTGCCGGGCAATGTCCAGCGCCAGCGTCGAGTTGTGGGTGGGCACCATGGCCCGGCCGGCTAGGTAGAGGTGGTCGGCGTTGTCCACCTGCACGCAGCGGACCGGCACGCTCGGCACGGGCCGCACGTCGACGACGAAATGGCTCTCGTGGTCACGGTGCCACTCGGTGTCGACCGAGCAGACCTTGCGGGGCAGCCGGGTGAGCCCGGACCGTGACCGGACGACGATCTCCCACACGGGCGGGCGTGGACGACCTTCATGGCTCAGGTACCTCCGATGCATCGTCGTGGCGCACCCTTGCGCCGACAACAACTCGCGTACCCCGCAGGCGAGTTCGATGTTCGTGGTGCTCCAGCGGTAGCGGCCGTGCAGATCGACATCGCCCGCGCGGTCCATCAACCCCTGGACCAACGCGGCCCGCTGCTCGGCGGCGGCCCGCAGGTAGGCCGTTGGCACCTGGGCCCGCCGGTGCAGGTCGAGCTCCAGCCAGGTGTCCTCCAGCCCGACCACCTCGAAGCGGTCGGCCCGACGGCCCGGCCGCACGTGGTGACCCAGCCGGTCGAACTCCTTCATCACCCACTCGCGATCGACCGGCTCACAGCCGACCGTGCCGGGTGCGTCGGCACCGTCGGCACCGTCGGCACCGAGCAGGTACCCGAGCACCCAGGGGTCGAGCGGCAGTGTCCGCTCGGGCGTCGCCAGCGGGCCGCAGGTCGGCACGCAATGGTTGAGCCGGGGGCCGTCGTAGATCCCGCACGCCAGGTCCGCGGTGGTCCGCGTCCGCGATCCGTCCGGGCCCACCGCGCGGGCGCCGAGCGGCCAGCCGAATCGAGCGCCCCGCTGCCGGTCGAGCCGGCGGCGGTCGGCGGCGTCCCAGGTCGGCCACTGATGTTCGGCGTCGGCGACGATCACCTCCCCGTCCGAGAACTCGACCTCGAAACATGGGCGGCCGACCATCACCTCGGTGGCCGCGACGACGGTGGTCGGGCACCCGTCGGCGCCCATCAGCCGGTCACCCACGGAAACCCGGCCCATGGTGGTCCACCCGTCCGGGGTGACCAGCGGGGTGTCCAGGGCAAGTGCCTTGCCGATGCCGGGACGCGCCGCCACGATGATCATCTGGCCCGGGTGGAACCCGTTGGTCAGGTTGTCCAGATCGGCGAAGCCGGTCGGGACCCCGGCGGACCGGCCGCCCTGCGCGGCGATCGCGTCGATCTCGTCCATGGTCGGCTGCAACAACTCTTCCAGGACGACGTAGTCCTCGGAGGTGCGCCGTTCGGTGACGTCGTAGATCTCGGCCTGCGCCCGGTCGACGATCTCGTCGACCTCGCCGCCGCCCATGTCGCCGTCGTTGCCGCCGTAACCCAGCTGGACGATCCGGGTGCCGGCCTCGACCAGCCGGCGCAGGATGGCCTTCTCGGCGACGATCCGGGCGTAGAAGCCGGCGTTGGCCGCGGTCGGTACGGAGGCCATCAGCGTGTGCAGGTAGACCGCGCCGCCGACCCGGCCCAGCGTCCCGGCCCGTTCCAGCTCGGCCGACACCGTGACGGTGTCGGCCGGTTCCCCGCGCGAGTACAGGTCCAGGATGGCGTCAAAGATCAGCGCATGCGCAGGCTTGTAGAAGTCGGCCGAGGTCAGCGCCTCGAGGACATCGGCCACCGCGTCCTTGGACATGAGCATGCCACCGAGGACGGACTGTTCGGCCGCCTGGTCCTGGGGCGGCTGCCGGTCGAAGGCGGCGGGTGGCGCGGTCCGCGCCGGACCGTCCGACCACCGCTGATCCACGACCGCCATTCGCGCATCTCCTCCAGCCCGGGCCGCCTGCCGCCCGGCTCGTTCCGCAGCCGACCGTTGCGCGGCCGAACCAACCCGATCCGTGGACATGTGTTCTGTCTAGTCTCGAGGTACGACAGTGGACCTCCGTGCACCGACGACCGCGGCGCCCGGGTCGACGGTGACCACGTAGCGTGAGGTCTAGCGCTTCACCGGCCCGGCGATCACGTCCTGGCCCCGTCCGGCAGACAGCACGCTAGGGCCCGGCTCGCCCGTCCACCAAACCGGGTTGTGCACAACCTGGGGACACCCTGGGGACAACTGGGCGCGGCGCGCCCATGGGTGCATCCACTCCGTGTGGACATCCTGGGGAAAGTTCCCGCGCCGACAGCCATCGATGCAGCTCAAGGGTCTAAGGCAGGATGTTGACGCTGTGGATAGCCGATCAATCGGCCGTACCGGCGTGGCGCCCCCGGCGTGTTGCGTCGGCGGACGCGTCGATCGGCCGTGCCCCGATGGACACGCTCCCGTCACCGGACTGTGACCTACGATGCGCCGGCCCGCGGTCGAACATCGGGCCGCCCGCCGGTGGAACGCGCGGGTGAGGCCGCCTCTGACACTCCGGCCGGTCCTGGCCAAATCGATCACTTTCGGTAACCGTTCCTCTGTTCCATCGTGCGAACTCGGCGGGTGTCCGTCACGATCATGGTTCACGTCTGTTTCGAAACGGACGGGACGCTTGACCGATTCAGCAAGCTCGTGCTTGGTTTCCCGGTAACCCCGTGTCACCGCGCCGCCGGCGCGGAATAGGCGGGCCATCGGTGAGGGGGTCACCCACGTGAGCGCATCCGCATCCGGTTCGACCGGGTTGGGCACCCAACTGTTCCGTCGGAAACCGGTCAACCACATGCGCGCCGGTGTCGAGCACGGCGCCGAGCTCAAGCGGACGATCGGCACCTTCCAGCTGACCATGTTCGGGGTCGGCGCGACCGTCGGCACCGGCATCTTCTTCGTGCTGTCCGAGGCGGTCCCGAAGTCGGGCCCTTCGGTCGTCGTCTCGTTCCTGATCGCGGGGGTCGCCGCCGGGCTCGCCGCCATCTGCTACGCCGAACTGGCGTCGGCGATCCCCGTCTCCGGGTCCACCTACTCCTATGCCTACGCCGCGCTGGGCGAGGTGGTGGCGATGGGTGTCGCCGCCTGCCTGCTGCTCGAGTACGGCGTCTCCACCGCGGCCGTCGCGGTCGGCTGGAGCCAGTACCTGAACAAGCTGTTCGACAACCTGTTCGGCTTCCAGCTGCCGTCCGCGCTGTCCCACGCTCCGTGGGACGACGACCCGGGCGTGCTCAACCTGCCCGCCGTCATCCTGATCGTGCTCTGCGCGCTGCTGCTCATCCGGGGCGCCAGCGAGTCGGCCGCGGTGAACACCGTCATGGTCGTCATCAAGTTGTCCGTCCTGGGCATGTTCATCGTCATCGGCTTCACCGCCTTCGACTCGGGCAACCTGAGCGACTTCGCCCCGTTCGGCGTGTCCGGCATCGGCGCGGCGGCCGGGACCATCTTCTTCTCGTTCATCGGCCTGGACGCGGTATCGACCGCCGGGGAGGAGGTCAAGGACCCGCAACGGACGATGCCCCGAGCGATCATCTTCGCGCTGCTGACCGTCGTCATCATCTACGTCCTGGTCGCGTTGACGGCGGTGGCTGCGCAACCCTGGCAGGAATTCGAGGGGCAGGAAGCGGGTCTCGCGCAGATCCTGGAGAACATCGTGGGGAGCAGTTGGCCGGGCACCGTCGTCGCGGCCGGCGCGGTGATTTCGATCTTCTCCGTCACCTTGGTCACGATGTACGGGCAGACCCGCATCCTGTTCGCGATGGGTCGCGACGGCATGCTGCCCCGGCGATTCGCCCAGGTCAATCCGCGTAGCCAGACCCCGGTGTTCAACACCATCGTGGTCGCGATCGTCGTGTCGATCCTGGCCGCGTTCATCCCCCTGGACAAGCTGGCCGACCTGGTCTCGATCGGCACTCTGGTGGCGTTCATCGTGGTGTCGATCGGCGTGATCATCCTGCGCCGGACCATGCCCGACATCCCGCGCGGGTTCAAGGTGCCGGGCTACCCGGTGACCCCGATCCTGTCGGTCATCGCGTGCCTCTACGTGCTGTCGGGCCTGTCCTGGATCACTTACGCCTGGTTCCTGGTATGGCTGCTGGTCGTCCTGACCTTCTACTTCCTCTGGGGCCGCCGGCACTCGGAGCTGAATTCCGGCGCCCGGGTGGTCGACCCGGACAACCCGGCGCCGGGCGGCGACCAGTGACCATCGTCGTCGGATTCAGCCCGGAGAAGGGTGGGCGAGCGACCCTGGAGTTGGCTGTCCTGCTGGCCCGCTCCGGGCGCGCGGAGCCCCTGGTCGTCACCGCCGTCACCCCCCAGCACTGGACGACCCCGTCGATGGCCAAGGTGGACGCCGAGTTCCAGGCCTGGGCGACCGGGCAGGGCGACGCGGCGCTGCAGCAGGCCCGCGAATTCCTCGCCGGTAAGGCTCCCGATCTCGAGGTGTCCTTTCGTCAGGTGGCCGGCCGGTCCGTGCCCGCTGCCCTTGCCCGGGCCTGCGCGGAGGCCGACGGCAGCATGCTGGTTCTCGGCTCGTCCCGGGATGGCCGGCCCGGCCAGGTGGTCCTCGGATCCACTTCCGAGCCGTTGCTGCATTCCTCGGAGGTGCCGGTGGCGATCGCGCCTCGCGGCTACCGTGCGCACTGCACCGCAATCAGCAGGCTGACCTGCTCCTACTCGGGTGCGGAGGAGTCGGGAGACCTGCTGGTGGCGGTCGCCGAGATGAGCCGGCGGGTCGGCGGGACGTTGCGGGTGGTCACCTTCGGCGTGCGGGGCCGCACGATGTACCCGCCGGAGGTGGGCCTGCACGCGGAGGACATGGTGCTCAACGAGTGGAAGACCCAGGTCGGCGAACGTCAGCAGACGGCGCTCAAGCGGCTGTCCGAACTCGGCCTGCTGCCCGACTCGGCCACCGCCACCATCGTCACGGGGTCCGACTGGGCTGACTCGATGGACGAACTGGAATGGCAACACGGCGAGATCCTGGTCGTCGGATCGTCCCCGCTGGGCAGCCTGGCCCGGGTGTTCGTCGGATCCCGGGCCACCAAGATCATCCGGTACTCGCCGGTCCCGGTGGTCGTGGTGCCGGCCGCGGTCGCCAGCAAGGTCGCCGAGGGCCTGGAAGCGGAGACGACCGGGGAACCACCCTGAACCCGGACCGACGCCGCCGGTAACAGCCGTCCTCGCCCCCGGTTTCGGGAACCGGGCGGAAACCATTCGTGCGAATCGCGCACCGGTCGTAGCATGTTTGGAGTCTTCGTCCCATTCCGCAGCTTGCAACTGTGGTCGTCGATTGCAGGGAGTGGTCATGGACCCGATTTCTTTGGCGATCGTTGCGGCCGTGGCTGCCGGCTTGGCCAAAGGAGCAGGAGATGTGGGGCAATCCGTCATCGTGGACGGCTACCGGCAACTGAAGAGCTTGTTGGCCAGGCGCTTCGGAGGCCACAGCCAGGTCGTCCAAGCCGTCGACGCAGTTGAATCCCGACCGGAATCCGCCGCTCGACGTGGTGTCCTGACCGAGGAGATCGCGAACAGCGGAGCCGACAGGGACCCCGAGATCGTCGACTTGGCCAAAGATTTGCTCGATCGGATCCAACGCGACGCGGCCCCCGGTTCGTCGGTGCAGATGGCTTTCGGTTCGTACATAGCGCAGGCTGATCGACACGGTCACGCGGAGGTGAACGTCAACACGCCAAAGGCCACGTGATCGCCACCAAGGCGGGGGATCAGACAGGTGAGCGGTCAGATTGCCATCGGCAACTACATCGCTCAGGCAGACAACGGCGCAACCGCGAACCTCTCCGTCTTTCAGGTCGCCATGCCGGCCCCACCGGACGCAGACACGGTGGACCAGGCCATCCGGCTGCTGGAACACTTGCCGGTGGACCCTCCGGCAGAGCCTGGCGCCCTGCCGAATCATTCCCGGATGCCGCTGGCCCCGAACCCCTTGTTCACCGGCCGGTATGATGAACTTCATTGGCTGTCGGCGCATCTCGGCACATCGGCCGTACAGGCCCCGACTGTGGTGCTCAACGGGCTGGCTGGTGTCGGGAAGAGCCAGATCGCCAGTGAGTACGCCCACCTCTATGGCCGCTTTTACGCCGGCGGCGTGTATTGGGTGAGTCTCGCCAATTCGGCCAAGGTCGACAGCGAGATCGCCGCGTGCGGCGGGCCGGCCGGAATGTCACTCCGACCGGACTTCTCCACGTTGGCAATGGAGGATCAAGTCAGCCTGGTCAGGGCAGCCTGGCAGAGCCCTTTGCCCCGCCTGGTGATCTTCGACAACTGCGAGGACGAATCTCTTCTGGCGCGGTGGCGCCCGCCGTCCGGCGGGTGCCGGATCATTGTGACGAGCCGGCGATCGGCATGGAGCCCCGCCCTGAGGGTTACCGTTCGGCCCGTCGACGTGCTGGACCGCGCCGACGGCTGTCGACTGCTGGCCGCCTACCGGGAACCTGTCTCCGCCGAGGACGAAGAAGCTCTGTCCGCCATCGCCGATGAACTCGGCAATCTCCCACTAGCCCTGCACCTCGCCGGCAGCTACCTCAGCCGTTACCACAGGGTGCTGACTCCTGCGGTCTATCTCCGACAGCTGTCCGACTCGCCCTTGATCGACCACCGGTCGCTGACTGCAGCCGGGATCTCTCCTACGGATCACATCCAGAGCATCGCGACTACCTTCGCGATCAGCGTTGACGGGCTTGCCAGTGAGCCGGCTGACGACCTGGCAACCACGTGCCTGGTCCTCGGGTCCTACCTCGCCCCGGGCGAACCCATCCCTCGGAGCCTATTGAAGGCATTGCTGGACATCTCATCCGACGCCGATGACGACCTGGATCTCGAGGACGCGCTCAGCCGATTGGCCGATCTCGGCCTGGCACAGCTGATCGTTGACGGCACACCCCGCCTACACCGACTCGTTGCCGCGTTCGTCGAATTCCGGTTGGGTAGCGATGAGGCACGGGACCATGTCGAGTCGACGCTGTGGGACTTCCTGTCCACCAGGACATTCACGCTGAGCTCGCTGAGCCGCGCGGAGTACGAACCGCACCTACGGGTCGTCGCTGAGCGGGCCATTCCCCGTGGTGATCTCCCCGCGGCCGGCTTGGCGAACACGTTGGGTCTCTACGCCAGCCGGCGTGGCGACCGCGAGACCGCTATCCGCTACGTCGAGCAGGCTCTGAGCATGAGGGAGAACGTCTTCGGAGTCGATTCGCCTGAAACGGCCAAGGATCTCAACGATCTCGGCTTCGCGTACCTCGGCGGTCCGACCCGAACGCTGGGTGAGCCGTATCTGGAACGCGCACGCCGCCTCTGGGATCCGCTGAAGGACGGGCCAAACTTGGCCGCGACCCTTGACAACCTGGGTCAGCTGTACCTGGCCAGCGGGAGGATTGAACCGGCCGAGGATTGTTTCGAACAAGCGTTGGCGATCCGGGAACAAGAACTCGGCGAGGACAGCTATCCCACCAGCGTCACGGTCCAGAACCTGGGTGCAGTGGCGCGTGCTCGCGGAGACAATCGTAAGGCGGCGGAACTGTTCGAACGATCGGCTCGGATCCGCGATGCCCTCGGCGATCGCGGCGACCCCAACTCCACCGCACGGGCTCACCAGCTGTCGGCGATGGTCCGCGATGAACTGGGCGACGTCCCGGCGGCCGCTGCGCACTGGCGTCGCGCGGCCGAGCTGAGCCGCCAGGCCCTGGGGCCGATGCACCCCAATGCCCTCTTCGCATCGGTCCAGGCCGCCCTGTATGCGACCGAGAACGGCGATCCTTCGGGGGCGTCCGAACTCTTGAAGGCGTCCCAGGCGCTCCGTGACGGCCTGGACCAGGCTCAGGCGCTGGCGCATATGTCCGGTATCGACCTGAACAATCTCGGCTTCGCCTGCTGGCTGTCGGGGGACTATACCCAGGCCCGCACGCTGTACGAGCTTGCGCTCGGCAAGGACGGCTCCGAACCGACCACCCTCAACAACCTCGGGATGATCGAGGAACGCCTTGGGCGGTACGAGAGAGCGATCTCCTACTATCGCCGGGCCATGGAGGGACTGGCGAATACCGTTGTGGCCAATTCTCGATCCACTGCGTTGGGCGCCCGGATACTGAACAACCTCGGCGTCAGCCAGACCTTGAACGGCGACTCTCGGTCAGGACGGGAATCGCTGAACCTCGCGTTGGAGATCAGGGGACGCCTTCAGGGCACTAATGGAGCCGACTACGCGGTCACTCTGCGAAACCTGGCACTTGCCGCCCAGGCCGAGAGTCGGCTGGAGGACGCGATGCGACTCGCCGAGCAGAGCCGCAATATCCTCGCCACCTACAGCACCGTCGGATCCGAGTACTCGCGGACCCTGCTCCTGCTCGGTGATCTGCTCGCCGAGCAGGGCAGGGCGACCGAGGCGTTGGCAACTTTGGAGCTGGCGGCCGCAGCCCGTAGCACGACCTCTCAGCCTGACCATCCCGATCTGGCCGTGATCCGGTGGCGGATGGCCTCCGTGCTGCAGTCCTTGGGACACGACGAGGAAGCCTGCCGGACCCGGCGAGAGGCCCTTCGGGTGATCGGCAAATGCATGGGCCCCGATCACCCGTGGACCACCAGGCTTCGCGACGAGGTAGCGGCCTGTGCATCTGCCGCCGCTGGCGGCGACCCCGAGGTCGCCGCCAGCTCGGTCAGCCCGCGGTGATCGTGACGGTGAGCTGGGCGGTGACGCCCGGGTGCAGCTTGACCGCCACCTTGTGCGCGCCGACCGTCTTGATGTGACCGCCGGTGTCGATGCTGCGGCGGTCCAGCGCCGGCCCACCCACGGCGCGCACCTTCTCGGCGATCTCGACGCTGGTGATCGAACCGAACAGCTTGGCGCCGTCACCGGTGGTGCGGGCCACGATGGTCAACTTGTCGCCGAGCGCCTCGAGGGCCTGCTTGACCTCGTTGGCGTGCTCGACGCCGCGGATCTCCCGGGCCACCTGGGCCCGTTTGATGGTGGCGACCTGCTTCTGCGCGCCCTTGGTGGCCACGATGGCCTTGCCCTGGGGCAGCAGGTAGTTGCGGCCGTAACCGTCACGGACCTCGACGGAGTCGCCGGGCGCGCCCAGACCGGGCACGTCGGCGGTCAGGATGAGCTTCATGATGTCGCGTCCTTCCTGATCAGCGAGCGGTCGAGGTGTACGGCAGCAGCGCGACCTCGCGGGCATTCTTGACCGCGGTCGCGATGTCGCGCTGGTGCTGGGTGCAGTTGCCGGTGACCCGGCGGGCCCGGATCTTGCCGCGGTCGGAGATGAACCGACGCAGCAGGGTGGTGTCCTTGTAGTCGATCGGCTGCGCGTTCTCCTTGCAGAACGCGCACACCTTCTTCTTGGGCTTGCGAACAGGGGGCTTGGCCATGATCTATGTCTCCGAATGAGTACGTGAGCGTCAGGAAAGTCTGGTGACGAGCCGGGTCTAGAAGGGGGGCTCGTCGGAGTAGCCGCCGGACGAACCGGCCGGCGGGGCGCTGCCCCAGGGATCGTCGCTGGGCGGGGCGGCCGGCCGGGAACCGCCGGAATTGCCATAGCCACCGCCGCCACCGCCACCGCTGCCGTAGCCGCCGCCACCGCCGCCGTCGGACCGCTGGGCCCGGTTGATCTTGGCGGTCGCGTACCGCAGCGACGGGCCGATCTCGTCGACCTCCAGCTCGATGACGGTGCGCTTCTCGCCTTCCTTCGTCTCGAAGGACCGCTGCTTGAGCCGTCCGGAGACGATCACGCGGGCGCCGCGGGTGAGGGATTCGGCAACGTTCTCGGCGGGCTGGCGCCAGATGTTGCAGCGCAGGAACAGTGCCTCGCCGTCCTTCCACTCACCGGTGGCCCGGTCGAAGGTCCGCGGCGTGGAGGCGACGGTGAAGTTCGCGACGGCCGCACCGGACGCGGTGAAGCGCAGCTCCGGATCGGCGGTCAGGTTGCCGATCACGGTCATGATGGTCTCGCCGGCCATGGCTGCTCCTACTTCGCGTCCGGGCGGGTGATCTTGGTCCGCAGCACCGACTCGTTCAGGTTCAGCTGCCGGTCCAGCTCGGAGACCACCGCGGACTGGCAGGTCACCTTGATGACCGCGTAGATGCCTTCCGGGTTCTTCTTGATCTCGAACGCCAGGCGGCGCTTGCCCCAGATGTCGACGTTCTCCACGGAGCCGCCACCCTGGCGGATCACGTTGAGGAACGTGTCGATGGACGGCGCGACCGTCCGCTCGTCGAGGTTGGGGTCGAGGATGAGCAGGAGCTCGTAGTGACGTTGAGCAGTCGAAACGCTCACGTGCACCTCCTATGGGCTAGGTCGGCCGCGGACGATCCGCGACAGGAGGGTGAAACATGGCTGAACCCGCCTGGCGACCTCGTGACAACGGATGCGCCCGGCGGGTTCGGATGTAACCACTGGATGTTACCAGCGGCGTCGGATGCTCAGGACCGGCCCGATGGGGGTCGACCGGGTGGTCCGCCGGGGCGGTCGCCGCCCTTCCGAGGATCGACTTGCCATTCTCGGCCCTGTTCACCCCGCCGCGATGGGCCGAGAGTGGCAACTCGATCCCCAGGCCCCACCCCGCGCCCCCGCACGCGCACCCAGCACGCGCACGCGACGGTCAGCCCGTCCAGCCCGCGCGAACCAAAGCGGCCCGGACGCGCCGGACGACGTCCTCCCGGTCGTGGAAGAACGAGTTCTTGGCGACCCGGATCACCCGCCACCCCGCCGCCGCCAGGTCGTCCAAGCGTTCCAGGTCCCGGCTGAACTGACCGGGGTCGGTGCGGTGATGGTCGCCGTCGTACTCGACGACAAGGCGCCATTCGTCGTAGACCAGATCGCCTCGGCCGAGGAACCGGCCGTCGTCGTCGTGAATGTCCACGTTCAGGCTCGGTTCGGGCAACCCGGCGGCGACGAGTGCGAGTCTGACCAACGACTCCGGTCGGGACTCCGCCCCGGGACGCACCAGCCCGAGCGCCTCCACGGCCCGGGCCTTCCCTCGACCGCGGTACCACTGGACCCGCTCGACGAGAGCGTCGAGGGTCGTATACGGGCGGTCGCCGGGAGCGAAGCGCGGCTTGAGGATCAAGCCGTCACCGACGGCCACCAGATCGGGAATCGAGAGCATCGTGCCCAGGTGGCAGAACAGGCTGGCCGGATCGGTGACCGCGATCCCGGACCGGTACTCGGTGCCGACCTCCTGGTCCCGGATCTGGTGCCCGACGACGCCCTCGCGGCGGGGTGCGTGATCCGGCGCGAATGCACTGATGTGCAACGGCTCGTCCGGCGCGGCCAGGGGCATGGGAAGCGGCCAGATCCGGGCCGCGGTGACCGAAGAGACCACGGCGCCCTGGCAGACGGTCAGCAGGGCCGCCCGACACCGGATCCGCAGCGCTTCCTCCGGAACCGCCGCCGGATCGGCGGGCCCGCGCGCGACCGCGCGCACCCCGCGGAATGGCACGACGAGGTCGGCCCCCCGCATTCGTTTCGAGGAGTAGCCCAGCCAATGGGGGGTGAAGATCCCGTCGCGGAGTTCGGCCGGGATGGGATAGCGAGACGTCACGCCCCTCACGATGACCGAATCGACGCGACCGGCCCCCGACTTATCCACATTCCCAGCCACCCGCGACGGTCGAGTTGCCACTTTAGGCCGTCGTCGAGCGCCAGGTTGGGCCGAAGGTGGCAACTCGACTCCGTCGCCGCCCGAGACAGGCACCGTCCCGGCCGTGGTGGTCCACATGGCCCCGGCTCGTCCGGCCGTCGAGCGGGTGACGGCCGACTTGCCACCTTGGGCCCTGGATCCGGGCGCGGCGTGGGCGAAAGTGGCAACTCGGCGCCCCCGGCCGGCCGGAGCGCCGTCTCGGCGCATCCGCGGGGCCGGACCGGGGTCACGCGGGCCGGCGACGCGGGCCCGCGCGGGGTCACGCGGGCCGGAGCGGGGTCACGCGGGCCGGAGCGGAGTCACGCGGCCCGCACGGGTCACGCGGGCCGGAGCGGAGTCACGCGGGCCGGAGCGGAGTCACGCGGGCCGGACCGGGGTCACGCGGGCCGGCGACGTGGGCAGCAGCACCCGGCGTTTCCAGCCGGGCGAGTCACCGATCGGCGAGCCGGATGACGAACTTCAGCCCGGACCAGGTCTGGTCGATCGCGCACACCTTGACGTCGACCCGGCCGTGGGTCAGGCCGAACTCCCGGACGACGGCGTCACCAAGGTCGGTCACGATCCCCGACGACCGCTTGGGCCAGCACACCCAGATCGCCCCGGCCGTGGTGTGCCGAGCGGCGGCGGCGGCGAACCGGCGGGCCAACGTCGCCCGATCGGGACAGAACAGCAGCACGACGTCGTACGGCTCACGACCGGGCCGCCGGTGGAACGGCGCACCGGGATCGAATCCGTCGGGCGCGCCCAGAACCAGGACACGCGAGTCCGGCCGGATCCCCAGTTTGCGCGGCAGTGGGGTGCCCGAATAGCCGGCCGTCACACCGGAATCCTGGCAGGTCGTGCGGCCGGGCGCGCACGTCCCCGCCCGGCGGCCCCGACCGCGTTCACCGCCGTTCACCCTCTCGTAGAGTGGGGAGAAACGGCAGGTGAGGAGCTCCCATGCGTGACGCGGTGATCGTCGAGGCAGTCCGCACCCCGGTCGGCAAGCGCAACGGTGGCCTGTCCGGCGTGCATCCCGTCGACCTCTCTGCGCACCTTCTGCGCTCGATCGTCGACCGCACGGGCGTCGACCCGGTGCTGGTCGACGACGTCATCTGGGGGTGCGTGAGTCAGGTCGGCGAGCAGACCGCGGACGTCGCCCGGACGGCGGTGCTGGCCGCGGGCTGGCCCGACACGGTGCCCGGGGTGAGCATCGATCGGCAGTGCGGCAGCTCCCAGCAGTCGGTGCACTTCGCTGCGGCCGGGCTGATCGCCGGCCAGTACGACGTGGTGGTCGCGGGCGGGGTCGAGTCGATGTCCCGGGTCCCGATGGGCGCGACGGTGCAGGTGGCCGGCTCGCCGTTCTCCGCCAGCGGGTGGACCGGCCGGTACGGCGAGATCTCCCCGCACCAGGGGGTCGGCGCGGAGATGGTCGCCGAGCGGTGGGGCCTGTCCCGCAGCCGGCTCGACGAGTACAGCCTCGCCTCGCACGAGAAGGCGGCCGCGGCCCAGGATGCCGGATGGTTCGACGACCAGATCGTGCAGGTGCCGGCGGAGCTGACCGGAGGCGAACCGGTGGGGGTCGACGAAGGCGTCCGGCGGGGCGGCAGCCTGGCCGCCATGGGTTCGCTGCGCCCCGCGTTCGCCGCGGACGGGGTGGTCACCGCCGGCAACTCCAGCCAGATCTCCGATGGGGCCGCGGCGCTGCTGATGACCACCTCCGAGAAGGCCCGCGAACTCGGCCTGACGCCGATCGCCCGGGTGCACACCGCCGTGCTTGCCGCGGCCGACCCGGTCATCATGCTCACCGCGCCGATCCCGGCGACCCGAAAGGTACTGCAGCGCAGCGGTGTCCGGCTCGACGAGATCGGGGTGTTCGAGGTCAACGAGGCGTTCGCCGTCGTGCCGCTGGCCTGGCTGGCCGAGCTGGCAGACGGCGACGACGCGGTCGGCAAGGTCGTGAACCCCGGTGGCGGCGCCATCGCCATCGGCCACCCGTTGGGGGCGTCGGGGGCCCGCCTGATGACGGCGATGGTCCATCACCAGCGCGCCTTCGGCATCCGCTACGGCTTGCAGACGATGTGCGAGGGCGGCGGCCAGGCCAACGCCACCATTGTGGAGCTGCTGACCCCGTAACCCCCCGTCGTCATCGGTGACCCCAGGCCGGCGCCCCGTCCGCGTGGCCCGGGCTGCCCACCCCGAGTTCGCGCAGTCCGCCGCCGTCGGCGCCGACCACCCAGATCTCGTTGTCCGTGGTCCCGGCCGCATTCTGGCGATTGCTCTTGAACGCGATCTGCTTTCCGTCCGGGGACCAGATCGGGTCCTGATCCGTGGAGGGCCCGTCGGTGACCATCGTCGGATTGGACCCGTCGGTGCCGACCACCATGATGTGGGCGACCGGTTGGCCACCTGACGTCAGCGCGCGGCGGAAGGCGACCCGCTCACCGTCGGGGGAGAAGACCGGATCGGCATCCGAGGACCCGTCGGCCGGCGGGACCAGGGGAATCGGGTCGGCTCCGGAGCCAACCCCTTGGATGTAGATGGCCCCGGGGTCCTGCGCGGAGGCCGCACCCCAATAGACCACCTGCCGGCCGTCCGCCGAGAACGCCAGGTCGTCGACGACGGGAAAGGCGGTGTCGATCGACCCCGCAACGGTTCCGGTGTCCACCGAGACGAGGTGCACCTGCACAGTTCCATCGCCCGAGAGGCACGGCAAAGCGATCTGGGTGGGCTCGGCCGGGTTCCACGCCGGTCGGAAGAAGGTCGTGCAGTCGTTCGGCAGCGCCGTCAACAGCTCGCGCTGCCCGCTCCCGTCGACCGCCGCGGTCAGCAGTTTCGGACCATCCGCGCCGCCCGCCTGGACGAAGATCATCGACCCCCGGTCCGGAGACAGGATCGGATAGGCCGGACCCACCCCGCTGTTGGTGAGCTGAGCGCCGACGGCGCCGCTCCCGGCGTCGACCAGATAGAGGTTGGTCGCCCCGTCGACCACCCGGGACGAGACCAACACCTGTTCGGGCAGCGGGGTCGAGTGCGGCAGTCCCGGCACCGGGCCCGGTGTGCTTTCCGCCGCCGACGGCGACCCGTTCGTGGACGAGACCGCCGGACTTGTCACCGCCGCCGGCCCCGCCGTTCCGGGTACTCCACGCCCGGACAGGGCGGCCCAGAGGACCACGGAGATCAGCCCGAGCAGTGCGACGCCCAGCGCGGCGATGATGAGGCGGTTGGCTCGCCGCCGCCCCACCGGCCGGCCCGAATCCGGATCTTTGGTCGCCGCCGGTTGCGGCGATGCCGTCCCCGCCGTCGGCGGTGGGCCGCCGGACCCGACCGGCGTGGGGCCGTGCGCGTCCTCACCCGGTGTCGACAGCGGGCGAACCGTCGACGACCAGGCCGGTGGCGCAAGCTCACCCGGTCGCGTTGATCCGGTTGGGGATGCCGGAACCGGACGCTCGGTGACCGTGGTCGCCAGGTCCGGCCCGGCGAGCGGCCCCGCGGGCGTGGCCGGGGCGGCCGGATCGGTCAGCGCGGCCTGCGCGGCCCGCGCCAGCGCCCGGCAGGTCGGGTACCGGTCGTCCGCCTCCTTCGCCATCGCGGTGGCGACGACCGTGTCGAATGCGGCAGGCAGGCCCGGGACCATGCTCGACGGGGCTCGGGCGGGGCTGTTGAGGTGGCCGTACACCCGGGTGGCGATCGAGTCGCCCGGAAAGGGCACGGTGCCGGTCAGCAGCTTGAACAGGACGCAGCCCAACGCGTAGATGTCGGTGCGGTGGTCGAGCGTCTGCCCCTTGATCTGTTCGGGGGATGCATAGTCGAGGGTGGCCACCACGCTGCCCGTGCTGGTGAGTGAGGCGATCCGGTCGGCCGCGGCGCCGATAGCCTTGGCCACCCCGAAGTCGGACAGGAAGACCTGCTCGGACTCGTCGTCATCGTCGGCGCCGGGAGCCAGCAGGATGTTCGCCGGCTTGACGTCCCGATGCAGCAGCTCGTGCCGGTGGGCGAAGTCGAGCGCCGACGCGACCCGGCCGACGATGCGCACCGCGCGCTCGGCCGGCATGCCGGCCGGGTACTCGCCGAGAGCCTTCTCGGCGTTGGTGCCGTCGATGAACCGCATGCTGATCCACAGCTGCCCGTCGGCCGATCCGCGGTCGTACACGGCGACGATGTTCGGATGGTCGAGCTGGGCCACCATGTCCGCCTCGCGCTCGAATCGGCCGACGAACGCCGGGTCGTCGCACAATTCGGACCGCAACAGCTTCAGCGCGTCGAACCGCGGCAGCCGTGGGTGCCGGGCAAGGTACACCGAACCCATGCCGCCGGCGCCCAGCTCGCGCTCGATGGTGTAGCCGGCGAAGAGCTCACCCGGCCGCAGCGACATGCTCGGCATTCTGCCAGGAGTCGATCATCAAACCGGTCAACCGGCGACAACTCCGCCATGACCGGCCCGGCCGACAGCAGATGACGACGCACCTCGCCGACGAATCCGTGTGCCTGGTCGCGGCGATCCGCTCGGGCGTGTCGCGAGGCCGCCCGTCGATTCCATCACGCCGCCGGCCACCCGGGGTCGGGCCGCGGGACCCGTACCGGGACCCGCAGCCCGCCAGGATCGCCCCGCCCGCGGCCACCGGCGGAGCCGATCAGGAACCGCCGAAGACCTTCTGGCAGGCCGGAATCTGCTGCACCGCCGCCGTCAGCGCCGGCGTGAGCTGCATCTGGGCGATCGGTGTGTCCTGCGCCGCAGCCTGGAGATCCTTGGCGATCTGCTGCTGCCCGGCGGTGTCGCCGTCCTTGATCTCGAGCACCTTGTTGCCCAGGTCGGTGAACGCGGTCGCGGCGACCTGGAACCCGCTCTGAGTGTTCTCGGCCAACACGTCCCCGCCGTCGAAGGTGGGGGGCGGCAGCGTGCCCAGCGTCTCGCCGGTGCTCCGGAACGCCTCCCCGGCGGCGATCATCGCGTCGCTGACCTCCTGTTGGGTCGACGCATTCGTCAGGTCGCCCAACGGGGCCATGCCGGTGCACAGCGCCGAGAACCAGGCCGTCGACTGCTCGTCGAGGCTGGTGGCGTCACCGCCGACCGTCGTCGTCGCGACCGGTCGGCTGGCCTCGAACGAGGACTCGGCGGTCGCCGAGCTCGTGGTGGACGACGCGGTGGACGAGCTCGCGGTGGACGAGCTCGCGGTGGACGTCGTCCCCGACGAGCTCGATCCGGAACTACAGCCGGCCAGCACGACCATCGATGCCAGGACCGCACCGACGGCCCACCCCCTGCGAATCGTCACGACGATCTTCCCCCTCTTGCCGACGTCATACGCGCAAAGCCACCCACGGTGGCCGCGGGATCACCCTACGTCGGTGACCCCCCGGGGTTCGACGGATGCCCGCGGCCCGGCAACCCGGGTAGGCTTCGTTAGCGAGAATAACTAGTTCGGCCTTTCCCTACCCGGAGTGCCCCATGGCCCGTACCCAGTTCCTCCCGCAGGACCATCCCCACTACAAGTGGGTGGCCCTGTCGAACACGACCCTCGGCATGTTGATGGCGACCGTGAACGCCTCGATCGTGATCATCTCGCTCCCCGCGATCTTCACCGGAATCCGGCTGGACCCGCTCCAGGCCGGCAACGTCAGCTACCTGCTCTGGATGCTGATGGGCTACCTGCTGGTCACCGCGGTCCTGGTGGTGACGTTCGGCCGGCTGGGCGACATGTACGGCCGGGTGAAGATCTACAACCTCGGGTTCGTGGTGTTCACCGTCGGCGCGATCGCGCTGTCCCTCGATCCGACGACCGGCGGGCCAGCGGCACTGTGGCTGATCGGCTGGCGCATCGTCCAGGGGGTGGGCGGCGCGATGCTGTTCGCGAACTCCACGGCGATCATCACCGATGCGTTTCCGGCGCACCGGCGGGGCATGGCGCTGGGCATCAACCAGGTCGCGGCCATCGCCGGCAGCTTCCTCGGCCTGCTGGCCGGTGGCTTCCTGGCCGTCATCGACTGGCGGGCGGTCTTCTGGGTCAGCGTGCCGCTCGGCGTGCTGGGCACGGTCTGGGGCTACCGATCGCTGCACGAGACCGGCACCCGCAACCCCGGCTCACTCGACTGGCCGGGCAATATCACCTTCGCGGTCGGCCTGACCGCCCTGCTCACCGCCATCACCTACGGGATCCAGCCGTACGGCGGGCACCCCACCGGGTGGACGAATCCGTGGGTGATCGGGGGCATCGTCGGGGGGCTGGCCTTGCTCGGCCTGTTCGTACTCATCGAGCTCCGCTCCCGGGCACCCATGCTGGACATGCGGCTCTTCCGCATCCGCGCCTTCGCGATGGGAAACCTGGCCGGGCTGCTCGCCGCGATCGGCCGCGGCGGCCTGCAATTCATGCTGATCATCTGGCTGCAGGGGATCTGGTTGCCGCTGCACGGCTTCGCCTACGAGGACACCCCGCTCTGGGCCGGCATCTACATGCTGCCCATCACGGTCGGGTTCCTCATCGCCGGACCGATCTGCGGCACCCTGTCCGACCGGTACGGCGCGCGCGGCTTCGCCTCCGCCGGCCTGCTGCTGGTCGCGGCCACGTTCGTGGGCTTGATGATCCTGCCGGTCGACTTTCCCTACTGGGCGTTCGCGGTGATCACCCTGCTGTCCGGGATCGGCTCCGGCATGTTCAGCGCCCCGAACCGGTCGGCGATCATGAGCAGCGTCCCGGCCAACGAACGCGGCGCCGCCTCCGGCGTCGCCGGAACCGTGCTCAACGCCGGGTCGTCGCTGTCCATCGGAATCTTCTTCTCGCTGATGGTGGCCGGTCTCGCGGC
This sequence comes from Nakamurella sp., assembly GCF_044224575.1. Taxonomy (GTDB): domain Bacteria; phylum Actinomycetota; class Actinomycetes; order Mycobacteriales; family Nakamurellaceae; genus Nakamurella. Next base: position 82,190 of record NZ_JBGAKE010000019.1, read on the forward strand.
GAGCCTGCCGCAGACCCTGCACGACGGGCTCACCGCCCACGGCGTGCCAGCCGCCGTGGCCGACCAGGTCGCCGCTCTGCCCCCGGTGGGCAGCCTGTTCGCCGCGTTCCTCGGCTACAACCCGATCCAGAGCCTGCTGGCCCCGACCGGCGTGCTGAGCACACTGCCGCCGGCGGACGCGGCCACGCTGACCGGCCAGGAGTTCTTCCCGCAGTTGATCTCCGGGCCGTTCCACCAGGGTCTGGTCATCGTGTTCGGGGTCGCCGCCGCGCTGTCGGTGGTCGGCGCGTTGGCATCGCTCGTTCGCGGGGGGCGTTACGTGCACGACGACGACGCTCCGGCCCGGGATCGCGAGCCGAGCGGGGCGACTCCGGACGGTTCGGCGCTGGGTTCGGCCGCCGTCGGGCACCGTTCGTAGGACCGGGCCAGGCGGCACCGGCGATCCGGGAGGGTCAGCTCGGCCCGAGCCGTTTGAGGTACCGAGCGTGGTGGCCCGAGGTCTCCTCGTAGCCACGGGCCGGATAGAACAGGTGCGCCTCCTCGCGGAACCGGCCGGAGGTCAACTCGATCTGGTCACAGCCCCACCCCCGGGCGTGCCGCTCGGCCGCGCCCACCAGGGCGCTCGCCATGCCACGACGTCGATGGTTCCGGCCGACGACCAGGCCGACCAGCCGGGCACCGCAACCCGGACGGGACAGGTGCGGCACCGCCGACACCGCGGCCATTCCCGCCAGCACATCGCCGACCTCGGCGACCAGGATCACCCGATCGTCGTGCCGCGCCCAGGCGTCGAGCACCGCTTCGACGACGGCGGCGGTGGCCGGGTGATCCCATTCGGCGTACAGGGGGACCAGCGCCAGCGCATCGGCCCGGCGCGCACCGCGGATCACGACGTCCGCACCGGGCAGGTCTCTCCGGCCGGGCGCGCCCGGAGCCGGTTCGGGGCCGTCGGGCGCGGTCATCAGGACCGGGTGAACGGCAGCACCTGGGTCAGCCAGTCGACCAGGGCTCCGGGGTTGCGGCTCTGCGTCCAGACCCGACCAGGCCCGTTGATGTCCATGACGAAACCCTCACCGGTCTTGCCGGTCTGGATCCAACCCTTGGCCACCTTGCGCAGCTGGACCTGCATGCCGGCGTCGTACGCGACCAGGTGACCGGTGTCGATGGTGAAGCCCTGCCCGGGCCCGAGTTCGATCAGGTCAAGCGCACCGAAGGTGCCGGCCACCACCTTGCCCTGCCCCGTGCAGTGCACGACGAAGCCGCCCTCACCGCCGAACAGCAGCTTGGCCCCGCCCCACTTGGTGTCCAGGGTGACACCCATCTCGCTGGCCAGCCAGGAGCCCTTGGTCAGCACCAGCGGCCGGTCCGGACGGCAGTCGATGACGGTCGCGTCGCCGGGCAGCCGCGCGGCGATGTCCACCCAGGTCGGCGACTGGGGATGCCCGCTGAAGGTGCTGACGAAGAACGATTCGCCACCCAGCGCCGATCGCTTGAGCGAGGCCATGAAACCGCCCTGCATCTGCGACGACACGGTGACGCCGAACGACTGCATGACCATGACCCCGGCCTCGCCGAGGAACTGCTCCCCGGGGGCCAGGTGCAGCCGGACGACGGCGAACGACGGGCTGTGACGCAGCTCGACCTGCATGGCTGAACCTCCGCGCACGATTCCGCGGCCGCGGTGCCGGCCGCCTCCAGGTCACCTTAGGGAATGGGCTTCATCGACGGTGGCGCGTCACCCCGGCTCGCACCCAGGCCGGCCCGCAACAGTTGCGCCACGAAATCGGCGGCGTCCGACCGCGGCAGGATGGCCAGCTGGGCGGACAGCACGAAGGGCACATCCGTGATCACCGCGCGCAGGGCGACCCCCAACGCCACCGGGTCCGCCGGCGGCTCCGGACACAGTCCCATCAGATCCGCGACGACCGCGTCGAGCGCCTGATCCCGCTGAGCGCTCAGCTGTTCCAGACCGGGACCGCCGACCTCGTGCTGCCACACGTAGAGCACGCTGCCGTGCCGGTCGATCACCGTCATCCAACCGTCGACCCACCGGTCGATCACCTCGCCGGGGGGCTCGCCGACCGGCGGGCGACAGCGCTGCGCCGTGACGGCGGCCGTCGCGTCGCGGGCCAGGGTGCCGAACAACGCCTCCCGATCGGCCCAGTAGGTGTACACGCTGCCGTGGCTCACCCCGGCCCGGGCGGCGACGTCGTTCAGGCTGGTGCCCCGGTAGCCATTCACCCGGAACCGCTCGGCGGCGGCCAGCAGGATGCGTTGGACGGTACCGACGCCGCGGGGAGTGACCGGCCGGCGGAGCCCGAGCTCGTCCCCGAGCGGGATCGTCGGCAGGTGGTAGTCGGCGAGCGGCTTGTCGGGTTCGGGCCCGACCGCCTCGGCGGCCGGCGCGAACAGGAACGCGTGCAGCATTGTGGCCAGCGCGGCGGCGAGAGCCTGCCGGCCCACCGGTCGACCGCTTCGGTCGTTGAGCAGGGCACTCCACTGGATGACGGAAATGATGCCGACCGGAACGACGGACAGCGCCGGCGGATGGACTCGCGCCCGGACCAGCCGGTCCAGGATGGTCGTCTGGTAGCGCTGGAAGTTCTCCTGGCCCAGGACCGCCAGCTCGGGATCGGAGAACTGGATCTGCGACCAGCCCAGGAACGTGCCGGCGTGGTGCTCGATCATCTCCATGAACTGGACGATCCAGTCACGCAGGGCGCGCCGGCCGGTGTCATCGTCGGTGAGCAACGGGAATTGCTCGGTCACCCGACCCAGCTCGTCTCCGACCTCCCGCAGGAAGATTTCGAAGATCTCGAACTTTCCCGAGAAGTACTGGTAGACGGCCGCCCCCGACCGGTTGGTCGCCTCACCGATCGATTCCACCGTGGTGGCCTGGTAGCCGTACCTGGCAAACAGTTCGCGGGCCGCCTCGACGATCTCGGCCCGGGCCCGCACCCCGTGCGCGGCCAGCAGCGGATTGCGGCCGTAGGGCGGGCGGCGCTGCGGGCCGACCGACGGTTCGCGAGCCTGTTCCGGCACCGTCGGACGCGGCCGGTCGACCTCGTCCGTCGTCAACGGTTCGAGGTCGTCCGGCCCGGGCTGACCGCTCAGCGCACGGTCCACGTGTCCCTGCCGGCCAGCAGGGTGGCCAGGTCGCCGACCCCGTGCGCGGCGATCGCGGTGTCGATCTGAGCCCGCATCGCCGAATCGTAGGTGCCCCGGGCGACATCCCGGAACACTCCGATCGGGGTGTTGTCCAGGTTGTCGGCCCGGGACAACCGGGACAGCGCGAACGCCATCGACGGGTCCTCGTCGTGGGCGTCGTGCACCAGCAGCGCGTCCTCGCCGACCTGGTCGACGTCGACCACTTCCAGTCGACCGCGCCGATTGCGGATCACGCCGCGGTGGCCACCGATGCCGAAGCGGATCGGTTTGCCGTGCTCGAGCCGGATCGTCACCTCGTCCTTGCTGGTCGAGTCCTTGAGCGTCTCGAACGCGCCGTCGTTGAAGATGTTGCAGTTCTGGTAGATCTCCACCAGCGCCGTGCCGCAGTGCACTGCGGCGGCCTGCAGCACGGAGGTCAGATGCTGCCGGTCCGAATCGATGGTCCGGGCCACGAAGCTCGCCTCCGCGCCCAACGCCACCGACACCGGGTTGAACGGGGTGTCCAGGGAGCCCAGCGGGGTCGACTTGGTCCGCTTGCCGACCTCGGAGGTCGGTGAGTACTGGCCCTTGGTCAGCCCGTAGATCCGGTTGTTGAACAGCAGGATCTTGACGTTCACGTTGCGCCGCAGCGCATGGATCAGGTGGTTGCCCCCGATGGACAGGGCGTCCCCGTCACCGGTGACGATCCAGACCGACAGGTCGGGGCGGGACGCCGCCAACCCGGTGGCGATGGCCGGGGCCCGGCCGTGGATCGAATGCATGCCGTAGGTGTTCATGTAGTACGGGAACCGGGCGGCGCAGCCGATGCCGGACACGAAGACCACGTTTTCCCGGCGGATGCCCAGCTGGGGCATGAAGCCCTGCACGGCGGCCAGGATGGCGTAGTCCCCGCAGCCGGGGCACCAGCGCACCTCCTGGTCGGACTTGAAGTCCTTGGCCGACAGTGCGCTGTCGGCCTTCGGGATGAGCTTGAGCGCGGGTGCGCCGGCCAGCGACACCGCCGGCGCGCGACCGCGGGCCGGACGGACCGGCCGTTCGGTCGGGGTGGTCTCGGTCATCGCGATCCTCCGTTCGTGCTGGCGGCCATGGACCGGTCGGCCGGTTCCCCGGCCGGTGGTTCGCCGGCCGGTTGTTCGCCGACCGATTGTTCGCCGACCGGCGGCGCGGCCGATCCGGCCGGATCCTCGTCACCGACCCGGATCGAGGGCACCGTCAGGGGCCCGCCGTACCGACCGGCGCTGCCGACCGCGGTCCGGACGGCGGTCCCGTCGATGACCGAGCGGATCGCCCCGACCAGGTCGTCGACCCGGAACGGCAATCCCCGCACCTGATTGACCCCGATCGCGTCGACCAGAAACAGCCCGCGGACCAGCAGCGCGAGCTGGCCCAGGTTCATCTCCGGAATCACCACCCGGCGGTAGCGGCGCAACACCTCCTCGGTGTTGGCCGGCATGGGGTTGACGTAGCGCAAGTGGGCATGCGCCACCGCGACCCCCTGCCCGCGCAGGGCGCGCACGGCCCCGGTGACCGGACCGAACGTCGAACCCCACCCGAACACCAGCACCTCGGCGTCTCCGGTGGGATCGTCCACCGTCAGTGGCGGCACCTCGATCCCGGCGACCTTCGCCGCCCGGGTGCGCACCATGTGGTCATGGTTGGCCGGGTCGTAGGAGATGTCACCGGTGCCGTCCTTCTTCTCGATGCCCCCGATGCGGTGCTCCAGGCCCGGCGTACCGGGGATCGCCCACGGCCGGGCCAGCGTCTGCGGATCCCGCAGGTAGGGCCGGAAGTGCTCGCCGTCGTTAGGCGCGGTGGCGAACTCGACCTGCAGGTCGGGCAGCGACGCCACGTCCGGGATCAGCCACGGCTCGGACCCGTTGGCCAGGTAGCCGTCGGACAGCAGGAAGACCGGAGTCCGGTAGGTCAGCGCGATCCGGGCGGCCTCCAGCGCGGCGTCGAAACAGTCCGACGGGGACTGCGCGGCCACCACCGGCACCGGCGCCTCGCCGTTGCGGCCGAACATGACCTGCAGCAGGTCGGCCTGCTCGGTCTTCGTGGGCAGACCGGTGGACGGGCCGCCCCGCTGCACGTCGACGACGATCAGCGGCAGCTCCAGCGCGACGGCCAGCCCGATCGTCTCGGCCTTGAGCGCGACGCCCGGCCCCGATGTCGTCGTCACGCCGAGGCTGCCGCCGTAGGAGGCCCCGAGCGCGGCCGCCACCCCGGCGATCTCGTCCTCGGCCTGGAACGTCCGCACGCCGAAGTGCTTGAGGGCGGACAGCTCGTGCAGGATGTCCGACGCCGGGGTGATCGGGTACGACCCGAGGAACAGGGGCAGATGCGACCGCTCGGCCGCCGCGACCAACCCGAGGGCAAGCGCCTGGTTGCCGCGAATGGTCCGGTACCGGCCGGGCGGCAGGCTCGCCGGTTTGACCTCGAAGTGCACCGCGAAGCCCTCGGTGGTCTCGCCGTAGGACCAACCGGCCTCCAACGCGACCAGATTCGCCCGGAGGACCTCCCGACGGCCGGCGAACTTGGTTTCCAGGAACCGGCGGGTGCCCTCGAGGGGGCGGTGGTAGAGCCAGGACAGGAGCCCGAGGGCGAACATGTTCTTGGCCCGCTCGGCGTCCTTGCGGCTGACACCGACCTTGGCCACCGCGTCCACCGTCAGGGAGGTGAGCTTCACCGGGTGCACCAGATAGTCGGCCAGGCTGCCGTCCTCGACCGGGCTCGCCGCGTACCCGACCTTGGCCAGATTCCGCTTGGTGAACTCGTCGGTGTCGACGATGATCGTGCCGCCCTTGGGCAGGTCGGCCAGGTTGGCCTTCAACGCCGCCGGGTTCATCGCGACCAGCACGGTCGGCGCGTCGCCGGGGGTCACCACGCTGTGATCGGCGAAGTGCAGCTGGAACGCGGACACGCCGGGCAGCGTGCCGGCCGGCGCCCGGATCTCCGCCGGGAAGTCCGGCAGGGTGGACAGGCTGTTGCCGAAGGCCGCGGTCTCGGTGGTGAACCGGTCGCCGGTGAGCTGCATGCCGTCGCCCGAATCGCCGGCGAAGCGAATGATCACCTCGGACAGGTTCTTGACCGGCTTGGTCGCCGTCTTGTTCGTCATAGGCACATCTCCTGGGTCAGCTCCTCAGCTGCGTACTCGACCACAGCCCACTGACCGGCATCAACCACGCAGACCCGACGTCGGCGGCGACGGCGGGCGGCAATCCACTCCAGCGATTGCCACTGCACAGGATGTCACCATTCCTGCGCAGGCGTGTGCGCGCCTCATCCTGTCCTGCGACGGCACGGCCGCGTCGGGCCGGCCGCCGGCCCCCTCCAGGCGCTCGACCTGCCACTTTCGGCCCTGGACCGGGTGGCGAGTGGGCCGAGGGTGGAAAGCCGACGGGTGCCACGGCGGTGTGCGCCACCCGGATGCTCGGCACCCGGACGCTCGACGTGGGTTCGGCCGGGCGGCGGGGCGGCGGCCGCTGTCGGTGCCCGCACCTACGCTCAGCCCCGTGCCGACCCGACCACCGGATGCTGCCGCCGCCGAGCCGACCCTGTCGGACGGCCAGAAGCTGATCGAGCTCATCCTCGGGTCGGAGGACTGGATCCACCGGCAGGTCGAGCGGGTGGATCTGCGGCCGACCGGGGACACCATCCACAACATCTCGATGGATCTGACCGTCCCGGTCGAGCTCGCGCTGGCCGGTTCCCGGAACGCCGTGCTGGTGCCGGTCACCTTGCTGCAGAAGGGCCCGCTGAGCTGCTTCTCGGTGGTCGGTCCGGACGAACTGCCGGTCCCGCTCCTGGAGTCCGGGGCCAACAGCCGGCTGTCGGCCATGTTCCTGCGCGCGTTGGCGGCCGCCACGTACGGCTACCGGCCGGCCGACGAGCCGTTCGAGGTCGGCCTGTTCATCGAGGACATCGTGTCGGCCGACCTGCGCCGCGGCCGGCAGGCGACGGAGCGGCTGCGCCGGTTCCTGCACGACCGGGACGACGCCGACGCCGACGTGGACCCGGTGGAGTCGGCCACCTTCTTCTCGATGGTCGAGGTGTTCAGCCGGTGCTTCCTGATGGCGGTGGAGCTCGACGCCGCGCTGCTCGGCCGCAGGTGCGTGGTCAAGTACTCCTACCTCGACACCCGCAACGATCCGCACGACCGGCCGCGCTATGAGATGAGTTGGGATCTCGAGCATTTCGGGGTGGCCGGCAGTTACCATTTCGAGTTCCTGAGCCCGCAGCTGCTCGAGATCGCGTCGGTGACGCTGACCGACGTCACCGGGTCGGAGGTGCACCTGGTGGCGGCCGAGCTGCCCCCGGACGGAGTCAGCACGGCGCACCTCGCGGTGCGTCCGCGCGCCCGGCTGTCCACCGCCGCCGTGGTGGTGGGCCTGGTGCCGCGACGCTACGGGGTGGTCAGCCAGAGTTTCGCGGCAACCTGGCTGGTCGCCGGCATGTTCGCGGTGGTGGTCGTCGGGCGGCACCTGCGCGACGCCTTCCTGCCGGGCGCGATGGTTGCCCCGACCGCGGCCGCGATCCTGTCCGCCGCCGGCGCGATCGCGTTGACCTGGATCGCGCGAACACCGGAGGACCGGATCGTCGCCGCCGTCCTCCGCCGACCACGGCGGCACCTGCTGGGCGCCGGTGCGCTGCTGATCCTTGCGGGCCTGTACATGGCGGTGCCGATCCCTGATCCGATCCGTTCCGTGGGGTGGTGGGCCATGCTGATCGCCGCGTTCGGCGTCGCGACGGCCTCGGCCGTGCACCGTCGGCGGAGCCGATCCGGCCGGTCGGCGAGGCGACTCCGGTAGACCGACCCCGATCTCCGCCGACCGGTCGAGCCGGCAAGGGACCGCCGGCGACCACCGGACGAGGGCGCCGCCGGCGATTCGGCGATGGACGGCCCGGTTTGCTCGGCGCCGACCGAGCCTGCCTCACCGGCCGGGCCGACACCGGGTGATCCGCACCGGTCCGATCCGCCGATCCGGTCGTATGCTGAACACGAACGGCTACCGCGGCGGTCCGGACGAACGGAAGGACGGTGATCCGAATGGGCACCGACGACTCCGACCCGCCGATCGCGGACTCCCTGCAACCGCCGGGTCCGAATGTCGCGCGGTTCGTCTACCGCGGTCGGACCGGGGCGCTTGTCGGTCGAACCTCTGGCATCAAAGACGTCGCCGAGGCCCGGCGAGTGATCGCATCGCTACGCGCCAAGGCCGCTGCGTTGTCCTGATTCTACCGATCCACCCCTTCATTCGTACAAGTGTACAACGCTTCCCGCCGACCGCCCCATCGCCGAGCCCGGCTCGGAGATCGACCGGGCAGTCGAGCGCGTTCAGCGGGGCGGTTCCGCCGCGAGGTCCGCGCACGTCCGGACCCGCTCCCACTGCTGGTCGATGCGATCAGCCACGGCCCCGGTGGCCGGCACCGGGACCCCCGTGTCGTCCAGATGGGCCGGCGCGAATTCGGCGTGGACGACCCGGCGGTCGGCGATCGTCAGGGTGAGCACACCATTGTCGTCCTGCTCGTTGCCGAACGATCGCCACCACAAGTAGTTCGACAGGCCATAGGCGACATACGTGCCGTCGGCCCGCCAGCCGGCGCCCTGCAGCACGTGCGCGTGCGCACCGATCACGGCGGTCGCACCGGCGGTCGCCAGTTGGTCGGCCAGCCGCTGCTGGTCGCCGTCGGGGCAGCTCAGGTACTCGGTGCCCCAGTGCAGGAACACGATCACCGTCTCCCCGGCCTGCGCCGCTGACCGCACGTTCTCGACCAGCTGCGGGTCGTTGGCGGACGCGATGCCCGGAGTCCCGCCGGTTGCCGTCCACACGTTCAGGGTGCGATCGGGCACCTGGCTGGCCGCGAAGATCGTCACCGGGACGCCGCCGACCAGCGCTCGGTAGGGTGCGGCGGCAGCCGCATGATCGGCGCCGAACCCGATCACCGGGAATCCGGATGACCTGATCGCGGCCAGGCTTTCGGCGATGCCGTCGGCCCCGTAGTCGGCGGCGTGATTGTTGGCCATCGACGCCACGTCCACCCCGGCGTCACGCAGGGCTCCGAGGGCGGCCGGCGGGGCGCGGAAGGTGAACGACTTCGGCTCCGGTTGGCCGCCGGTGGCGATGGCCGTCTCGAGGTTGATCATCGTCAGGTCGGCGGCGGCCAGGCCGGGCGCCGCAGCGCCGAACACTGTCGTCGGGTCGGCGGCCAACCGATCGGCCGTCCGCTCGGCGAAGTTGACGTCACCGGCGAACGCGAGGGTGATCGTGCCGGCCGGCCGCTGGGTGGTCGGTGCGGTGCTCATCGTCGAGTTCACGAGGGCCGAGTCGGCAACCGGCGAAGGCGCAACCGGCGAAGCCGTGGCCATCGAGTCCCCCGCCTGGGGATCCACCGAGGTCGGAGCCGCGGGGGCCGCACCGGCCTCCGGGGCGGCTGGGCCCGGCAGCAGCTGAGCGGCGCCGAACCCGATGGTCAGCACGCTGAGCACGGTGATGCTCAGCCGACGCAGCTGACCTCCGTTGGCCATGCCCGGAAGGGTCCCACCGGCGCGACCGGGTCCGGCGGCGGCGCGCGGAGGCCGTCCGGTCGGATTCGCGGGGATCTGGTCCCTCTGCAGCCTTGCCTACCAATAGTGCTCGGCCTCGGCGGACACCGTGGCGTACGGGAACAGCAAATCCGGCTGACCCATGGCTGGCGCCGCGAGGCGCCAACGAGCAGGTCCCCCGACCGGGCCGGTTCAGCGACGGTCGGCGATCGCCTCGTCGGCTCCCACCGCGTCCGCCGTGGTCCCGGCGTCCGCCGCGGTCCCGGCGTCCGCCCGGCGCCGGCGGGCCCACAGCGCCGGCACCGACGGCACGGTGAACCGGTCCGGCGCATCCTCCAGCACGCCACCGGACGGATCGTCGTCGCCGGCGATCCGGACGAGGTCCTTGTCCGGCTGCATGATGTCGCGGATCACGAGGTAGACCAGCACCAGCACCAGCGCGTCCCGGACGAGCGCGGCGTTGATGAACGGGTAGATGGACAGCCCCTTGTTCGCCTCGCCGGCGAAGGACAGCATCAACAGCACCCAGACGATCGCCTCGGATGCCTGCCAGAGCAGCAGCGGCCGCCAGCGGGGCAGCGCCAGCACGGCCAGCGGCAGCAGCCACAGGGAGTACTGCGGCGACCACACCTTGTTGGTGAGCAGGAAGGCGGCGACCACCAGGAAGGCGAGCTGCGCAAATCGGGGACGGCGGTGCACCGACAGCCCGAACCAGCCGATGGCCACGCAGGCCAGGCCGAACAGCACCAGGGACAGCAGGTTGACCAGGCTCGGGCTGGCCGCGCCGGGCGCCTTGTCCCAGATCGACGAGCCGGACAGGGTCGCGTAGATGAAATACCAGGAGTCGTACTCGGGCGGGCGTTCGGAGTTGAGCCGGATGAACTCGTACCAGCCGGCGGGCCAGGCGAGCATCACCGGGACGTTGATGACCAGCCACACCACCGCTGCGGCGACGGCGGTGCGCGTCCACTCCCGCATCTTCCCGGTCCGCAGGCACAGGATCAGCAGCGGGCCCAGCAGCAGCACCGGGTACAGCTTGGCCGCGGTGCCGAGCCCGAACCACACCCCGGCCAGGGCCGGCTTCTTGCGCACCCAGGCCAGCATCGCCGCAGCGGTCAGCGCGATCGGGAGCAGGTCCCAATTGGTGAACGCGTGCACGATCAGCAGCGGCGCCAGGCACATGATCGCGGTGTCCCAGATCCGCCGGCGGGCGATCCTGGCGGTGCTGGAGACGGCCCACAGGTACAGCAGGCCGAGCGCGATGGCGCCGATGGTGAAGTAGGCGCCGACGTCCAGGGGGACCGGCAGCACGCCCGACGCCTGCGCGATCGCGGAGTAACCGTGCGACACCCCGGAGATCAGATACATCCAGAACCCGGTCAGCACCGGGTACTCCATGTACCGGACCTCGCCGTTGTCCAGCCAGCTGGTCTTGTACGGCAGCGCGCCGACGTCCAACTCGTGGCTGCCGTACAGCGGGACGACGTCGGTGTAGCAGGCGGTGATCCAGGGCCGCTGACCACCCTGGTCGAGGTTGCCGTCGGCTCCGGTCTGGATGCACGCGGCCTTGAACAGCCACCCGCAGATCAGGATCGCGATCGCCATCAGGATGCAGACCCGCAGCGGGGTGATGATCCGGTTCCGGCCGACTTGAGCGTGCCGACCCATCGGCCCGCCGATCAGATCGGCGGCTCGCCGCGCGGACGGGTCGGTCCAGGTCGGGATGACCCGTTCGGTGGGCGTCAGGGACGCGGACCGCAGCAGCGCGCCGTCGACGTCCGGCTCGGAGTTCTTGCCGTCGTTCTTGCCATCGTTCTTGCCGTCGACGATCGACCGAGCCGGGTCGTCCGGAGGGGTCGCGGTCACGGCGCGATGCTACTGGTCGAGGCTGTCAACACCGTTCGTCCGCGTCGGTCGCTACTTGACGGCGCGTCGCCGCCGCGGGGCCGGTTCGCCCTTCTTGCCCATCACGAACGAGGCGACGAGGTGGTTCCAGGAACAGGTCCGGCACACCTCGACCTGGTAGACGGAGAACTCCCCAAAGGTCCCGGCCATCGACTCCAGCTCGGACGGCCCGCGAGCGGACCCGGCCAGGTGCTTGATCTCGTCGCCGTAGACCCAGAACACGTGGGTGAGCGGTTCTTTCCGGCACATCGGGCAGCCGACGTCCGTGGCCACACCGTGAAACTTGGCCGCCCGCAACAGGTACGGCGAGGCGTCACAAACGTCGTCGATGCCGGCCCGGCCCGAGCGGACCTCGGCGAGGAGCGCACGACGCTGCAACGCGTAGTCCACCAATCCCCGCTGCGTCCGCACCCGGCCAAGGGTACGCGGGGGTCATCGAGCCCTGCCGGGCGAACCGGGCGTGTGCGCAAGGCCCCCGATCAGCCCTCGGCACCCGCGCCCGGACCGGTCTCGTCGGACCCGGTCCGCCGTGCTGCTTTCCGCTCGGCCGTCCGGTCGTTCATCCGGGCGATGAACCCGAGCCCGGACACGACTGCGACGGACAGCACCATGCCGACGATCAGCAGCACCGTGCCGAGAGTGCCGCCGCCGAAGAGTCCGGATTGCTCCGCTGCTTGGTTCATTGCCCGGCCTCCTGGTGTGCGGGGGTCCGGGTGGCGGCGATCACCCGGGTCAACGAGGCGTGCAGCGCCTGCAGTTCGCTCAGGGGCATGCCGAGTCGTTCCACGACCGCCGGCGGCACCTGAAGCGCCTGCGCGCGCAGGGCCCGGCCCCGGTCGGTGAGTTCGACGGCCAACTGGCGCTCGTCGGTGACGTCCCGTCGACGAACCACCAACTCGGCCGCTTCCAGCCGCTTGAGCAGCGGGGACAATGTTCCCGGGTCGAGTTGAAGCAGTTCGGACAGTCGCTTCACCGACAGCGGGGCGCGCTGCCACAGGGCCAGCATCACCAGGTATTGCGGGTGGGTCAGGCCCATCGGTTCGAGGATCGGCCGGTACAGCGCTACAACGTTGCGCGCAGCCACGACCACCGCGAAGCACACCTGCTGGTCAAGGGCCAGCGGATCCGCGGGCAGGGCAGCGTCCCGGGTCGGGGTCATGGCTGAATGCTACCCCAAGGATTGGTGCACCAATCATTGGTGTGGCATGAATCGCCGGAGATCGGGCAGGAGTCGCGACCGGCGCGCCTCGGGCCGATTCAACGAAGACGCGATGTATCGTGTCGATATAACCGCGCGTTGTAGCGCGGGACGGACTTCGTCAGCCTGACATACCCCGCGCCCGACGCCGCGGAGGCCCGGCCGGCGCGGACGCACGACACGGCAGGGGGTGCACCATCGCCAAGGAGAGCTCTACCGTCTTCGAACTGGCCGTCCTCGGCCTGCTGGCCGAGAACCCCATGCACGGCTACGAGCTGCGCAAGCGGCTCACTGCGACCCTCGGCACCATCCGCGCCTTCAGCTTCGGCTCGCTCTATCCCACGCTGCGCCGGCTGGAGACGGCCGGGCACGTGTCCACCGAGGATCCGGTGGTGGACGCGGACGCCGTACCGCTGTCCTCCCGGCGCTCCCGGGTGACCTACCGGATCACGGCCGATGGCAAGGAACGGCTGGCCGACCTGCTCGGCGACAGCGGTCCGCAGTCCTGGACCGACGACGGTTTCGGCGTGCACCTGGCGTTCTTCTCTCGGACCTCGGCCGAGGCCCGGATGCGGATCCTGGAGGGTCGCCGACGACGGGTCGAGGAGCGGCGCGAGGGTCAACGGTCGGCCGCGGGGCGCGCGCTGGACCGTCTCGACACCTACACCGCCGAGCTGCAACAGCTCGGCCTGGAGTCCTCCGACCGTGAGGTGCGCTGGCTCAACGAGCTCATCGATGCCGAACGGGGCCGGCTGCCGGCGGACGACTCGGCCCGCCCACCCCCGGCGTCCAGCCGGCCCGCAGGTCCCCACCACCCGAACCCAACAGCCTCAACCACCGGAGCACCCGCTCCGGGCGATCATCTGGAGGACAACCAATGAGCACGATCAAAGTGGCCATCGTCGGCGTCGGGAACTGCGCGTCGTCGTTGGTCCAAGGCGTCGATTACTACAAGGACGCGGACCCCCGGTCCACGGTCCCCGGTCTGATGCACGTCCAGTTCGGCGACTACCACGTCCGCGACCTGGAGTTCGTCGCCGCGTTCGACGTCGACGCCAAGAAGGTCGGCTTCGACCTGTCCGAGGCGATCAACTCCAGCGAGAACAACACCATCAAGATCGCCGACGTGCCCCCGACCGGGGTCACCGTGCAGCGGGGCGTCACCCACGACGGCCTGGGTCGCTACTACCGGGAGACCATCACCGAGTCGCCGGCCGAGCCGGTCGACGTCGTTGCCACGCTGCGCGAGGCGCAGGTCGACGTGCTGGTCTGCTACCTGCCCGTCGGTTCCGAGGACGCGGTCCGCTTCTACGCCCAGTGCGCCATCGACGCCGGCTGCGCCTTCGTCAACGCGCTGCCGGTGTTCATCGCCAGCACGCCGGAGTGGGCCGAGAAGTTCCGCGCCGCCGGGCTGCCGATCGTCGGCGACGACATCAAGTCGCAGGTCGGCGCGACCATCACGCACCGCGTGCTGGCCAAGCTGTTCGAGGACCGCGGCGTCATCCTGGACCGCACCATGCAGCTGAACGTCGGCGGCAACATGGACTTCAAGAACATGCTGGAGCGGGACCGGCTGGAGTCCAAGAAGATCTCCAAGACCCAGGCCGTCACCTCGCAGGTCGACCGGGACATGGGCGCGCGCAACGTGCACATCGGGCCGAGCGACTACGTGCCGTGGCTGGACGATCGCAAGTGGGCCTACGTGCGCCTCGAGGGCCGCGCCTTCGGCGACGCCCCGCTGAACCTGGAGTACAAGCTGGAGGTCTGGGACTCGCCGAACTCGGCCGGCGTCATCATCGACGCGGTGCGTGCGGCGAAGATCGCCAAGGACCGCGGCATCGGCGGCCCGATCCTGTCCGCGTCGTCCTACTTCATGAAGTCTCCGCCGGTCCAGTACCCGGACGACCAGGCCCGCGACAACGTGGAGAAGTTCATCACCGGCGAGATCGATTTCTGATCCGCAGCTGAACCGACCGGCCGGCCCCGCCCCGCGATTCGTTCGCCGGGCGGGGCCGGCGCGTTTCCCGTCCCGACGTTCCCGCGGGAACGTCGATGCCATCGGACGCGGCCGCCAGCCGTGTTGCCAGCCGTGCGTCAGTCGTCGCCGTCAGGTCGTTGCCGTCAGGTCGTTGCCGACCGGCGCCGGCCGACTGGAGTGCGACGCTGATCAACTCGGTGGCCACTCGGGCGAGGCTGATCAACACGGCAAGAAGGCCGACATTTCGGTCGCGCCTTGCCGAGTTGAACGCGGTCGGCCCCGCAGGAGCCGTCCGCTCCGGTTGAAACCGGATGCGAGTCGGCGAATCCGCGTCAGGCTGATCAACTCGGCAGCAAGTCCGACATTTCGGACGCCTTCTTGCCGAGATGATCAGCCCTGGCACGGCCGCAAGCCTGCAGCAACGGTGCATTTCGGGCATTTGGGTCGCCGGTGGTTTCGACTGATCAGCCCGACGCGCCGGGAGTTGCTGTGCTGCATCAGAATCGGCCCATGCCGTCGGTGCTGGGGATCGCGGAGAGCGCCTACGTGCCGCGCGGGTGGTTCGGCCGCCTGCGCCCCGCTCGGCGACCCTCCCACACCAGCAACTTTCTCGACTGGGTCATCGACGGGACACCGCTGCTGGCCCGGCTGCAGGCCGCGTCCGACGCGAGCTACCTCAAGCGCGGGTGGACGACCGACCTAAGTCCGGGCCACCCCGACGCACTCGACCAGATCGACCTGCTGCTCGGTGACGGCGTCTCCAGCCTCGGTGACGGGCGGGTCCCCCTGCTCGTGTGCGGGGAATGCTCCGACCTCTGGTGCGGCACCATCAGCACCCGCGTGGAACACACCGACAACGAGGTCAGGTGGCTCGGTCTCGGCTATCAGACCCCACGTCGCGCACCTGACCTGTTCGAGCCGGCGATCGACGTCACCTTCGGCCGTCCGCCCTACGAGAGGGTGCTGGTCGAGCTGCGGATGCGGTTCGCCGCCCCGGCCGACCGGTGACGTCCACGATGGTCGTCCTGGGAGTGGTGGAGGCACCGACCGCTCAGCACGCCCTGGTCAAGGTCGGTCGGCGACGATGGGGCCTCGAACCCGTCACGGACACCTTTCTGGACTGGACGGTCGACCGGGTGCCCGTCCGCCGGCACATGACCGAAGAGGACGACGAGGGTCAGGGTTTCGAACGCGTCACCATGCTGCTCGACTCGGTCCCGCTCGCGCAGGAACAGATCGACCGTCTGCTCGGCCGCGCCTGGCCGGACGCCAAGGATGGTCGAATCGCGCTGCTCGTCTGCGCGGAATGCTTCTCGCTCGGATGCGGCGCGATCACCGCACTGGTGGTGTTCTCCCGGGACACCGTCGAGTGGCGCGACCTGGGCTACGAGTTCCCGTGGGACGACACTCCGACCGTGTTCGAGGACCCCCCGGTGAGCTTCACCTTCGACCGACGGCAGTACGAAGACCTGCTGGCCGAGCTTCGCGCTCGATTCGACCCGTCGGAGGGCGATGGTTCGCCGCCGCCCGGTGGTCCGCCGCCCGGTGGTCCGGCGCCCGGTGGTCCGGCGCCCTCCGAGGGCTCGAACCGACCCGCCCCGCGCGGATGAAGTCGTCAACCCGCGTCACACCCGTGACATTCGGCGCAAGTTCAGCCGCGCCGGCGCAGTTGATCCGCGCGGCACGGGGGCGGAGAGGGCCTCAGTTGCGGGGGCCGGGTTCCTCGACCATCTCGGACCGGTCCCGCCAGCGGCTGGGTGAGATGCCCAGTTTCTTGTTGATCAGCACGGTGACGAAGAACAGCACCACCCCCAGCACCAGCAATGCGCCGGCCACGACGTACTGGGTCGACGACCGTCCGGTCAGCGGGGTCACCAGATACAGGCAGGTGATCATGCCGATGATCGGCAGCACGGTCGGCGCCCGGAAGTATTTGCCGGCCGGCACGTCCCGCCGCAGCACCAGCACGGCCAGGTTGACCACGGTGAACACCCCGAGGAGTAACAGCGCCGTCGTCCCGCCGAGCACCGCGACGACGTCGGCGCTGCCCATCGACACGAACACGATCAACCCGAACGCGAGCAGCGTGGTGAAGACGATCGCCGTCCACGGGGTGCAGCGCTTCGGGTGCACCTTGCCCAG
>NZ_JBGAKE010000020.1:0-95607 GCF_044224575.1 Nakamurella sp.
AGAACCCCACTCCGTGCCAGGATCGAAGTTGCCGGATCTGCCGGACGGTGTCGCGTGGGAGGAGCCGGATCACTGATGGCCGAACAGGTCGGGTCTGAATCCGAAGTCGAACGGACCCTGGGCACATTGGCCACGCTGAACCCGGCCTACGCACTCGATCACGAACCGCAGCCGCCCGAGCCGCCACCGATCACCATCGACGATCTCTACCGGTCCCACCGCATGCAGATGGTCCGGATGGCGATCCTGCTGGTGGACGACATGGCCAGCGCCGAGGACGTGGTGCAGGAGGCGTTCGCCGGGCTGTACCGGAACTGGGGCGGGCTGCGCGACCGCAATGCGGCGATCGGCTATTTGCGCACCGCGGTGGTCAACGGCTCCCGATCGATGCTGCGGCGCCGGCGCACTGCCCGGGCGTACGTCCCGCCGGACCCGGGCACCGCCCGGTCCGCCGAGTCGCTGGCCCTGCTGTCCACCGAGCATCAGGCGGTGGTGTCCGCCCTGGGCGATCTCGCGCCTCGGCAACGGGAGGTGCTCGTCCTGCGGTACTACGGCGGCCTGTCCGAGGCGGAGATCGCCGAGGCCACCGGACTGTCCAAGGGCACCGTGAAGTCCACCGCGAGCCGGGCGGTGGCCAAGCTCGGGGACATCATGCGGTCGACCCACTCATGACGCAGGGCGTCCGAGCGAACCATCGGCGCGGTCATCCCGGGGCCCGTTCCGGGGCGACCGAGCTCGCGAGGCGCCCCGGCAGGGACACGGGATACGTGAGCGAGGCTTGCCGAGCGAACCATCGGCACGGTCATCCCGGGGCCCGTTCCGGGGCAACCGAGCCCGCGAGGTGCCCCGGAAGGGACACGGGATACGTGAGCGAGGCTTGCCGAGCGAACCATCGGCACGGTCATCCCGGGGCCCGAAGGGACCCGGGATGACCCAGGGGCCTCCGCATCCGGGACAGCCGCCCGGGTCGGCCGACGATTCCCGCGCCGAGCAGGTGCTGTCGCAGGCGCTGAAGGCGATGGCCGGCGGCCAGGCCTCGCCCAGCGGCACCGGCGGCCGGGCCTCGCTGCGGCTGTCCACTGCGCAGTTGGTGCTGCTGGCCGCCATCGTCGGACTGCTCGTCGGCATCGGCGTCGGTCTGCTCTCACTACTGCTCTGACCGGATCAGGCGTGCCCGCCCGTCGTGGTGGCGCCTCGCTCCGCGAGTCCTCCCCGCGCGCGCCCGGTCCGCGCCCGCCCCCTTCAGCGCCGAATGGCTCGAAGTGCCCGCTCAGCGGGCTCTTCCTGCCCATCGACCCGGCTCGGCTTGGCGCGGGCGACTGGCCCGGCGTGGTCAGCCGCGACGCCGGGATCGCCGAAGCGTCGCCGACATCTCCAGGATCTCCTCGACCGCGCCGTCCAGGTCGTCGCGCAGCTGCCGCGGGGTGTAGCGCAGGACCGTCCAGCCGGCCAGGGCCAGCGCGTTCTGCCGCTCACGATCGGAGTGGTAAGCCTCGGCCTGTGAGTGCACCGTCCATCCGTCCACCTCGACGCACAGCTTGATGTCCTCGACCGCCAGGTCCAACCAGTACCCCTGCTCCGCGCCCACGCGCACCCGTACTCCCGCCGTCCACCGCTCCCGGCCGTCCCGGAGCAGGGCGTGCAAAGCGAGCCGCTCGGGTGGTGACACCCCGCCGTCCTTGGCAGCAAGCAGCAGCCGACGAGCCGCCGCCACCCCTCGGCCGGACCCACGCCGGTCCAGGGCGCGCTCCAGGGACCAGATCGATGTGCCGCGCTGGAGCGCGGCATCCCGGATCTCTTCCGCGTCGGATTCGCCGGCGCTGTCGAGCACGGTCCGGGCGCGATGGGTGACCGGCAGCCCGCGGACGACCGTCCGGTCCGCCCGGTCCAGCCGGGTGCGGACCACCTGGACGCCACCGGACCGCTCATGTCCCCGCCGAGGCGGCAGAATGACGACCACCCGGGCAGCGTTGGTCGTGGTGAGGCCGTGCCACCACGCAGCCGACCGGCCGGCGATCACGGCGTCGGGACCGAGCCGCAGGACGACCGCCCGCAGTCGCAGCTCCGGGGTCAGGGGGGTCGTCGCCGGCCGGTAGATCCCCGGTAGGACCGGAACGATGTCACCCGCGGTCACCCGGCGGGCAATCGCCGACGCGCTCACCCTCAGTTCGAGGAGCTCGCGTCGGCTGATGACACCGCCGTGGACGACCAGCAGACGCTGGACCGCCGGATCGAAGCTCGACATCCTCCGATGCTCGCGGCCCGATCGAGCACGTCGCCCGGGAAATCGTCGAATGTGGATAAAAATCGGACATGTGGACGAGAGGACGGACGACGTCCCCGCGCGACCCGTGGCCGCCACGACCTGCCCACGGCGAACGGCTCGAACTGCCCGCTCAGCGGGCACATCAAGCCAGTCGCGCCGGCCGGGTCGGGCGCGGGACGAGGCGCCGGACGAGGCGCAGCGCGCCGACGGGCTCAGCGGGCGAACATCGACCCCGGGTTGAACAGGTCCTGCGGATCCAGGGCCCGCTTGATCGCCCGGTGCACGTCCATCGCGACCGGACCGGCCTCGCGGGCCAGGAAATCCTGCTTGATCCGGCCGATGCCGTGCTCCCCGGTGACCGTCCCGCCCAGCGCCCGGCCGGCGTCCAGGATGCGGCCGAAGGCGTCGGCCGCCCGGCGCACCTGATCCGGGTCGGCGGCGTCATAGACGATCGTCGGGTGCATGTTGCCGTCGCCGGCGTGCCCGACCACCCCGATCGTCAGGTCCACGTCGTTAGCGATCTCCGAGCAGGCGTGGATCAGCTTGGCCATCTCGGTCCGCGGCACGGAGACGTCGTCGGTCAGCCAGGTGCCGAGCACCTCGAGGGAGGTGAGCACGAGCCGGCGGGCCTGCAGCAACAGCCGCCCCTCGGCCAGGTCGTCGGTGACGTACAGGAAGGTCGACCCGGCCTCCGCGCAGACCCGCTCCAGCTCGTCCATCTCCCGCCGGGCGACGCCGGGGCCCGCATCGGACTGGCCGATCAGGATCGCCGCCGGGGTGTCGCCGTCGCCCAGGATGCTCGATCCGGTGTACGCCTCAACCGAGGAGATGCAGGTCGCGTCCATGATCTCCAGCAACGACGGCACCAGCCCGGCCCGGATCGCCGCGGACACGGCGGCCCCGGCGCTCTCGGTGTCGGCGAACGCGGCGACCATCGTGCAGGGCGCGGCCGGCTTGGGCCGCAGCGCCAGCGTGGCCTCGGTGATGATCCCCAGGGTGCCCTCGGAGCCGATGATCAGCTTGGTCAGGTCGTACCCGGCGACGCCCTTGACGGTTCGCCGGCCGGTGCGCAGCACCTCCCCGGAGGCCAGCACCACCTCCAGGCCGAGGACGGCGTCGGTGGTGACCCCGTACTTCACGCAGCACAGGCCACCGGCGTTGGTGTTCAGATTGCCGCCGATGGTGCACCAGTCGTAGGACGACGGATCCGGCGCGTAGAACAGGCCGCGGGACTCGACCTCGGTGCGGAAGTCCAGGTTGACCACCCCGGGCTGGACCACCGCCAGCCGGTTGCCCTCGTCGATCTCCAGGATCCGGTTCATTCGCGTCATCACCACGGTGACGGCGCCGTCGACCGCGTTGGCCGCTCCGGTCAGGCCCGAGCCCGCGCCGCGCGGGACGATCGGCACCCCGGCGGCCGCGCAGGCCTTCACCACGGCCGCCACCTGGGCGGTGTCGGTCGGGAACACCACGGCCAGCGGAATCCCGGACGGGGCCAGCGGCATCATGTCCCGGCTGTAGGCGGCGGTGATGTCCGGATCGGTCTGGAGCTGATCCGGCCCGACGGCCGCACGCAGCGCGTCGATGAGGGTCGAGGCCCCGTTCGGGCTGACCGCGGTCGGCGCATCGGTCGGCACCGTTGCCGCGGACGTCGCAGTTGCGTCCATCGCTCGACCGTAGCCCCGGACCCCGTCCCGCCCCCACCGATCGACTTGCCTCATTCGGCTCGCTGAATCGATTCCGGAGGGACCGAATACGGCAAGTCGGCCAAGGGAGGGCCGAACCCGACCGGCTCGGATCGGACCGGCCGGAGCCCGGGAGGAATCCGCGGGCACCACGGAGCAACCCGCCGGCACCACCGAGCAACCCGCCGGCACCACGGAGCAACCCGCCGGCACCACCGAGCAACCCGCCGCCGATCCGCTGCGTCCTCTGCATGGCGACCGGTCTGCGTGTGCACCCGGGGACCCGGCCGGTGGACGACGCTGTGGTCGCCGTCTCGCCGCACATCAATCACACAGGTTGCCGACGTGGTGGCCCGTACCCTGGAGAATTGTGACGACTACCTACCTCGCGCTCCTGCCCGGTTGGCTGAGTCCGGAAAACCTGATCAACAACATGGGTGCCTGGGCCGTGCTCGGCATCATGCTGATCATTTTTGCCGAGTGCGGCATTCTGCTCGGCTTTTTCCTGCCCGGCGACACGCTGCTGTTCGTGTCCGGCCTGTTCATCGCCAGCGGCGCGATCGACATCAACCTCTGGCTGTTCATCGCCCTGGTCTCGCTCGCCGCATTCGTCGGCAACATGGTCGGCTACTGGATCGGCTACAAGATCGGTCCACCGGTCTTCAACCGGCCCAATGCCAAATTGCTCAAACGCGAATACATCGACAAGTCGGCGGCGTTCTTCGACAAGTACGGCAAGGTCACCATCGTGCTGGCCCGGTTCGTGCCGGTGGTCCGCACGGTCGCGACCGTGATGGCCGGCGCCTCGAAGATGAACGTCAAGATCTACACCCTGTACTCGGCCATCGGCGGTGTCCTCTGGATCGCCTCCGTCACCATTGCCGGCTACTTCCTCGGGCAGTTCGGCTTCATCCGCGACAACCTTGACCTCATCGTCATCGCCGCGGTCGTCGTCGTGATCTGCGCGAGCGCGTTCCCGGCTGTCGCCCACTGGGTGGCCAGCCGGCGGGCGAAGCAGGCCGCCAAGGGTGAAGGTCCCGGACAGCCGACCATCGAGCCCGCGGCCGAGTGAGTCCCGCAGCATGGAATTGCAGTTGAGCACGATTCAGAGCACCGCACCCTGGATCCTCATCGCCATCGCCGTCGTCGCGGTGGTCGCCGCGATCCTGATCAAGAAGATCGTCGGCAAGATCATCGTGCTGGTCCTCGCGGCCGTGCTGATCTTCGTGGGTTGGCAGCAGCGGCAGCACGTCATCGACTTCGCCAACGGGGTCAAGGACGAAGCCTGCGGTCAGTCGGTGACCTTCCTCGGGGTGGACGTCGCGATGCCGGCCGACTGGTGTCAGCCGGCCTGATCGTCGGGCCCGAACGACCACGCGGTCGTCAGGTCGGCGTGCTGCCGGATCCAGGCGTGCATCGCGATCCCCGCGGCCACCCCGGCGTTGATCGATCGGGTCGAGCCGAACTGGGCGATGGACACCGTGACGGCCGCGCCGTCCCGGGCCCCGTCGCTCAGTCCGGCCGACTCGCCGCCGAACAGCAACAAGCAATCCCGCGGCAACGGCGTGGTCTCGATCGGCACGGAACCGGGCAGGTTGTCCACCGCCACCACGGTCAGGCCAAGGTCGCCGGCGGCACCGATCAGCGAAGCGATATCGGGATGGTGCCGCAGGTGCTGGTACCGGTCGGTGACCATCGCGCCGCGCCGGTTCCAGCGCTTGCGGCCGACGATGTGCACCTCGCGGGCGGCGAATGCGTTGGCCGTGCGGACGACCGTGCCGATGTTCGCGTCGTAGGCGAAGTTCTCGATCGCCACGTGCAACGGGTGGCGCCGCTCATCCAGGTCGGCGACGATCGCCGCACGCCGCCAGTACCGGTACCGGTCGACGACGTTGCGGGTGTCCCCGCCGGCCAGCAACTCAGGGTCATACCGGTCGTCGGTCGGCCAGGGCTGGGGGTGCGGTCCGACACCGACCGGCGCCGCCGTCCATTCGGTCGGGCCCGGCTCGTCGATCGACTCGCTCACATCGGGGGCAGGCCGAGGTCGTCCAATCCGAGCAGGAAGCGATACTCCAGCCCGGCGTCGGCGAAGACCTGGTCGGCGCCGGTCTGCCGGTCCACGATGGTGGCCACCCCGACCACGTCGGCGCCGACCTCGCGGAGGGCATCGACGGCCGTCATCGGTGAATTGCCGGTGGTGGTGGTGTCCTCCACCACCAGCACGCGCCGCCCCTGGACGGCGGGACCCTCGACCTGCCGTTGCATGCCGTGCGCCTTCGCTTGCTTGCGCACGACGAACGCATCCAGCGACCGCCCGGGGGCATGCATCATCGACGTGGCCACCGGATCCGCACCCAAGGTCAGGCCACCCACGGCCTCGAAGTCCCAATCGGCCGTGAGCTGTCGCATCAGGCGACCGATGAGCGGTGCCGCCTCATGGTGCAAGGTGGCCCTGCGCAGGTCGACGTAATAATCCGCCTCTCGTCCCGACGAGAGCGTGACCCGGCCGTGCACCACGGCCAGTTCGCCGACCAATCGGGCCAACCGCCGGAGCAGCTCGACGTCGGGGACGGGCGCTGACTGGATCTCGGTCACCCGGTCAGGGTGTCACAGCGACCGTCAGGTGAAGATGCTCACCCCGCCCGGCCCGACCAGCAGGCCGACCACGATCAGCACGATCCCCCACAGCAACTGTTTGCGAATGATCGCGAAGATCCCGGAGACCACCAGGATCACCGCCAGAATCCACAGCACGAACGCCATTGTCTTCTCCTGTCCAAGGCCCGCTCCGGGCCCACGGGTGGGCCGGTACCCGCGCCGGACGTCCCGGAAACGCACGTCCGCCCGTCGCTCCGTCCAGGTTTGGTCATCGACCCGGTGGGGTACCCCCTCCAGGAAGCTCCCACGATCGGGTGGGGCATGCCGGCAGGAGCCGGCGATCAGGAGGGACGAACCGAAATGACGATGGGCGATCGGATCAAGCACGGCGCTGAGGAAGCGGTCGGCAAGGTCAAGGAGGCCACCGGCAAGCTGACCGGCAACGAGGAACTCGAGGCACGGGGGCAGGCCGAGCAGGCCAAGGCCAACGTCAAGCAGGCCGGCGACGACGTCAAGGACGCGGCGAAGGACACCTTCGGCTCCTGAGGCTGACCGCCTCGAGAACCGTGACGCGGCGCTCCCCCGGACACCGGGGGGCGCCGCTTCTCGTTTCATTCGGGTATGTCCTGGGTCAGGTACGGCCCTTGGACTTGACCCGCGCGGCGGCCCGACGAAGCCAGGGCCGCGGAACCACCCGGGTCGCCAGATAGACGCCCTTGTACAGCGCTCCGGGGATGCTGAGCACTCGATTGTGCCGCAGGTCGTCCAGCGATTCCCGCACCAGGAGGTCGATGTCCACGTAGGCCCACCCCGGGGTCGTTGACATGTCGATCTTTGCCCGATCGTGGAACTCGGTCCGCACAAATCCCGGGCACAGGGCCTGGATCCGCACGCCGGTTCCCTGCACCGCCATCGCCATCGCCTCGCTCAGCGACACCACGAAGGCCTTGGTGGCGCCGTAGGTCGATCCGCGACCCGGCACCAGGCCGGCCGTCGACGCGACGTTGATGATGCCGCCGTGCCCTCGGGCGATCATCCCCGGCAACGCGGCCCGCATCAGCAGCATCACCGCCACCGAGTTCAGCTCCACCTGCCGCTGCAGGTCCGCCGGCTGGGCCTGCAGGAACTCGACGCCCAACGTGCCGCCGGCGTTGTTGATCAGGAGGTCGACCGGGTCCACCGAGGCCGCGAGCCGCTCCGTCACCCGGTCCCGTTGGTCGGGCTCGGTCAGGTCGGCGGTGATGATCTCGACCGTCGGCGCACCCATCCCGATCAACTCGGTCCGACGGTCGGCGAGCCGGGCCTCGTTGCGGGCGACGAGCACCAGGGAGTGGCCGGCGATGGCCAGGTGCCGGGCGAACGCATAGCCGATTCCGGACGTCGCGCCGGTGACGAGTGCGATGGGCATGCCAGCGACGGTAGCCGGACCGCACCGGGAGCCTCGATGAACACCGGACCGCACCGCCGACCCGAGGCGCACGGGGCCGCGCCCGGCAGCCGGATGCCCCCTGGCCGGCGCCTCACACGCGCAGGACGATGCGCCCGATGCGATCCTGCGAGCAGGCTCTGGGCCAGTCCGCACGGCACGACCCTGGAGCAGCCATGGCAGCGATCGACGACCTGACCGAGCTGGTCGAACGGGCGGCCGCGGCGGAAAAGTCCGCACTGGCCGCCAAGTGGAAGGACCGTGGCGACGTGGCGGCGACCGTCCGGCGCGTGCGCAAGGCCGCCGAGGATCAACGCGAGGCGATCCGACTCGACGGCCGCGGCACCGACCGGCTCTCGCCGCGGTGGGCGGACCTTCGGCAGAACTATCTCGATCTCGGCGCCCAGCCGGAGATCGCGCCGACAGATGAGCCGGGCGGCGACGAGGTGACGCATGCGGCCGCGGCCCAGGCCGAGGCCGACGCGATCGCTGCCGTCGGGGTGGCCCGGGTCGCGCTGACCGATGCCGCCCTCGCCGTCCTCCAGGCCCGGCTCGCCCGGATCGACGCCGGGGAGGACGCCGTCGATGCCGCGGCCATCGACGGCCACGTGCCGCTGGCCGGCCGGAATCCGGTCAGCCGCCACGGACCGGCGCTGGCCGGCGGGCTGCTCGGCGAGATCCGGTACATCGTCAACCGCAAACCGCGGAACACGATGAAGAGCCTGGCCATCGCACTGGCCCTCGGTTTGCTCTACCTCGGCTGGATCCGGCTCTTCGACTGGGACCAGGACAAGCAGTGGCTGCCGTTCCTCGGACTGTTCGTGCTGTCGGTGGTGATGGGTGGCGCCGTCTGCATCAACGCGCTGTCCTTCGACGCGATGCGCGTGCGCGCGGCGCTCGACACGGGCCAGCGGCTCTGGCACCTGTTGGTGATCAAGAACCTTGCCCTGCTGTGCCTGGTGGCCCCGATCGGCTTCGTGATCAGCGCACTGATCGCCATCACCTCGGGTGATTGGAGCCGATTCGTCAATGCCCTGGTGCTGACGGTGTGCTTCATCCTGTTGTGGCTGGGCGTGGGCAACGTCGTCTCGATCGCCATCCCCAGCCGGGACGAACCCATCCTCAAGCGTAAGCAGTCGGGCAGTCTCAAGCAGTTCCTCATCGCGTTCGCCGCGTCGTACGCGGTCGGCTACCTGGTCAACATCATGCTGATCTGGCGAGCCTTCGCCGCGCGGGACCTGGCCGCGAAGCTGGGCGAGCAATGGCTCCCACTCATCTTCCTCGTGGTTTCCTGCGTCTCCATGTGGATCCTGCTCACCGTCTTCGCGGTCGCGCTGTCCCAGCAGCCCAAGGTGCGCCGGCTGCTACAGCGCGAAATCGCCGACTACACCAACAACGCCGAGGCACGGGCACTGGAGAAGGAGGCCGCCAAGGAGGCGGCGAGCCGTACGGAACGCGAACCCGCCGCCACCTGACTCGCGCCCGTTCAGGTCGGCCCCTTTGTTCAGCCCATCGTCTTCTGGCCGTCGATGGTCTCCCGGATGATGTCCGCGTGACCGGCGTGCTGCGCGGTCTCCCCGACGAGGTGGATCAGGACGCGGCGCACCGACCGGGTCGCCCCGGGTGCAAACCAGGGCGCCGGCGGCAACGGGTAGGCGACGTCGAGGTCGGCGGTGGCGGCCAGTTCGTCGGTGCGGGCAGCCACCGTGTCGTAGGCGGCCAGCACATCGGCCAGGGTCTCGTCCTCGCGGAGCCGGAAACCGTCCGCGTAGTCGGCCTCGGCGTTGTCCCCTCCGGCCATCGACTCGGGTGCGCCGGTCGCGAAGTCGTACCACCCCTGCTCGGTGGCGCTCACGTGCTTGATCAGCCCGCCGATGGACAACGCGCTGGCGGTCGGGGTGAGCCGGGCCTGCTCGTCGGTGAGCCCCTGCGCGGTGAACTTGAGGAAGTAACGCTGGGTCTGCAAGGCCTCGAGCAGGTCCTGCCGCTCCTGGCTCAAGGTCCTGGTCTCGGTGGTCTCGGTGCTGGTCATGTCGCGCCCTTCCGGTCGGCTGCTGGTCACAGGCCCCACCGTAGGGTCGATAGAGGACAAATTCGGACCGCTATCCGACCCGTCAGCGCCTGATGCCCGCGGTCGCCTACGACGCCGGTCCGCCCTCGGGGGCCCGGGTGACCGGCGCCGGAACCTGGTCCCGCCTGCGGGCGACGATCATCGAGTCGATCCGATCGCGGGCGGCCACCAGGCGCGCCAGCCTGAGCTGTTCCAACTCGCCGGCCGGGCCTTCCGTGATCTGCTGCAGCGTCTCGTAGTCCGCGACCGCGTCGAGCACATTCACCAGCGGTGAATGCGGCGGCACCGGGTGCAGGCCACGACCCGGTGTCCAGACCAGTCCACCCGCTCCGGCCGCGACGCCGGCGAACACGATCGCGGCCTGCCGATCGCGACGCCGTGGGCGCACCCGATAGCGCAAGGTAGCTCGGTCGCGGTCGATGCTCAGCACCTCGATCTCGAGCGCGGCCGCGAAGATCCCGGTGGGGTCGCCGATCACGGTCGATTCGCCCGTCCGGAGGTCCGGTCGCGGACCACCCGGGGCCGACACGGCCGCCGGGATCAACTCCGAGCAGGCGTTGCCGGCGATGGGGTGGACCCCCCGCCGATGGAGGAGCACACACGGGCGCGGAATCGCCCGATCCCATCGGTCCGGAATCCGAAACTCGGCGTAGATGGGTGAACCGTTCACCCGGAAACGAGCGGCCAGAAAGCCCGGCAGGTCCCGCCGGTGCAGCGGGCGCAGTTCGACCGAACCGGTCGCGGCCGCCGGATCGATCACGCGAGTGGGGTCCAACCAGCCGACGAGGTCGAGGTTGGCCGCATTCAGTCCGGGTCCCACCGTCAGAAACGGGATATCCCGGGTCGGTCCCTGTCCCGACGACGCGAGATGGACGCCGTCATAGGCGCTCATGATGTCCCACGGATCGCCGTACTCGGCGGCCGAGTCCTGCGCGCGGGAGTGATTCAAACCGAGGTTGTGGCCGACCTCGTGCGCCACACCGGTGAGGTCGATCGAGAACGGCGGCCCGGCCGGATCCCAGTTCACGACCGTCCGGCCCGGCGATCCGAAGTAGTCGACCGGTTGGTTGAACACGCAGATCACCCGATCGTCGAACTCGGCGAGTGAGGACTGAACGGGCTGGCTCAGGACCCACCCCGCGAACGCCGCCCGCGCCCACGCCACCAGGGTGTCCCGATAAGTCTGATTGGCGTAGTCGCCGGCAACCTGGTCCGCCATCCCCGGCGGATCGCCGGCCGCCTCACGCTCTGCGTGCTTGGCGTCATAGGCCTGCCGGTACACCGCACGAATGTCGGCGATCGAATGGCCGTAGTCCATCCAGCCGAACACCTGACTACGGCCGAGGTCGACCTGTCCGAGGGACATGTCGACGAAGTAGTCGACGAGGTTGCCCGTGCCGCGGCCGGCGTTCGTGAACAGCCGCTCGGTGTATTCCCGTGCGGGCTCGTCCGGCGCACCCGGCACCCGCAACAACAGGACGGCCATCCGCATATCCACCACGAGGCCTCCCTCACGCCCGACCCTTGGAGGACAAGTGTCGCCGGGGTCCGGCGGGTCGGTCGAGTGGTTTTCGTCCCGACCGGCCCTGCCGTCCCGACCGTGACATCGCTGCGGCGCGCTGGGATCTGACGAGGTTCCCGACGCGCTCAGTGCGCCAGCGACGCCGAGAGCTGGCCGAGCAGGTCGAGCGCCGCCTCGGCGATCACGGTGCCCGGGCCGAAGACCGCCGCCGCGCCCATCTCGCGCAGAGTCGGCACGTCGCCGGGCGGGATCACCCCGCCGACGACGATCATGATGTCCGGCCGGCCGAGTTCGGCCAGCGCGTCGCGCAGCGCCGGCACCAGCGTGAGGTGCCCGGCGGCCAGCGAGTTGACCCCGACCACGTGCACGTCGTTGTCGACCGCCTGCTGGGCGACCTCGGCCGGGGTGGAGAACAGCGGGCCGACGTCGACGTCGAAGCCGAGGTCGGAAAAGGCTGAGACGATGACCTTCTGCCCGCGATCGTGCCCGTCCTGACCCATCTTGGCGACCAGGATGCGCGGGCGCCGGCCCTCGTCCAGCGCGAACTGCTCGGTCGCGGCGAGAACTTCGGCGACCGCCGGGGAATCGCCGGCCTCGGCTCGGTACACCCCGGTGATGGTACGGATGTGCGCGGTGTGCCGGCCCCAGACCTTCTCCAGGGCGTCGGAGATCTCACCAACGGTGGCCTTCGCCGCCGCGGCATCGACGGCCAGGGCGAGCAGGTTGTGCGCCAGGTCGCCGGGCAGCGGGTCGGCGCCCGCGGCCGCAGTGAGGGCCGAGAGGGCGGCGGCCACCGCCCGCTCGTCCCGCTCCGCCCGTAACGCCTGCAGTTGGGCGATCTGCGCCGCCCGGACTGCCCGGTTGTCGACCTTGAGCACGTCAAGGGGGTCTTCCTCGTCGACCCGGTACCGGTTGACACCGACGACGGCCTGGGCGCCGGCATCGATCCGGGCCTGGGTGCGCGCAGCGGCCTCCTCGATGCGCAGCTTGGGGATGCCGGCCTCGATCGCCTTGGCCATCCCGCCGGCGTCCTCGACCTCGCGGATGTGCTGCCAGGCCCGGTCGGCCAGGTCGTGGGTGAGCTTCTCGACGTAGTACGAGCCGGCCCACGGATCAATGGTTGCAGTGGTCCCCGATTCCTGCTGCAGCAGCAGCTGGGTGTTGCGGGCGATGCGGGCGGAGAAGTCCGTGGGCAGCGCGATGGCCTCGTCGAGCGCGTTGGTGTGCAGGGACTGGGTGTGTCCCTGGGTCGCGGCCATCGCCTCGATGCAGGTGCGGGCCACGTTGTTGAACGGGTCCTGGGCGGTCAGCGACCACCCGGAGGTCTGCGAGTGCGTCCGCAGGGAGAGCGATTTCGGATTCTTCGCGCCGAGGCCGGCGACGAGCCGGGACCAGATCGCGCGGGCCGCCCGCAGCTTCGCGATCTCCATGAAGAAGTTCATGCCGATCGCCCAGAAGAAGGACAGCCGAGGGGCGAAGCGGTCGATGTCCAGGCCGGCGGCGACGCCGGTGCGCAGGTACTCGAGCCCGTCGGCCAGGGTGTAGGCCAGCTCCAGGTCGGCCGTGGCCCCGGCTTCCTGCATGTGGTAACCCGAGATCGAGATCGAGTTGAATTTGGGCATTTTCGCCGCGGTGTAGGTGAAGATGTCGGAGATGATCCGCATCGACGATGCCGGCGGGTAGATGTAGGTGTTGCGGACCATGAACTCCTTGAGGATGTCGTTCTGGATCGTCCCGGCCAGTTGCTCCGGTGGCACCCCCTGCTCGGCGGCCGCCACGATGTACAGCGCGAGAATCGGTAGCACGGCGCCGTTCATCGTCATGGACACACTGATGTCGCCGAGCGGGATGTGGTCGAACAGCTGCCGCATGTCGTAGATGGAATCGATGGCCACACCGGCCATCCCGACGTCCCCGGCGACCCGGGGGTGGTCCGAGTCGTAGCCGCGGTGGGTGGCCAGGTCGAACGCGACGGACAGCCCCTTCTGTCCGGCGGCGAGGTTGCGACGGTAGAAGGCGTTCGACTCCTTCGCGGTAGAGAAACCGGCGTATTGCCGGATCGTCCACGGTTGGGTGGTGTACATCGTCGGGTAGGGGCCGCGCAGGAACGGCGGCAGCCCCGGGTAGGTGTCCAGCGCGTCCCGACCGGTCAGATCGTCAGCGGTATAGCGTGACTTGATCTCGATACCCTCTGGGGAGAGCCAGAAGCCCTTTCCCGCAACCAATTCGGGCGTCGCCGCGGTCGAGTCGACCAGCGGGTGATTGCTGAAGCTCTTCGGAACATTCATCGTGCCGCCACCTTCAGCAGAGCGTCGCGCACTCGACGCAGGAACTCGACGACATCCTGACCCACCGCGATGTGGTCGTCGATCAGCTCGGCCACCGCGGGTACCGGACGACCGGCCAGGACGATGCGTGTCGCGCCCGCGGCGCGCAGCCCGTTGATCACGTCCGCACCCCACTCGGCGTACCTGGCATCGGCGCCGACCACCAGCACCACCCGCTCGCCGTCATAGGACGCGACCACGTCATGGACGCTCTCGGTGCGTCCGGCCGATCGCGCGACGATGCCGCCGGCGGACAGCAGGTTGGTGACGAAGGCGGCGCGCGCGGAGTGCTCGGCGACCGTTCCGAGGGTGGCCAGGAAGACCGGATCGGCCGGCGGCTCGTCCCGCATCGCCTCGAAATCCGCACCCCAGGAAGGCACCTCGGGCGGCGCGGGCCACGGCACCCGGGCCGGCAGCGTCTCGGCCGGGTTCGGGAACTCGCTGACCCCGGTGAGCGGGCGGCGGCGGGTGGCGACCTGACCATGGCGCCGGGTCGCGGTGTCGGTCCAGCCGGCGCGCAGCGATCCGTCACCCAGCGCGGCCAGTACCCCGCCGGCCCGGTCGATGGTCAGGAACCGGTCCCAGGCGGCCTCGGCCAGTTCGTGGGTCAGCATCTCGATGGCGTAGGCGCCGGCCGACGGGTCGGCCACGGCGGCGACATGCGACTCCTCGATCAGCAACGCGGAGATGTTGCGGGCCATCCGCCGGCCGAATGCGTCCGGCACGCCGAGCCGCATGTCGAAGGGCAGCACGGTGACCGCGTCCGCGCCGCCGACCCCACCCGCGAACGCGGCGACGGTTGTCCGCAGCAGGTTGACCCAGGGGTCGTACCGGGTGGTCATCGGCAGGGAGGTGACCGCGTGGATGCTCGCGGTGGCCGGGGTCGCCCCGGACAGCTGCCCGATCCGGGACCAGAGCACCCGGGCCGCACGGAGTTTGGCGATCGAGGTGAACTGCTCGTCGGTGACGGCCAGCCGCAGCTCCAGCAATCCCAGGGCCCCGTCGATGTCGAGCCCGGCGGCCTCGAAGGCCCGCAGGTACTCCACCCCCGCCGCCACTGTGTAGGCGAGTTCGTCGACGTCACCGGCGCCGCGATCGTGCGCGACGGTGCCGTCGGCGACGAAGCCGCGGACGCCGAGATCGGTGGCCAGGGCGAGCACGTCGGAGATCCGGTCGGCGACGTCGGCCGGATCCGGCACATCGCCGGATCGGGCGAGCCGGCCGATCGGGTCGGCGCCCAGGCCGGTGCCGGCGGCGGCGCCGTCCGGGGCGGCCGAGATGACCTCGGCGAGTGCCGTGGCCGCCTGCAGACCGGTGACGCCGGCGCCGGCGCTCACCACGACCGGGGCCAGGTTCAGGTGCACGCCACGCAGCGCTGCCGGCAGGTCGGCGGGGGCGATGCCCGGTCCGCCGACGGTCAGCCACAGCGAGGTGGCCCCGCCCTCCAGCTCCGTGATCGCGGCGGCCGCGGATGCCGAGGGGTCCTGGTCGAACAGGGCGGCCCGGACGTCCCAGCCGGCCGGCGCCCGGCCCGGCGTCGCGATCGACAACGCTTGCCCGGCCGACCGTTCGGCGGTGCCCAGCGGGGGAACGGTCAGGCCGTCGATGGTCGTGCGGGCCAGTGCGGACCACACCTGCGCCGGGTCGGCGACCGGCCGCTTCATCCGGGCCAGGACGGCGGCGGCCGCCTGCTCCCATTGCTGCGCGGTGACGTCGTCAACGGCCAGTCGCAGCGGGATCTCCTCGTTGAGCTCGCTCATTTGCGGATCATATGGCCGCACTCGGGGCCGGGTCTCCGTTCAGCGGGACAGATCACACTCGGTCTCAGTGGGTGACACTCGGTCCCGGCCAGGAGTTCGCCGACTCGCCACACGTGCAGGTTCCGCCGGGCTGCGAACCTGTGTTTCTGGCGAGTCGGCAGTCAAGACCCGGCTGCCGAGCGACAACCCGAGGTTGACGATTGCCGACCGTCAACCTATGGTTGACGCATGACAGTCCCACCCATCCCGCAGGCTCCCCGGCTCGACGAGCTCATCTCCGCCATCACCTCGGTGCACGACGAGCCACTGGACCAGCTCTCCGACGCGGTACTGGCCGCCGAACACCTGGGCAACGTGGCCGACCACCTGATCGGTCACTTCGTCGACCAGGCCCGCCGCTCCGGCGCGTCGTGGACGCAGATCGGGCACAGCATGGGGGTGACCAAGCAGGCCGCCCAGAAGCGATTCGTGCCCAAGCCGCCCACGCTGGACCCGCAACAGGGTTTTGACGCCTTCACCCCACGCGCTCGGAACGTGATCATGGCCGCACAGGACGAGGCGCGGACCCTCGACGACGACGAGGTCCGGCCGGCCCACCTGGTGCTCGGCCTGCTGTCCGAGCCCGCCGCCCTGGCCGCCCGAGCCCTGGCCGACCAGGGCGTCACCCCGGAGGCAGTGAGAGCCGCCGCCCTCGCATCGCTTCCGTCCGGGCCGGGCCCGTCGCCGGATCCGATCCCCTACGACGCGGGCTCCCGAAAGGTCATGCAACTGACCTTTCGGGAGGCACTGCGGCTGGGCCACAACTACATCGGCACCGAGCACCTGCTGCTGGCCCTGCTGGAGTTCGAGGACGGCGACGGGGTGCTCGCCGGGCTCGGGGTGGACAAGCTGCGGGCCGAGGGCAACGTGCAGGCCGTCCTGAGCGGGATTGTCACCGGCTGAGCCCGATTCGCCGCCGACTCAGACTCGAACCTCCTGCACGTGATCGTCGTCGCCGCCCGGCGGCATCGCGGTGACGCCAGCACCTCGAAGCTCGACGCTCTGGACAATCCAGTAGGCACCGAAGATCACGATCACCACGAGTTCCAACGCCAGTACCAGATGGGACCTCCCCCAGAAGAGCCCCGTCGTGCCCAGCAGAGCGACCACCATCGCGACCGCCATCAGACGATAGACCAGGCGATAGTTCGTACCCTTGCGATCCCAGGCCGGGCGCCGGTCGGAATATGCGTTGAACCACATCACGAGGACCAGACCGATCACCATCGTGACCGCCGCGATGCCGTGACTCTTGGCGACGAAGTCGTCTCGTTTGAACAGGAAGAGCATGAGTTCGGCCACGGGCACGACGATGCACGACGGAATCACGAATCGGCGCCATCCCGTGGCCGGACGATCGGCCGCTCGGGCGGGCACCTCTCCGCGCTTCCATCTGAGTGCCAACAGCACCAATCCCGCCACCACACCGACTGCAAGCAAGGAGACGATGTTGTTGAGCACCGCGTCCGCGTTCGCCTGCGCCGACCTTTGAATGACGTTCGCACCGCAGTTGTTGTCCTCGCCGGTCGGCACGATCGCAACCACCAAGGCCATGAACCCCGAGAGATTCAGTACGGCCTCCTCCTCGCCCGACTCGCCCTGATAGGCGATCAGCGCCGCTCCGAGCGCGAACAGGGAGCCGATGAAGACGGCCTGGACCGGTGTGTAGTAATAGGCGCTGATCGACGTGAGAACGCACGTTGCCTGCCAAGCCTGGAAGGCCACCGAAATCACCAGCAGCAGCAGCACTGCCACCATGACGGCGCGCAGGTATCGGTAAGTGATCCGGTACCGATCCAGTTTCGTGAGGCTTTCTGCCGTTGTGGACATGATGCTCCTTCCGGGGGGATCGCTCCTCGGACCGCAGAAGTCACGTCGCAAATACATACTTTGTCCGGATTCCGGCGCGGCCGGAGCGGCCGGCGCGGACGACCACCGCGAATGGTCGACCCGCGACTCCTCGGCCGATCGGGCTCGCACGGCGGACACCCGCGCGGCATGTGATCATCCGACGGTGAACGCCGACGACATCCGTCAGAGCTATCTGGACTTCATGGTCGAACGGGGGCATGTGGTCATCCCGCGGGCCCCGCTGATCCCGCGGGACGACCCGACAACGCTGTTCACCGGCAGCGGCATGCAGCCGCTGCTGCCGTACCTGCTGGGGGCGGACCATCCGGCCGGTCACCGGCTGACCGACAGCCAGACCTGTCTGCGCGCGCAGGACATCGACGAGGTCGGCGACAACCGGCACACCACGTTCTTCGAGATGCTCGGAAACTGGAGTCTGGGCGACTATTTCAAGGCCGAGCAACTCCCGCAGATCTGGGAGTTCCTCACCGTTCGGGTCGGACTGGACCCGAAGCGCCTCTACGTCACCTGCTTCTCCGGCGACCCCGCGCACGGCATTCCGAAAGACACCGAATCGGCGAAGATCTGGACGCGGCTGTTCACCGAGGCCGGCATCTCGGCCGAGCAGGTCGACCTGGACACCGAGGAACACGGTGGCGAGGTCGGCTCGCAGGGCGCGCGAATCTCGTTCTACGGCAAGAAGAACTGGTGGTGCCGGGGCGGCAGCGCCGACAATATGCCGGTCGGCGAGCCCGGCGGACCCGACTCGGAAATGTTCTATCTCTATCCGCAGATCGAGCATGACGTCGCGTACGGCGCGCACTGTCACCCCAACTGCGACTGCGGCCGGTACATCGAGATCGGCAACTCTGTCTTCATGGAGTACGGGCGTACCGAGACCGGCTTCGACCCGCTGCCCCGACGCAACGTCGACTTCGGTGGCGGGCTGGCCCGGATCGCCGCCGCGTCCATCGACACCCCGGATGTCTTCCGCATCAACCTCCTGTGGCCGATCGTGGCCAAGCTCGAGGAGCTGTCCGGCCGCTCGTACGACACCGACACCGTGGCCATGCGGGTGATCGCCGACCACCTGCGCGGCGCGACGTTCCTGGCCGTCGACGGCGTGCGACCCAGCAACAAGGAGCAGGGTTACGTGATGCGCCGGTTGATCCGCCGGGCCGTCCGCTACGCGTTCGACCTGGGGCTGCAGCAGAACTTCTTCGCGCAGATCGTGCCGACCGTTTCCGGCATGTACACCGAGGACTACCCGGAGGTGGCGCAGCGGGCCGAGGCCGTCGTGGGAGTGCTGGTCAAGGAGGAGAAGGCGTTCCGCCGGACCCTGAACAAGGGCATCAGGCAGCTGCGCGGTTATCGGGACGGCGTCGGCGGTGACGAGCTGTTCGTCCTCTACGACACCTTCGGCTTCCCCGTCGAGCTGTCCACCGAGGAGGCCCGCCGGCAGGGCATCCCGCTCAATGACGGCTGGCAGGCCGGCTTCGAGGACAAGATGGCGGAGCAACGGGCCAGGTCGCAGGCCGCCACCCGGATGAAGGTCGGCTGAACCGCCGGCCGCGCTGCCGCGCCGATCAATTCGGCGAGTACCGCCCCGTTCGGGCTGGTACTCGCGGGATTGATCAGCGAACCCCGGCGGCGCGCCGAGCGTGCAACCGGAGCACGATGGCTCCACCATGGTCGCAGCGCACGGCTGCTGGGGTGGGGAAGGACCGAAGATGCTCGACGACGACCTCGACCCATCGGACGACACCAGCCGCGACCGGATGACCGACGCCGGATTCGACTCCGAGATCGGCGCGCCGTCGACGCCGTTGATCCCCAGCCTGGACGACGACCGGATCCTGGCGCTCGAGCTGGTCCGGGCCACCGAGGCGGCGGCGATCGCCTCCGCCCGGTTCCTGGGCCGCGGCGACGAGGACGAGGTGGACGGCGCCGCCACCGATGCGATGCGTCCGGTGCTGGGCACCATCCAGATGCGCGGTGTCGTCGTCATCGGTGAGGGCGAGAAGGACGAATCGCCGATGATCTACGCCGGCGAGCGCATCGGCGCCGGCCAGGGGCCCATGGTGGACATCGCGATCGACCCGATCGACGGGGCCGGGTTGACCGCCAAGGGGCTGCCGAACGCCATCTCGGTGGTCGCGCTGGCGGACCGCGGGTCGATGTACGACCCCGGGCCGTGCGTCTACATGGACAAGGTGGTCGTCGGGCCGAACCTGGTCGACGTCGTCGACGTCACGGCCCCGATCGAGGAGACGGTCCGGGCGATCGCTCGCTCGCGCGGCGAGGATGCGCGTGACGTGACCGTCGCCATGCTCGACCGGCCCCGGCACGAGGAGCTGGCCCGGCGAATCCGCGCCACCGGGGCCCGGATCATGTTCCTGCTGGACGGCGACCTGGTCGGCGCGTTGCTCGCGCTGACCGATGAGTCGGAGATCGACCTGGCGCTGGGCATCGGCGGCGCACCGGAGGGCGTCATCGCCGCCTGCGCGGTCAAGTGCCTGGGCGGGGCGATCTACGGCAAGCTCGCCCCGCGGAATCCGGGCGAGGCCCGGCAGGCCCGCGACCTCGGACTGCAGCCCGACCGCGTGATGACCACCGACGACCTGGTGCGCGGCGACAACGCCTACCTGGTGGCCACCGGCGTGACGGGCAGCGACCTGCTGCGCGGGGTGCGGTTCTCCCGGGACGCCGCGATCACCCACAGCCTGTCCATGCGCTCGTCCAGCGGCGCGGTCCGCACCATCGAGACCAAGCACCGCCTGTCGACCTCGATGCTGCTGCCGCCGGCCCCGGACCCGGATCTGGACGCGGGCTGAGATGACCGGCATCGCCACGGGCCCGCCCGTCGGGCAGACCCGGAAGCCGAGCCGGTTCCGGCCCTGGCTGCTCGAAGGCCTGGTCGACAAGCAGGGCAACCACCAGGGCCCGGGCCAGGTTCCGCAGGAGGAGCACAAGCGGCACTCCTGGTGGAAGGTCATGT
The DNA here is from genome assembly GCF_044224575.1 of Nakamurella sp. Lineage (GTDB taxonomy): Bacteria > Actinomycetota > Actinomycetes > Mycobacteriales > Nakamurellaceae > Nakamurella. The sequence continues at coordinate 20,544 of NZ_JBGAKE010000020.1, forward strand.
GCCTGACCGGCGTCGACTACTTTTCCACCCTGGGCTACCAGCCGGGCATCGCCGCGCTGGCCGCCGGGCTGCTCTCGCCGTTCGCGACGATCGTGCTGATCCTGCTGACGCTGCTCGGGGCGCTGCCGGTGTACCGCCGGGTGGCCAAGGAGAGCCCGCACGGCGAGGGCTCCATCGCGATGCTGGAGCGGCACCTGCCCAAGTGGGCGGGCAAGGTGTTCGTGCTGGTCCTGTTGGGCTTCGCGGCCACCGACTTCCTGATCACCATGACGCTGTCGGCCGCCGACGCGACCGCGCACCTGGTGGAGAACCCGTTCATCCCGGAATCGTGGTCGAACCACACCCTGCTGATCACGCTGCTGCTGCTGGGCCTGCTGGCCGGGGTGTTCCTGCGCGGCTTCACCGAGGCGATCGGCATCGCCGTGGTGCTGGTCGGGGTGTACCTGGCGTTGAACCTGGTGGTGGTGGTCGTCGGGCTGGAGCACATCATCACCGCCCCGCAGGTCATCCCGGACTGGACCTCGGCCCTGTTCACCAGCTACGGCAGCCCCTGGCTGATGGTCGGCATCGCGGTGCTGGTGTTCCCCAAGCTGGCCCTTGGCCTGTCCGGCTTCGAGACCGGCGTGGCGGTGATGCCCCAGGTCAAGGGCGAGGACGGGGAGACCGAGGAGAACCCGGTCGGCCGGATCAGGGGTGCCCGCCGGCTGCTGCTCACCGCCGCCGTCATCATGAGCTGTTTCCTGATCACCTCCAGCTTCATCACCACGCTGCTGATCCCGCAGGCGCAGTTCCAGCCGGGCGGGGAGGCGAACGGTCGGGCGCTGGCGTACCTGGCCCACGAGTACCTGGGCAACGGGTTCGGCACCGTGTACGACGCCTCGACCATCCTGATCCTGTGGTTCGCCGGGGCGTCGGCCATGGCCGGCCTGCTCAACCTGGTGCCCCGCTACCTGCCCCGCTACGGCATGGCGCCCGAGTGGGCGCGGGCCGTCCGGCCGCTCGTCCTGGTGTTCGCTGCGATCGCCTTCGGCGTCACGTGGGCGTTCGACGCCAACGTCGACGCCCAATCCGGCGCGTACGCCACCGGCGTGCTGGTGCTGATGACCTCCGCGTCGGTGGCGGTCACCCTGTCGGCCGCGCAGCGCGGGGCCCGGCGGTCCGCCGTCGGCTTCGGCGTCATCTCCGCGGTGTTCGTGTACACGACCATCGACAACATCGTGGAACGGCCCGACGGCGTCCGGATCGCCTCCCTGTTCATCGTGGCGATCATGGTGGTGTCCTTCTGGTCCCGGGCGCGACGGGCCTTCGAGTTGCGCACCGACAGCATCACCCTGGACGCCAAGGCGGCGAGCTTCTTCACCGACTATGTCGGCCGGGACGTGCAGCTCGTCGCGCACGACCCCGAGCCGGAGGGCCACCACTCGCTGGCGTTCAAGGAACGCCAGCAGCGGATCGAGAACCACATCCCGGCCGAGGACCCGGTGATCTTCCTCGAGGTGACCGTCACCGACGCCTCCGAATTCAGCACCAAGCTGGCCGTGCACGGCTCGATCCGGAACGGGCGGCGGGTGCTGGAGATGTCCAGCCCGGTCGTCGCCAACTCGATCGCCGCGCTGCTGCTGCACCTGCGCGACGACTACCGGGTCAAGCCGAATGTCTACTTCGGCTGGACCGAGGGCAACCCGGTCGCCAACCTGCTGCGGTTCCTGTTCGTCGGCGACGGGGAGATCGCGCCGACCACCCGCGAGGTGCTGCGCCGCGCCGAGCCGGACCGGTCCGTCCGGCCCAAGGTGCACGTCGGCTGAGCCCAAGCCTGCCCTGCTCACGCGCGCTTCATCGACGTACGTCACGATCATGACGTGCTGCAGGGGTTGGGACGGGGCATCGCCCGTCATCCGGGACTCATCGTCCTGGCCTGGTTGATCATCACCGTCGCGTCGTTCGCTGCCGCCACCGGTGCGTTGGGCGAGGGACTTTTCGCCCGCCTGTCGACTGGACAGTTGACCGTCCCCGGCGAGTCCGACGAGGGACTGGCGATCCTCACCGACAACTCCTCGACCGGCCAGTCGATGACCCTGCTGGTGCAGGGCGTCGACCCGGCGGATCCCGGCCTGGTCGAGCCGGTCGGCCAGGCGCACCAGGATCTGTTGGCCATCGACCACGTGGCGTCGGTGGCCGAGCCCATCACCGTCCCCGGCGGCCCGCAGAATCCGCAGGCCGCCTCGCTGGTCGCCAAGGACGGCGACGGGTTCCTGGTGTCGGTCACCCTGGAACCCGACCTGCCCAAGGCGCAGCAGGACGCCGCGCTCGACGAGGTGCAGGCCCGGCTCACCGCCCTGGGCGACGAGCTGACGGCGCAGTATCCCGGGTCGACCGCCCAGGTCGGCGGGGGCAGCCTGCTGCTCGGCGCGATCACCGGCCAGGTGGAGAAGGACCTGGTCAAGGGGGAGCTGATCGCGCTGCCGATCAGCCTGTTGGTGATGGTGCTGGTGTTCGGCGGGTTCGTCGCCGCCGGCATGCCGATCATGGGCGCGATCGCATCCATCGCCGGTGCGCTGGCCACCCTGCTCGCCTTCTCCTACTTCATCGATCTGGACGCCAGCGTCGTCAACGTGGTGACGGTGATGGGCCTGGGCCTGTGCATCGACTACGGCCTGCTGATCGTGTCCCGCTACCGGGAGGAGCTGCGCAAACGGTTCTCCGAGTTGACCACGCGGTCGACCCGGGCGGCCCGCACCGAGGCGCTGGTCGCGACGATGGGCACTGCCGGCCGGACCGTGCTGTTCTCCGCGATCACCGTCGCGATCAGCTTGTCCGGGCTGATGGTGTTCCAGGCCGACATCTTCCGGGCGATCGGCGCGGCCGGGGTCAGCGTCGTGGTCGTCGCGCTCCTGGTGGCGCTGACCCTGGTGCCCGCCCTGCTCGCCCTCGCCGGCCCCCGGATGCTGCGGCCCGGCGCCATGACCAAGGTGCCGGTGCTGAAGAAGGTGGCCAACCGGCTCGGCGACGTGGCCCCCGACGTCGGCTTCTTCTCCGGGCTGGCTCGCTGGACGCAGAAACGCCCGTGGCTGGTGGTGATCGGGGTGCTGGCGATCCTCGGGCTGCTGGCCGCACCCGCCCTGCGGCTGGAGATGCGCAGTTCCGGTGAGCAGCTCCTGCCGCCCGGGCACCCGGATCGGGTCTTCTTCGACACCCTCGCCGAGCAGTACCCGGCGTTCGGCCTGCCGCAGGTCCAGGTCGTCGGCAAGACGTCGCCCGAGCAGATGACCGAGCTCGCCGACGAGGTCTCCGCGATGGCGGGCGTCGAGCTGGTGTCGCCGCCGCGGCCGGTCGGCGACGAGTACGCCGTCTTCAGCGTTTTCATGACCAATCCCGACGTCGGCAGCGCCGAGGCGAAGGACGTGGTCACCCAGGTCCGGGAGACCCGAACCCCCTTCCGGACCTGGGTCACCGGGCAGACCGCACACCTGATGGATTTCACGCACGCGATCGGCCAACGGGTGCCGTACGCCATCGCCATCGTCATGCTCGCCACGTTCGTGCTGCTGTTCCTGCTCACCGGGTCGATCCTGGTGCCGATCAAGGCGTTGCTGATCAATGTGGTCTCGCTGGGGGCGTCGCTGGGCGTCCTCGTGCTGATCTTCCAGGACGGCCGGTTCGAGTCGGTCCTCAACTTCTCCTCGGTCGGCGGCATCGAGGCGATCATCCCGATCCTGGTGGTGGCGCTGGGGTTCGGGCTGGCCATGGACTACGAGATGTTCCTGCTGTCCCGGATCAAGGAATTCAAGGACAAGGGCATGACGAACAACGAGGCGGTGGTGATCGGCCTGCAGCGGTCCGGCCGCATCATCACCTCGGCCGCGCTGATCGTGGTGCTCGTGTTCTCCGGGTTCGCCCTCGGCGATCTGTTGGTGATCAAGGAGACCGGCATCGCGCTGGCCGTCGCCGTCACCATCGACGCCACGCTGGTCCGCTGCCTGCTCGTGCCGGCCACCATGACGCTGCTCGGTGAGTGGAACTGGTGGGCGCCGGCGCCGTTGCGTCGGCTGCACGATCGGCTGGGCCTGCGGCACTGACCCAGTCCAGGGCCCGCCGGCGGCGACACCCCGTCGGCCCCGGCGGCCGGCGTGACCTCGGTCTCGTCGGCCGCCCGATCGTCGGCCCGTGATCAGGCGCGACTTCCCCACCGTCGCCGCCGGCGGGTGAGATTCCCGGCCAAACACAGTACGGTGCCGCAAGGGATCGCGCCGTCGGGGGGACCGTAGCGCCGGTCGCGCGTCCCACCTTCCAGCACGACGATCGGCCGACCCGGTCTGCGGCCGGCCCGTGCCACCATGAAGTTCGCCATCGCCCGTGCGCGGCGCCCAACGTTCGTCCGACCGGTTCGCCGAACGCGATCCGCCGTCACCGGCGTCTGCGTGCCGGCCCGTGCCACCATGAAGTTCGAACCTCGCTGAGGGGGTTGCTGGGCGTCCACCGTGCTGATCTTCCGCCGCCGTCGCGGTCGACCGCAACTTCTCCTCGGTCGCACCCGGTCGCCGCATGGTGACGATCATCGCCGACGGCTCCGTGCACGCGCAGGTCACCGCCGCCGTCGGGCTCGGCCTGGCGGTCGCCTCGACGTCGGCAGCTGCCGCCGGTTCCCGGGGACACCGCCATGACCCTCACCGGTGGCCGATCGGCGGCTCCGTGCACGCGCAGGTCCGCCGCCGACGGGCGGGCCGTGGCCGGTGCGGTCGCGTTCACCCTGGACGGCGCCGCCGCCGGTTCGCCGCGCCAAGTCGTCTCACCATCACCGTGGCGTCGGCTGGACTCCGTCCGGTACCATGACGATCGCCGCCGGCGCTCGATGGCACGCGTTCGGGCGCAACCGGCGCAGGGGACGACCGTGCTGGACTGCCGTCGCCAAGGCGGGACGCCGATCACCGCGGGCGTCGTCCTCGGTCTCCATCCGCCCGACCCCGGCCCTATGCGACCTTCCCGCTACACGGTCGCCGGCCGTCGAGGCGTCCGACCGCGCAGCCACGTGTCACCACCACGGACCGCGCCGACGGTGGTCGCCGAGGGTGACGCCGACCCCCGGGCACGTCCGACGTGTACGCGTCACGTCGCCGACGTCGGCCGCAAGCCGTCTATACCGCCCGCGGCACGACGCGGCCGATCACGAAGTTCGAACCTTGAGGGTGCCCGTGCGCGGCATCCGACGAAGCATCACCGCCGCCGTCGCGGCGAGGCGTCGCCGCCTGCGGCGCGAACGACGTCCACTGCCCCGTCGGGCTCGTCGAGTTCACCTCGACGTCAACCACCACGTCGCCGACGGCTCCGCCGCGTCACCGCCGACGCCGTGGACGGCGCCGCCGCCGGTTCCGCGTCGGTCGCCGGGGACACCGCCACCGTGCCACTCCCGGCCGGCCTGGCCGTCGGCGACCATGCGATCGCCGCCGCATTCACCCCCACCGATGGCACCGCGTTCACCCCGGCGCAGGGGACGACCAGCTACGCCGTCGCCAAGGCGGTCTCATCGATCACCGCGGGCGTCGGGAAGGACTCCATCCGGTACGGCGACAACGAGTCGTTCGACATCACGGTCGCGGCCCCGGGCGCAACCGACCTATCCGGCCACGTGACCGTGCTGGACGGCGAGACGGTGGTCGCCGAGGGTCGTCGTCCTCGACGTCTACAACACTGCCGCCGCCCTATACCGGCTACGAGCAACGCCTCCGTCGAGGCAGTTCTCCGTCACCACCACGCAGACCGACGTCGACATCGTCATCTCCTTCACCGACAACCCCACCCCCGGTCATCACGGTCACCGCCGACGTCGTCGGCACCCCGCAGAGCCCCAGCGGCAACGCCGCCATCACGGTGGACGGCAGCCAGATCGCGTCCGGCGCGGTGAACGAGAAGGGCATCATCACCGGCGTCGCGTCCGCGGTCGCCGCGGGCGACCACGCCGTGACGGTGTCCTACGCCGGTGACGTGCGATTCCAGCCGGACACGGCCTCCGCCACGCTGACCGTCAAGGAACCGGTCGCCAACCCGAACGCGGCCGGCGCGGCCGCCGCCCAGGCGAGCAACCCCTGCCCGGCAACCGCCTCGGCCTGTGTCGATCTGGCCAACACCCAGGCGTGGCTGCAGTCCGGCGGCCAGATCACCTACGGGCCGGTGTCCATCACCTCCGGCGCCGCCGGGTCCCGCACCCGCACCGGCACGTTCTCGGTGTTCTGGAAGGACAAGAACCACAAGTCGTCGCTGTTCAACAACGCGCCGATGCCGAACTCGGTGTTCTTCGACGGCGACATCGCCTTCCACCAGGGCAGCCTGTACGACCAGTCGAACGGCTGCATCCACCTGTCCTGGGACGCCTCGTCGACGTTCTTCAACACCCTGTCCGTCGGCGACAAGGTCTACGTGTGGGGCGCCCCGCCGTACTGATCGGCGCGAGCCGGCCGACGCCGGACTCCGGGCGGACGCGCCCCTTCCAGGCGGGGGCGGGCACCGGGATGTGGGACGGCACCAGCCACGGTCAGGGCATCACGAAGCCGAAGGGCAGCTCCAACCGGTTCGCGGCCAGCAGGTCGGCGTCCCGCAGGATCTCCGCCGTCGGCCCGTCCGCCACGATCCGCCCGGCGTTCATGATCACCGACCGCGGGCAGAGCTGCAGGGCGTAGAGCAGGTCGTGGGTGACCATGAGCGTCGTCAACCCGAGCGAGAGCACGATATCGGCGAACTCGCGGCGGGCCACGGGGTCCAGGTTCGACGACGGTTCGTCGAGCACCAGGATCGTCGGGTCCATGGACAGCACGGTCGAGGCCGCCACCCGGCGGCGCTGACCGAAGCTCAGGTGGTGCGGGGCCCGGTCGGCAGCGTCCGACATCCCCGTCAACGCGAGCGCCCGGTGGACCCGGTCGTCCAGCTCGGCCCCCCGCAAACCCAGGTTGACCGGGCCGAACGCGACGTCGTCGCGGACGGTGGGCATGAACAGCTGGTCGTCCGGGTCCTGGAAGACGATGCCGACCCGTCGCCGCACCTCCTTCAGCGTCGCCTTGCCGACCGGCAGGCCGTCGACGGTGACGCTGCCTGCGCCCCCGCCGAGGGTGCCGTTCAGGTGCAGCACGAACGTCGTCTTGCCCGCGCCATTCGGGCCGAGGATCGCTACCCGCTCCCCCGGCGCCACCGACAGATCGACCCCGAACAGCGCCTGCCGCCCGTCGGGGTAGGCGAACGCCAGGCCGCGCACCTCGAGCGTCCCCGCGGGGGTCATGCAGTCGCCAGCGCGGCGGCGCAGACCAGTCCGGCCGCCGCGGGCAACGCCAGCGCGGTCGCCCACGCCCGGCCCGGCGCCCGCTCCACCGCAGGCACCGCCGGCCCGAACCCGTAACCACGGGCCAGCATCGCCACATACACCCGCTCGCCCCGCTCGTAGGCCCGGACGAACAACGCACCGGCGGTCCGGGCCAGCGCCCGGACCTGCCAGATCCAGCGCGGGTCGTCACCCCGGGAGATCCGGGCGATCCGCATCCGGGCGAGGTCGGCGGACAGCACCTCGCCGTAGCGAATCATGAAGGTCGCGATGGCTACCAACGGCCGCGGCACCCGCAACCGTTCCAGCGCCCGCAGCAGGTCGGGCACGGTGCTGGTGGCAGTCAGCAGCGCCGACGCGGCCACCCCGAGAGTGCCCTTGACGGCGACGTTCCACGCGCCCCACAGGCCGGGTTCGGACAGGGTCAGGGGCCCGACCTGGATGTACGGGGCGGTGCCCAGGAGTGGCAGAAACACCGCGAACAACAGGAACGGCACCTCGATCAGGCAGCGGCGACCCCAGCCGAGCAGCGGCACCCGGGCAACCAGGGCGACGGCGATCAGGATGGCGGCGTCGACGCCGAATGCCCAGAACGCCTCCCGCGGGGTGGCGACGACGGCGAGCACGAACAGCACGGTCGCGACGACCTTGCACTCCGGTGCGAGTCGATGCACTCCGGAGTCGGCGTGCACGAACAGCACGTGCGAGTGCCCGTGTCCGCCGCCCATGGTTCACCGCTGCCGTTCGGACGCCGGGTTCGCCGGCCGCCGGCGGGTCCGGCGGATCGCGAAGATCAGCCCCGCGCCCAGCGCGAAGCACAGCAGCACGCCGATCACGCCGGCCAGCCCGGTGGACAACCAGCCGTTCTCGACGCCGCTGACCCCGTAGTCGGCGAGCGGGCTGCCCGCGGCGCCGTGCCCGGTGGCGGTATCGGCGAAGCCCTGGTCCATCGCCACCCGCTCCAGGCCGTCCGGCTCGGAGCTGGCGAAATGACTGACCACGAGGGCGAGCAGGAGGGCAACACCCAGGCCGGCGAGCACGAATGCGGTGACCGAACGGCGGGTCAACGGAGGGGCTCGCCGTCGGTGAGCAGAGCCGGGCGCAGGTCGCGGGCACCGTAGACCAGGTCGGGCCGGGTGGCCATGACCGCACCGACCGTCAGCCCGGTGATGACCGCCTCGCCGATTCCGATCACCATGTGCACGCCGATCATCGCGACGGCGACCGTGCCGACCGACGCGCCCCCGGTGCCGCCGACCGCGTAGTAGCCCGTGAACACCAGCGACGCCGCGACCACCCCGCACCAGGCGGCGAGTGCCGCCGCCACACTCACGCCGGACTTGTTGCGCGGCAGGATCGTGCGCAGGAGCACGAACAGGCCGTATCCGACGAAGCAGGTGGTGTAGCCCATCAGGATGATGTTCAGGCCCAGGGCGGTCAGCCCACCATCGGCGAACACCAGCGCCTGCACGATGAACACGACCGTCATGGCGAGGCTGCCCACCCAGGGCCCGACCAGGACGGCGGCCAGACACCCGCCCAGCAGGTGTCCGCTGGTGCCGCCGGCCACCGGAAAGTTGATCATCTGCATCGCGAAGATGAACGCGGCGACGAGCCCGGCGAGCGGCAGTTGCCGGTCATCCAGCGTGTCACCGGCCTTCTTGATCGACACCGCGATGAGACCGACCGCGACGACTCCGCCGACGATCGAGGTCGGGGCGTCGATGAAACCGTCGGGAATGTGCATCCGGCACTCCTGGGGCGACTGGTGATGCAACGACTGTCGAGATGGACGGGGCGATGCTGGACGACGACCTGTGATGCGGGGCCGACTCGTCGAGCCGGACCATGCGGAGCGAGGACCCGACCGGCATCCCGCCCACGGCGGCCCGGGAGGTCGGCAATGCGAGGATGGTAGACCCAGATCTGTTCATCGGCTCAGTCGCTCCGATGTGGTTCGGGCGTCGACACCGCGACCGCGCAGGTGGCACCGATTCGTTCGGGGACGCAGTCGCGGCGCTCCCGCTCACGGCCGGCCGGGCCGTCGGTCGATCTGCCGGCATCACCACGGCCGAGAGCTCCCCGCCGGGACGACCGCAGCCACCGACGGCCGCCGGCACGACGAGGCAAACCGGTTCCCGACCTGCGGCCCCCTCACACCGCGGTCGGGAACCGGCTCCGCCCCGCCGGTGTTCGGAGCCGTTGCGTGATCGGATGGCTACGGATCCGCCACCGACCCGTTGGTGCCGTCGGGTCGCGACGGCGGTGCCGTGGGGTCCCGGCGACGACGCTCCGGGATCCCGCCGGCGGCACGGGGTCTACAGTCCCCATCGTGGCGCTGCGTGTGGTGTTCGCCGAGGACAACTACCTGGTCCGCGAGGGCACCAGCGCGCTGTTCGCCGAGGTGGACGAGATCGACCTGGTGGCCGCGGTGGGCGACCCGGCGTCGCTGCTCAAGGCGGTCCGTGAGCTGACACCCGACGCGGTGCTCACCGACATCCGGATGCCGCCCACCTTCACCGCCGAAGGTATCGAGGCAGCGAAGCGGATCCGATCCGAGTTTCCGCAGATCGGCGTGGTCGTACTGTCCCAGTACGCGGAGGACGATCTGGCCTTCGACCTGCTCTCGGACGGCGTCGGCGGCCTGGGCTACCTGCTCAAGGAACGCATCTCGCAGGTCGACGAGCTCGTCCGGGCGCTGCAGGACGTCTGTCGCGGCGGTTCCGCGCTGGATCCGAAGGTCGTCGAGGGGATGCTGTTCCAGCGCGCCCGGCAGGCGAAGTCCCCGCTGCAGGACCTGACCGACAAGGAGCGTGAGGTCCTCGCGGAGATGGCCGCCGGACGCAACAATGCGGCGATCGCCCGCACCCTGTTCATGTCCGACCGCGCGGTGGAGAAGCACATCGGGGTCGTCTTCCAGAAGCTCGGCCTGGTCGACGAGGGCGAGAACAACCGCCGAGTGATGGCCGTCCTGGCGTTCCTGGAAGCCGGCAGCACCGGCCGCAAGCGCTGACCCCTCCCGAAATCCTGGGCCCCCGGCGGTGCGGGCAACCCCGCGGCCGGTGGCGGCTGACCCCACGACGGCCGGTGGCGGGCCGAATCCCCGCCGCAGAATGACCGCCGGAAATAGCCGGGACGTCCGCCCCTATTCCGGCGATTTTCGATCGCTATTGCACGGATAGCACTCTGACCTGCGGATTCGCCATTCAATAGCGTCGTCGGTGTTCGGCTTTCCACCATTGAAGCGAAAAGCAGGCACCGACAATGAGCGTCGCAGAATTCCCCGCCACCTTCGCCCCGACCACGACGACCGCGCCGGCGGCGACCGCCGCGACGGTGGACCGGCCGCGGCGGACCCACCTGGAGCGCGCAGCCCAGGGTGCGGTGGCCGGATCGGCGGCCGCGGTGCCGCCGATCACCGCACTGCACCTGTCGGCGACCGACCCGATCGAGCCGTCCGGCTGGACCATCAGCGACTACGTCGTCTCGCTGCCGCACGGCACGCTGCTGTTCGCGCTGACCACCGGGGCGCTTGCGGTGGGCGCCGCCGCATTGGCCCACGGTCTGGGTTCAGTCCCCGGAACCCGCGGCATCCGGGTGCTGCTCCAGATATGGGCGGCCGCGCTGGTGGTCGCCGCGGTGTTCCCGACGAACCTGCGCGGCACCCCGCAGGACGTCTCGTCGAACATCCACCTCTACGCGGGAGCGGTGGTCTTCGCCGCGTTGCCGATCGCCGGCTGGCGGTTGGCCCGGTGGCTGCGCCGGACGGGAGGGGCCGGCGACCCGGCCCGGCCCCCGGCGGCCGCCCTGAGCGCGGTTGCCCTGCTGGCCGGCGGGTTGTCGGCGGCACTGATCGCCAACCGGCTGCCCGGGGTGCTCGGGCTGCCCGATCTGATGTTGCCGCCCGGCATCCTGCAGCGGGTCGCCGGTGCTGCGCAGATCGCGTTGCTGGCGATGTCCGCGATCGCCCTGCTGCGGGCCGGCCGGCGGGCCGGCGCCGTCATATCGCGGTGAACCGACATGGGGGATGCTGATCGAATGTCCGAAACGGCATCCTCGGTCGCGACCCGGGCCGTCGACCGGGCCCGGCGCGACCGAGGCCTGGGGCTCGCGACCGCGCTCGTGATGGGCGTACTGGTGGTGCTGGCATACACGGCCGCGGTCGGGATCGAGCGGCTGCTCGGCCGCACCGGTCCGCCCGGCCTGGCCACCTCGGTCGTGGTCACCGCCGTCGTCGCCCTCGCCTTCGAACCCGTTCGGCGGCGAACCCGCAGGCTGATCGGCCGGCTCACCCACGCGGACGACCGCTCGCGCGCCCAGGTGCTGGCGGGCTTCCTCGACTCCATCGGCGGCCGGACCGCGGTCGTCGACCTGCCTCGGCGCATCGCCGCGGTGGTCGGCGAAAGCACCGGCGCCGAGCACACCGAGGTCTGGGTGACGGTCAACGGCGAACTGGAGGCGGCGGCGTTCTGGGAAACCGACCGTTCCGGGGTCACCGGTGGCCCACCGGGCGAGCCCGCCCGGTACGAATTCGACGTCCGGGATCGCGGCGAGCGACTCGGCCGGCTGATCGTGGTCATGCCGGCCGGCCCGGGTCTGACCACGACGGAGCGCCGGCTGGTCGACGGAGTTGCCGCGCAGTCCGGCCTGTTGCTGCGGGTCGCCGGGTTACGGGTCGAGTTGCAGCGGCGGATCGACGACCTGGAGCAGCGTTCGGCCGACCTGCGCCGCGCCCGGCGGGCCCTGCTCGCCCGGCAGGACGCGGAACGCCAGCGGCTGGAACGCAACATTCACGATGGCGCGCAGCAGGAGGTCATTGCGCTGCTGGTGAACCTGCGCCTGGTGCAGACGCTGCTGGCCCGGGCCCCTGAGCGCGCCGGAAAAGTGCTCGACGCCCAGGCCGAAGCGTTCGACTCGGCCGTGGAGACCCTCGGGGAGCTCGCCCGCGGGCTGTACCCGAGAATCCTGACCGAACAGGGACCGGTCGCGGCGCTCCGGGCCGCCGCGCGGCGTAGCCCGGTGCCCGCCACGCTCACGGTCGACGAGATCCCCAGGTTCTCCAGTGATCTCGAAGCAACCCTGTACTTCGGCGTGCTGGAGGCGATGCAGAACTCCTCGAAGCATGCGGCGGCCGGCGGGATCCAGGTGGACGTGCACCTGCTCGACCGACTGGTGAAGGCCGACATCTCCGACGAAGGAGTTGGTTTCGACACCGACGTGACGACGGCCGGACGTGGCCTGGCGAACATCCGGGACCGGGTCGAATCGATCGGCGGCCGGCTGACCGTCTCGTCCGCCCCGGGCCGGGGCACCCGGATCAGCTTCGAGCTGCCCACCCCCGATGGGCGGTGACCGCGTGCGTCGCCTCGGTTGGATCATGTTCGGTGCGACCTGCCTCTGCGTCGTGGCTCAGGGCATCGCGCTGCTCGGCTCCGGCGTGTCGTTCTGGTCCTACGACGTTCTCGTCGACCAGGGATTCCCGCTGCTGGCCATCGGATCCGTGCTGGGCGCGGCGGTCGGCGCCCTGATCATCAGCCGTTACCCGCGCAACATGGTCGGGTGGCTGTTCGCGGCCGGCCAACTGGGCGACGCATTCGGCCTCGCGTGCAAGGCGGTCGTGTTCACCCTGATCACGACCGGCCGGCCCGACGCCATCCCCCGTGGGGTGCTGTTCGGCTCCCAGCTGTTCGGCGCGTTCTTCACGGTGGCCTTCCTGGCCCTGATCTACCTGCTGGCGCCGGAAGGTCGGTTGCCGTCCCGGCGGTGGCGGTACGCCCCGCTCGTGCCGATCGGCGCGCTGCTCGCTCAGGACGTCGTCCTGCTGACCTTCCCGCCCGCGGTCTTCGTGGGCGACGAGCCGGCCGAGATGGGTCCGGCGGCCGTCGCCGTGTTGATCACCAGCAGCGTCGCGATGGCGGTGGCGATCGGGCTCGGCGCGGTGGCCGTGTGGCGCCGGCTCCAGGTCGCCACCGGCGAGCGCCGCCAGCAGCTGCTCTGGCTGGCCGCCTCCGGTGCGGCGTTGACGGCGACCTACGCACTGCTGGTGGCCGTGCAGCTCACGGTGGGTGCCGCGCCCTGGTACACCGTCCTGCCCATCTATCTGGCCTACATCTTCGTGTCCGTCAGCATCGGTATCGCCATCCTGCGGTACCGGCTGTACGACATCGACATCATCCTGTCCCGGGCCATCGTGCTGGCCGTGCTCGGCGTCTTCGTCACCGCCGGGTACATCGCGGTCGTCGTGACGATCGGCTGGGCCCTGTCGGCGTTCGGGGCGTCCGGTTCCGACCTGTACTGGCCGTCGCTGGTGGCCTCCGCGCTCGTCGCCGCGGCCTTCCAACCGTTGCGCCGGCGGGTCCTGCGGTGGGCCGACCGGCTCGTCTATGGACCCCGGGCCGCGCCCTACGCGGCGCTCACCGGGCTGAACCAGGAGCTCGCGAACCGGCCCAGCCCGGCGGCAGTCCCGGCCCTGGTCGCGGAGATCGCCGGTCGCGCCGTCGGCGCGGTCCGGGCGGTCGCGACGGTGGGCCCCACCGACGATCCGCTGGTGACGTCCACCTGGGCCCGGCCGAACGCCCGCCCGGCGACGCGGTCGGTCGAGCATGCCACTACGGTGACCGATCTCGGTGAACCGATCGGCTGCGTCAGCGTGGAGGTGCCGGCGGGTCGCGGGTTGCGACCGTTCGAGCGGGCCCTGCTCGACGACATCGGCCGGCAGGCCGGGGTGGCGTTCCGGGGTGCGCTGCTCGAGGCCGAGGTGGCCGAGCGGGTCGCCCAGGTCGAGTCGTCGTCGGCCGAGCTCGAACGCTCGCGCCGCCGGTTGGTTCGGGCCGAGGACGAAGCCCGCGAACGGTTCGCCGCGGACATCGACGAACGGGTGGTGCCGATGCTGAGGTCCGCCCGGGATGGCCTCGAGAGTGCCGGACCGGACGCGGTGGCCGGCGCGATCGACGACGTCGAGGCGGCCCTGTCCGAGCTCCGGACGGTGGTGCGCGGGGTGTTTCCCGCCCTGCTCGAGCGGCGCGGGCTGGCGCCGGCGTTGTTCGCCGCCTACGAGCGTTCACCGGAAGTCGTCCTGGACCTGGCCGGGCTACCCGACGAGCGACTGGACCGGGACGTCGAGGCGGCCGCGTACCTGTTCTGCGTCGACCTGGTCCCCGGCGACCGGCCCGGTACCGTCCGGCTGGCCGTCGTCGACGGAGCGCTGACCGGGCAGGTGTCGGGTTCGGACCGCTCGCCCGACCGGTGGCTGCGCGTCCGGGACCGGATCGCTGCCCTGGACGGTGCGCTGACCATCGACGGACCATGGGTATACGCGGTGATCCCACACGTCCGCGCCGCCCAGTGAATTCAGCGACAACTCGCCCCGGTACCGCTCGGGCACCGATCGGCCGCGAGCCAGGGCGATCATGTCAGTCGCTCGGCGTCACCACAAAGCCGGGCCCGGCTCACCGCACCACCCATTATTAGCGCGGCTCATAGCGCGTTCGATTCAATGCAAACCCTCGATTCACAGAATTTATACACACCAGATCACCTGGTTCAACCGAACACCGGACGCCGCCGATGACAACAGCGGATCCGTAGGGAAGGGTCTCCCGATCCGGAAATTCAGTCAGCAGGTCGGTCCCACAACCGCTGATCTTGGGGCTCCCGTACAACTCGAGGTAGACGGTCGTAAACGCCAAGTTCTCACAGCCAAGCGCCGGGAAGTCCTGCTGCCACATGAAGCAGACCACCCCACCGCTTTCGTACTGCGCGATGTTCTGCACGCAACCCATGTTGCCGTCCGGAGTGTCGAACGCCCCTGACCAACCGACCGCACCGTCATCGGTCGTCACCGAGCCCGCTGGCGCCGTCCCTGGCAGCGCGGAAGTCGATTGACTCGGTGCGGCCACCACCATGGCCGACACCGACGATGTGCGAGACTCGGACCCCTGCGCCGGCACCGACGTTCCCGCGAGCGCGGACGCCGTCGATGCCGATGCCGATTGACTCGCGATAAGAGTTGATGTTCGAGGCGTCGTCGATGATTGGTCAACGAATTGGTCCGAGCAGGCAAGCGTGTCGTCCGCAGGCTCGGTTCCGGTGACGCCGTCCCAGTCGCGCTGGGTCAGTGCCCGCCCGGCCAACCTGCACGCGCCGCTGATCAACGCACCGTCCGAAAGGTCCACAATCTCAAGAATCCCTGGACGTCCACGACCGTTGGCCGCGAATACCGCTTCCGTCACGATATACAGGCGCTGGCCATCCGGCCCGAAGACAGCGCGAGTCTTGCGACCGAGCCGGTCCCCAGGCGGCAGGACGGCCAAGGTGAAGCCCGATTCGAGATCACTAAGGATCATAGATGAATCGGTACGTTGTCGAACGACAATTGATCCGCTCGGACTGCCTGTGGTCACCAGATACCTTGAGTCGGCTGCGATTGTTCGTTCAAGGGCGCGGCCGGATTTGTCCCATATCTCGAGTGCGCCGTCGCTTCGCTGCACCAGCAGTCGGCCGCCGGCATAGGAAACCGACTGCGCCTGCTCGCTGTCGATGACATGCTCGGTCGTCCCTGATCGAATATCGACAACGCTCGTGGAACCGGTTGGCGAAACGATCGCGGCGAGCTCCGTCGCGGGGTCGATCGCGACGCCATCGTAGGGAACCCGGTTGAAGTCGGTCGTCTCGACCTGGGCCCGGCGGACCTGCACGGCGTTCGGGGAACCGACGTCAACGATGTAGATCCTCGCGAGATCATCGACGGCGGCGATCTCCCGGTCATTCAGCATGCTCGACGCAATGACGACGCTCGAATCCTCCGGCCCATCCAGGTGCTTGGGAAGACGGATCGGCGTCACACCCGGATGCGGGCTCGCCGCGTCGCTCGTCGAGGGCAGATAGAGGTTGTCGCCGGGCTCATCCCAAAACAAGTTGGGCCCGACCGAAAACCCCAATGCGTCGAAGACGGCCGGGCTGCTCGGGTTTGCTATGTCGACGATCGTCCCGGTCGAGCCCACGGCCGCCACGGACTCTTCGTCGGGATTGACCGCGAGGGCCGGGAGCGGGCACGCATTGCACGATCCCTCCACCGAGACGTCGATGCGCCGGACCGATCGGGAGGCTTGATCCAGATTCCACAGGACGACCCTGTCGTCCGAGGCTGCGGCAAGGTGGCGCGTATCGCCGACGAATTGCAAGGTACCGACGTTGACATTTCGGGCGCCATTGAGTTCGATCGCAGTCGGACGATCGGCCCCGGCGGCGCCTACATCAGACACGTAGATCACACCGCTATCGTTGACCGCGAGTGAACGGCCATCCAGGCTGATGGCCAGCTCGGTAGGCACCTCAATCGGAGCAAAGGCGTTGCCCTGCGGCCGACGCGGATCGAAATCCGCACTCGCACTCCATACCGGAATCAGGTCCGGTGCATCGGTCACTCCGTTGATGCTGGCGAAGTACTCACCGTTGCGCGAGAGCCCGGCGGCCTTCTGATGCACACCGTTCTCCAGATTCCCACCCGACACGGATGTCCAATCCGACAGTTTCAGACGCTGCCAGCTGGACGGATCGAGGACGGTCAGTTCGTCGCCGGACAAGGCAATATCGAGCGGACGCAATCCCAACAAGTGCATCGACGTCGGCGCGCCGCCCTTGAGGTCGTACACCAGCAGTTGACGCGGAGCGCTGGACAGATCGTTGGGCTCCGTCTGAACAACCATCATGGTCCCGGCTGGATCGACCTTGACCAGCTTGGCGTCTTGTCCTTCCGGTGCTTGGACATGAAGCAGCTGTGTTTCGTGCTTGAATGCGACGATCTCGGTGCCGTCGGTCCCGGCCACCACGGCGCCATCGGCGTCCGATGCCACCGCGACAACCGGCGCCGGCAGAGTCGACAGGGCCGCTGTTTCGGTCGCGTCGACCCGTCGCCTGATCAATTCCCCGTTGCGCAGGCCAGCCACAACAATTCGGCCGCCATCGGCCATTTGGAGAGCGTTCACCCGGTCGGCAAATGCGAGAAAGCGCTCCAGCGAAGTGTTCGAGTGTTGCGCGCGTACCAGCGCGGATCTCGTTTGCGGATTGTTGTCAAGCTGATGGGCCTGCACCGCGAGCAGGTTGGCCAAACCCAAATCGCTGTCCAGAAGCGCGTTCGAGCTGGCCGCGAGTTGCCGAGCCAACGCCTTCCTGTTCTCCGCGACCGCAATGTTTCGCTGCACTACCGCCAGCGCGGCCGCGGCGACGGCAAGCACGAGCAAACCAACCAAGAGCGCAATCGCGCCTCGGGTGACCCGTAGAGTCCTGCGGTGCTCCCGATCGGCGTCACCCGACATTTCCTCCTTGGACTTTTCATGCAATGTCGGAGCAAGATCCTTTACCAGCCGAAGATATTTTTCCTCCAGCAACCTCGGGTCACTCTCCGACGAGGTCCATCGAGCGTCCAGCCACAGCGGCACCCGTGAATAGGCGCGGGCAAGCACATCGGGAAGGGCATTCGAAGCGACTAGGTCAACACCTTGATCTCGATCATCTTCTATGATCTCACCCTTCGCTACCACCACAAGAATGGTCTCGATCGATCGATTCTTCAACCACCAGCCGACTTCTCTGCGCACCCCCGAAGAAGCACGCGCCTCGGGCGAGGCGATGAGAATCAGCCAACGCGCCCGCGCCAACTGACTTTCAATTGTCGTCCAAAGGTCGGGGTTGGCCGACAAGGATTGATCGTCATGGAATATCTTGAGCGCCCGTCGCTGGTTCCAGCGCTTAGCGTACCGCTCAAGTCCTCGCCTGACAGCGAACGCCGCCCGGCGATCCCGTTCGTTATGACTGTAGGATATGAATCCGTCGTACCCTTCGCGGATTTCGCCGGAGACGACCTTGCCTCCCGAATCGACTGTCTTCATTTCGCCCCCGAGTATGCCTCGAATACTCCGTGCCAGTCATTGTAGGAAGCTTCACGCGGTTGCCGCACCTTCTTTTTCCCTGCCGTATTGGTAGCCCGCGAGGATCGCGGGCGAACCATAAGGCGCGCCTCTGCGGCGATTTGTTTCTATTTGGGTGATTCGACTGATAGGTCTGCCGCGATGCCACCAGCCATCGACCAGCAGGCCTCCTGGCAATGAGGATTGTCGAATTCGGCGCGAGGTCGCCCGGTGATCACCGACCAGATCGCTCCCGCCAGAGCGTCTCGAGCCGCTCGGGGCCGAACGAGGCCTTCGGCACGTAGGCGCTCGCCCCGCAGTCGCTGATCAGGTCGGTGAACTCGGCCTCGTCGTAGGAGGACAGCAAGACCACCATGATCTCCGGGTACCGCTCCCGGAGCAGCCGGCTGGCGGTGACCCCGTCCATCCCGGGCAGGTTCAGGTCCATCAGGACGAGCTCCGGGCCGGTGCGTTCGATCCCGTCGATGGCCTGCTCGGCGGTCTCCACCGCGTCGACCACCTCGAACCCGTCGATCGATTCGACGACCGCGGTGGCGGCGGCCCGGAACGGTCGCTGGTCGTCGACGATCAGCACGCGCACCCGCGGGTCCGGCTCCGCCACGGCGATCACCTCCTCGACCGGCTTCGGCTCGATCACCACTATCGATCATGCGCGGCCGCCGGCCCGTCGACAGGGGGTTGGCCGCACCGTCGGCGGCGGTCAACCCCCGGCCGGGCCACCGGATCGATCGCGGCCGAGGGTCGTCGCCAGCCAGTCGTAGACCACCTGGTTCCAGACCCGCTGGCCCATCGCCCCGCAGTGCCCGCCGGCACCCTGCGCGGCGGTGAGATTCAGCAGGGTCGCCGCCGTGCCCGTCATCGCCTTCTGCAGCTCGGGTCCGCCGCCGCCGACGAAGTCGCCCTCACACTCGACGAGCAGGGTGGGGCAGGTGATCCGGTGGGCGACGTCCAGCATCGTGTACCGGCGCAACTCGGCGAAGTAGTCCGAGATCCGGGTCAGCCCGTGCACGGCCATCCGGGCGCCGAAGAACTCCCGTCGGTCGGCGTTCATCCGCATCTGCGCGTTGACGACGGCCGGGGCGACCGTGCCGACCAGGCCCGACGGGATCTTGGTGCCCATGTCCGGCTGGGCCGGGTCGCAGACGAGGGCCGCGAGGCGCGGCTCGAATGCCGCCGCCCGGGGCGCCAGATAGCCCGCGAACGACCGCCCGACGAGCACCAGTTGATCGGCTCGGACGTCGGGGCGGGCGGCGATCAGATCGACCACCGGCGACAGGACGACCTCGAAATCGGGACGCATCCACAGCCGGTCGCGGTACAGGGCCGCGCCCTGGCCGGGTCCCTCGAAGACGACGGCGTTGTAGCCCCGCTCCAGTGGACCGGTCAGGTAGACCAGCCCGTCGTCGGCGGTGGAGTCGTACCCGCAGGGGGCCAGCACGGTCGGCCGGGGCGTGCCGGAATCGTCCGGGGCGAAGAAGTACGCCTTGAGAGTGGTCCCGGCGAACGGCACCGCGAGGGTCTCCACGTGCAGGTCGAGCAGCGGGATCGCCGCCGTGAACGCGGCGACCTGGGCGGCGTAGGCGCGGTGCAGGCTGGGGTCGGCCAGGTCGCTGCGGAGAAAGAAGTAGGACTGGCGGTAGTACTCGGCGGCCCGCAGGTAGGCGCTGCGGGCCGATGCCCGATCGCCGGCGGCGGAGGCCGTCTCAGCGATCCCACGGACCGCCTCCGCCCGGCCGAACCACGCGTTGTACCAGCGCTCGGCGTCGGGCTTGCCGATCTCCCTTGCGGTCGCGAATGCCTCGCCGAGGTCGGCGAACCCCGCGTACGAGGCGAGCAGGGTCCGCTGGAACTGGCCGTCGTAGTCCGCATTGCCGAAGGCGACCGTCGGGACCTTCGCCATCGGTCAGTCCCCGTCCCATCCGCGTCGGGTGGGCGGCAGGCCGGCCGCGCCGGATTCGTCCGGGCGCACGGCCAGGATCTGGTCGACGCCCATCCGGTTCTGCGCGAACGCCTGGCCCCCGCCGATCAGGTACAGCCGCCAGATGCGGGCGCTCTGCTCGCCGATCATCGCC
The DNA here is from genome assembly GCF_044224575.1 of Nakamurella sp. Taxonomy (GTDB): domain Bacteria; phylum Actinomycetota; class Actinomycetes; order Mycobacteriales; family Nakamurellaceae; genus Nakamurella. The sequence continues at coordinate 40,847 of NZ_JBGAKE010000020.1, forward strand.
ACCACGTCGTCCCACCGCTCCTCGAGCGTGCGCAACCAGCCCTGCGCCGTCCAGCCGTAGTGCTCGCGCAGCGCGTGCACGTCACGAATCTCCAGGCCGGCGGTGGCGAGCATCGAGACGGTGGTCCCGACGGGCTTCATGTGCATGTCGGGGGCGATGTAGGTCTCGATGAACGGGCCCCCGCCGGAGTGCGACTTCGCCCGGGACATCTGCTGCACGAGCGCCCGGCCGCCGGGCCGCAGCACGTCGTGCAGGATGCGGGCGAAGACCGGGTACTCACCGTCGCCGACGTGCTCGCCCATCTCGATGCTGCTGACCGCGTCGAACGCGCCCCGGTCGGTCGGGCTGCCGATCAGCTCGCGGTAGTCGGCCAGCCGGACGGTCACCCGGTCGGCCAGGCCCGCGTCGGCGACCCGCTTGGTGACGTAGTCGTGCTGGGCACCGGACAAGGTCACGCCGACCACCTCGGCGCCGTAGTGCTCGGCCGCGTGATGCACCAACGATCCCCAGCCGCAGCCGATGTCGAGCAGCCGGCGGCCGTGGCCCAGGCCCAGCTTGCGGCAGATCAGGTCGAGCTTGGCCCGTTGCGCGTCGTCCACCGGCTGGCCGGGACCGCCGGTGAAGTACGCGCACGAGTAGGACATCGTCGGGCCGAGCAGGAGCTCGTAGAACTCGTTGGACAGGTCGTAATGGTGGGCGATCGCCGCCCGGTCGCGTTCGCGGGTGTGCTTTCCGCCGCGCAGCCGCGCCTCCGCACCGGGGCGGGGTGGTCGCGGTCCGACGGCACCCAGTCGGACCGCGGCGGCGGCGAGCCGGGGATAGTCGGTGACGTGCAACCGCGGCCGGCGCAGCGTTCCGTCGCGGGTCGCCGACCACATCGCGGCGAGGCCTTCGGCCAGGTCGCCGTCGACGTCCAGGTCGCCGGTGACGTACCCCTCGGCCAAGCCGAGTTCGCCCGGCGACCACACCAGCCGGCGCAACCCACGGCGGCTCACGACGAGGGTCGGGGCTCCGGCCGGACCGGTCTCACTGCCGTCCCAGGCCCGGATCCGGACGGGCAGCGGGCCACCGAGCACGGATGCAGCGACGGCGGCGATCCGCTCGGCGGGGGTGTTCGGCACCGTGACCTCCGCGGTTGTCGATCGGGCGGGCGCACGACGCCCCGCAGGGGTCGAGTGCATCACGACGCGACCGACCGGCAACCGCCGGGTGGTGCGGCGCCGCCAGCCGTCGGCGGTTCAGGCATCGCTGCCTGAATCGCTGCGTCGGGATCGGCGGCGGCGCCGCGGTTTCGGCCCGACCGGCACCTTACGAGGGGCCTCGGCCGGGTCACTGCCCAGTCAGCGGGCGTGCGGGCGGACGACCAGCACCGGCCACCGGCTGTGCCCGATCAGGCTGTGGCTGGTCGACCCGAGCAGCAGTCCGGCGAAGCCGCCACGGCCCCGACTACCCACGACGATCATCTGCGGGTCCGGTCCGGCGGCGTCGGCCCGCAGCAAGGCCTCGGCCGCGCGCCCACGCCGCACCACCGGCTCGACGACGACGTCCGGGTACTTGTCCCGCCAGCCGGCCAACTGCTCGGCCAGCAGGGCATGTTCCTTGCCGTCCTCCACCAGGTCCAGCGGCGTCCCGGCGGCGACCAGTCCGCGCAGGTCGGCGTCGTCCCAGACGATGACCGCCTGCAGCGGCACGCGCCGGCGATCGGCCTCGTCGAAGGCGAACTCGACGGCCGCCTCGCTGATCCGCGATCCGTCGACACCGAGCCGCACCGGCCCGTCCGCCCCGGACGGGGCCGCCGAACCGTTCGGGATCACGGCGACGGGCGAGTGCGCGTGGGCGGCCACGTGCACGGCGACCGATCCGAGGACCACATCGGGAATGCGGCCGCCACCGCGGGTGCCGACCACGGTCAGCGCCGCCCCCCGGGACGCCTGCACCAGGACCGGCCGCGGGTCGGCCTGGACCAGCCGGTCGGTGATCTCCAGATCCGGGTGGGCGGCGTACAACTCGGTCCTGGCATCGGCCAGGATCTGCTCGCCGGTCGCGTACAGGCCGTCGGTCAGCGCGGTCGGGACCGTGTACCCGATCATGCCCACCGCGGGAATGCTGTACGTGTGCACCAGGTGCAGCGACAGGCCGCGGAGCCGGGCGTCGTGGGCGGCCCAGCGCGCGGCGGTCAACGATTCGGGTGATCCGTCCAGCCCGACGACAATCTGCGACCGGATCCCAGTCATGGTCGAACTCCTCGTCCGGACGACCGCCCGGCCTGTGATCTGGACTCGTCGGACGTCCTGACCTCAGCCTCCGCCCGCCCCGATCTCGCGGCCAGGGACGAAGGTCCTCACCCGACCGGGCCGGGCAGACCTGCGGAACATCAGCCGCCCTCAGGCCGGCCGAGTTTCCGCACCCACGGGGGCGGTCGGCGCGTCGGCGCCGTCCCAGGCGGCGCGCACCCGCCGGGCCGCGGCGACCGGATCGGGGGTTCCGCAGATCGCGCTGACCACCGCCACCCCGGCCGCGCCGGTCGACCGCACCAAGGCCGCGCGGCCCGCGTCGATCCCGCCGATCGCCACGCACGGCATCGGGCTGCGCCGGACGATCGCGGCGAGGGTGTCCAGCCCGCCCGGGTCGGCGGCGTCGGGCTTGGTGGCCTGCCACCAGACGGGACCGACACCCAGGTGGTCGACGGTGCCCGGCGGCAGCGCGGCGGCCGCATCCACGTGGGCCAGGGTCTGCACGGACAGGCCGAGGATCGCGGCCGGGCCGAGCAGCGAGCGGGCGGCGACCGGATCGAGGTCCCCCTGCCCGACGTGCGCCCCGTCCGCGCCGATCGCCTCCACCAAATGCACTCGGTCGTTCACGATCAGCGGCACTCCGGTACCGGCGAGCGCCGCGGCCACCGCCCGTCCGAGCCGGATGAGCTCGTCGTCCGGGGCCCGTGGGTCGCGCACCTGCACCACCGTCACCCCACCGCGTACCGCGGCATCGACGGTGGCCGCCACGCCGCGGGTTCCGCACAGCACGGTGTCGGTGACCAGGTACAACGTCAGATCGACCGGCCGCGGCACCGAAATCAGCTCAGCCGCACCCGGGCGGCCAGCTCGGCCGGCGTGAGCGTGGCGAGCTGGTCCAGCAGGGCAACGGCGAACGATCCGGGACCGGCCGTCGACGGCGACGACGCGGCCGCGTCGGCAGCGACGGTCAACGTCGCGGTCGCCGCCACTGCGGCCACCAGGGGGTCGTCCAGCACGGCAGCGAATCCGGCGATCATGGCACCGAGCGCGCAGCCGACCCCGGTGACCCTGGTCAGCAGCGGATGCCCGTTGGCCACTTTGACCACCCGCGCGCCGTCGGTGAGATGGTCGACCGGCCCGCTGATCGCCACGACGGTGCCGTGCAGTCCGGCCAGTTCGACGGCGGCGTCCAGCGCGGCCTCCGGGGTGTCGACCGAATCCACTCCCTTGCCGCCCGCCCCGCCGGTCAGCGCCATCACCTCGGAGGCGTTGCCGCGCAACACGGTCGGGCTGTCGGACAGCAGCTTGCGGGCGATCTCGGTGCGCCAGGCCAGGGCTCCGGCGGCGACCGGGTCCAGCACCCAGGGGGTGCCGGCGTCGGACGCCGCGCCCACCGCCTGCTCCATCGCGGCGGTGGTGTCGGCGTACGGAGTGCCGAGGTTGATCAGCACGCCGCCGGCGATCCGGGCGAACGCGCCGGCCTCCTCGGGGTTGTCCACCATCGCCGGCGCGGCTCCGACGGCCAGCAGCACGTTCGCCGTCCACTGGGCGACCACGATGTTGGTCAGGCACTGCACCAGCGGGGACCGCTCGCGCAAGGTGGCCAGGGCGTCGGCGCAGTCGCCGGGACCGATGCTCGAGGTGTTGGTCATGCCCGGACAGTACGACTCGGCGCAGCGACCGGCGGGTGCGGGTCGGCCGGCCGGCCGATCGCCGCGCCGGCGGGCCTCGGGCGCTACTGCCGCGCGGGTGTCCGGTCGTCGACCGCCCGGTGTTCCCGCTGCGCCAGTTGATGCTTCGTCGGCTTGGGCCGGATCGGCCACCAGGTGAACCAGCCCATGTCGATCGCGGTGGCCGGCACGAGCAGGGTGCGGACGACGAACGTGTCCAGCAGCACGCCGAACGCGACGATGAACGCGATCTGGGCCAGGAACAGGATCGGGATGACGGCGAGCGCGGCAAAGGTGGCCGCCAGCACGATGCCGGCGCTGGTGATCACACCGCCCGTCACGGCCAGGCCGCGCATCATGCCGTCATGCGGCCCGTGGAAGGCCACCTCCTCCCGGGCCCGGGTCATCAGGAAGATCGAGTAGTCCACGCCAAGGGCAACCAGGAAGACGAAGGCGAACAGCGGCACCGCCGGGTCCGAGCCGGGGAAGTCGAACACGTGGTTGAACATCAGGGCCGACACCCCCAGGGCCGCGCCGAAGGACAGCACGGTTGCAGTGACCAGCAGCAACGCCGCGATGAGCGAGCGCAGCAGCAGGATCAGCACGAACAGGATGGCCACCAGCACCACCGGGATGATCACCGTCAAGTCCCGCGACGAGGTGTCGTTGGTGTCGACCTGGATCGCGGTGGTCCCGCCGACCAGCACCTGCCCGTCGGCGCCCGGCACCGCGTGGGCCGCGGTGCGCACGGCCCGGACGGTGGCCTCGGCCTCCTCCGAATCCGCCGCGGCGGACAGGGTCGCCTGGATCTGCACCTTCCCGTCGACTACCAGCGGGGGGGCGCCGGCGGCCTGCGGGCCGGTGCCGGCGGCGGTCAGGATCTGCGGTTGGCCGGAGATGCCGTCGACCGCGCCGACCGCTTCGACGACGTCGGCGGCGACCGACTCCGGGGCGATGATGACCACCGGGTTCCCCGATCCGCCGGGGAAGTGTTCGGACAGCGCGTCCTGGCCGGCGATGGAGTCCACATCGGTGAGGAAGACATCGGTCTGGGCCGTGCCGGACGCCTTGAAGGTGGGCACGAACGCGCACAGCGCGCCCAAGACGATGACGGTGATGATCCAGATCCGGCGCGGGCGGCGGACTACGAACACCGCGACCTTCTCCCAGATCCCGGGCTTGCTGCGGTGGGTGATGGCGTGCGTGCCGCCGACCTGCTCGGCGACCCGCGGGACCCGCGGCCAGAACAGCCAGCGGCCGGCCATCAGCAGCGCCGGCAACAGGGTCAGGGCGGCGACGAAGGAGCAGGCGATGCCGATGGCGCCGACCGGGCCGAGGCCCTTGTTGGAGTTCAGGTCGGACAGCAGCAGGCAGAGCAGGCCGATGATCACCGTGCCGGCGCTGGCCGCAATCGGCTCCAGGCAAGCCCGCCAGGCCCGCTTGATCGCGGTCCAGGTGGAGTCGACCTTGGTCAGCTCCTCCCGGTACCGGGAGACCAGCAGCAGCCCGTAGTCGGTCGCGGCGCCGACCACGAGAATGAACAGGATGCCCTGGCTCTGGCCGTTGAGCGCCAGGACGCCGTTCTTGGCCAGCAGGTAGACCACCCCGCCGGCCGCGGCCAGCGCGCTGATCGAGGTGAACAGCACGACGAACGGCAACGCGACCGCGCGGTAGACCAGGAACAGGATGATCAGCACGGCCGACAGCGCGACCAGCAGCAGCAGCCCGTCGATCCCGGCGAACGCGGCGCCCAGGTCGGAGATGAGCCCGGCCGGGCCGGTGATGTGCACCTCGCCGCCGGCCCCGGCGTCGGCCACGGTGGCCTCGGCGGAGGTGCGGATCGCATCGACGACGTCGGTCAGCGGGTCCTTGCCGTCGGCTCCGACGGTCGTCACCTTCTCCTCGGACAGCGGCACGATGACCAGCGCGGCCTGCCCGTCCTGCGCCGGGATCACCGGGATCGGCGCGGCCTGGCCGCCCGTCCCGTCGACCAGGAAGTCGCCGACGGTGCCCAGATCGGTGCCCTTGGCGCTGGACACCGGCTGGCCGGCCAGCGCGGCGGCGAAGGCCTGCCAGGCGGCGAGCTGGTCCGGGGTGGCCGTCGCGCCGTCGGCGGTGGTGAAGACGACGAAGGCGGGCAGCTGACCGGAGTCGTCGAACGCGCGCGCCGCCTCGGTCGCCGCGACCGATTCCGCGCCGGCCGGCAGGAATGATTCCTGATCGTTGGACTGCACCGAGGACAGCGACCCGATGGCCGGGCCGCCCAGCCCGGCGATCGCCAGCCAGGCCACAACCACGGCGATCAGGCCGACCGCGCGCAGCACCGCGGACCGCCGGCGCGGCTCGCGCGCCGGCGTCGATTCGTCGCCCGGCGCGTCGAGATCAGGTTCGGGTCCGTGCATGGGCATTGAGTGTCCGTTCCACTGTTTGGTCCAGTTTCCTACCGCATCTGCCGGCATACCGGTGCCCGCTCCGATTCGGATGCCGATGCGGCAAGTATGGGCGGATGACGCCGGTCGCGCCCCGGGTCGCCAGCTCCGCCCCGGCCGGGCAAGGCGGCCCTCCGGCGCCGGGGCGGCCCGCCTACAGGAGGCCGAGCGCGCGGGCCCGCTCCACCGCTTCGCGGCGGTTGCTCACGCCGAGCTTGCGGTACATCGATCGGAGATGGGCCTTGACCGTGTTCACCGAGACGAACAGGTCGTCGGCGATCTCACCCGCCTTGAGCATGGTCGGCAGATACTTGAGGACGATCAGCTCGCGCTCGGTGAGATGTTCGAGACCACCGTTCTCGCGCGGCGGCTCATGGGCCTCGCCGACCAGGCCGGTCACGAAGGCCGGGTGCGCCCCGTCGAGCACCAGGTAACGCCGCAGCATCCCGGTCAGCCGATCGCCCAGCATCAGGAAGGGTCGGCGGATTCCCTCGGCCTGGGCCAGCTCGACGGCCGCAGTCAGCTCGGTGAGGGCGACCCCGTCCCGGTGCTGGCGTTCGGCGAGGACCGCCAGCAGCAGCCGGGCGAACACCACCGGCTCGCGGTACTGCCAGCCCGGTTCGGTGAGCGGGCGCAGGACGCCATCCATCCGGTGCAACGCGCCCGTGTCCAGCAGGGCGCGGGCCAGCCAGACCCGTTGCCAGGCGGCCGAGAACCCGCGGTCCGGGGCAAGCTCACCCAACCGGTCGATCGCCTCGGCCGGTCGCCCGTCCAGAATCATCGCCGAGGCACCGGCTGCGTCGGCCCAGCGCCGCATCCGGATCGGGGTCCCTGGGGTCCGCGCGATGCCGGCCCGCACCCTCGAGTCCGCTTCCAGCGCCGCCGCGCCGTCGCCGCGCAACACGGCCACTTCGACGGCCGCGATGGCCAGCCCCAACCGGACGGCCCGATCGGTGTGGGTTCCGGCAGTCCCGGCCAGCCCTCTGGCGACCGCCTTGGCGGCCTGGTCCGTGTGGCCACGAGCGGCCAGGACCAGGCTCAGCGCCAGGTGCAGCGACATTCCCTGGATCTCGGAGCCCCACCCCCGGCGGTCGACGTTCTCCAGCGCCACCCGCGCGCGACGCTCCGCCCGACGGCACCGACCGACCATGGCGTCCAGCAACGCGTGGTAGGACAAGGTGTTCAACACGGCGAGTTCCATGCCGAGATCGCCGAGCTGCTGATCGGCGTCGGCGAGTGACCGGTCGGCGGCGTCGATGTCGTCCGTCCAGAGCTGGCCTACGCCGAGGTTGCCGGTGGCGACCGCGCGGAAGTGCCGGCCCAACGGGATCTCGCGACGGGGCGTCTGATCGAGCATGTGCAGCACGCCTCGGCACAGCTCGATCTGCCGAGCCGAGTTGCCGCTCATCCGGCAGGCCGCCTGGTCGAACAGGTCCAGCACCACGGTGGCCGTCCCCCGCAGGTCGGCGGGCGCGGCGTCCAGGTACTGCCGGGCCTCGGCCGTGTCCCGACTCATCGAGCCGTAGTCCCGGCGCTGCATGTGGAAGGCCGAGGCCGCCAGCAGCTCGAACAGTGCGGGGTTCTCGTTGGCCCGACGCACCATCGGCTCGATCGCCTTGGCCAGGGCAGGAGCCTGCACCGACAGGATCAGCGGAATGCAGGCCAGCATCGTGCGGCCGGCCCGGTCCCAGTCACCCGCCTTGATCGACGAGCGCACCGACTCGATCGGGTCGCCATGGGCGGCCTGCCACGCCGCGACGCGCCGATGCAACTCGGGAACGCCGTCGCGCTGCTCGAGCATCAACCGGTGCCGCAGCAGATCCCGCAGGAGTGGATGGAACCGGAACCACCGGTTCTCTGTGTCCAGCGCCGTCACGAACGTGTTGGTCGCCTGCAAATGTTCCAGGAGCTGCTGGCCGTGGGTGCCGCCGGTGATCGCGTCGGCCAGGTCGCCGCAGACGCGGTCGACCACGCTGGTGTGCAGCAGGAACTCTCGTTCATCGGGCGCAACCCGTTGCAGGACCTCGCCGATCAAGTACTCAGCGATGGCGCGGTCGCTGCCGGTGACCCGTTCCACGCTCGCATCCACGTCGTCGGGGTCCAGAGACATGGCGGCCAGCCGCAACCCGGCGGCCCACCCCTCCGTGCGGGCGTAGAGGGTGTCGAGCTGGTCGTCGCGCAACCGGAAGCCCTCGATGGCGAACAGCTCGGCGGCCTCCGGGCGGCTGAACGCCAGGTCCCGGCTCCGGATTTCGACTAGCTGGCCCGCCACCCGCACCCGGTGCAGGGGCAACACCGGATCGGACCGGGTGATCAGCACCAGCGTGAGTCGGGCCGGCGGTCGCTCCAGCAACAGGCCGACCGAGGCGAGCACCTCGGGGTTCTTGATCAGGTGGAAGTCGTCCAGGACCAGGACCAGACGCCGGCGCAGATCGGCCAGCCCGGCCAGCACGATGTCCACCTCCCGGGCGCCGAACACGCTGGCCGGGATCACATCGTTGAGCGCGCTCCCGTCGGGCAGCGCACCGCTGGCCCGGATCGCGGCCAACAGACCCGACCAGAAGCTGTGCGGAGAGTCGTCGGTCTGGTCAAGGGCCAACCAGCCGATCGCGTGATCGCTCTGCCGTCGCCGGACCCAGGAAGCCACAGTGAGGGTCTTGCCGAACCCGGGTCCGGCGCTCACCAGGGTGAGCGTGTGGTCCAGTCCGCGGTCCAGCATCGCGTCCAGGCGCTGCCGCCGGACGCCCTCGACCAACGAAGGGAGCGTCGCTGCCGCGGTCGATCGCGTATGCGTGGCCGTCGACAACCCTCATCACCCTCATAGCCCTTGACGCCTGCCGATACGAATACGGCATAACGCAACTAACCGACTTCTACGATTTTCGCACTCACTGATCTGGAGGAGCGTACAGCGAGCTGTGGCCCATTCTATGAACGCTCAGTGAGATCCGGTCGGATCTGCATTACTTCCACACCACGACCCGGAGGGTCAACCATCCGGTCGGGGTGACGCGGGCCTCGCCACTCCCAGGAGACGATCGGGACCGTCGGCGCTTGGTCTGTGGACAGCGAGGGAATCCCCTCGGGTGCCGGGAGGCAACAGGGTTCGGGAGGAACGCATGTCGACACTCGAGTACGAGATCAGCGTGTCCGGGGAGTTGCCCGACACTGTTCTCGACGAGGTCGAGAACTTCTCGGTGGAGGTCGTTCCGGTTCGCACCGTCATGCGTGGTCCGGTGGCCGACCAGGCTGCGCTGCACGGAATCATCAACCGGCTGCAGAGCCTCGGCCTGGATCTGATCGAGGTCCGCCGCATCGGCGAGACCAACGAGTGACCGGCTGATTGACGATGGCGGCCATCTACGAGTTCCACGTTGCGGGTCAGGTCGGCTCGGTGGTCCGGTCGGCGTTGCCGGAGATGGAGACGTTCGAGCAACGGTCGGGACGGACGCTGCATGGCACAGCCGCCGAGCGGCGGGAGATCGACCGGCTGCTGGAACTGATCCAGACCTTCAACCTGATCGTGCAGCGGCTGCAGATCTGCGTGCGCCCTGATTCGGCGTGGCCCCCCGCCTACCGGGGCGCCTCGCTCGCGGACGCTCGCTCAGAGGTCGGTGGCGATGTGCCAGTCGTAGACGACGGTGGTGCGCAGCGCGACATCCTGGAGTGACCGGCGCTTCGGGCTGAAGATGACCCAGGCCAAGCCGACGGGGAAGAAGACGCAGAACCCCGCCCGGACGAGGGCGTGGGCCCAGCCCAGCTTGCGATTGCCGTTCGTCAGTACTCGCAGGCCCATCACATAGCCGCCATAGCTGCGTCCGGTCGTCACCCAGGCCACGGTCAGGTAGAGCACCGAGAAGCCGAACCCGAACGCGATGGTGAGCCAGACCGGGACGGTCGGCCAGGTGAAGTTGGTCGGCGACCACACCAACTTGGCCAGCACCAGACCCAGGTAGGCCATCGAACTGACGACGATGACGACGGCGAGGTCGATGCCGGCGGATGCGGAACGGGTAACGATGCCCGCCGGCCGTTGCTCCGTCTGCCCGGTGTTGTGCCCGGTCATCGGACGGCTCATCGGCCGACCTTCCCGGAACGCCTCGCTAGCTCGGCCCTGCCGGCTCGGCCGGACCGACGAGAGCGTTGATAATTCGCTCGCTGGCGCTCGCTCATCGGCCCACCCTCCCGGAACGCCCCGCACGCCCGACCGCAGCGGAAGGGCCGGGCCGGCGTGAGTAACCAGGATTCACGCGCTGGCGCTCGCTCATTGCGGCCCGCTCCGATCGCTCGGCGGCAGCGCGCGCCCGTTCGTCGACGTGCGGTGGAGGACGGGTGACTCATCGATCGGTGGTGGTCCGATCGGCGAGCCGTCGAGCTGGCGGCGACGGCCCAGCATCCGGCCCACGAACTGCCCGATGGCGTCGTCCGCGTTCTGACCCTGCACCCGGACCCCGTGCACGGCCTCGGAGGCCAGGCTGCCGGTCGAATCGCGGATGATGCCGGCGAGGTCGATGCCGTCGACGACGTTCTCGGCGATCGGGATGAGGTCGATGCCGTCGATCACCTTGTTGGCGATGCCGATGATGTCCACGCGCCCGATGGCCGTGTCCAGATCGACGCGGGCGACGATCGCGTTCAGGTCCAGGCCCGTCACGATCCGCTCGATGTCCACCCCGGCGACGATCTCGTTCAGGTCCAGCCGCTGCACGATGGCCGCGATGTCGACGCCGGACAGGACCTGGTTCAGATCCACCCGACCGATCACCGCCGTGAGGTCCACCCCGGCCAGGACCCGGTTCAGATCGACCCCCGCCAGCACCCGGTCCAGATCGACACCGGCGACGATCTCCGTCAGGTCCAACCGCTGCACGATGGCCGCGATGTCGACGCCAGCCAGGACCTGGTTCAGATCCACCCGACCCAGCACCGCATTCAGATCCACCCCGGACAGCACCGCGTCCAGATCCACCCGGGCCAGGATCGGGTCCAGTTCCACCCGACCCAGCACCGCATTCAGATCCACCCCGGACAGCACCGCGTCCAGATCCACTCGGGCCAGGATCGGGTTCAGTTCCACCCGACTCAGCACCGCATTCAGGTCGACCTTGGCCAGGATGGCGTCGATGTCCAGCCGTCCGACGAGACGGTTGAGGTCGACATGCTCGAGGATCGCGTTGAGGTCCAGGCTTTCGACGATGCGGGCGATGTCGAGCCGGTCGACGATGCCGTCCAGGTCAACCCTGGCAACGGCGCCGTCCAGGTCCACCCGGGCGACCGCTGCATCCAGATCCACGGCGGCGACGATCCGATCAAGTTCCACCCGGTCGAGCACGATGCGGGTCAGATCCAAATCGTCCAGGGCGGTCCGCACGATCGAATCGATCACCGGAGACAGCGTGCCGACGAGCCGGTCGATGAAGCTCGTGAGGCCATGCGACGCGCTCGACGGTGGCGCGCTCGGCGAGGCCGGTCCGTGCGGTTCGGTCGGTCGCGGCGCGGCCAGCGAAACGACCTCCGAAACCGCGGTTTCAGCGGTGCGGACCGCGAGCCCGGCTCCCCATCGCAGCGGACCGGTCGCCGCCCAGGCCGCGCCCACGGCACCGCGGGCCATCGACTCGAGCCGGCCGCGCCGAGGCGCTCGTGAAGCCGACCCCGACCGCGTCGTTGGGTCTGGCTTGGTCACCGCAGCGCTCCTTCGTCCGGTCCTTCCCATCATTGTTCGTCACCGATGCGCGCATACGCGCCACCCGGGCGGGATGAGCCGTATTCAGCGTCGCACAGGGCATCGAGATCTCGTTCGCGGGCGGGGCGGCGGCTCAGTCGAGGCGCGAGCGGAACTCGGCCGCCGATGCCGGCGGCGATCAGGTCCCCGGCGCCCGCCACCCGGCGGCCTGCGCCTCGGCGATCGAGCAGAACCAGCGCTCACCCTTCGCCTCGTCGATGCTCGTCCGGTCGTAATCGCGGGTGCCGGGCAGGTGGTAGATCTTGCCGTTCGCGCTGATGTTGCCCTTGATGTCGCAGCCGTTCGGGCCGGCCTTCGCGGCCGTTGGCGCCGTGGACGGCGACGGCGTGGACGGCAACGGCGTGGACGGCGACGACGTGGTCAGCGTTCCCGACGGCGCCGGATTCCCACCGCAGGTCGCCACGCTCCAAAGGCCCAGCCCACCGGCGGCCGCGGCGGCGTAGGCGGCCCGGTACGCCTGCTGGTTGGCGTACGCGTTGTCGTAGGTGTATTCGTCGGCGTCGCCGTCGCTGATCATCCGCAGCCCGACATCGGTGCCGTCCGGCAGCATGACGTACCGCAGTAGCCGGCCGTAACGGTCCCGGTCGGCCTGGGTGGGGTCGGCGACCAGCGTGACGGTTGCCCCGTCCAACAGCCGGGCGGCCGCCTCGGTCGACTCGCCGCCCCAGCACTCGTCCGTCTCGGGTGCGTTGATGCCGATGATCCGCACCTTCTCGTCCGTGCCGTCGATCCGCACGTGCAGGGTGTCGCCGTCGACAACCTTGAGCACGTAGCCCGACGTGGGGGCGATGCTCCCCAGATCGGACGCAGTGGCCGCCGAGGTCGAGGCGGAGGTGAGGCCAGTGGATCGCGGCGGGTCGCCGGTCACGGACGAATCGCCGGCGGCCGGTCGAAAGATCCCAGTGGCGACAACGGCGGCGGCGATCATGACCACGGCCGCAGCTCCCACGGCAACCGTCAACCCCCGGCGCGCGCGGCGGCGCGGCCCGCCCGACATCGTCATCGATCCCCCTGCGCCCGACGTCCCGATCGCAGCGTACGTGCCGGGACAGCCGGACATGCCCGACGATCGGCCAACGGCAGCAACTGGATCCGAGTTCGAGCTCCCGCACTCGCACCGTCCCAGAGGCGCGGAACAACGGCCGGCATCACGCCCGCGGATGTTCCGCGCCCGACCTGGACCGACCGATCAGACGGTCAGCGGAACGGTCTCGTCGACCGGCCGCACGACCAGCGCGCCCGGGTCGTCGTCGTTGACGTCGACCCGCACGGTCTGCCCGTCCCGGATCCGGCCGGCCAGTAGCTCGCGGGCCAGCTGGTCGCCGATCGACGACTGGATCAACCGGCGCAGCGGACGCGCCCCGTATAGCGGGTCGAACCCGCCGATCGCCAGCCACTCGCGGGCGTCGGGGGTGACGTCCAGGGTCAACCGCCGCGCGGAGAGCCGCTTGGCCAGCGCGTCCACCTGGATGCCGACGATCGAACCGAGCTCGCCGACCGTGAGCGCGTGGAAAAACACGATGTCGTCGAGCCGGTTGAGGAACTCCGGCTTGAACGCCACCCGGACGACCGACATGACGGTCTCCCGGCGCTGCTCCTCCGACATGCTCTGGTCCATCAGCGCCTGGCTGCCCAGGTTCGACGTCAGGATCAGCAACGTGTTGCGGAAGTCCACCGTGCGGCCCTGACCGTCGGTCAACCGGCCGTCGTCCAAGACCTGCAACAGGATGTCGAAGACGTCCGGATGGGCCTTCTCCACCTCGTCCAGCAGGATCACCGAGTACGGCCGGCGGCGGACCGCCTCGGTCAGCTGACCGCCCTCGTCGTATCCGACATAGCCCGGCGGCGCACCGACGAGCCTGGCCACCGAATGCTTCTCGGAGTACTCGCTCATGTCGATGCGGACCATCGCCCGCGGATCGTCGAACAGGAAGTCGGCGAGCGCCTTGGCCAGCTCCGTCTTTCCGACGCCCGTCGGACCGATGAATAGGAACGAGCCGGTGGGCCGGTCGGGGTCGGCGATGCCGGCCCGCGAGCGCCGCACCGCGTCGGACACCACGCGGACGGCCTCGGCCTGGCCGACGACGCGCTTGCCCAGCTCTTCCTCCATGCGCAGCAACTTCTCGGTCTCGCCCTCCATGAGGCGGCCGGCCGGAATGCCGGTCCAGGCGGCGATGACGGTGGCGATGTCGTCCGGTCCGACTTCTTCGCTGACCATGGGTGTCTCAGCGGCCTCATCCGTCGACTCGGCCGAGATGGCTTGCGAAAGTTCGCGTTCCAGCGCCGGGATGCGGGCGTAGAGCAGCTCGGACGCCTTGGCCAGGTCGCCCTCGCGCTGGTGCCGCTCGGCCTGCATGCGCAGCTCGTCGAGCTCCTTCTTCAGCTCGCCGACCCGGTTCAGGCCCGACTTCTCGCGCTCCCATCGCTCGTTCATCGCGGTGAGCTGCTCGTTCTTGTCGGCCAGGTCGCGGCGCAGCCGGGTCAACCGATCCTGGGACGCGGCGTCCGACTCCTTCTCCAGCGCCAGCTCTTCCATCTTCAGCCGGTCGACGGATCGCTGCAGCTCGTCGATCTCGACCGGACGAGAATCGATCTCCATGCGCAGCCGGGATGCGGCCTCGTCGATCAGGTCGATCGCCTTGTCCGGCAGGAACCGGCTGGTGATGTACCGATCCGACAGCGTCGCCGCGGCGACCAGGGCGGAGTCGGCGATGCGCACCCCGTGGTGCGCCTCGTACCGCTCCTTGATGCCGCGCAGGATGCCGACGGTGTCCTCGACGCTGGGCTCACCGACGAACACCTGCTGGAACCGTCGCTCGAGCGCCGGGTCCTTCTCGATGTGCTCGCGGTACTCGTCCAGGGTGGTCGCCCCGACCATCCGCAACTCGCCGCGGGCCAACATCGGCTTGAGCATGTTGGACGCGTCCATCGCGCCCTCACCGGTCGCGCCGGCGCCGACCACCGTGTGCAGCTCGTCGATGAACGTGACCACTTGACCGTCGGAGTTCTTGATCTCCTCCAGGACGGCCTTGAGCCGCTCCTCGAACTCGCCGCGGTACTTGGCCCCGGCGATCATCGAGCCCATGTCCAGGGCGATCAGCTTCTTGTTGCGCAGCGACTCGGGAACGTCGCCGGCGACGATCCGCTGGGCCAGCCCCTCGACGACGGCGGTCTTGCCGACGCCGGGCTCGCCGATCAGGACCGGGTTGTTCTTGGTCCGCCGGGACAGCACCTGGACGACCCGCCGAATTTCGGAGTCCCGCCCGATGACCGGGTCGATCTTGCCCTCGCGGGCGCGTTCGGTCAGGTCGACGCCG
Source organism: Nakamurella sp. (assembly GCF_044224575.1). Lineage (GTDB taxonomy): Bacteria > Actinomycetota > Actinomycetes > Mycobacteriales > Nakamurellaceae > Nakamurella. Next base: position 56,240 of record NZ_JBGAKE010000020.1, read on the forward strand.
TACTTCTCCAGCGCCTGGAACGTGCTTTCCGGGTCCTGGCTGGTGATCTTGCGGTCGCCGCCCCGGACCACCGGGAACGCCTCGACCAGGTTGTCGGTGGTCGCTCCCAGCTGGTTGAGCAGGTCGCCCGCATCGGTGCCCGGGCGCGCCAGCGCGGCGAGCAGGTGCTCGGTGGACAGGTACTCGTCACCCGCGGCGCGCATGATCTGTTCGGCGCCGGTGAGGATGTTCGCCACGGCACGGGCAAGGCCGGGTGGCGCGACGGTAGTGCCGCTGATCCGCGGGAGACGGCCCAGCAGGGCGTCGTTGCGGCTCTTGACCGCGGCGGGATCGGCGCCGACGGCGCGCAGCAGGCCCGGGGCGGTCGAACCGGGGGTCACCAGCAGTGCGCCCAGCAGATGGGCCGGCTCCACCGAGGAGTGCCCGGCGGAGGTGGCGGCGGTGACGGCCGCGGTGACGACCTCGCGGCTCTTCGTAGTGAGGTTCTCGAGGTTCACGGCTGGTTGTTGTGCCTTTCTTTGCGCTGCCGATGGGTCTCGTCTGTCTGGATGTTCTGCGGACGCCGATACGGACCAACTTCAGCCTACCCAGACGTCCACATGATGCAACGCACAAAAGTTGAGTCTATTCCGCTCAAGATTGGTCACCAGCAAGGTCACCAACGCCCGGCCGGGCGTCCGTCGCACCACATCCGCCTCCGACGTCGACGTCACCGTCCTGCGCGCCTCGATCTCGATCGTCCGCTTGAGCTCGTTGCGGAGGTCGAGCGCGCGGTCTTCGCCATGTCACGGAGGCACCTACCGGTGGCATCGACCGGACGGGTTCCCGTTCACGACCGACGCGCGAGATCCCCGGTCACGGTCGCAGGACCCGGAACGCGCTGGTCACGTAGGGCATCCCGACGGTTGTCCCGCCCACCGCACCGACATCGTCGAGCAGGTCGGCCAGGCCGGCCTCGATGCGGGCCCGTTCGTCGTCGGATGCGGTGATGACATAGCTGCGCGACCGGACCAGGTCCAGCAGCCGCTGCCGGTTCATCGGCCGGACCCAGGACCACTGTTGCTGCTCCAGCGGGCCGAATGGGGCGGCCACCACGGGACCGCCCTCACTCAGCGCGGTCTCGGCCCGACTGGGCCACATGATCTCGGTGAGCCGCCGCACCCACGGGGTCTGCTCGTCCCGGATGTTCCAGATCAGGCCGAGCACCCCACCCGGCCGCAGCACCCGGGCGATCTCCCGCGAGCCGGCGACCGGGTCGACCCAGTGCCACGCCTGGCCAAGGATCACCGCGTCCTGGCTGGCGTCGTCGAGCGGGAGCTTCTCGGCACTGCCGACCTCGGCCGCCACCCCCGGCACGGCCGTGGTCAGCACGGCGAGCATCGCCTCATCGGGTTCGACGGCGGTCACCGTCGCGCCCAGCCCCACCGCGACCCGGGTCAGCTTGCCGGTGCCGGCGCCGACATCGGCAACCCGCGGGGACGTTCCCGCGGAAACCGGTTCGAGCAGCCAGGCGACGGCGTCGCGGGGATAGTCCGGACGCCCCGACTCGTACGAGCCGGCCTGGGCACCGAAGGACGTGGCCATCTCGTCACGATCCGCCATGAGGTCAGGGTAGGCGGGGGCGTCGAACGAATCCGGCCGACCATCCTGACCGTCGGCGCCGCCGCGGTGATCACCGTCCGCTCGGCAAGCTGGCTGACAGCGAGACCCAACGTCCGGACGAGGCGGACTCGACCATCGCGTCCAGGGCCTGCGCCGACCGGACCGCGTCGGTGAGCGTCGCGCCGTACGGCTGCTTCTCGGCGATCGACCGGACGAACCGGGCCGCCTCGACGACCTTCAGGTCGTCGTAGCCCATGGCGTTGGCCGCCCCCGGCTGGAACGCCTGGAACTCGCCGGCGCCCGGACCGACGAAGACGGTGGAGATCGGCTGGTCCTGGTATGCGGTGCCGGTAGACAGGCCCAGCTCGCCCATGCGGCGGAAATCCCAGTGCACGGCGCCCTTGGTGCCGTGGATCTCGAAGCCGTAGGCGTTCTGATCGCCGACGGCGACCCGGCTGGCCTCCACCACACCCCGTGCCCCCGACGCGAAACGCACTAGCGCGGAGGCGTAGTCATCGTTCTCCACCGGACCGAGTTGGCCGCCGGCGGCTCGCGCATGCGCGGTGGTGGCGCCGCTCGGCCGGCCCCGTTCGGGCACGAAGATCGCGGTGTCGGCGACCAACGAGGTGATGTCGCCGAGCAGGAAGTGGGCCAGATCGACACCGTGCGAGGCCAGGTCGCCGAGCACGCCGGACCCGCCGCGCCGCTTCTCGTACCGCCAGGTCAGCGCGCCTTCGGGGTGCGCGGCGTAGTCGCTGAAGAACCGCACGCGGACGTGCGTGACCGGGCCGATCTCACCCGCCGCGATCAGATCCCGGGCCGCCTCGACGGCCGGCGCGTTGCGGTAGTTGAAGCCGACCGCGCCCTGCACCCCGGCGGTCGCCACCGCGTCGGCGACGGCTTGCGCGTCGGAGGTGGTCAGGCCGACCGGCTTCTCGATCCAGATGTGCTTGCCGGCCTCCGCCATGGCCACGCCGATCTCGCGGTGCAGGAAGTTCGGGGCGGTGACGCTGACCGCGTCCACCGCCGGGTTGGCGGCCAGCTCACGCCAATCCCGCACGGCCTCGGTGAAGCCGAACTGCGCGGCGGCCTCCTCCGCCCGGCCGGGCACCTCGTCGGCGACCGCGACCAGCTTCGGGACCAGCGGCAGGGTGGGGTAGTGATGCAGCAGCCGGGCGTACGCCTGGGTGTGCACGCGACCCATCCAGCCGAATCCGGCCACCGCCACCCCGAGCGTCGCGCGGTCGTTGTTCGTCACGGCGGGTCCTCCCACGGGTCGTCCACCTTCGTTGTGGACCGGTCCAAATGTTCTGACATCTTGGCAATCTCTCACGGCAACGTCAAGCCCTGGGTTCTGGATCATTCGAGCCGATGCGCCGCCGCATCCACGTCGCCGACCTGCCACGTTTTGCCCTTCGGTACCGATTCAGGACGCCCGAAGTCGGCAATTCGATGGCCTGCGGCCGCCCCGGGCCCCACCACCGACCACAACCCGGCCCGCCGTTCGGGCCGGACGGCGGGTCAGCGAGCGGCTAACATGGACCGGTCCAAGAACGGTGAGGGGATCGGCATGACCGAACCACCCGCTGCCCGACCGGCGACCATCCGGACCGTCGCCATGCGGGCCGGTGTCTCCAAATCCCTTGTCTCGCTGGTCCTCCGCGGGTCGCCGCACGTCAGCCCGGCCCGGCGAGACGCCGTCCAGCAGGCCATCGACGAGCTCGGCTATCGACCGAACGCCATTGCCCGGCAGCTGACTGCGCAGCGCACCCAGACCGTCGGGCTCCTGCTCAACGATCTGCGCAACCCCTGGTTCGTCGATTGCCTGGAGGGCATCACCGCCGTGCTTGACGAACACGGCTACCGCTGCCTGCTGGCCGACGCCCGGGTCGACCGGCGGGCGGACGAGGCCCTGCTCCGCGGATTCCTGGAGATGCGGGTCGACGGGCTTCTCCTCGCCGGTTCGATGCCGTCCACCGCGTCCATCACGGCCGCCGCGGCCGCGGTGCCGACGGTGGTGGCCGCCGGGCGGGACATCGTGCTGCCCCGGGTCGACGTGATCGCCAACGACGACCGGATCGGCACCACGCTGGCGGTCGAACACCTCATCGAGCTCGGTCATCGGCGGATCGCGCACCTGGCCGGCGGCCACGGGGCGGTGGCCCGGTTCCGCCACGACGCCTACGTCGACGTGATGACCGCGCATGGACTGGCCGATCGGATCACCATCGAGGCGGGAGACATGACCGAGGAGGGTGGCTACCGGGCGGCTGTCCGGTTGCTCGGTCGACCGGACCGGCCGACCGCAGTGTTCGCGGTCAACGACATCAGCTGCATCGGCGCCATGTCCGCGGCGGCCGAGCTCGGCCTGCGGGTGCCGCAGGACGTGTCGATGGTCGGCTACGACAACACCTCACTCGCCCAGGTCCGTCATCTGTGGCTCACCAGTGTGGACAACGCCAATATCGAGGTGGGTCGGCGCGCGGCCCGGGCCCTGCTGCGCCGGATGGCCGATCCGACTCGGCCGGGCGACGTGCAGTTGCTGCGGCCGGCGCTGCAGGTGCGGGGCTCGACCGCCGCGCCGTGACACGCCGCAGTTTGGTGTGCGGAGTCCGAGCGGGTACCAACGACAGGTATGGCCGCCCGTCAGAAGAAGTCCGCCGCCGGAGTCGTCGCCGGCGAGGTCCCCGCGCCCTCGGCGATCCCGGGGCCGACGCGGCAGCTCGAGATCGAGACCAAGCTGGAGCTCGACCCCGACGCGTCGTTGCCGCCACTGGCCAAACGCAAGCGACTCGCGGCCGTCGGGATCGCCGGCGTCGCCGAGCCGGTGACCCACCATCTCGACGCCGTCTATTACGACACCGACCGGCTCGACCTGCTCCGGTCCAAGATCACCTTGCGCCGGCGCACGGGCGGCTCGGACGCCGGCTGGCACCTGAAGCTGCCGGCCGTGGACGGTGCCCGCACCGAGATCGGGCTGCCGCTGAGCGCCGGCGACGGGCAGGCGGTGCCCGGTGAGATCGGCGACCTGGTGCTCGGCGCCGCCCGAGGTCGGCCGCTCGTCCCGGTCGGTCGAATCCTCAACGAGCGCACCGTCCGTCATCTGCTGGACGCCGCGGGCGTGGTGCTGATCGAGGTCGCCGATGACCACGTCACCGCCACCTCGCTCGCCGACGACCGGACCCGTCACTGGCGGGAGGTCGAGGCCGAGATCGTCGGGGGAACCCGCGAGCAGCTGGCCGCGACCGTCGACGTCCTGGTCTCGGGTGGGGCGCGGCCGGCTGCGTCGCCGTCCAAATTGGCGCGGGCCCTGGACTTCCGGCGACCCTCACTCCGTCGCAACAAGTCCGCCGGGGACGTGGTCGTCGGGTACGTGGCCCGGCAGTCCGAGCTGCTGATCGCCGCCGACCGGGCGGTGCGGGAGGGCGACCCGGCCGCCGCGCTGGACGCCCGGACGATCTGCCGCCGGATCGCCGCCGTGCTCACCGTGTTCGCCCCGCTGTTCGACGGCGGCACGCCATCCGCGCTGCGAGATTCGCTGCGCGGCGCCTCCGCGACCTTCGACGGGGCTCGTGACGTCCGGTCGGCACGGCAACGCCTGGTCGATCAGCTCACCGAGGAGCCGGCCCCGTACCGGGACCGGGCCCGCACCCGGCTGGAGCAGGCTTGCGCCGCTCGGTTGACCCGGGCCGCCGATCGGGCCGGGCTGTTCCTGACCGGCCCTGACTACCTGACGACGCTGCAGGCCCTGGACGACCTGATCGCGGCGCCGCCCCTGGCCAAGCGCGCCCAGCGACCCGCCGCCCGCGAACTCGCAGTGCTGCTGTCCGCGGGATGGCACCGGCTCGCCGAGCTAGCCGAGGCTGCGCTCGCCGATCCGTCCCGGACGTCACCGCTGCAGGAGGTCGGCGACTGGGCGACGACCATGCGCTACGCAGCCGAGGCGACGGTCGGAACGCTCGGTCCGGACGCCGCCGTGCTCGCCACGTCGTTGGAGGAACTCCAGGAATCGGTCGAGGAACACCTCGATGCCCGGCGGGCGGCCGAGCTGCTGGCGTCCCTGGCGATCGAGAGCGACACCGACGGGGTCGCCGGGTTCATCTTCGGCCGGTTGCACGCGATCGAGCAGAACCTCGCGCACGCCGCGGTCGACGATTTCACCGACGCCTGGGACCGGATCGAGGACGGCGAACTGGTCGCCGCTTTCGGTCACTGACCCGCCGGCCCCGGCCCGCCGGCGTGAGCCATCCATGTGCTTCCGCCGCGCGGAACCTGCAGGTGGCTCACGTCGGCAGGGGTTGCCCGGGGCGCGCGGGCCGGGGTCAGGGCGCGGAGTGCGGCGCGCCCGGTCCGGGATCGATCTGGGTCGGCCCGGATGCGCTGGGCCGCACATCGAAATTGAAGATCGACGTCGGGATATACACGGTGGCACAGGCGTTCGGGATGTCCACGACGCCGGACAGCCGGCCCTCGATCGGTGCGGCACCGAGGATCAGGTAGGCCTGCTCCGGGGAGTAGCCGAACTTGGTCAGGTAGTCGATGGCGTGCAGGCACGCCCGCTGATAGCTCAGATGCGAGTCCAGGTACCGCTGCTCGCCGTCCAGGGTCACCGAGGTCCCCGAGAAAGCAATCCATTCACTGAATCTCGGATCGACGGTGCCGGGCAGGAAGATCGCGTTCTCGGAGACGCCGTACGTCTCCATCCCGCCCTTGATCAGATCGACGTGCAGGTCGATGAACCCGCCCATCTCGATCGCCCCGCAGAAAGTGATCTCGCCGTCACCCTGGGAGAAGTGCAGGTCGCCCATCGACAGATTGGCCCCGTCGACGAAGACCGGGTAGAACACCCGGGTGCCCTTCGACAGGTTCTTGATGTCCTGGTTGCCGCCGTTCTCCCGCGGCGGGGCCGTGCGCGCGGCTTCCGCGGCCACCCGGGCGTACTCCGATTCCGGCAGCGATCCGAGCACGGCGAACTCGGGCTCCGGCGGCAACGCCAACGGCGGTACCCGGTTCGGATCGGTGTCGATCAGCGCCTGCTCCCGGGCGTTCCACCTGGCCAGCAGTTCGGCGGACGGGGCGGTGCCCATCAACCCGGGATGAATCAGCCCGGCGAACGAAACTCCAGGGATATGGCGCGATGTCGCGATTTGACCGGTGAAGTCCCAGATCGCCTTGTAGGCGTCGGGAAACTGGTCGGTGAGGAAACCGCCGCCGTTGCTCTTGGCGAAGATGCCGGTGTAGCCCCAGCCCTGACCGGCCAGCGGGCCGGAGTCCTCCTGGGGAATCGGCCCGACGTCAAGGATGTCGACGATCAGCAGATCGCCGGGCTTGGCACCCTCCACCCGGAACGGCCCGGACAGCTTGTGCACCGTCTTGAGCGGCGCGTTCAGGATGTCGTCCGCGGAATCGTCGTTGACGATCGCGCCGTCGAACCATTCGCGGCAGTGCACACGGAAGCTGTCCCCGGGCTTGACCGTGGCCGCCGGCGGAACCTCCGGGTGCCAACGGTTGTGACCGATCTTCTCCTGGTCCTCGAACTTGCGGGACGAGTCGAGCGGAAAGATCACTTCGGGCATGGCAGCTCCTCGTTGAGCGGGTGGACGGATACCACGGCGACTACGGTCGCGGGAGGGTGCGGTGCAACGGGTGAGTGGTCACCCGCACCGGCCGGCGGGAATTCGTCGCCGGGAGCGACGAGACGACCCGGGGGGCGTCGGCCGAGGCCATGGTGCGTTCGACCGCGAGGCGGTACGGATCGCGTCCGCCGGCGATTCCCGGGGCGGTGATCATCCGCGACGACGGGCCACCACAGTCGGGGCACGAGGAGCGATCCGGGGCTGAGCCGATCGGATAACGGGCATCGAACGGACCGCACTCCTGACACCGAAACGCATACATCGTCATGAAGCTGGTGACCTCCGTTGGTCGAACTTCCACCGTAGAGCAGTCATCCGCGGTCCACCAGACGAGTGACCGTTTTCGGCCGATCAGTGGGTCAATGCGACCTTGAGGAGCACGATTCCGAATGCGATTGCGGCGACCAGGACACCGGCCAGCAGCACTCGCACCCGCGACTTCTCGTTGCGCAACCGGGCCGCCACCATGCCGGTCGACGCGATCCGGCCGACGATCACGATCTCGGCGATCAGCAGAGCCGTCGACATCTGCAGCCGCGTCACCTGGGAGAGCCACAACAACAGCAGCGGCACCAGTGCGGTGGTCAGGATCGGCATCGACTCGCGGAGCAGGGCCCGCGGATGGACGGACCCGTCACCGCCCAGGTACTCGGAGAACGCGTGCGCGATGAACGTGCACAGCGCGGTCCCGATCACCACGACCATCGCATGCCGGGCGTCGATCTCTTCCTGGAACGGAACCAGCGCGGCCAGGATCAGGATGTTGCCGTAGACGTAGGCGGACAGCCGGCGGGAGGCCTCGTGCGATTCCAGCGGCGTTCGGCGCTGGTACCACCGGCGGCCGTGGAACTCGCCCCGCTCAGTCGTTGCCGGTCCGCCGCCCGCGTCCGTCATTCCGTCGCGCCCAGGGGTTGATGGTTCCTTCGCTGCCGCTCGCCCATCCGTCGATTGTCCCGTTCCCCCTGCTTCGTCGCAGCCGGAGTCGTAGTCGGAGTCGGGGTCGGCCGAGCGCCCCAGTGCGGTAGGAAGGCACGGCGACTGTGCGGAGGGATCGCCGGAGACAGGGTCGTCCTCGTCCCAGACGCGGTCGATACCATGTCCCGGTGAGCGAGAAGAGACGATGAGCCAGACGCTGGTCGCCTACCGGGCGTTGCTTTTCGTCATCGCGCTGGCGTTCACGATCGGCGGGATCGTGTTGCTGGTCCAGGGTCGGCAGCGCCGCTGGGGCGGCGTGGCAATGACGGTGTGCGCGCTCAACCTGGTCGGTGGTCTGCTGCTGCTGTTCATGGCGTTCGCCCTGCCCTGAGCAGATCTGACCTGACCTGATCCGTCCGCCGAGACGCCACCAGGGCCCGAGCACAATGCTCGGGCCCTGGCGTCGGTCTGGTGTCAGGCCGCGTGGACGACTGCGGTCTTGGGCAGGGTGTCCAGCTGCTGCGGGGTCAGCGGGTGCTGGTCGTAGCCGAAGTGCTCGGCACCATCGGGATCCGGGCTGTCGAAGTGCACGCCGGTGAGGTTCCAGGTGGTGTTGCCCATGTGGATGGCGAAGTCCCCGGTGTCCCGGACCATCGGGGCGATCGCGGTGATCTCACCGAAGTACCCGGCCGGCACGGTGTTGCTGACGCCGGTGCTGAAGGTGTGGCTCTCTCCCCAGGTGTGACCGTACTTGAGCGTCACCGACGCATTCACGATGCCCAGGATGTTCACGCCGAGGGTGCCGTCGACCTCCAGGCTGTCCGAGGACGAAACGGTGTCGCCCTTGCTGGCCGTCAGCACCGCCGGCGTGGTGCCGTTGTTCTCCTCGGTGACCAGGACATGGTTGGGGCCGTCGACGTGGGTCTCCGACGTCGGGGTGAACGCGCACTGAGCGGCGGTGTTCTCGGCGCAGAACTGCTTGAGGGTGGCGGCCTGGGCCTGGGCGTCGTCGCCGGCGATCGTGTGCACCGTGCCGGCCGGGTCGAGAATCGTGATGGTCGGACCGTTGGCGGAGACCTGGAACGGGCCGTCCACCGGCCCCGCACCCGACGTCGACGCGCCAAAGGCGTCCACGTTGACGTGGAAGCTGACCGTCCCGTCCTGGTGGCCGGCGGGGTCGGTCAACTTGTAGGTGATGTCGTCGCCGTCGTTGCGCGCGGCCAGAAAGGTGACCTCGAAGTCGTCCATACCGATGCCAGGCTTGAGCATGGAACCGATCCCTGGGTTGCCCTCGAACTGGTTGTCGCCGTTGATCGAGATGAGGGTGGCGGTGTCACCGGACAGGTTGGTGACATGGAAGCCCCGGGAATACTGGGCCTTGCCGACCTGGCTCTGGTCGGCGGCCTGGACGGTTGCGTGCCCGGTCGCCGGCGCATCGGCGAAGGCGACGGCCGCCATCGATCCGATTCCGCAGAAGGCGGTGGTGGCGAGCAGCACGGCCACGGTCTTCTTGATGATTCTCATGTCCCTGTTCTCCTGGCGAGAGTGACTGAGGCGGCCAAATTCTCGGTCGTCATCCGGTGTTCTCCGGACACCATGAATACTGCCGGGCGGCGGGGTGGACCCAGGTCGCCTGACCGGCCCTTTCACCGGTGGACGGTGGCCTCCACCGATCGGGGGACGACGGGGATGCGTCGGGCCGCCGTCACCGGCGCGCGGATGAAGTCATCGGCTTCTGTCCCACCCGTCACATTCGGGGTCACTTCAGCCGCGCAGGCGTAGTTGATCCGCGCGGGAGGGAGGGCCAGGGCGGCGGTTCGGACAGGGCGGCGGTTCGGACAGGGCGGCGGTTCGGGGTGGGGCGGGGGCAGGCGGTCAGCGCCGACCGCGGTCGGCGGCGAGACGGTGCAGGACCGCGATCATCCGGTCGATCTCGTCGGTGGTGTTGTAGAACGCGACCGATGGGCGCACCGTCGCCTCCAGGCCGAACCGGCGCAGGATCGGTTGGGCGCAGTGGTGTCCGGACCGCACCGCGATGCCCTTCTGGTTCAACGCGGCGCCGACCTCCTCCGTCCGGTAACCGTCGAGGACGAAGGAGAGCACGCTGGCCTTGTCCCGGGCGGTGCCGATCAGGCGCAGCCCGGGCACCGCCTGCATTCGCGGGGTCGCGTATTCCAACAGCTGATGTTCGTACCGGGCAATGGTTTCCACGCCGATGCGGGTGACGTAGTCGAGCGCGGCGCCTAGCCCGACGGCGTCGGCGATGTTGCCGGTGCCGGCCTCGAACCGGTTGGGCGGGTGCTGGAAGACGGTCTTCTCGAAGGTCACGTCGGCGATCATGTTGCCGCCGCCCTCCCAGGGCGGCATCGACTCCAGCACCTCGGTGCGCCCGTACACCACGCCGATACCCGTCGGGCCGTAGATCTTGTGGCCGGAGAAGACGAAGAAGTCGGCGCCCAGGGCCTGCATGTTCACCCGGATATGCGGGATCGACTGCGCCCCGTCGATCAACACACAGGCGCCGGCCCGGTGCGCCATCTCGACCACCGCGTCGACCGGCGTCACCGTGCCCAACGCGTTCGAGACCTGGGTGACGGCAACGAGTTTGGTCTTCTCGCAGAGCAGCCGGGAGAACTCCTCGAGCAGCAGCTGACCGGAGTCGTCGACCGGGATCACTCGCAGCTTGGCCCCGGACTCGGCGCAGAGCTGCTGCCAGGGAACGATGTTCGCGTGGTGCTCGAGGTGCGAGACGATGATCTCGTCGCCGCGGTGGATGTTCGCCTTCCCCCAGCTCTTGGCGACCAGGTTGATCGCCTCGGTCGCGCCGCGGACGAAGACGATGTTCTTCTCCGACTCGGCCCCGATGAACCGGGCGACCGTCTTCCGGGCACCCTCGTAGGCGTCGGTGGCGCGCGCGGCCAGTTCGTGCGCGGCCCGGTGAATATTGGAGTTCTCGTGCCGGTAGAAGTGGGCCAGCCGGTCGATGACGGCCTGCGGCTTCTGCGTGGTGGCGGCGTTGTCGAACCAGACCAGCTGATGCCCGTTGACCCGCTCGGCCAGGATCGGGAAGTCGCGACGAACGAGCCGGACGTCGAACGGCGGGTGCGGGTCGGAGGCGAGCCGCGGCGCCGCCCCCTGCGCCGCATCGGCCGACCGTCGGGTCGGCGGCTCGACACGGTCGGCGAAGTAGTAGGTCGGCGCGCCCGCCGCCGGCGGCACCGCACCGGCGGTCGGCAGCAGGCCGGACGGGACGTCCACCGACGCCGGGAGACCCAGCGACGGGACGCCGACCTGCGCGGGGTCGGCGGCGAGCGGGTTCAGCGCGGCCGCCGCCAGTGACTCCAGATCGGGTGCGTCCTGGTAGGCGGAGGATTCGGCCAGGAAGTAGAACGGCGACGACGGGGTCGGCACAGGCGCGGGCGGATCCGGGACCGGCAACGGCGGTTGCGGGAGCGACGGCAGCCCCGGTCCGGCCAGGGCGGCCGGCTCGGGTGGCGCGTCCCGGTGATCAGTAGGCGCGGCCGGAACGGCGCCGGCCGGCGACCGCACGGGCGCCAGCAGGTCGTCCGACGACGAACCGGCCGACGACGAACCGGGCACCGACCCGTCCGCCGCCCCGGGGATTGCCCCGCCCGATCCGTTCGGCAGAGTCGGCACCGCCGGCCCTGGAGGCGCCGACCAGCCGCTCGCCGGGGTGAACGGGGCGGCCAACGGGAGCCGGCTGAGCCCCTCCGCCGCATCGACCGGCAGCGCCGAGCCGCCGGACACCCCGGCCGGCCCTGGAAGAGAGCCCGATAGATCGGCCGGGCCGGCCGGCCCGGCCGGGGACCCGCCAAGCTGCGCACCGGTCAGGCCGGCCGCGGCGGTCGTGACGTCCGGCGGACCGCCGGGCCGGCCGGTACCGGTGAATGCCTGGTCGCTGGCCGGGGCGCCGGGAAGGCCGGCGCTGGGCAGCGGCGCCGCCAGGCCGGGAAGCGGCGGCAGTTGTTCGCCACCGGGCAGCGGCACCTGCAGGGCCGCGATCTCGAACGGCACTCCGGCCGGGTCGGCGACCGGACCGCCCACGCCGCTGCGCATCGGTGCGGCCGCCGTCAGATCCGGTGGGCCGCCGGGCAGCCCGGCGCCGGTGATCGGCTGGTCACCGCCCGGCAACCCGGGCAGGTCGGGCCCGGGCCGGGGTTCGGCCAACCCGACGGCGGCCGGCGTCAGCGCCCCCGGATCAGCGAGCTGGAGGCCCGTCAGCCCGGGCACGATCGGCCCTTCGGGCACGGTCGCGCCCAGACCGGCGCCCCCGAGCAGCGCGGTGATCGCCTCGCCGACGTCGGGCACTGCCCGTCCGGGGGCGTAGCCCGCCGCGGCCGGGTCGTCGACGGCGAGCCCGGGGAGGTCGGGGGCGGCCGGGGGTGGGAGCGGCGTCGCGGCCCCGGACCCGCCGGCGTCGCCGGGCACGGCGGGGATGTCCTTCGAGCGGGCCGGCACGTCGACGCGCGGGGCGTGCTCGACCCCACCCGGCGTGCGCGAGGTGGTGGCCACCGGTTCGGCCGGGCCCGGCGCAGCCCCCGGCAGGGCGGAGAAGAACTCACCGGCCAGCCGGTTCAGCGTCGCCTCGTCGGGTAGCCAACCGGGCCGGTCTGGAGTCGATGCGGTTGTCAGCTCGTCGGGGCTGGGCCGGACGCCGGCCGGCAGGCCAGCCGATCTGACCTCCGTCATGACTGTGACCTGCGCATATGCCACTCTCCGGTCCGTTCGGCAGCACGGCGGGCCCGGCCTGGACGTCGACCCGCGGAGCAATCCTCGCACCGACCGTACCGGGGTCCGGTCCGGCCCGTCGGCACCGGGATTGGGTGGACCCGATGGTCGACGACGTCGCGAGATCGTCGGGCCGGCCTACTGCACGTGGACGGTCACGGGATCGCTGCTGACGACCCCGGCGAAGGTTCCGGGCGGCGGATCGACCCACTCCTCGTCGCAGCGGTAGTGGGCGACCACCCGGTAGGTGCCGGCCGCACGCAGCCGGTACCAGCCGAGCAGGTCGATCTCGCAACCGATCCGCGCGCCCGCCGCGAGCGGTGCGAAATCGTCGGCGCTCGGTGGGTCGCGCTCGTACTTGCGCCGGCCGTAGTCGCCGTCCACGTCGAAGTACACCTCGCGGGAGTCGCTGTCGGCGTAGCCGGGCGCCATCCGGTGGTTCGCCAGCACCGGGGACGGCCCGGTGTTGATCAGCGTGACCGTCACCGGCGCCGGGTCCGCGCGGCGCAAGGGCTCATCGGGGACCTGCAGTTCGAGCCGGAGAGTCATGGTCGCCGCCGTTCGGTCCACCCCGTCGCCGGGCGAAGTCGGCCCGCCCGTCCGGCCCTCACGGCTTGACCACCGCGTTGTAACCGGTCCGCGTGGCCGTGTCGGCCGCGGAGAGGGGCGCCGCCTTGGCGGCCTTGGCGAGCCGGGCCCGGACCTTGTTCCGGACCTCCACGAACTTGGCGAAGTTGGCCCGTCGCTGGGCCGCGGGCATCTTGTTCCATTCCCGCAACGCGCGTCGAGCATCGTCCATGAACCCGGCCAGGTCCTCCTCATCCATGCCCCTGGACAGGATCTCCACCCGTTCGCCCAGAAACTCGCTGATCGGCAGGTCGGCGATGCCCACCCGGTTCTGCCGGACATGCTCGAACTCGTGCGCAACGGTGTGCACCAATCCCGCCCAGCCCTGGGCAAAAGCGCTCGGCCCGACGGTGATCGCCGAGTTGCCCGGGATCGCCTGGTCGGTCGTGGTGGCGTTGTTGCCATCCGTGCTGGAGAAGTGGATGTCCACCAGCCCGTTCTCGTCCAGCTTGAAGAAGTCGACGATGGCCCGGATGGCGCTGTTCCGGTCGCCGGCCCCGACCATGCCCATGACCAGCGGGTTGATGGTGATCCGGCCGATCTGACCGTCCTCCTTCAAGCCGGCGCCGTTCTGGAAGTTGGCCACCCGCTGCACGGTGTCCGCGCTGAACACGCCGTCGGGCGTGGCCCCGATGAAGGCCTGGATCGCCCGCACCGACCGCGGATCCCGCAGACTCCGCCTGTTGACGGCGATCGCCGCCTTGACCTGATTCGGCTTGAGCAGGTTGGGTGTCGGGCCGGGCGCGGCGGCCACCGGGGCCGGCACGGCGAGCTGCGCGTTGATGGTGTCGCGGACCTTCGCCGAGTTCGTCAGCGCGGTCGGGCCCAGGGTGATCACCCGCAGCCCGCCGGTTTCGAAGGCATTCGCCCCGGCGGCGGCCTGGCCGGCCGCGAAGCTCACGGTGAGCGCACCGGCCCGGATGGTGATGCCGTGGAAGTTCGCCGCCGTGTAGATGCCGTAGTCCTGCTGCCCGTTGGTCACGCACCGGGCGAGGACCGCGTCCAGCGTCGGCTGGTCGACCTGCCCGGTCGCACCGAGGCCGGCGCCCGGTTGAAAGGTGGCCACCGCCTGCGCGGAGACCGGCCCGAAGTTGCCGTCGACCTTGGTGCCCACGATCACCTGGATGACCCGGATCGAATTGACGTCGTAATGGCCGCGGGCGAAGGCGACCGCGGCCTGCTCCTGGGCCGGCGTCAGCGGACCCGGGGCCCGCTGCACGGCAATGACGCCCGCCAGCACCCGGGAGGCCACGTCCGGCCCGGTGGACGGTGTGTGCGCCCGCAGGCGGCCGGCCGACCCGGGTTCGGACCCGATGCCCAGCAGCGACGCCACCGCGCGGTTGCCGGCCCGGCGTTGCAGCGTGGTGGTGACCGGCTCGGCCGGTCGCGCCGGGTCCGCCGATGGACGTGGCGCAGCGGACCCGGGCCGGTCCCGGCGGTCGGCTCGCGCACGTTCGGTGCTGCCGGCCATGAGCACCCTCCCGGCAACCACAGATCGACCGCAGGGACCCGATCCGGCATCACACCGGGCCCACCGTCGACGGTAGGCCCGGGTCGCGGGCCGCGTCACCGAAAGACGATCAGCTCGGTCCGAATGACCGCGATGTGTGCGCGAAGGGGCAACCGCCGATGGTCAGCGGTAGGTCGGGTTGTAGTCGTGGAACCGGTCGACGGCGACGTCGTCCAGGACGGCCAGCGCGTCGTCGGTCAGCACCGCCAGCGAGCAGTACAGGGACACCAGGTACGAGGCGATGGCGCTGCGGTCGATGCCCATGAACCGGACCGACAGCCCCGGTCCCTGCTCCCCGGCGAGCCCCGGCTGGTACAGGCCGACCACACCCTGCCGGGCGGCGCCGGTGCGCATCAGCACGAACTTGGTCTTCCCGTTCTCCAGCGGCACCTTGTCGCTGGGCACGATCGGCAGGCCGCGCCACGTCAGGAACTGGGAGCCGAACAAGCTCACGGTGGGTGGCGGCACGCCCCGCCGGGTGCACTCGCGACCGAACGCCGCGACCCCCTCGGGATGGGTGAGGAAGAACGCCGGCTCCTTCCACACCCTGGCGATCAGGCTGTCCAGATCGTCCGGGGTGGGCGGGCCGCTGATGGTCGGGATCCGCTGACTCGGCGCGCATTGGGAGATCAGGCCGTAGTGCGGGCTGTTGATCAGCTCGCCCTCCTGATGCTCCTTGATGGCCTCGATGCTCAGCCGCAACTGCTCCTTGATCTGGTCGTGCGGGCTCGAGTAGAGATCGGAGACCCGGGTGTGCACGTCCAGGATCGTGGAGACCGAATTGAGGATGTACTCGCGCGGGTTCTCCTCGTAATCCACGAACGTCGTCGGCAACGGCGATTCGTCGTAGTTCGAGCAGACGACGTCGACATCCTCGGGATGCTTGACCTTGTTCACCCGGTAGATGCCGGCCTCCACCGGGACCCACGCCAGCAGGTGCACCAGCCACCGCGGGGTGATCGTGGCCATCTGCGGAACGGTCTTGGTGACATCCGCGAGATTCCTGGCGGCGGCATCGCCCAGCGCCTGGGAATGGGTGGCAGTCGTCATGCGCGCAACTCCTTGATGTGTCCTCACGCCGGCCGGACCCCTGGACCTTAACCGCCACCGTCCCTTCCCGATATGGGAGGGCAGCAAACGCGGTCAACTCCGGTGCAGCAGCACCAATGTCCCGTCCTGCGCGACCTGCGCGTAGCCGTGCGCCAGCAGGATGGCCCGGCGTTCATCGAGCCAGGAGGTGTCGGTGCCGGCGGGGCCGGAATCCATCCGCAGCAGGACCCAGTCGGCGTCCAGCGGCAGGTGCGTGCCATCGGTCCATTCCCGATCGGCCAGCAGGACCGGGTTGCGGTCGGCCAGGTTGCCGAGCACCCCGGCGTCCGCGATCACCCGCTCGCCCGGCGGGATCCGGTCGATGACCCGGTGCGCGGCGTCGCAGAAGCCGCACGGTTCCCGGGACGCCTCCAGCGTCAACGGCAGCTCCGAGGTGTGCACCTGGTAGTCGATCACGACGACCAGCAGCAGGGCGGCGGCCAGGCCCTGCGGTGCGGCCCAGAAGGCGCGGACCCGCTCGGGGGTGATGCCCAGCCGCTGCCGGCGCTGCGCCACGGCGACCACCAGGGCCAGGAAGCACACGACCATCAGCGGGCCGTCGTAGTAGTACTTCATCTGCAGGTACACGTCGCGCTGCGAGGCGAACCGGGCGACCAGCGTCGGCAGCATCACCAGGATCAGCGGAGACCGTAGCCCCCAGGCGGCCGTGACGGCCAGTGCGGCGAGCAGGGTCACCCCGTCCCAGCTGAACAGGTTGTCCAGCACGGTCAACCCCATGCCGAACGGTCCGGACCGGTCGCCCGTGGCGCCCAGCGCGAAGTACGTATAGGTGCCGGAGTAACTGAACCAGGGAATGACCACCGTCGTCAGCAGCACGAAGGCGACGGCCGACCCGACCAGCAGCCCGGCGGCCGGCAGCCATCGGCGGCCCAGGGCGAGCACCAGCCCGATTCCCGCGATGTAGAGCGGGGTGTCCTCCTTGACCAGCAACAGCGCCGCGCACCAGAAAAGCAACCAGCCGCCGCGGTCGTCCAGCAGCGCCTCCAGGGCCAGGGCCAGGAACGCCACGGCGAAGCAGGCCTCGTGGAAGTCGAAATCCAGCACCTTCAGCACGCCCCAGGACAGGGCGAACGCGATCCCGATGTAGTAGCCCAGACCGCCGAGCCGGCGAACGGCGACCCGGGTCACCACGTGCACGCCCACCGCAAGCATGACCGCCTGCGCCACGAGCAGCGTGACCACGCTTGGCCAGATCCGGTAGAACGGCGCCAGGGTCATCATGATGGGCGTGAAATGGTCGCCGAGGCTGTTGAACGGCAGCTGCGATTTCAACAGCACGTTCGGCGTCTCGCCGCGTGCGTAGTGGGCGATCGCCTGCTGGAAGATCGTGATGTCGAGCGTCGTCTTGAACTGATGATGCCGGAGCACGGACTCGTAGGTGTAGAGCACGAACGCCGATACGCTGACGGCCCACACGGCCAGCCGGCGGCGGGGGTCCCACGCGCCGGACGGAACCGGACCGAAGAGCCCGGTCGACCCGGGCCCGGCCGGGCGCCACCCCCGCCTCTCGGGCCCCGGGCCGGCCACCAGGTGCGCCGGCGGCACCGAGGCGGGATCGGCGGCAGGGTCGGGCACGGCGGGCTCCTCCGCGGGTCGGGTCGGCGGACGTCGGTTCGACCGCCGGATCCCGGCGAACTGGACGAAGTGTGCCGGATCGAACGATGCGGATGCATCCACCGTGCCAGTTCGATGTCGGATCGGTGTCAGGTCGGTGGCCGAACGGGCGTACGGCGTGACCGAGATGACGACCGGTCCGGACCGATCCGGCCGAGCGGGATCGGTCCGCCCGCGTCGCGGCGTTCGCCCACGCACGGGTGGGCGGCTCGGGGCCGTCGTCACCCACCCCGCACCGGGGAACAATGCGTCGCACCGGGCGACCTGATGTTCCCCGGGCCTGGGCTTGCCTGGCCTCGGCCGGGCCGCCGGCTCCGACCGAGGAATCGTCGACCGCGAGTCCATCGGAAATCCGCCCACGGCGGATCCGCCGCCGGTTGATTCGCTCCCCTCGCCACGGCCTCGCGGGCATCGTCGAAGGCACCCACCCCGACGAGCCAGGAGGATTCCGTGCCCACCCTGACCACCCCCGCAGCGACCGGCCTGGCCGGCTCGTTCGACGACCAGCTGGCGAGCCGCCTGCTGCACCAACGGATCGTCGTACTCGGCCAGCAGGTCGACGACCCGATCGCGAACCGGATCTGCGCACAGTTGCTGTTGCTGTCCGCCGAGGACCCGCGCGCCGACATCAGCCTGTACATCAACTCGCCCGGTGGCTCGGTCTCCGCCGGGCTGGCCGTCTTCGACACCATGCGGCTGATCCCCAACGACGTCAGCACGCTGGCCATGGGCCTGGCCGCCAGCATGGGCCAGTTCCTGCTCACTGCCGGTACCCCGGGCAAGCGATACGCCCTGCCACACAGCCGGATCCTGATGCACCAGGGTTCCGCAGGCATCGGCGGTACCGCGGTGGACGTGCAGATCCAGGCCGAGAACCTGGAGTACGTCAAGGGTCTGATGACCCGGCTGACCGCCGAGCAGTCCGGCCAGGACGTGGCCACGATCGAGCGGGACGCCGACCGGGACCGGTGGTTCACTGCCGAGCAGGCCGTCGACTACGGGCTGGTGGATGCGATCCTGCGGACCACCACCGACATCCGCCCGGCCGCCGATCGGCGCCGCATCGGGCTCGGCATGAGCGCAGAGCGGGCGGGGTGACGACGATGGGCCACTACACCGTCCCCACCGTCATCGAGAGGACCGCCAACGGCGAGCGCGCCGTCGACGTCTTCAGCCGGCTGCTGTCCGATCGGATCATCTACCTGGGCACCGAGATCGACGACGACGTGGCGAACGTCATCGTCGCCCAACTGCTGCACCTGGAGTCGGACAACCCCGACGCCGAGATCGGCCTCTACATCAATTCGCCCGGCGGTTCGATGTCGGCGATGACGGCGATCTACGACACCATGCAGTTCGTCCGGGCGCCGGTGGCCACCACCTGCGTGGGTCAGGCCGCCTCGGCCGCGGCGATCCTGCTGGCCGCTGGGGCGCCCGGGCGGCGCGCGCTGCTGCCGCACACCCGGGTGCTGCTGCACCAGCCGTCCACCGGCGGCGGCCAGGGGCAGATCTCTGATCTCGCGCTCCAGGCCCGTGAGCTGCTGCGGGTGCGCGAGCAGATGGAGCGGGTCCTGGCCCGGCACACCGGGCAGGAGCTGGCCACGCTGCGCCGGGACACCGACCGGGACAAGTTCTTCACCGCCGACGAGGCGGTCGCCTACGGACTGGCCGACATGATCATCACCAGCCGCCAACCCGCACTGGCCCGGCCGGCCTGAGCGGCGGCCTCGTCCGCAGCGGCGCCCCGGTCTCGGCCCACCGGCGCCCCCGCCCCGGGGCCTCTCGGCTTCGCTGATCCACGTCCCATTTTCGCGCCGGAAATGTCCAATTCGACGGGACAAGGATCAGCGGAGCGGCCCCGGCAGGCGGCCCAGATCCGCTCGAGGGGTGTCAGGCGGCCAGCAGGACGGGCCCGGTCGGTGCCGCACCGGCGCCGGACAGGGTCAGGGCACAGCGTCGGGCCAACTCGGCCAGGCCCAACCCCAACGAACCGGCGGCCGCGGCCAGCATCTCGGACGAGGCTTCCTTCCGGCCGCGTTCCACCTCGGACAGGTGCTGCACGGACATCCCGGCCCGGCCGGCCACGTCGACCAGGGTGCGACCCTGACGTCGCCGCTCATCCCGCAGGACGGCGCCGGACACCTCGCGCCAGAGCGGCTCCCGGCCGGCCGCCGGGCGCGGCGCCGACGGAGAAGCCAGCGGACCCGGAGCCGCCCCGGGGGTGGCCACCGGGCGCAGCGCCACCGGGGCCGGGGTCACCGACGTCGGAGCGACCGACGGCCGGACCACCCCTGCACCGCGCGCCGACCGGCGGACCGCACGCTCCCGATCGAACGAGATGAGCTCACCCACGACCGCACTCCCACCTTGTCGAGCCACTCCTGCGGCCGACGGTACGGCGGCGCGACGGCGCACACCCCGGTTGTTCGCGACCGGCGCAAACCCGTGGCCGAACCGGTGATAAAGTGATATCACTTAGATATCCATATATGCCCGACGACAAGGGGACGCCCGATGATCGACACCCAGCAGGCCACGATTGACCCACAGGTCGAGCCGCCGGCGAGCACACCGGTCGGACACTCCGGGATCCGGGTGGACGTTGACGAGCACCCGGCCTGGGCGGTCAGCGGGTTCCTGGCCCTATTGGGGGCGCTGGCCATGCTGGGCGTCACCGTCTGGCAGGTGATCGTCATCGTCGATGCCGCTACGAAGGGCATGTCGCTCACCATGCCGATCACCATCGCGGTCGTCGCGTTCGTGCTGATGCTGCTGCTGGTGATCCCGATGGTGGTCATCGCTCCCGGCGAGACCCGGGTGGTTCAGTTCTTCGGCCGCTACATCGGCACGGTCCGCCGCACCGGCCTGACCTGGGTGGTGCCGCTGTCCACCCACCGGCGGGTGTCGGTGCGGGTACGCAACTTCGAGACGAACACGCTCAAGGTCAACGACGCCGACGGCAACCCCGTGGAGATCGCCGCGATCGTCGTCTGGCAGGTGGCGGACACCGCCAAGGCCGTGTTCGCCGTCGACGACTACGAGAACTTCGTCTCCGTCCAGTCCGAGTCCGCGCTGCGGCACGTCACCACCACCCACCCCTACGACGATTCG
The DNA here is from genome assembly GCF_044224575.1 of Nakamurella sp. Lineage (GTDB taxonomy): Bacteria > Actinomycetota > Actinomycetes > Mycobacteriales > Nakamurellaceae > Nakamurella. Next base: position 77,114 of record NZ_JBGAKE010000020.1, read on the forward strand.
AATGAGCACGCCACCTCGCTGCGTGGATCCACCGACATCGTCTCCGCCGAGCTGGCCTACGAGGTGGCGCAACGAATCTCGGTCGCCGGGGTGGAGATCATCGAGGTCCGGATCAGCCACCTGGCCTACGCCGCGGAGATCGCCCAGGCCATGCTGCAGCGGCAGCAGGCCGGCGCGATCGTGGCCGCCCGTACCCGGATCGTGGACGGTGCGGTCGGCATGGTGGAGATGGCCCTGGAGCGGCTGGAGCGCGAGGAGGTCGTCGTGCTCGACGACGAGCGCAAGGCCGCCATGGTGTCCAACCTGCTGGTCGTGCTGTGCGGTGACCAGAAGGCGACACCGGTCGTCAACACCGGCTCGCTCTACACCTGAGCCGGCGTGGCGCAGCGATCGGGCGGCAAACCGGAGCGACACGCCGTGTTGCTCCGGTTGGACCCGGCCGTGTACGACGCCCTGGCCCGATGGGCGGCCGACGACCTTCGCAGCGTGAACGCGCAGGTCGAGGTGCTGCTGCGGCGGGCCCTGGCGGAGGCCGGGCGGGCGCCAGTCAACCCGGCGCCGATTCCGCGGCGCGGGCGGCCCCGGGCCGAACCGGGACCGGGGCCGGGCTCGGCCGACTGAGGCGGAACCCCCGTTCCCAGCAGTGACCCGGACATAACTGGACGAGCGGCCTACACCGTCCGGTGATCGTCCGCAACGGGTGACGCGCGGCGGCCCGTGCATGCCGCAGGATGCCCCAATGCCAGGATCCTCACGGATGGATAGATTCATCCCCGACGACTGTCGGCCGCCCACCCGAAGGACGCAGCGATGAGTGAGGCTTGCCGAACGAATCATGAACACTCATCGGCGCTCGATTCCCGGCGTCCGAGCCTGCGAGGACGCCACCTGGAGGACGGTCGATGAGTGAGGCTTGCCGAACGAATCATGAACACTCATCGGCGCTCGATTCCCGGCGTCCGAGCCTGCGAGGACGCCACCTGGAGGATGGTCGATGAGCACCCTGGCCTGGATCATCTTCCTGATCCTGATTCTGCCCGCGATCGGCCTGCTGGTCTGGATCATCCTCGCCGCGTCGCTGATCCGGGTGCCATCCGGAAGCCTCGGCCTGGTCATGGCCCGCGGCAAGGCGACCGACCGGTCGTTGCCCCCCGGCGGGCACTTCGTTTTCGCGCTCCGCCGGGTCATCATCGAGGAGTACCCGTCGGTCGAGCTGGCGTATCGGGCCGACGGACTGGGTGACGCCGAACAGGTGGGGTTCAAACGGGTCCTCGGCGATCGCCGGGTCAGTCGCGGTGCATTCGACCGGTTGGAGGTGTCCGGGCCGACCCTGCAGGTCACCCTGGGCGATCGCACCGAGGCGACCGTTGTCGTCACGGTTCGCTTCCAGCTGCTCCCCGAGAACCTCAAGCAGGTGCACGAGCGGTACGGGCCCAACGGAGTCTTCGGCGTCGTCCGGGACGTCAGCACCCGAGCCGTCCTGAGCACGTTGGCCGAGCACCACGACGGGATCGAGCAGTTCTTCGGCGCTCAGCGCCGGGATTGCGAGCAGCGCCTGTCCACCGCGGTCCGCGACGCCCTGGAGGCCGACGGCATCGTGATGACGGGCTTCGTCCTGGGCGCCGTCGATCTGGGTCGGACCGGCGAGGTCGTCCAGGCCACCGTGCGGGCCCGGTACGAGCTGGAACGGGAGCGTGCCGAGGCCGAGACCCGCACCCTGCGCGCGCAGAACGACACCGATCTGCAGAAGCACGTGACCCCGAGCGACGACGCCTGGCGGTACCGGGAGACCGACCTGTGGCGGGAGCTGGTCGCTCGGACGGATGGGCTGAACGTCGCCGTCGCCGCCCGACCGCTGCCGGCGGCCACCCCCACGGTCGACCCGGCCGCCACCGCCCCGGTCGACCCGGCCGCCGATCCACTGACGGGCTCCGGGCTGGTCGACCTGGGTGGCCAGGACGACGCCGGTACCGGGTCATGACGGGTCGGCCGATCCTGCCCTGCCCGGAGCCGCACGGTGCCCGCCCGCTGGCCGCAGTCGGTGAGGCGGCGCGGTGAACGACGAGAAGACCTTCCTGGATCGGCTGCTCGAGATCGTCGCGGTCCTGCTGCTGGCGGTCACGACCTTGGGCACCGCGTGGTGCGGCTACCAGGCCTCGCAGTGGTCCGGGGTGCAGACCGACGACAACCGGGTCGAGGCCGAGCATCGGCTGGAGGGAAATCGGCAGTTCGGTCTGGCCGTCCAGACGATCAGCTACGACACCAACTTCATCGCCATCTACGCGCAGGCCGTGCAGGCCGGCAACACCGGCCTGGCCCAGTTCTACCGCCAGTCCCTGGCCCGGCCCGACTTCCTGCCCACGCTGGACAAGTGGGAGGCGCAGGTGGCCGCCGGTCAGGCACCGACCCCGCTGAGCCAGGACCAGGTGTATCTCGACACCCTGCGCGGCGGGTACCTCGATGCGCAGGCGCAGGCCGAGGCGTCCGCCGCCGAAGCCGTGCAGGCCGGCGAAAACGCTCAGCAGTACGTGCTGAACACCATCGTGCTGGCGGTCGCGCTGTTCTTCGCCGGGGTCACGTCGTCGTTCCGGTACAAGCCGGCCCGCGCGATGCTGATCATCCTGGCCCTCGCCACCCTGGCCTTCGCCGCATCGAGAGTGGCCGACCTGCCGATCGCCTAGTGCTGCAACCGGACTTCGTAATCTTGCGCGTGCTTGCGGCGGCCCTGGGCGATCGGGCCAGGACACTGGGCTGTCCCGGCGGGCCACCGCGATCTGGGCGCACACGGAGCGGCGGGCGTCGACCGGTTGACGGTCTGGATCAGTGTCGCGCGTTGGGACACCGCGAATGCGTCGGTGATCCGGGCCTGTCGGGCGCTGATCGCGGTCTTGAGTTGTTCCAGGGCGGTGATCTCGTCGATGAGTTCGGGGTCTGTGCCGTCGGTGTCGAGCGCGGCCAGTGTCGCGATCAACGCGACGGCCTGGTCGATGTTCGACATGTGTTCGATGGTAGCGAGACTCGCGGCCGTGGGTAACACGGTAAGTCCTGTTCAGATCGTCTTATTCAAACACCTTTCCCGCCCGCGAAGCGGGTCGAGAACTGCTACTGCAACGGAAGTTCGTGATCTCGGCGCGTCGGCGGTCGTGGCCGGCGCGGGCTTGCGCCTGTCGGCTCGAGGGCTGCCCACGGCGCAACCGCCCGATCGCATGGCCGCGCGACTCGAGTGGGGAGTTCTCCCGGCGCCGAACATGGGGAGCGGCTCCCGATGCCCGGCACGGTGCCGAAGCCGGACAGTGGTGCGCACACCGGCGACACGGGGTCGCCGGCAGCACCGAAGGAGCACTCCATGACGCGATTCCTGATCGAACGCGAGATCCCGGGCGCCTCGAAGCTGACCCGCGACGAGCTGGCGCTGATCTCACGGACCTCCAACGAGGCCGTCGCCTCCCTGGGCGTCCCCTACACCTGGGTGAACAGTTTCGTGGCCGGCGACAAGGTCTATTGCGTGCACGAGGCAGCGGACGCCGAGACCATCCTCGAGCACGCCCGGCGGGGCGGCTTTCCGGCCAACCTGGTGTCCGAGGTGGCCAACGAGTTCGGTCCGCAGACGGCCGCGGAGATGCCGGTCACGTGACCGTCACCAGCTGGCCGCGGGCGCCGCGGGCGGGGGTCGCACCGTTCGGTGTATCCCGGCCCGCCGGCCCGATCGAGGTGCGCACCGAGCAATCCGGCACCTCCGTCGTCGGCTTGCTCTCCGCGCCCTCCACCCGTGCTGGAGTGGTGGCCTCGCACGCTCGGCCGACCTACGCTTTCGGGGTGGAGCTGGTCGAACGGGACCGCTCACTGGCCACCCTTCGAGCGACGATCGAAGCGGCGCTCGCCGGTGACGGAGCCGGGGTCGCCGTCGTCGGTGAGCCCGGCATCGGCAAGTCGGCGCTGATCGCGGCCGCCTGCCGGGTCACCGCCGGCAACGGCGCCCCGGTCCGGATACTGCGGGCCAGCTGCGACCCGCTGAGCACCCCTCGCCCCCTCGGCCCGTTCCGGGACCTCGCCGTCGACGGCGGGTACGCCGCCACCGTCCGGCGGCACGACCTGCTGCTGTCCGAGATCTGCGAGCAGATCTTCGAGGCGGTGTCGTCCGAACCGACGGTCCTGGTCATCGAGGACCTGCACTGGGTGGATGCCGCCTCGGTCGACGTGCTCCGGTTCCTGACCCGCCGGGTCTCCACCCGACCGTTGGCGCTGCTGGTCAGCTACCGCGACCACGAGATCGAGCCGGGCCATTCCGCCCGCCCGCTGCTCGGCGACTTCGCGCGGCTGGACGCGTTGTGCACGCTGCGGCTGGACGCGCTCTCGGTGGCCGGCGTCAGCGAGCTGCTGGCCGACACCACGCTCGAGCCGTCCGTCGTGCACGCGTTGACCGGCGGCAACCCCTTCTTCGTGACCGAGGTGGCCAAAGACAGTGACCGGCCCCTGCCCAGCTCCGTCCGGGACGCCGTGCTGGCCCGCACGGCGGACGTGACCGCGGGCGACTTCGAAGTCCTGCAGCTCGTGGCCACCGCGCCGGACCGGCTCGACGACCGGGCCCTGCCGGCGCTGGGGGTCGACTTGCCCACCCTCCGGCGGCTGGACACCACCGGCCTGCTCACCCGCGGCCGGGACGGTCTGATGTTTCGACACGAACTCGCCCGGCAGGCGGTCGAGAGCACTATCCCGGCCGGCGGCGCGCCCCGGCTGCACGCCCGGCTGGTCGCCGCCCTGGAGCAGATCGAGCCACCGGACCCCGCCGTGCTGACCCACCACGCGGTCGGCGCCCGTGACGCCGCCCGGGCCGCCCGCTACGCGCAGGAGGCGGCCCGGCAAGCGACCGGGGCCGGCTCGCACACCGAGGCGGTGGCGTTCTACCGGATCGCCCTGGACCATTTGATCGGCGCCTCGGCCGGTGAACGCGCTCGGCTGCTGTTCCAGCTGGGCTTCGAGCAGTACATGACGAACAAGTTGGTCGACGCGATCGCCACCGTCAGCGCCACGTTTCCGCTCTGGCCGGAGGCCGGCGACCCGGACGGATTGGCCGCCGCGCACGACGCCGTCGCGGTGTTCGAGTACTACAACGCCCGCCGACGGCACGCCGAACAGCACGCCGACCGGGCGACCGCCATCGCCGGGACGTCCGGCAAGGAACTGACCTACGGAGTGGTGCGCGCCACCCGCGGCTATCTGGCCTACATGCGCAACGACTTCGATCTGGCGGTGACCTGCTATGACGACGCCGACCGCATCGCCTGCACCGAGCACAACGACGCGCTGGACATCCGGACCCGGTTGATCCGCGCGGCGGCCGACCTGGCCGGCGGGGACGAGGGAGCCCGCAGCCGGGTGGCCGACGTCATCGAGGACGCCCGCACCCACAACCTCGACGAACTCGCCTCCACCGGCTATTCCAACCTGGCCAACCTGGATGTGGAGCAGCGCCGGCTGCGGGACGCGCAGCACGTCCTGGAGCAGAGCCTGCCGTTCACCACGGAGCGGGACATTCCGATCTGCCGGCAGTGGCAGACCGGGGTGCGTTCGCGGTTGCACTTCGCCCGGGGCCACTGGAGCGCCGCCCTGGAGGACGCCGCGTTCGTGCTCGACGGCGATGGCATGCCGCTGGCCATGGTCTGGCCGCTCCTGGTCTCGGGTCTGGTGCCGCTGCGGCGCGGCGGCGAGACGCCGGCCGGCGTCCCCGATCCGTTGGACGCCGCGTGGGAACTCGGCGGCACCATCGACGAGCCGCTGCGCCGCCTGGCCGTGCTCTCCGCGCTGGCCGAACGGATGTGGATGACCCAGATCCCGGACGCCAGGGTGACCGAGATCGCCCCCGAGCAGCTGCAACACTGCACCCGGATCGACGGGACGTCCTGGGCCGCGGGCGATCTGGCCGTGTGGCTGACCCGGCTGGGGGTACCTGCGCCGGTCCTGCCGACGGTCGCCGAACCCTTCCGGCTCATGCTGGACGGACGGGCCGACCGCGCCGCGTCCTGGTGGCACCGCACCGGCGAACCGTTCGCCGAGGCGTTGGCCTGGTCGGATTCGACGGAGCCGGCCGACCGGATCCGGGCGGTCGAGATGCTCGACCAGCTGGGCGCGGTCGGCACGGCGGACAGGGTCCGGGGGGCGCTGCGCCGGGACGGAGTCACGCAGGTGCCGGCCCGGCCGCGGTTGAGCACCCGGTCGAACCCGGCCGGGCTGACCAACCGTCAGCTCGACGTCGCCAAGCTGGTGGCCCGCGGATTCACCAACGCCGAGATCGCCAATCGGCTGTTCATCTCACCCAAGACCGCCGATCATCACGTGTCGGCCCTGCTCACCAAGCTCGGCGTGGCCAACCGGCGGGCCGTCGTGGTCCAGGCCGACGAGCTGGGCCTGACCTGATCCTGCGACCCGTCGGCCACGCCGAGCACAGGCCGACGTCAAGCACACACCATGCACGTGACGCGATCGACTGGTAGCACTATGTGATGACCCGCGATCGGCGCTTCAGCATCCGGCCGCCGGCCGGACGGTTCCAAGGCCCGCGCCCTCCCTGCTGGATCGTGTTGGCCATGGTTTCGGGCATCCTCATCGCGGCTGCATCCGGCCCTGCCTGGGCGGCGCCCCTGCGGTCTCAGGCGTCGGAGTCGGTGGCGGTCGCCGGTGCTGCAACGTGCTCGGTGAACCAGAGCGGTGCGGCGGAACCGGTCCCAGCGCGCGGAGCCGCTGCCGTCCGCACCATGATCGGCGTCGCGCGAACGATGGGTGTCCCGATCAAAGGTCAGATCATTGCTGTGATGGTGATGCTGCAGGAGTCCTCGATTCGAAACCTTGCCAACGACGGAACGAGTCCGAGCCTCAACTGGCCCTCGCCGGGTCGCGCCTACTGGCTCAGTGTGGTGAAGCTGTCATTGAAATACCCGCACGACAAGTTCGGCTCCCTCGACGGCGCCCACGACACCGACTCGATCGGCCTGTTTCAGCAACGGCCCGCATGGGGCTGGGGCGACTACGGGGACAGCACCGGCCGGACCGACCCCGAGGGAGCGGTGCAGAGGCTGCTGGACCCACGCTGGGAGTCGATGGCCTTCTTCGGCGGGACTCGAAGTGCAGCACCTAATCTCGGGCTCTTGGATGTCAACGGCTGGCAGACCATGGCGCCGACCGACGCTGCCGAGGCCGTGCAGGGAAGTACGCAGGGCGACCTCTATGCGAAATGGGAGGCGCTGGCGACCAGCTACGTCCAGCAGAATCAGGACGCGCCGGCAATCGCGCTGCCGTGGGCGGCCTATCCGGCGGGCGGTCGCGGTTCGATGGCCTGCACCAGCGTCCCCGTCGACCCCGGCCTGGGCGAGGCCGGTCATAATCCGTTCGGGACCCTGGACGCGGCCGGCGCCCAGGATGGCCAGATCCGGGTCGCCGGATGGTCGTTCGATCCCGACGCGGTCAACGGCGTCGTGGAGATCCGGGTCTCGGACACCGGCCCCTCCGGCGCCACCCGAACGATCGGAGGGCTGGCCAACCTGCCCCGCGATGACGTCGCCAGTTTCTACAACATCGTCGGCAAGTACGGTTTCGACATCGTCCTGCCGGCTGCGGCAGTAGGTGCACATTCCGTCTGCGTGTCGGCGGTCAACATCGGGCGTGGGTCCGGCGACAAGGATCTGGGCTGCCGGACCATCATCATCCTCGGCCCGTTCAGCGGCTGCGACGGCGATCCGAACAACCCGACGCCCAGCGGGGTGGCGGCCGCCCGCACGTCGTCCGGGGTCTCGGCATTCGTTCGTGGTGGCGATGACGCAGTCTGGATGACCAACCCGGACTCGGACGAGGGATACCGGTCCCTCGGCGGTTCGATCATGTTCGGACCCGCGGCGACGTCATGGGCTGGAAGTCGACTCGACGTCTTCGTGGTCGGTACCGACCAGGCGCTGTACCACGCCGCGGGAACCGATGGCGGCGCCTGGAGCGGCTGGGAGGGCCTGGGCGGGAGACTGACGGCGCAACCGGCCGTCATTTCCCTCGCACCCGGCACCTTGGACGTCTTTGGCCGGGGAACCGACGGTCAGGTGTGGACGATCGGCTGGACCGGCGCCCGATGGACGTCGTGGACGCCCGCGGGCGGGGTTCTCCGGTCCGGTCTCGGTGGCGCCGCGGATCCGGATTCGGCTCGGGCCACGGTGGGTGCGCGTGGGCCGGCCGGTGAGGTGATCGTCTTCCGGTTCGGCGCCGGCGGGCCTCAGGGGTCGGCACCCCTGGGGACGCCGGCGTGTTCGGGGCCGGCGTTCGCCACTCGATCCGGTGACGGGGACCAGGTCGCCGTGGCGTTCCGCGATTGGAGCAGAGGGCTCACGATCTCCGGCACACCGGTCGGTGGCGTCATCACCTCGTCGCCCGCTCTGATCCAGGATCCGGCCGGACCGGGGGTGTCGGCCCTCGCCCGCGGCGCCGACAACGCCTTGTGGATCTACCGCGGTGCCCCCGGCTCCGGGGGTTGGTCGAGCCTGGGCGGCTATCTCCACTGACGGAGCGCGCCGCCGGCCGGCTTCCGGTCAGCGGCGCGGCCTGCGCCACGCGACGATCGCGGTGCCCGGCTGCTGCCAGGGCACCACGTCCCGGCGCAGCCCGGCGATGGCGTTGGCGGCGGCGTTGGCCGCGTCCATCCGGGCCCCGAGCAGGTCGTCCTGCAGTTCGGCGACCTGTTCGGTCAGCTCGGCGATCCGCGACCGCAGCGCGTCGACCTGGGACTCCAGTTCGATGATCCGCCGGATGCCGGCGCGGTTGACGCCCTCGTCCTGACTCAACCGCTGCACCTCGCGGAGCAGCTCGATGTCCCGGTGCGAGTAGCGCCGGCCGCCGCCGGCGGTGCGGCCGGGCGAGACGAGACCCTCGCGGTCGTAGGACCGCAGGGTCTGCGCGTGCATCCCGGCCAGCTGCGCCGCCACCGAGATGACGAACAGCGGCGCGTCCATCTCGAAGCCGGGCCCGGTCCGGTCGCCGCCGGAACCGGGCCCGCCGCGGGGTCGGGTCATGACGAGTTCCCGGTGACGGCGCCGTCCCGCGAGCGCAGCGCCCGGGTGATGGCCTCCCGCGGGTCGGCGGTCTGCGCCTGCGCGAACGACTCCAGCGCATCCTTGGCTGCGCCCGAGAGCTTCTGCGGCACCGCCACATCCACGCTGACGATCAGATCGCCGGTGACGCCCTTGCGGGTCACCCCGGCGCCCTTGACCCGGAACTTGCGGCCGTTCGACGTGCCCGCCGGCACCCGGAGGCTCACCGATCCGGAGAGCGTCGGCACCGTCAGTGTGGTGCCCAGCGCCAGCTCCGGGAAAGTGACCGGCACGGTCAGGGTCAGGTTGTCCCCGTTCCGGCCGAACAGTTCGTCCGGCGTCACGTGCACGACGACGTACAGGTCGCCGTTCGGCCCGCCGCCCGGACCGGGCTCGCCCTTGCCGGCCAGCTTGATCCGCTGCCCGTCCGAGACCCCCGCGGGAATGCGGGTGGTCAGCCTGCGGGTCTGCAGGACCGTCCGCTCGCCGTGACAGGTCGGGCACGGGTCGTCGATGATCGACCCCGTCCCGTGGCAGTTCGCGCACGGTTCGGAGAACGCGAACGACCCCTGGTTGCGAGTGGTCAGGCCGGTCCCGTGACAGACCGGGCACTCGCGGGGCGACGTGCCCGGTTTGGCGCCGATCCCGTGACAGGTGGGGCAGGTGGACCGCTCGGTGATGCCCAGCGGCACCGTCACCCCGTTGACCGAGTCGGCGAAGCCGATCCGAACCTCGGTCTCCAGATCCGCGCCCTTCTGCGGGCGCATCCGGGCTCCGCCCGGCGCACCCGCTCCGCCACGATTGAACAGTCCGCCGAACAGGTCGCCGAGGCCACCCATGCCGCCGGCACCGGCACCCATCCCGCCGCCCTGCGATGCGTTGCGGAACAGGTCGTTCATATCGAAGCCACCGGCACCCGCCGGCCCGCCGCCACCCGCGCCGCCGAAGCCACGGAACGCGCCGGACGCCATCAGGTTCCGAGCCTCGTCGTACTCCTTGCGCTTCTCGGTGTCGGAGAGCACGTCATAGGCCTCGGAGACCGCCTTGAACCGCTCCTCGGCCTGCTTGTTGCCCGGGTTCTTGTCCGGGTGCAGGTCCCGGGCAAGCTTGCGGTAGGCCTTCTTGATCTCGTCGCCGGACGCGGTCTTCGTGACGCCCAGCTCCTTGTAGAAGTCCTTCTCGTAGTAATCCTTGGCGCTCACCCGGAACCTCCCTTCTGTCTCATGTTCCGGTGGCCGGGGGTCAGGCGGACGCACCCGATTCGGGTGCCCCGGCCTCATGCTCCGGCCCGGTGACGACGACGACCGCCGGCCGCAGCAGCTTCCCGGCGAAGGAGTAGCCGCTCCGGAACACGGTGGTGACGGTCGGCTCGGTCACCTCGGTCGAGGTGCCGAACTGCACCGCCTCGTGCACCGCCGGGTCGAAATGATCGCCCACCTTGCCGGACGGCTCCAGGCCGAGCTTGGTCACCGCGGCGACCAACTTGTCGGCGACCGCGCCGAACGACCCGGTCAGGTCACCGTGCGCGCGCGCCCGGTCCAGGTCGTCCAGGACCGGTAGCAGCTCGAGCACGACGGTCGACTTCGCCGCCGCCGCCTGGGCCTCCCGATCCCGGTCGACCCGACGCCGGTAGTTGGCGTACTCGGCGGTGATCCGCTGCAGGTCGGCGGTCCGCTCGGCCGCCTCCTGCCGGGCCAGGTCCAGCTCGGCCGCGGACAGGTCGAGGCTCAGCGGCTGCGCCGAGCTGTCCTGGTCGGCCGTGTTGGCCGGGTCGGGCACCGCGTGCCGGCCGGCCCCCGGGAAGGGGCCGGTACCCGCCTGCGGGCCGGCCGCTTCGGCCGGCCCGGCGGCACCCGGGTCCCGGACCGCGCCGGTGGTCGGGTCAACGCGACGGTTGTCCCGAATCACCGGCTCCTCGTGGTTCCCGTGCGGTCCGGTCACTTCTTGTCGCCCTCGTCCACGATCTCGGCGTCGACGATTTCCTCCTCCTGCGCACCGGGACCGGAGTCCGGTCCACCGGGCGCACCGGCAGCGTTCGCGTCGGCCTGGGTCTGCGCGTAGAGCGCCGAACCGAGCTGCTGCGACTCGTTGGCCAGCTCCTCGACCGCGGACTTGATCGCCGCGACGTCGGTGCCCTTGAGTGCCTCGTTCACCTTGTTGATGCAGCCCTGCACCCGCTCCTTGGGGTCCTCGGGCAGCTTCTCGTCGTTGTCCTTGATGAATTTCTCGGTCTGGTAGACGAGCGCCTCGGCCTGGTTGCGGACCTCGGCCTCCTCGCGGCGGGCCTTGTCGTCCTCGGCGTGCGCCTCGGCCTCCCGCATCATCCGGTCGATGTCATCCTTGGGCAGCGCGGAGCCGCCGGTGATCGTCATCGACTGCGTCTTGCCGGTGCCCATGTCCTTGGCGGACACGTGCACGATGCCGTTGGCGTCGATGTCGAAGGTGACCTCGATCTGCGGCACGTTGCGCGGCGCCGGCGGCAGGCCGGTCAGCTCGAACATGCCCAGACGCTTGTTGTAGGCCGCAATCTCGCGCTCGCCCTGGTAGACCTGGATCTGCACGGACGGCTGATTGTCCTCGGCCGTGGTGAAGATCTCGGACCGCTTGGTCGGGATCGTGGTGTTGCGCTCGATCAGCTTGGTCATGATGCCGCCCTTGGTCTCGATGCCCAGGGACAGCGGGGTGACGTCCAGCAGCAGCACGTCCTTGACCTCGCCGCGCAGCACACCGGCCTGCAGAGCAGCTCCGACCGCCACCACTTCATCAGGGTTCACACCCTTGTTCGGCTCCTTGCCGCCGGTCAGCTCCTTGACCAGGTCGGTGACCGCCGGCATCCGGGTGGAACCGCCGACCATCACGACGTGATCGATGTCGCCGACCTTGACGCCGGCGTCCTTGATCACCTGATGGAACGGGTTGCGGGTGCGGTCCAGCAGATCGGAGGTGATCTTCTGGAACTCGGCGCGGGACAGCGTCTCGTCCAGGAACAGCGGGTTCTTCTCCGCGTCCACCGTGATGTACGGCAGGTTGATGGACGTCTGCTGGCTCGAGGACAGCTCGATCTTGGCCTTCTCGGACGCCTCGCGGATGCGCTGCATGGCCATCTTGTCGCGGGTCAGGTCGATGCCGTGGGCCGCCTTGAACTTGTCGACCAGCCACTTGACGACGCGCTCGTCCCAGTCGTCACCGCCGAGCTTGTTGTCGCCGGCGGTCGCCTTGACCTCGACGACGCCGTCGCCGATCTCCAGCAGGGACACGTCGAACGTGCCACCACCGAGGTCGAAGACCAGGATGGTCTGCTCCTTCTCGCCCTTGTCCAGGCCGTAGGCCAGGGCCGCGGCGGTCGGCTCGTTGACGATGCGCAGGACGTTCAGGCCCGCGATCTCGCCGGCCTCCTTGGTGGCCTGCCGCTGCGAGTCGTTGAAGTACGCGGGAACGGTGATCACCGCGTCGGCGATGGACTCACCGAGGTAGGACTCCGCGTCACGCTTGAGCTTGCCGAGCACCCGCGCGCTGATCTCCTGCGCGGTGTAGGTCTTGCCGTCGATGTCCGGCGACTTCCAGGTGGTGCCCATGTGGCGCTTGACCGACCGGATGGTCCGATCGACGTTGGTGACGGCCTGGCGCTTGGCGACCTCGCCCACCAGAACCTCGCCGTTCTTGGCAAAGGCCACGATCGACGGCGTCGTCCGGGCGCCTTCGGCGTTGGCGATGACGGTCGGCTCGCCGCCCTCCAGGACGGCGACGACCGAGTTGGTGGTACCGAGGTCGATACCGACGGCACGGGACATGCAATTTCCTCCTGCACACTCCCCGACGGAGCCAACTCCGTCGGGTGATCTGGTGGCGGGCCCGGTCGGGCCTCGCCGTTCGTCTTCTTTTGTTGTCCGGACTCCCAGGCGACGATGCCTGCGGATCCCAGGGTTGTCAAGCTGGTGTCAAGGGACTTGCGTCTGTTCGACTCAACTTTACTGCCCGGTCCAACAGGTGGTCCCGGTGATCTATTCCGGCCGACCGAGTCACATCGGATTCCCATCGTGGCGGCCGTTGGCCACGCCGGTGCGGTGGTGCTCGGCTCGGCGGTGCTCGGCTCGGCGGTGCTACGACGCGGCCGCACCCGCGCTGCCGACCCGGCCGCACCAGCGGCAACGCCGACGCCCCGCAGGCAACTCCTGTCCAGCGAACCGGACGCCTGGTCGATGGGGAGTTCGGTTCGCTGATGAGGAGTTCGGACCCGCGGCCCCCGGTCCGCGCGGGAGGCCGCCGGGCCGGGGTTGACAGCACCTCCATGTCGTTCTAGCCTTTAATCAATCAAGTGATTGATAAAGAGATCGGTTGATCAGTGATCGTGGATCCCTCCTCCGACGACAGGCTCGACCGGGCCTTCATGGCCCTGGCCGATCCGGTGCGCCGGCGGATGATCGCCCGGCTCTCTCGCGGGCCGGCCACGGTCAACGAACTGGCCGAACCCTTCGCCATCACGAAACAGGCCGTTTCCAAACACATCCAGGTGCTCGAGCAGGCCAACCTGGTCACCCGCACGCGGGACGCACAACGCCGGCCCGTCCACCTCAACGCGGCGCAGCTCGAGGCGCTGACCGCCTGGATCGACCGGTACCGGCTGATCCACGAACAGCAGTTCCGCAACCTGGACGCGCTCCTCGCGCGGACCGACACTGAGAGGAAGGAACCGTCATGACCAATTCCGTGCGGATCACCGCCCCCGAGGGCGTGCCGTTCATCGACATCGTGCGCGAGTTCGACGCCCCCGTCGACGCCCTGTTCCGCGCGCACGCCGAACCCGAATTGGTCCGACAGTGGCTGGGCCCCAACGGCTACGAGATGGACATCGAGCAGTGGGAATTCACCACCGGCGGCCGGTACCGGTACGTCCACAAGGACGGCAAGGGTGGCGAGTACAAGTTCAACGGCGTGTTCCACGTGGTCCGCGAGAACGACTTCGCGATCCAGACCTTCGAGTTCGAGGGCTTCCCGGACGTGGTGGCCATCGAATCGCTGACCTTCACCGACCTCGGCGACGGCCGGACCCGGCTGACCATCCACAGCGTGTATCCCGCACTCGAGGCGCGCGACGGCATGGTGGCCAGTGGCATGGAGACCGGCGTGACCGAGGGTTACGACCGGCTCGAGAAACTGGCGGCCGGGCTCTGATTCCCGCCGAGCAACGACACTGATTCTCGCCAAACAACGGAAGGAAACGTCATGGACTGGACCCTGGAAGTCGTCCTGCTACCGGTCGCCGACCTCGATCGGGCGATCGAGTTCTACCGGGACAAGATCGGTTTCGATCTCGACCACGACACCGAGAACGAGCACATGCACGTCGCCCAGCTCACCCCGCGCGGGTCCGGCTGCTCGATCGTGGTGGGCAATCTGCCGGGGCAGAATGAGATGGCGCCCGGCTCGATGCGCGGCCTGCAACTGGTGGTGGCCGACGCCGCCGCGGCCCGGGCCGAGCTGATCGGTCGCGGCGTCGAGTGCGCCGAGATCAGCGTGTTCGACGAACGGGACGGCGGGACATTCTTCGGGTTCGCCGACCCGGACGGCAACACCTGGGCCGTGCAGCAGATCAAGGCCCGGGCCGACAAGCCACTGATCCCGCACGACGCCCGCGGTCGCTTCGGCGCCTGAGCCATCCCATCCCATCCCAGAACGGAGTTCACGTCATGCCTGCCCAGGTCCCTTGTCTATGGTTCGACGGCCAGGCGGAGCCGGCCGCCCGCCTGTACACCGAGGTCTTCCCCAACTCCACGATCGACGGCATCACCCACTACGGACCGGATACCCCCGGCACCGAGGGCAGCGTGCTCACCGTCGAGTTCACCCTCGACGGGACCAGGTATCTCGGGCTCAACGGTGGCCCGCACTTCACCTTCTCCGAGGCGATCTCCTTCCAGATCATGTGTGCCGACCAGGACGAGGTGGACCATTACTGGACGAAGCTGTCCGACGGCGGGGTGACGGATCAGTGCGGCTGGCTCAAGGACCGGTTCGGCCTGTCCTGGCAGGTCGTCCCGACCCGCCTGATGGAGCTGCAGCGCGACCCCGACCCGGAACGCGCCAACCGGGCGATGCAGGCCATGCTCAAGATGACCAAGCTCGACATCGCCGAACTGGAACGGGCCGCCGACGGGGGCTGACTCGCTTGGCCGCCTCACGCATCGACGCCGTCCGGCGGATCTTCACCCGGCCGCGCCGATGCCGGCTGCGGGATGTCGAAATCCGGTTCTGATGCCCGACGATCGGTTCGAAGGTCCACCCGGCACTGTGCGGTCCCACCGGGCAGCCGGTGCCGGAACCGGGCGACGAGCATGTACCCGCCGGCGGCGAGCCAGGACAGCGGCGGGTGGTCGATGAGCCACCCGGCCGTGCGCCAGCCGCGCCGCGGCTGGGCCGCCAGCACCGCCGCGACCGCCCGGTGTCCGCGCCGCAACGACCCGTCCGCGCCCACCCACCACGCCGCCGCCCGGGCCTGCGCCGGCGTGAGGCCGAACGTGCCGAGGTCGAGCAGCTGAAAGGGCTCGGTGGGCACGGGCTCCGGCAACCGGCCACCGAGGTCGACGCAGCGCTGACAGAATGCGCAGTCGCCGTCGTAGATGAGCAGCGGTCCCGTCACCTCTCCATCATGCGTCGTAGCATCGCGGCCATGACAGCGACGTCCGCATCGCCCGTCGTCGGACCCACCGCGGAACCGGGGAGAGGGCGGGCGTGAGCGTGCTACTGGAGGCGCTGAGCCGGGAGCTGCCGGCGGACCGGATGGTCACCGATCCCGATGTGCTGCAATCGCTCTCGTCCGACGAGGCGGAGTGGGCACCGGTCGGCCCGGCTGCCGTGGCGGTCCGCGCCCGGTCCGAGGCGGAAGTCGCGGCGGTGGTCCGGATCGCCGCCGACCTCGGTACCCCGATCGTGCCTCGCGGCGCCGGCACGGGCCTGTCCGGCGGCGCCAACGCCGTGGACGGCTGCGTCATCCTCGATCTGTCCAGGATGACGGCCATCCGCGAGGTCGACGTCGACAACCTCACCTGCGTGGTCGAGCCGGGGGTCGTCAACAACGACCTGAAGGCCGCCGTCGCCGAACATGGCCTGTGGTACCCGCCGGACCCGGCCAGCGCGCCGTGGTCGACGATCGGCGGGAACACCGCCACCAACGCCGGTGGCCTGTGTTGCCTGAAGTACGGCGTCACCCGCGACTACGTGCTCGGCCTGCGGGCAGTGGTCGGCGGACCGGCCGGCTACGGCACCACGGCGTGGCTGGGCCGGCGCACCACCAAGGGCGTGGCCGGATACGACATCGCCGGACTGATGGTCGGTTCCGAGGGCACGCTGGGCGTCATCACCGAGATCACCCTGCGGTTGCGGCCGGCCGTCAGGGGTGTACCCCGCACGGTCGTGGGCGCGTTCAGCCAACTGGTCGACGCCGGACGGGCGGTCGCCCTGGTCACCCGGCTGGGTTTGACCCCGTCCGCCCTGGAACTGCTCGACCGGACCTGCTTGGCCGCCGTCAACGAGTGGAAGAACCTGGGCATCGAGGCGGACGCCGCCGTGCTGCTGCTCGCCCGGATCGACACTCCCGGCGAGGCCGGGCATCTCGAGGCGACCGCGATGGCCGAGGCCTTCGAGCGGGCCGGCGCGCTCTGGGCCGCCCAGTCCACCGACGACATCGAGGCCGAGGCACTGTTCGATGCCCGCCGGCTCGCCTATCCGGCCCTGGAGCGCCTGGGCCCTGTCCTCACCGAGGACATCTGCGTGCCCCGATCGGCGCTGCCGACCATGCTGGCCGCGATCGAGCGCATTGCTGCGGGGCATCGGGTCCGAATCGCGACGATCGCGCACGCCGGGGATGGCAACCTGCACCCGTTGATGCTCACCGAGCCCGGCGACGATGACGCCCGGCGGCGCAGCCAGCAGGCGTTCGAGGAGATGATCGATTCCGCCATCGAGTTGGGCGGGACGGTGACCGCCGAGCACGGCGTCGGCCTGCTCAAGCGGCGCGGCCTGGTCGCGGAACTGGACCCGGCCTCGCTCACCTTGCAGCGGGCGATCAAGGGCGCGCTCGACCCGCTTGACCTGTTCAACCCGGGCAAGGTCCTGTGACCGGAGCACGGATCAGCTGCGGAACTTCGGCCGGGCTCAGAGCCGCTGATATTCCGCAGCCGGTCACCGCCGGCGCCGACCCGCGCAGCCGGTCACCGCCGTCAGTCCTGCTCGCCCACCCGCATCCGTGCGTAGAAGCCCTCGATGTGCTTTTCCAACTCGTCGGCCGCCCGCGGCCCGTCGGCGTCGGCCAAGGCGCGGTAGATCGCGTGGTGATCGGCCCGCAGCCCGTCCCGGACTTCCGGCCAGTCCCCGGAATGTTCGAGTGTGCCGAGGATGTCGCTCCGAATCGACTCCCGCACGGCCACCGTCAGATCGGCGACGAACTGGTTGCCGCCCGCTTCGGCGATCGCCACGTGGAATTCGGTGTCGAGTTCGTTGAAGCGGGCGCGGTCGATGCCGGGGTCGTCCATGGCCAGCAACGGAGCCTCGATGCGAGCCAGGAATTCCGGGGTGATGGCCTTCGCCGCCCCGAGCGCGCTGAAGCGTTCGAACATCACCCGGGCCTCTACGACGTCCGACAGCGGGAATGACGCCACCGCCAGGTGCACCCGGAGCAGCCTGGTCAAAGCGCCGGACGGTGCGGCCGTGACGATGGTGCCGGAATCGGCACCGGTCCCGACCGCCGACTTGACCACGCCCTGCGCCTGCAGGACGCGCAACGCCTCCCGCACCGCCGGCCGGGATGCGCCCAGCACGGTGGCGAGCTCGCGCTCCGGCGGCAACCGGTCCCCCGGCCGCAGGGTGCGGTTGATCAGCTGTTCCTCGATGCGCCGGAGCACCAGCTCGTAGGTCGGCACCCGTTGAACAGGGGCCCAGTCAGCCGGTGCCGCCATTGGCTCTCCTTTGCTCGGTCATCGGCCGGGCAGCCGGCTGCCGGATCTGCAGCCAACTTTTTCGACCAACGCTCTGGACAGCCTAGCAGCCATGCCATATGGTCCATACATTCTTTGGTCAGACCACACCCGAGACGCACTGACCACATCATTTCCCTGGAGGATCAATGGCGACCCCGTACACACCCGACGTCACCGCCGTCGGCGACAGTCTGTTCTTGACGGCGATGGTCTCGATCATCCCGTTGGCCGTGGTCTTCATCTTCCTTGGGATCTTGAAGACGAAGGCTCACATCGCCGCCCTCGCCGGCCTCGCCGCATCGGTCCTGGTGGCGATCGTGGCGTTCGGGATGCCGGTCGACCTGACCCTGCTGGGCGCCTCGCAGGGCATCCTGTACGGGTTGTTCCCGATCATGTGGATCGTGCTGGCCGCGATCTGGCTCTACGAGCTGACCGTGATCAGCGGCCGGTTCGAGGACCT
>NZ_JBGAKE010000021.1:0-97792 GCF_044224575.1 Nakamurella sp.
GCCCGGGTCGCCGACTGGTTGGCCGGCGACCCCGACGAAGCCCTGGACAGCGTCGACCTGTCGGAGTTCCTGCTGGACCAGGAGGTCGCGCAGGGCAACCCGGACTGGGCCATGGATTACGCGCTGACGAACCTGGCCGCGGTCCGAACGATCAGCTGGGCGGCGGGAGCGGATAGCCTGCTCTCGGACTGTCATTCGATGCCCGAGTGCGATTCGGATCGATCCGCGCTGCAGGGGGCGGCGACCGTCGCGGAACTGGGCGCCCTGTACTTCCGGGCCCTACCCCAGCCGTCGGGTCAGCAGTCGGAGCTGCATTGGTGGCGGGGCGTGCTGGCGCGGATCGAGCAGATCGGTGAGGACAAGCAGGCGTTGCTGATCGGCCCGGTCGCCCAGATCGCTGACCGCCTGGTCAGCATCCGCGACGAGTACTGGCCGCTGCTGGAGAAGATCGCCGATCAGCCGGTGCCGTCAACCTGACCGGTCGGGCCGGCAGCCACCCGGTTCGCTGCGGTGACGGCTGCGTCCAAATCGGCGACCAGAACTTCCAGGTGGTCCAGCCGGCGGTCCAACCAGTGCAGGTCTCGCAAGGTGTCGGCCCGGTCCCATACAACCTGCTTTGGCCCATGCACCACCGGTGATAGGGGTGGCTCAATCAACCGGGTCCCGGTCGAAGCGTTCGTGTGACTCTGCCGCCGCCGGGAGGTGGCAGCGGTGATGGCGCGTCCACTGATCGGGCCCGTCACATCCACGTTGCCGTGCCGGTCGACCGCCGGCAGTAGCGGCATCAGCCGCCAACCCGGTCGAAGCGGCCGCTGGCAGTCGTGCTCCGATTCGTCGGCGGCCGCCGCGGGAAACTGGCCGGCCATCCGACGCTGCACGGATCGCCACCCGCCGACAGAGGCGACGGCCAGCACCCGCAGCCATCGAGTGAGACCACAGCGCAAGCAGCCGCCAGGCTCGGTGCCCAGCGTGGTGTCCGCCAAGACGGCCAACACTGCCACCGCGTCGGCCCGGGCCAGCTCCGGGCGGGTCAGGTGCGCCCGCATCACGATCAGGAACGCGTCGCGTCGACCGCTCACACCATCGGGCCAGCCCCGGACCTGGATCGAGCCGAGCACCGACGTCGCGCCGGGGTCGGCCGCCGGCTCACTCCTCGACGGCGGGGGCGGATGCCCGGCCGCGCGGTGTGCGCGCAGCACCTCCCGGCGACGCCGCAGCACGGTGGCCGGGGCAGCGGGGAAACGGGCGTCGAACGCGGCCAACAGGTCTGGGTCGGTCGGCAGAGGCTCCCGGCCAGTCGCTAGGCACCAGTCCCGGTACAACGCCCATCCCTGGTCCAGGTCGGGCGACCGACCGGTCATAGGCCGACGTCGGCGACCGCGTTGCCGATCAACGGGGCGTGTTCGCGAATGTAGGCCTCGACGACCCGGTCGCTGCTCTGCGCGGTCTGCCGCCGGATCGACCGGTTGTCCGCGCCTCGCCTGGCCGCCTCGGTGACGAACCCGGCCCGCAACGAGTGCGCGCCGAACCGTGCGGCGTCCAGGGCCTGGGGGAGTCGTCGCTTGACGACCAGGTTGACCGCGTGCCCGGTGATCGGGCCGGTCAGGTGTCCGCCGGCCCGGATGCCGCGCAACAGCGGCCGATCCGGGTCCAGGTCGTCGCCGACGGGTACGTCGTGGTCGTGACTGGTCCGGGCGGCCGGTCGTTCCAGGGCGGCGAGAAGGCCTACCCTCCCTCGGCGGTCGGCGTCGTCGATCAACCGACGCCAGTCGGTGTACGCGCAGAGCGGGCAGGTCAGGACGAGGCTCCCGACCGGCAACGCCTTCACATGTCCGGCGCCGACCTGGTCGGTCTTAGACCGGCGGATCCGAACGGTGAGCCCGTCGGCGCCCACGGTGATGTCGCCGACTCGGAGGGCGACCAGTTCGGAACGCCGACAGGCCAGCGCCCACCCGGCGAGCAGCAGCAGCCGGTCCCGCCGGCCGATCGCGCCGCGCGGGCTGCTGTCGGTGTCGATGCCGTCCAGGATCATCCGTAGGTCGGTGAGCAGCAGCGGCGCCATCCGTCGGGTCGGTCGGTCGACGCTGCGCCGAATGCCGTCAAGGGTCAGGGTGACCGCGGGATGCTGCCCGGGCGGCGGGTGACCCGACCACTGATGGACCTTGTTAATCGCGGCCAGGCGGCGCCCGATCGTGGAAGGAGCACGCCCCTTCTCGGCCAGGTTCGCCAGGTAGGCGCCGACGGCGTCGGGCTCCGCAGGCAGTGGGTCGACGCCGTGCGATGTGCACCAACGTTGGAAGTCGGTCCAGTCCGATCGGTAAGCGGTCATCGTGGAGCCAGCCAGCGCGGCACGGCGGAATCCATCGGCCAACCGTGACAGCTCTTCAGCGCTGGACGTGGCCCCAGACAACATCACCGGCGGCGCGTTTGCTGGGACCGAGGGACAGGGCATCACTCGATCCTGCCAGCGAGGTGGCCGGCCGACCCAATGCCGTCAGCTCGGGGATTGCCCCGTGGGATAGCCGTCGTGCCCGGCCGGCCGCTGCCGCGCATGAGACTGCCATGGACGTCAACGGGGCGAGCGGCTCGCGATGAGTGCACGGGCAGACGACAGTCCGATGCGGGACTTGGCGACCCTCGGGCCGGAGGAGGTTGCGCAGCTCATCGGGGCGTCGGAATGGTGGGTGCGAGAGCAAGCCAGAAGGCGGAAGGTTCCGCACCTGCGTTTCGGCCGGGATCAGATCAAGTTCCGGCGCGCAGACGTGGTCGCCCTGATGGATCTCGCCGCGATCACCCCCATTTCGATCGCCCGTGCCGACCCGGAACCGATCGACGACGCGGAGGCAGGCACCGATGGGAGACGGGCCGAGGCGGCCGCGGTCTATCGGACGGCGAAGGCGGCGGGGCGTCCGGAGCAGGCTGCGCGCCGGGCAGCTCGGAAAGTGCTGCCGGGCTTCATCCCCGAACGGACCGCCGTCTGACCCCTGCTACGTTCGCCGGTTCGACGGCTGCGCGGCCAGCTCGGCGACCCGCGCGGCTTCGATGTGCTGGCTGGGCATCAGATGGCTGTACCGGTCGATGGTAGTGGTCACGGACTCGTGACCGAGCCTGCGTTGCAGCACCATGAGGTCGATCCCGGCAGCGATCATCCATGAGGCGTGGGTGTGCCTCAGGTCGTGGATTCGCGGGGTCTTGATCAACTTCTCGACCGTCGCGGCTCCATCCTTCTTGCCAGCGACCAGCTTACCGGCAACCCGCCGTCTCGCCGGCTTTCCACTGGCGGCCTTCGCCTGGACCGGGCCGGGGTCGGCTGGGTTCTGCGCGGCCCGAACTGCAGCGATCCAGTTGGTCTCCCAGAATGTGTTGTGCCGGATCTGGCTCCCGCGGGCGTTGACGAACAACAGTTCGTCGGGCGTCCTGCCTTCGGCGAGGGCGAGCAGGTCGCGGCCGAGCGTTTCGCCGACCGACACCGTCCGCCGGCTGCGGCTGGTCTTCGTCGAGCCGACGTAGTGCTGTTGCTCGCCGTCCCTCTTCCAAGCCTTATTGACGCGTAGCGCGACCACCTCAGACGACTGCTGCACGTCCATCACCTGCAGGGCAGTGATCTCCCCCCAACGAAGTCCGGTCCCGACCATGGTGCGCAGCAGCAACTGGTACCGCGGCGACATCGCATCATGCAGCAGGTCGAACTCTTCGTGGGTGAGCAGGCACATCTCATCGCCCACCTCTTCCACCCGCGGCAACGACACCCCCTTGCAGGGGTTGTCCGCCCGCAGGCTACGTTGCACAGCCCACTCCATTGAGGCGGACAGCAGACCATGGATGTTCCGGATGGTCTTGGGCGACAGCAAGCGGTCCTGATCAACGACGCGGGATCTCCCGGCGCGGACGGGATGCACGTGCGTCTTCCGGGGCTGCGAGTTGGCGTGACCCACCTGCTTGGCGCGCATACGTCCGACCCAGCCCTGAATCGCATCGGCATCGACTCGGTCGATCGGTGTATGGCCCAACGTATCGTCGAAGTGATCCCGGACCTGGTTGCGGTACTTGCGCAGCTGCGCAGGGGCGGCACGATGGTTGGCCTCGATGTAGGCGAGCATGACCTCCCGCACTGTCTTGATGGCCATGTTGGCCCCGCCGACCGCAGCCGAGGCCTTCTCGCCGTCGCCACCGAAGGCGTCCAGCATTCGCATGAACCGTTCGGCATCGACCCGCTCGGCGAAAGTCATTGATTGGCGGACTATTCCGTCGGTCGTTCGTTGCTGCCATCGCACCCGCAGCCGCGGCTCTCCTCGGCGGGTGCGGTAGTCCTCGATCGTCGCCATGCCCATCGATGCTAGGGCTGATGGGCACGTTCTGCGATTTGATGGGCATCTGCCTTACGTTTCCGCAGGTCAGAGGGGTGTCCGAGGGGGGACTTGAACCCCCACGCCCTTGCGGGCACTAGCACCTCAAGCTAGCGCGTCTGCCATTCCGCCACCCGGACCGGGTTCGCAACATCCATGCGGGATGCTGCGACGGTCAAGCTTACTCGATACCCGGGTGCTTGGATGACGACATGACCTCCACCGATCCGCCGGGCTCCATGCGAGCCGCCAACGCCGTGGCAGCCGCGCAGGACGAGGTCGTCCAGCTGTGCAGTGAGCTGATCCAGATCGAGTCGGTGAACACCGGCGATCCGGCGACGATCGGCGACGGAGAAGCCCGGGCCGCCCGTTACCTGCAGGCCAAGCTGGACGAGGTCGGCTTCGAGACGACCTACCTGGAGGCCACCCCGGGGCGGGGGAACGTCATCTGCCGCTTGGCCGGGGCCGATCCCTCGCGGCCGGCGCTCCTGCTGCACGGTCACGTGGACGTCGTGCCGGCCGACGCGGCCGAGTGGACGGTAGATCCGTTTTCCGGCGCGGTGCAGGACGGTTACGTCTGGGGTCGCGGCGCGGTGGACATGAAGGGCATGGTGGCGATGACCGTCGCCCTGGCTCGGCAGTACCGGGCGCACGGCGTGACCCCGCCGCGGGATCTGGTGTTCTCGTTCATGTCGGACGAGGAGGCCGGCGGGGCGTTCGGCGCGCACTGGCTGGTCGAGAACTACCCGGAGCTGTTCGCCGGCGTCACCGAGGCGATCAGCGAGGTCGGCGGCTTCTCCATCCCACTGGACGACGAGCGCCGCGCCTACTTAGTCGCCGCCGCCGAGAAGGGGGTGGCCTGGGCGACTCTCAAGGCGACCGGCACCGCCGGGCACGGTTCGATGGTCAACCACGACAACGCGGTCAGCCGGGTCGCGGCCGCGGTCACCCGCCTGGGCACGCATGTGTTCCCCATCGTGCACACCGCGACCGTCGACGCGTTGCTGGCTCGGGTGCACGAGCTGACCGGTTTGGAATTCCCCGAGGACGATCTGGAGGGCGCCGTCGGCAAGATCGGTCCCGTCGCCCGCATCGTCAACGCGACCCTGCGCAATACCGCGAACCCGACGATGCTGCGGGCGGGCTACAAGGCCAACGTGATCCCGTCGACGGCGGAGGCGACGGTCGATTGCCGGGTGCTGCCCGGTCAGCAGGAGCACTTCCGGGAGGAGGTGGCGCGGATCGTCGGCGACGGCATCGAGATCGACTGGGTGTGGCAACCGCCGTTGGAATACCCGTTCGAAGGCCGGCTCGTCGATGCGATGGTGGCGGCAGTGACCGCCGAGGACCCGCAGGGGGTCGCCGTCCCGTACATGCTGTCCGGCGGTACGGACAACAAGGCGTTCGACAAGCTGGGCATCGCCGGGTACGGCTTCTCACCGATGCGGCTGCCCGCCGATCTGGACTTCAGCGCACTGTTCCATGGCGTCGACGAGCGAATTCCCGTCGACGCGCTGCAGTTCGGCGTGCGGGTGCTGGATCGGCTGATCCGCACCTGCTGAAGGGTGAATCCGTACCCCGCCGGGTCGGTGGACAGCCGCGCGGATGAACTGATCGACTCGCGTCCCTGCCGTCACATTCGGGGCGAGTTCAGCCGCGCAGACCGAGATGATCCGCGCGGAAACGGGTGGGGTCAGGTGCCGGGGAACGCGAGCCGGACCAGGGCCGTGGTCAGCGCCGCCAGCCCGACGACGACCAGGAACGGCGCCCGCCGCCAGACCGCGATTCCGGCGACGGCCAACCCGGCCGCGCGGGCGTCGAGGACCAGCGCGGACCCGGTGGAGAACGTCTGCACCGCCACCAGCGCGGACAGCAGCACGATCGGCAGCAGTGCGGAGATCCGGTGGACCCGGGGCCGCTGCAGCACCGACTCGGGCACGGACACGCCGGCCAGCTTGAGCAGGTAACAGCCCAGGCAGCCGACGAGCACGCCGATCCAGATCGTCATCGGTCGTCCTCGTCCGGCGGGTCGATCTCGGCCACGACCTCGTCGACCCCGGACGCCTGCGGGCCCGGGCGTCCGGGGAGGAACCCGGCGGCGAACCCGACCAGCGCGGCGATCAGCACCGGGAAGCCGATCGGCACGAACGGCACCGTCACCACCGCAACGACCGCCGCGACGAGCGCGATCGCCCACGCCTCCCGACCGCGAAGCCGGGGCGCGAGCAGCGCGAGGAACGCCGCCGGCGCCGCCGCGTCCAGGCCGAGTGCCCGCGGGTCGGCCAGCCAGGCCGCCCCGACGACACCGATCAACGTGCCGAGGTTCCAGAACGCGAAGACGCCCAGACCGGTGGCGTAGAAGCCCAGCCGGGCAGCCCGATGCGAGTCGCGCCCGATCGACATCGCGGTGGACTCGTCGATGATCAGCTGAGCGGCCGCCAACCGGCGCCAGCCGCGCAGCTGCAGGAGCTCGGTCAGCCGGAGCCCATACAGGGCGTTGCGGGCGCCGAGCATGATGGCGGTCGCCGCGCCGGCCAGCGGGGCACCGCCCGCGGCGACCACACCGACCAGCCCGAACTGGCTGCCACCCGTGAACATCAGCAACGACAGGGCCATCGTCTGCCACAGGTCGAACCCGCCGGCCAGCGCGATCGCGCCGAAGGAGATGGCGTACGCGCCGGTCGCGATCGACACGCCGGCCGCATCCCGGAGCACCGCCGACCGGGTCGAGCGCCAGGCGGCGTCCGAGGTCACCGGGCTGCGTTAGGGGATCAGGTCGGGCAGCAGCGCGGGGGAGCGCTTGCGCCGCAACCAGACCCGGCGGGTGCCGTCCGGGAATCGGAGGACCCGGGCCAATTCCCACCCGGCGAACTCGGCCCGGATGGCCAGCATCGACGCGGCCGCCGACCTGGACACGCGGGGATCGATGCGCAGCGGCTGGTACTCGAACTCGTCACTGGGCGCCCACCTCGGCCGGACGGCGGGGGTCGGCGCCCCGGCGGTCTCGCCGTCGCCGACCGCCGCCTCCGCGCCGGCATCGCTGGAACCGAACATCCGACCATCATGCCGAATTCGTCAGCGGGAGCTGAGCCGGCACGGGGGTGGGGGCCAGCTCGTCCCGCAGCAACCCGGCCAGCCGGGTCCGGCGGGGGAGCGAGCCCACCTCCCGCACGCCGCGGGCGACCGCAGGTCCGGCGGCATGAACGATCGACAGGTGCCGGCGGGCCCGGGTCAGGGCCGTGTAGACCAGCGGACGGGAGAGCATGCTGCCGGCCTCGGGCGGGAACACCGCGACGACCGCGTCCCATTCCGAACCCTGCGCGCGGTGCACGGTGATGGCCCACCCGTGCAGCAGATCGCCCAACGCCTTGCCGCTGATCTCCGCCTCGCCGCCGGTGAAGGCCACCCGCAGGGTGTTGTCGCCGCAGGTCAGCACCGTGCCGACCTCGCCGTTCGCGTACCCGGTCGGTTCGGCGTCCAGGTGGTTGGCGGTGGCCACCACCCGATCGCCGGCGTCGAACCCGCGGACCGTCCCATTCCCGGGATTCAGCTTGGCCTTGAGCGCCCGGTTGAGTGCCTGGGTGCCGGCCGGCCCGCGATGCACCGGCGTGACGACCTGGATCTGATCGGCCTCGCAGGCGAACACCCGCGGGATCGAATCGGTGACGACCTGCACCACCCGGTGCGCGGCTTCCTCGCTGCCCCGGGCTCCGACGACGACGACCTCGTGCGTCGGATCGGCGACGGCGGGCAGCTCACCGGCCCGCACCGCGGTGGCCAGCCGGGCGATGGTGCCGCCCTCCTCCTGCCGGTACAGCCGGGTGAGCTCGGTGACGGGGATGGCCCCGCTGTCGATCAGATCGCCCAGCACCCGCCCCGGCCCGATCGAGGGCAGTTGCGCCGGGTCGCCGACGATCACCAGGTGCACCCCGTCCGCGATCGCGGCGATCAGCGCGGCGCCGAGTTCGACGTCCAGCATGGACGTTTCGTCGACCACGATCACCTTGGCCTCGATCGGGTTGTCGGCGTCCCGGTCGAACAGGTAGCGCGTCGACCCCTGCTCCGGTGGTCGCGCCTCGAGCAGCCGATGCACCGTCGAGGCGGCACTACCGGCCAGCTCCTCCAACCGCTTGGCTGCTCGCCCGGTGGGCGCGGCGAGCGCGATCGACGCGCCCACCTCGGAACACAGCTTGACGATGGCTTCGACGGTGCGACTCTTGCCCGTGCCGGGACCCCCGGTGAGCAGGCTGACCCCGTGCTTGGCGGCGAGCGTGACGGCGCCGGACTGCACATCGTCGAGGTCGGTGACGGCCCGTTTGATCGCCCGCTCACCGGCCAGGGTCTGCGCGGTGCGGGTCAGCCGGGCGAGCCCGTCGGCGATGGTCGTCTCGGCGTCGGCGAGCTGCTTGCGGGCAAGCCACCGTTCCTGCGTGCCGCCGTCCGGGGCGGGCACCGACAGCACGTCGTCGGACAGCAGGGCAGCGCCGATCGCCGGGTCGGGGTCGACGCCGAACGGCCGGATTCCCTGCGCGACCAGGGAGGCGGGGGACGTGGTGTGGCCGTCCCGGGCATGCCGGGCCAGCGTCCACTGCACCAGGGCGCGGCCCCGTCGTGGGTCGTCCCGCCGGACTTCCGGATGCAGCTCGCGGGCCAGCCGGTCGGCCTGCGCGACGGTCGCGTCGGGCAGGACGGCGAGCAGCCGCCACGGGTCCTCCCGCAGGACCGACGGGGCGTCCCCACCCAGCGCCTCGGCCAGCCGGTTCGCCCAGCGCGCCGGGATCTCCACCGGCACCAGGAGTTCAGCGATGTCGTAGAGCTGCCCGGCGCCGATGAATCCGGTCAGCAGCCGGCTGGCGCGACGGTCGGTCATCCGGGGCAGCGCGGCCAGGTTGGGCGTGGTCACGTCGGCGGGGGAGCGGATTCCGGCCGCGTCGAACTGTTTGATCAGGCCCGGCCCGACCCCCGGCCACAGGCCGGCGGCGCAGAACTCGGCAAACACGTCGGGCACGCCCGGCAGGCTACCCGCCGGTGGGCACCCGGCGACGCCATGCGCCTCCTGCGGGCCGGATTCGGTTCCGCCGGCACCGCCTGCAGTGCACCGCCGGCGGGCCATGCTGCGGAACATCCACCGGCTCCAGCCCGGCCGAACATCCGCGGCGCCGCGTCCGCAGGCCCGTCCGCCCCGCCGGCGAGCCCGGCTGCGGAACATCCACCGGCTCCAGCCCGGCCGAACATCCGCAGCCCCGCGTCAGCAGGCCCGTCCACCCGCAGGCGCGGCCGACCGCGGAACAGTTGCCGGCCCCAGCCCGGCCGAACATCCGCAGCTCCGCCTCCCCGAACCAGTCACCCGAAGGCGAGCTCGGCTGCGGAACATCCACCGGCCCCAGCCCGGCCGAACATCCGCGGCGATGGTGATCCCACTCCCGGACGCGCACCGGATGCCGGTCCCGGCGGCCCGGGATTGAGCCGCCGTCGCTGGAGCCAAGAATGTGGACAATTGCTTCACCTGGCGACCGGGCACCGGTCAAGCCGCGCGAATGTGGACAACTCGGAGAGTTCCCGCGAGATGGCGTCACCATCGTCGTCATGCGGATCAGGAAGATTGCCTCCGAACCGACCTGGCGTGCCGTCGCCGACGAGCAAGGCGGGCTCGTCAGTCGCCAGCAGCTGATCGAGCTCGGGTTGACCCGAGCTCAGGCCGCGGCGAACGTCGACAACGAACGGTGGCAACGGGTGCACCCCGGCGTCTACGCCACGTTCACCGGACCGATCGACGCGTCCCAGCAGGTGTGGGCGGCGCTTCTGCACGCCGGGCCAGGGTCGGCTGCGTGCTGCTCGACCGCGTTGTGGCTGTTCGGCGTGCTCGATCGCGCGCCCGAAACACTGCACATCTCCATCCCCGAGGCTCGCCGCGTCAGTCCGCCGGCCAACGTCCGCATGCACCGCCGCCGTGCCCTGAACCGCCCGGAGCCGCCGATTCACCCCGCGGCAGCGCCGCCCCGCATCCGGGTAGAGGAGTCGGTGCTCGACGAGTGCAATCGTCTCGCCGAGGACGAGGTCGTTGCGCTCGTCCTTCGCGCGGTCCAGCGGGGAAAGACCACCGCGGGCCGTCTCGAAGGAGCGCTGGCCGCCCGCAGCGTGCAACCCAAGCGATCGCTGATCTACGACGTGCTGGCCGACGCTCGGTCGGGCGTGGCCTCGCCGCTGGAGGCGCACTACCGGCGCCGGGTCGAGGCGCCACACCGGCTGCCGACCGGCGCGCGGAACCTGGTCGACGTCGACGAGCGCGGACGGCGAAGGTTCCGCGACGTCGAGTACCGGCGATGGGGTCTCATCGTCGAGCTCGATGGTCGAGAAGCGCATCCGGTTGAGGAGGCCTTCCGGGACATGCGCCGCGACAACGACGCCATCGTGAGCGGACGGGCAACACTGCGCTTCGGGTGGCGCGACGTCGTCGGCGAACCATGCGCCGCTGCCGCGCAGGTGGGGTTGGCGCTCCGCCAGCGCGGCTGGTCGGGCGCGCCGCGGAGATGCGGTGCGGAATGTCCGCTGCCCTCGCCGAGTGTTGCCGCCTGACCGCTGCCGCCCTTGAACACTGCGACTACGCGACCGCGGAACATCCACCGGCCCCAACCCGGCCGAACATCCGCAGCCCCGTCCCCACGAACCGGCAGCCCCGCGGGAGATCCTGACTGCGGAACATCCACCGGCCCCAGCCCGGCCGAACATCCGCACCTCCGCGTCAGCAGGCCCGCCCACCCGCAGGCGAGCCCGACCGCGGAACATCCACCGGCCGCACATCCGCAGCCCCGCCTCCACGAACCAGCCACCCGCAGGCGAAACCGACCGCGGAACATCCACGGGCCCCAGCCCGGCCGAACATCCGCACCTCCGCGTCAGCAGGCCCGCCCACCCGCAGGCGAGCCCGACCGCGGAACATCCACGGGCCCCAGCCCGGCCGAACATCCGCAGCCCCGTCCCACGAACCGGCAGCCCGCGGGAATGCCCGGCTGCGGAACAATCACCGGCCCCAGCCCGGCCGGACATCCGCAGTAAGTGCTGCCCGAGCCGAGCCGCACCCGCACCGTCACGCCGCGCCCGCGAGGCGCCTACGCGCCCGCGCTCACGTCGTCCAGCGCGCTGCGGATCTCGGCCGGGAGCTCCATCGACTCCGCGCCGATGGAGGCGAGCAGTTGGGTGCGATCGCGGGCACCGATGACCACGGAGGTCACGGCCGGGCGCCCGAGCACCCAGGCGCAGGCGACGGCCAGCGGCGAGGTGCCCAGGCCGTCGGCCGCCGTCACCACCGCCTCGACGACCCGCGCCGCCTGGTCGGTGCGGTGCCGGCCGACGTAGCGGGCGAAGTGGGGGGAGGCCCCGCGCGAGTCGGCCGGGGTGCCATGCCGGTACTTGCCGGTGAGCACTCCACGCCCGAGCGGTGCCCAGGCCAGGAAGCCCAGCCCGTGTACGTCCAGCGCCGGGTGCAGCATGCTTTCCCCGGAGCGGTCCAGCAGCGAGTATTCGGCCTGCGCACAGACCAGGGGCGCCGGTCCGACGGCCCGCATCCAGGCGGCCAGCGTCGCGGCCTGCCAGCCGGTCATCCCGGACACCCCGACGTACCGGCACCGTCCGGACGACACGGCCAGCGACAACGCCGAGCAGGTCTCCTCGAACGGCACGCCCGAATCGAAGCCGTGCACCTGCCAGAGGTCGACGTGATCGGTACCCAGCCGGGCGAGCGAGCCGTCCAACGCGGCGAGCAGCGGTCCCCGGCCGCCGCCGGCGCCTACCGTGGTGGTGGCCAGCAGCACCGCGGACCGGGCCACGACGGACGGCACCAGCGTGCCGACGATCGTCTCGGCCGCTCCGTCGCCGTAGACGTTGGCGGTGTCGACGAGCGTGCCGCCGGCCTCCACGAACGCCTCGAGCGCGGCGGCGGCCGCATCCGTGTCGGTGTCCCGGCCCCAGGTCATGGTGCCCAGCGCGAGCCGGGAGACCTGCAGGCCGCTGCGCCCGAGGTAGCGCAAGTCCATGACCGTCAACCTATCGACACCGGCCGGTTGCCCGAGGCGCGGGTGCACGGCCGGTACCGTGGCCCTGCGGCGCCGCACCCCGGCGCGACAGCAGAATCAACATTCGAGCGTGGCCGGTGACCGGCCGTCGTTCGTCGATCCGAGGGGCACCGGCATCAGTGGCACGCAGACTGCGCATCGGCCTGAATCTGGGCTACGCGACCACCGCGGAGGAGATCGCCGACAACCTGGCGTTGGCCGTGGCCGCCGAATCGTTGGGTTTCGACTGCGTCTGGGCGGCTGAGGCGTACGGATCGGATGCGGTCACCGTGCTGGCCGCGGTCGCGGCCCGCACCCACCGCATCGACGTCGGATCCGCGGTCCTGCAGATTCCCGGACGCAGCCCGGCCATGACGGCGATGACGGCGGCCACCCTGGACGCCGTCTCCCAGGGTCGGTTCAACCTCGGCCTGGGCGTGTCCGGGCCGCAGGTGTCCGAAGGCTGGCACGGGGTGAAGTTCTCCGACCCGATCGGCCGCACCGAGGAATACGTCCAGATCGTCCGCCAGGCCATCGCCCGGCGGCGGGTCACTGCCGGGGGTGAGCACTTCACGCTCCCGTTGCCCGGCGGTGAGGGCAAGTCGCTCGTGCTGTCGTTGCAGCCGGTGCGCCCGCAGATTCCGATCTACCTGGCCGCCATCGGGCCGAAGAACCTGGATCTGACCGGCCGGATCGCCGACGGGTGGCTGGGCATCTTCTTCGATCCGGAGACCGCGGGTGGGTCGATCACCCGGATCGCGGATGCGGCGCGCGCCGCCGGCCGGGACCCGGCGGACATCGACATCTGCGTGACCGTCCCGACCTCGGTGCACCCCGACCCCGCCCGGGCGGCCGACCGGGCCCGTGGTCACGCCGCGCTCTACATCGGTGGGATGGGGTCGCCGAAGACGAACTTCTACCACCGCACGGCGACGGCGATGGGGTTCGGCGAGCAGGCCGACGAGGTGCAGCGGCGATTCCTGGCCCGGGACTACACCGGTGCCGCGGCCGCCGTGCCGCATGAGTTCCTGGACCGGACGGGCCTGTTCGGCGACGAACACCGGATCGCGGAACGGCTCGACCGGCTCGTCGACGCGCACGTCACGTCCGTCGCCATCGGCTGCTTCGACCGGGACCTGGACAGCAAGATCGCCACGCTGAGCACGGTGGCGGCGGCCGCGCGGCGGGCCGGAGTCGACGGATGACCCTGATCCAGGCGGTCATCCTCGGCATCGTCGAGGGCCTCACCGAGTTCCTGCCGGTGTCCTCCACCGGGCACCAGACCATCGTCGCCGGCCTGATGGGCCTGCAGATCGACGACCCGTCCATCACCGCGTTCATCGCGGTCATCCAGGTCGGCGCGATCGCGGCCCTGGTGCTGTACCTGCGCAAGGACATCGCCCGGCTGCTCCTGGCCTGGTTCCGCGGGCTGTTCAATGCCGCGAACCGCACGGACCCCAGCTACCGCGAAGCCTGGCTGGTGATCATCGGCTCGTTGCCCATCGCCATCGTCGGGCTGGCCGCCAAGAACCTGATCGAGGGCCCGCTGCGCTCGCTCTGGGTGGTCGCGATCGCCCTGATCGCATGGGGTTTCGTCATGCTGGTCGCGGAGGCGCTGGCGAAACAGAACCGGCACGAGAAGGACATCGGTCTCAAGGACGCACTGATCATCGGCGGCACCCAGGCGCTGGCCCTGATCCCCGGGGTCTCCCGCTCCGGCGCCACCATCTCGGCCGGCCTGCTGCTGGGCATCGACCGGGTCACCGCAGCCCGGTTCGGCTTCCTGCTCGGCATCCCGGCGCTGGCCGGCGCCGCGGTGCTGGAGATCCCGGCCGCGGTGAAGACCGGGGGAGTGGGCATCGGGCTGACCCTGGTCGGCACCGCCGTCAGCTTCGTCGTCGCCTACTTCACCGTGGCCTGGATGCTGAGATTCGTCGGCAAGCACAGCATCCGGGTGTTCGTCTGGTACCGGTTCGCCTTGGCCGCGGTGCTCATCGTCATGCTCACCACCGGCTTTCTGACCGCCACCGGGGTCCGCACGTGAGCGCGGACCCGACGACCGACCGGCCACCCGGGACGGCGGGCGAACCGGGCGGGCCCACGGCCAAGAACGACGAGCCGGGCAAGCAGGACGAGCCGACGGGCAAGCAGGACGGGCCGAGCAAGCAGGACGAGCGGCCGCCGGTGCTCACGGTGCTGCTCGTCCGGCACGGCCGCTCCACTTCCAACGCCGCGGGCACCCTCGCCGGCCGCACCCCGGGGGTGGAGCTGGACGAGCAAGGCCACCGGCAGGCGGCCAACCTGGCCGGGCGACTGCGCGACATCACCATCGACCGGGTGATCTCCTCGCCCCTGGAACGGTGCCGGCAGACGCTGGCCCCGCTCGCCGACGAGCTGGGCGTAAGTGTGGAGACCGACGACCGGTTGCTCGAGGTGGACTACGGCAGCTGGTCCGGGCGGGAACTGAAGGACCTGCTGCACGAGCCGCTGTGGCGGGTCGTGCAGGCCCATCCCTCGGCGGCGGTGTTTCCGGGCGGAGAGGGTCTGGCCGAGATGTCGGCCCGGGCGGTCGACGCGATCCGCAGCATCGAACGCGCCGCCGTCGCCGATCAGACCGTGCTGGTCTGCTCGCACGGCGACGTCATCAAGGCGATCCTGGCCGACGCCCTGGGCCTGCATCTGGACGCCTTCCAACGCATCGTGGTCGCCCCGTCGTCGGTGTCGGTGGTTCGCTACACCCCGCTGCGACCGTTCGTCGAGCGCATCAACGACACCGGCGATCCGATCCTGGCCAAGCCGCCGCCCGCGACGGCCCCGACGGACGAGTCGACCCCGCCGGAACGGCCGGCCGCCGGAGGCGGCTCCGACCACTCCTCGGACGCCGTGCCTGGTGGCGTCACCCGCTGATCCCCACGACGACTAAGCTCGGGACCGCCATGCCGCGTCAGATCCATGTCTTCCGCTCACCCGAACGGTTCCTCGCCGGGACCATCGGGCAACCCGGCGAACGCGAGTTCTTCCTGCAGGTCGTCGACGGGCGCCGGATCCTGTCCGTTTCCTGCGAGAAGCAGCAGGTCGCGGTACTCGCCGACCGCCTCGGTTCGCTGATCACCGAGGTCGCCCGGCGGTTCGGGGCGCAGGCCGATCCGGGCGGCGCCGGTGACCCCGAGCTGAGCCTGACCACCCCGGTGGACGCCGAGTTCCGGGTCGGCACCATGGGCCTGGCCTGGGACGGCGAGGGCTCGCAGGTGATCGTCGAACTCCTGGCGCTGTCCGAGGAGGAGGTCGGCGAGGACATCGTCCTGGAGGACCGGGAGGACGGTCCGGACGCGCTACGGGTGTTCCTGTCGCTGGCCGCCGCCCGCGACTTCGCCAAACACGCCGAGCAGGTCGTCGCCGCCGGCCGGCCGCCGTGCCCGCTGTGCAGCAACCCGCTGGACCCCGATGGCCACATCTGCCCGCGGCTCAACGGCTACCACCGCGGGGCCCTTGCCTGACGACGACCCGGCGGACGTCATCGGCGACGTCCTGCGGCAGGGACAGATCAGCGTCACCGGGCGGTTGTCCGACGCGTCCAACCTGACCCTGCTGGGCACGGCAACCCTGGACGGCGCGTCGGTGGACTGCATCTACAAGCCGGTTCGCGGCGAGCGCCCGCTCTGGGACTTCCCGGACGGCACGCTGGCCGAGCGCGAACTGGCCGCCTACCTGGTCTCCGCGGCCGCCGGCTGGGACTGCGTGCCGTTGACGATCATCCGCGACGGTCCCTACGGGCCGGGCATGGTGCAGCGCTGGATCGCCGACTGCGACCCCGACCTGATGGTCGACCTGGTCCCGATCCGCAAGGTGCCCGACGGCTGGTTGCCGGTGATGCGGGCGGTGGATGTGACGGGCAACGACGTCGCCGTCGTGCACGCCGACAATCCGGCTCTGGCGGTGCTCGCCGGCTTCGACGTCGTGGTGAACAACGCCGACCGCAAGGGGTCCCACGTCCTGCCCACCCCGGACGGAAAGATCCTCGGCGTCGACCACGGCTTGTGTTTCCACCAGGACGACAAGCTCCGGACGATCCTGTGGGGGTGGGCGGGGAAGCCGTTGCCCGGCGCGGTGCTGGACGGCCTGGCCCGGCTGCACCGGGAACTCGACGGGACCCTCGGCGAGCAGTTGGACGAGCTGATCACCACGACGGAGATGGCCGCGTTACACCGCCGGATCGAGCGCCTGACGACGACGAAGAAGTACCCCACACCGCCGGGGCACCGCACCCCGATCCCGTGGCCGCCACTATGACCGGGGAGCGGCACGATGACCGGGGGGCGGCACCATGAGCAAGGTGCTGGCCAACCTCGGTCGCACCGCCACCCGCGCGGTGGGTGGGCTGGCCCTGGACGCGGCGAACGGGGTGCTGACCGCCGCCGACACCGTCCGGGCTGCGGTGACCGGGCAGGACGTCGGCCCGGCCACCCTGCGGGTCCATGTGGTCATCCTGTCCGACGAAAAGGGGCGGCCGCTCTGCGCGCCGGCCCAGGTGCAGCCGTCGCTGCGGACCGCGGACGAGGTGCTGCGGGAGCAGGCCGACATCCGGGTGCGGGTCGCCCGGCTGCAGGTGATCGACGAACCGGCGCCGTCCCGCGCGCTGGACCCCCGGGCCAATAAGCGGCTGCTGCTGGACGACGTCCTGGGCCGGACCGAGTTCTACCGGCGGCATCAGGCTCCGGTCAACGTGTCCGCGGCGGTCGTCGGCACCCCGGTCACGGTGGTCGTGGTCCGGGAGATCGCCGGCCGGACGACCGGCTGTTCGCTGGGCATCAGCGCGGACTGGGTGATCGTGCAGGCGTCGCTGTTCGACCGGTCGAACTCGGGCACCTACGACGAAACGGTGCTGGTCCATGAGCTGGGGCATGCGTTGAACCTGCCGCACGTGCGGGACCCTAGGAACTTGATGTTCCCACAGTCGTCGCCACCGGACGGTGTGCGCGGTACCCGGCTCCATCCCTGGCAGGAGGCGGTCCTGCACGCCAACCGGCATGTGGTGCCCGGGGTCGCGCACACGCGCTCCGACCCGTCGTCGGCGTTGTAGGTTCCCGGCACTCGATCGTCGGCGCAGACGGAGTCGGCGTACCGTCCCCCTCGGCGGAGGGGGTTCCGTGGATCATCGACCGGCCAACGTCTCGGCCCGTGCCCACGCCCGGCTCCGAGCCACCGTGAATCGAGCCGATCCTCGGCTCTGGACGCGGTGGTGGACCTTCCTGGACGAGAACCTGATCAGGTCCGCCGAGCGGGTGCACCGTGAGGAATGGCCGAGCGACTACTGGGTCGCCCAGGGCATCAACGATCAGGCGGTCCCGTTCATCGGCGTCTCCTGGCGTGACGTGCGCTGTGCGATGGACGAATGGCCCCTCCTGGGCGCCGACCGGCTCCCGCCGCCGCCCGGTGCCGTACGGACGAACTCGCCGTGGCTGGGCACGGTCCTCGATTCGG
Source organism: Nakamurella sp. (assembly GCF_044224575.1). Classification (GTDB taxonomy): domain Bacteria; phylum Actinomycetota; class Actinomycetes; order Mycobacteriales; family Nakamurellaceae; genus Nakamurella. The sequence goes on from NZ_JBGAKE010000021.1 coordinate 17,879, forward strand.
CCGTTCCGGCCGGTCCCGAACACCCGCCCGCGCTGGTCCGGTTCCGGTCGTACCTGACCCGGCAACCAGACCGTCGCGGCGATGTGATCTGGATCGGCCACGGCAAGACCCTCCATGATCCGAACTCGTGGAAGGCCGACTACGTCCGGGCCTTCGTCACGATGATCCTGGGCAAGGGACTGGCCGGGATCGCACTGTCCAGCTTCGACGATGACGGTCTGCTGCAGACCATCACCCTGAACCGGTTGGTCACGGCCTTCGAGTTCGGCGGGCAGGTCGATGACGCACCACAACTGGGGACCTGGCTCCGCATCACGACGGCGATCGAGTCCCTCTACGCCGCACCATGGCGCGATGGGCGCATCCACCCGGTCCTGGTCGACCAGGGCATGTCCGCCGAGTCACTGGATGCGATGCAATGGCTGAGCCACGCGGACGATCCGGCCGCTCTGCTCGAGGCCGTCCAGGTCGCGGCCGACCTCCTCGTCTCGCCCACCATGGCGCGGACCCTGGCCGCGATCGCCCGAAGCGGGGACGAGCTGGCCCCGTTGGGTCTGTGCGTGCTCCGCCGCTGGGCACTCGGTCTTCGCGCGCTCGCCTGGCTCGAGGACGCACTGTCCCACACCTGGATCGATGTCCGCCCGGCCGATCTGGCGATGTTCGCCTACACCTCGTTGGCGCCATGGTGGCCCCGCCCGGTGATGGGCATCAGCCACCGGTCCGCGGATGTCAAACCCACCCTGGCCGGCCTCGAACTGTGGGGCGACGCCCGCGTGGCGATCGACGCGATGACCGTCCCGGGCTGGGAGACGAACACCGCAATGGTCTGGCGGCTCTTCGGGGCCACCCCCATGATCATCCGCGTCCGGTCCGCGGAGTACGAGCGAAGCGTCTGGTGTCGGCGCGAAGCGGAACTCACCCAGTTTCTGATGGCGCGCAGTGATTTTCTGAGCGGCCGCCGGGTGATCGATACCCCTGTCGGCGAACTCACCCGGATGGTCACGGTCCTGAATTCCGTCCGGACCGGACCGGATTCTGGACCATCCCGCCGGGAACCCGGCACGTTTCCGCCGGCGACGTTCGTGCTTGAGGTGCCCAGCCATCCGCCACTCACTGTCAACCTGCTGGCCGCGGTCGGCACGATGCGGTTCTTGAACGCCGCCTACGGCGGTCGGGACCCGGCGCACCGGATCATGCGGAAGTTGGTCAGCGGGCGTCGGATCGATGAACCACCACCGACGAACCATCCCGACGGGTGGGGGATCCACTACGAGGCGTTCTCCGCGCTGGCCCGCGTCAGCCGGGGGCGTCGACCGGTGGCGCTCCGCCGCGGGTATCCCGCCGAACTGATGGCGCACGATCTGGAGACGTTCGGAGCTCAGATCCCCGACATGCGTCACCTCGCCTGCAGCGGGATCGACCTGTTCGCGGCCATGGAATGGAACGGGGAGGTCCGCCGTTGGCTGGTCGACCGGTGGGGCTGGCGGCGCTGCGTCATCGACTGCCGCGCTCTGTCCGCAGCGGAGTGGGCGCAAGGCCCGGAGCATGCCGTCCCGCGCGGCATGCTGGCCATTCGATCACCGGACATCGTGATGGCGACCCAGCGCGCCGACCAGCAGGTCGACCGATGGGCCGGATTCGCCGATCGGGAGACACCCGTGCTGACCGAGCACGTCGAGGGCCAATGGGCGTGGATGAATCGCGTGCACACCCTGCCGACCTGGATCGTCGCCTATCTGTCCCTGCCGGAGTTCGAATTCGACCACGAGCTGTCCGGGGCGGCGCTGGCCGACTACGCCGGACAGCTGCGGGCCACACCAGGACTCACCATGCCGCAACGCTTCTCGGACGTCTTCGGGGTGCCCTGGGCTCCGGGGGAGCAGCTGTCCGACCTGATGGGCCCCGAGCCGGGACCGTGACCGCCCGGAATGTCGGCCGGACGCGCCGTCCGGCCGAGTAGGACGCCTCGCAAGGTCGGCCGACCAAGGACCGCGCTGAACAATCACGCTCCTACGTCGCCAGATTGCCTGCACCCGGTCCTACGGCCTACATGGCGGCCTCGCAAAACTCGGCCGACTAGGACCGCGCTGAACAATCACGCTCCTACGTCGCCAGATTGCCTGCGCCCGGTCCTACTGCCTACATGGCGGCCTCGCAAGCTCGGCCGACCAGGACCGCGCTGAACAATCAGGCTCCTGCGTCGCCAGATTGCCTGAGCCCGGTCCTACTGCCTACATGGCGGCCTCGCAAGCTCGGCCGACTAGGGTGGTGCGGTGCAATCGTGGCCGTCACCCCCCATTCCCGGGATTTCCGGAACGGGCCGCCAGTTGCGGCTCTACGACTCGGCGTCGGGGGAGGTGCGGCCGTCGGACCCGGGTCCGACGGCGACGATGTACGTCTGCGGGATCACCCCGTACGACGCCACGCACCTGGGTCATGCGGCCACGTACCTGACGTTCGACCTGGTGCACCGGATGTGGCTGGACGCGGGCCACCGGGTGCATTACGTGCAGAACATCACCGACGTGGACGACCCGCTGCTGGAGCGTGCGCAGCGGGACGGCGTGTTCTGGCGCAAGCTGGCCGAACGGGAGATCGGCCTGTTCCGCGACGACATGACCGCGTTACGGGTGATCCCACCGGCCGATTACATCGGTGCCGTGGAGGCCATGGACGAGATCACGACAGCCGTGCAGCAGCTGCTCGACTCCGGTGCCGCCTACCGGGTGGCCGACGCCGACTATCCCGACGTGTATTTCGACGTCACGTCGTCCGGGCACTTCGGCTACGAGTCCCGGTACGACGAGCCGACGATGCTGCGGTTGTCCGCGGAGCGGGGCGGCGACCCGGACCGGCCCGGCAAGCGACAGCCGCTGGACCCGTTGCTCTGGCGGATGGACCGGCCCGGCGAGCCGTCCTGGCCGTCACCGATGGGACGCGGTCGGCCCGGCTGGCACATCGAGTGCGCGGTGATCGCGTCGAACCGGCTCGGGCCGACGATCGACCTGCAGGGCGGCGGCAGCGACCTGATCTTCCCGCACCACGAGTGTTCGGCCGCACACGCCGAAGTCCTTTCCGGCAAGCGCCCTTTCGCGCGGCTGTACACGCACGCCGGGATGATCGGGCTGGACGGCGAGAAGATGTCGAAGTCCAAGGGCAACCTGGTGTTCGTGTCCCGGCTGTTGCACCAGGGGGTGGATCCGATGGCGATGCGGTTGGGCCTGCTGTCCGGCCACTATCGGCAGGATCGAGCCTGGTCGGACGAGGTGCTGATCACCGCACAGGAGCGGCTCGACCGGTGGCGCAAGGCCGCGGTCCGCAGCGGCGCGCAGGCTCCCGCGGTGGTCGAGGCGATCCGGGATCATCTGGCCGACGATCTGGACACGCCCGCCGTGCTGGCCGAGGTCGATGCCTGGGCGGCCGACGACACCCTCGACGGGTCCGCCGTCGGCGACGCGGTGGACGCGCTGTTGGGCGTCAAACTGACATGACGAATCAGATCTCCAACAGCGCGTGTTGACCCGCGAGCCCGACGGCGCCGAGCAGCTCCGAACGCAGGCCGAGCGCGGCGAGCTTGACCTCGACGGCGGACGCGACAGTCGGCTGGGCGTACCGGTTGATCGACTCGCGGACCCCGTCGGCCAGCGCTTCCCCGGCCGTCCCGAGTTCGCCGCCGAGCACGATCAAGGCTGGGTTCAGGCAGTTGCTCAGGTCCGCGAGGACGCGGCCCAGGGTGCGGCCGGCCTCCGCGATGAACCGGCCGGTCACCGGGTGCCGGGCCACCTCGGCGAGCGGGAAGATCTCGTCGCGGGCCGGGGGCAGACCGATCTCGCGCATCAGCTGGCGCACCAGCGTGCTGGACACGACCGTCTCCAGGCAGCCGCGGTTGCCGCACCGACACCAGGCGCCCTGCTCGCCGAGTCGGGTGTGGCCGATCTCGCCGGCGGCGCCGGTGGCCCCGCGGTAGACCGCCCCACCCAGCACCAGGCCGGCCCCGATTCCTTCGGATGCCTTGACGTAGATGAAGTCTCGCGCGCCCTTGGCCACCCCGAAGCGCAACTCGCCGGCCGCTCCGAGATCCGCGTCGTTACCGATGACGACCGGCCGGCCCAGCCGATCGGCCAGTTCCCGCGCCGGGTCCAGCCCCACCCAGCCGCTGAGCACCGACGCCTGGTGGATGCGACTGGACTTGACGTCCAAAGGAGCGGGCACGCCGGCCGCCACCGCCCGAATCTCGCTCAGGGTCATGCCGGTCTGGCCAAGCAGCCGGTGAACCATGCCGGCGGCGACGTCCAGCGCGGCCGCCGCCTCGCTGTCGACGTTCACTGCCGCGTGTTCCTCGGCCCGGATCTGGCCGTCGATCTGGGCCACTGCGACGGTGACCCGCTCATGGTCGAAGTCGATGCCGACGACGTAGCCGTCGCCGCCGCTGGCCACCAGCAGGGCCGAGGGACGCCCCCGGCCGACCCCTCGACCGCCCGCCGCCAGCACGTCCTCGGCGATCAACCGTTCGTTCATCAGGTCCTGAACGGCCTCCGCGACGGCGCTCCGGGACAGACCGGTGATCAGGCTTAAGTCCGCCCGGGTCACGCCGTTCTCACGTCGGATCACCTCGAGCAGCTGCTGTCGGGAACGCTGCCGGCGGGCTGAGGGTGACTCGGGCGTGTTCATTGCGATCAGATTAGCATTTATTCCTGTAAGACGACAGAAGTCTGCTAAATTAATGTGCACCGGCCGGAGGTGCTCTTGAGGCCCCCGCTGGCTCCGCGGCCGACATCGTTGTCTAATCCGGCCTGGCATCACTGATCGTGCCCACCGCGCAAACGGGAGGACCTAGCAAAGTGGCTTTCATCGGACGACTACCGGTGCCGACGACCGAGGCCTGGGACTGGCAGGCCCAAGCTTCCTGCCGAGGGATGGCCAGCTCGTTCTTCTTCCATCCCTGGGGCGAGCGAGGCCCGTCCCGGGACCAGCGGGTCGTCCGCGCGAAGGAAGTCTGCGCCTCGTGTCCGGTGATCGATGCGTGCCGGCAACACGCGTTGGAGGTTCAGGAGCAGTACGGAGTGTGGGGCGGCCTGTCCGAGGAGGAACGGCTCGTCCTGCTCAATCGGGGGCGGCGCAGCCTGCGCCGCAAGGTCCTGGCCAAGTCGGCCGACCTGCGCGAGATGATGGCCGGCGAGCAGGCCACCGGGGCCGCCGAGCCCGATATCAGAGTGGGCGTACCGTCCTGCTGACCGCGCCGTCCGTTGGCCGAGCCTGCCGGGTCACCGGTGGGCACGGCCGTCGACCACCCTGACGGGCGGGCTGAGCGGAAAGTGAGCGGATTCCGGTCTGGGAACCGAGCGGAACCCGGACCTACCTTTTCTCCTGTCACCGACCGGAAACACCACAGAAGTTCCGGTCATCGCCACAGGAGGTCCTTGACATGAGCCGCACCCTCGTCGCCCGCATCGCCGGTGCCGTCCTGGCCACCGGAGCCGCCGGAGCGATCGCCCTCGCCGGCGCCGGCGCGGCCGACGCCCAGTCGTACTCGTCCACCCCGCTCTCGCCGGGTCAGGGTGCGTGTTCGGCAACGCAGTACGCCTCGTACCAGGTCCGCGGTGACGGTTGGGCGACCGGTCAGGGCGCCAAGTTCAAGCTGCTGCGCAACGGGGTGGTGATCACCAATACGCCCGGCCGGGTCAACAACTGGGCGTTCGAGTCCCGCACCGCCTACGGCAATTTCGCGGGGCCCGGCTACTACAGCGTGTGCGCCCAGAACACCGGCACCGCCAACACCGTCGTCACCCTCCAGCTGCGCACCGACGCCGAGTTCTGATCCCGGCCGGCCGATCCCGGTCGGCTCGCCGCCCGGGTCCGCCACGCCGGCGGACCCGGGCGGGTCCGGGCCACGCCGGCCCGGCCTTGCCGCGAGAGCCGGTCGTCCGACATGCTCTGTTCCGCCGATCCGGACATGCGGCAGGCAATGGGGCAAGGAGCGCGGTCAATGGTGCAGACGATGGCCGACCGCCTCGATTCCGCCCGCCGGCGACGCTTCGTCGGACGGGCCGCCGAGCTCGCCCGGCTGCGGGCGCTGCTGGATTCCCCGGACCCGGCCGTCGTGATGATCTCCGGGCCGTCCGGCGTCGGCAAGTCGACCCTATTGCGCCGGTTCGCTGAGACGGCCGGCGCTGCCGGCGCCGCCGTCACCCTCATCGACGCCCGAGACATCCCGCCGACGCCCGACGCGCTGGCCTTCCGGTTGAGTCGGGTGGGCGGCGTCGACCGCACCGGCCGGCCCGTCGTCATCGTCGACACCTACGAGCTGCTCACCGACATCGACGCCGCCTTCCGCGAGGAGATCGCTCCGGGCCTGCCGGCGGACACCCTGCTCGTGCTGGGCGGGCAGCATCCCGCCCTCCCCGGCTGGCGCACCGACCCCGGCTGGGCGGAGCTGCTGTCCAGCATCCGGCTGCCGAATCTGGACCACCACGAATCGGCCGCCTACCTGGCCGGTCGCGGCATCCCGGCCGCGGCCCACGCGGCCGCGATCGAATTCACCCACGGGCACCCGTTGGCCCTGGCGCTGGTGGGCGAGGTGTTGCTGGAACAGGGGACCTTCGCACCCGGCCGGGCCGCCGACGTGATCGGAGTGCTCCTGAGCTCCCTGGTCCAGCACACGCCGACCGTGCTGCACCGGCGCGCGCTGGAGGCATCGGCGCAGGTGCGGTTCGTCACCGAGCCGCTGCTGGCGGCCCTCATCGACGTCCCCGACGCCGCCGACCACTTCGATTGGCTCCGCGCCCGACCGTTCGTCGAGTCCGGGCCGTCCGGCCTGTACCTGCACGACCTGGCCCGCACCGTGCTGTCCACCGACCTGCGCTGGCGGCATCCGGAGCTGTTCGCACGGATGCACGACAGCGCTCGCGGGTACTACCTGGGCCGGCTGGACAGCCCCGATCCGATCGCGCAGGCCGCCGCCCTGCTCGACCTGATGTTCCTGCACGCCGACCTGCGGCCGTTCCTGCAACCGCCGGACGAACCTGCAGGGCTGTGGCTGGACCGGGCGGCCGAGGACGACCGGGCGGCCGTGCTGGCGCTCGTCCGGCGGCACGAGGGACCGGTGTCCGCCGACCTGGCGGCGCTCTGGTGGGAGCGGCCGTCGGCGGCCTGGTCGGTCGTCCGCGGCGCCCCCCGCTCGACGGCCTCGGCGGCCTCGGCGGCGTCGGCGGCCTCGGCGGCCGGTGAAGTCGTGGGAGCCGTCTGCCTCCTGGGGATCGGACCGGACGACCAGGGGTGTCCGGACGACCCAGCCGTCCAAGCCGCCCGCCGGCAACTACGCACGATGCCACCGATTCGACCCGGGGAACGGGTGACCCTGGTCCGGTTCTGGCTGACCCGGGACGCCGATCAGTCGGTGTCCCCGGGGCAGGCCCTGATCACCGCCCACCTGGGTCGCCACTACCTCGGCACGCCGGGTCTCGCGGTCTCGCTGATCCCATTCCGGCATCCCGACGAATGGATCGACGCCTGTGCGTACACGGATCAGGTCCGGATGCCGGCCGCCGACTTCACCGTCGACGGGCGCGCCAGCACGGTGTTCGGGCACGACTGGCGGCTCGCCCCACCGGCCGCCTGGATCGCCGGCCTGTCCGCCCGCGAGGTCGGCGCACCGGCCGCCGCCCCAGCCGGGGTCCCGTTGCTGGTGCTGGACGAACAGCAGTTCGCGATCGCCGTCAAACGGGCACTGCGCGACCTCACCCGGGCCGACCGGTTGCGGGACAACCCACTGCTGCGTTGCCGGCTCATCACCGCGGCGACCGGCGACGACGCGCCGGTCGGCGACCGGGTGACCGCGCTGCAGCAGGTCCTGCGGGACGCGGTTCGCTCACTCGGTGCTGGCGCGCCGGCCGATCAGCGGCTGGCGCGGGTGCTGCACCGGGCCTATGTCGCCCCGGCGCCGACCCTGGAGCGGGCCGCCGACGTTCTCGACCTGCCCTCCAGCACGTTCCGGCGCCTGCTGTCCACCGCGCAGGGGCGAATCGTCGACTCGCTGTGGCTGCGGGAACTCGGCGCCTGACGGGTCCGGCCGGTCAGCGCCAGGAGTCTCCGCCCGGCTTGGGCCCGCGGCGGCGCAGATAGCGCTCGAACTCCGCGGCGATCGACTCGCCGGAGGCCGGCTTGAGCGGCTCGTCCTGCTCCTCGCGTTCCTCCAGGGACCGGATGTACTCCGAGATCTCCTCGTCGTCGGACGCGATCTGGGTCACCTCGGTCTCCCACTCGTCGGCCTGGGCGGGCAGGTTGCCCAACGGCACCTCGATGTCGAGCACTTCCTCGACCCGGTGCAGCAACGCGAGCGTCGCCTTGGGGGAGGGGGCCTGCGACACGTAGTGCGGCACGGAGGCCCAGAACGACAGGGCGGGAATCCCGGCCTGCACGCAGGCGTCCTGGAACACCCCGGCGATGCCGGTCGGACCCTCGTACCGGGACCGGGTCAGGCCCAGCCGGGTCGCCGTCTCCTCGTCGTGCGCGGAGCCGGTGACCTGGATCGGACGGGTGTGCGGCACGTCGGCCAGCAGGGCGCCCAGCCCGATCACCTTGCCCACCTGGTGGTCGACGGCGATCTTGAGCAATTCGTCGCAGAAGGCCCGCCAGCGAAAATTCGGCTCGATGCCGTGCACCAGAATGACGTCGGCCGGCGCATCGGGCAGCCGGCACACGGACAGCCGGGTGGTCGGCCACTCGATCGTCCGGGTGACCCCGTCGACCAGTCGCACCGTCGGTCGGGTGACCTGGAAGTCGTAGAAACCTTCCGGATCCAGTTCGGCCAGCGGCACCGCGTCCCAGATCAGGCCCAGCTGCTCGACGGCAGCGCTGGCGGCGTCGCCGGCGTCGTTCCAGCCTTCGAACGCGGCGATCATCACCGGGTTGCGCAAGGGCATGAACTCACTCATCACGCCCCCATTGGATGCCATGGTTCGCCGTCCAAATCACACGCATCAGCGTACGTGCGATTGTCCGCCGTGACGGCCCGACGACCGGGCGATCCGCCCACCGGGCCTGGCGGAATACGACTTGGTGTGCTAACCGCCCTACTCTGTACCGGTGACCGCTGCCTCCCGCCACCCGTTGCTGACCGCCCTGAGCGAGCGCGTGCTCGTCGCCGACGGCGCGATGGGCACGATGCTCCAGGCGCAGGACCCGTCGCTGGACGACTTCGCCGGCCTCGAGGGCTGCAACGAGATCCTGAACGTGACCCGACCCGACATCGTCCGGGCGGTGCACCGCGCCTACCTGGAGGTGGGCGTCGACGCGATCGAGACCAACACCTTCGGCGCCAACCTGGCCAACCTCGCCGAATACGACATTCCGGACCGCATCTACGAGTTGAGCAAGGCCGGCGCGGCGCTGGCCCGGGCCGAGGCGGACGAGTTCTCCACCCCCGATCATCCGCGTTTCGTGCTCGGCTCGGTCGGTCCGGGAACCAAACTGCCCACGCTGGGCCACGCCGGCTACGTCGCGCTGCGGGACGCCTACCAGCAGGAGGTCGCCGGCCTGCTCGACGGCGGGTCGGACGCGGTCATCGTGGAGACCTGCCAGGACCTGCTGCAGGCGAAGTCGGCCATCCTGGGGGCGCATCGGGCGATGGATGCGGCCGGCATCGTCGTGCCGATCATCGTGCACGTCACGGTGGAGACGACCGGCACGATGCTGCTCGGCTCGGAGATCGGCGCCGCGCTGACCGCATTGGAGCCGCTGGGCATCGACCTCATCGGCCTGAACTGCGCGACCGGTCCGGCCGAGATGAGCGAGCATCTGCGCTACCTGTCCCGGCACGCGAAGGTCGGCGTCTCGGTCATGCCGAATGCCGGTCTGCCACAGCTGGGTCCGCACGGTGCGGTGTACCCGCTGACCCCGCCGGAGCTGGCCGCGGCCCTGTCCGGGTTCGTCACCGAGTTCGGCTTGGGTTTCGTCGGCGGCTGCTGCGGCACCACCCCCGAGCACCTGCGACAGGTCGTCGAGGCCGTCCGCCAGGTCACCCCGCCGCCGCGGCGACCTCGGCCCGAGCCCGGGCTGTCGTCGCTGTACCAGGCGGTGCCGTTCCAGCAGGACGCGTCGGTGTTGATGATCGGCGAGCGGACGAACGCGAACGGCTCCAAGGCGTTCCGGGAGGCGATGCTGGCGCAGGACTGGCAGAACTGCGTGGAGATCGCCCGCGGGCAGACCCGGGACGGTGCGCACCTGCTGGACCTGAACGTGGACTACGTCGGCCGGGACGGCGCGGCCGACATGTCTGCCATGGCATCGAGATTGGCCACCGCGTCGACGCTGCCCATCATGATCGATTCGACCGAGCCGGAGGTCATCCGGGCCGGCCTGGAGCAGCTGGGCGGCCGCTCGATCGTCAACTCGGTCAACTTCGAGGACGGCGACGGCCCCGACTCCCGGTACACCCGGATCATGAAACTGGTGGTCGAGCATGGCGCCGCGGTGGTCGCGCTGACCATCGACGAGCAGGGCCAGGCCCGCACCCGGGATCACAAGGTGGCCATCGCCGAGCGGCTGATCACCGACCTGACCGAGAAGTGGGGGATGGCCGAGAACGACATCGTGGTCGACTGCCTCACCTTCCCGATCGCCACCGGCCAGGAGGAGACCCGCCGGGACGGCATCGAGACCATCGAGGCCATCCGCGAACTCAAGCGCACCCACCCGGATCTGCATTTCACGCTGGGCATCTCCAACGTCTCGTTCGGCTTGAACCCGGCCGCCCGGCAGGTGCTGAACTCGGTGTTCCTGGCCGAATGCACCGCGGCCGGCCTGGATTCGGCGATCGTGCACCCGTCGAAGATCCTGCCGATGGCCCGGATCCCGGAGGAGCAGCGGACCGTCGCGCTCGATCTGGTCTGGGACCGGCGGCGGGAAGGTTACGACCCGCTGCAACGGGTCCTGGAGATGTTCGAGGGCGCGACGACCGCGGCCGGCCGGGCGACCCGGGCCGCGGAGCTGGCGGCCCTGCCGCTGGACGAGCGGCTGCAGCGCCGGATCGTCGACGGCGAACGCAACGGCCTGGAGGCCGATCTGGAGGAGGCCCTGTCCAGGCGTTCCGCTCTCGAGATCATCAACGACACGCTGCTGGAGGGCATGAAGACGGTCGGCGAGCTGTTCGGTTCGGGTGCGATGCAGCTGCCGTTCGTGCTGACCTCGGCCGAGGTGATGAAGACCGCCGTCGCCTACCTGGAACCGCATATGGAAAAAGACGATTCGGCTGGCAAGGGCACCATCGTGCTGGCCACGGTCAAGGGCGACGTGCACGACATCGGCAAGAACCTGGTCGACATCATCCTGTCCAACAATGGCTACTCGGTGGTGAATCTCGGCATCAAACAGCCGATCTCGACGATCCTGTCGGCGGCGCAGGACAACGGTGCGGACGCCATCGGGATGTCCGGGCTGCTGGTCAAGTCCACGGTGATCATGAAGGAGAACCTGGAGGAGATGAACGCGCGCGGCATCGCCGAGAAGTATCCAGTGTTGCTGGGCGGGGCCGCGCTGACCCGGTCGTACGTGGAGAACGACCTGTCCTCGGTATTCAAGGGCGATGTCCGGTACGCGCGGGACGCGTTCGAGGGCCTGCGGTTGATGGACGGGGTGATGGCCCGGAAGAAGGGCCTCGACCCGCAGGCCGCGGCCGCGGATGCGGCCAAGGTCGCCGAACGCAAGGCCCGGCACGAGCGGTCGCTGCGGATCGCGGAGAAGCGCCGGGTCGCGGCGCAGGCCGAGGAGGCCGGACTGGTGCTGCCGGCGCGCAGCGACGTGGCCACCGACAACCCGGTGCCGACCCCGCCGTTCTGGGGTTCCCGGGTGGTCAAAGGTGTTGCCCTGGCCGACTACTCGACCATGCTGGACGAGCGGGCCACGTTCCTGGGGCAGTGGGGGCTGCGCGGTGCCCGTGGCGGTCAGGGCCCGTCCTACGAGGAGCTGGTGGAGAAGGAGGGCCGGCCGCGACTGCGCTACTGGCTGGACCGGTTGCACACCGACAAGGTGCTGGAGGCGGCCGTCGTCTACGGCTACTTCCCGTGCGTGTCGGAGGGCGACGACGTCGTCGTGCTGGCCGAGCCGCGGGCCGATGCCGAGGAGGTGTGCCGGTTCACCTTCCCGCGGCAACGGCGGGACCGGCACCTGTGCCTGGCCGACTTCTACCGGTCGCGCACCGCGGCCCAGGAGACCGGCCAGGTCGACGTCATCGCGTTCACCGTCGTGACGATGGGCCAGCGGATCGCCGACTTCGCCAACGAGCTCTTCGCGGCCAACGCCTACCGGGACTACCTGGAGGTGCACGGCCTGTCGGTGCAGCTGACCGAGGCGCTGGCCGAGTTCTGGCACCAGCGGATCCGCACCGAACTCGTCCTGCCCGACGGGTCGAACGCGGCCGCCGACGATTCGGCGGAGATCGAGAAGTTCTTCGACCTGGAGTATCGGGGTGCCCGCTATTCGTTCGGCTACCCGGCCTGCCCGGACCTGACCGACCAGACCAAGGTGATGGCCCTGCTCGAGCCGGGGCGGATCGGCGTCGAACTGTCCGAGGAGTACCAGCTGCATCCCGAGCAGTCGACCTCGGCGCTGGTCGCCCATCACCCGGAGGCGAAGTACTTCGCGGCGCGGTGACCGGGGACCGGGGACCGGACCGTCAGCCCTTGCGTCCGATGAGGTGGAACACCCGGCTGAGCTGCCGGTAAGGGTCACGCCGGGCGGCTTCCCCCTCCACGGCCGCGATCGCGGCGAGTCGCCGTTCGTCGCCCGGCCGCAGCCCGGCTCCGCCGAACTCGAGCCAGTCGACGAACAACCACACCCCGTACCAGCGGACCGGTTCGACGTCGCCGGCCCGCAGCAGCCGTTCGATCTCCTCGACCGTGTCGGCCCGGCCGGGCACGCCCAGCACCCCGACCTCGGTGCGGGCGTCGAACGCAGCCAGCGCATCGTCCCACCGTTGTTCCAGAGCCGGCCGGACCGCCATGGCCCGGGCGTTGGCCGTCATGATCGAGACGATCCCACCGTCCGTTACGCACTCGCACAGCTGTCCGACCATCGGCCCGGGATCGTTCAGGTAGCCGAGCACTCCGTGACAGAGCACGGCGTCGAACCGGCGCCCCGCCACGGCCGCGGCCGCCTCCTCGCCGGCCGCCCGCAGCAGGTTCACCCGGTGTCGGGGCGCCTCGGACAGCCGGTCCAACCGCTGCCGAGCCCGATCCAGCATCGCCGCCGACGAATCCAGAAGGGTGACCCGATAACCGATCTCAGCCAACGGGAACGACTGGTGACCGGCCCCACCACCCACGTCGAGCACCGTCGCCGGGGGCGGCGGCAGGTGTTCCAGCAGCTGCCGGTGCAGGACCTGGGTCCGGACATACCCCTTGACCGACGCGTAGGCGTCGTCGGCGAAACGATCGGCCAGGCCGGCCCAGGTGTCCTCGGCCACCCCCGCACGCTACCGCTCGGCGGGCCCCGATCGGGCAGGCGTGGACTACCATCGCTGGACCGCCCGGCGCGGACGGCCCGACCGACCTTCGAAGGTGGTGCCCGGAATGAGTTCCCTGCAGGCCGTGCTGTTCGATCTGGACGGGACGGTGGTGGACTCCGAACCTCTGTGGGCGGACGCCATGCGGGTGATCGCGACCGACCTGGGCGGCACCCTCACGGAGGAGGTGCTGGCCCGCACCACCGGCCTGTCCGTGCCCGCCTCGGTGGATCTGATGCTGGCGGAGCTCGGCTCGGACCTGCCCCATCACGAGGCCACCCGGCAGCTGCTCGACCGGGCGGCCGAGGTGTTCGCGACCGAACTGATGTGGCAGCCGGGAGCGCAGGAACTGATCGACGCGCTCCGCGCCGAGGGGGTGACCACCGCGCTGGTGACCAGTTCGCCACGGGTCGTGGTCGATGTGGCGATGCAACGGCTCGGTTCCCACCGGTTCGACCTGGCGGTGTGCGGCGACGAGGTGAGCTCGCCCAAGCCGGACCCGGAGCCCTACCTCACGGCGATGCAGCGGCTGGGGCTGCCGGCCACCGACTGTCTGGCCGTGGAGGACTCCCCGTCGGGCACCGAAGCGGCGGTGGCGGCCGACATCCCGGTCCTGGTCGTGCCGTCCGAGGTGGCGGTGCCCGAGGGTCCGGGCCGGATCTTCGCGGCGTCCCTGCTCGAGGCGACCGTGGACGAACTGCGGCACCTCCATTCGGCGTTCCACCGGGCCGGCCGCGGGGCATAGGGATGAGGTGCGTCGTTCCTTCGCGGTGACCGGTCCCGCCCCGCCCGACGTGGTGTGGGCGCGGTACGTCCGGCCCGCACGCTGGCCCGGCTGGTCACCGCAGATCCGGTCGGTGGACTACCCGCTCGCCGAGCTGGCGCCGGGCACCGCCGGCGTCGTCCGGGGCCCGTGCGCGCTCGCCGTGCCGTTCGAGATCCTGGCCGTCGACGTCGAGCAGCGGTGCTGGACCTGGCGGGTGCACCCGCCGGTGGTCGGCGAGCTGACCCTGGTGCACGGCGTCGAGCCCGCCGGCACCGGCACCCGCACCACGCTGGAGGTGACCGGGCCGGCGCTGGTGGTGCCGGCGTACCTGCCCGTGGCGTCGCTCGCCCTGCGGCGGCTGGTTCACTGACCTGGCCCGATCGGGACGTCCCCCGCCGCCGGCCGCGGGTCGCGCCGGATCATCCTGGACCGGACGACGTCCGGCCTCATCGGGGAGCACCCCAGTCGATGCCGTCGAACTGCTCGCGCAGCCGGGCCCCCCGAGCCGGATGCACCGAAGCGACCCAGCTGATCCGGCCGAGCAGGTGGGCGCGGAAGTCCGGATGGCCGGAACGATTGGCCCGGTCCGGACCGGCGCGTCCGCAGTCGTGCAGGATCGCCCGGAGCCGATCGACGTCGTCGCGACGGACGGCCGGATGCTCGTTGACCACCACGCCGGTGACCGTCTGACGCTCGTGCCGTCCGCGGAACCGGGTCTTGGCCTCGTTCAGACGCAGGCCCTCCTCGCCCACGATCCGGCCGACGGCCCGGGCGAATGACTGGACGTGTGCCGTGTCCCGGAAGGAGCCGGAGAACGTCAGGTCGTCGGCATACCGGGTGTAGGCCAGGCCGGCCGCCGCGGCGTACCCGGCCAGCCGCCGGTCCAGGCCGAACGCGACCAGGTTGGCCAGCGCCGGTGACGTCGGCGCACCCTGCGGCAGATGCGGAGTGGCCAGTCGCCGGCGCAGGCGGAACCGTCGATCCGGATCGGGACCGTCCGGCATCGCCGACAGCACGTGGACCGGGGTGGCGGTCGTCGTCAGGCCGGCCAGCAGGTACGCGACCGGCTCCGGGAACCCGGCCGACCGCAGCACCCCCCACACCCGCCCCGCGGTCACCGCGGCAAAGAAGTGCTCGAGGTCCAGGGTGAGCACGGTGTCCGCCCCGACGTGGACCGCGGCCCCGGTCACGACGGAACGCCCGGTCACGAATCCGTGCGCCGCCGGGTGTACCGGGATGCCGGCCACCACCCCGTGCAGCACGGTGCGCTGGGCCGCCCGCAACCGCGGCCGGGGCGCCTCCAGCAGCCGAGGCCCGGCCGGCCTCGGCAGCCAGCGGTGGCGATAGTTGGCGATCCGACCGCTGTTGGCGCGCCGGCCCCGCAGCGCCGGATCGGCCAGCGCGGTCAGTTCGTCGATGGTGATGCCGAGCAGTCCGGCCAGATCCCCGGCGTGGTCGATCCGCGGAGTCGGGAACGGCCGGTGCACCGTCCGGGTCGGCGCGGCGAACCGGCGGATGGGTCGCGGCACCGGCGGCGCGGGCGTCGCCGCCTCCTCGACGTCGACATCCCCGGCTGCGGTGGCGGTGTCGGGTGCGGGTCCGGTCAGGGCAGCCGGCAGCAGGACCTCGACCACCGCCCGCAGCTCCCGCGGACGGTCGGCCGGCGGCCGCGGGTACAGCTCGAGCACCTGCTCGACGAGCCGGGGAACCCAGTCCCTCGGGCCGACGAACACCGCACCGGCTCGATCGATCATCGCCGGCCGCGTCCAGCCGTCCGGATCGGCCATCAGGGCGTCGGCCAGCGCCGCGCTGAGCGCCGCCGGTCGACCGGGTCGATCGTCGCGGAACGGAGTCGGGCGGCCGCGCGGTCGACGGCGTCCGGGACGGACCGCCGGCCCGGTCATGCCGCCACCCGGGGCCGGCGGCGCACCCCGGCGGACGGAGCCGTCCGCGTCGTCGCCGGGATCGCGGCGAGCCGGCGTGCCCGGATCGGGGTCGCCGGTCACGAAGCAGCGGCGGTGGACGGCGACCTGTGGTGCTGGGCGGGCCCGCTCCCGCGCGGAGCGCGGCGACGGGCCTGCTCGGTGGTGCCTGGTGCGACATGCTCCCCCCGGGGGTGCCCCGGAGCGTCCGAACCGGAGACGGACCAGCCGGTTCCGATCGGAATTCTCGTCGTCCACCGCCGCATCGCGACAGTGTGCCGGATCTGTGGCTCCGGCCGCCCTCCGCCCCGCGCTGGCCGATCGAACGTCTGCGGGTCCGGCTCGTCGAGGCCACCCTGGGCGCGTGACCGGGCCGCACGTTCCCGTTCAGTAACGGTTCGGCCTCGTCGACGGAGCGTTCGACCTGCGGCACCGCAATCTCGGTGTCCATCGACCGAGCGGTGCTCGATCGATGCCGCAGGTTGCCGCAACCATCACTCGTTCCGCCCGGCCAGGATCTGCTCACGCAGAATGTCGGCGTGTCCGGCGTGGTGCGCCAGCTCACGCAGCACCTGCAGTTCCAGCGCCCACACGGGTCGATGCCCGCGCCCATCGACGGCGTCGCCTGGGTGCCGGCCGGCCAGGGTCGCCCGGGAGGCCGCGCATCGCTGCCGGTAGGCCGCGCGGACCGACTCGATGGTGTCGGCCTGGCGCAGGGTGAACGAGCCGTCGACAGTGCCGGCGATGCCGATCTCCCGGTAGGTCCGGCCGGTCACCGCCTGATCGAACCAAACACCCTCGACGAAGGTGACGTGTTTGACCAGGCCGAGCAGCGTGGTCCTGGACGGCACGAGCCGACGCCGAGCCTGCTCCTCGGTCAGCCCGTCCAGGCAGTCGTGAAGCGTGCGGCGGTACTCGTCGATGAGTTCGGCGATGCGGCCGCGTTGCTCGATGGCCCACGGCGGATCCGCCCTGTCGTCGCCCATCGGGCGAGCCTACGTAAGGTCCGTGACCGTGTATGTGTTGCTGCCCCCGTCGGAGACGAAGGCGCCCGGCGGTGACGGCCCGCCGCTGGAGCCGGCCACACTGGGCTTTCCCGCGCTGAACCCGCGGCGCACCGAGCTGATCGATCAGCTGACCGAGCTGTGCGCCGACCCGGCGAGGGCCAGGCCCGCACTCGGGGTCTCCGCCCGGCAGGACGCCGAGATCGCGGCCACCGCGAAGCTGCGGACCACGCCGACCCGGCCGGCCCTGCAGCGGTACACCGGAGTCCTGTACGAGCAACTCGACGTGGCGGGCCTGCCGCCGGCCGGCCGGGCCCGGGCGGCCGACCGGCTGCTGATCGCCTCCGCCCTGTTCGGGCTGGTCCGGGGCGGCGACCCGATTCCGACCTATCGGTTCTCGGCCGGCTCCCGGCTGCCCGGTCGCGGCCCGGTGGCGGCGGCGTGGCGGCCGGTGTTGATGCCGGTGCTGGCCGGACTCGACGGGCTGGTCATCGACCTGCGGTCCGGCGCCTACGCCGCGTTCGCCCCGGTGCCGGGCGCGGTGGTCGCCCGGGTGCTGTCCGAGGCGGTGCCCGGCGATCCGACCACCCGCAGCGTGGTCAGCCACTTCTCCAAGGCGGCCAAGGGCCGGTTGGCCCGGGCCTTGGTCGCCACCCGGGCCGCCGTCGAGGACGTGCCCGCGCTGATCCGGGTCGCCCGGCGGGCGGGTCTGCAGATCGAGCGGACGGGGGAGCGGTCGATCGACCTGATCACCTGAGGATCAGCAGGCTCCGGCCGGCCGAAAGGTGGGCAACAGGCCCGCCGGATTGAAGCTGAAGATGCCCCGCGCGACGGTGATCCGCTGGCTGCAGGCCGGGCAGACCACCTGGCAGCCGGTGACCTCCATCGTCGTGCGGCCCTCGGAGGACACCGTGCCCAGCCGGCTCTCCCGCCCGCACGTCGCACATCCGATCCGAACTTCCTGCACCATCGTTCCCCCCGGGACTAGCGCAACCACGCCCTACTACTGAGCGTAGCGCGATGGCCACGCTATGCAACTGGTCGCTCCGTTGCCGCTCGTACCCCTCCGAAATGTCGCTGCGTCCGCTCCGGCCGGCCCCGGCTGCCCCCAGCCGACGGTGGGTCGACGACCCGCCGAGATGGGCCTCCAACGCCTCCCGGGTGATCTCGGCGATGGTCGTCCCCCGACGCTGCGCCTCATGCCGGAGGCGAGCATCCAGATCGTCCGGAATCTTGACCATCGTCCGCTTCACGTATGCCAGCATGCCCGTGGCTTCCGATGGGCCCGGGTCGGATCCGGCGGCTACGGCGCCGCCGAACCGCGCCGCCGTTCCTGGTCCAGCAGCGGCTCCAGATCGGCCAGCCGGTCCAGCCCGCGCAGGAGCTGCGCCATCCGGTGGTTGCCGGCCAGGTCGGCCCGGTGCCGGTGCAGGAAGGCCCAGTAGCCGGCGGTGAACGGGCAGGCGTCGTCGCCGACCCGCACCGTCGGCCGGTACCGGCACGGCCCGCAGTAGTCGCTCATCCGGTTGATGTACGCACCGCCGGCGGCGTACGGCTTGGTGGTGATCCGGCCGCCGTCGGCGTACTGCGACATGCCGACGACGTTGGCCACCATGACCCACTCGTACCCGTCGACGAACGCGCGGTGGAACCAGTCGGTCACCTCGGCCGGCTGCCAGCCGCGCTGCAACGCGTAGTTGCCCAGCACCATCAGCCGCGGAATGTGGTGCACCCAACCGTGGTCGCGCAGGTCTGCGAGGACCCCGGACAGGCAGCGCGCCTCGACCGAGTCGGCATCCAGCTCGGCGAACCAATCCGGCAGCGACTGCCGGGCCCGCAACACGTTTCGCGCCGGATAGTCGGGGCCGAGATGCCAGTACAGGTGCCAGACGTAGTCCCGCCAGCCGATGATCTGCCGCACCGCGCCCTCCGCCGCGGCGATCGGCACCTCACCCGCCCGGAAGGCGTCCTCGATGCGGTGGACCACCTCGATCGGATCAAGCAGACCCAGGTTCAGCGGCGCGGACAGCAGCGAGTGCGCCATCCAGGCGTCGTCGGCGAGCATCGCGTCCTCGTACCGGCCGAAGAACGGCAGGCGCTCGGCGACGAACCGATCCAGAACGTGCCGGGCCTCCGCACGGGTGGCGGCGAACCGGCGCGGCCCGTCCCGGCCGATGAACGCGACGTCCCCGTCTCGCGCCCAGCGGTCCAGGTCCGCGCGCACCTGCTCGTCGATCTCATCCTCGGCCGGCCACCACGGCTCCGGCACGCCCAGCGTGTGCGGCTCCCCGGAGCGGCTGCGCCCCGGGCGCTTCGGCGGCGGCTCGCGGTTCTCGTCGTCGAAGTTCCACCGGCCCCCGGCCGGTTCGTCCCCGTCCATCAGCACGTCCAGCCGCCGCCGGGCCGTCCGGTAGTGGTCCTCCATCAGCAGCCGCCGCGCACCGCGACCGGCCGCCCACGCGGCGAACTCGTCCATCGACGTGGCGAACCCGCGGGCCGGCAGCACCTGCACGTCGGGCAACCCCCGGACGAAGGCGAGCGCGCCGCGGGTGGTCGGATGGCACACCGACAGGCTCCGGCCCCGCACCGCCTCGGCGTACCCGCCGACCGACCGGAAGTCGCAGCGATCGCCCAACTCGGCCGCCCGGTGCCGGATGGCCGACAGCACCAGATGCGCCTTCTGCCGGTGGAACCGGCGGCGTGCGAACGCCCGGCGGGACTCCACCAGCAGCACCAGCTGGTCGTCGGAGTCCAGGAAGTGGGGTCCGAGCTGATCGCCGAACAGCCAGCGGCGGGTGGGGGAGTGCGGGCTCACCCCTCCAGGTTTCCCCCGGCGCCGGACGGCAATCAGCGGCCCCTGTTCCGCTGCGCCGCGTCCGGCGCACGCCGGCGTACGCCTGTCGAGGACCGGCGACGCCCGGGCAGCTGCGGAAACGTCGCCACCCCCAGGCCGGCCGATGGCCCGCGGGGCGCGATCAGCAGGCTGCGGTCAGCCCTCGACCAGGACCAGTTCCAGATCGTGGTTGCCGCCCAGCGCCCGGCTGTAGGGGCAGCGTTCGTGCGCGCCGTCGAGCACCTGCTGCGCGGTTTCCCTTTCCAGGCCAGGGATCTCGGCCTCGATCCGGATGGACAGCCGGTAGCCGTCGGCCAGCGTGCCGGCGATGGTGACGGTGACCGACACCGCCGAGTCGGTCACGTCCACCTTCAGCTTGCGGGCGACGGACCGCACCGCATTGTGGAAGCAGGCGGCGTACCCGGTGGCGAAGAGCTGTTCGGGGTTGGTGCCATCGCCGCCGTCACCGCCCATGCTCTCCGGCATCGACAGCTGGACGTCGAGCCGGCCGTCCGAGGTCGCGACCCGACCCATGCGGCCGCCCCAGGCGGTGGCGGTGGTGGTGTACGACAGGGCCATCGTGGTGTGCCTCCCGGCGGTGCGATGCTCGATCCGGATCAGCTTGCCGGACCGATCACCACCGCCGCCTTGGGGGGCAGGGTCAGCCGCTCGCCGCCGGCGTCGACCGGGCCGTCGATCGCCGTGGTGGCCAGCAGCACCGGGCCGGCCGGGCCGCCGAGGGGGATCGAGCGGGGCTCGTCGGCGAAGTTGATGACGATCCGGACCCCCGATCGGTCGATCACCAGCCACCGCTCGTCGTCGTCGGCGGCGACGGAGAGGTCGCCGAACCACGGGTCGGTGAGTTCGGGCCGCGCCCGGCGCAGCGCGGCCAGCTCCCGGTACAGCGCGAGCAGGCGAGCGTGCCGACCGGTGTGGAGTTCCGACCAGTCCAGCTTGGAGTTCTCGAAGGTGGACCGGGCCTGCGGATCGGGCACCAGCTCCTGGTCCCAGCCCATCCGGGCGAACTCCTCGACCCGACCCTGCCGGGTCGCGTCGGCCAGGAACTGGTCGGTGTGCGAGGTGAAGAACTGCCACGGGGTGGACGCGGCCCATTCCTCGCCCATGAACAGCATCGGGGTGAACGGCGCGGTCAGCACCAGCACGGCCGCGATGGCCAGCTCGTCGGCGGACAGCGTCGCGGTGAGCCGGTCCCCGGCCGCCCGGTTGCCGACCTGGTCATGGTTCTGCGCGTACCCCAGGAACCGCCAGGCCGGGGTGATCAGCGTGTCCACCGGTCGGCCGTGATCCCGGCCGCGGAAGCTGGAGAACGTGCCGTCGTGGAAGAAGGCTTTGGTCAGCACCTTGCCGATGTCCGACATGCGACCGAAATCGGCGTAGTAGCCCTCCTTCTCACCGGTCAGTGCGACGTGCAGGACGTGGTGGAAGTCGTCGTTCCATTGCGCCGTCAGCCCGTAGCCGCCGGCCTCCCGCGGGGTGATCAGCCGCGGATCGTTCAGATCGGACTCGGCGATGAGCGACAGTGGCCGCCGCACATGGGGACTCAGCGCGCCGACCCGTTTGGCGATGTCCTCGAGCAGGTGGGTCGCCTGGCTGTCGTTCAGCGCGTGCACCGCATCCAGCCGCAGCCCGTCGACGTGGTAGTCCTGCAACCACATCACGACGTTGTCCAGGATGTACCGGCGAACCTCCCCCGAGTCCGGTCCGTCCAGGTTGATGCTGTCGCCCCACGGGCTGCCGCCCGCCGTCGGGTTGAGATAGGGCCCGAACAGCGGAATGTAGTTGCCACCCGCGCCGAGGTGGTTGTAGACGACGTCCTGGATGACGCCGATGCCCCGCTGGTGGCAGGCGTCGACGAAACGCTGGTAGGCCCGGGGCCCGCCGTAGCTGTCCTGCACGGCGAACCAGAGGACGCCGTCGTAGCCCCAGTTGTGCGTGCCGGCGAACGCGTTGACGGGCAGCAGCTCCACCATGTCGACGCCGATGGCGAGCAGATGGTCGAGCTTGTCGATGGCCGCGTCGAGCGTGCCCTCCGGGGTGAACGTGCCGATGTGCAGTTCGTAGATGACGCTGCCCGCCAGCCGCCGGCCGGTCCAGGCCCGGTCACCCCACACGTACTCGCCGGGGTCGAACACCCGGGTCGGCCCGTCGACGCCGGCCGGCTGCCAGCGGGAGCGCGGATCGGGACGCACGTTCTCGTCGCCGTCGAGCCGGAACCCGTAGTCGCGCAGCCCGGCCGGCGGGTCGACCGTCCACCAGCCACCGTCGACCGGCGTCATCGGATGGTCGGTCGTCCCGTCGACCAGGTCGACCCGCTCGGCCCTGGGCGCCCACACTCGCATCGGATCAGCCCTCTCGCACCAGCAACGCGACCGGGTAGGCGTCCAGCAGGTCCCCGACCGGCACGTGCTCGGATACCGCCGGCCGTCCGGTGAGGTGGTCGCGCCAGTCACCGGGCGGCAGGTGCAGCACGGTGTCCCGCCAGCCCCCGGCCGCGGCCAGCCCGACCGGCAACCGGGTCGTGACGGCCAGCGCCCCGCCGCGGTCGAAGGCGAAGACATGGTCGGCGGCCGCACCGTCGGCGGCGACCGCCGCGTACCCGGTGAACAACTCCCGCCGGTCCCGGCGCAGCCGCAGGGCCCGGCTGGTGACCAGCAGCTTCGCCGCCCCGCCGGCGTCCACCGGCGGGCACCACCCGCCGTCGAGCCGGGTCAGCATCTCCCGGCGGACCGCGTAGTCGACCGGGCGCCGGTTGTCCGGGTCCACCAGCGAACGGTCCCACAGCTCGGTGCCCTGGTAGACATCCGGAACGCCGGGCGCGAGCAGCTGGACCAGCTTGGCGGACAACGAGTTCGACCACCCGGGCGCGGTGATCCGGTCGGCGAATGCGGCGATATCAGCAGCCAGCTCGGGGTCGTCGTAGACCGCGTCGACCACCGCATGCAGGCGCTCCTCGAACGCGGTGTCCGGATCGATCCACGCGGTGGACACCCCGGCCTCCCGGGCCGCCTTCTCGGCATAGGCGTGCAGCCGGTCCCGCTCGATCGGCCAGGCCCCGACGACCGCCTGCCACAGCAGGTTGGCCAGCGCGCCGTCGCGCAGGGGGGCGAGGCGGTTCCAGCGCCGGACCGCCGCCGCCCAGTGCTGGGGCAGCTCGGAGAGCACCGAGATCCGGGCCCGGACATCCTCGGCCCGCTTGGTGTCGTGGGTGGACAGCGCGGTCATGGTGTGCGGGAACTGGACGAGCCGGCGGGCGTGCACGTCGTGCAACGCGGCCGGCGACAGCGCGAACTCGCCGGGCTCGCCGCCGACCTCGGTCAGGCTGGTCAGCCGGCTCCAGCGGTAGAACGCGCAGTCCTCGACGCCCTTGGCCATGACCATGCCGGACGTCTGCTGGAACCGGGTGGAGAACTCGGTGCCGACATCGCGCAGCCGGCGGTCCAACTCCCGCAGCGTCGGGGCGAGTTCGGGGCGCGCGGTCATCGCCCGGTCCACCGCGTCCGTCAGCTGGTCACCGCCGATCGGCAGGTAGGTGCGGTACACCGCCAGCGACGCCAGCAGCTCGCCGATCGCGTCGTCGGCCCGCTCCACGTCGGGTACCAGCCGGGCGAGCCGGAGCACCTCGGACCGCAGCAACCCGTCGGCCACCGCCCGTTTGGTGCCACGGGTCATTGCCGACCAGTCCACGGTCAGCCCGCCGCGCAGCTGGGTGTCCAGCACGTCCAGGGCCGGCTCACCGGCCGGATCGACGAACAGCCGGTCGACCGCGGCGAGCGCGTCGTAGCCGGTGGTGCCGGCGCACGCCCAGGCGGCCGGCAGCGTCTCGTCACCTTCGATGATCTTCTCGACCAGTACGTACCGGCCGCCGGTCAGCTCGGCCAGGTCGTCCAGGTACCGGCCGGGGTCGGCCAGCCCGTCCGGGTGGTCGATGCGCAGGCCGTCCACCCAGCCCCGGTCGATCCAGCGGCGGATCTCGGCGTGCGAGGCGGCGAACACCTCCGGCAGCTCCACCCGGATCGCGGCGAGGTCGTTGACCACGAAGAAGCGGCGGTAATTCAGCTCGGTGTCCGCCCGCCGGTAATTCATCAGCTCGTAGTGCTGGCGGCCCGCGACCTCCCGGGGCGACCCCTCCCCGGTGCCGGGCGCGATGGGGAGCCGGTGGTCGTAGTACCAGAGCGCGCCGTCCTCGACCCGCAGCTGGTCGAGCTGATCGTCCCCGTCACCCAGAATAGGCAACCGGACCTTGCCGCCGGCCGCCGCCCATTCGATGTCGAAGTACCGGGCGTAGGGGGAGTCCTGCCCGTGCGTGAGCACATCCCACCACCACACCGACGCCTCCGGGGTGGCCACCCCGACGTGGTTGGGCACGACGTCGACCAGCACCCCCTGCCCGGCCCGGTGGGCGGCCTCCGCCACCCGGCGCAGGCCGGAGTCGCCGCCGCGGTCCGGGTCGACCTCGCCGTGATCGACGACGTCGTAGCCGTGCCCCGAACCGGCCTCGGCGGCCAGGATCGGGGACAGGTACACCCAGTCGACGCCCAGGTCGACCAGGTAGGGGACGAGGCCGGCCGCGTCCGCCAGGGTCCATTCGGCGGTGACCTGCAGGCGGTAGGTGGAGACGGGGACGTCCGGTTCGCGCACGGTCACCCCGCTCACCCCGACGACTTCTTCCGGCGGGGCTTCCGGGCCGGCGCGGGGGGCGATGACGCCTCCGGTGCCGCTGCGGTCGACGACTCGGACGCCGGCGGCTCGGCGGCCGGCGATTCCGCGGCCGGCGGGGTCGCCGGTGCGTCCGAGGCGCGGCTGCTGTCGCTCGGGTCCGGCGCCGGGCCGGCGTCCGGGGCGGGCCGGGATTCCGGCCGGGTCGGCACCGGGACGGGCGCCACCGTGGGCACGGCGGCCGCGGCGGCCACCCCACCGGCGATCGGCTCCGTCACGGCGGCCAGCGCCTGCAGCACCACCAGCCCCTTGCTCGAGACCGGCACCGATCCACCACCGGGGATCGCCTCGAGATGCTCGGGCACCCCGGAGGTGTCGATGACCAATCGCCACGCCGGCGCGAACTCCTCCGGCGGCAGCACCCAGTCCATGCCCTCGTCGTGCGCGTTGAACAGCAACAGGAAGGAGTCGTCGACCACCCGCTGACCGCGGGTGTCGGTGCCCCGGATCCCGTTGCCGTTGAGGAACATGCCGACCGATCGGCCGAAGCCGGCGTCCCAGTCCTCGGGCTTCATCAACGCCCCGCCGGGGGTGATCCAGACGATGTCCGGCAGCGGCTCGCCGGCCGCATGCCCCACCGGGCGGCCGTCGAAGAAGCGTCGGCGGCGGAACGTCGGGTGCTGACGGCGGAGCCGGGTGACGGAGGCGGTGAACTCGATCAGCGCCTCGTCCGATTCCAGCCAGTGCATCCAGCTGAGCTCGTTGTCCTGGGCGTACACGTTGTTGTTGCCGAGCTGGGTGCGCCCCAGCTCGTCGCCGTGCGCAATCATCGGCACCCCCTGGGACAGCAGCAGGGTGGCCAGGAAGTTGCGCTGCTGCCGGGCCCGCAGGGCCAGCACGTCGGGATCGTCGGTCGGGCCCTCGACCCCGCAGTTCCACGACCGGTTGTGCGACTCGCCGTCCCGGCCGTCCTCGCCGTTGGCCTGGTTGTGCTTCTCGTTGTACGAGACCAGGTCCCGCAGCGTGAAGCCGTCGTGCGCGATGACGAAGTTGATCGAGGCGACCGGCCGGCGTCCCGAGTACTCGTACAGGTCGGCCGATCCGGTGAGGCGGGAGGCGAATTCTCCCAGGGTGGCCGGCTCCCCGCGCCAGAAGTCGCGAACGGTGTCCCGGTACTTGCCGTTCCACTCGGTCCACTGCGGCGGGAAGTTGCCGACCTGGTAGCCGCCGGGGCCGATGTCCCACGGTTCGGCGATCAGCTTGACCTGGGAGACGACCGGATCCTGCTGCACGAGTTCGAAGAAGGTGGACAGCCGGTCGACGTCGTAGAACTCCCGGGCCAGGGTCGCGGCGAGGTCGAAACGGAAACCGTCGACGTGCATCTCGGTGACCCAGTAGCGCAGCGAGTCCATGATCAACTGCAGCGAGTGCGGGTGCCGGACGTTGAGCGAGTTCCCGGTGCCGGTGTAGTCCATGTAGTACTGCTTGTCGTCCTCGACGAGCCGGTAGTAGGCGCCGTTGTCGATACCCTTGAACGACAGGGTTGGACCGAGGTGATTGCCCTCGGCCGTGTGGTTGTAGACCACGTCGAGGATGACCTCGATGCCGGCGGCGTGCAAGGACTTGACCATCGCCTTGAACTCCTGCACCTGCTGGCCGCGTTCACCGAACGCGCTGTAGGTGTTTTGCGGGGCGAAGAAGCCGATGGTGTTGTAGCCCCAGTAGTTCGACAGTCCCTGATCCATCAGGGTGCTGTCGTTGACGAACTGGTGCACCGGCATCAGCTCGATGGCGGTGACGCCGAGCCGGGTGAGGTGGTCGATGATCGCCGGGTGGGCGACGCCGGCATACGTGCCGCGCTGGCTGGCCGGCACCTCCGGGTGCAGCATCGTCAGGCCCTTGACGTGGGCCTCGTAGATGATGCTGTCGGCGTAGGGGATGTTCAGCTGCCGGTCGCCGGTCCAGTCGAAGAACGGGTTGATGACGACGCCGTGCATCATGTGCGGTCCGGAGTCGGCGTCGTTGCGGCTGTCCGGCTCGCCCATCTTGTAGCCGAACAGGGCCGGATCCCAGTCGATCGCGCCGGACACCGACTTCGCGTAGGGGTCCAACAACAGCTTGTTCGGGTTGCAGCGGGAACCGTGCTGCGGTTCGTACGGTCCGTGCACCCGGTAGCCATAGCGCTGACCCGGTTGCACCGTGGGCAGATAGCAATGCCACACGTACCCGTCGACCTCGGGCATCGTGATGCGGGTCTCCCCGCCTCGCTCGCCGATCAGGCACAACTCGACCTGGGTGGCCGCCTCGCTGAAGATCGCGAAGTTCGTGCCAGTCCCGTCGAAGGTTGCGCCCAGCGGATACGGTCGTCCCGGCCAGATCTCCATCGGTGCTCCTACCTGCGCTTCGATTCAGTTACTTCGTCACCGTTGACTCGGCCGCACGACGCACCGGATGGTGCGGGCTGCCGGATAACCCTATCCGTGGCGGACCCGCCGGGACCCGCCGAACAGGTGTCGGCAGCGTCCCGGTTGAGTGCCCCGGGCACGGGGTACCCCGCCGATTTCACGGTCGCCCGCTGGCCGGCCGCACCGACCGGGTCGCCGGCGCGCGGCGCGGGATCCACCGGGCGCCGGGTGTCGAACCGGGTACCGCGGCGCCGGCGTCCCCCAGGCCGGCGCCGGCCGGCCGGGGTTGTCGGGCGGTTCGATTACCCTCGCCGGTGTGCCGGATCCCGCTGTCTACCGTCCCGCTCCCGGGACGATTCCGGACTCGCCCGGCGTGTACAAGTTTCGCGATCCGAAGGGCCGCGTCATCTACGTCGGCAAGGCCAAGAGCCTGCGCCAGCGGCTGAATTCCTACTTCGCCGACATCGCGGCGCTGCACCCGCGGACCGCCCAGATGGTGACCACCGCGGGCAGCGTCGAGTGGACCGTGGTGACCACCGAGGTCGAGGCGCTCCAGCTGGAATACAACTGGATCAAGGAGTTCGATCCGCGGTTCAACATCCGCTACCGCGACGACAAGTCCTACCCGTTCCTGGCGGTCACCGTGGGGGAGGAGTACCCCAGGCTGCAGGTGATGCGCGGCGCGCACCGCAAGGGCGTGCGCTACTTCGGTCCGTACGCGCACGCCTGGGCCATCCGGGAGACGCTGGATCTGCTGCTGCGGGTGTTCCCGGCGCGGACCTGCTCGGCCGGGGTGTTCCGCCGGTCGGCGCAGATCGGCCGGCCGTGCCTGCTCGGCTACATCGGAAAGTGCTCGGCGCCCTGCGTCGGCCGGGTGAGCGAGCAGGAGCACCGGGCGATCGTCGACGGGTTCTGCGACTTCATGGCCGGCAAGGCCGACCCGTTGATCCGCCGGCTGGAGAAGGAGATGACCGCCGCCGCCGCCGACCTGGACTTCGAACGGGCCGCGCGGCTGCGCGACGACCTCGCCGCGGTGCGCCGGGCGGTGGAGAAACAGGCGGTGGTGTTCGGGGACGGTACCGACGCCGACGTCATCGGCATCGCGGCCGACGAGCTGCTGGCCTCCGTCCAGCTGTTCCACGTCCGGGACGGGCGGGTGCGCGGCGAGCGGGGCTGGATCGTGGATATGGACATGAACACCGGCGCCGACCCCGACGACGGGTTGCCGTCCCTGGTG
This sequence comes from Nakamurella sp., assembly GCF_044224575.1. Lineage (GTDB taxonomy): Bacteria > Actinomycetota > Actinomycetes > Mycobacteriales > Nakamurellaceae > Nakamurella. Next base: position 46,221 of record NZ_JBGAKE010000021.1, read on the forward strand.
GAGAACTTCCTGCTGCAGTTCTACGGCGACCTCGCCGGCGATGCGTCCGCGGACGGGTCGACGCCGTCGGTCCCGCGGGAGATCCTGGTGCCGGTGCTGCCCAGTGAGGACGCCGGGACCAACGACGAACTGGTCGGCTGGCTGTCCGGGCTGCGCGGGTCGCGGGTCTCGCTGCGGGTCGCGCAGCGCGGCGACAAGCGGGCCCTGGCCGAGACTGTCGCCCGGAACGCGAAGGAGGCGCTCACCCGGCACCGGCTCAAGCGGGCCGGCGACCTGACCGCGCGGTCCGCCGCGCTCGCCGAGCTCGGCGAGACCCTGGGCATGGACGTGGCCCCGCTGCGCATCGAGTGCATCGACATCTCGCACGTGCAGGGCACCGACGTGGTCGCCTCGCTGGTCGTGTTCGAGGACGGGCTGGCCAAGCGCAGCGACTACCGACGCTTCGCGATCCGGGACCGGCCCGGCGACGATGTGGCCTCGATCGCCGAGGTGGTGCGCCGCCGGTTCAGCCACCAGGCCCGCGCCGAGCAGGAGTCGGACATGGGGTCGACCGCCACCCCGGCCCCGGCGCCCGACCCGGGGGTGCCGGCCGGCATCGACCCGACCACCGGCCGGGTCCGCCGGTTCGCCTACCCACCCCAGTTGCTCGTCGTCGACGGCGGAGCCCCCCAGGTGAACGCCGCGGCGTCGGTGCTCGCGGACCTGGGCATCGTCGACGTCACCGTGTGCGGGTTGGCCAAGCGGTTGGAAGAGGTCTGGTTGCCGTTCCAGCCGGACCCGGTCATCTTCCCGCGGACCAGCGAGGCGCTGTACCTGCTGCAACGCCTGCGCGACGAGGCGCACCGGTTCGCCATCACCTACCACCGGGCCAAACGGTCGAAGTCGATGACGGTGTCCGCACTGGACGACGTGCCCGGCCTGGGCGAGGTGCGGCGCAAGGCGCTGGTCCGGCATTTCGGATCGGTGGCCGCGTTGCGCCGGGCCGGGGTCGAGGAGATCCTCGAGGTCCCCGGGGTGGGCCGACGCACCGCAGAGGCGGTTGTGGCCGCCCTCGCCGGTCCGGCCAAGCGTGGAACCGATACCGTTACCGGTTCGTGACGCAGGGATCGAGCGAAGAGGGGGGATCCCGGTGAGCGCAGCAGGGCAAGGGGGCCGCACGGAACCCGGACGGTCCGATGAGCCGGTCATTCAGGTGGCTATCGTCTCGGGACTGTCCGGCGCCGGTCGGTCGACCGCGGCCAAGTGCCTCGAGGACATGGGCTGGTTCGTGGTGGACAACCTGCCGCCCGAACTGATCAGCACGATGGTCGACCTCGGATCGCGGACCAGCGGCGACGTCACCCGGATCGCGATCGTGCTGGACGTCCGGTCCCGGGCATTCACCATGGACCTCGCCGCGGTGATCAAGGACCTGGACGCCAAGGGCTACCGGCCCCGGGTGCTGTTCCTGGAGGCCAGCGACGCGGCGCTGATCCGCCGGTACGAGGCCAACCGGCGCAAGCACCCGCTGCAGGGCGGCGGGCGGCTGGCCGACGGAGTCGCCTCGGAGCGGGCCGTCCTCGAGCCCTTGCGCCAGGAGGCCGACGTCGTCGTCGATACGTCCGAGCTGTCCATCCACCAGCTCCGGGCCGAGGTGGAGCGCGCCTTCGGCCACGCCTCGCCGGAACGGAAGGCGTCGATGACCGTCGTGTCCTTCGGTTTCAAATACGGCCTGCCGCTGGACGCCGACCTGGTCATCGATATGCGCTTCCTGCCCAATCCGCACTGGATCCCGGAGCTGCGCGACCACACCGGCCTGGAGCAGGAGGTCTCCGACTACGTGCTGTCGCAGGAGGGCGCCGCGGAGTTCCTGGACCGCTACGTCGGCCTGATCGATCTGATCAGCGGCGGCTACCGGCGTGAGGGCAAGCGGTACCTCACCCTGGCCGTCGGCTGCACCGGCGGCAAGCATCGCAGTGTCGCCGTCGCCGAGGAACTCAAGCGCCGCCTGGATGCCGACACGCTCGCCGTTCAGGTCGTGCACCGCGACCTGGGCAGGGAGTGATGGGCGGCGCCGAGATGGGTCGGGAGGCGGCCCGTCCGAAAGTGGTCGCCCTCGGCGGCGGCCACGGCCTGCACGTGATGCTGTCCGCCCTGGTGCGGTTGCCGGTCGACATCACCGCCGTGGTCACCGTCGCCGACGACGGCGGCTCGTCCGGGCGCCTGCGGCACGAGATGCCCGGGATCGTGCCGCCCGGTGACCTGCGGATGGCGCTGACTGCGCTCGCCGATCCGGGTGAGCACGGTGCATTGTGGCGGACGACCTTCCAGCACCGGTTCCGCGGAGACGGCGCGTTGGCCGGGCACCCGGTGGGCAACCTCGTCCTGGTCGGGCTGTCCAAGGTGCTCGGCGACCCGGTCGCCGCACTCGATGCCGCCGGCGCCCTGCTGGGTGCCCGCGGGCGGGTGCTACCGATGGCGTGCCAGCCGCTGGACATCGTCGCCAAGGTCGCCGGGTTGGACGAGGACCCGTCGGCCGTGCGCCGGATTCGCGGCCAGGTGGCGGTGGCCAGCACGCCGGGCCGGGTGCGGTCGGTCACGCTCGACCCGCCCGATGCGGCCGCCTGTCCCGACGCGGTGAAGGCCGTCGAGGAGGCCGACCTGCTGACCCTGGGGCCCGGCTCGTGGTTCACCAGCGTGCTGCCCCACCTGATGCTGCCGGACCTGGCCGGGGCCATCCTGGGCAGCCGGGCGCACCGATTGGTGGTGCTGAACCTGGCCGCGCAGATGGGTGAGACGGAAGGATTCTCGCCGGAGCAGCACCTGGACGTACTCTCTGACCACGCTCCCGCGCTGCGCATCGATTCGGTGCTGGCCGACCGTGCGTCGGTGGCGTTGCCGCAACGACTGGCAACCGCGGCGGCCCGGCTCGGGGCGCGACTGGACTTGCACGACATCGCGATTCCCGGCACTGCCCGGCACGATCCGGCGGGCCTGGCGGCATCGCTCGCGGCCGTGCTGGCCCTGGGTGGACCGGCCGTGGTCGCGGGACGATCGGGGGACGAATCATGAGCGACAGCAGGGAGCGCCCGGGATGGCGATGACGGCCTCGGTCAAGGACGAATTGAGCCGGGTAGCGGTGACGAAGGTGTCCGCCCGGAAGGCGGAGGTGTCGGCGATGCTGCGGTTCGCCGGCGGGTTGCACATCGTCGCCGGGCGAGTGGTCGTCGAGGCGGAACTTGACACCGGCGTGGTGGCCCGCCGGCTACGCAAGGAGATCGCCGAGCTGTACGGGCATGCCGCCGAGGTGCAGGTGCTGGCGGCCTCCGGCATCCGCAAGAGCACGCGGTACGTCCTCCGGGTGGTCGGCGGCGGCGACTCGCTGGCCCGGCAGACCGGCCTGATCGACCAACGGGGCCGGCCGGTGCGGGGGCTGCCGCCGCAGATCGTCGCCGGTTCGGTCGGCGACGCCGAGGCGGCCTGGCGGGGCGCCTTCCTGGCGCACGGGTCACTGACCGAACCCGGGCGCAGCGCCTCCCTGGAGATCACCTGCCCGGGGCCGGAGGCGGCCCTGGCCCTGGTCGGCGCGGCCCGCCGGATGGGCATCGGGGCCAAGGCCCGGGAGGTGCGGGGCGCCGACCGGGTGCTGGTCCGCGACGGCGACGCCATCGCGGCGTTGCTGACCCGGCTGGGCGCGCATTCGTCGATGCTGGCCTGGGAGGAGCGGCGGATGCGCCGCGAGGTCCGGGCCACCGCGAACCGGCTGGCCAACTTCGACGACGCGAACCTGCGCCGGTCGGCGCGAGCCGCGGTGGCGGCGGCCGCGCGGGTCGAGCGGGCGCTGGAGATCCTCGGCGAGGGCGCCCCCGAGCACCTGAGCCAGGCCGGCCGGTTGCGGATCGCCCACGGTCAGGCATCGCTGGAGGAGCTCGGCCAGTTGGCCGACCCGCCGATGACCAAGGATGCGGTCGCCGGCCGGATCCGGCGGCTGCTCACGATGGCCGACCGGCGCGCCGCGGAACTGGGCATCCCGGACACCGAATCCGCAGTGACCGCCGACATGCTCGACTCCTGAGCGAGCCGCGACCCGGTCGACGGTCCGCGGGAGGTGAACTTCCGGTGAATCGGACCGGCCCGGCAGGCTGAATTGATTCAGCCCAGGTGACGACCCCGACCAGGGCAGATGGACCGCATTCGGGGAGTCCGACGACCCGATTCGGTCCGGGTCCTTCGTCCCGAATTCGGCCGGACACCTGTAGCCGACGCGCTGCGATCGGACCACCCCGATACAGTGAATCCGGCAACGTCCCCAACGACGTGGGCGAAGTCTCTTGATCGATCCCGTTCGAGCGGATTACGACCCTGCTGCGGGAACCCCAATGAGGAGGGCGGACAGACGTGACTGTGCGCGTCGGTGTGAACGGATTTGGCCGGATCGGCCGCAACTTCTGGCGAGCGGTGGACTCGTTGGATACGGACGTCGAGATCGTCGCCATCAACGACCTGACCGACACCAAGACTCTTGCTCATCTGCTGAAGTACGACTCCATTCTCGGCAAGCTGCCGTACGAGGTGAAGGCCGGCGACGGCGTCATCTCGGTGGACGGCAAGGACATCAAGGCGCTGTCCGAGCGCGACCCGGGCGCGCTGCCCTGGGGCGACCTCGGCGTCGACATCGTCATCGAGTCGACCGGCTTCTTCACCAAGGCCGACGCCGCCCGCAAGCACATCTCCGCGGGCGCCAAGAAGGTCATCATCTCCGCGCCGGCCAGCGGCGAGGACCTGACCGTGGTGGTCGGCGTCAACGACGACAAGTACGACGGGTCCCAGACGATCCTGTCGAACGCGTCCTGCACGACCAACTGCGTGGCCCCGATGGCCAAGGTGCTGCACGAGAACTTCGGTCTCGTCCAGGGTCTGATGACCACCATCCACGCGTACACCAACGACCAGGTCATCCTGGACTTCCCGCACTCGGACCTGCGTCGGGCCCGGGCCGCGGCCATCAACATCATCCCGACCACCACCGGGGCCGCCAAGGCGACCGCGCTGGTGCTGCCCGAGCTCAAGGGCAAGCTGCACGGCTACGCGCTGCGCGTGCCGGTGCCGACCGGCTCGGTCACCGACCTGACGGTCGAGCTGGAGAAGGGCACGACCGTCGACGAGGTCAACGCCGCGTTCAAGGCGGCGGCCGCGGACGGCCCGCTGGCCGGCCGGCTGTTCTACAGCGAGGACCCGATCGTCTCCAGCGACATCCAGGGCTCCCCGGCGTCCTGCACGTTCGACTCGCCGCTGACGATCGGGCTGGGCGGCAACTTCTTCAAGATCGTCGGTTGGTACGACAACGAGTGGGGCTACTCGAACCGGCTGGTCGACTTCACCTCGATCGTCGCCAGCAAGCTCTGAACCATCGCGCGGCTGCTGCCCGTCCGGCCAACCGGACGGGCGGCAGCCGTGTGTCGTCTGCGCCGCGGCGCGACCCTGCTCCATCGATCCACCCGCGCCACGATCCACCCGCGCCACGATCCACCCGCGCCACGATCCACTGCACCACGATCCACTGCGACATCCCGTAACTGCCTGAGGAGTTTCGCGTGCACACCCTCGATGACCTGCTGGCGTCCGGCGTCGCCGGACGGACCGTGCTGGTCCGCGCCGACCTGAACGTGCCCCTGGACGGCGACGTCATCACCGACGACGGCCGCATCCGGGCGTCCCTGCCGACCCTGCGGGCGCTGCTCGCCGGTGGGGCCAAAGTGGTGGTCACCGCGCATCTGGGTCGGCCCAAGGGGGCCCCGGATCCCAAGTACTCGTTGGCCCCGGCGGCCACCCGGCTCGGTGAGCTGCTGGAGACGTCCGTCCCGCTGGCCGACGACTTCGTCGGGCCGTCGGCCAAGGCCACCGTTGCCGCGCTGTCCGACGGGCAGCTCGCGGTTCTGGAGAACGTCCGCTTCGACGCCCGGGAGACCAGCAAGGACGCCGCCGAGCGCGGCGCACTGGCCGACGACCTCGTCGCGGTGGTCGGTGCCGATGCCGCGTTCGTCTCCGACGGCTTCGGCGTGGTGCACCGCAAGCAGGCGTCCGTGTACGACGTCGCCCAGCGGCTGCCGCACTACGCCGGTTACCTGGTGTCGAACGAGACCGCCGTGCTCAAGAAGCTGACCGTCGACCCGGAGCGGCCGTACGCGGTGATCCTGGGTGGCTCGAAGGTCTCCGACAAGCTGGGCGTGATCACTCACCTGCTGCCGGAGGTCGACAAGCTGCTGATCGGCGGCGGCATGGCGTACACCTTCCTGGCCGCACAGGGTTACGGCGTCGGCAAGTCGTTGCTGCAGGAGGACCAGATCGAAACCTGCAAGGGCCTGCTCGCCGGCAGCGGAGACAAGATCGTCCTGCCGACCGACGTCGTCGTCGCGGACGCCTTCTCGGCCGATGCCGCCATCAAGACGGTCGGCGTCGACGGCATCGAGGACGACTGGATGGGTCTGGACATCGGCCCGACCAGTGCGGCGAACTTCGCCGAGGTCGTCTCCGGCGCCGCAACGGTGTTCTGGAACGGCCCGATGGGCGTGTTCGAGCTCGCACCCTTCGCCGCGGGCACCAAGGCGGTGGCCGAGGCGATCGCCGCGTCCCCGTCGTTCTCCGTGGTCGGCGGCGGCGACTCTGCGGCCGCGGTCCGCACTCTCGGCGTCGACGAGGCCGGGTTCACCCACATCTCGACGGGCGGCGGTGCCTCGTTGGAGTATCTCGAGGGCAAGGAACTGCCCGGCATCGCCGTTCTGGAGGACTGACTCACCATGGCCACGCGCAAGCCGCTCATCGCCGGCAACTGGAAGATGAACCTGACTCATCTGGAGGGCATCGCCCTGGTCCAGAAGATCTCGTTCACCCTGCCGGAGAAGTACCTCAAGCACGTCGACGTCGCGATCTTCCCGCCCTTCACCGCGCTCCGCTCGGTGCAGACGCTGATCGAGGCGGACAAGATCGACTTCACCTACGGCGGGCAGGACATTTCGCCGAACGACTCCGGCGCTTACACCGGTGACATCTCCGGCATCCAGCTGGCCAAGCTCGGCTGCACCTACGTGCTGGTCGGCCACTCGGAACGGCGCGAGTACCACCAGGAGTCCGACGAGCTGCTGGCCAAGAAGGTCGCCGCCGCCTACAAGCACGGGTTGATCCCGATGCTGTGCATCGGCGAGGGGTTGGAGGTTCGGGAGGCCGGCAACCAGGTCGAGCACTCGGTCAACCAGGTACTGGCCGGGCTGTCCCAGATCAGCGATGAGCAGGTGAAGTCGGTCGTCCTGGCCTACGAGCCGGTGTGGGCGATCGGCACCGGCCGGGTGGCCACCCCGGCCGATGCCCAGGAGGTCTGCGGCGCAATTCGGGCCGCGCTCGCCGAGAAGTACGGGCAGGAGACCGCCGACGGGATCCGGATCCTGTACGGCGGTTCGGTCAAGTCCGGCAACGTCGGGGAGATCTGCTCGCAGACCGACGTGGACGGGGCCCTGGTCGGTGGCGCGTCGCTGGACGGCACCGAGTTCGCCACGCTGGCCGCGAACGCGGTGGGGGTGTTGCCCTGATCGGGCGGGTTAAACTCGACGCGCCCCGTTCCACCCGTCGCACCGCAAGGCAGTCATGACCCTTTTCCTGCAGATTCTCCTCGTCATCACCAGCCTGGCGCTGATGGCGTTGATCCTGTTGCACCGCGGCAAGGGTGGCGGGCTGTCGTCGCTGTTCGGTGGGACGATGCAGTCGTCCCTGTCCGGATCGTCGGTGGTGGAGAAGAACCTGGATAGGCTGACCCTCTTTGTGGCGGCCATCTGGGCGATCTCCATCGTCGGCGTCGGGTTGTTGTTGAAGGTCGGGGCCTGAACGAGGCTCGCCGAAAGGGCAGGTCGTCATGGCAGCTGGCAATCCGATCCGGGGGTCCCGGATCGGCGCAGGTCGGATGGGCGAGGCCGATCGTGGTGAGTCCGCCCCCCGGCAGCGCTTCGAGTTCTTCTGTGCCAACGGTCACATGACCACCTTGGCCTTCGCCATGGACGCCGAGGTGCCCGACGTGTGGGACTGCCCGCGCTGCGGCTTTCCGGCCGGCCAGGACAGCGGGGCGCCACCGCCCGCGACGCGGGTGGAGCCTTACAAGTCGCATCTGGCGTACGTCAAGGAAAGGCGCAGCGACGAGGACGGCGAGGCCCTCCTGGCCGAGGCGCTCGCCCGGATCGAGGACAAGCGCACCCCGCGGTTCTGAGTCCGCGGGGCGCCGGGGACGGCCGGACCGGACGCCGCGGACCATCCGCCGGCCCCGGCCGGGTCCGAAGTTCCGTGACCCGATCGGGGGAGTGCGCCGGTCGCCCGGCGATTCTTCGGCGATGATGCTCGGGTGAAGCGCTTCTTCGCGGTCCCCGGTCTGCTGCTCGCCGGCGCGGTCCTGTGCGTCGGCTGCGGTTCGTCCGGCAACGCCGTGGCGACCGTCGTCAACGCGCCGAGCACCGTCACCGCGACCACCACCGTGGTCAAGACGGCCCGCTCCACCACCGAGGAGACGGTCACCACCACCGTCACCGCCGGCGCCGATGGCTACCCGCCGGCCGATTTCCACGACCACGGCAACGGGGTCTACAGCGGGTTCGAGACCGACAAGGACTCGTTCGACTGTGCGGACGGCGACAATCGCTGCTGGGGCGTGAAGGTGACCGCGCCGGCCGGCTGCGCCAACGGCGTGGCGCTCAAGCTGACGATCTTCCCCGTCGGCAGCGATCAGGCGGCCGCCACGGTCGAGCAGTCCGACTCCGCGGCCCTGGCCCCGCAGGAGATCAGGACGATCATCGTCGGCTCCAACAAGTTGCCGGACGATCAGCGCTTCGAGGCCGAGATCACCGAGGCGCGCTGCGGCTGACCCGGGCGCCGGCGGGGCCGGTCAGAGGTGCTTGAGCATCCTGGTGTTGCCCAGGGTGTTCGGCTTGACGAATGGCAGATCAAGGAACTCGGCGATGCCTCGGTCGTAGGAGGCCCGCAGCTCGGCCTGCGCCTCCAACGACAGATCCAGCTCCCGGATCGGCTCGAAGCCGAGCGAGGAGAAGAACGGCACCTCGAACGTCAGCACGAACAGCCGGTGCAGGCCCAACTCGACCGCTTGCGCGATGATCTCGGTGCAGACCGCATGGCCCACCCCGCGGCGACGGGCCCGCGGGTCGGTCGCCACGGTGCGGATCTCGCCCAGGTCCTCCCAGAACACGTGCAGGGCCCCGCAGCCGACGACGGCTCCGTCGAGGCGGGCCACCCAGAACCCGGTCACGGCCTCGTAGAGGTCGGCCAGCGTCTTCTCCAGCAGGATCGGACCGGCGTACTCGTCGACCAGCCGCTTGATCGCCCGGACGTCCCCCACCCGGGCCCGGTCGACGGTGACCCGGGCGCCCGGTCCGGTGGTGGATGGGTCGGTCACGTCGGTAGACGCTAGTCGGTCCACCCCGTGCGACCGCCATCGAACTCGACCGGGCGGATCGACCCGTTCGGCGCCGCAGCGTCGGATCGGCGGCCGGCCGGGGCGGTCGGGGTCGACGCGGGCACGGCAGGCTCCCGGCAGCGATTAAGGTGAGCAAGTGTCCACAGGATCGACGTCGGCCGTCACCCGGGTGGGTCTGGTGACCCTGGGCTGCGCCCGCAACGACGTTGATTCGTCCGAACTCGCCGGCCGGCTGCACGCCGACGGCTATCGGCTCGTCCAGGACGACGACCGGCCGGACGTCATCGTCGTGAACACCTGCGCGTTCGTGGACAGCGCGAAGAAGGACTCGATCGACGCGGTGCTGGCCGCCGCGGACACCGGCGCGAAGGTCGTCGCGGTCGGCTGCCTGGCCGAGCGGTACGGCCGGGAACTGGCCGACGCACTGCCCGAGGCGGATGCCGTGCTCGGCTTCGATGCCTACCCACGGCTGGGCGCGCTGCTCGGTGATGTGCTGGCCGGGCACCGGCCCGCGCCGCACACCCCGATGGACCGGCGGACCCTGCTGCCGATCAGCCCGGTGGACCGCACGGCGGCGGCCGCGGCCGTGTCGGTCCCCGGACACGCCTCCGGCCCGGCGGTGCCCCGCACCCTGCTCGATCCGGGCCCGGTGGCCCCGCTCAAGATCGCGTCCGGCTGCGACCGGCGCTGCACCTTCTGCGCGATCCCGTCGTTCCGGGGTGCGTTCGTGTCGCGGCCGCCCGCCGAGATCCTGGCCGAGGCCGCCTGGCTGGTCGACCAGGGCGTCCGCGAGGTCGTGCTGGTCAGCGAGAACACCACCTCCTACGGCAAGGACCTGGCCGGCGACCGGCAGCTGGCCGACCTGCTGGCCGGCCTGGCCGACGTGCCGGGGCTGACCCGGATCCGGTTGTCCTACCTGCAGCCCGCCGAGACCCGCCCCTGGCTGATCCAGGCGATCGCGGAGATCCCGGCGGTCGCGGACTACTTCGACATGTCGTTCCAGCATTCGTCGGCGGCGGTGCTGCGGCGGATGCGCCGGTACGGATCGACCGACTCGTTCCTGCACCTGGTCGACCAGATCCGGGACGCCGCCCCCGACGCCGGCATCCGGTCCAACGTGATCGTCGGCTTCCCCGGCGAGACCGAGGACGACCTGGCCGAGCTCGAACGGTTCCTGATCGGCGCCCGGCTCGACGCGGTCGGCGTGTTCGGCTACTCCGACGAGGACGGCACCGAGGCGCTGCGCCTGGACGGCAAACACTCCCCGGACGTCATCGCCGAGCGGGTGGAACGCATCACGGAACTGGTCGAGGAGCTGACCTCCCAACGCGCGGAGGACCGGGTGGGTTCGCCGCTGCTGGTGATGGTCGACCGGGTCGACGACGGGATCGTGATCGGGCACGGCGACCATCAGGCGCCCGACGTCGACGGTGAGGTCCAGGTGGCCTCGGCCGAGGATCGTCGCCCGGGTGACCTGGTTCGGTGCCTCGTCACCGGCAGCGAAGGCGTGGATCTGATGGCCACGGCCGAGCCGGCCGTCGACGTCGAACCGGTCATGGCCCGATGACGGACCGGCCAGCTCCGAAGGTGTCGCTGGTCAACCTGCCGAACGCGCTGACCGTGCTCCGGCTGATCCTGGTACCGGTCTTCCTGCTGGCCCTGTTCGCCGAGGGTGGCCACGACACCACCTGGCGGTGGATTGCCTGGGCGGTGTTCGCGCTCGCGGCGATCACCGACCGGTACGACGGGCACATCGCCCGCAAACGCGGCCAGGTCACCGACTTCGGCAAGATCGCCGACCCGATCGCCGACAAGGCGCTGACCGGCTCGGCCTTGATCGGCCTGTCCATGCTCGGCGACCTGGCCTGGTGGGTCACGGTGGTCATCCTGGTCCGGGAGATCGGGATCACCCTGCTGCGCTTGGCGGTCATCAGGTACGGCGTCATCGCGGCGAGCCCGGGCGGCAAGGCGAAGACGTTCGTGCAGATCATCGCGATCGGGCTGTACATCCTGCCGCTGCCGGCGGCGCTGCAGTGGGTGGCGATCGGCACCATGGGGCTGGCGGTGGTGCTGACCCTGGTCACCGGCATCGACTACTGCGTACGGGCCGCCCTGCTGTACTCACGGGCGCACCGGCCCGCCGGGCAGGCCTGAGCGGGGCGCTTCGGCAACCGCCGACCGGACCTCGGCGGGCACGACAAGTCTCGACGCAATGGTTTCGTAACCGGCCGGTGATTCACGTCGTGGAACATCGGAGTCAGCAATCGCGTTGTGACCAGTGGTGAAGAAGGAGTGTCGCCCCGACCTGGTGGATGAAATGGCCAGCCGGGCAGATCCGTTGCACGGTAACGTAGCAACCGACCGCAGAGAGGAGGTGCGACATGCTCCTGCGTAACGCTGTGGGGGAGACCCTGCGGGATGCCCGGACCCGACAGAACCGGACGCTTCGTGACGTGTCGACCGCCGCGAACGTCTCACTCGGCTACCTTTCGGAGGTCGAGCGCGGACGCAAGGAGGCATCCAGCGAGCTGCTCGCGTCGATCTGCGACGCCCTGGACCTCGAGCTGTCGGACCTCCTGGATTCGGTCAGCCGCAGCATGCGGACCGGCCCCGTGCCGGACAAGCGGGCGGTGGTGGCCAACTCGGTCAAGACCGGCATGGGGGCGTCGAACCGCGAACGCCGGGTGCCGAGCATGAGCCAGACGCGCATCGATCCGGAGCTGCGAATCGTCGTCCCGTACGACGCGACGCGCCCCGGAGCGCCCGTCGCCTGAGTGGGTCAGTCGGCCCGGGTGTGCGTCAGCGCCGCCAGCGCGGCCATGGCCCGGTCCGCATCCTCGGCCGGCACGAACAGATGATCGTGGTGGAAACCGGCGACCACGTTGCACGGGATCCCGTCGCCCGCCAGCGCCGTGGCGAACGCCGCGGTCAGGCCGACCGCGTCCAGCGCGGAATGTACCTGCAGGGTGATCTGCCGGCACCGGAACGGGCCGGCCAGCCCGGCGGCCGCGGCCTCGTCGACCGGGAGCACCAGGGTCAGCCCCTCGGCTTCCCGCACGGTCGCCACCGGCAACAGGCCGGCGGGCACGGCCGGCCCGGGCACCGTGCAGTAGACGAACTCGCCGGCCTGCAGCTCGGGTTGCATGGACCGGATCAGCTCGTCCAGGTGGCGGACGGGGCGCCGCCGGTCGTAGGTCACGAATGCGAAGCCGTCGGCGTCCTCCCGGTCGGTCACCTCCCACGCGGCCGGGTCGATCACCGGGAACACGGTGTCGCCCGGCGCGGCCCGGTCGAGATGGGTGATCTCCAGCCGGTCGGCCCGCTCCATCGCCTGGGCGTAGACCTGGCCACCGCCGACCACCATGACCAGGTCGTCCGTGTCGGCCGCCATGGCCAGCGCGGTGTCCAGCGAGTCGGCGACCTCGGCACCGTCGGCCCGCCACGACCGGTCGCGGGTGACGACGATGCTGCGCCGCCCGGGCAGCGCGCCCATCGATTCGAACGTCTTGCGACCCATCACCATCGGATGGCCCATGGTCAGCCGTTTGAATCGCTTGAGATCGGCCGGGATATGCCACGGCATGCCACCGTCGGCGCCGATCACCCCGTTGCAGGCGACCGCGGCCACCAGCACCACGGTCGTCATATCGCGATGGGCGCCTTGATCGCCGGGTGCGGGTCGTACCCGCGGATCACGATGTCGTCCAGGGTGAACGCGTCGATCTCCCTGACGTCGGGCTTGAGCTCAAGTTCCGGCAGCGGCCGCGGCGTGCGGCTCAGCTGCAGGCGGGCCTGCTCGAGGTGGTTCGAGTACAGGTGCGCATCGCCCAGGGTGTGCACGAACTCGCCCGGCCGCAGACCCACCACCTGCGCCATCATCGCGGTCAGCAAGGCGTAGGAGGCGATGTTGAACGGCACGCCGAGGAACACGTCGGCCGACCGCTGGTACAGCTGGCAGGACAGCCTGCCGTCGGCGACGTAGAACTGGAACATCGTGTGGCACGGCGGCAGGGCCATCTCGTCGACTTCGGCCACGTTCCAGGCGGACACGACGTGCCGTCGGGAGTCGGGGTTGGTGCGCAACGACCGGACGACGGCGGCGATCTGGTCGATCTGCCGCCCGTCCGGGGCCGGCCAGGAACGCCACTGATGGCCGTAGACGGGGCCGAGTTCACCGTCGGCGTCCGCCCACTCGTCCCAGATGGTGACCCCACGCTCCTGCAGCCAGCGCACGTTCGTCGAACCCTGCAGGAACCAGAGCAGCTCGACGATCACCGAGCGGGTATGCACCTTCTTGGTGGTGACCAGCGGAAACCCGTCCGCCAGATCGAACCGCATCTGGTGACCGAAGATGCTGCGGGTGCCGGTGCCGGTCCGGTCGGACTTGACGGTTCCGGTGGTGAGGATGCGGTCCATCAGGTCCAGGTACTGCTGCATCCGCCCACCCTAGCGCCGTCGGGGCGCCGTTCCGGTCAGCTGCGGCGGCGGTCGCCGGGGGTGCGTCCGGTCGCCAGCTTGTAGACCCCGGTGACCACGATCGCGCCGATGATCGAGCCGATCAGCCCACTGGGCCTGATGTTGAAGCCGTCCCCGAACAGCAGGCTCAGGATGATGCCGCCGACGAACGAGCCGATGAGGCCGACGACGATCGCCGCGGTCCAGTCGATCGGACGCTTGCGGCTGCGGAAGATCAGCTGCGCGGCAGCGCCGGCCAGCATCCCCACCAGGATGATCGCGATGATGAGCACGGGGCATCACGTTACGCGATGGGACCGGGCGGACGGCCCGGCTCACCCGTCCCGGGTGACGGCGCGGCGCTGGCCCGCAGTCAGGCCAGCCGCAGCCGGGTGACCTCGTGCAGCTCGGGACGGTCGGCGTCCGGCCCGGCCTGGTCGAGCCGCACCTGGGCCCGGGGCCCGTCCAGGGTCAGCGACATCACGTCGTTGCCGAACAGCGGGCCGGCCAGCCGGTGCCACCGGGTCTGCGGCCGGGGAATGCGGGCGACGGTGCCGATGAGCACACGGACCGAGTGCTCGGCGACGCTGCTCCAGCCCGCCCGGAAGGCCAGCTTCATGGCCGCGGGCACCCGGTTGTGCAAGGGCGAGCAGGTCAGCTGATACACCGCCGATTCGGTTCCGCCGGCCATCGACGCTGCCGCGATGTAGGCGTGGTGCACGTCGCCGGACAGGACGCAGATGGTCGAGGGCGCCCCGCCGGCGCCGCCGTACTCACCCCGGCCGACGGCCGCGATCAACCCGGAGAGCCGCTCGAACGACCGGCCGAAGGCCGCCCAGTGCTCCAGGTCGGCGGCCCGCCGGAGCCCTTCGGACCAGCGGGCGACCAGCCGGCCGCGGCGACCCGCACACAGCGCCTCGTTCCACGCCTCGATGTCGTGCAGGGCAGGCGCGAGCAGCCAGGGGAGCGAGGTGCCGATCAGCAGGTGCCGGTAGTCGCCACCCAGCTGATCGGTGATCCAGTCGAACTCGGCGTTGCCGATCATGCCGCGGGTGCCGTCCAGGACGCGGCCGCAACGCGAGTCGATCACCAGCAGCCGCACCGGGCCGAAGTCGCGACGGTACGACCAGCGCGCGCCCTTGGCCCCGTCGGCCTCGGCGTCGGCGGCCACCGCGAACTCCCGCAGCAGCGGTTCGACGTCACCGCCGGCGGTCCGGACCCGCTGGTACAGCTCGCTTTCGGCCAGCTCGGCCGGGCCGAGATTGCCCAGGTGCTGATACACCCAGTACGACGTCAGGGCGCCGACGATCCGCTCGCGCCACCAGGGGAGTTCGGCCATGTCCCGGCGCCAGGACTGCGAGGTGTTCCAGTCGTCCCGGACGTCGTGGTCGTCGAAGATCATCGACGTCGGCACCGTCGACAGCAGCCACCGCACGTCGGGGTCGGTCCACGACTCGTGGTAGAGCCAGGTGTACTCCTCGAAGTCGGCGACCTGTTCCTTCGCGCCCTCGGTGATGTCCCGACGCCGACGGATCTTCTCCTGGGTGCCCGCGGACGTCTCGTCGGCGTAGACCTGGTCGCCGAGCATGAGCAAGGCCTGCGGCCACTGCTCCTCCGGCCGGGCGACGAGTTGACGGGCCAGCGACGCCAGGGCATCGGCGTCGTACCTGGGATCGTCCACGGCGGAGGAGCTGGCGTAGCGGCAGGACCCGAATGCGATGGAGACCGGCCGGTCGGCGGCCACGGTGCGGATCCGGGGGGCCGGCCGGTCGTCGTCGGCGGGCGGCCACACCCGTTCGCCGTCCAGTTCGACCTGGTACTGCGTGCTCGTCCCCGCGTCCAGCCCGGTGATCGGGACCAGCGCGTAGTGATGCCCGCGAACCGTCCAGGTGCGTTCGCTCGCACCGAGAATGCGTACCTCGCAGGGACTGTCCGTTTCCACCCAGATCGTCGCGTCCGTGGGTCCGACATGCCGCAACAGGGGGCCGAGCAGCAGTTGCGTCACCGCCCCTGTGTACCAGGCCACGCCACGACCCGCCCAGCGCGATCGGTCCCGCCGGCTGGTTAGCTGGGACGGTGACAGAGATCCTTTCGGACGCACAGATCGCCGCCGGACTCGTGACCACCGCGGGCCGGCTGGCCGCTCGGATGAGGGCGGACGGACTCCGGGTCGAGGAGAAGACGAGCATCAGCGACGTGGTGTCCGACGCGGACAAGGCCGCCGAGGCGCTCATCGTGCAGCGGCTGGCCGCCCTGCGCCCGGCCGACGGGCTGCTGGGCGAGGAGGGCGCGGCCGCACCCGGCCGGCGGACGTGGGTGATCGACCCCGTCGACGGCACGTACAACTTCGTCTCCGGGCTGCCGGCCTGGTGCTCCGCCCTGGCCCTGGTCGACGGCCCCACCGACAGGCTCGATCCCGAGGGCGGCCCCCTGGCCGACCTCGTCCTGGGCGCGATCTACCAGCCCACGACGGACGAGCTGTGGGTCGGCGGACCGTCGATACCCCCCACCCTCAACGGTGCACCCCTGCCCCGGATCACCGACCGGGAGATCTCCGAGGTGGCCATCACCACCTACCTGCACCCGCCCCGCCTGCTCAACCCGACGCTCCGGGACGGGCTGGTCCGGGCGATCGCCGGAGCGGCGTCCGTCCGGATCATCGGCTCCGGTTCCATCGAGCTCGCCGCCGTCGCGGCCGGCCGGCTGGGCGTCTGGCTGCACGCCGATCCGCCGCTGTGGGACTGGCTGCCGGGCGCCGCCCTGGTGCTCGGGCTCGGCGGGACGACCGCGGTGTTCGACTACGGCGGCCATCGGTGGCACGCCGCCGGCCCGCCCACCGCGGTCGCCCAGGCCCGGGCGGCCGTCCTCGGCGAGGGCTGACCAACCACCACCGGGACGCCCTGCTCGTGGAGACCGGTCAGCTCGAGGAGCCGGTCAGCCGTTGGCGCCGAACCGAACATCCGACGACCCGACCGTCGCGGCGGTCCGGCCGGGCGCGTCCTGAAAGCTCCAGTACAGGTTGGTGTGCGCGATCACGGCCGCCGGCGGCGGCGCCCCGTAGGCAGTGAGGTCCTCGGTGGTGTGCGCATCGGCGACCAGGGTGGCGTCGTAGCCGCGGGTGAACGCGCCGTGCAGCGTGGACCGCACGCAGGCATCGGTCTGTGCGCCGGTCACCACCAGGCGCCCCACCCCCAGTTCGGCCAGCACCTCCTCGAGCGTGGTGTCCTCGAACGAGTCGCCGTAGCGCTTGTGCACCAGAGGTTCGCCGGCAGCCCGCACGAGCTCGGGCACGTACTGCCAGACCGGTGTGTCGGGCCGGAGCTCGTCGCTGGAGTGCTGGATCCAGACGACCGGAACGTCCGCGCCGCGGGCTCGATCCAAGAGCCGGTTGATGGTCGCGACCACCTCGTCGCGCCGGTAGCTGCCGTCCACCACCCCGTTCTGCACGTCGATGATCAGCAGCGCCGTGTTCGGCCGGTCCTGGAGAGTCGTCATGGCGCCACCCTAGGGAAGCGCAGTGCTGGATTGCGGCCTCGCAAGCTCGGCCGATTGGAAGGGCACCGACAGTCGACGTGGCCCGGACGCCGGGGTGCGACGATCTGCGGGTGCACACCGCCCTGTGGATTCTTGCGCTGATCGCCACGGTCACGGCGGCCAGCGTGCTGGCCAACCGAGTCGGGGTGCCCGCCCCCCTGCTGCTGGTGGTCGTCGGGATCGGCGCCTCCTTCCTGCCGTTCGTGGAACCGTTCGAACTCAGTCCTGAGCTGGTGCTGGTGGGGCTGCTGCCGCCGTTGCTGTACGCGGCGTCAATCCGCACGTCGTTGGTCGACATCCGGGCCGTCCGGCGCACCATCGCCGGCCTCGCGGTCGGCCTGGTCATCGTCACCACGCTGGTCGTCGGGCTGGTGACCTGGCTGCTGTTGCCGATCCCGTTGGCGGCCGCCTTCGCCTTCGGCGCGGTCGTGTCACCACCGGACGCGGTGGCCGCCACCTCGATCGCCCGGCGGATCGGGTTGCCCAGGCGGGTGGTCACCATCCTGGAAGGTGAGTCGCTGCTCAACGACGCCACCGCGCTGGTCGCGTTGCGCACGGCCGTCGTCGCGCTGGGCGGGGCCGTCACCGCGTGGGGGATCTCCCTCGATTTCGTGTGGGCGGCCGCCGGCGGGGTCGGCATCGGTGTGCTGATCGCGCTGGCGTTGGCCCTGGTCCGGCGCAAGATCAAAGACCCCCTGGTCGACACGACGGTCTCGTTCATGGCGCCGTTCCTGGCCTACCTTCCGGCCGAACAGGTGCACGCGTCCGGGGTGATCGCGGTGGTGACCACCGGCCTGGTCCTCGGTCACAAGGCACCGGTGATCCAGGACGCGACGTCCCGGATGACCGAGCGGATCAACTGGGAGACCATCCAATTCCTGCTGGAGAACACGGTCTTCCTGTTGATCGGCCTGCAGGTCCGCAGCATTCTGGACAGCGTCGGCCGGTCCGACCTCTCGACGGCCACCATCGCCGGGTTCTGCGTCGGCGCGCTGATCACCGTGATCCTGATCCGCCCGATCTGGGTGTTCCCGGTCGGCCGGTTGCTGATCATCCACCCGCACAACAAGGTCCCCGCCCGCTGGTCGTGGCGCACCAGCGCCATCGTGTCGTGGGCCGGCATGCGCGGGGTGGTGACCCTGGCCGCCGCGTTCGTGCTGCCGGCCACCGTGCCCAACGTGGAGATTCTCGTGCTGGGCGCCTTCGTGGTCACCGCGGGCACCCTGCTGATCCAGGGGTTGTCGCTGCCCTGGCTGGCCCGCCGGCTCGGCATCCGGGGACCGGACGCGCGGGAGGACGCGCTTCAGGAGGCCACCGTGCTGCAGGCCGCCGTCGAGGCGGGCCGGCATGAGCTCGACCGGATCGTCTCCGACGCGGACGACCCCGAGGTCGTCCGCATCCTGCGGGCGCGCGGCGAATCGCGGCTCAACCAGGTCTGGGAACGGCTCGGTGACACCGCCGGCGACGAGCCGCCCAGCGAGCAGTACCGCCGGTTGCGGACGGCGATGCTGGCGGCCGAGCGCGCCGAGGTGCTGCGCATCCGCAACGCGGGGGAGGTGGACTCGGACGTGCTCACCGGCGTGATGGAGGCGCTCGACGTCGAGGAGTCGATGATCGACCGGCGGGAGAGCCGGGCCGAGACCGACCTGGAGCGGACCCTGTTGACCCCACGGCCGGCCGTCGGCCTGTGCGCGGACCTCGACCAGGCCCCCGCCGACGCCACCCCCAACTCGACCCAAGGCTGTTACGACTGCCTGCGCGAGGGCACCCGCTGGGTGCACCTGCGGCTGTGCCTGGCCTGCGGCAACGTCGGCTGTTGCGACTCGTCCGAGCGGCGGCACGCCACCCGGCACTTCCACGCCACCGACCACCCGGTGATGCGTAGCTTCGAGCCCGGGGAGGCGTGGCGTTGGTGCTATGTGCACGAGGTCCTGGGGTGATCCTGGTCCTGGGCGGACCCTAGGTCCTGGGCTGATCCCTCGCCGGCATCGGGCCCGGCACTCACTTGTCGGTCAAGGGCACCGGCGCCGGGGCCGCCGCCGGCAGGTCGTCCAGCGGGTGGGCGAGTTCGTCCGGGCCCAGCTTGGCGATCCACAGGGTGACGACGGCCAGCACCGCGGACCCCACCCCCGCGATCAGGAAGGCCGGGGTGATGCCGACGGCGTCGCCGAACGGACCGGCCAACGCCATCGAGATCGGCATCAGGGCCAGCGAGACGAAGAAGTCCAGGCTGGACACCCGACCGAGCAACGCCGGCGGGACCCGCCGCTGGAGCAGCGTGCCCCAGATCACCTGCGCGGCCGAGTGGATGAACCCGACGACGAAGCAGACCGCGGCCATCACGCCGAGCACGGTGGTCAGCCCGATGACCGCCAGCGGCAGCGAGCCGACGCCCCACGCCAGGATCATCAGCGTGAGGTACCGGCGGGGGAGCCGGATGCTGGCCGCGACCAGCGAACCCGCCGCTCCGCCCACGCCGAAGGCGGCCAGCGTGAACGCGAACGCACCGGGACCGCCGCCGGTCCGGTCCTTGACCGCGAACGGCAGGAGCACCTCGATCGGCCCGATCACGATCAGCACCAGCACCGTGGCGAACAGCAGCGTGGCCAGCAGCCAGCGGGTGCGCACCATGTAGCCGAAGCCTTCGCGGACGTCGATGACGGCGCTGCGCAGGGGATGGATGTCGGGGTCCAGGTCGCGCCGGACCGCGGTGGTCTTCATCACCCACAGTGCCGTCGCCGTGCCCACCTGCAGGACGGCCACCAGCGCGAACGCCGCACCCGGCGACCACGCGGCGATCACCAGGCTGGCCACGACCGGGCCAAGTCCCTGCATGACGGTGGGCCGCAGCATGCCCTCGACGCCGTTCGCGGCCAGCAGCTCGTCGGGGGCGACCAGCGCCGGCAACCAGGCCGAGTACGCGGGGTAGAAGAAGCCGTCGGCCAGGCCGAGCACCAGACCGATGAGGGCCAGCTGCCAGATCTGCACGACGCCGGTCAGCGCGAGGACGGCGGCGACCGCGAAGCCCAGCCCACGGACCGCCTCGACCACCAGCAGGATCTTGCGTTGCGGCACCCGGTCGGCGACGACACCGCCGATCAGCACGGACAAGGTCAGGCCGAGCGCGGATCCGAAGGCGACCAGGGACAGGTCGGACGCGGTACCGCCGAGCTGGATGACCTGCCAGACCGAGGCGACCAGCCAGATCCCGACGCTGCACAACGAGCAGGCCAGCGCGGTGGTCAGCCATCGGTACTGCACGCTGCGGAACGGGCGCAGCGCCCGCGGCAGCCGCAAGCGGCGCGTCGCGCGGGAGGGAATGCTGCGCTCGGTCATGACCTTCATCTCCGTTGTCCCGCGGGGCCAACCGGTTCGGGCGCCCGCACGTCCTGATGCTGCCCGATGGACCAGGCTCGATTCCACTGTTTTGCCGGCCGACCGGGTGACCGCGGTCATGATCGAGGCGGCACTCCGCGTCGCCTCCGACGGTTGGCAACGAAGCGTGACTAGCATTTCATGACGCCCAATGGGGTCCCGTACGGCCCGGACGGCCCGCGGTGGCGCGAGACAGTGCCGCACAGCGCGGTTGCGGCTGCCGACCAGTCGGATGGGGTTGACCTGTAGATGCTCCGCACCGGACCGCAATGGCTCATGCCCAAACTGCGGCACAAGGAACTGACCAACCCGGCCGTGCCGGCCGAGCCGCCGCCCGAGACCTCCGGGCCGCCGGATCCACCAGACCCACCGGCACCGGCGGCACCGGCGGCACCGGCGGCACCGGCCACGCTACGGACTTATCAGACAAGCCGATCTCAGCGCTTGCCCATTTCGCCGCGACCACCGCGGAACCCGCACGGCCAGCGGGCACTCGCGCCGTCACCGGCGTCGCCATCGCCGTCACCGGCGCCGGAACCGTCGCCCCGGCCACCGCGGACGACCTCATTCCCGCGAACCCGGCTGTCGCCGCGGGCTCGGTCGGCTCCGCGCTCACCGGGGTCCGGACCCATGGGGTCGGGCCCGGCCGGTCGATGGATCCACCGCCAGTTCCAGGGCGAGCACGGCTCCCGCGAGTACTCCGTGTACCTTCCGTCCGGATCGTCACCCGGTCGACGGGTCGCGGTCGTCTTGCTGTTGCACGGATGTCAGCAGCGACCGGTCGATTTCGCCGAGGAATCAGGGTTTGTCGCCGCCGCCGACGCCGACGGCTTCATGATCGTCGCCCCCCGCCAGGACGGGCATCATCAACTGCAGCGGTGCTGGCGCTGGTACGAGTCCGGACATCAGGGCCGGGGCCGCGGCGAGCCGGCAATCCTGGCCGGACTGGTCGCGGAAGTGACCGCCGAGGAGGAACTCTGGCACGCGGACCGGCGCCGGGTCTACGCCGCCGGGCTGTCGGCCGGCGGCGCCATGTCCCTCATCCTGGCCACCACGTACCCGGACGTGATCGCCGCCGCCGGAGTGCACTCGGCCACCGCCTACCGCAGTGCCACCCAAGGTTTCAGCGCGCTCGGAGCGATGGCCGCCCAGGGCGCGTTGCCCGCGCACACGCTCATCGGCGGTGAGATGGCACCCGTGGTGCTGATCCACGGCACCAACGACCCGGTGGTCCGCGCCCCGAACGGGGATCGCATCGTCGACCAGTGGTTGGCCTCGCGCGACGCCGCGCCGCTGACCGGACTGGACCGGGTGCGCCCGCTGGCGACCACCAGGGCGCTGGTGGTGGACGGACGGCGGTGTATCCGGACCCGCTGGTACACCGCTCGTGGGCGCCGGGTGCTGGAATACTGGCGGATCGACGGGCTGCGGCACGCCTGGTCCGGGGGGCAGCGAAAGGGCGCGTTCGTGGACCCGAAGGGCCCCCGCGCAGCCGAGGTGATGGCCGCCTTCTTCCAACGGCACAGGCTGCCGCACTGGGTGGCTCGGCCGGACGTGACCGCGCCATCCGCCGGGGCCGTCACCGCCAGGGCCGCCGGTCCCAGCGCCGCCACCCCGAAGGAACGGCCCGATCGCCCACCGATGATCTGGTTCGACGACCCCGACTGAAAGCCTGCGCCGCCGGAACGACGGTTGGGCCTCCTATCGCACGGTCGGCCGGTTGACCCGCCACTTTTCCGCACCGCGCGGCAAGCCGGCCGGAACTCCTCTCTTCGCTGATCAAGGTCCCGCTGAATCGGGCTTTTCGGACGCAGATCTGCGACGTTGATCAGCGAACGACCCAGCAAGGCCGTCCCCGCAGGTTGAAACCTTATGCGGGTGGGCGAATCTGCGTCAGGCTGATCAACTCGGCGGAAAGTCCGACATTTCGGGCGGGTCTTGCCGAGATGAACGGCAGGAGCCGTCCCCTCAGGCTGAAACCATCCATGGCTCGGCCCGCGCGCCCTCGGGTCGGCTGCGCTGATTCAAGTCCCATCAATACGGATAAATCGGGCGTCAATTCGAGACTTCGATCAGCGCACCCATCGGCCCGGCCTGACGAAACGGTGCATTAGGCATATCGGTCACCTTTGGTTTCGACCGATCAGCCCGGCACCACACCGCGCCTGCAGCAACGTCGCATTTCGGGCATAGGGGTCGCCGATGGCTCCGACTGATCAGCGGGCCGGCTCATGGACCGCGACGCGCGGCCGGTTCGCACCGGTGAGTCAAAGATTCTTGACATCACGTCTGACTCGCTTTACATTCGAGATGTCAAAGATTTTGTACATCGGGGAGTCCGGATGCCGATCGCCCAGAAGCGGGCGTGGGCCATGATGATCGCCAGCACGCTGGCGTACGTGGTCTACGTCGTGCTCGTTGTGACCAACCTGCACGATCCGGTGGCGGACACCCCGTACGTCGCGCCGCTGTTGTGGACGGTTGGCGGCAGTGTGGTCGCGACCGTCCTCGCCGAGATCGGGTTCGCGGTGAGCACCCGGCGGGAGGGCAAGGCCGCGCTGCGCACCGACGAGCGGGACCACGAGATCAACCGGTTCGGTGACCATGTCGGGCAGGCGTTCGTCGTGATCGGGGCCATTGCCGCACTGATCATGACCATGCTGCAGGCGCCGTACTTCTGGATCGCGAACGTCATCTACCTGGCGTTCGTGCTGTCCGCGGTGCTCGGTTCGGCCGCCCGGCTGTCCGCCTACCGGCAGAACTTCCAGCCGTGGTGAAGCCCACCCGGGTGACGAATTCCATTCGCGCCCTTCGGTTCACGCGCGACGAGATGACCCAGGCCGAGCTCGCCGATCGGATCGGCGTGACCCGGCAGACCGTCATCGCGATCGAGCAGGGGCGGTACTCGCCGTCGCTGGAGATGGCGTTCCGGATCGCCCACGTGTTCGGCGTCGGACTCGACGCCGTCTTCCAGTACCAACCGGATCAGCACCCACAGGAGCAGTGATGAAGGCGATCGTGCAACACCGGTACGGCGGTCCGGAGACCCTGGAGGTCGCCGAGATCGAGCCGCCCACCGTCGGTCCCAACGACGTCCGGGTCCGCGTGCGGGCGGCGGCAGTGGACGCCGGCGTTCGTCATTTGATGACCGGCACGCCCTGGCTCGTCCGTCCGGTCATGGGCTGGCGTGGGCCCCGGCAACGGGTTCCCGGCATCGACGCCGCCGGCACGGTGGAGGCCGTCGGCCGCGATGTCACCGATCTGCGGCCCGGAGATCCGGTGGCCGGTGGGGTGCGCGGCGCCTACGCCGAGCTGTGCGCGGCGAAGCGCACGAGCTGGGTGCGCATCCCGGACGGGGTCTCGTTCGAGGAAGCGGCCGCGGTGCCGACCTCCGGCAGCACCGCATTGATCGCGGTGCGGGACACCGCCCGCATCGCGGCCGGGCAGCGGGTGTTGATCACCGGGGCCGGCAGCGGCGTCGGCACCTACGCGGTCCAGCTGGCCACTCGCGCCGGGGCCACCGTCACCGGTGTCTGCCGCCCGAGCAAGACGGAAATCGTCAGGGATCTCGGTGCGGACCAGGTCGTCGGGTACGAGTACCTGGCCGGCACCCGCAACCGGTACGACGCCGTTATCGACATCGCCGGCAACACGGGGCTGGCAGGCCTGCGCCGGCTGCTCGCCCCGAAGGGCACCGCGGTGCTCGTCGGCGGCGAGGGCAAGGGCGGCCTGTTCGCCGGGTTCGACCGTCAGCTGCGGGCACTGTTCGTCTCGCCGTTCGTCGGCGTTCGACTCAAGCCGCTGGCAGTGGTCACCCGCTCCGCCGACGTCGAACAGTTGTTGGCGCTGGTCGCCGGGGGCGAGCTGCGACCGGTCATCGACCGGACCTTCGGGATCGGCGAGGTCGCCGACGCACTTGCCGTCACCTGGACCGGGGCGGCGGCCGGCAAGGTGATCATCACCATGTGAGTCGCCGGACCGACGGCTCTCGCCCGGCCGCGCCGATCATCGTGCGCGACGATGGCCGCATGCAGATCGCGTCCCGCGCCCGGGTCGTCGCCGGGCTGCTGATGCTGGCGGCGCTCGCCGTACTCGGGGTGGTCTGCGTCCTCGCGGTCATCCCGCCCGCACCGCGCGCGGCGGACGCGCCGGCCGACGAGTTCAGTGCCGACCGCGCGTTCGTCCATGTCCAGCGGATCGGCCTGCGCGAACATCCGGCCGGATCGGCCGCGGCCACCGAGGTCCGGGACTACATCGTCGACTCCCTGACCGGACTCGGGCTCGACCCGCAGGTGCGCGAGGGGATCGGCGGGACGAGCGAGCTCGGCGGCCAGTACGGCATGGCCGACACCCGCAACGTCGTCGTCCGGATCCCGGGCCGCGCCCCCACCGGCACGCTGATCCTGATGGCGCACTACGACTCGGTGCAGGTCTCGCACGGCGGCAACGACGACGGCGCCGGCGTCTCCACGCTGCTGGAGATCGCTCGCGCGCTGGGCACCGGCCCGGCACCGACCAACGACGTGATCCTGCTGTTCACCGACGCGGAGGAGGCGTGCCTGTGCGGGGCCGAGTCCTTCGTGTCGAACGACCCGCTGGCCGCCGGCCGGGCGGTGGTGCTCAACGTCGAATCGCGTGGCTCGACCGGGCCGTCGGTGATGTTCGAGACGAGCCCGGGCAATGCCGATCTCGTCTCGGTGTACGGGTCGGCGGTCGAGAAGCCGGTCGCCACCAGCCTGGCCGTCGAGGTGTACCGGATCCTGCCGAACAACACCGACTTCACCCCGTTCCTGGACACCGGCCGGTTCACCGGGCTGAACTCGGCGTACATCGACGGGTCCGGGGTGTACCACGCTCCCGAGGACACCCCGCAGTCGATGGACCGGGCCAGCCTGCAGCACGAGGGCGACAACGCGCTGGCGCTGACCCGGGCGTTGGCCGCCGCCGACCTGGCCGCGCTGTCGGTGCCGGCCTCCGGCGACGCGACCTACTTCCCGGCACTCGGCGGGCTGGTCCGGTACCCAGGATGGCTGGTGTGGCCGCTGGCCGTCGCCGCGCTGCTCGCGGTGCTGGTGGCGGCCTGGTCGGCGGTGCGCCGGGGCGTGGCCGGCCCGCTCCGCCTGCTGGGCGGGCTCGGCCTGGCCACCGTCCCGCTCATCGCGGCCCCGCTGGCCGCGCAGGGCTTCTGGGCCCTGCTGGTGCTGCTGCGGCCCGGCTACGCGAACATGCTCGACCCGTGGTGGCCGGGCTGGTTCCGGGCGGCCGTCGTCGCCCTGGTGGCGGTGGTCGTGCTGGCCTGGTTCGGCCTGCTGCGCCACCGGATCGGCCCGTGGCCGCTGATCGTCGGCGCCTTCGGCCTGCTGGCCCTGCTCGGTCTGGTGATGGCCGCCGTCGTTCCCGGCGGCTCCTACCTGGCCGCACTGCCGGCGCTGGCCGGGGCGCTCGGGGCGGCGGCGACGATCACCTGGCCCGGATTCTGGCCGCGGATCGCCGCGAGCCTGCTGGCCGGCGTCGTCGCGGTGACCATCCTCGCGCCGACGGTGTACCTGTTCTTCCCCGCGCTGGGCCTGGCCACCGGCGCCGCCGCCGCGCTGTTCGCGGTCATGCTCGGTCTGGCCCTCCTGCCCGTCCTCGACCTCCTCTACCCACCCCTGCCGCGCGGATCAACGACGCCTGCGCGGATCAACTCCCCGGACATGGGAACGGTGGGACAGGAGTCGACGACTTCATCCGCGCGGCTGTCCACACCCGGACCGGCGCCGACCGGGGAGAGCTCGGCAGAGCCCGAACCCGAACCGCAGCGGCACCGGCTGTGGGCGGCCGTCCCGGCCCTGGCCGCGGCGGCCGCCGCGCTGGTATTCACCGGGATCGGCCTGCGGGTCGACCATTTCGACGCCGACCACCCGGACCCCGCCGAGCTGGCCTACGTCCTGGACAGCGACACCGGGCAGGCCCGCTGGGTCAGCACCGACGCCCACCCGGGGGAGTGGGTGAGCCGGTACGTGACCGCGCCGGGCACCCCGGCCGACACCTTCGGCCTGATCCGCGGGCCGGTGACGGTCGGTCCCGCCGAACCGGCCGACCTGCCGGCCCCGCGGGTGACGATCGTGGACGACACGACCAGCGGGGATACCCGCACGCTGACCCTCAAGGTCACCCCGCAGCGCCCGGCCCGCCTCGTCTACCTCGGACTGACCGGCGCCCCGGTGCTGGGCGCGACGTTCGAAGGTCGGGACGTGCCGGCCGGCGAACTCGCCGACGGACTGTCCGTGGTGTTCCATGCCCCGCCGGCCGACGGCGTCGACGTCACCCTGGAACTCGGCACGACCGGCCCGGTCGACCTGCGGGTGCTCGACGGCGCGGACGGCCTGGCCGGGCTGCCCGGGTTCACCCCTCGCCCGCCCGGCGTGGGTATCGCCGGCTCGCACACGTCCGAGATGACCGTCGTGGGCCGGAGCTACACCTTCTGACCGTCCACCAGCACGTCGACCTTGTCCGGGTAGAACGCGACCAGGCCGGCGATCGGCGCCACCGCGGCGGTCGGGAACGAGTAGCACCACGCGACGTCGGGCACGATGTCGTCCCCGGTCTCGTCGCCACGGCGGGCGGACAGATAGTACGACGTCGTTCCCTTGTACGGGCAGGCGGTTTCGGTGCCGGTCGACCGGGTCAGCCGATCGTGCCGCAGGTCCGACGCGGGCAGGTAATACCGGGTGGGCAGGCCGGTCTCGAACACGAGCACCGGGGAGGACGACTCGGCCAGCACGGCATCTCCCAGCCGAACCTGGACATGCCGGGACGAGCGCACAGCGTCCACCCGGACGTACGGGTTCCGGGGGTGGACGAACACCTCCTCGTCCTCCTCGTACCAGGCGTCCAGGGCGCCCCAGTCGAACCGCACGGTGCCGGTGACGCCGGCCAGGGGCGAGTCGACGACCACCTGGCCGGCCCCGGGTCGGTGCACCGTGCCGACCCGGAGTCCATGCACCTGCACGGTGCCGCGTCGGCCCTGGTGCCGCACTCCCTCGTCGACCAGCACGTCCGGATCGACGTCGTCGCGGGGCACGTAGTACTGCGGGTAGTGCGACCATTCCCATACATACCGGGCGCGAGTGGTGTCGAAGATCGTTCGCCCACCGAGCCGCCCACGGATCCGGCGGGGGACGGGGGCGACGTCGTCCGTGCGGGCGGCCGCGGGCGGGAAGGTCGTCGGAGGATCGGTTCGGCTCATCCCTCATAGTGCGCGCCACCGGTCCCGTCGTGACGGTGGCCGCCGACCGGGCCGACGGTCGGACGGACGGGTCCGTACAGTCGGTGACGCCGCCGACGCACCGCTGCGCCGGCGCCCCGTCGGACGGAGTCGAGATGCGCATCCCCGGACCTGGCGACGTGCTCCGGCTGACCGGTCAGACCTTCGACGCAGTACAGACCGCGGTCGGCCTGGTGCCGCGACTGGTGACCATCGTCGCCGACGTCGAGGGCCTGATCGGCCGGGTGCAACGGGTGGTCGGCCAGGTCGAGGTGATCCAGGCCCGGGTGGCGGTGGTCCTGGACCGGGTGGGCGAGATCCAGGCCGGGGTGGACGACGTCCGCCGGAACGCCGCCGGACTGGTCGACCGGACGGGTGTCGTGGTGGACGTCGCCGCCGCACTGACCGCCCGGCTGGAGCCGATCGTGCTGACCTACGAACCGATCCTGCGCCAGCTGCAGCCGGCCGTGTCCCGGCTGGCCACCACCACGAGCCAGGACGAGATCGACGCGCTGGTCGCCCTGATCGACATGCTGCCTTCGATCGTCGGCAAGCTGGACCGCGACATCCTGCCGGTGCTGGATACCTTGGCCACGGTCGCGCCCGATCTGCGTGACCTGCTGGATGTCTCGAAGGAGCTGAACGAGCTGATCGGTTCGGTACCGGGGCTGGGCCGGGTGAAGAAGCGCATCGAGGAGCGGCAGCAGGAGGCCGACGACGACCGCGCCGACGGCTACCGAGCCGACGAGGTTCCGCCGGCCGCCCCGGACCGGACGGCCATCACGGCCGAGTCAGCCGACTCGACCCCGGCGTCGTCGGCGGCGGCGTCGAACGGAGCCCCGGCCGGCGCACCGCCGCCCGGCCACGGCTGACGGTTCCGGGTGCCCTTTCGGGCAGCATGCCGTGCCCCATGGGCGACCCGATCGGTTCTTGGCGCGAACCTCGGGCGACCGGACCGTGAACCGGTGGGCGAGGCTGGTCGAGCGGGCACCAAGAACCCTCAGCGCAGGAATCGCTCCGGTGCGGCGGAGAGGGAGATGCAGTGAGAAGCACCACGACCGCCGGGCCGAGCCGCCCGGCCCGGTTGGTCATGGCGAAGCGGCTCGAGGTTCCGGCCCGGCCGGCCACCCACGGTTCGGCGCCGGACACCGGTTCCACCGCGGCGCAGTTGCTCGCCCTGCAACGGACGGCCGGCAACGGCGCCGTCCGGCATCTCATGCGCGACATCGACCGGCAACGCGCCAAGAAGGACTTCTGCGTCGGCGAGGCGGTGGACGCCGCCCGGGCGCAGACGGTCTTCAGCCCAGCCCAGTCGCAGGTCCTGCGCGTCGTCCGGCAGGCCGCTCTGCGGGTGTGCGCGAACGCGGCGGTCGCGGTGGACATGCCCGGGAACGAGGCGTCGGTGGTCCGCGTCGCCAGGGACTACTTCGGGGTGACCATCCGGATGAGCGCCCGGACCCGGCGCGCGCTGGCGCGGTCCATCCGCTCGGTCGAACAGGCGTTGACCCAGGCCCCGATCCAGGCCGGCACCTGCCAGGACGAGCACTGCAACGGCGGCGCGGTCGCCCATGTCGACGAGGCGCGGACGATGATCGTACTCTGCCCGCGGTTTTTCAACCCCGACCTGCACCCGGTCGCCTCCACGGTTCGGATGCTGATCCACGAGGCCGCCCACCTGGCGAAGCTGGACGCGAACGCCGAGAAGCCGTGGCTGGAGATGTACTGCAGCGAGGGCGCCAGCAAGACCGAGAAATGCCCCGTCCCGGACGCGATCCACAACGTCGACGCCTGGTCGCACGTCATCGACGACCTGGCGGCGACCGTCTGACTCACATCAGGAACGCGATCAGACCCAGCGTGGCGCAGCCGCCGCGCAGGTGGTTGGCCCACCGCCACCGCACCGAGATCGACTGCCAGCTGCGCAGATCCGCCGGGGACGACCCGTCCAGATTCGCGATCCGGCGGTTCCACGGCACGTTGGCCGCGGCCGTGACGGCGAACGCGGTCAGCGAGAGCGCCGCCCCGACCGTGGGCCACGGCTGCCGATCCTGGCCGGCGATCCACGGAGCCACCAGCACCCACCCGGAGCCGATCGCGGCCGCCGCGAACACCAGCCCGAACACCGGCCGCGGCGCGAGCAGGTTGATGCGTTGCATCACGGCCAGCGCCGGCGCCGGGGGAGCGGCCGCCAGCGCCGGCATCACCAGCACCGAGAAGGCCAGGTAGACACCGGCGGTCAGGCCGGTGGCGACCGCCGCCAGGGTCGTGGCCACGGCCGTCGCGTCCACGCTCATGACGACCTCACCGGACGGCGCCGGCGGGGGCCCAGGCCCCGGCCGCCGCGGCCCGCCGGGCGTACTGCTCGAACGTCGTCGCCGGCCGGCCGAGCACCCGTCCAACGGTGTCGGTGGTCGCCTGATTGCGACCGTCCAGCACGTCGGTCACCAGAGCACCCAGGCTCTCGGCGTCGGACCGATCCAGCCCGGCCGCCACCGCCTCGCTCACGAACGTCGCCCCATCCACCGGCTGATAGGCGATTTCCCGTCCGAGCGCGGCCGACAGGATGGTCGCCGCCCGCTCGAAGCCGATCGACTCCGGCCCGGTGAGTTCGACCACTCGCCCGTCGAATCCGCCGGTGGTCAACGCCCGGACGGCGATCTCGGCGACGTCGTCCAGGCTGACGAACGGTTCGGTGACGGCGCCGGCCGGCATCGCGATCCGGCCGGTCAGCACCCCGTCGCGGAGGAAGTGCTCGCTGAAGTTCTCCTGGAACCAGGCGCACCGCACCACCGTCGAGGCCACCGGGGCATTCAGGACGATGTCCTCGCAGGCCCGGGCACCCGCCTCGCCGCGGCCGGACAGCAGCACCAGCCGGCGAATCCCGCGTTCGACGGCAGCGGCCGTGAACTCGGCAATGATCGCGTCGACGCCCGGGAACGCAAGGTCCGGCGAATAGCACAGGTAGGCGGCCGTGCACCCGTCGAGATTGGCTGGCCAGGTGGTCCGGTCGTGCCAGTCGAAGGGCTGCGGCGCGGATCGAGAGCCCGGCCGGGTGGGCACGCACCGAGCCCGGAGCAGGTGGTCGACGCGACGGCCGCTGCGGCCGGTGGCGCCGGTGACGAGAACCGTGGATGTGCTCATGGGTTCATCTCACCGCCGATTGTCCGGACTTTGAATGATGCAGACTCGCTCTTTCATACTCCAACGTCTAGGCTTGCTCGAGTGGATCCGCTGTCCCAGCTGTTCGCCCACCCGCGGGCCGAGCGAGCGTTCGGCCTGCTGATGACCATGCGGCCACCGTGGGCGGTGCACATCGCCGATGAGTCCGCGCTGACGTTGATGGTCGTCACCGGCGGCCGGTGCCGGATCGAGGCGAGGGACGCCGGCCACGACCTGCACCCGGGCGACATCGCGCTCGTCCGCGGTCCCCACCCGTACCGGGTGAGCGATCGGGCCGGGAGTCCGGCGATCGCCCGGATCGAACCGGGCCAGCGCTGCATCACGCCGGACGGCCGGCCGCTGCACGTCACCTATGCGCACGGTCTGCGGCACTGGGGCAACGACCCGGATGGACCGGACACGGTGATCGTGGCCAGTTACCCGGACGCCGGCAGCGTCGGCCGGTTCGTCACCGACGTGCTGCCGGATCTGGCGGTCGTGCCCGCCGGGCGGATCGACGCCGCGCTGATCACCCACCTGCACCGCGAACTGAGCCGGGACGGCCTCGGGCAGAGCGTCGTGCTCGACCGGCTGATCGACATCGTGACGATCGAGGCGATCCGGGCATGGGCGGCCGAGCACCCGCCGGCCCGGGCGCCGTGGCTCGCCGGCGTCACCGACCCGGCGGTCGCGGCCGCGCTCGACGCGATGCATACCCGGCCGGAAAAGGGTTGGACCGTGGCCGATCTCGCGAGGGTCGGGACGGTTTCCCGGGCCACCCTGGCCGAGCGGTTCGGCCGGCTGGTCGGGCAGCCACCCCTGCGGTATCTCGCCCGCTGGCGGCTCGCGCTGGCCCGGGATCTGCTGGCCGACCCGGCGCTCACCCTGGATGCGATCGCTGCCCGCGTCGGCTATTCGTCGGGATTCGCGCTCAGCGCCGCCTTCTCCCGGGAATACGGGCACAGCCCGGCCGCTCACCGACGCCGGCTGATCGCCCCGGCCGTGGCACTCACGGCCGGACCGGATCAGCCGATGTCGGTGACGAAGAGGCAGAACGGGTGACCGGCCGGGTCGGCCAGCACGAACAGCCGCGCCTGCCCTTCCTCCGACCGGTCGTGCAGCACCTCCGCCCCGATGGCGACGGCCCGATCCCGGTGCCGGTGCCGCTCCTCCACCGATAGACCGTTACGAGAAGATGCCGGAGTAGGCATTCAGCGCCGGCTGCCCGCCGAGATGGGCGTAGAGCACGGTCGATTCCCTGCCGATCTCGCCCTGACGCACCAGGTCGATCAGACCGGCCATGGACTTGCCCTCGTACACGGGGTCGATGATCATGCCCTCCAGCCGGCCGGTCAGGGTGATCGCGTCGATGGTGGACCGCACCGGGATGCCGTACAGGTCGCCGGCCCAGCCGTCGAGCACGGTGATCTCGTCGTCGCGCAGGTCCCGGCCCAGCCCGATCAACTCCGCGGTGCTGCGGGCGATGCGGGCGACCTGCTCCCGGGTCGCGTCGATTTTCGCCGATGCGTCGATGCCGAGCACCCGGCGCGGCCGGTCCTGGCCGGCGAACCCGGCGATCATCCCGGCGTGGGTGGAACCGGTGACGCTGCAGACGATGATCGTGTCGAAGAAGACGCCGAGCTCGTCCTCCTGCTGCCGCACCTCCTCGGCCCAGTTCGCGAAGCCGAGACCGCCCAGCGGGTGGTCGGACGCGCCCGCCGGAATCGCGTAGGGCACGCCCCCGGACCGGCGCACGTCGTCCAACGCGCGATCCCAGCTGTCCTTGAACTCGATACCGAATCCACTCGGGTCCAGCCGGACGTCCGCGCCCATGATCCGGGACAGCAGGATGTTGCCGACCTTGTCGTTCACCGGGTCGTCCCAGTCCACCCACTTCTCCTGCACGAGCACGGCCTTCAGGCCGAGCTTGGCCGCGACGGCAGCGACCTGCCGGGTGTGGTTGGACTGGACGCCGCCGATGGAAACCAGCGTGTCGGCCCCCTGGGCCAGGGCTTCGGGCACCAGGTATTCCAGCTTGCGGGTCTTGTTGCCGCCGAACGCCAGGCCCGAGTTCACATCCTCGCGCTTGGCCCAGATCGAGGCACCGCCGAGGTACTCGGAGAGCCGGTCGAGCCGGTGCACCGGACTGGGACCGAACAGCAGGGGATAGCGGGGGAAATCGTCCAGGGCCATCGACGCACTCTACTGAGCCGGGAATGCCGGCGGCGATCAGGCGACGCAGGAGCCGGATCGCCGCCGCATGCGCTCCCGGCGGCGACTCAGGAGCCCGCGATGTTCACCAACCAGTTCACCCCGAACCTGTCCACCAGCATGCCGAAGTAGTCGCCCCAGGGCGCCTTCTCGAGCGGCACCGTCACCGTGCCGCCGGCGGCCAGGCCATCCCAGATCCCGCGCAGTTGGGCCTCGTCCTCGGCCCCGCCGGACAACGAGACGCTCCCGTTGGGGTTGTCGGACAGTGGCATGTGGCTCGGCGTGTCGGCGCCCATCAGGGTCAGGTCGGGGGTGACGAGCTGGCTGTGCATGATCAGCTCCTCCTCGCCGGGCTCGACCGGCATCCCGAATTCCTTGAACGTGCTCGCGGTCAGCTCGCCGCCGAACACCGAGTGGTAGAACTCCATCGCCTCCCGGGCCGAGGAACGCCAGTTCAGGTACGGGTTCAGGGTGGTGGACATCAGCAGATCCTTCCGAGTGCATCGTGGTGCGGTCCTGGGTTTGACCGTCGTCGTGGACCGTACTCATCGCCTCCGACAACGGCACCTTCGTCCGGGCCCGATGGTTGCCCGTTCGGCCGGCCGGCCGCTGGGATGCGATGGTCCATCCCGCGGCCGGTCCCGGCCCGGTGCATCCACCCGCCCGGTCGCCCGTACGCTCGGCCGGTGCCTCGGACGGTGCTGGGAACGTCGGTGGTGGCGGTCGGCTACGCCGCGGTCGCGGCCCTGTTCACCCCGTTGACGTGGCCGGCCATGCTGGCCACGCTGCCGCCGCTGGTCGTGGCGGGCTGGGCTGCCCTCCGACCGCCCTCCCGGCCGGCGGGACCCGCGCTCGGGCGGCGCCGGGTCGCCCCCTGGCTGGTCGTCATCGTGGCCGGCACCGGGTGGGAGCTGCTGGCGTTGTTCCGGACGCCGCGCGAGGACTTCCCGACGCTCAGTTCGATCATCAGCCCGCTCGCCGGCACCCAGTGGTGGTTCCGGTTCGCCGGCTACCTGCTCTGGTTTGCGGCGGGCGCCGCTTTGGTGGGCCGGTCGCGCGCGCCGGCCGGCGCCGCCGCGGCCCACGGCGGCGGTGCGCGGCGATGACCGGGCGGACCGTTTTCCTGGCCGGGTACGTCGTGGTCGGTCTCGCGCTGGTGACGTTGGTGCTGGTGTCGTCCCGCCGTCCGTCGGCGGTCGCCACCCCCACCGCGCTGGCCGACGCGGCGACCCGCCGCCGGGTCGGCCGGGTGATCGTGCTGCTGGTCTGGTGGTGGGTCGGATTCCACGTGCTCGCCCGGTCGGCCTGACGATTCGACAGCTTGTCCAGAGCGGTGAGGGGGTTCACATCTGTTTCGGGCATCCTTCCGGGGGGTCACGACGTCATTACTAGTGTCTGTAACGAACAGAACGACGCGTACGAAGGAGCGCTGAACGATGATGAAGAGTCGCAGGTCGATGACGGAACGGTTGGCGGAGCGAAAGTCCCGCCGGCTGATCAACAAGGCGATCGCGGAGGCACCGTCGCAGACGGTGCGCAACGAACTGTTGGTCGTTGCGCAGCGCCAGCTGGGGTCGCTTCGCTGATCCCGCGATATCGAACGAAGGATGGTGTCCGCACGGCGGCACCATCCTTCTGTCATGCCAGAGCCTGGTGCATCAGCGCGTCGTGGTCGTACCCGTGCGTGGTGTTGGCCATGGCGACGACTCCGACCCCCCGCTCCGGGTACAGCCGCATGACGTGGTGGAAGCCGCCGCCGGTGCCCCAGTGTTCGACGAACGCCGGCTGCGCCGACCTCGCCGCCACCGGCCGGAACCAGCCCAACCCGAGATCGAAGCGCTTTCCCGGGTAACGGATGTCGCGCATCGACCGGGCCGATCCGGCGGTGAGGATCTGGCGATGACCGACCCGACCGTCGGCCAGATGCAGGCCGACGAGTCGAGCGGCGTCCGACACCGGCCCGATCAGACCCCCGTAGCCCGCGCCGATCACCCGAAACCGGCGCAGGGCCACCAGGTCACCTGACCGATCGCCGATGACCCCGCTCGGCAGCACGATCCGGAGCAACGGGGCGAACGGGGGCGGCACCCGGACGTACCCGGTCGCCGCGGCCGCTCCGGCCACGTGCTCGAACCCGGACGCCCGCATGCCGAGCGGCTGGAGCACGGCCGCCCGCAGGTAGTCCTCGAACGGGCGACCCGACACCCGCGAGATCACCTCGGCCAGCACGAGAAAGCCCAGGTTGGAGTAGGCCGCCGGCCCACCCGGCGGGCGGGTCGGGCGACTGCGCCGCACCAGGTCGGCCCGGAGCCGGGCCGCGCGGTTGGCCGGCTCGCCCGCCACCTCGATCCACCGCAGCGGGAGCGGATTCGGCAGCCCGGCCGTGTGGTTCATCAACTGCCGGGCAGTCGGATTGAAGCGCCAACCGCCGGTGCGGGAGTCGTCCAGTACCTCGCCGACCGGAGCATCCGGGTCGAGCCGACCCTGATCGACCAGCGTCATCGCGGCGGTCGCGGTGGCCACTTTGGTCATCGAGAACCACGGGAAGCGGGTGTCGGGGGTGACCGGAGCGCGCGCGGTGAGGTCGGCGAAGCCGCCGGCGACGGTCGCCGTACCGCCAGGTCGGACCACCGCGACGCTCAGGCCGGGGATTCGGTGCCGGAGCCGGAATTGCTCCACCCGGCCGGCCAGATCGGCGTCGACACCCGCCGGCGGTGCGAAGATCGGTGACATGGGCATCGGCTCGCCTTCCATCAGAAATAGTACGAGTACGTAGTAGATATGATGCGATATCGCAGTATCTGCGTCAAGGCCGGGGTCCGATGTCCGCCCTGAGGTTGGTCGCCGTCGCCGATACCCACGTGCCGAAGCGGGCCCGTGAGCTGCCCGCACAGGTCTGGGCGGCGGTCGACGCGGCCGACGTGGTCGTCCATGCCGGGGATTGGGTCGCCGAGGCACTCCTCGACGAGTTCGAGGCGCGGTCCCGCCGGCTGGTCGCGGTGTGGGGCAACAATGACGGCCCGGAACTGCGGCGGCGGTTGCCCGAGGTCGCCCGCGTGACGATCGGCGGCCTGCGGCTCGCCGTGGTGCACGAGACCGGCGGGCGCGAGGGCCGGGAACGGCGGGCCGATGCGGACTATCCGGACGCCGACGTGCTCGTCTTCGGGCACAGCCATATCCCGTGGGACACTCTGTCGCCGAACGGACTTCGGCTGCTCAATCCCGGATCACCGACCGACCGGCGCCGGCAGCCGCACTGCACCTACCTGACCGCGCGCATCGCCGGCGGTGTGCTGGACGACGTCGTGCTGCACCGGCTCAATCGGCCTCGGTGACCCGCATGCCGATCGGGAAGTGGTCGGAGAAGCCCTTGGGGTCAACCGGTTGACCCATCCCGCCGAACGGCCGCGGCTTGGGGTAGTCACCCGGCACGACCGTCCCCGGGAAGCGCAGAATCGCCGCGGAGGCCGGCTCGGCCCGCACGACCGCCTGCTCGACGACCATCTGCCGGTTCACCAGGAACTGATCGAGCATGTTCGGCTGGTTCTCGTAGTAGAAGCTGCCGTCGGCGATACCCATGATCGGCCACATCAGGTTCCACCACCGCGGGGTGTCGGCCAGCAGCACGCGCTGCCGCTGCCGGGTGCTCAGCGCGTGGATGACCAGCGAGGCGTCGAAGGGTTCGTCATTGAAGTCGCCCATCGCCAGCACCGGGGTGGCCGGACCGTGCACCTCCAGGACACGCTGGTGGAAGTAGGCCAGGGTTTCGCCGGCGATGTCCCGGAAGCCGGCGGACTCGGCCGCCCCGCCGCTCCGGGAGGGCCAGTGGTTGCCGAACACCGCCCAGGTCCGGCCGCCCGGCCGGGTCCGGAAGTTGACCTGGACGATCTCCCGGGTGGCGTTGCGGCGCATCACCACATGGAAGAAGACCTCGTCCTCGGGTGCCTCGAACTGTCGCGGGTCGTACAGGAAGGCGACGTCGATGCCCCGGGCGTCGTCGGTGTCGGCGTGCACGATCGCGTAGACCCGGTTCGGCAGCAGGGCGGCGAGCTGAGCGACCAGCAGGTCGAGCACGCGACGGTTCTCGACCTCGCAGACGCCGAGCAGATCGGGGCCGGCCCCGTCGTTCATCTGCGCGATCACCGATGCCAGCTGCTTGATCTTCAGGTCGCGCAGCACCGGCGTCCAGCCCTTCAGGCTGTCCCCGAGGGTGCGCTTGACCTTCTCCGTGCGGAACGGCGAGTTCTCCTCGTCGAACAGGTTCTCCAGGTTCCACCATGCGACGTGACGCGTCACCGGCATCGCTGCCACCCCCTCGCGACAACTTCTCTACCCTTACGGTAGGCGCGCAGACGCCCTTCTGTCGCTCGGTTTTCGGCGACGGCGACCCCTACTGACCGGCCCCGCGGGCGGCGAGGACCGCCGCGACCGCGGACACCAGGACGAGCAGGGCGCAGCCGACCATGGCCGTGGTCAGGCTGGAACCGGCGGCGACCGCCCCGATGAGCAGGGCACCGACGGCGGTACCGGCGTCGTACGTGGCGTTCCACGCGGCACTCGCGCCCGCCCGGCGTTCGGGACCGGCAAGGTCGAAGCTCAGCAGCAGGGTCAGGTTCTGCACCCCGCCGTAGGCGATCCCGAAGACCGCGGCGCCGCCCGCGACGAGGACGGCGGACCACGCGACGGTGCCGGCGGCACCCCAGGCGAGCAGCGCCAGGCCGAGCGCACCGATCACCGCGACGGCCGGCAACAGGCGGGCGGGGCCGGCGCGATCGGCCAGACTGCCGGCCCGCCAGCGGGCGAGGGCGGAGGTGACCCCCAGCAGCAGCAGGGCCCACGTCACCACGGCGCCCGAACCGGCGAGCTGGACCGGGACGATGGCGAAAATGCCGCCGCCGGCCAGCGTCGTCGCCAACAGCAGGGCCAGCACACCGGCCAGGGACCACACCGGTGGCCGGGCGGCACCGGCTCGCCGTTGACCCCGCGGCGGCGGCTTGGGGAACCGGCCAACCAGCGGCAGCGCCAGCAGGGGCACCGCGCCGAGCCCGGCGACGACGGCGAAGTGGCCCGCCTCGGTCAGCGCGACGGCCGCGGGCACCGCGAAGATGTTGGGGACGGCCACCGCCAGCCCGTACAGGCCGATCGCGCGTCCGTGGCTGCCCGGCGGCGCGATCTGCGTGGCGACGAGCGGGGTGAGCACCGTCAGAATCGCGAACCCGAGCCCACGGACGGCCGACAGGAGCAGCAGCCACCACAGGTCGTCGCGCAGCAGCAGCAGGGGGGTGGGCGCGCCGAGCGCGATCAGCCCGACGGCCAGGGTGGCCGGCTGCCCGATCCGGCGGACCGCGGCCGGCACCAGCAGTTGGCAGGCGACGGTGGCGACCAGCATGACCGTGGTGACCAGACCGGCCAGCGCCTCCGGCACGCCCTGGCCCACCGCGTACACCGGCAGCGCGGACAGCGTCAGGAAGAACGAGGTGAAGCCCAGCAGGGACATCGCGACCAGCGCGGGCATCCCCGGAATGCGCAGCATCGACCCTCCCGACCCGCTGAGGGTACGGGGTGCGGCCGGCCCCGGCGATCAGCTCGGGGGATCGCCGGGCTGCGGGTTCGGGATCACCCGCTCGTCCTGCACCTGGATCTCGATCCGGGCCTGGTGGGCGGCCGGATGCCAGATCTCCTCGAACGGACCGGTGACCGCGCCCGCGGCCGCCCGGCCGCGGCTCCGGCGGGCCGCCCACCAGAGCCCGCCGAGCACGACACCGAACAGCAGCACCGTGGCCGCGACGAGCCAGACCGCCGACATGACCGCCTCCCGAGCCGTCTCGCCCCTTACGCCGGAACTCCGCGCGGGCGGTTGCGCCCGCCGGCCCGGAACAGATCGCTCTCCAACGGATGTCCGACCAGTTCGGTGGCCACGACGCACGCCTGGAGGACCTTGTCCAGATCCACGCCGGTGGTGATGCCGGCGTCGTCGAGCAGGTAGACCAGTTCCTCGGTGGCGATGTTTCCGCTGGCGCCGGGCGCGAAGGGGCAGCCACCGAGGCCGCCGACCGAGGCGTCCAGCTGGGTCACCCCGGCCTGCAGGGCGGCGAACGCGCTGGCGATGCCGGTGCCGCGGGTGTTGTGGAAGTGCGCGCCGAGCGGAACGGTATCGGCCCCGGGAGCGCCGCCGATCGCCGTCCGGACCGCGTCGAGCAGCCGCCAGACCCGTACCGGCGTGGTGGTGCCGATCGTGTCGCCGAAGCACAGCCGGTCGGCGCCGAGCTCCAGCGCCCGGGCCGCGATGGACGCGGTCCGCTGCGGGTCGGTCGGCCCGTCGAACGGGCAGTCCCAGCTGACCGCGATGATCACCTCGAGCCGGCCGCCGGCGTCGTGCACGATCGACGCGACCTGCGCGACGGCGTCCACCGCTTCCTGGGTGGAGCGTCGGGCGTTGGCCTGGCTGTGCCCGTCGGAGGCGGAGACCACGTATTCGATGGTGCGCAGTCCGGTCGCGATGGCTCGCTCGGCGCCGTGGGGAGAGGCGACGAGCCCGGACCACTCGACGCCCGGCACGGACTGCACGTACTCGGCGATGCGTTCGGCGTCGGCCATGGCCGGCACCGCCCGGGGCGAGACGAACGCGGTCGCCTCGATCCGCTGCACGCCGGTCGCGACCAGCGCCCGGATCAGCCGGATCTTCTCGTCCGTGCCGATCGGCGCCTCGATCTGCAGGCCGTCCCGCGGCCCGACCTCGCGCACGTCGACCCGGGTGGGCAGTTCCATCATCGTCCGACCTACTTCCTTGGTTCGGCTTCCAGTGTCCGGCCGGATCGATCCGGCGCACACTGTCCCGCGGGGACGACGCGCAGGCCCGCGACGTCCCCGACCCGTCGCCGGCCGAATCGCCACGCGCCGCCACTCCGCCCCCGGCGATGGGGCCGCCGGCGGGCCGGGCGGGCCGGCCGCCAACCCAGGTTCACCCCGGGCCCGTCATCGCGACCCGTAGTTGGAGGAAGCGGAACAGCCCGGGTTCGCCCACCTCGGCCTGGTAGGCGTCGACCACGTCATCGACCCAGGCGGAGACCTGCGCGGGCGGCAGCCGGGCCGTCCAGTCGGCGAACCCGACCGTGCACCAGTCGGTGAACGCCGCCCGGGAGCCGAAGTCCCAGCGGACGTCCCTGACCTGCTGGTCGATGACCCGGAGCCCGGCCTGCGCCGCGAGCCTCGGATAGCCGGCGGGGTCGAGATGGACGAACGGGACGGCAAACCCGGTGAACTCCGCCGCCCAGCGCGGCTGTGCGCACACCAGCATCGCGGTCTGCTCCAGGCTTCGCCGCGGACCGGCACAGACCTGCTGAACGACCACCCGCCCGACCCGTCGGAGGCTCCGGGCGATGGCCGTGAGCGCCGCCCCCTGATCGGTCACCCAATGCAGGGCATTGAACGACACAACGGTGTCGAACTCACCCCTGAACGGCAGGTCGCGGGCGTCGGCGACGAGGAACTGCGTCTCGGCACCGGGCGGGTCCGGCCGGGACCGGGCGACCTCGATCATCCGCGGCGAGGCGTCCACCCCGACCACCGACCCGGCCGGCAGCCGGGAGGCGATGATCCGGGTGATGTACCCGTCGCCGCAACCGACGTCCAGCACCCGCTCGTCACTCCGGAACTCCAGTCCGTCCAGTGCTTCCCGGGCCAGCCTGCGCTGCAGCCCGCTGATCCGTTCGTATCCGGCGCCGTCCCAGTCGGGCATGTCAGCTCCTCAGGCTCGGCACCCAGTATCGGATCGAGCCCGGCCCGCGCGCGACCTCACGGAACCAGCACGATCCGTCGAGTGGGTCCGGCCGACCCACCGAATTCCGCGGACCCCAACGGCGCGAACGCATCCGCTCCTAGTTCGGCCAGCGCGGCCAGCCGGTCCGGATCGCGACCGGCGACGACGACCCGGCCGGCGCCAAGATGCCGGGCGACCTGGACCGCCATCCGGCCGGCGTTGCCGGTCGCGCCGAGCACCAGCACGGACATACCGGGGCGAGCCGTCGACGTTCAGCTCACCGGCCGGGCGGGAGCTCGGACCGCGGCGGTGCCCGGGTCGCCGCGACCTGTCCAGGGCCGAACAGCAACAGCTCGCTGCCGCGCTGCGCCGAACGGTCAGCCGGCCGCCGGCCCGTCGCTGATCAGCCGCTTGCCCAACACCACGGTGTGGTCGGGCGTATAACCGTGCGCGACGTAGAACTCGAGCGCGGTGTCGTTGCCGGCCCGGATCTGCAACGACACCTTCGGACAGCCAAGGGTTTCCAGTTCCCGCTCGACCACGCCCAGCATCCGACCAGCGAGCCCGTCGCGCCGGTGGGCCGGGTCGACGGCCAGGTAGTTGATCGACCCGCGGTGACCGTCGTAGCCGGCCATCACGCTGGCGACGACGGCCGCGTCGAGCACCCCGACCAGGAACAGGTCAGGCTGGACGGAGAGCTTTCGCTCGATGTCCTTGCGCGGGTCGTTCCAGGGGCGGGTCAGCCCGCACCGCTCCCACAGCGCGACGACCGGCTCGGTGTCGGCGGGCACGAACGGCCGGATCAGCATCGATCGACGGTACGCCCGGCGAATCGACCCGGGTGGCCCATCGCCCATTCGCCCGGGCGTCGTCGGCACCGTCGCCCCGTCCGCGTCCAGGAACGCAGGCCGGACGCGATGAGTTTGCCGTCCCGATCGGGTCTACCCGGCCGGAGGAGGTTATTCGCATGGAGTGGGAGCTGTTCGCGGGCCTGCCGGTCGGCGACTATCCGCGTGCCGTCGGCTGGTACGAGCGGTTGTTGGGCACGTCGCCGACCTTCCACGCCCACGAGACGGAATGCGTCTGGACGCTGGCCGAGCACCGGTCGATCTACGTCGTGCTCGATCCGGCGCGCGCGGGTCACTCGCAGGTCACCTTCTTCCCCGATGACCTCGACCGGTTCGTGACGGCGGCCGCCTCGCGGGGTGTCCACCCGGACCGGACAGAGACCTTCGACAACGCCGTCCGCAAGGTCACTTTCATCGATCCCGACGGCAACGAGATCGGCGTCGGCGGCGTGGTCGCGGAGCCGTCTCACGCTCCCTGACGTCGACCTCACCAACCGTCCGGGATGATCGCCGGCCCGCTGCCCGGGGACCGCCTGATCCGGCGGTCCACCAGCAGCGGGATCAGAGACAGGCCGCAGGCGCCCACCGTCGCCAGCAGGATCAGGGCCTCCGTGAGCACCCCGAGCGCAAGCGCGGCCACCAACCCGGCGAGGACCACGCCCAAGCCGACCGGCAACCAGACCTGCCAGGTCTTCCCGTCCATCTACCCGCGTTCCCTTTCCCGTCGGCGCCGATTCCGGCCAGGAGTACCCCGGAATGCGAGGTGCCAAACCCGGCCCGACGGGTACCGTGTCGGGCGTGGTGACCTGGCGGGAGTTCGTGGACGAGGCACCGACGGTCTCCGGGGTGTTCCGCAGGCGGCATGCCGCCACCGGAAAGCTGTGTCTGCTGGCTACGTTGCGCGCGGACGGATTCCCCCGGATCAGCCCGATCGAGCCGCGCGTCTTCGAGGATCAGCTGACCCTGGTCGGCATGCCCGGCACCACCAAGTTCGCCGACCTGCAACGGGACCCGCGGTTCAACCTGCACACGGCGACGGTCGACTCGCAGCTCGGCGACGGGGACGCGAAGCTGTGGGGCCTGGCCCGTCACCTGCCGGACCCGGCATTGCACGAACGGTTCGCCGCCGATCTGTATGCCGAGATCGGACTGGATCTGCGCGGACAGGTCTTCGACCCGTTCTTCGTCGCCGACCTGACCGGCGGTTCGTCGATCGAGATGCGGGATGGGCAGCTGTTCATCACGATCTGGCGGCCCGGGGCGGGCGAACGCACGGT
This sequence comes from Nakamurella sp., assembly GCF_044224575.1. Taxonomy (GTDB): domain Bacteria; phylum Actinomycetota; class Actinomycetes; order Mycobacteriales; family Nakamurellaceae; genus Nakamurella. The sequence goes on from NZ_JBGAKE010000021.1 coordinate 89,533, forward strand.
CCGCAAGTCCTGACCCGCCCGCGCCGCCGCTCGGTTCGAACCGGCCGGCCCGGGTCCGCGCCCCCGGCCGGTGACGCCGGCACGGCTGGCGACGGCTTCACGCGAGCGACCGATGAGTCGGGGCGCGCCCGCCGGTCAGTCACCGTGGACGTTCCCGATGCACCCGGAGGCCGCAGATGACGAGCAGCACGACCACCCTGACGACCCACACGCTGATCACCCCGCACGCCGACGTGGTGTACGACGTACGCGGCCCGTTGCCGGCCGCCGACGGCCGGCCCCCGCTGCTGATGGTCGGCCAGCCGATGGACGCCGGCGGCTTCGTCGACTTGGCCGGCCACTTCGGCGACCGCACCGTCGTCACCTACGACCCGCGCGGCGGGGAGGGTCGGACCACTCGCAAGGACGGCCGGACCGACGTCACGCCGCAGGACCAGGCCGCCGACCTGCACGCGCTGGTCGGCGAGATCGGCGGCCCCGTCGACCTGTTCGCGAGCAGCGGGGGAGCGGTCACCGCCCTCGCGATGGTGGCGGTTTACCCCGACGATGTGCGGGTGCTGGTCGCGCACGAGCCGCCATTGCTCGCAGTCCTGCCAGATGCCCCAGCGGCGTTCGCCGGACAGCGGGCCTACGAGCAGGCCTACCAGGACAAGGGCTGGGGCGCCGGCATGGCTGCCTTCATCGCGTACACCTCCTGGCCGGGGGAGTTCACGGACGAGTTCTTGGCCCGACCGGCCCCGGACCCGGGCCAGTTCGGCCTGCCCACCGGGGACGACGGCACGCGCACGGATCCGCTGCTGTCCGGCATCGCCGCGGCGATCACGTCCTACCGGCCCGACGTCGACGCCCTGACCGCCGCCCCGACCCGGGTGGTGATCGCCGCGGGCATCGAGTCCCGCGACCTGGTGACCTGGCGGGCGAGCCGGGCGCTGGCCGACCTGCTGGGCGTCGACCTGACCGTCTTCCCGAGCCACCACGGTGGCTTCCTCGGCGAGGGCGGGGGCTATGCCGGTCAGCCGGAAGCGTTTGCGGGCCGGCTGCGCGAGGTTCTCGACGCGGGTTGACCAGGCCTCCAGCGGGTTCAGGGTGCCAACCAGCGCAGCACCCGGAGCGCGAACAGGGTGATCCACGGGGACGGCTCGCCGGGTCCGTCATCCAGGTCGAACCAGACCCGGCCGCGCAGTCGACGGTCGGCCGCCCACCGCCGGTCCGGCCGGCGGCGGGATCGCACCTGCTCGACCGCCTCGGCCAGCCGCGGGTCGGGCGGCGCGCCGGTGGCCCGGAAGTAGTCCAGGGCCCGCAGCACGGTGTAGTGCCAGCGAGGCGGATACACCAGGTCGAGCATGGCCGGGTCGGCCGGTTCACCGGTGCTCAATCGCCGGAACAGGCCGCGCTGCAAGAGGTATTCCTCGCCGGCGGCCCGGGCGGCGCGGGATTCGGGGCTGCCACCGGTGGCGTTCTCGTCCTGCAGCAGGCCCTCGAGCACATTGATCGTGGTGTCAAACGACGACCTCACCGACCCGGTGGCCCGTTCGCAGTTCCAGCCGCCGTCGGGCTGCTGTTCTCCGACCAGCCGCGTCACGATGGGGGAGACGTCGACCCCGAAGTAGGCGCCGTCGGCAACGGTCCGGCCGTTGATGCACTCCTCGACCTCACCGGTCCAGAACGGCTGCCCATCGTGGTCCCACCGGCAGTGCCGGCCGACCAGTTCGACGGTGCGCCGGGCCCGATCGCTGTGCGGATCGAGGCCGAACTCACGGAGCTGGGTCAGTGCGTAGGCCGTCGCCGTCCAGGGTTGGCCCTCCTGGTCCCAGAGCTGCCGGGTGAAGTCGGCAGGCATGAACGAGCCGCCGGCCCACTGGCCGTCCGGGTCCTGGTGGGCCAGCAGGCGAGCACCCCAGCCCTGCGTCTCGACGCTGGCTCGTTCGGCCCTCCAGTCGTCGGCGGGCGCGTCGAGCAGATCGCGGAGCACCTGCCAGCGGATTGCCGGGTCGGCGGCGACCAACCACTCGATGACCCGGTCGGTGGGATCCGTCATGACCCAGGGGTGGACCGGTCGGCCGGCGAGGGGTTCGACCCGGTCAGCCCGAGTTCGGCGAACGCGGTGGCCAGGCCGGCCTGCTGTGGTCCTGCGGCGACGTGCGCGGCGGCAGCCAGCACCCGGGGGTCACTGCCCTCGATCGCCACGCCGAGCCCTGCGTACTCGAGCATCTCCAGGTCGTTGAGACCGTCGCCCACCGCGATGACGTGCTCCCGGGCCAGCCCGAGATGCTCGACGACGACCTGGATGCCGACCGCTTTGTGCACCCAGGTCAGGTACAGCTCGCCGGCCGAATCGCCCATGTCCGGGATCGAACTGGGCAGCGCACCGATCTCGGGGCCGGCCTGCGCGGCCAGTGAGGCGACCGGCTCCGGCGAGTCGAAGCAGGTGACCTTGCCGAACCGGACGCCGGCCAGGTCGGGCGCCATCCGCAGGGCGTCGAGGATGTCGCGCGGGCCTTCGTGCCCGGAGGCCCGCAGGTGCCGGCGCAGCAGGTCGGCCAGCCGGCGATCGACGCCCGGCGGCCCGTACACGGCCTCGGGAGTCTCGAGCAGGTAGGCGACGTCGTGCTCGTCGAGCAGGCGCACCAAGCGGGTTCCGAGTTCACGCGGGAACCGGTGATCGGTCAGCACCGCCCCATCGATCTCGACGTACCCGCCGGCCGCAGCGACGAGGCCGTCGAATTCGCCCAGCACCGCGGCCGCCACCATCGACCGGGGCCGGCCGGTGCACAGGAACACCAGGTGCCCCGCAGCGCGGGCGGCCCGGACCGCGATGACGTGCCCGTCCGGGACCACTCCGTGGTCGGCGTAGGTGCCGTCGAAGTCCAGAAAGACCGCTCGGCGCGTTGTCGATGACCCGGCTCCCACCCCGCGAACCTACCCCGGCGGTTCCGGCCGGCCCGCCGGCGCCGTCCGTCGAGCCCGCGCTTGACCCTCTCCCCGGGGGAGGGTCCACCGTGAGCGAATGACCACGCCTCCCGCCCCTGATGCCCTGTCCCTGGCCGATCTGCCCGTCCCGGTCGGCCGCTACCTCACCGCGCATCGCGACCGCGATGCCGATGCGACGCTGGCCGTGCTGACGCCGGACGCCACGATCGTCGACGACGGCCGCACCCATTCCGGTCAGGAAGCGGTCCGGGCCTGGCTCGGGTCGGAGGCCAGCGAGTACTCCTACACGATCGAGCCGATGACAGCCTGGCGAACGGGGGACGAGATCACCGTCGTGCAGCGCTTGATCGGCGACTTCCCCGGCGGGACGGTCGATCTGCGGTTCACCTTCACCCTGGCGAGCGGCCGGATCGACCGCTTGGTCATCGCGCCATGACCGACCCGCCGGTCACGCCGAGCACGGGCCAGCCGATCGCGGTGCGCCAGGAAGCCGGATCGGGATTGTCGGCCGGCCCGATCAGGTACGACTCCTCGACCGGGCCGGCCAGGGTGAGTGCGTTGCGCACGACCCACGAGCCCAGGCGTCCGTAGGTGACCTCGATATCGTCATGTGGCCCGGTGTGCACCGTCGTCGCCAGGTCCACCGGCTCCAAGGTGACGGCGTCCACCCGCCCCCGGGGACTGACCCCGCGCGCCGGGCGGAACACCATGGCCCGGCCGCGACCGTGGGTGAACAGCTCGTTGTCGTAGCGCCCGCCGAGCGGACCCCGCCGAGCCGCCGGCCCGACGTGCTGGTCCAACTCGGCGACGGCGCGGCCGTACCAGGTCAGCACGTCGTCCCGGGCGACCTCGGCCCGCACGGCGGCCACCGAGCGGGCGGGCAGGGACCGGATCTCGACGTCCACCGCGGGCGGATCCGGCCGCAGCAACTGACGCAGCGAGGCGACGGCGGAACCCAGACGAGCGAGCTCCGCCTCGGTGCGGGCCAGGTGACGCGCGAGGAGCTCGCCCCGCTCGCCGGGGTCCGTGGTTTGCAGGAGCCGACCGATCTCGGCCAGCGGTACATCCAGTTCGCGCAGGCGATGGATCATCTGGGCCGGCCCGATCTGCTCCTGGTCGTAGTACCGGTAGCCGGTGTGGGCGTCGACCCTGGCCGGTTCGAGCAGCCCGGCGTCGTGGTAGCGGCGCAGCGAGCGAATGCTGAGCTGGGTCAGCGCGGCGAACTCGCCGATCGTCAAGCCGGGGGACATGGGTGCAGTCTGCCTCGCCGGCCCGATACGCAACCAATTGTTGCGCGTCGACGGCCGTGCCGCTACCCTCATGTGCAACCACTAGTTGCAGGAGGCAGTCATGGAGCACGAGAGCATCGAGCGAGAGATCTTCATCGAGGCATCGCCGGAGATCGTCTTCGACGTGGTCAGCAGCCCGGAGCACCTGCGGCAGTGGTGGCCCGACGACGCCGTGTACGAGCCCACGCCCGGATCCAACGGCCGGATCGTGTTCGGTGACGCCGACACCGGCGGCGCGACCGGGTTCGCCGTCATGGACGCCCAGCCGCCCCGGCTGTTCTCGTTCCGCTGGACACAGCCCGTCGGCACCGCTGCCGAGGTCGGCAACTCTCTGCTGGTCACCTTCGAACTGACCCCGACGGCCGGCGGCACCAGGCTCCGGATGACCGAGACCGGCTTCCGCGACATGAGTTGGGACGCAGCGACTCTGGAGACGCAGTACGCGGAGCACCAGCATGGTTGGGACTACTTCCTGCCCCGGCTGGCTCCGTACGTCGCCACGCTGGTGACGCAGCCATGACCGCACCGATCGTCGAGCGGGTCGACGACGATCTCTGGTCGGCGATCGGCGACCCGACCCGCCGGCGGATGCTCGACCTACTCCTGCTCGACGGAGTCGGCACCGCGACCAGCCTGGGTCAGCAACTGCCGGTGAGCCGGCAGGCGGTGGCCAAGCATCTCGCGGTGCTCGACCGGGTCGGTCTGGTGCGGGCCACCCCGGCCGGCCGGGAGAAGAAGTACCGGGTGGACGAGGAACGGCTCGGACGCGCGGTCGCCCAGCTCGCGTCGGTCGGGTCGGCCTGGGATGCCCGGCTGCAACGGATCAAGCGGATCGCCGAGACGATCCACCGCCAACAGAACCAAACGGACTGAAGGGAATCGGCATGGTGGACATCCGGCACCGCATCGGCGTCAAGGACGCGACTCCGGAGAAGGTGTACGAGGCGTTGACCACGGTGCCCGGCCTCGCCGGCTGGTGGACCGACGACGCCAGCGGCCGCGGCGCCGTCGGCGGGGTGCTGGCGTTCCGGTTTCCGCCGATCGGCGGCTTCGACATGGAAGTGCTCGAGGCGGAGCCCGCCCGGCGGGTGACCTGGCGGGTGGTCGACGGCCCGCCGGAGTGGCTCGACACCACCGTCGACTGGGAGCTGCGGCAGGACGGCGACTACACGATCGTGCTGTTCACGCACCGCGACTGGAAGGAGCCGGGCGAGTTCATGCACCATTGCAGCACCAAGTGGGGCTCGTTCCTGATGAGCCTGAAGTCTGCGGCGTCTTCGTAAATGCGCAGTTCAGACGGCATACAGTCGTTGATATCGACGGATGCCGTACCCTGTGATTGGGTGTCTAGATGGATGCTCGACGGGGCGACCAACATCGGGGGATGTGAGCGAGATCACAAAGGATCGGCGACGCACGTACGGGTCGGGATCGATCTTCCAGCGGGCCGATGGGCGTTGGGTCGGCCGAGCCGAAGCCGGATGGACCCCCACCGGCAGTCGGCGGCGGGTGTCCGTCGTCGCATCCACCGAGGCCGAGGCGAAGCGTCGACTACGCGACAGAATGCGGGACCTCGACCGCGGCGTCACTACGGCGAGCCGACTCACGGTGAAGGCCTGGGCTGATCAATGGTTGGCGGCCAAGGTCGACCGCGTCCGACCGAAGACATTCACGGCCGACAGGGCGGCCGTCAGGCTCCACATCGTGCCGACCATCGGGCACCGACGCCTCGATCAGATCGGCGCCCAGGACATTCGCGCGGTTTCCGCCGCAGTGACAGCAGCCGGCCACTCGGCCGCCACTGCCCACCGAGTCCATGTGGTGCTGCACGGCCTCCTGGTGGACGCCGAGCGGGAAGGGCACACGGTGCCGCGCGCTGCGACCCTCGCTCGGCCACCATCACGCGGCAAGGGGGACAGGCAGGCACTTGAACTCGCGGACGCTCTCGCGGTCCTGAAGGTTGCGGCAGGTGATGACGACGGCTCGCGATGGGTGGCTGGCCTCCTGCAGGGGATGCGCCAGGGCGAGTGTCTGGGTCTGACGTGGGATCTCGTCGACACGTCGGCGGGATGGGTGGACGTTTCCTGGCAGCTTCAGGGCGTTCCGTCCGTTCATGGGTGCGGCGATCCGCCGACATGCGGGCACAAGCGGGGCGGATTCTGCCCGAAGCGGCGACGCCGGATCCCCGCCGGCTTCGAGATGCGAGAACTTGACGGCTGGCTGGCGCTGACGCGCCCGAAGACCGCAGCGGGGCAACGCATCATCCCATTGGTGCCCTGGATGCGCGACTCCCTCGACGCCTGGCGCCTGAAGGCGCCGAAGTCGGCCCACGGCCTCGTGTGGCCCGCAGCGGACGGGCGGCCATGCCTGGCTGAATCGGACCGCGCGGCGTGGGTGGATCTGCAGGCCAGGGCGAACGTCACTGGTCCTGGCCGGCCGTACGCCGTGCACGAGATGCGGCACACGACGGCCACACTGCTCGCCGAGGCAGGCGTCGACCCCTCGGTGATCATGGCGATCCTCGGGCACTCGACAGTCGCCACGCAGGCCGTCTACAAGACCGTGCGCCTCGACGCGACGGCGGCCGCGCTCGGCGAGGTTGCGGCGCGGCTATCGCTCGGCGGGACATACGGCACCTGATCACTCGACCGGGTCGGCGTGTCGGTCGGCGTGTCGAACACCTGTACTTGACCGGCTAGCATGGCGTCGCGTATATTGTGAACGACAGGGGATGAGTCGTACCCGCATGACGGAGGTCTGCGGCGAAAATCCACTCCTCGGTGGGCTGATCGGCTCGACGATCATCTCGCCGGCAAGTACGGCATGAGGTCCGCAACCGGACCGTAGCCCAACGTCGAGCCCGGCCCGTTGGCCGGCCAGTGCATCAAATCGACATCACCGAGTTGATGCCTATGAGCGCGACGTCGAACGCGCCCCGACCCCCGCCAGGAGGTCACCTCATGCTGTCTTTGACCCCCGAGGAGCGCACTCTCCGCGCTCGCGCAGCCGCTCACGACTCGTGGGCGAACACCAACGATCGCACCGCGCGGACCGCTGCCGGCCGAGAAGCGGCGGATCGGAGGTTTCTGGATCAGGTCGATCCCAACCGCGTGCTCCCGAAGGCGGAACGAGAACGCCGGGCACTCCACGCCCGCAAGGCGTTCTACGCGAAGCTCGCCCTGAAGTCCGCCAGGGCCAGGCGACTTCGAGCCGAGGCCGACCAACTCGACGCCGAGGCGGCGGCTGCGTGAACGGGTCCAGAAATGAGAAAGTCCCCGGGGCCACCATGACCGGGGACTTCTCTGCGGCTGTCCCACTCCCCACTTGGGGAATCAGCCACTAGCATCCGAATAGATTCAGGATACACGAGAATGACGGAAGTCGTCAAACGGCGTAAGCCATGGTCGAGCGGGCGGCAGCGCCAATCCCGCCAAGGCCGAGCGATTCAGATTCAGCGGATGGTCTCCAACCAAGTGGTCCCGCGCGCCACGAAGGAATTGGACGGTGGACGCGTGTCGGCGAACATGGTCCGCCAGGTACTCGCATTCCGGGCGCAGAGCGCCAACAACGACGGCGTGACGTTCATGGGCAAGAGGAAGGTCGCGCAGTTGCTCGGCATTGCCTACGTCGACGTGCAGCGGGCCGACCACGCACTCGCCCGAGTCGGCCTCCTGGTGCCGACCAGCCCGCCAGTCGGGGCGCCGGCCAACGTCGTGTGCTATCGGATCCCGGCCCTGTGTCGGAGGACCGACAGCTTGGCCGACCAAGCAAACTGCCCGACCTTGGTGATAGTGCAACGAGCCCCCTCACCTGGGCGGATAGTCACTGGTACCGGCATTGTTGCAGGTCAGGGCGTGCGCGGCGAGCCAAATGATAGTGCACCAACCGGGCTGACCTGCGAAAACGGAGCCCTACTCTACGAAGTAGAGGGGGCGTCCTGCGAGACGCCCTCCCTCCCGGTGGTCGGTCGGGACGTCACGCCGGCCCGGGAAGCTGAGGTTGATCTTCAGAGCGCGGACCCCGCAGTGACCGAAGGGCGA
>NZ_JBGAKE010000042.1:0-14963 GCF_044224575.1 Nakamurella sp.
GACCGGCGCGGTGACCACCAGAGTCGCGCCGGTCGCGGCCGCCGGTTCGGGCTCATCGACGACGGCCGGGTTCGGCAGGTCCTTGAAGCCCAGGGTCATGGTCAGGGTGAAAGCGATCGCGATCGCCACGGCGCAGCCGATCAGCTGGAGCGTGAAGTTGCCGATGTTCAGGGTGGAGGTCAGGGTGATGGCTCCCGGGATGACGAAGCCCTCGGCCGCGGACCCGCCGAACGCCGCGATGCCGCCGCCGACGGCGCCGCCGATCAGTGAGTAGATGAACGGCTTCTTCAGGCGCAACACGACGCCGTAGATGGCGGGTTCGGTGATGCCGGCCAGGAACGCGGAGATGGTGGCCGGTCCGGCGATCCGCTTCAGGTCGTGGTTGCGGGTCTTGATCCACACCGCCACGGTGGCCCCGGAGATGGCCAGCACCGCCGGGAACAGCGCGCCGGTCAGCACGGAGTAGCCCTGGGTGGACAGGTCCTGGATCATCACCGGCACGAAACCCCAGTGCAGGCCGAAGATGACGAGCAACTCCCAGGTTCCGCCCAGGATGAACCCGCCCAGCGCCGGCGACAGGTCCCACAACCAGTTGACGCCGTCGGACAGCGCCTCGCCGAGGTAGTATGAAGCGGGGCCGACGGCCAGGAAGGTGACCGGCACGACGATCGCGACGGCCAGCATCGGCACCGCGAAGTTCCGCACGGTCTCCGGGATGACCCGGGTCAGCCCCCGCTCGACCAGTGACAGGATCCACACCGCGACGATGGTCGGGATCACCGCGGACAGGTAGCTGACCATGACCACCGGGATGCCCAGGAAGGTCAGCGAGCCGCCGCCGTCGGCGAACGCCTTGAGCGTCGTCGTGACGCCGTCGGCGCCCGGGATGACGGCGACGGTGGCCGAGTAGACCAGCGCGCCGACCACCGCGAGAGCGGTGAACGGGTTGGCCTTGAACTTCTTCGCCGCGGTGACGGCCAGCAGGAACGGCAGGAATTGGAAGGCTGCGTCGCCGGCGGCGAAGAGCACCGCGTAGGTCGACGTGGTGGCGAATTCGGGGGCGATCTTGACGCCGACCGCCAGCAGGGCCTTGAGCAGGCCGGTGCCGGCCAGCACCCACAGCAGGGGGGTGAAGATGCTGGTGATCAGGTCGATGAACCGGGCCAACGGGCCGCCGGACGCGGCGCCCGAGCTGGACACGTTCGACCGGGCCGTCATCGCCTCGTACACGTTGTTGACGGTGTTGCCGATGACGACCTGGAACTGGCCGCCGGCTTCAACCACCGTGATCACGCCGGAAGTTGCTTCCACCGCGGCCTTGTCGGCCTTGGCCGGGTCGTTGAGCTGGAACCGCAGACGGGTGGCGCAGTGCGTCACCGTCTTGACGTTCGACTCGCCGCCGACCCCGGTCAGGATCGCGTCGGCGAGGGTGTCGTACTTGCTGGCGGTGGCCATGATTCCTCCTTCGGAAATTCATGTCGGTCCGCAGCAAGGGGCATGCCCGCGACAACAAAAAAACCCGGGCCGGTCCGGCGACCGCACTCAGTCGAGTGCACGCGGAACGAGCCCGGGTTTTGCCTGCTGTGCAGTAACAATCCCAAGTCTTTGGGGAAATCAGTTGACTTCCGGTTGTGACGATAAGCCGTCGAGGTGGGTGCTGTCCAGCGTGCGCGCCGTCACACCGTGAAGGACACCGAGGCGGCCGGGTGGCCCTCGGCGGTGACCGTCGGATCCTCGTACGTCAGCGTCCACGCGCCGGTGGCCGGTGCGTCGACGACGAAGACCAGGTTGCTGTGGTCGCCCTGGACGACGGTGCCGGGATAGATGGCCTCGCAGCAGTACCAGGTGCGCTGCGAGTCGGGGGCGATCGTGACGCCCGCGGCGTCGGTCAGCGTGAAGTACTCGACGCTGGAGTAGTACCCGGAGGCGCGGCAGTCGGCGGCGCAGGTCACCTTGATCAGCAGGTCGATGGTCACCTTTCCCGCCTCGCCGGACAGGTAGCTCGGCGCGAGGTCGCCGCCGAGCAGCTCGACCGTCACCGAGCTTTGCGCCAGGGCGCCACCGGCGGCCAGCGAACGGGGCTCGACGCTGTCCACCTTCGCCCCCTGGGCCAGCGGGATGACCGTCCGGTTGTCGCCCTTCTCGCCGTAGACCAGCACCACCGAGTCGATCGCCTTCTTCAGGTCGACGGCCTCGTCGTCGTTCTGTGCGGGGACGGCGACGAACAGTGTGCCTTCGGCGGTGGCGCCGCTCGGGATGTCGTTCTGCGGCAGGTCACCGGAGGTGGTGGCCACCGACCCGTCCACCTCGGCCGACATCGCGTAGGGGATCCGCGCGGTCTCCCGGCCGATGTTGGTGAAGCGCAGCGCCAACTCGACCTCGGCGCCCTTGAACGATTCGCGGGCCGTTGCCTGCTCGACCGTGATCGCGAATCCGGCGTACCAGCCGGTCTTGTCGACGGTGAGGGTGACGGGTGGCGGCTCGGGAGCGGTGGTCGCGGTGGCGGTGGTCGGGGAGGTGGCGGTCGTCGCACGGTCGGCGGTGGGGGCGGCTTTCGCCGCGTCGCTGACGATCGACTCGATCGACCGGGCTACGTCGGCGCCGGTGGCGCTACCGCCGACCGTGCCGCCACAGGCGGCAAGGGTGCCGGCCAGCACGGCCACGCCGAGCGCGGTGGACAGTCGTCGGGCGGCGCTGATGTTCCTCACGATCGTTCCTTTCACCGGGGTCGTCTGATCCGGATCCGGATCGACGGCCGGTTGATACGGCCGGGGCATCACCTGTCGAGACGACGGCTGGTACCGGTCGAGCGGACGGGTAGGGTGCGATGGTCCGGCTGCCGATCACGGGAGTGACCGCCATGACCGAAGTCCCTCGCCCCGGACCGCCACCCAGAGTCGTGTTTCGCGGACCGTCCCCGGCCGTGCGCCGGTTCCTGGCCACCGAGTCGGCCGGTTCGGTGTTCCTGCTCGTCGGCACGGTGCTCGCCCTCGTCTGGGCGAACTCGCCCTGGTCGGCGGCGTACGCCGAGTTCTGGCACCTGCCCGTCGGTTTCGGCGTCGGTCCGATCGAGTTCGAGATGTCCCTGCAGCATTGGGTGAACGACGCGGCGATGGCCGTGTTCTTCTGCGTCATCGGGTTGGAGATCACCCGGGAGATCGCGCAGGGCGACCTGCGGGACCGGCGCACCGTGATCGTGCCGACCATCGGTGCCGTCGGCGGCCTGCTGGTGCCCATCGCGATCTACCTGTTGATGAACCCGTCGGGGGAGGCGGCGCGCGGCTGGGGCGTCGTCATGTCCACCGACACGGCCTTCGTGCTCGGCATTCTCGCCCTGTTCGGGCCGCGGTGCCCGGACCGCATCCGGGTGTTCCTGCTCACCCTGGCCATCGCCGACGACATCGGTGCGATCACCCTGATGGCGATCTTCTACTCGGACGACCCGTCCCTGGCCGCCCTCGGCCTGTCCGCGGTGCTGGTGCTGGTCCTGCTGGCCCTGCGTTGGATCGGGGTCTGGCGGCTGTACCCCTACGTGCTGGTCGGCATCGCGCTGTGGTTCGCCGTGTACCAGTCCGGGGTGCACGCCACCCTGGCCGGCGTCGCGGTCGGCCTGATCATCCCGGCCATGCCGCCGGCGCAGTCGGTGATCGACCGCAGCGCCGCCTACAACCGGGCGCTGCGCGAGTCACCGACGGCCGAACGGGCCCGGCTCGCCGTCCTCGCCGCGGAGTCCACCATCCCGGCGAACGACCGGCTGGAGCGGTCGTTGCACCCGTGGACGGCTTACGTGATCGTCCCACTCTTCGCCTTCGCCAATGCCGGGGTGGCGCTCGATCCGGCCGCGCTGGGCACGGCGTTCGCCTCGTCGGTCACCTGGGGCGTGGCCGTCGCGCTGGTGGTGGGCAACACGGTGGGCATCACCGGCGCGTCACTGCTGGTGCTGCGCCTGGGTTGGGGCGTGCTGCCCGGTGGTGTCCGCTACTCGCACCTGCTGGCCGCCTCGATGCTGGCCGGGATCGGCTTCACCATCTCGCTGTTCATCGCCGAACTGGCGTTCACCGATGCCGCGATCATGGAACAGGCCAAGATCGGCATCCTGGCCGGCTCGCTGATCGCCGCGGTGCTGGGTTCGACCACACTGCGGGTGCTCGGCAACCGGTTCCCGATGTGCTCGCCGGGCACGGGGGAGTCCACCCTGTCGCTGCCGCCGCGGCCGTGGCGGGCTCCGCAGCCGGTGGTGGCGCCGAGCGGCTGACCGAGGACCCGGGCAGCCCACGCCGGACAACCGGTGCCGTGCGGCTGCCCGGTCGAGGTCTCACCGACACCGTCACATCGGGCGCGCACGTGCGAGCGGGAACAGCGCGCGGGGCCCGATGGCGGTCACCGGATAATGGCGGCATGACGGACCCGGTCATCGAAGCAGTGAGCGCCCTGGCGGCTCTGGACGGCGACGTGCCCCGTGCGGACGGTCTGGTCGACCACGTGCGCGGCGCCCTGGACGCGCCGGTGACGCTGATCGAGTACGGCGACTTCGAGTGCCCGTACTGCGCGGCGGCCAAGCCGGTGCTCGACGAAGTCGTGGCCGGGTCCGACGGCGGCGTCCGGCTGATCTTCCGCAACTTCCCGCTGTTCGAGCTGCACCCGTACGCGTTGACCGCGGCGCTCGCGGCGGAGGCAGCCGCCGCGCAAGGGGCCTTCTGGCGCATGCACGACATCCTGTTCGCGCACCAGACGCGATTGTCCGACTGGGATCTGGCCAAGTACGCGACCAAGCTCGGCCTGGACGGGGCAACGGTGATCGGCGACCTGGCCCAGCCCTACGGCGACAAGGTCGAGGCCGACTTCGCGTTGGCCGTCGGCAGCGGGGTGCAGGGCACGCCGACGGTCTTCATCAACGACCGGCTGTACGAGGGCCGGTTCGACGTGGCCGGCCTTCGCCGGGCGGTGGCGCAGGCGGGCGGCTGATCGATCCGGCCCGGGCGCAGCCAACTCCGGTCGGGCGAACGGAACTCCCGATCGAGCGGAAGTCGGGTTCACCCGACGGGAGTTGCCGGGCGTCAGGGCCGGCCGGGCGCGGGCGCGATTGCTCAGGTCTCGCAGGCGACGCCGTCGTTGTCGCGGTCCAGGGCCGACCGGTAGCCTGGCTCACCCGCGTACAGCGGCGCGGCCCCGGCGGCCTTGGCCTCCGAACAGTTCTTGTAGTAGCTGCTGGCCGGCGGTGAGGCCACCAACGGCTGCGGCGCCGGTGCCGGGTCCGCCCGCGGAACCTGGATGTCGGCATCCGCGCCGACTCCGGCTCCGACCCCGGCGCCCGCTCCGGCATCGGCCGGGGCCGCGGTGGTGGTGACGGTGCTGGTGACCGGGGCGGCGGTCACCGTGCTGGTCACGGTCACCGCCGGCGGCGTCGCGGTGGTGGTCGCGGTCCGGACCGCGGTCTGGGTGGTGGTGACGGTCACGGTGGCCGGCGGAGGATCGGCCGCCTCGGCCGTCCCGCCGCAGCCGGCGAGCAGCAGGCAGGCCAGAGCTGCGGCCGGGACGAGAAACGGTGCCATGGTGCGACGGTGCACGAAAATACTTCCCCTGTGATCGAGTCCCCCGACTCCATTGGTATCGGCTCGAACTGTAACCCATTCGGCCAGTTGGACCGGAAGCTCAGTCACACATTGTTATCTGGCGACGGCATTCGAGCGGGGTCTGATCATCCGCCCAGCCCTCGGTAGGCCCGGACGGCCAGCGGCACGAAGACCGCGGTGATCAGCACCGGCCAGCCGATGGCCAGCGGCAGCGCGTGCTCGTTCACCCAGGTCGCCGCGGTCCAGGTGGGGTTACCGAACAACTCCCGGGTGGCGGTCGCCGTGGCCGACAGCGGATTCCACGAGGCGACCGCGCCGAGCCAGCCGGGCATGGTCGCCGGATCGACGAAGATGTTGGACAGCATGCTGACCGGCCAGACCAGGATCTGCACGGCGGCCACCGTCTCCGGGCCGGGTGCCACCAGCCCCACGAAGATCCCGACCCAGAGCAGGGCGAACCGCAGGGCCAGCAACAGGCCCACCGCGGTCAGGGCGGCCGCCGCGCCGTCCTGCCACCGCCAGCCGAGCGCCAGTCCGGTGGACATCAGGACGAGCAGGCCCAGCACGGAATAGATCATGTCGGCCAGGCACCGGCCGAGCACCACCGCGGCCGGATGGATCGGCAGCGAGCGGAACCGGTCGGTCACGCCGCGGCTCGCGTCGGTGTTGACGCCGGTCATCGTCGTCTCCAGGCCGAACAACATGGCCATGACGAAGATGCCCGGCATCAGGAACGAGTAGTAGTCGGCGCCCGGTCCCGCGATCGCCCCGCCGAACAGCGCGCCGAACATCAGGGTGACCAGGACCGGGAACAGCAACCCGACCGCGAACGCGCCTGGCTGCGCCCGCCAGTGCCAGAACTGGCGGCGGGTGATGGTCCAGGCGTCGCCGAGCACGGACTCCGATGGACGGACCCGGGCGTGGTCGGGGGTGCGGGTCGTCATCGGGTGCCTCCCGGGACGCCGGTCGAGCCAACGGAATCGGCGGTCGCGCCGGTGATGTGCAGGAACACCTCGTCGAGGGTGGGGCGGCGGACGGTCAGGTCCAGCGGATCGAGGCCGGCGTCGGCCAGCGCGGCGGATACGGTGACGAGCGCCCGAGTCCGATCGGTGACCGGGACGGCGAGCAAACCGCCCCGGCCGACCGGTTCGCCTATCCGGGCGGCGACATCCCACAGGCGCGGCAGATCAGCCGGGTCGGCCGGGGTGATCTCCAACCAGTCGCCGCCCACCAGGGCCTTCAGTTCGTCCGGCGAGCCCGCGGCGGCGACCCGTCCGCCGGTCAGCATGGTGATCCGGTCGGCCAGGGCGTCGGCCTCCTCCAGATACTGGGTGGTCAGCAGCACCGTCGTGCCCGCGTCGACCAGATCCTGGACCGCCGACCAGACGTCCCGACGCGCCTGGGGGTCGAGCCCGGTGGTCGGCTCGTCGACGAACAGCACCACGGGGTCCACGACCAGGGCAGCGGCCAGATCGAGCCGGCGACGCATGCCCCCCGAGTAGTTCGACACCTTCCGGTCCGCGGCCTCGGCGAGGCCGAACCGTTCGAGCAGTGCGGCAGTCCGGCCGGCCGGTCGGGGCAGGTGGTTCAGCCGGCCGACCATCAGCAGGTTCTGCCGGCCGGTGAGCACCTCGTCGACCGCCGCGGATTGACCGACCAGACCGATGTGCCGGCGAACCGCCCGGCCCTGGGTGCGGACGTCGTAACCGGCTACCCGCGCGCTGCCGGAGTCCGCGCGCAGCAGCGTGGTCAGGATGCGAACCGCGGTGGTCTTGCCCGCCCCGTTGGGCCCGAGCAGCGCGTGCACGGTGCCCCGCTCGACCCGCAGGTCGATGCCGTTCAGGCCGACCCCGTTGGGGGTCCCGGGGTAGTGCTTGCGCAGATCCTGCACATCGATGGCGGGTTCGGGCACGGTGCCTCCACTGATCACATTCCACTTGTACGCTGTACGACTCGTACACTGTACAAGTCAGTCCGAGCGGATGCAAGCGTGGCGGGTGCCGGTCGTGCCGGTCGGCTCGCCGGGCGGGGCGACGGGGCGGCGCGCCGGCCTGGGGTTGCGCCGCCGGTGCATTCGGCGCGGTCCGCGACCGGCGCCGCGGGACAATGGACCGGTGCCCGAGACGACCGAGCAGCCCGACAGGACCGACCGGAAGTCGGCGACGGTCGACCCGGTCCGCACCCTGGAACTGCTCTGGGGCCCGCAAGACCGGCCCAGCCGTTCCGGTCTGACCGCACGGGCCATCGCGGCGGCGGCCATCGAACTGGCCGGGACCGGCGGGATCGATGCCGTCTCGATGCGGTCGGTGGCCGACCGGCTCGGCGCTGCGACCATGTCGCTCTACACCCACGTCCCGGGCAAGCCGGCCCTGGTCGAGCTGATGATCGACACCGTCAACGGCGAGGTGTACGCCGACCCCGACGAGCCGGCGCGGCAACCGGATTGGCGGGCCGCGCTGCGGCTCATCGCCCGTCGCAACTGGGAGCTGTACGCGCGGCACCCGTGGCTGCTGCAGATTCCCCAGGGCCGCCCTGTGCTGGGCCCGAACATCAACCGCAAGTACGAGGCCGAGCTTCATCCGCTGGACGGGATCGGTCTGACCGACCCGGAGATGGACGCCGTGCTGACGACGGTGCTGGTGCACGTGCAGGGTATGGCGCGCTGGCAGGCCGCGCTGACCGCCGACCGGTCCGGTAGCGGCGAGGACGACGAGCAGTGGTGGCGGGAGATCGAGCCGGCCCTGGCGGCGGTGATGGATCGCGCGGCCTTCCCGGTCTCCGGCCGGGTGGGTCGCGCGGTGGGGGAGCAGCTCAACAGCGCCGGGGATCCGGCCGCGTCACTCGACTTCGGGCTGGACCGGATCCTCGACGGGGTCGAGCGGCTCCTGGCGCGGTGACCTTCCGATCGTCGACCGATGACCGTCCGATCGCTCGCCACCGGGCCGGCGTGACACCCTGTTCGCCATGACGACGATCGCCATCCTCGGCGCGGGCAAGATCGGTGAGGCCATGCTGGCCGGGCTCATCGCGGCCGGCCGCAGCCCTGATTCGCTGATGTTCACCGAGCGCTACCCGGACCGGGTCACGGAGCTGACGCAGCGGTACGGCGTCCGCGGTGTGGAGACCGAGGAGGCGGCCAGGCTGGCCGACGTGCTGATCGTGGCGGTCAAGCCGCAGGACATCGATCCGCTGCTGCGGACGCTGGCCGGCGCCATCACCCCGGGCACCCTGGTCGTCTCGCTCTGCGCCGGGCTCCCGACGTCGTTGTACGAGCGGCACCTGCCCGCCGGGACGCCGGTGGTGCGGGTCATGCCGAACACGCCGATGCTGGTCGGCGAGGCGATGAGCGCCATCTCGGCGGGCTCGCACGCCGAACCGGAGCACCTGCAACTGGTCGAGGACCTGCTGTCCACGGTGGGCAAGGTTGTCCGGGTGCCGGAGGCACAGCAGGACGCCGTCACCGCGCTGTCCGGCTCCGGACCGGCCTATTTCTTCTTCCTGGTGGAGGCGATGATCGACGCAGGCATCCTGCTCGGCCTGCCGCGCGCGGTGTCCACGGAGTTGATCATCCAGTCCGCGGTCGGCGCGGCCACCATGTTGCGCGACTCCGGGGAACACCCGGTGGCCCTGCGGGAGGCCGTGACCTCGCCCGGCGGCACGACGATCGCCGCCATCCGGGAACTGGAGAACCACCGGGTGCGGGCCGCGCTGCTCACCGCGATCGAGGCGGCGGCGCTGCGCTCGGCCGAGCTGGGCAAGGCGCACGACGCGACCTGACCGCCGTCATCGCCGAGCCGGCGAGACCTCCGTCCGACGATCGATGCCGCCCCGATTCGCCCGGAGCCGCAGCGTCACCGGCGGCGGGGCGCGGGACCGGCGCTCAACCGACTGATGCGACGAGTGCCTCGAGAGCGCGGCGCGTGTTGTGCGGGCCCAGCGCGCGCTCGCGCCGCAAAACCTGCCAGGTGCGGACGTCCAGGATCGCGATCAGCTGGGCGAGCCGCAGCTCGCGATCGTCGCCCAGCCGGGTCGCGAACACCTCCTCGATCCACCGGACGTGCACCGCGCGACCCTGCCGGGCGAGGTCGGCGAGCGCGGGCACCAGGACCGCATCGGCCTCGAACCGGGCGATCAGATCGCCGTCCCGCTCGTAGTACTCGCACAGCGCGGCCACCGCGGTCGCCGGGTCGGCGAAGGCCGGCTGCTCCCGCGCCGCGGCGATCCGCTGCACCTCGCGCTGCGCGGTGGCGGCCAGCAGTTGGTCCTTGGTTCCGTAGCGGCGAATCGCCGTTTGCACGGTGACCCCGGCATCCCGCGCCACATCGTCGAGCCGGAGCGCGGGGTAGCTGGTCGTGCGGAAGCGCGCCAGCATCGCGTCGATCAGCCGGTCAGCCGTGTCCTGGGCCGACGCCGCGCGCGCCGTCATCTGATAGCGTCGCGTTTTCATGTAAGTGAGACTAACACGAAAATGGAGGAGGCTCGGTGACCATCACACCCGGCACGACGACCACCGCCTTACGAACCCGGCTCGGCCGGCTGCATGCCCGGATCACGGGCGATGGGCCGACCGTCGTTGCGTGGCCGTCCATGTTTGTCGACGGCCACACCTTCGACCGGATGATCCCGGCGCTGACCCGCGATCGCCGGCTCGTCGTCGTCGACGGCCCGGGCCTGGGGCTGAGCGATCCCCTCACCCGGCGCAGCACGATCGCCGAGGCCGCCGAGGCCGCCATGGAGGTGATCGCCGCGCTGGACGCCGGTCCCGTCGACTGGATCGGCAATGCGTTCGGCGGCCACGTCGGGCTCAAGCTCGCCCAGCGCGAGGGAGCCCTGCGCAGCCTGGTGGCGGTGAGCGCGCCGACCGAGCCCATCGACGACGCGCTGCGCCGGCAGATCCGGCTGCTGCTGCCGATCGTCCGCGCGATCGGCGCGCGCGGCCCCATTCCGGGTGCGGTGCGCCGGGCCATGTTGACCGACGACTCCGCGGCCCGGCCGGACATCCGCGCCGTGCTCGATGCATCGCTTGCCCGGCCGACGCGACGCAGCCTGGCCCTCGCTATCGGTTCCTTCATCCTCGATCGCGCCGACGTCACCGGCGAGCTCGCCCGGATCCGGGTGCCCAGCCTGTTCGTCGCCTCCGACGACCGCGGCGACTGGAGTCCGGAGGCGGCCCGGGCCGCCGCTGCCCGAACGCCGTTGGCCCGCGCGGTGACCATCCCCGGTGCCCGAACACTGATCCCACTCGAACAGCCGGACCGCCTGGTCGCAGCCGTCGCGGAGTTCTGGACCGCGGGTCGTTGACAGCGCTGCCGGCCGCCGCCCGGCCATCGAGATCGGGGCACGGCCGGGTGCCGAATCGAAAAGCGAGGAAATCGGGCCGATCGGACAAATTGATCCGGGGGTTCGAACGAATGCCGGAGATGGGTCTTGACCTGCACATTTTACCGACCTCACGACGCCATTCGAAGAATGTGAGGTAATTGCCGGGCGACCGGGCCCTCGCCAGGCCGGAAATATCGGGGTAACTTCATCCGGCGAGGGACTTTCGGCCCTGTGGGCGATCGGGTGCGGGTGATGTGGTTCGGTCGTCCCGGCCGATTGTCGGGGCCCACCGCCGCCGAGGAGCCACCGATGACCCAGCTGTGCCCGGACCGACAAGACCGGGGGTTGCTGCCGTGAACACCGTCCGACCGCCCCAGCCACCACCGGCCGTGGTGAGCCAAATGGCCGGGCAGGGTAGAAATCTCGCCCTGGCCACCTGGACCTTTGCGATCAACTTCTGGGCCTGGAACCTCATCGGGCCGCTGTCCACTCCGTACGCCACCGCGATGTCGCTGACCAGCTCGCAGACCGCGCTGCTGGTGGCCACGCCGATCCTGGTCGGATCGCTCGGCCGGATACCGGTCGGCGCGTTGACCGACCGCTACGGCGGCCGGATGATGTTCATGATCGTCTCGGTCGTGTCGATCGTGCCGGTCCTGCTGGTCGCCTTTGCCGGGTCCATCGATTCCTATGTTCTCCTGCTGATTTTCGGCTTCTTCCTCGGGATTGCCGGCACCGCCTTTGCCGTCGGGATCCCGTTCGTCAATGCGTGGTATGCGCCGGCCCGCCGGGGTTTTGCTACCGGGGTTTTCGGTGCGGGCATGGGCGGCACGGCCCTGTCGGCGTTCTTCACCCCACGTTTCGTGACGTGGTTCGGTTACGTCCCCGCGCATCTGATCATCGCCGCGGCGTTGGCCGGCACCGCGCTGCTGGTCATGGTCGCGATGAAGGACTCGCCGAGCTGGAAACCCAATACCGCACCGGTGATCCCCAAGCTCAAGGCGGCCGGCAAGCTGGCCATCACCTGGCAGATGGCGTTCCTGTACGCGGTCTGCTTCGGCGGGTTCGTCGCCTTCAGTACGTACCTGCCGACCTACCTCAAGACCATCTACGACTTCTCGGCCACCGACGCGGGGGCCCGCACCGCCGGTTTCGCGCTGGCCGCGGTCGTCGCCCGGCCGATCGGCGGGATCCTGTCCGATCGGGTCGGTCCCAAGGTGATCGTGCTGATCTCGCTGATCGGGTCCGGAGTGCTGGCCGCCGTCGAAATCACGCAGCCGGCGGCGGAACTGCCGGCCGGGGCCTCGTTCATCGCGTTGGCCTTCTTCCTGGGCATCGGCACCGGCGGGGTCTTCGCCTGGGTGGCCCGGTCCGCGCCCCCGGAGAAGGTGGGCACGGTCACCGGCATCGTCGGCGCCGCCGGAGGTCTGGGTGGCTACTTCCCGCCGCTGGTGATGGGGGCAACCTACAACGCGACCGAGAAGAACTACACCGTCGGTCTTCTGCTGCTCGTGGCCACCTGCCTGGTGGCGGCGATCGTCACCGCCTGGCGGTTGCACGTGCGGCCGGCCGGCGAGCCGACCGGAGGATCGAATTGAGCACCGGAATCGATGGTCCTGTCGCCGATCTGCTGCTGCGCAGCGGTCGCTTCTTCACCAAGGGTGAGGTGTCCGCCGACCGGCGGACGATCAGCAAGACCGGGGGACGCGAGGGCGACGTCTTCTACCGGGACCGCTGGAGCCACGACAAGGTGGTCCGCTCCACCCACGGGGTGAACTGCACCGGCTCCTGCTCGTGGAAGGTGTACGTCAAGGACGGCATCATCACCTGGGAGACCCAGGAGACCGACTATCCGAGCGTCGGTCCCGATCGGCCGGAGTACGAGCCGCGGGGCTGCCCGCGGGGCGCCGCCTTCTCCTGGTACACCTACTCGCCGACCCGCGTGCGCTACCCGTACGCCCGCGGCGTGCTGGTGCAGATGTACCGGGAGGCCCGGACCCGCCTGGGCGACCCGGTGCTGGCCTGGGCCGAGATCCAGGACGACCCGGAGCGCCGCCGCCGCTACCAGCAGGCCCGCGGCAAAGGCGGCCTGATCCGGGTGACCTGGGAGGAGGCGAGCGAGATGATCGCCGCCGCCCACGTGCACACCATCAAGCGCTACGGGCCCGACCGGATCGCCGGCTTCTCGCCCATCCCGGCCATGTCCATGGTCTCGCACGCCGCCGGCTCCCGGTTCGTGGAGCTGATGGGCGGGGCGATGACCTCGTTCTACGATTGGTACGCCGACCTGCCGGTGGCCTCGCCGCAGGTGTTCGGCGATCAGACCGACGTGCCCGAGTCCGGGGACTGGTGGGACGCCTCCTATCTGATGCTGTGGGGCTCGAACGTGCCGGTGACCCGGACCCCGGATGCGCACTGGATGGCCGAGGTTCGCTACCGCGGCACCAAGGTCGTGACGGTCAGCCCCGACTACGCCGACAACACCAAGTTCGCCGACGAGTGGATGCCCTGCGCGGCCGGCACCGACGGCGCGCTGGGCATGGCCATGGGCCACGTGATCCTGCGCGAGTTCCTGGTCGAGAAGCGCACCCCGTTCTTCGTCGACTACGTTCAGCAGTACACCGATCTGCCGTTCCTGATCGCCCTGGAGGAACGGGACGGCGCCTATGTGCCCGGCAAGAACCTGACCGCCGCGGATCTCGGCGACGAGGGTGAGGGCGCGGCGTTCAAACCGGTGTTGGTGGACGGTCGCACCGGAGAGGTTGTGACGCCCAACGGTTCCCTCGGCTTCCGGTACACCGAATCCGGGGTGGGCAAATGGAACCTGGACCTGGCCGGCGTCGTTCCGCAGCTCACCGTCCTCGCCGACTCCGGCGATGCGGTGCCGGTGCTGCTCACCCGCTTCGACACGCCGGACGGCCGGGCCGCCGTGCTCACCCGGGGAGTGCCGGTGCGCCGGGTGGGGGAGCGGCTGTGCTGCACGGTGTTCGACCTGATGCTGGCCCAGTACGGCGTGCACCGAACCGGTCTGCCCGGCAGCTGGCCGGCCGGGTACGACGACGCCGCCGAGCCGTACACCCCGGCCTGGCAGGAGCCGATCACCGGGGTCTCCGCGGCCCAGGCCATCCGGGTGGCCCGCGAGTTCGCCCGCAACGCCGAGGAATCCGGCGGCCGGTCCATGATCATCATGGGCGCGGGGATCTGCCAGTGGTTCCACGGCGATGCCACCTACCGGGCCATTCTGGCGATGCTGATCCTGACCGGGTCGATGGGCCGCAACGGCGGCGGCTGGGCGCACTATGTCGGTCAGGAGAAGTGCCGGCCGATCACCGGCTGGGCCACGATGGCGATGGCCTCGGACTGGGTGCGCCCGCCGCGGCAGATGATCGGCACCGGGTACTGGTACGCGCATACCGACCAGTGGCGCTACGACGGCTACCGGGCCGACGCGCTGGCCTCGCCGCTGGGCCGCGGCCGGTTCGCCGGGATGCACACCATGGATGTGCTGGCCGCGTCCGTGGCCATGGGCTGGATGCCGTTCTTCCCCCAGTTCGACCGCAACAGCCTGGAGCTGGCCGACGAGGCGGCGGCCGCCGGGGTGCCGGCGCCGCAGTACGTCGCCGAGCAGCTCGCCGCCGGCCGGCTCAAGCTGGCCGTCACCGACCCCGACGACCCGGGCAACTGGCCGCGGGTGCTGACCGCCTGGCGGGCCAACCTGCTCGGCTCGTCCAGCAAGGGCAACGAGTACTTCCTGCGGCACCTGCTGGGCACCACCTCCAACCTGCGGGCCGACCTGACGCCGGAGCAGCTGCGCCCGCGGGACGTCACCTGGGTCGATGACACGCCCGCGGGCAAGTTGGACCTGATGCTCTCGCTGGACTTCCGGATGACCTCGACCACGCTGCTCTCCGATGTGGTGCTGCCGGCCGCCACCTGGTACGAGAAGGCCGACCTGTCCTCCACCGACATGCACCCGTACGTGCACGCGTTCAGCCCGGCCATCGACCCGCCGTGGGAGACCCGGTCGGACTTCGACGCGTTCCACACCATCGCCCGGGTCTTCTCCCG
>NZ_JBGAKE010000022.1:0-101017 GCF_044224575.1 Nakamurella sp.
GCCGGTCGTCGACCCGGATCGTTTCCAGGGGCCGGACGGGTCCTATCCCGGTCACTGGACCTCGGCCGGGCAGCCACAGGCGTGGCACCAACCGGAGAACCGGGCAGTGGCCCGGGAAACGATGTCGCTGGTCGAACGGGTCCCCGCTGTGGGCGCCGGGCCCGCGGGGCCGGGCGTCGCGCCGCCGGGCCCCCCCCCCCCGCGGCGGGGTGTGTCGGGCCGGGCCCAGCGGGTACCACAGGAGGACCGCAGAGTGCCTCAGGGGGCCCCATGACCGCACGCCACTACCGGATCCAACTCGACGGAGTCCTCGGCAGCCGGTTCAGCGGCTCGTTCGCCGGATTCCATCTCGAGCAGGCCCCGACCGGCACCGTCCTGGTTGGCACCTGCCCGGACTCCAGTGCCCTGTTCGGCGTCCTCGACCAGGTGGCGAATCTGGGGTTGGGCTTGCTGACCGTCGACTCGTACCCCGCCGAGGCCCCCGGTCCGTAGGCAACGGCCGAGTGTGCGAGGCCGCCATCCAGCACGGACCCAGTCGCTAGAACGTGCCGACCGAGTGCGGGACGAGCTCGCGGGCCAGCACTCCCGGTTCCTGCATGTATCCGGGCACCGTGACGCCGAACGTGTGCAGGATCGCCGGGGCCACCTCGAGCACCGACACGTCACGCCGCGGGCCAGGTGTGGGCGTCGGGTCCTGAGGGTCGTAGATGGCCAACACACCTTGCGGGACGTGATAGGCGGTGGTGTCGGAGCGTTCCTCGATCTCCACGTTCTCCAGGCCCACCGTGGCCGGGTCGTGGACGTGGCCGTCGACCCGCACCGCGTCCGGCGCGTCGTGCAAATTCGGCTGACCCCAGTCCATCGAGAAGAACCCGTCCGCAGACTGCCGGAACACCAGCGGCGTTCCGGCGACAGTCACCGTCCGCAGGGCCGTCTCGACCGCGCCGACGTACTCGGGCGCGATCCGGACGTTGCATTGCGGGTTCATCGCCGGGCGACGGCTCCACCCGCTCTCCGGAACCCCGGCGATCGCCTGCAGGAACAGCCCCGGGTCCTGCAGGTACAACTGGGTCTCCAGGGCCTGCGCCATGGTCGGGCCCTGGCCCATGCTGGAGGCGATCCATAGTTCGTAGTCAGGGTTCTCGTCGGCAAAGGTGGCGAGCCGGCCGATCATCCGGTCGGCCCGACCCATCGCCCACGGCACCTCCTCGCGGTACCGGTCCATCCAGTCGTCGCTCAGGCCGATCTCGTCATAGTCGTCCGGATGACCGGCCGCCCAGTACCGGTGCATGGCCGAGGCGACGTGGTTGGTGAAGAAGGTGCTGAACGCCGGACGGGTGTCGGTCAACGCCTTGACGAAGACGTCGAACGCGACGATCGCCTGCATCGACCGGCGGCGGGTGCTCAACCAGGGTCGTCGTCGCTCGGCGGCCAGTTGCCCGGCGAGCGCGGCGTAGGTGCTCGCGCGGACACCGATCTTGTGGCTGGTACGCAGGAACTTCAGGGCGGCGTCCCGCGGCACCGCGGTGTCCACATTCCGCGCGGAGGCCCGGACCATCATCAACTGGAACTCTTGGAACGGCACGAGTTCCGCCGGATGCGCGGTCGGATCGGTGGCGAAGGGGTCGGGCAGGTAGAAGGAATATCCGTCCATATCGGGCGGGGTCGGGAACGAGTGCAGGCTGCCGCAGACCCCGACCGACACCCCGGCCGACCGGAGCATCCGCCACACCGGCGGGAAGCAGTCGTCAGCCTCGGCCCGGTCCTGTCCGAACGCGCTGATCATGTGCTGCTCGTCGTTCACACCGCGGTGCAGTGTCGGCCACGTCGTCCACGGTGACAGGTGGCCCCGATCCGCGGCGATCGAGGTGTAGCAACGACTCTGGGGCAGCAACCGGGCCAGCGCGGAGTTCGGTTGCGCGGCGACGAATTCGTCGACGATCCGCCACGGCACCTCGTTGAGCTCGAACAGCATGATCCGACGGGTCATGGGCCGAAAGTACGCCGGGTGATCTCGATCATCGGGGATTTCGCTGCGTGGCGGACGAAGTTCCCCCGAGCGCGGCGCCTCCGGCCGAACCCCGGGCGGCGCGGGCTCGCATCACCCCTGCTCCAACACTTTCTGGCCCATGAAAATGACCCGCGCCGTCGACGCGCACCGACGTCCCGGCGGACGCTTGGCACCGGGACTTGCCGCGGCGCCGACACACCAGGACGACGCCTCGGGGCTCGACCCGCGGACGCGCCGGCAGCCGACGGTCACGGCGATCCCTGCAGAATCGTCCGCCCATCGGCCAAGCGGATCTCGAATGCCGAGATCCGTTCCCGCGGAACCGCAGTCGCCACCGGAATCCGCGCGGTAACCCCGGGCACCCCACTCCATGACCCGGCCGACGACTCGTGCCCATCGACGTCCACGATGGCCAGGTCGTACGGCACGGACGTGCGCATGGTCTCGTCGTACGAGCAGACAACGGTGATCGCCGTGC
This sequence comes from Nakamurella sp., assembly GCF_044224575.1. Taxonomy (GTDB): domain Bacteria; phylum Actinomycetota; class Actinomycetes; order Mycobacteriales; family Nakamurellaceae; genus Nakamurella. The sequence continues at coordinate 2,490 of NZ_JBGAKE010000022.1, forward strand.
CCCAGCGCTTGTCGTCCAGCTCGAGGGTCGCGTTCATCGGCCCCGGCATCACCTGGGCCAGCGACACCGTGTCGTCCGGCGCGGCCGAGGGCGCGGCCGACGCGGAGCCAACGGAGGTCGAGACATTGCCGCCTCCCCCGGCCGACGGGGTCGGCTCCGGCCGGACCATCGCCCACACCACCACGACCATCAGCACGGCCGCCGCGGCGACCAGCCCGCTCACCGCCCACCGCCGGCGCCGACGGGCTCGTGTCACCCGGCCCAGCACCCTGGCCAGCACCGACGGCGGCACCGGCCGCTCGGGCCCGGTCAACGAGTCCTCGGTGGTCAGGGCGAGGAGCCCGGGCAACCCGGCCAGGCGACGGACCGACGCCTGACAGCCGGCACAGTCCCGCAGATGCTCCTCATACGTTCGCCGGTCGGCCGGCGAGAGCGCACCCAGCACGTAGGCGGCGTCGTCCTGACAGACCTGCCGGCTGCCGAATTCCTGGTCCGGTCCGCCCGTTGTCACGTCACCACCCCCATCTCCTCCAGGACCAGCCGCAGCGCATGCAGCGCGTAGTGCAGTCGAGACTTCACGGTGCCGACCGGCACTCCCAGCCGCGCCGCGGCCTGCGCCGCCGTGCAACCGCGGTAGTAGCACTCCAACAGCACCGCGCCGTGGTCGTGGCTGAGCCGGCGCATCGCCTCGGCGACCACGATCGCCTGCAGGGCCCGGTCGGTCGAGTCCGGTTCCATCGGTTCGGGTACCGACTCGGTCGACGTGGTGGGGCGGCGGCGGTCGGCCCGCCACCCGTCGACGACGATGTTGCGGGCGACGGTGAACAACCATCCGCGCGCCGATGACTCCTGCTGGGCGAGCACCGCCGGCCGGCGCCAGGCCCGGAACAGGGTCTCCTGCACCACATCCTCGGCCCGGGCCCGATCGCCCCCGGTCAGATGGAGCACGAAGCTCCACAACGCGGCGGCATGCTCGTCGTGCAGCGCTCGGAGCAGGGCCGCGTCATCCGGTTCCGGGCCGGTCGGCCGATCCGGGTCCGCATCGGGTTCCGCCCGCGGTCCGGACGGATCGGCGCGCCCGCGGTCACCGTCCCGTACCACGCCCCACCTCCACTCCGCCAGCCCGGCCGTCGTGCCTTGAGGACCGCCCGCCGAGCAGCGCCGGCGGGCGACTTGAGGCGGGAAGCCGCATGGGCCGGCACCGGGCCCCACGCTGCCAGAACCACGCCGGCGGGTCGAGAAGGGTTCGACGCGAACGGGCCGATGGCGCCGGCGACGATCAATGTGCGGTCGGCCGGTCGATCGGCCGGGCACCGCGCGTCACGACTGTCGGACCCGAGGGACACACTGGTGCCGACATCGGGAACTACTCCACCGAGCCGGACCACCCCCGGCCCGAAATGAGACAGGAGGCCAGCAATGTCCGATCCCGCCCGTTCAGACCCCGCCCCCCGGATCCTCGAGGTCCGCCCTCCCGAGCCGCCGCTGTCGGAAGCCGCCGCGGAGGCCTGGATCCCCCGAACCTGCTTCAAGAAGGGTCCGCCGAGGCGCATCGGCGTCGAACTGGAACTGCTGGTGGGCGGGCCCGGCCCGGATGCACTGGCCACCCACTACCCACGGCACCACTACCTGCATCTGATCAGAACCCTGGACGGCGGCCCGAGCCGGCTGGACGGCCGGTTGACGCTGGAACCCGGTGGGCAGGTCGAGCTCAGCTCCCGCCCCGGGCCGAACCTGCCGGAGACCGTCGACACCGTCCATCGGGACCTCACCCTCCTCCGCCGCCGGGCGCTGACCTGCGGCGCCCGGCTGATCGGGTCCGGTCTCGACCCCGTCCGACCACCCCGGCGGATCACCGACGAACCTCGCTACGCGGCGATGGAGCGGTACCTCCGACCCTGGGGGTCCGGTCCGGCGATGATGTGTTCGACCGCGTCCGTCCAGGTCAATGTGGAGGCGCAGACGCCGACCGGGAGCCTCGCCGACCGCTGGGAACTGCTGCACGCGATCGGACCCGCGCTCGTCGCCGCGTTCGCGAATTCGCCCCGGCGACACGGGCGGTCGACCGGCTTCCAGAGCACCCGGCAGGCCGTCTGGCAGAGCCTGGACCCGGCGCGCACCACCGCTCCGACGCGTCGGCCCGGCGAGGACCCGGCGACCGCCTACACCCGCTGGGCGCTCGACGCCCCGCTCATGCTGGTCCGGCGCGATGGTCCGGACTGGTCGGCCCCGCGGGGCCTGAGCTTTCGCGGCTGGCTGCGGCACGGCCGGGCGGCGGTCCCGGATCGACGACCGCCCACCGTCGACGACCTGGCCTACCACCTGACCACCCTCTTCCCGCCCGTCCGGGCACGCGGCCACCTCGAAGTTCGCTACCTGGATGCGCAGCCCGGCTGCTGGTGGATCGTGCCCACCGCCGTCCTGGCGGCCGTCCTCGACGATCCACGGGCGGCCGACCGGGCCCGGGACGCGTGCGAACCGGTCGGCGATCGCTGGCTGGCGGCCGCCCGGTCCGGTGTGCGCGACCCGGACCTGGCCCGCGCGGCCGTCGCCGTCCTGGGCACCGCCGTCGACAGTCTGCGCACCGACGGCGCGACCGCGCGGTTCGCCGACCAGGTCGAGGGCTACCTCCAACGGTGGACCCTGCGGGGCCGTTCCCCGGCCGACGACCCGCCGGGCACCGCGGGCGGGGAATACGCCTGCGGCGAGAACGCCGCCCCGACGTCGGCCGAGTTGACCAGGCCGCCATTCGACACCGCAGGGGGATGCGACCGGGATTCCGGCGACGCCGCAGCCGGAATGCCGGGGGCATTGCGTGGGGAGGGGATCGCATGACCGAGCACGACACGCTGCCCGACCGACCGTCCGACGACGCGGTGCGGGCCCGCATCGTCGACGATCTGACCCGGGCCCGGCGACGGACCGCCTTGCTCACCGAGGCCGTGGACGACGACGACCTGATCCGTCAGCACTCCCGGCTGATGTCACCCCTGGTCTGGGACCTGGCGCACATCGGCAACCAGGAAGAGTTGTGGCTGCTGCGGGACGTCGGCGGTCGCGATCCGCTGCTGCCGGAGACCGTCGACCAGCTCTACGACGCGTTCCAGCATCCCCGGGCCGACCGGCCGACGCTGCCGTTGCTCGACCCGGCCGCGTCCCGGCGCTACGTGACCGAGGTTCGCGGCAAGGTCATCGACCTGCTCGAGCGGACCCCGCTGCGCGGACGCCGACTCACCGAGGGCGGCTTCGTCTTCGGCATGATCGCCCAGCACGAGCAGCAGCATGCCGAGACCATGCTGGCCACCCACCAGCTGCGGCAGGGCGACCCGGTGCTGCACGCCCCGGCACCGCCGGACGCGCCCGACGTCCGGCTGCCGCCCGAGACCCTGGTCCCGGCCGGCGCCTTCACCATGGGCACCTCGGCCCACCCGTGGGCCCTGGACAACGAGCGGCCCGCGCATCAGGTGCAGGTCGACGCGTTCTGGCTGGACACGGTGCCGGTCTCGAACGCCGACTACCAGGATTTCATCGCCGACGGGGGGTACGACGACCGGCGCTGGTGGGACCCAGCCGGCTGGCACCACGTCCGGACCGTCGGCCTGTCCGCCCCGCTGTTCTGGCGACGCGACGGCCGGGACTGGCTGCGGCGCCGATTCGGCCGCACGGAAGTGGTGCCCGCCGACGAACCGGTAATGCATGTCTGCTGGTACGAGGCCGACGCCTACGCACGGTGGGCCGGCAAGCGGCTGCCGACCGAGTCCGAATGGGAAAAGGCCGCCCGGCACGACCCGGTCACCAACGACACCCGGCAATACCCGTGGGGCAATGACGACGCCACCCCCGACCGGGCGAACCTCGGCCAGGACCACCTCGGCCCGGCGCCGGTGGGTGCCTACCCGGCCGGTGCGAGCCCGCTGGGGATCCGCCAGCTGATCGGCGACGTCTGGGAATGGACGTCGAGCGACTTCGCCGGCTATCCCGGTTTCGCCGCCTGGCCGTACCGCGAGTACTCCGAGGTGTTCTTCGGTCCGGAGTACAAGGTGCTGCGGGGCGGCTCGTTCGCGGCCGACCGGGTGGCCTGCCGAGGCACGTTCCGGAACTGGGACTACCCGATCCGGCGGCAGATCTTCGCCGGGTTCCGGTGCGCCCGGGACTCCGCGCCCGGCGAGGGCTGACGGGTGTGCCGGCACGTGGCGTACGTCGGTGCGCCGATCCGGATGGGCGCGCTGCTCACCGACCCCCCGTTCGGTCTGGTCCGCCAGTCGTGGGCGCCGCGACGGCAGCAGCACGGAGTGGTCAACGCGGACGGGTTCGGGGTTGGCTGGTACCCGACCGGGCCACCGGTGGCCGGGACCGGGTCGGCCCCGGAGCCGGCCCGGCACCGCGGGGCGGGGCCGGTGTGGGCGGACGAAACCTTCGCCGAGTTGTCCCGGGTCATCTCCACGTCGGCCCTGCTGGCCGCTGTGCGGTCGGCCACGGTCGGCATGGTCGGTGGGCAGTCGGTGGCCGCGGCGGCGCCCTTCCGGCGGGGGCCCTGGTTGTTCAGCCACAACGGGGCCCTGCCCGGGTGGCCGGAGAGCGCGTCGCGACTCGGCTGGGGCCTGGACCCGGGCGTGCTGGCCACCCTGGACGCGCCGACCGACTCCGCCCTGCTCTGGGCGATCACCGTCGATCTGCTGGGCCGGGGCAAGACCGCCGCCAGCGCGTTGACCGAGGTGATCGCGCGCGTCCAGGACGCCGGCGGCGGTCGGGCCACCATGCTGCTGACCGACGGGCACACGATCACCGCGACGGCCTGGGGCACCAGCCTGTGCTGGCGCCGGCTGCCCGACGGGGTGGTCGTTGCCTCCGAGCCCTACGACGACGACCCCGGCTGGGTCGATGTTCCCGACCGATCCCTGCTGACCGCCCGGCCCGACGGAGTCGCCGTCGAGCCGTTCGCGCCGACCCAAGACGGGCTGGACCGATGACTGTTGACCACACCCGGCATGGCTACACCTTCGACGACCATTTGCCGGCCGACTTCGCCGACCGGAGCCTGCGCGAGGACGTGCTCGTCGGCTTGACCGCCGCACATCGATGGCTGCCGCCAAAGTGGTTTTACGACAAGGTCGGCAGCGAGTTGTTCGAGGACATCACCCGCCTGCCCGAGTACTACCCGACCCGGACGGAACGGTCGATCCTGGCCGCCCGGGCGCGGGAGATCGTCGCCTTGGCCGGAACGCGCACGCTGGTCGAGCTCGGATCCGGGTCCTCGGACAAGACCCGGCTGGTGCTGGACGCGATGTCGACGGCCGCCGCCGGGCGGGATGCCCGGCCGACAGGCGACGACGAACCGGCCGACTACGTCGCGCTGGACGTGAGCGAGGACGCGCTACGGCTGGCCTGTGCCGGTCTCGTCGCGCAGTACCCCGACCTGCGGATCGCGGCGGTGCGGGCCGACTTCACCCATCAACTCGATGTGCTGCCGGACGGTCCGGGCCGGACCGTCGCCTTCCTCGGCGGCACCATCGGCAATTTCGACCCCGAGCACCGTGCGGCGTTCCTCGAGTCCCTGCGGGCCCGGCTGCGGCCGGGCGACCATTTCCTGCTGGGGGCCGATCTGGTGAAGTCGCCGCAGATCCTGATCCCGGCCTACGACGACGCGGCCGGCGTCACCGCCGCGTTCAACCTCAACGTTCTGGACGTGCTGAACCACCGGCTGGGCGCCGATTTCCGCCGGTCCGATTTCACGCACGTCGCGGTCTGGGATCCGGTGCACGAGTGGATCGAGATGCGGCTGCGGGCCACCCGAGAGGTCGCCGTCCGGATCGACGACGTCGGCCTGGATGTCCGCCTCGAGCCGGGAGCAGAGATCCGCACCGAGATCTCCGCCAAGTTCCGGCGGGACCGGCTGACCGACGAGCTGACCGCGGCCGGTTTCACCGGCCGGGGATGGTGGACGGACGACCGGAGGTGGTTCTCACTGTCCCTGTGGGGCGTGCGCTGACGCGGCTCCGGAGCGCGCCGTGTGCACGCAGGACCGGCGGTGCGCCCGGCGGCGTGCCGCCGGGCTAGGTTCAGACCCCGACGAGTTCGGTCCAACCGGCGCCCGACGGCGTCGGCCGCTGGGTCGCCGCGGTCGGGGACGACTCGCCTGGGACCGGCCGTCCGGGGATCGGAGCGACCGTTTGGGTCGCGGTGCCCTCGGCCAGCTGGTCGCTCGCATCACGGCGGAGTGTGCACGGCTCCTGGGCGGCGTCGTCGTACGGTCCCTGGATGTACTCCGGCCGGGCGTGCCGGCCGAAGGTGATGGCCCGGATCCCGGACCAGTCGCCGAGGTGCCCGCGGACCGCATCGAATCCGGGGGCTGCCTCGAAGCCGAGCGCCCGGGCGAATCGCGCCGACCCCAGCACCAGCTGCTGGGCCAGCTCGATCGGCGCCGCGATCGGCGGCTGCCGGTAGCCCGCGAAGAACGTCCGGGTGAACTGGGCATGTTGCTGGTCGTTGAGAACCCGCGGCCCGATGACGTCCTTGACCCCCCGGCAGTACAGGTCGACCAGGTACCCGCAGGCGCTCACCGTGTCGCGGCCGGCACTCCGGGCCACCAGCACTGCGGCCAGGCCAGGGGTGTCGGTAACGGCGTCGGACCGTTCGGGCCACCGGAACCGCTCGTCGACCAGCAACCCGGCGCTCCACCCGGCGCTCACCCAGCAGGCCCGCACCTCACCTGCGGCGAGTGCACGGGCGCCGGCCAGCGCCGGCTGCCGAACGAAGGCCGCGGCGATGACCCGCGGCAGGTCCAGCACCTTGGCGATCTGCCGGGCCGAGTACCCGTGAGCGCGCAGCGGACGGGTTCGCAGGACTTCCTCGGGACTCCGACTGCGGACTCGCCCTGGGGTCATGCCGTGAGGATGCCAGGCGCATCGGCCGATCCGTGGGCGACACGCATGGGGTGCTTCGTGCGTGGTCGGCCGGTGACCCGCCAGGATGCGTGCGGTCGTCAGCCCTGGGCGGGGGCCATTTCGTGGGCGGAGACCCCGACCAGGTGAGCGAGCTCTTCGACCTGGTCCTTGGCGTCGCCGAACAGCATGGCCGTGTTCTCGCGGAAGAACAGCGGGTTCTGCACGCCGGCGTATCCGGTGGCCATCGACCGTTTGAAGACCACGACGTGCTTGGCCTCCCAGACCTGCAGGACGGGCATGCCGGCGATCGGCGAGCTGGGGTCCTCGGCGGCGGCCGGGTTGACGGTATCGTTGGCGCCGATCACCAGGACGACGTCGGTGTCCGGGAAGTCGTCCTGGATCTCGTCCATCTCCAGCACGATGTCGTAGGGCACGCGGGCCTCGGCCAGCAGCACGTTCATGTGCCCGGGCAGCCGGCCGGCGACCGGGTGCACCGCGAACTTGACGTCCTTGCCCATCGCCCGCAGCTTGCTCGTCAGGTCGGCCACCGGGTACTGGGCCTTGGCCACGGCCATGCCGTACCCCGGGGCGATGACCACGGTCTGCGATTCGCGGAGCAGTTCGGCCAGGTCGCCGGTGGTGGTCTCGCGGTGCTCGCCGTAGTCCACGTCGGTAGCGGACTTGGCCCCGCCCGTGGATTCGGAGCCGAACCCGCCGAGGATGACCGCCGTGAACTTGCGGTTCATCGCCTTGCACATGATGTAACTCAGGATCGCGCCGGACGAACCGACGAGCGCGCCGGTGATGATCAGCAGGTTGTTGCTCAGCATGAAGCCGGCCGCGGCGGCCGCCCACCCCGAGTACGAGTTCAGCATGGAGACGACCACCGGCATGTCGCCGCCGCCGATCGCGGCGACCAGGTGCAGGCCCAGCAGCAGCGCCAGCACCGTCATGATCAGCAATGGGAGCAGGCTGGGCGCGGCCACAAACCAGACCAGCAGGCCGGCGCTGATCACCAGGATCAACAGGTTGAGCAGGTTCCGGGACGGCAGGGTCAGCGGCGCCGACTTCATCTTCGCGGACAGCTTGAGGTACGCGATGATCGAACCGGTAAACGTCACCGCGCCGATGAACACCCCGAGGAACACCTCGACCAGGTGCACCGCATCGGCGTGGTCCTCGGTCAGGTACGAGTTGAACCCGACCAGCACTGCGGCCAGCCCGACGAAGCTGTGCAGGATCGCGATCATCTGCGGCATCTGCGTCATCTCGACCCGCCGCGCCGCGATCGTGCCGATCACCGCGCCGATCAGCAGCGCCCCGGCGATCAGCGCCGCGGTCACCGCAACGGCCTGCTCCGAATTCAGCAACGCCAGCAGCACCGTCGCGGCCAACGCCAGGGCCATACCGATCTTGCCGGCGGTGTTACCGGCCTTGGCGCTGCGCTGATGGGACAGGCCGGCCAGCGACAGGATGAACAGCACGCCCGCAATCACGTAGGCGGCCTGGACCAGGGAATACCAGCGCTCGTCGACCACCGAAATCACGCGTCCTTCCGGAACATGGAGATCATCCGTCCGGCCACCGCGAACCCGCCGAAGATGTTGATCGAGGCAACCGTCGCGGCGATGAACGCCAGCACCACCACGGCCACGTTCGTGCTGCCCAACTGCAGCAGGGCACCGACCAGGATGATCCCGGAGATGGCGTTGGTCTGGGCCATCAGCGGGGTGTGCAGGGACGCGGACACGTTGGTGATCACGTAGAAGCCGACGAACACGGCCAGCACGAACACGGTGAAGTACCCCTGGAAGCTGCCCGGGGAGAAGGTGATCGCCAACCCGACCAGTACCGCCGCCACGCCGAACCAGGCGTACATCCGCTGCTGCTTGCGGCGGGCCTGCTCGGCCAGCTCGGCGGCGGTGGGCACCGGCGGCGCCGGCTTGTCGTCGACCGCGGCCTTGGGCGCGGCCGACACCTGCACCGGCGGCGGCGGCCACAGCACCTGACCGGCATGGGTGACGGTGATCGCCCGCTGCACCACGTCGTCCAGGTCCAGGACGAGCTGCCCGTCCTTGCCCGGCGTGAGCAGCTTGAGCAGGTTGACGATGTTCGTCCCGTACAGCTGGGAGGTGTGCGCCGGCATCCGGCTGGTCAGATCCTTGTACCCGATGATCGTCACGCCGTTGTCGGTGACGATCTTCTCGCCGGGCACGGTGGCCTCGCAGTTGCCGCCGCCGACCGCGGCCAGGTCGACGATCACGCTGCCCGGCTTCATCTTCGCGACCATCTCGGCGGTGATCGTGGTGGGCGCCCACCCGCGGACCAGCGCGGTGGTGATCACGATGTCGGCCTTGGCGGATTCCTCCGCGTACATCCGCTGGGTCGCGGCCTCCTGGTCCTCGGTCAGCTTCTGCGCGTACCCGTCGGCGGAACGCTGCTGCTGCGCCGCGGCGGCCTGGACGAACGTGGCGCCCATCGACTCGATCTGCTCGCCCACCTCCGGGCGCACGTCGAATGCCCGGACCTGCGCGCCCAGGCTCACCGCCGCGCCGATCGCGGCCAGCCCGGCGACCCCGGCGCCGATGATGAACACCGTCGCCGGCTGGGTCTTGCCGGCCGCGGTCACCTGCCCGGCGAACATGCCGCCGTAGGACTCGGCCGCGTCGATCACCCCCCGGTACCCGGCGATATTGCTCATGGTCGACAGCACGTCCATCGACTGCGCCCGGGAGATCCGCGGGATCGCCAGCAGGTTCAACCCGGTCGCCCGCCGCGCCTGCAAGGCCTCGATCAGCTCGGGATGCTCGGTCGGCGTCATCCGGTCGATCAGGAAGGCGCCGTCGGCGAGCCGGGCCACCTCGTCGGGGGTCGGCTCGTTGACCTTGGTGACGATGTCGGCCGCCCACACCTGCGCGGAGGTGCCCAGCGACGCCCCGGCCCCGACGTAGTCGTCGTCCGGGAACTTCGCCGCCGCCCCGGCCCCGGCCTCCACGACCACCTCGTACCCGAGCGTGATCAGCTTGGCCACCGTTTTCGGGGTCGCCGAGACCAGCGTCTCGCCCGGCTGCTCTTCCCTGGGAATTCCGATGCGCACGGGACGACTCTGCCTTCCATCGAAATCACGTACTCCGCTGTACACGCCGCCGCAGGACACTATCGAACCGCGGGCGCGTGGCCGACCAGCACCATCGGACGGACGGCCGGATCACCGGGCGCCGGGAAAACGTTCGGCCGTCCCTCGTCACACCGAAAATACTGCCTGGGCCGCCCCACCAGGAACCCACTGGCTACCCTTGATCGGCACATCGGAAGGGCCGGCGACATGCGCGAGAACAACGGTGCCGGGCGTGACTGACCCGGGCCTGTCACGGCAGTTGGGCACCGCGGACGGGGTGATCATCGGGCTGGGTTCGATGATCGGCGCGGGCATCTTCGCCGCGCTGGCCCCGGCTGCCGCCGCGGCGGGCTCCGGGCTGCTGATCGCACTGGCCGTCGCGGCCGTCGTCGCCTACTGCAACGCCACGTCGTCGGCCCGGCTGGCGGCGCGTTACCCGGCCTCGGGCGGGACCTACGTCTACGGCCGGGAACGGCTCGGCGAGTTCTGGGGGTACCTGGCCGGGTGGGGGTTCATCGTCGGGAAGACCGCGTCCTGCGCGGCCATGGCGTTGACCGTCGGCAGCTACGTGTGGCCCGGCCAGGCCCATGCCGTCGCGGTGGCCGCCGTCGTCGCGGTCACCGGCCTGACCTGCGTGGGGGTCCAGCGGACGGCGTGGGCCACGCGGGTGATCGTGACGATCGTGCTGGCCGTGTTGGCCGCCGTCCTCACCGCCTGCCTGACCAGCCCCGTCGCCGACGCCGGCCGGCTGGTCATCGGCAGCGACGCCACCCCGGGCGGCGTCCTGCAGGCGGCCGGCCTGCTGTTCTTCGCGTTCGCCGGTTACGCCCGGATCGCCACCCTCGGCGAGGAGATGCGCGACCCCACCCGCACCATTCCTCGGGCGATCACGGTCGCACTGGCCATTGCCCTGGCGGTCTACGCCGCAGTCGCCGTTGCCGTTCTGATGGTGCTCGGCCCGGCCATGGTGGCCGCCGCGACCGATCCCCTCGCCCAGGCGGTGGCCGCCGCCGGACGACCCTGGCTCGTTCCGGTGGTGCGGGTGGGGGCGGCGGTGGCGGCCGTCGGCTCCCTGCTGGCCCTGTTGCTGGGCGTCTCGCGCACCACCCTGGCTATGGCCCGCGACCGGCACCTGCCGAGGTGGTTGGCGGCGGTGAGCCCGCGCGCCCGGGTGCCCCGGCACGCCGGTGTCGCCATCGGCACGATCGTCGCCGTGCTGGCGGCGACCGTCGATGTGCGCGGCGCGATCGGGTTCTCCTCGTTCGGGGTGCTGGCGTACTACGCCATCGCCAACGCCTCCGCCTGGACCCTCACCCCGGCCGAGGGCCGGCCGCCCCGGCTGGTACCCGTCGTCGGGCTGGGCGGCTGCCTGCTGCTGGCGCTGTTCCTGCCGGTGTCGTCGGTGCTGACCGGGGCGGCCGTCCTGGGTCTGGGCGCCGTGGCCTACGCGCTGACCCGCCGCCGATCGACGGATCGCCCCGCGCCGCGCTGATGGGCTCGGGCCCTGTGGGTCTGCTGTGCAGATGACCGGAACAAGCTCCATGTGAGAAAGCTCTGACCTCGGTCGCCGAGGATTGTTGAAGTCGCATGCACCCGGCGTGCGATCCGAGGACGACCAGGTGACCAACGATGCCCGAGCGAGAGTCCGCATGACCGCCGTCGCGGCCCGGCCGCGGATGGCGCCCTCCCGGCGTCCGGTCGACGGGACCCGCGCACGGTTCGACGCCGCGGTTCGGTGGGGGTCGGCGATGCTGCTGTGGAGCGCCCTGCTGCTCGTGACCTACTGGTGGGCGGCCGGCGGCGGTCTGCAGGACCTGCTGACCTGGACGACGGCGCTGGATTCGGTCGGCCGGTTGACCGCGCTGATCGCCTCGGTGCTGCTGCTGGCCCAGGTGCTGCTGATGGCCCGCGTTCCGATGCTGGAGCGGGCCTTCGGGCAGGACCGGTTGGCCCGCACCCACCGGCTGGTCGGCTTCACCTCGTTCACCCTGATGCTCGCCCACATCGGGCTGATCACCTGGGGGTACGCGGGCGGCCGGCTGCGTCAGACGGTGAGCACGTTCTGGACGCTGACGGTGGACTACCCGGGCATGCTGCTGGCCCTGGCCGGCACCGGCTGCCTGGTGATGGTGGTGGTGACCAGCATCCGGGCGGCCCGGCGGCGGCTGCGGTACGAGTCCTGGCACCTGCTGCACCTGTACGCGTACCTCGGCGTGTTCCTGGCCCTGCCGCACCAGTTGTGGACCGGCCAGGAATTCCTGGCCTCGACCGGGCGCACCGTGTTCTGGTGGACCGCCTGGATCGTCACCGCCGGTGCGGTGCTGGTCTGGCGGGTCGCGCTGCCGCTGCTGCGCAGCGCCCGGTACGGGCTGCGCGTCGCCCGCGTGGTGGTCGAGGCCCCCGGGGTGGTGTCCGTCCACCTCGACGGCCGGGAGCGCGGACTTCGCCCCGAAGCCGGACAGTTCTTCACCTTTCGCTTCCTGACCGGCCGCGGATGGATGCGTGCGCACCCGTACTCCCTGTCCGCCGAGCCGGCCGGGGGTGGGATGCGGTTCACCGCCAAGGTCGTCGGTGACGGCAGCCGGGGCCTGGTCGATCTGCGGCCGGGCACCCGGGTGCTCGTCGAGGGCCCGTACGGGCGGCTCACCGCTCGCGCCCGCACCCGCCGACGGGTGGCGTTGATCGGCGCCGGGGTCGGCATCACGCCGCTGCGCGCGCTCGCCGAGTCGCTCGACTACGCGACGGGCGAGGCCGTGCTGATCCACCGGTTCACCGATCAACCGCTGTTCCCCGGAGAGTTCCGGGCGTTGAGCCGGGCCCGCGGGCTGCGGGTGGTCCTGCTGCCCGGCCACCGGCGGGCGCCCGGCTCGTGGCTCGGCGACGAGGTGCCGCCGGTCGACGACGTCGCGGCGCTCGCCGTCCTGGTGCCCGGCATCGGTGAGCACGAGGTGTTCATCTGCGGCCCGCAGGGCTGGGCCGACGACGTCGCCCGGACGGCGCAGGCCGCCGGGGTGCCGGCCGAGCACATCCATATCGAATCCTTTGGCTGGTGACCCGTCATGAAACGCATCGTGCTGTGGGCGATGAGCACGCTGACCGTCCTGGTCCTGCTGTTCGGCTACCACACCTCGACCTCGTCCCGGATGGCCGCCGCGGCGGACAGCGCGGCCATCGCCCCGATCAACGGCGGTCAACCCGCGACGACCGGGGGCACGTCCGCGGCGGGATCGGCCGCCGGGGCGACCGGCTCCGCCTCCACCTCGGCCTCGGCCAGGGCGGCGGGGTCGGCGGGTTCGGCGGGTTCGGCGAGCGCCACCAGCACGCTGACCGGTTCGGTGGCGCAGACCCGATGGGGACCGGTCCAGGTGCGGATCACCGTCGCCGGCGGCCGGGTCACCGACGTGTCCGTCGTCCAGTACCCACACGAGAACGGCAAGGATCAGCAGATCAACGCCCGCGCGCTGCCGGTGCTGATCGACGAGACGATCTCCGCGCAGAGTGCGTCGATCGACATGGTCAGCGGAGCCACCATCACCAGCGAGGGCTATGTCCAGTCCCTGCAGAGCGCGCTGGATCAGGCCGGTCTGTGATGCGGGTGAGCGGCCGGACATCCGTCGACGAGCGGATCGTACGGTCCGTGGCGCACGTGATGGGCATGCCGATCAGCCTGGCCCTGCGCGGCCGGCACGCCGCCGACGAGGCCGGCCGTTCGGCCTGGATCAGGGTGGTCGCGAGCCTGCGTGAGGCGGACCTGGTGTTCAGCACCTACCGGCCCGACTCGGCGATCTCCCGCCTCGGCCGGGGTGAGATCGGGCCCGCCGACTGCCCGCCGGAGGTGGCCGAGGTCCTGCGTCTGGGCGACACCGCCACCGCCGAGTCGCACGGCGCATTCGCGGTGCGTCGCCCGCGGCCCGGCGGGGGAACCGTGCTGGACCCCAGCGGCGTGGTCAAAGGCTGGGCGGTCGAACGCGCCGCGGCGGCGCTCCGGGAACTGCCGGACACCGGCTTCTGCCTGTCCGCGGGCGGCGACCTGACCTGCCGAACCGCCCGGCCCGACGCGCCGCCGTGGCGGATCGGCATCGAGGACCCGCTGGACCCGGCCCGGGTGCTGGCCGTGGTCCCGATCCGGACCGGAGCGGTCGCCACGTCGGGCACCGCCCATCGCGGATCGCACCTGATCGACGCTCGGACCGGCCGGGCCCCGGCCGCGGTCGCCTCGGTGACCGTCATCGCGGACTCGCTGACCTGGGCGGACATCGACGCCACCGCCGCCTACGCACTCGGCCCGGAGGCGGCCCGCTGGCTGGGGACCCGACCCGACCGGACCGGCCTGGTGGCCTGGCGCGACGGCACCTCATCGATCGTCGGCCCGGTCGTCGGCGATTCCGGCTGATCCCCCCGGATCGATCGTCCGGATCGCCTCCGGCATCGAGCAGACCACCGGCGGGATCGTCGCCCTCGCGCCGCCCACCGGCACCCCAACGGCCACCGCTTCACGGCCGCACATCCCGCACGAGATCGACGTCGACTGAGGATGATCCGATCCGTTCCCGGTCCGGCCGGCACCGTCCGCGGGGTGTCCGGGAGGTCGGGACCATCGACCCTGGGGGGAGCGACCCGACCCGGACAGGGTGGAGGTGCCCCGCGTGATCGGAGAAGCCATGCGTACGTATGTCATCACCGGATCGGCCTCGGGAATCGGACTGGCCACCGCGACCCTGCTTCGGGCGCGGGGCGACGTTGTCATCGGCGTCGACCGGCACCATGCCGAGGTGATCGCCGACCTGTCGACCGAGCAGGGGCGGGAGGCGATGGTGCGCGGGGTGACCGCGCGCACCGGCGGCCACGTCGACGCGGTCGTCGCCAACGCCGGGCTCGCCTCCCCCACCGCCGCCACGGTGGCGGTGAACTACTACGGCGCGCTGGCCACCCTGGAGGGCCTGCACCCGCTGCTGTTGCGGTCGCCCACCCCCCGGGCCGTCGCCACCGCATCCATGGCCTCGCTGATGCCGGTCGACGAGCAACTGGAACGAACGCTCCTGGAGGGCGCCGAGACCGATGCCATGGAACTGGCCGCCACACTCGCCCACGCCGGCGGCGAAACGATCTACGCCACCAGCAAGCGCGCGCTCGCCCGCTGGATCCGCCGCCATGCCGCGACGGACCAGTGGGCCGGCGCCGGCATCCCCCTCAACGCGATCGCGCCCGGCATCATCCGCACCCCCATGACGGCGGACCTCGTCGCCACCCCCGAGGCGGCCGCGGGCCTGCTGGAGCGGGTCCCGATGCCGTTGCACGGCATCGCCCGACCCGAGGCCTGCGCGTCCCTGATCGCCTGGCTGACCAGCACGGACAACACCCATCTGTGCGGGCAGGTGGTGTTCATCGACGGCGGTTCGGAGGTGCTGATTCGGGGCGATTCGACGTGGTGATCGCGGTCTCCCCGACGACTGCCGCCCGGCGCGGCGTCCCCCGGCGTTCGGAGGACGACCTCGCCGGGTTGTTGGAGCCCGCGATCACCGAGCTCGTCGATCGACTCGGTGCCACCTACCCGACTCGACAGATCTACGCGGAAGCGACCCGGGCCATGCACGACCTGAGCGGGTCGATCCACGTCGAGGCGTTGCCGGACATGGTCGGCCGGCTCGTCGCGGACCGGCTGAGCCGGCAGCGACATCTCGCCATGGTCGTCATGGACCCGATCGTCAGCGACCCGCAGGTGATCGGGGCGCGGCCGCGCACCCCGGCATCGGACCGGGTGAGGACCTTGGTCCCTGGCGCAGCCCCAGCCGGCCGACGATAGTTGTTGCTGCCGGGACGATGTCGCGAGGGCAGGCGATCTCACCAGAGCGAAAGGGACAACGATGTCCAGGACAGTGTCATCCACGATCGTGATCGGGTTCGACGGATCGGCGGAGTCGAGCCACGCCGCCGAATGGGCCGCCGGAGAAGCGACGCGTCGACATGCCCGGCTGCACGTGCTGACGGCGTTCCGACCGTACCCGGCCGGCCTGCCCGGGGTGCCGGAGGCCGGCGAGTACACCGTGCAGTGGCCGGCCATCGGCAGGTCCATGGTCGACGGGATCGTCCACCGGCTCCGGGACCGGCACCCCGACCTGACGATCACGGGCGAGTTCCAGTTGGGCGACCCGCGGCCGGCACTGGTGCAGGCCAGCCGCTCGGCGGTGATGACCGTCGTGGGCAATCGTGGGTCGGGTCGCCTGCCCGAGGTGCTGACCGGGTCGGTCGCACTGCATCTGGCCGCACGCGGGGCGTCACCGGTCGCCGTGGTCCCGAACACCGACATCCCCACGACCGGAGCGGTTCTGGTCGGGGTGGATCCGCTCGGCAGCAGCCAGCCGGCCCTGGACGTCGCGTTCGACGAGGCCGCCCGACGCGGGGCGGATCTGGTCGCCGTGCTGGCCGGTGACCGGGTGGTCGCGCACCAGGGCTTCGCCCGGCGGCCTGTCCGCCCCCTTCCGGTGGAGCTCGAGGAGGATGCGGCGGTGCTGTCGGAGCAGCTCAGCGGGTGGTCGGAGAAGTATCCCGAGGTCACCGTTCGACCGATGGTGATGGACGGCCGCCCGGCCCGGTGCCTGACCGACTTTGCCGAATTGACCGGGACCGAACGCCCGCAACTGACCGTGGTCGGCAGCCGGGGCCACGGCTCGCTGGCCGGGCTGGTGCTGGGGTCGACCAGCCACGAGCTGATCGCCGGCGCCACCGGCCCGGTGCTGGTGGTGCCGGTCCGGGACGACCGGGACTGAGCCGACGCCAATTCGGCGCCGGACAAACCGTCCCGGAGCCGGCAGATCGAGCCGGCCCGATCGAGCCGGCACGGCCGCCGGCCGGCACCCGCGAGACCGGATCAGAACGCGTCGGGATGCAGTTGCTCGGCCACGAACCGGACCGCTTCGGGGGTCGTCAGCGAGCCCGGCAGCGCCGCGGTGGCGCTGTAGGCGATCAGCTTGTCGTTCTGCACGGCCGGTGTCGTGGGGAACGCCGCCCGCAACGCCGCCTTGGCCTTCTCGGCCGCCTCGGCGCTGCCCGCGGAGAAGACGAACGCCTCGGGTGCCTGCGCCGCCAGCACTTCCGAGGAGAGCGAGGCGAACATCATTCCGCCGAAACGAGGGTCGTCGTCGGCGAAGATGTTCTGGCCGCCGGCCGCCTTGACCAGGTCGACATTGCTCGAGCCGGCCAGACTCTGGATGTCGCTGCCCCAGACGAAGACCTCGGCGACCCGGACCGGGGCCGCCCCGCCGACCGCGGCGGCGACCTGGTCGAGCCGGCCGCGGTAGTCGGCCGCCAGTTCCTGCGCCCGGTCGGTGACGCCGAACACCGCCCCCAGGGTCTCGAGGTCGGTCAGGGTGTCCTGCACGGAACGGAGGTCCGTCGGTCCTTGCAGCCACCCGCCGCGACGTAGGGCACCGCCCCGGCCGCCACGAGATCCTGTTCGGTGGCGAAACCCTCGTCCGCCTGGAACTCGTACGTCGTCGGCGCCAGCACCAGATCGGCGGCCTGCGCGATGGTGACCTCCTTGGCCGGCACGGAGTCGGCGGCGATCACGGCGATCCCGGCCTCGGCCGCGGACGCGGCGGTCTGGCCCGGCAGCCCGTCGGGCGGGGAGACCTGCGCCTGACCGACCACCCGGTCCGTGAGCCCGAGGGCCGTGAGCATGTCGGTCTGCGGTTGGGCCAAGCTCAGGATGCGCTGGGGCACAGCGCCGATAGTCAGCTGCTCGCCGCAGTTCGGCACCGTCATCGGGAAGGTCGCGGCGCTCGCGTCAGCGGCGGGGCTTGCCGGGGCGCCGGCGACCCCGGACGGTACTGCCGCCGGCGCCGTCGACGACACAGCGGGCCCGGTCGGGGATCCGCAACCGGCCACCACGATCAGGCCGGCGCAGACGGTGAGGATGGCGATCCGGCGGGCCGGCCGGATCGTGGTGGGGTGGGTCGTCATGGGCTTCTCTTTCTGGCGATGGCGGGAGAGTCCGGGTCGGTCAGGGGTCGGTCGAGGGTCGATCGGATGGAGCCAGGTGGCGCACGGCGTCTCAGCGGAGCGGCACCTGCTGCGGGAGCGGGCTGAAGGCCAGCAGCGGCCGCCCGGTGGCGGGATGGCACAGCCGGTGGCAGCCGAGTTTGAACACCGCGCCGACCAGCTCGGGAGTCAACACGTCGGCGGGATCGCCGGCGGCCAGCAGCTTCCCGTCGGCCAGAACGGCGATCTGGTCGCAATAGGCGTGGGCGAGGTTCAGGTCGTGCAGGGCCACGAGGGTGGTCACGCCCATGCTGCGCACCAGTTCGAGCAGCTCAAGCTGATGGCAGACGTCGAGGTGGTTGGTCGGCTCGTCCAGCACCAGCACCGGGGTGTCCTGCGTCAGGGCCCGGGCCAGCAGGACGCGCTGGCGTTCCCCGCCCGACAGGGTCTGGACCGAGCGGTGCGCCAGCTGGGCGACGTCGGCCCGGGCGAGCGCCTGCTCGACCACGGCCCGGTCGAGGTCGCTGTCGGCGGCCAGCGCCCGCTGGTGCGGTAGCCGGCCCATCCGCACGACATCCCTGACGCAGAGCTCGATGTCCAGCGGTTCGTCCTGGGGCAGCACGGCGACGCGGCGGGCGCTGTCCCGCGGCGAGAGCTGCCACAGGTCGTCGTCTCCCACCCGGCACACGCCCGCGGACGGTCGCAGCGACCGGTAGACCGCGCGCAGCAGCGTGGACTTTCCGCTGCCGTTCGGACCGACCAGCCCGCACACGGCACCCGGCCGGACCGTGAGATCCACCCCGTCCAGCAGCACCAGCGTGTCGACCCGCACCTGCAGTCCGCTGATGGCGACCGACATCGGAGAGTGCGTCACCGTCCCACCCCGGCCCGGCGGGCGGGCGACTCGCGCCGCATCAGCCAGAGGAAGAACGGGGCGCCGACGGCGGCGGTGACGATGCCGATCGGCAGCTCGATCGGTGCGGCGATCGTGCGCGCGCAGGTGTCGGCCAGCACGAGAAAGGCCGCGCCGAGCAGCAGCGCCACCGGCAGCATCCGGCGGTGGTCGGCGCCGACGAGCATGCGGGCGACGTGCGGGACGAGCAGTCCGACGAAGCCGATGCCACCGCTCACCGCCACCACCGCACCGGTCAGCACCGAGGTGCTGATCAGAAATTCGGTCCGGATCCGGCTGGTGTTGAGCCCCAGCGCGGTGGCGGTCTCCTGGCCGGCCAGCAGGGCGGTAAGCGGACGGGCCCGGGCCCAGGCATGCAGGGCACCGGCGAACAGGATGATCGCGATGACCGGGATGTCCGCCCAGGTCGCTGCGGTCAGGCTGCCCATCAGGAAGTACAGGACGCCAAAAACCTCGTCGGCGTCGCTGGTGAGCACCAGGTAGTTGGTGGCAGCCCCCCAGAGGAACGACAGTGCCACCCCCGACAGCACGAGCCGGACCGGTGTCAGTCGCCCGTCCTGCCGGGCGAGCAGGAAGACCGCGATCGTTGCCACGGCCGCGCCGGCCGCGGCGCCGGCGGACCTCGACGTCACCGCGCCGGCCCCGGCCGCGAGCAGGACCGTGGCGACCGCGCCCAGGCCGGCGCCCGAGGAGACCCCGAGCACCCAGGGGTCGGCCAGCGGATTGCGCACGAGCGCCTGCAGAATCGCCCCGACGAGCGCGAGCGCCGCCCCCACCAGCGCGGCCAGCAGGACGCGCGGAGCGCGATAGTCCCAGACGATGAGCGACTCGACGGCGCTCCAGGCCCCTTGACCGGTCAGACCCATCCGGTGGGCCAGCACCCCGACAGTCACGTCGGGGCCGATCGACACCGCCCCCAGACCGAGGCTGAGCACCATGACGACCAGCAGGGCCAGCATCAGCACCGACGTGACGCCGCGTGAGTCGCGCACCGACGGCCGAACGCGCACGGACACGACGACCTCACTCTCCACACTCGGTCGAGGGACCTGCTCCCTGCCCGAGCTGATGATAACCGTTCTCATATAACGTTGAGTCATGACCCCTCCCGAGCCGCTGCCGCCGCGCGCACCCGGCGAGCCGCCGGTCCCGCTGGCGGCGCGGATGGCCCACAGCTGGACGGTCACCTGGCCGCTGATCATCGGCAGCCTGTCGGCCACCGCGCTCGCCCTCGTGGACACCGCACTGCTCGGCCGGTACGGCACCGACGCCCTGGCGTCCATCGCGGTGGCGCTACCGCTGTTCGTGCTGGGTTCGGCCCTGGTGATCCCGTGGGGCACCGCGATCCAGGTACTGGTGGCGCGCTGGTCGGGCGCCGGCGATCGTGCGTCGATTGCCCGGCTGCTGGACCTGGGCCTGCTGATCTGCCTGGCCGCCGGCACCCTGCCGGCCCTGGCGATCGCGGTGACCGCACCGGTGCTGGTGGACCTCGTTGCGGGCGGTGCGGCACCTCCCGAGTCGGCGACGGCGCTGCGAATCCTGGCCGCCTGCCTCCCGTTCACCGCCATCACCGCCCACTACCGCGGCGTATTCGGCGGTCTGACCCAGACATCGGTCACGATGCGGGTCGCGGTCATCGTCAACCTGGCCAACATCCCGCTGGATGTCCTGTTCGTCTTCGGCCTCGATCTGGGCGCGGTCGGGTCGGCGATCGGCACGGTGCTGGCGACGATGCTCGGTGCGGCGTACGTCGCCTGGCTTGCCCGCCGCCGGCTGGCCCCGGACTACTCCTATCCTCGGCGCGCGCATCTGCGCTCGCCCGGCCCGATGGCCGGCCAGGTCTGGCAGATCGGCTGGCCCGACGTCACCTTCGCCGTGCTGGTGTACGGCGCGGACGCGCTGCTGGCCGCCGTCGTCGCCACCATCGGCACGACGGAATTGGCCGGCTACCGCCTGATGGTCACCACGGTGTCGCTGCTGTGGGTCGTCGTCTTCGCCTGCAGCAGCGGCATCGCGATCCTGGCCGGCCAGCGACTGGGGGCCGGCGACCTCGCCGGCGTGCGCGGCGTCGCCCAGGCCGGAGCGCTGCTGATGACCCTGCTCGGCCTGCTCGTGGTCGCCGCGCCACTGGCCGTTCCCGGGCTGTACTTCCCGCTCTTCAGCGACGATCCCGCAGTGGTGGCCGACGCCCAGGGGGCCGTCTGGGTGCTGCTCGTGCTGGTGCCGGCCATGGTGGTCTCGATGACGCTCGCCGGGGTGTTGCGCGCCGGTGGCGACACCAAGGGGATCCTGTACGCCGGGGCGCTGAGCCAGCTGCTGCTCGCCGTGCCGGTGGCCTGGTTCGCGGCGACCCGACTGGAGTGGGGTCTCTCGGGCGTGTACGCGGGTTTCGCCACCGGCGTGGCGGCGCGGGCGGTCTGCACCGTGGTCCGCTTCCGTCAGGGTCGTTGGCGGACCGCCCTGGCACCCGCTCGGACCTAGCGTTCCTTGGTGCCGTTGGGTTACGGCGACGTCAGGCGCGGCCCGACCGCCTGCTCAGCCGCCGCCCGCCGCAACGCCGCCGCCACCGCCCGGACGGCGGGAGTCCGGGCGGCGCGGGTGAGCAGGAAGACCTCCCGCCCGACGGGTCCGTCCGCGATCGACCGGACGGCGACGTCGGCGGTCGACTGGGCCAGCCCGAGTTCGGGCAGCAGCGCCGCCGCGCCGGCCGCCCTGACCAGCTCGAGCTGGGTGAAGAAATCGTCGGAGCTGTACCGCAGGTCCGGCTCGAAACCGCCCAGTTCACGGCAGGTACGGATGTGCATCTCCCGGTGCCCGGTGCCCGGTTGCGACGCCGACCACGACAGCCCGGCCAGTCCGGCCAGCCGCACCGGCCCGGCCGTCGCCGCCGGGTGGCCGGCTGGCAGCACCAGCCGGATCTCTTCGCGCAGCAACGGTTCCCGGAACAGATCGGCGTGCACGGCGCGGGGCTGCCCGGTGTACTCGTCGCCGACCACCGCGTCCAACTGCTGCAGGCGCAGCGCCGGGGCGGCCTCCTCCACCTCGATCTCGGTGGCGGTCACCCGGATGTCGGGATGGGTGGCGGTCAGCGACCGGACCGCCGGCACGACGATCCCCAGGAACGCCGACTGGAACGCGGCGACCCGCACGACCCCGGCCGGCCGGCCGGCCGCCACCTCCGCGAGTTCGGCCTCGGCGGCCTCCACCCCGAGCAGCAGCAATTCGGCGTGCCGGACCAGGACGGCGCCCGCGTCCGTCAGCCGGACGTTGCGCCCTGCCCGCTCGAGCAGACTCGCGCCGGCCTCCCGCTCCAGGACGGTCAGCTGCTGGGAGATGGCGCTCGGGGTGTAGCCGAGCGACCGGGCCGCCGCGTGCACGGTTCCGCGGCTGGCCACCTCGCGCAGCAGGCGGAGCCGGTGCAGATCGAGCATCTGTTCACTCTAGCTACACGATGCTATGCAACAACTCGCGATAGACGTGAACGATTGCTCGTTCAATGATCGTCCGGTGGGAACCGTTCTGTGTTTGATGTCCGCCGCCGGCTACGGAGTGATGGCCGTGTTCGGCAAGCTCGCGTTCGAGCAGGGCGTGTCGGTCGACGCGCTGCTGCTGGTCCGCTTCGGGCTGGCCGGCGCCGTCCTGCTCACTCTGGCCCTGGCCCGGGGAGCGTTCCGGCACGTGCGTGCCCGGTCGGTGCTGATCGGCCTGGTCATGGGCGCGGCCGGGTTCGCCCTGCAGGCCGGCCTCTACTTCTCTGCGCTGACCCGCCTGGACGCGTCCCTGGTCGCGCTGATCCTGTACGTGTATCCGGTCCTGGTGATGGCCGGCGCGATCGCGCTGCGCCGGGAGCGCGCCTCGGTGCGCCGGTGCAGCGCCCTGCTCACCGCGCTGGCCGGCATCGGGCTGGTGCTGGCCGGGGCCGCGTCCGGCGGCTTCGACCTGCTGGGCGCACTGCTGGCGCTGGGCGCAGCACTGACGTACTCGGTGTACATCCTCGTCGGCGACGGACTGACCGCGGACGTGCCGCCACTGGCGCTGTCCGCGCTGGTCTGCGGCGGCGCGTTCGGCACCTTCCTGGTGACCGGAACCCTCCGCGGCACCAACGATCTCGACTTCGCACCGGCTGGTTGGCTGTGGTTGGTGGCCATCGCGCTGGTCAGCACCGTCGGCGCCGTGCTGTGCTTCTTCGCCGGCCTCGTCCGGGTCGGGCCGTCCAAGGCGGCGATCCTGTCCATCCTCGAGCCGGTGGTCACCGTCGGCTCGGCGGCCCTCGTCTTCGGCGAGAGCCTTTCCGCCCCGCAGGCGCTCGGTGCGCTGCTGGTGCTCGGCGCCGTAGTGATCGTGCAGTGGAACCGGCGGCCCGGACGGCGCCGGGCCGCCTCGGCCGCCCCGCGAGCGACGGCGTCCGCCCCGCAGCCGGCCACCGCCGCGGTCGGATAGTCGCTACCGCCGCCGCAGCGGGCCGAGCGCCGATGCGGACACGGCCAGCACCGACACCGCGACCAGCGCGCCGATCGGGGCGAGCACCACCCAGGGGGCCCGTTCCACGTAGGGCATGCCCTCGGCGAGGACCAGGCCCCAGTTCGGGGTCGGCGGCTGGGAGCCCAGCCCGAGGAAGCCGAGGGCGGCCAGGGCCAGGGCGATGCCCGGCAGCCGGAGCAGGCCGTGCCGGGCGACCGGCCCGATCACGGCCGGCAGCACCGAGGTGAACAGGATCCGGGGCCGGCCGACGCCGAGCACCGGCAGGATCCGGACGTACGGCTGGGCCCGGGCCTCGGCGGCCAGGGCCGCGGTGTGCGCGGCGAGCGGGGCCCAGCTGACCATGGTGACGGCCACCGCCGCGCCGAACGGGCCCGCGCCCAGCACCGCCGCGATCAGCAGGCCGGTGATGATCGGCGGTGCCGCGTTGGCGATCTCGATCGGCCCCGCCGCCAGCCGCGGCACCAGCCCGAGCAGCAGCCCGATCACCGTGCAGACGATCGTGACGACCAGGGCCAGGCCCACCGTCGTGACGGCCCCGTGCGCGACCCGGGCCAGCAGATCGCGGCCGCTGGCGTCGGCCCCGAACGGCAGGCCGGCGCCCGGTGCCGCCAGCCGCGGCCGGAACGAGGTGAGCGGGTCGCGCCCGACTCCGGCCAGGACCATCACCACCAGGCCGACCAGGATCACGGCCGGCACGATCATCCGGCGCCGACCGGACGCCGGCGCCGCCGGCGGTACCGGCAGTTCCCCCGTGCGCAGCGCCCGGCCCAGCAGCAGCCGCCGGCCGATCTCGGCCAGGACGCCGAAGCCGATGCCCAGGAGCAGTAACAGCAGCACGGCCGTCTGCAGGGCCGGGATGTCCTGAGAGTTGGCCGCGCCCAACGCCGCCCGGCCCAGGCCGGGGATGGCGAAGACCACCTCGACGGCGACCGCGCCGCCGGTGATGGCCACCATGACCAGACCGATCTGCGGCAGCAGTCCCGGCATGGCCCGGCGCAGCACGGCACCGGCGATCGCCGGGCGACCGAAGCCGGCGACGGCCCAGGTGATCACCCACCGCTCGGCAAAGCTCGTGGTGACCGCGTCCGCGGCCAGCCGCCCGATCAGACCCCCGGCGGGCAGGCCGAGAGCCAGCGCGGGCAGCACCGCGGACGCCGGACCGGACCATCCGTAGGGTGGGAACCAGCCGAGCCAGACCGCGCCGACCAGCAGCAGCACGGAGGCCAGCAGGAACTCCGGCAGCGCGGTCAACGTCGCGGCGACGACGCCGGAGGTCCGGCCGGGCCGGCCCCGGAGGCCGGCGACCAGCGCCGGGATCACGATCGCCGACGCGACCAGCAGCGCCACCCCGACGGCGAACACCATGAGCGTCAGCGAGACCGACAGCGCGGTCAGCATGCCCGGCAGCACCGGCCGGCCGTTCACCCACGACGTGCCGAAGTCGCCGCGGACCACCCCGGACGCCCAGCGGCTCACCAGGTCCACCGGCCCGACGTCCAGCCCCAGGTCGGCCCGGATGGCGGCCAGCGCCTCCTCGGTGGCCTCCTGCTCGGCCGACCGGGCCCGCAGGACCGTCTGCGCCGGGTCCCGCCCGGAGAACCAGGGCAGCAGGCCGACCACCGCCACCACGCCGAGCAGGGTGACGATCCGGGACGCGGGGGCGATGAGGGTGCCCGCCCATCCGGCCCGGGCAGGCCGGCCGCCGCCGCCAACGGGGTCACCGACGGGGTCACCGGCCGGGCGGGCACCGTCGGACGGGCCGGCCGGGCCGCCGGCCGAACCCGGATGCGGCGCCGGGACCGCGTCCGGACCCGGATGCGGCGGTGCGGTGACCTCCGTCCGCCCGTCGAGATGCCCGCCGGTCATGTCAGCCGACCTGGGTGTCGGCGGTGATCAGCGTGCGCTCCCGCGGGTCCCGCGCCGCGCCGGTCACGTCGGCCTGCTCACCCTGGATGACCCGCTCGTGCAGCATCGGCACGGCCGCGTCGGCCTCCAGGATCAGCTTCTCGACCTGCAGGATCGCCGCCCGGCGCTCCGGGCCGGCCGGGGTGGCCGCCGCGGCCGACAGGGCCGCATCGACCTCCGGGTTACAGAACTGGGCGATATTGAACGACCCCTCGCAGGAGAAGTCCGAGTACAGGTAGGCCACCGGGTCACCGGAGTCCAGGACGGTCGCGCGGGACAGGATGAACGCGTCGAACGCGCCGGCCAGAGCGTCGGTCTCGATGTAGCTGTACTCGCGGATGACCTGCTCGACCTCGAAACCGGCGGCCTCCAGCTGCTGTTCCAGCTGCACGGCGACCTCGGGCAGCTCGGCCCGGTCGGTGAAGGTACCCAGGGTGATCTTCGGCTTGCGGGCGGGGATGTCGGTCGCGGCGGCGGTCACCGTCCGCTGCGGGCGGTCGGCCGACCACGGCAGCGCCGGGCCCAGCAGACCCTTGGCCACGTCCGCCCGGCCCTCGTAGACCTGGTCGACGACGACCTGCGGGTTGATCGCCTCACGGGCGGCCGCCCGCACGGCCGGGTCGGCGAAGACGCCGGTCCGGTTGTTCAGATACAGGGTGTTGGTCCGGGGCATCGGGACCTCGTGGATCAGGCTGGGGTCGATGACCGCCGCCTGGGCGACCGGGATGGCCTCGACCACGTCGGCGGTGTCGGTGCGCAGCGCGGCGGCCCGGGCGGTGCCGTCGGGCACGAAGCTCACGTCGATCCCGGCCGCGGTGGCCTTCTCGCCCCAGTAGCCGTCGAACCGGTCGAGGGTGGCGGTGCTGGTGCCGTTCACCGCGACGAGCTCGAACGGTCCGGTGCCGTGGCCGATCGGGTCGACCGGGCCGCCGGTGTAGGCGGCGGGCGCCAGGATGGACAGCTGCGGGCTCGACAACCGCTGCGGCACCAACGGATCGGCCTTGCCGGTGACCACGGTGACGGTGTTCGGGGTATCCGAGGTGATGGTCAGCTCGACGCCGTCGAGGATGCGAGGCTTGGGTGAGGCCGTGGTCGCCGCGGTCAACGCCGTCACCACCGCGGCGGCGTCGAACGGCGTGCCGTCGTGGAACGTCACGCCCTCGCGCAGGGTGAACGTCCACGTCGTTTCGTTCACCTGCGTCCAGGCGGTGGCCAGCCCCGGCTGGGCGTCTCCGTTCGCGTCGAGCACGACCAGGGTCTCCGCCGTCGACCAGCGGGACAGCTTGAACGCGTCGTCGCTCAGCGGGGAGAGGGCGGATCGGGGAGGCAGCAGGTGGGCCACCCGGATCCGGGCGCCCGGCTCCCCGGTCGACCCGGCCCCGGAGGAGGCGCCGCCGGAGGTGGTGGTGCCGCCGGACGAACCCGACGGGGCGGCGAAACAGCCGGTGAGCAAGAGGGAACCGGTGACGGCGAGCACGCCGAAGCCGGCGCGGGAGCCGGTCCGCCGGCGGCCGGTCGGGTGGGTGGTGCGGTGGATCATGGGTGTCCGTTTCTCGTGGGGGTGGGGAGGGGGTCGGGGGGCTGGTCATCGGCGGTCCGGGGCCTCGCCCGGTGGAAAAGCACGGCGAGCACGACGGCGCTGATGGCCGGGAACAGCGCCATCAGCCACCAGGCGGTGCCGGCCCCCGGCTCCGCCCGGCGGGCCCCGTCCAGGAACGGGCCGATCGCCAGCGAGCCGAGCAGCACGGCGATCCCGCCGGCGGTGGCCAGAGCGCCGTAGTAGGCGCCGGACGGGCGGGGGCCGGCGAACCGGCCGACCTGGTCCATGGCCACCGGCACCACCGTCATCTGGCCGAGGGTCAGAGCACGACCCACGCCGTCGCCGGCAGCAGCGGCCAGCCGGCCGGCCCGGTCGGCCCGTCCGGCCCGGTCGGGGACGCGAGGGCGACGACCACGAACCCGGTTGCCATCAGCAGGAAGCCGGCCGGCAGGGACACCGAGACGGGGAGCCGGCGGGTGAGCGCGGCGACCGGCAGCTGGGCGACGATGATCAGCAGCGCGGCCACCAGGAACAGCCCGGCCAGGGCCTCGTCACCGGCCCCGACCCGATCGAGCTCGACCGGCAGGCCGACGTACAGCTGGTTGTAGCTGAGCAGGTAACTGCTGTAGGCGAGGCAGAACACGACGAATCGCCGGTCGCGCAGAGCCGCCCGCCACGACGGCGGAGCCGGCCGGAGGCTCCCGTGCTTCGCGGCGGGCGGGGCAGGCTGCGGGCGGGACTGCCGTGGAGCTCCCGCGGGGAGCACGACCCACAGCACCACCCCGACGACGGCGAACAGGCACGCTCCGGCCAGGGCGACGGTGGGGAAACCGTGCCCCAGCAGCAGTGCGCCGAGCACCGGTCCGAGCACCGCCCCGACCTCGCCGCAGACCGCGAGCAGCGCGAAGAGCCTTTCCCGGGAGGGTCCCCCGGGACGCTCATCCCGCTCCGCCCGCTCGGCTCGCTCGGACCGCTCGGACCGCTCGGACCGCTCGGACCGCTCGGCCCGGTCGAGTCGGTCGGGTCGCTCAGCCCGGTCGGGTCGGTCGGGTCGCTCAGCCCGGTCGGGCCGGTCGGGTCGGTCGGGTCGCTCAGCCCGGTCGGGCCGGTCGGGCCGGTCGGGTCGGTCGGGTCGGTCGGGTCGCTCAGCCCGGTCGAGCCGGTCGAGCCGGTCGGGCCGCTCGGGCCGGTCGATCCCCAGGCCGGCGAGCAACGATTCCAGCGCGGGTGAGAACAGGGCACCGCCCATCCCGGTCAGGGCGGCCGCGGCGATCATCCAGGGCACCGAGCCGGCCGCGGCGAGGGCCACGTACCCCAGCGTGCGGACGGCCGTACCGGCCACCATGACCGGGCGGGCGCCGTACCGATCGGCCAGCGCCCCACCGACCACGAACATGCCCTGCTGGCTGAAGGTCCGAACGGCGAGGGTGAGCGCGATGGCGGCGCCGGTCGCCGCGAGGTCGTCGTGCAGGCGAACGGCGATGAACGGGACCACCGCGTAGAAGCCGATGTTGAAGGCGAATTGGGTCGCCAACAGCGTGCGGACGACGGCCGTCGCCCGCGCCGGGGGGGCATCGATCATGCCGTCAGGAGCCGCGGGATGCTGTCGAGCAGGCGCCGGGTGGCCGGGTGCGCCGGCCGGGTCAGCAGGTCGGCGGTGGCCGCGTCCTCGACGATCCGGCCGCCGTCCATGACGACGCCGCGGTCGCACAGTCGGGACACCACGGACAGGTCGTGGGTGACGATCACCAGTCCGGTGCCGACCGTCCGGCAGACCTCGTCGAGCACGGCCAGGACCTGTTGCCGCAGCGGCAGGTCCAGCCCGCTGACCGGCTCGTCCGCCAGGATCATCCGTGCTCCGGGGGCCAGCGCGCGGGCGATCGCCACGCGTTGGCACTGCCCGCCGCTGAGCTGGTACGGGCGGCGGTCCAGGAATCCCGCCTCCAGCCCGACCGCGATCAGCACCTCGGCCGCCCGCGCCCGGTGGTCGCCGTCGACCCGCAGGCGGCGCAGCGGCTCGGCCACCAGATCGGCCACCCGGCGGCGCGGATCCAGGGACCCGGCCGGATCCTGTGGCACGTACTGGACCTGCCGGCGGTACCAGCGCAACTCCCGCACGCCGCCGGGCCGGATGGGCCTTGCGGCATAGGTGATCTCGCCGGCATCGACCGGCTCCAACGCCAGCAGCAGGCGCAGCAACGTCGACTTGCCCGAGCCCGACGCCCCGACGATGCCGACCCGCTCCCCCTCGGCAACGGTCAGGTCGACCCCGGCCAGGGCGTGCACCACCTCCGGTCCCCGGTGCCGGCGGTACATCCGGCGCACCCCCCGGGCCTGCAGCGATCCCGCCGGACCGGTGCCGCCGGCCGTCATGACGCCCGACCGGACGTGACGGCTGCGGTGGCGACCGAGATGGCGTCGGCCGGGGCGCCCGACGGGGCCGCCGACGGGGCCGCGGAGATGGCGGCCAGCAGATCCCGCTCGATGTCGCGGGCCGCGCCGATCAGCTGCCGGGTCGCCGGCTGCGTCGGCTCGCCCAGGATCCGGGCCACCGGTCCCTGCTCGACGATGACACCGGCGCTCATCACGGCGATCTCGTCGCACAGCGCCGCCGCGACGGCGATGTCGTGCGTGATGAACAGCAGCCCGGGACCGGCGTCCCCACCGGTCCGGCGGCGGAGCAGGTCCAGCACGGCCGCCTGGGTCACGACGTCAAGGGCGGTCGTCGGCTCGTCGGCGACCAGCAGCGGAACCTCGCAGGCCACGGCCAGCGCCAGGCAGACCCGTTGCCGTTGGCCGCCGGACAGCGCGCCGGGATGGGCGCTCAGGATGCGGTCCGGATCGTCCACACCGACCCCGATCAGCAGGTCGGACAGCTCCGCCGTGGCCTCGGCCCGGGACCGGCCGCGCCGCATCAGTGGTCGGCGCAGCTGCCGTCCCACGGTCACCATCGGGTTCAGCGCGGTCGCCGAGTCCTGCACCACCAGCCCGACCCGGGCCGCGACGGGACGCCGGGCCGCCGGCCGGTGCCGCACCTCCACCCCGGCCACCCGCACCGACCCTTGCGCCGTCGCCCCGGGCGGGAGGCAGCCGGCCACCGCGGCGGCGGTCAGGCTCTTGCCGGACCCGGACGCGCCCAGCAGGGCCAGCCGGCCGCCCGCCGGGATCCGGAGATCCAGGCCGGACACCGGGGTGACGGACGACAGCCGGATCGTCAGGCCGGCGATCTCCAGGGCCGGCGGCGCGGACTCGCGGACCGTCAATAGGTCTGTGCCGGAACTGATTCCGGCACAGACCGGGGGTGATCCCGGATCGCGGGGACCCGGGCCACCCATGAACCCGACCGCGTCGTGGGCGGGCGTGGCCATCACCGGGTCGGCGGCCGGGCTGGTCATCGGGTCGATAGCCGTGACGGCTACCGAGGTCTCCCCCCGGATCCCCACCGGGTCGGTCACGACGGAGAACGGCGCCCCGGTCCGGGGGGCACGGTCGAATCGCGGGGGCACGCGAGAACTATACCTAACCGAAGTCATTATCATTACTGATTGGGTGATCCGCCCCCGTTCGGTTGGGGCCGCCGGACGCGAGTCAGCCCAGCTCCGGCCAGACTCAGCCCGGATGAGCCCGGATGAGCCCGGATCAGCCCGGATCAGGTCAGGCCGGCCCGGCCCGGGTCAGCGGTCGGTGCGCCGGGTCACCGCCATCCCGACGGCGCCGACAGCCGCGGCCAGCAGCAGCACTCCGGTCAGCACCTGGCCCAGGTCGGCGCCCGCGTCGAGGTCGGCCGCGGCGGCGGGGGCGGTCGCGGTGGCCGCGGTGGCGATCAGGGTGGGCGCCGGATGGTCGGCCGACGGGTCAGGATCCGTCCAACCGGTCTGCCGGTCGCCGCACTGCTGCACGGAGGGGAAGGTGACGGTCGACCCCGGAGTGGCGGTGATGCGGGCGGTCACGGTGACCGCCGCCTTCTGCCCGGTCGGCACCGCCGGCCCGCTGAACGCAACCGTCGACGGGTCGACGGTGGCCGACCAGCCCACCAGATCGCTGGCGCCGCTGGTGAACTCGACGCCAGGCCCGGCGGACACGGTGACCCCGGTGGTGGCATCGTCGGGACTGCAGCTGTGATCCCAGACCAGGCTGACCGTCGTCGTGCCGTCGCCGTTGGGGGCGGCGGAGTCGACCGCCACATGCGCGGCGGCGGCCGGGGCGAGCCCGAGGAGCGCCGCAACCGTCACGCCACCGGCCACCGTCAGGCGAGAGAGCAGGCGTTTCATGGGATGTCCACCTCGATGCGCGCGCTCGGCTGCTCGAACTCGGAGGTCCGCACGGAGATGGTGACCACCCACTGCCCGGAGAGCGGCAGATCGAGGACCGCCTGAAAGGCGCCCTGTCCGGTGACCGAGACAGGCCGGGTCAGCGGGCCGACCCCCGCGGCCGGCATGGTCACCGAGACCTCCGGGTCCGACACCGGCTGCACAGGTTGGCCGTTCGCGTCGACGACGCTGAACTCCAGTGAATTGATGCCCGCGGTCGCCGGCGTCAGGCGGGCGGACACCGTCCCCGCGCCCAACGGAACGGTCTGCTCCTGCGGGGCGGCGACGGGCGCCGCGGCCGCTCCGCCATTGTCGCCGGTGGCCGGCAAGGTCGGGCTGGCGTTGACCAGCCAGCCGGTGACGGCGAGCACGGCCACCAACAGGCCTGCCTCCACCGACACCGAGCGGCGCAGCCGCACCCACCCGGCTTCGGCGGTCGGCGCGGTGTCGATGGCCGGCAGGACGACAAAGCGGTTGTACCCGGCGACCGCCAGGGCCGCCACGACCAGGCCCAGTTTCACCAGCAGGGCCTGCCCGTAGCCGGTATCGACCAGCGCCGACCAGGAACCGAGGATCCGCCAGGCCAGCAGGACACCGGCGACCCCGAGGACCGCCACCAACGCCGCGGCCAGGGTGGAGAACCGGGACAGCGCCACCGCGGCCACCTCCACCCGGCTCCGCGGCAGGGTCCGGGTGGCCGACGCGGGCCGGACCCCCCGGCCGCCGGACGGGGCCGGCCGGCCGTGCCCGGCCCGGCCGGCCGAGCGCACGACCAGGCCCAGTCCGACGAGCCCGCCCAGCCAGAACGCGGCGACGGTCAGGTGCAGCAGATCGGCGGTCAGCACGAGGAGCACCGGGCCGTAGCCGCGGGTGTGGCCGACCAGGGCGAACGACCCGACCGCGAGCCCGCACCCGGCCAGCGCGGCGCCGGCGCTCGCGGCGGTCCGGTCGTTCACCGCCCACGCGGCCTCCCAGGCCAGCAACAGGCCGGCGCCGGCAATCACCAGGGCCAGGCCGGCGTCCCGGCCGAGCTGCGCCGTCCAGGTCGCCAGGTCGGCCAGCCCGGCGATGGACTCGTACTGTTGCCGCAGGTGGGTGAGCGGCAGTAAGCCCAGTCCGGCGAGCATTCCGGCGCCGGCGCACCAGGCGGACAGCCGGCGGATCGCGCGGCGCAGCGCGGTGTCCCCGCCGCCGCGCAGCACCAGCACGTCGAACGCGATCAGACCGGCGGCGGCCAGCACCCCGAGGTAGGTCAGGGCCTGCACCACGGCGATCGCCACACCGACGACCGGGTCCGTCGACGTCGTCGGTACCGCGACCGCGGTGCTGCTGCGCTCGCCGACCGCGAAGGTGAACCCGCCGGTGATCGGATGCGAGTCGGCCGAGATGACCCGCCAGGACACGATCACCGTGCCGGTCCCGAGCTCCCCGGGGGTGGTCACCACCGTGTTGTCGACCGCGCGGGTGCTGCTCGGCAGCTCGGCACCGGACGCATCGAGCAGGCGAACGCCACCCTCGTCCACGCTCACCGGTTCGTTGAACGTCAGGGTGATCGTGGTGGGGGCGGACGGCAGCAGGGCGCCGTCGACGGGGTCGGTACCGATCAGCGACGCGTGCGCCCAGGCCGGGGCGGACCCGGCCAGCAGGAAGGCCAGCGCGGCCGCGGCCACGAGGACGGTCCGGACGGACCATCCCCGCGACCGCGACCCGGAGCGCTGGGTCACGCGCGCCGCGACCGCGCCAGCGCCAGCCCGCCGACGATGAGCCCGAGCACGCCGGCGACCAGCCCGGCGATGGCGACCCAGCTCGGGGCACTCGACTCCGAACTCGATGCGGTCGCCGCGACCTCGGCGCTGCTGGTCGGTGCCGCGGTGGCGCCGCCGGCCGCCGCGGCGGTGGTGGTGGCCGCCGCATGGTCATCGTCGCCGCCCGCAGCGGCCGCAGTCACCTCGAAGGCCGGGGCCGGATGATCGGGTTCGTCCTGGCCCGCCACTGTCGGCTCGATCCAGGCGGTCTCGCCGACCTCACAGGTCTGGATCGTCGGGAAGCTCAACGTCTGCCCGACCGCGTCCGGGACCTGCAACGACAGCACCATCGCGTCCCGGTACCCGTCCGGGAGGGGGGTCTTGGCGGTGTAGACGACCTGGTCAACCCGCTGGGTGATCTGGTTGCCGTGGCTATCGGTGATGGCCGGGTCCAGCGGCACCATCACCTTCTGCACGTCCCAGTTCGGGTTCACGGTCGGGGTGACCGCATTGATCTGCTCGGGGATCTTGATGGCGACCTTGGTGGTCGACGACCCGGCGCAGCCATGCGGGACGCCGAAGGTGAGCAGGGCGTACGACCCGGCCGCGGTGGTGTCGGGAATGACGGTGACATGCGCGCTGGCGGCCAGTGCGCCACCCAGCGTGAGGGCGGCGACACCGGCGGCGATGACCGCGGCCCGGGCGCCGGACCGACGAACGGAAATGCTCATGACAGGACTCCTGATCGGCAAAGGGGAATGGTGCGTCCGCAGCCGCCGGGGCGGCGAGCGGTGGCGGGACGTCGCGACGATGGACGGATCCCTGGACAGGTCAGCACCCCGCCCGGCGGTCCGCGGCGCGGCGCGTCGGACGCCGCTCTCGCCGCGACCATCGATACCGGCGCCGGCAGGATCGGAATGGGCCGGTGGGCGATCGCCGGCGCCGGTGCCCGTCTGCGCCACGCCCGGCCGACTCGCCGGCGACCGAGCACCGGGTCGATCGCGATGACCAGCCCGGCGGCCCCGAGGCCGGCCGCGAGGTGCGCAACCGTCATGGGCAAGGTCCCCGGGTGGCCGGCGTGCCCGGCCGTCGCGGCCAGCGCCTGGAAAGCGGGGTGCAGGGCCAGCTGGGCCACCCCGATCACGGCGAACAGGACCGCCGGGCGCACCGCGCGGCGCAGCACCGGCCAGGCCGAGGCCGAGGTGATCAGGGTCAGCACGACCAGGCCCGGAGCAGCCGGCATCGCACCACCGGCGCCGGCGTGCGCGAGCGCCGTGACCGAGGTCGTCAGCACGCCGAACACCAGGCTGCGTGCGACGCTCACCCCGGTCGCCACGGGTTGCCGGATCGACATCGCGCTACTGTCCGCCCGCTGCCCGGTCCGGCGTCCCGCCCGGGGCCGACCCGGGGTCCGAACCCGGCCGGCGCCGGCGCAGCAGCACGATGGCGACCAGCAGTGCGGCCACGACCACCGCGGCCCCGCCGACCCACAGCCAGCCGGACGAGTCCTGGTCGGCCGGAACAGCCGGGGCGGCGCCGGTGCCGGCGGCCGCCGGAGCGCCCGTCGAGGTGGCCGTGCCGGTGGCCGAGGCGGCCGGACCGTCACCGACCGAGAACGGGACGAGACCGGAGACCGGATGACCGTCGGCGGACACCACCCGGTAGCCGATCTTCCAGGCCACCGAGCCGGCGCCGGCCACCGTGGGCAACGGGGTGCCCGTCAGGTCGGCCGACACAGTCGCCCCGTCGACGACCGGCGTGACCTCCACCGGGTCGGCATCGCCGACGGTGATCGCGATCTTGGGTTGGAAGTCGCGGATCTCCTCGTTGAAGACCAGGTCGATCCGGGTCGGTGGCGTCGCCAGCACGCTGTCCGCCGCGGGCGAACTGGAGATCAGCGAGCTGTGCGCCCAGGCGGCCGGCGCCGCCACCACCGACAGCACGGTGAGGACGGGCACCAGGAGTGCGAGCATCCCCCACCGCCGGCGGAACCCGACCGTTTCGAGCGTCACGTGAACATTCCTTCCCCGACGAACCCACCGGCCGAGAACCCGGGCGGCACGGCGAACACGGCCGAACCGATGGGCGTGGTCCACTGGTTGAGCAGGTCACCGGCGGCCAGGCGGCGCTGCATCGGCACGAACTGGGCCGCGATATCGGCCTGGTAGGCGCAGAACAGCAGTCCGACATCGCTGCCGCCGTCGGCGCCCGGTGAGTCGTCGTAGTTGTACGGGCGCCGCAGGATCTGCAGGGCCGGGCCGTCGCCGCGCGCCACCCGCAGGTGCGCGAAATCCGCGATGGCCGGCAGGCCGGTGGCGTCCAGCGCGGTCAGGTCGGGCTCATCGTGCTCGGCGGTGCCGGTCAGCGGGGCGCCGGTGGACAGCCGGCGGCCGACGGTCGCCTCCATCGCCGACGGATCGAGCTCGTCCCAGGTGTCCAGCTCCATCCGGATCCGGCGCAGCACCAGAAAGGTGCCCCCGGCGAACCACCCGTCGCCGGCGTGCCAGACCACGCGGTCAAAGTCTGCGTCCACGGTCGGGTTGACGGTGCCGTCGACCTGCCCCATCAGGTTGCGCGGGGTGGAGCCCGCCGCGTGCAAGGGCAGGAACCCCCGCTGCGTCCATCGCGCCGTGGCGAAGGCCCGGGTGTCCTTGAACAGCATGCGCTGCGCGTGGGCGACCACCAGCGCGTCGTCCGCGCAGATCTGCAGCAGCAGGTCGGCGGCGCCGTAGGCGGGGTCGAGCCGGTCGATCTCGGGGAAGGCGGGCAGCTCGGTCAAGCCCGCCGGGCGGGCGACGGCCGGCCCGACCTTGTCGAACAGGGTGGGACCGAACCCGACCGTGATGGTCAACCGGGCCGGGGCGGCCGCCAGTTCCGGCGCGGTGTCGGCCAGCGCGGCGGTCCCGGCGGTCATCCGGGCGACGTCGTCGCTGAGCAGGCGCAGCAGCCGGCGCAGCGCCCCGGCGTCGACCTCGGGTCGCAGGTCGAAGGCGCAGAACGCGGCGAACGCCTGGGCCGGGGTCTGCACCCCGGCCTGGTGCGGACCGGCGAACGGGACGGTGGCCGTGGCTGCCGCGGCGGTGGCGTCGGCACCGGCAATCCCGGCATCGGCACTTCCGGCACCGGCACTCCCGGCACCGGCATTCCCGGCACCGGCCGACGCCGGGGCGGCGTCGTCCGTGGTGCGGGCAACCGCGATCCCCCCGCCCACCGCCACGGCGGCCGCGCCCGAGAGCGCGGCCACCGCGGAGGTAGCCAACAACCGGCGCCGACTGTAGACCGGGGGTGACCCCGCCGGTCTACCGTCGCCCGCCCGGTCGATGGGTGTCTCAGCCATGGCCGGAGGTCGTCATCCCCATGTCGGACCCCATGGCGCCGCTGGTGCCCATCTCCATCCCCCCGGACGGCGAGTACGACTCCTGGGCCCCGGAGAACTCCTTGGCGACGGCAGTGAACGGCACGGTGCTCCCGTCGTCCAGGGTGAGCACCACGTTCACCTCCTCGCCCGGTTTGATCGGCGCGGTCAGGTCCATCACCATCACGTGCAAGCCACCTGGCTCCAGGGTGGCGGTGCCGTCGGCCGGGATCGTGATGCCCCCGGCGATCGGCCGCATGACCATCGCGCCGTTGTCCATCGCCATCTCGTGCAGCTCGGTGTGGTCGCTGGCGCTGTTGGTCGCCGAGACGATGGTCCGCTGCTGATCGGTGTGGTTGGTCAGGGCACCGAAGGCGGCGGTCATCGTCGGATCCGAGGTGCCATCGGTGGCGCGGATCCAGGTGTCGGTGATGGTCACCTCGCCGGCCGCGGCACCGGTGGATGAGGCAGTGGACGCGGTGGTCGTCGCGGGACCGGAGGACGGGCCGGCGGTGGAGGTCGTGCCGGAACCACAGCCGGCCAGCAGCAGGCCGCCGGCGCAGGCGGCGGCCAGCAGCCAAGAGGCGCGGGGCAGGCGCCGAAGGTGGGTCATCGGATTCTCATTTCAGGTGGTCGGATGGGGAGGCCGGACGCCGGAGGGTTCGGTCGGGCGGCCAGGAGCCAGGACGGGCGGGGCTGATTGCGCCGGCCGGTCGACTGGCCGGCGCTTGGACTGGAGACCGGTCGGCGGCATGCGCGTGACGTGGCCCGGAGCGCGCGCAACCCGTGAGCTCATCGGTCCCGGACGGTTGACCGGTCCCGTGGCCACCCAGTCAGGGCAGCCCCGTCAGGGCAGCCTCGTTCGGGCGATCCGGACGGGTCGCACACTCAGTACCGATGGCGGCGATGCACCCGTAGCGGGGCGCTTCGGACCCCGGGCGGGCCGCGATCGCCGACCCGGGCACCGGCGGACAGGCACGCCACCCAGGCGGGTGCCACGGGCACGCCCATCCGGGGTCAGCGCTGTCGGGGCCACGGGCAGTCGGGGGCTTGGGCAGCGGGGCCGGCCCAACGCCCGGACGCTGATCCCGAGGGGATCAGCGGGCCGGTCGGTCACGCCTCGCACACCGCCGGCGGACCGCGACGCGGTGCGGCATGCAGCAGGTCGGCGGCCACGGCCACCCAGGCCGGGCGAGTTCGCGGCCGGGGCGGGACGGCCGCCCCGTCGACGATCGGCGAGGAGAGCACCGGACGCTGCAGGCGGCCCAGGAAGGCCGACCGGAGCAGCTGATCGACCAGCACGACCAGGCACGCGGCCAGCAGCCCGGCCGCCAGGTGGGCCAGCAGCATGGCGGACGACCAGGTACCGGCGCCCGGCATGACGTGGCCGGCGTGCGCGCCGGAATCGGCGAGCAGGCCGAAGGCCGGATGCAGCGCCCCCTGGGCGGCGGTCAGCATCGGCACCAGGGCGGCCGGTGAACGCCACCGCAACAGGATCGGCAGCGAGACCACCGCGGACAGCACGGTCAGCAGGGCCAGCGCACCGACGGCGGGCGGCATACCGCCCGCGGCGACGTGCGCGGCGACGCTGAATCCAATGGTGATGACCGCCATCGGGACCGCCCGAGCTGCCTGCCAGGGCAGGCCTCGTCCGCTCGATCCGGTCACCCTCCCAGGCTATCCGGCCCGACCGACGGAGCCGACCATGGGCCCGGGCCGATCGACCACCAGGTCCGAGGCGTCCGACGGGGGTCGAGAACCGCCGACTCGCCTCATCCGCAGGTTCTGAATCGCTTCAGAACCTGCGGATGAGGCGAGTCGGCGCACGGGGGCCGGCGCACGGGGGGCCGGCGCACGGGGCCGGCCGGATCCAGCAGGCCCCCCAGTCAACGCAGGCCCCGCAGACGACGAAGGAACCGCAGACGACGAAAGGCCCGGCTTCACCGTGGTGAAGCCGGGCCTCGCGTCGTCACGTCACCGACGCGACGGGCGCGTCAGCGGTAGTCGCGACCCAGATCGAAGTCGTCCAGCGGCACCGACGCCCCGGTGGCGGCACCGAAGGTGTCGGAACCGTAGTAGGTGTCGTCGAACGACGGCAGCGTGTAGGCGGCCGCGCGGGCCTCCTCGGTCGGCTGCACCTGGATGTCCCGGTACCGGGCGATGCCGGTGCCGGCCGGGATCAGCTTGCCGATGATCACGTTCTCCTTCAGGCCCACGAGCTTGT
The DNA here is from genome assembly GCF_044224575.1 of Nakamurella sp. Classification (GTDB taxonomy): domain Bacteria; phylum Actinomycetota; class Actinomycetes; order Mycobacteriales; family Nakamurellaceae; genus Nakamurella. The sequence goes on from NZ_JBGAKE010000022.1 coordinate 40,943, forward strand.
CCGACTTGGCGTTGATCGCCGCATCGGTGAGCACCCGGGTGGTCTCCTGGAAGGATGCCGCCGACAGCCACGACTCGGTGGCCAGCGACGCCTTGGTGATGCCCATCAGCGCCGGACGACCGGCCGCAGGCTCGCCACCCTCGGCCAGCACGCGACGGTTGGACGCCTCGAACTCCTTGCGCTCGATCACCGCACCCGGCAGGAACTCGGTCGAGCCGGAGTCGATGATCGTGACCCGCCGCAGCATCTGCCGGATGATCACCTCGATGTGCTTGTCGTGGATGCCGACGCCCTGCGAGCGGTACACGTTCTGCACCTCACGCACCAGGTGCAGCTGCACCTCGCGCTGACCCATGACCCGCAGCACCTCGTGCGGATCCGGGTTGCCCTCGAGCAGCTGCTGGCCGACCGACACGTGGTCGCCGTCCACCAGCAGGCGCTCGGAGCCGTCGACGGTCAACGTCGCGAGCCGCTGCGTCTTGGGCAGCTTCTCGTAGACGATCTCCTCCGACCCGTCGTCCGGGGTGACGATGATCTTGAAGAACTTGTCCGCGTCCTCGATCCGGATCCGGCCGGCGGCGTCGGCGATCGGCGCCTTGCCCTTGGGGATCCGGGCCTCGAACAGCTCCTGCACACGCGGCAGACCCTGGGTGATGTCGGAGGAACCCGACGCCGCCCCGGTGTGGAAGGTCCGCATGGTCAGCTGGGTGCCGGGCTCGCCGATGGACTGCGCGGCGACGATGCCGACCGCCTCACCTACATCGACGAGATTGCCGGTGGCCAGCGAGCGCCCGTAGCAGACCGCGCAGGTGCCGATGGCCGCCTCGCAGGTCAGCACGGACCGCACCCGGGCGGTCGTGATGCCCGCCGCGACCGCGTCCCGTACGTGGTGCTCACGCACGTCGGTGCCGGCCGGCACGACGACCGTGCCGTCGTCGGCGACCAGGTCGACCGCCAGCACCCGGCTCTGCACCGAGGTCTCGATGAACTCGTTGATGTGCAGCGAGCCGTCCGCGTACCGGTCGGCCATCGGCAGCAGCACGCCGCGCTCGGTGCCGCAGTCGGTCTCCCGGACGATGACGTCCTGCGACACGTCGACCAGACGACGGGTCAGGTAACCCGACTCCGCCGTGCGCAGCGCGGTGTCGGCCAGACCCTTCCGGGCCGAGTGGGTGTTGATGAAGTACTCCAGCACCGACAGACCCTCGCGGAACGAGGACCGGATCGGCCGCGGGATCTGCTGACCCTTGGAGTTGGCCACCACACCCTTCATGCCGGCCAGCGACCGGACCTGGATCCAGTTGCCCGCCGCACCCGCGTTGACCAGGGTGGACACCGGGTTGTCGGCCGGGTAGGCCGGCGGCAGCGCCTCCTCGATCTCCCGAGTCGCCGCCTCCCAGATCTTCACCAGGTCGTCGTTGCGCTCCTCGTGCGACAGGTTGCCGCGCTGGTAGGCCTTCTCGACCCGCTCCGCCTCGATCTCGTGCCGGAGCAGGATCTCCTCCTTCTCCGGCGGGATGATGACGTCGCCGATGGCCACCGTCATGCCCGAGCGGGTTGCCCAGTGGAAGCCCGCCTCCTTGAGCCGGTCCAGCACCTGCGCCACCACGGACATCGGGTAGTGCTCGGCCAGATCGTTGACGATGACGGCCTGCCGCTTCTTGGGCAGCTCCTCGTTCACGAACGGGTACCCGTCGGGCAGCAGCTCGTTGAACAGCACCCGGCCTAGCGTGGTCTCGGCCAGCCACGGGGTGCCCGGCTCGTGGTCCTCCGGCAGGGTGTCGAACTTGCCCGGCACGACCGAACCCGGCAGCCGCACCTTGATCGGCGCGCGCAGGTCGATCAGTCCGGCGTCCAGCGCCATGATCCCCTCGGCGGCCGAGGAGAAGGCCGACCCGGCCCCCTTGGCCTCCGGCTTGTACCCGCACAGGTAGTACAGGCCGGTCACCAGGTCCAGCGAGGGCATGGCCAGCGGCCGGCCCGAACCCGGGGACAGGATGTTGTTCGACGAGAGCATGAGGACCCGCGCCTCGGCCTGCGCCTCGGACGACAGGGGCACGTGCACGGCCATCTGGTCGCCGTCGAAGTCGGCGTTGAACGCGGCACAGACCAGCGGGTGCAGCTGGATGGCCTTGCCTTCTACCAGCTGCGGTTCGAAGGCCTGGATGCCCAGCCGGTGCAGGGTGGGTGCCCGGTTCAGCAGCACCGGGTGCGCGGAGATGACCTCTTCGAGGACGTCCCACACCTGCGACCGCTGCCGCTCCACCATCCGCTTGGCGGACTTGATGTTCTGCGCGTGGTTCAGGTCGACCAGCCGCTTCATCACGAACGGCTTGAACAGCTCCAGCGCCATCAGCTTGGGCAGGCCGCACTGGTGCAGCTTGAGCTGCGGGCCGACCACGATGACGCTGCGGCCCGAGTAGTCGACGCGCTTGCCGAGCAGGTTCTGGCGGAACCGGCCCTGCTTGCCCTTGAGCAGATCGGACAGCGACTTGAGCGGACGGTTGCCCGGACCGGTCACCGGCCGGCCGCGGCGGCCGTTGTCGAACAGCGCGTCGACGGCCTCCTGCAGCATCCGCTTCTCGTTGTTGACGATGATCTCGGGGGCGCCGAGGTCGATCAGTCGCTTGAGCCGGTTGTTCCGGTTGATCACGCGGCGGTACAGGTCGTTGAGGTCGGACGTGGCGAACCGGCCGCCGTCCAGCTGCACCATCGGGCGCAGCTCCGGCGGGATCACCGGCACGCAGTCCAGCACCATGCCCAGCGGCGAGTTGCGGGTCTGCTGGAACGCGGCGACGACCTTGAGGCGCTTGATCGCCCGGATCTTGCGCTGGCCCTTGCCGTTCTTGATGGTGTCGCGCAGCAGCTCGGACTCGGCGTCGATGTCGAAGTCGGAGATGATCTGCTTGAGCGCCTCGGCGCCCATGCCGCCGTGGAAGTAGTCGCCGAAGCGGTCCTCCAGCTCGCGGTACAGCAGCTCGTCGACGATCAGCTGACGCACCGAGAGCTTGCGGAACAGGTCGAGCACCTCGTCGAGGCGGTCGATCTGCCGCTGCGCGCGGTCGCGGATCTGCCGCTGCTCCCGCTCGCCGCCCTCGCGCACCTTGCGGCGCACGTCGGACTTGGCTCCCTCGGCCTCCAGCTCGGCCAGGTCGGCCTCGAGCTTCTTGGCCCGGGCGTCGATCGAGGCGTCCCGCTCGTTCTCCAGGTTCTTGCGCTCGACCCCCATCTCGGCCTCGATGGTCGGCAGGTCATTGTGCCGAGCCGTCTCATCGACGGCGGTGATCAGGTACGCCGCGAAGTAGATGATCTTCTCGAGATCCTTCGGGGCCAGGTCCAGCAGGTAGCCAAGGCGCGACGGGACGCCCTTGAAGTACCAGATGTGGGTGACCGGCGCGGCCAGCTCGATGTGGCCCATCCGCTCCCGGCGCACCTTGGCCCGGGTGACCTCGACGCCACAGCGCTCGCAGATGATGCCCTTGAAGCGGACACGCTTGTACTTGCCGCAGGCGCACTCCCAGTCGCGGGTCGGCCCGAAGATCTTCTCGCAGAAGAGCCCGTCCTTCTCCGGCTTGAGGGTGCGGTAGTTGATGGTTTCCGGCTTCTTGACCTCGCCGTGGGACCACGCGCGGATGTCGTCGGCGGTGGCGAGACCGATACGCAACTCATCGAAGAAGTTGACGTCGAGCACTGGTGACACGTCCCTGTCTGTCGGTATTTCGGGTGATCACACTGCTCGCTGGCCTGGCTCGACCAGCTGTGCATCGCGATCGGGGGTGGAGGGCCGGACCCGGGGCGGAGCGGGGCTCGCGGGAGGTGAGCCCTGCTCCGCCGCAGGCGGCTTTCCGGGTGGTGGTGGCCGGTTGCGATCCCGGTCACCACCGTCGAAGGATCAGCTCACAGCTTTAGTTGACCAAGTCATCGACCGAGGCGGACTCGTTCCGGGACAGGTTGATGCCCAGGTTCGCGGCCGCCCGCTCGAGGTCGTCGTCGTCGGAGTCGCGCATCTCGATCGCGACGCCGTCGCTGGAGAGGACCTCCACGTTCAGGCACAGCGCCTGGAGCTCCTTGAGCAACACCTTGAACGACTCCGGGATTCCCGGCTCGGGGATGTTCTCGCCCTTGACGATGGCCTCGTAGACCTTGACCCGGCCGACGATGTCGTCCGACTTGATGGTCAGCAGCTCCTGCAGGGTGTAGGCGGCGCCGTACGCCTGCATGGCCCAGCACTCCATCTCGCCGAACCGCTGCCCACCGAACTGCGCCTTACCGCCCAGCGGCTGCTGGGTGATCATCGAGTACGGGCCGGTGGACCGGGCGTGGATCTTGTCGTCCACCAGGTGGAGCAGCTTGATGATGTACATGTAACCGACCGACACCGGGTACGGGAACGGCTCCCCGGTGCGACCGTCGAACAGCTCGGCCTTGCCGTCGGTGTGGACCAGGCGCTCGCCGTCCCGGGTCGGGGTGGTCGCCCCGAGCAGGCCCATGATCTCCGCCTCCGAGGCACCGGAGAAGACCGGCGTCGCGGTGTTGGTGAACGGCTGGGCCGCTCGCGCCTCCGGCGCCAGCTGCCGAGCCCATTCCGGATCACCCTCGATCTGCCAGCCCTGGGCGGCCACCCAGCCGAGGTGGGTCTCCAGGATCTGGCCGATGTTCATCCGTCGCGGCACGCCGTGCGGGTTCAGGATGATGTCGACCGGGGTGCCGTCGGGCAGGAACGGCATGTCCTCGACGGGCAGGATCTTGCCGATGACGCCCTTGTTGCCGTGCCGGCCGGCCAGCTTGTCGCCGTCCTGGATCTTGCGCTTCTGGGCCACGTAGACGCGGACCAGCTCGTTGACCCCTGGCGGCAGCTCGGCGCCGTCGTCGTCCCGGCTGAACACCCGGATGCCGATGACCTTGCCGGTCTCACCGTGCGGCACCTTCAGGGAGGTGTCGCGGACCTCGCGCGCCTTCTCGCCGAAGATCGCGCGCAGCAGCCGCTCCTCCGGGGTCAGCTCGGTCTCGCCCTTGGGCGTGACCTTGCCGACCAGGATGTCGCCGTCCTGCACCTCGGCGCCGATGCGGATGATGCCCCGCTCGTCGAGGTCGGCGAGGACCTCCTCGGAGACGTTCGGGATGTCCCGGGTGATCTCCTCCGGACCCAGCTTGGTGTCGCGGGCGTCGATCTCGTGCTCCTCGATGTGGATCGAGGTCAGCACGTCGTCCTGGACGATCCGCTGGCTCAGGATGATCGCGTCTTCGTAGTTGTGACCCTCCCACGGCATCAGCGCGACGAGCAGGTTCTTGCCCAGCGCCATCTCGCCGCCGTCGGTGCACGGACCGTCGGCGATGACGTCGCCGGCCTCGACCCGCGCGCCTTCGTCCACGATCGGCTTCTGGTTGAAGCTGGTGCCCTGGTTCGACCGGCGGAACTTGTTCAGCCGGTAGGTGCGGTGGGTGCCGTCGTCGTTCATCACCGAGATGTAGTCGGCGGTGGCCTCCTCGACCACGCCGGACTTCTCGGCGATGAGCACGTCGCCGGCGTCCTTGGCCGCGCGGGCCTCCATGCCGGTGCCGACCAGCGGTGCCTCCGAGCGCAGCAACGGCACCGACTGCCGCTGCATGTTCGCGCCCATCAGGGCCCGGTTGGCCTCGTCGTGCTCCAGGAACGGGATCATCGCGGTCGCGACCGACACCGTCTGCCGCGGCGAGACGTCCATGTACTCGACCTCGTCCGGCGGGACCTGGTCGACCTCGCTGGAGCCCTTGCGGCGGACCAGCACCCGGCTCTCGGTGAAGGCTCCGGTCTCGACATCCAGCTTGGCGCTGGCCTGCGCGATGACGTACCGGTTCTCCTCGTCGGCGGTCAGGTACTCGATCTGATCCGACACGACGCCGTCGATCACCTTGCGGTACGGCGTCTCGATGAAGCCGAACGGGTTGACCCGGGCGAAGGTCGACAGCGAGCCGATCAGGCCGATGTTCGGACCTTCCGGGGTCTCGATCGGGCACATCCGGCCGTAGTGGGACGGGTGCACGTCGCGGACCTCGAGCGAGGCGCGATCCCGGGACAGACCGCCCGGACCCAGCGCGGACAGCCGCCGCTTGTGGGTCAGGCCCGCCAGCGGGTTGGTCTGGTCCATGAACTGCGAGAGCTGGCTGGTGCCGAAGAACTCCTTGATGGAGGCGACGACCGGCCGGATGTTGATCAGGGTCTGCGGCGTGATCGCCTCGACGTCCTGGGTGGTCATCCGCTCGCGGACGACGCGCTCCATGCGGGACAGGCCGACCCGGATCTGGTTCTGGATCAGCTCGCCCACGGTGCGCAGCCGACGGTTGCCGAAGTGGTCGATGTCGTCGGTCTCCACCGGGTAGACCCGGCCGTTCTTCGTCCACTCGGCGTCGCCCTGATGCAACCGCAGCAGGTACTCGACGATGGACAGCAGGTCGTCCTCGGTGAGGGTGCCGACGCTGGTCGGCTGATCGACACCCAGCTTCTTGTTGACCTTGTACCGGCCGACCTTGGCCAGGTCGTAGCGCTTGTCCTTGAAGAACAGGTTGTCCAGCAGGGCCTGCGCGCTCTCCTTCGTCGGCGGCTCGCCCGGGCGCAGCTTGCGGTAGATGTCCAGCAGCGCCTCGTCCTGCCCGGCGATGTGGTCCTTCTCCAGGGTCGCCAGCAGCACCGGCGACCAGGCGAAGTGCTCGCGGATCCGCTCGGTGTCCCAACCCAGGGCCTTGAGCAGCACCGACACCGGCTGGCGGCGCTTGCGGTCGATCCGCACGCCGATGGTGTCGCGCTTGTCGACGTCGAACTCCAGCCACGCGCCGCGCGACGGGATGACCTTGCAGCTGAAGACGTCCTTGCCGGCGGTCTTGTCCAGGTTCTTGTCGAAGTAGACGCCGGGCGACCGCACCAACTGCGACACCACGACCCGCTCGGTGCCGTTGATGATGAAGGTGCCCTTGCTCGTCATCATCGGGAAGTCGCCCATGAAGACGGTCTGCGACTTGATCTCGCCGGTTTCACCGTTCATGAACTCGGCGGTGACGAACAGCGGCGCCGAGTAGGTCATGTCCTTGTCCCGGCACTCCTCCTCATTCGCCTTGACCTCGTCGAAGCGCGGGTCGGAGAAGGACAGCGAGAGGTTGCCGGAGAAGTCCTCGATCGGCGAGATCTCCTCGAGGATCTCGTCGAGCCCACTGGGGGTCGGCTCCTCCTGGCGCGCGCGCCACTCGGCGCCGCCGACCAACCAGGCAAAGGAATCGGTCTGCAGGGCGAGGAGGTTCGGTACTTCGAGCGGTTCGCGGAGCTTGGCGAAGGAAACCCGGTTGAGGCTGCCTGCGGTGGACCTGGACGTGCTGGTGACTGCCAAGATTCGTCCTTTCGAGGACAAACACTGTGTGGACACTCGCTGATGCGCGGTCCCGCCCGTTCGCCGAGCGGCCGGAACCAAGGGGGTGTTCTGGTCGTGGGTTGGTGTCGTGGATGGTCAGGACATGGCCGGCACCTCTCGGTATCGCCCCAGGTCAGAGGGGGTCCAACCGGTCTTGGCGAGACGGCGGTCGGACTCCGACAGAGTCCAGGCAGCACAAAGAGGGCAGCGCAAACAAGTAGCTTACCACCGGAGGGCACGCCTGTCCAGACGTCTCCCCCGGGTTCAACCCCACGCCGACGAGGAGCACCTGAAAAGGCGCCGAACCTACGAGCCGGCGGACGGTGAAGTCCGAAGGACGCGACCCGCTATATGGCCGACGTCGAGTACTAGCGTGGCCCGCGGACCGAGATCCGTCAAGCATTACGTCGGATTCACCCCCGGTCGTCCCGGCCTCGTCGGCGACCGGATCGACGTCATCGCCGGGGCTTCCTCGGCGGGCCCTGGGTGGACGTGACGGGGCGGAACACCGGACCCGCGGGCCCCGTGCTGGGGACCCAGGTCTATTGCCCCGAGACTGCCGCTCCCGGACGATCACGCGGATGGGGAGCCCAACGTCAGGCAACGACACCGACGGTTCCCGACACCGCGCCGGCCGGGCCGCGATCACCACGAACGGGTGGGCCGGCCGACCCGACCGGGTCGGCATCGTCGCGCGGAGCGCCCGTCCGGCACGCTCGCAAACGGGCGTTAACCCGACCGTTGCCCGGGCCACCCGTCTGCCTTCACTCATTTGTTGTGCAGTGGACATTCGCCTCGTAATCTTCGTCCGGTTGGGGCAAGAGGTGTTTTCGATCTCGGATGCATCAGGACGGGCGACACACAGCAATGAGTCTTGACACGTGCCCTCCCCCGGAGACTTCCGTTCCGGTACCGCGCGCCCTGCCGGCCGCGAACACGGTGCTGGTGGGCCGTGAGGCGGAAATCGCCCGGCTCTGCGCCATGGTCGCGACACCGGGTCTGGTGACTGTCAGCGGCGAAGGCGGAGTGGGCAAGACCCGGGTGGTGCTCGAGGTGGCCCGCCGGGAAGCCCGCCCGGTCGACTTCGTCCCGCTCGCCGACCTGGATCGCACCGGTGCAACCCTGGCCATTCGCCGGGTCTGCGCACCCCTGCTGGTGAGCCGGTTCGACGCGGCCACCGGCACCCTTCGAGACGGGCCGCTGGTCGCGCCGGCCGAGGACCCGCGGCTGCTCGTGCTGGACTCCGTCGAGCAGGTAGGTCAGATCAGCGATCTGATCGCGGAGATCCGGAGCACCGTCGGACACCTGACCATCCTGGTGACCAGCCGCAGCCGGTTGGGGCTCAGCCACGAGCGGGTGTTGCATCTGGTCGGGCTGCCGACCACGCCCGACGGACCGGCCGTCGACCTGTTCCTGGCGCGCGCCGTCGCGGTCGGCGCCGATCCGCAGGCGATGGCCGCCCAGCGGCCGGCCATCGCGACCCTCTGCCGGGCCCTGGACGGTGTCCCGCTGGCCATCGAACTGGCGGCGGCGCGGACGCGGATGATGTCCCCGACGGCCCTGCTGGCGCAGATGCACTCACCGAACCACCGACGCCTGCTCACCCTGCTGGCCAAAGGTCCGGCCGACCTGCCGACCCGTCAGCTGTCCATGCGGGCCACCCTGGCGTGGAGCCACCAGTTGCTCGAACCGGCCCACCAGGTGCTGTTCCGACGGTTGGGGGTGCTGCCGGGATCGTTCAGCCTGGACGCGGCCGAGGCGATCGCCGGTGACGGGGCCGAACCGGACGCAGATGGCGCCACACCGGGGGACGCGGCGGAAGACGTTCTCGACGGCATCGCGGAGATGGTCGACCTGCACCTGATCGAGCCGGTCACGGCGCCCGCCGACCCCGAGCCCGTCCGCTTCGCCATGTCCGACGTGGCCCGCGCCTTCGCCGCCGAATTGCTCACCGCGTCCGGCGACGGACCCCGGGTGCAGCGACGGCTCGCGCATTGGTGCCTGGACCTGCTCGGCCGGGCGGAGCTGGGCATCACCTCGGTCGATGAAGCCGGGTGGCTCGATCGGATCGATCTGGAATTGCCGGCCATCCGGCAGTCGCTGGCCGCCTGCGCGGCCGATGGCGACTGGACGCTCGGCCTGTCGTTGTGTCTGCGACTCGGCGAGTACTGGTGCCGCCGCGGCTCGCCCACCGAGGGAATCGGGTGGTACCGCACCTTCCTGGAGGCCGCGCCGGAGTCGGGCGCCGACCCGACCGTCGTCGGTGCGCTTCCGGGCCACGACCGAGCCCGCCGGCTCGCGCTGGGCTGGTGGGCCCGGCTGGCGGTCGCCACCGGGGATCTGTCCCGGATCGAGGCCATCCGCGCGGCCCGCCCCGCCGCGATCGACCGGCATCGGCCGTCCGCCTGGATGAGCTGGACCGACCACCTGGTGCTCGGCCTGTTGATGGTGGGTGAGTACGAGGAGTGCGGGCTGCTGATCGCCGACGGCCTGCACGCGGCCCAGGAGCACGGCGACCCGTACTGGACCTGCATGTTCCTGCTCCGCCGCGCGTTCCTGCGCTGGATGGTCGTCCGCTGCGCGCAGGACCGGCTCGCCGTGCAGTGGGCGCGGATGGCATATGTCGCCGCCACCGACACGGGTCTGGTCCGGCTGGCGGCCCGGGCGGCCACCCTCATGTCGATGAGCCTGATGGCCGATCGCGACTGGGCCGGTGCGGACCGCCTGCTGACCCGCAACCTCGACGTGCTGCGCGCGGCCGGCGATGCGCAGGGCACGGCGATGGCCCGGAACCTGTTGGGCATCACGATGATCGAACTCGACCGCCCGGGCGAGGCGGCGGAGCATCTGGTCGAGGCGATCGGCGCGGCCCGCCGCTGCGACGACCGGCTCGCCGAGGTGACGGCCGCCTGGGCGGTGTCGTTCCTGGCCTGCCGGCTGGGTCGGCACGCGGACGCTGCATTGGCGGTCGACGCGGTCGCGGGCAACGGCCGGCTCCTCGAGCGGGCCCTGCCGGCGCCGGTGGTCGACGACTCCCGCCGCGCCTTCGCGGCGAGCACCCGTCAGGAGCCGGCCCCGATCGGCGAATCGGCGATTGCGGGGTGGGGCTGGCTCTCCGGATGGGCCGTGGGAATTGCCACCGAGATCGCCACGGACCACTCGCCGGCGGCGGTCCCGCCGTTCGCCCTGGGTGGGGCGGACGTGGTGGTCCCCATGGGCCCGGCAGGCGCAGTAGGCGCATTGGGCACCCTTGCGCCGATCGGGACTGCGCAAGGTGCGGACGAGCCGGCGACCGTTGAGGTGGGCGCTCCCCTGGCTTCGTTGGCGTCGGCGGCACCGGCGGCGGCCAGCCGGCCGTCGATGATCGCCACAGGGGACCGCGTCGTCGCGCACGTGCTGACGGCCCGCGAACTGGAAATCCTGGCGGCGATCGCCAGCGGCCGGACGAACGCCCAGATCGCCAGCGACTTCTTCCTGTCCACCAAGACGGTGATGCACCACAGCGTGAGCATCTACCGCAAGCTCGACGTCCGCGGCCGGGCCGAGGCCGTCGCGCTGGCATATCGGTCCGGCCTGCTGCGCGACCGGCTCGGCTGACCCGACCGGGTCCGGCCCGCCGCGCCATCGGCTCGAGGGGCCCGGCGGGGCGCCGAGGATGGACGGACTCGACCATCTGGGGACGCCCGAAGAAAAGAACCGCGGGAGTCAGAACTTTTCCGGTTCCGTACCCGACTACCCGGGGGTCGCCCAGCTGCGCCGGCCTGTGCCGCCGTGGCGCCGGACGCCCTGCCCCCGAAGAGGAGTCGCCCATGCGGTCGCCGATCACGCCCGGCACGCCGGTGCCCGCCGGGTCCGTCCGGGCGCCGAGCGGGGCGCCGCTGCCAAGTGCGCGGTGAGCGCCTTTGCGACCGGGGCGGGGCTCGCTCCGGCCGCCGCCCGGACGTCACGTCCCCGGACCGCCGTGCTCGTGCTGCTGCTCGCGTCGGTCGTGGCGATCGTGCTGTCCGTGGCAATCGGGTCCGTCGGCATCGCCCCGGGACGGGTGGTGTCGGTGATCGCCGGTCACGTGCTGCCCTGCCCGGTGGACGCGGCGGCCACCAGCGTGCAGGACCGGATCGTCTGGGAGTTCCGGTTGCCCCGGGCCTTGCTGGGATTCGTTGTCGGCGCCTCGCTGGCCGTCGCGGGCGCCGTCCTGCAGGCCGTGCTGCGCAACCCGCTGGCCGACCCGTTCGTCTTCGGTGTCTCCTCCGGCGCATCCGTCGCCGCGGTGGCCGTCCTGACCCTGGCCAGCGGGGCCTTGGCCAGCATGTCCGTTCCGGTCGCCGCCTTCGTCGGCGCCCTGGCCACCACGCTGGCCGTGTACGGGTTGGCTCAACGCCACCAGATCCGTTCACCGACAGGGAGTGTCACGCGATCCACCCTTCGACGGTTCGTCGGCGTCTCGACGGCCGCCATCGCGTTGCTGCTGGTCACGTCGGCCTGCTCCGGCGCCGGCGCCGAGCCCGTTCAGCAGCGCCGCTGACTCCGCCGCCTACCCGGTCACGCTGGAGAGCTGTGGCCGGTCGATCACCGTGACGTCCGAGGGTCAGCCTGTGGCAGTCCACGACCGAGGCGCTGCTCGCCCTGGGCCTTCGCGACCGGATCGTCGCGGTGCAGCAGAACTACTCGCCCTACCCCGCCTCGGTGGCGCAGGACGCACAGGGGCTCAACGCGATCGGCAGCTCGATGAGCTTCCCGTCAAAGGAGGTGCTGCTCAGCGAGAACCCCGACTTCGTGACCGGGCAGGTGCTGGACGGGTCCGCGTTCGACCCGGCGCAGGGGTACGCGACGGTGCCGCAGATCGAGCAGACCGGGGCGACGGTCGACGGCGCCAACCTGTGCACCTCCGCGGATGCGCAGGACATCAATGTCTGGAACGTCGACGCCGCCGCCAGAACGCTCGGTGACTTCGGCCGCATCTTCGGCGTCAGCGACAAGGCCGATGCGGTCATTGCGACTCTCAACGCCGACAGGCAGCAGGTCATCGACGCGGTCCAGGGCAAACCGCCGGTCAGGACCGCCTATTTCAACGGTGGCACCGGGCCGGTGATCGTGCTCGCCGGTGGCATCTACGACAGCCTGATCAGCACCGCAGGCGGCGAGAACGCCTTCCCCTCGACCGCCGTCTACGTCAGCAAGGAGGAGTTCGCCGCCTCCGACGCCGACGTCATCCTGGTCGGCACGTTCGACGGCCAGGACTTCGCGTCGCAGAAGGCCTTCCTCGAGGAGAACGTCCCCGACCTGCCGGCGGTCAAGAACGGCCGGATCAGCGAGGTCCCGACCGCGGAGACCGACTCGTCCATCGCGATCATGGTCGGCCTGACCACGATCGCCAACGCCCTTCATCCCGACCTCAACCTTCCGGTCCCGTCCGCGTGAGGGCGCCGGGCACCAACCGAATCGGGGGCCAGGACATGCACGACGACCAGGCGTCCGACCGGACCCCGACCGGCGCCGGTCATGACGCGGCGACGGGTCTGACGACCGGCAGCACCTTGTTCATCGCGGCGGACGGCGATGAGGCCAAGCGGCGGGCGATCGACCGGTTGATCGCCGCGCACGACGCCCTGGCCGCACTGCCCGGCGTGCGCTTCGCGACCGGCGAGGACATCGTGATCTGGCTGCATCCTGGGTTCGAACTGCTCGACGTCGTCGGACCGTTGCATTTCCTCTCGGCGACGGGCGCGGCCGTCCACCTGGTGACCACCGGCGCAGCGGGCGTGCCGGTGGTCAGCGGCGGCGGCACCGCCGTGGTGCCGACGATGACGGTGGCGGAGCTCCCACCGGCCCCCGCCGTGATCCTGGTACCGGGCGGCGACACCGGCATCCTGCTCCGGGACGCCCCCGCGATGGCCGCTCTGGCGTCGGTGGGGGCGAATGCCCGCTGGGTGACCAGCGTGTGCACCGGCTCGATCGCGCTGGGGGCCGCCGGGCTGTTGCGTGGTCGCCGCGCCACCTCACATTGGTCGATGCGTCACCTGCTCCCCGGGTACGGGGCGATCAAGGTCGACGAACGCGTCGTCGAGGACGGGAACCGGCTCACGGCCGCCGGCGTCACCGCTGGCAGGATCTGGCCATCCGGCTCGTCGCCCACCTGTGCAGCGAGAACCATGCCCGCTGCGTGGTGCTCAGGGCCGAGTATGCCCCGCAACCCCCGTTCGACACCGGGACGCCGGTCACCGCCGGCCCGGCCTTGACCGGCCTCTCCCGGGGTTTCCTGGCGCCGATGGAGGTGGAGCTGCAGGCACCGACCTCTTGTTAACGTGCCGGGCATGCCGATCAAACTGGAGAACGTCGCCATCGCCGTCCGCGACCTGGACGCCACCATCGCCTTCTTCACCGACCTGGGGTTGACGGTGATCGGCCGGGACACGGTCAGCGGCGAGTGGACCGACACCGCGGTCGGTCTGGACGGCAACCACGCCAAGATCGCGATGCTCCAGACACCCGACGGGCAGGGACGGCTCGAGTTGTTCGAGTATCTGCATCCCGCCGCGATCGAGACCGAACCCACCTTGCCGAACGAGATCGGGATGCATCGGGTCGCGTTTTCGGTCGACGACCTGGACGAGGCGCTGGACATCGCCGCCCGGCACGGCTGCCATCCGCTGCGCGGGGTCGGGACCTACGCCGATATCTACCGGCTGACCTACCTGCGCGGTCCGAGCGGCATCATCGTCATGCTGGCGCAGGAGCTGCGGCCGAGCTGATCGGCCGCCGGCCCTGGCCTTAGCTGCCGGAGCTGCAGTTCGCCCATCGTCGGCCATCCGACCAGGCTAGGACCCCGATCCCGGGGCCGTCGGGTAGGGCGCGCACGAAATAGGGCGTTCGCCCGATGCCCCTGCGGCGCCCCGACTGGTGGGCTCGGCTCGCACGCTGCCGTCAGGCATGCGTCGTCCGACGGCCGGCCGACGGGGGTGAACGCGGTGGTACTCGGGCCACTGGCGCAGCATCGCCGGTCCGGCGCGGGCGCGATCGGCCGGATGATCGGGATCGGCGCCACCACCGTCTGCCTGACCGGGTGCAGCTTCTTCTCCGGGCTGCGCGGGGACGACGGCCCGCAGCCCGTCGAGGTGTCGGTGTTCAACGTCCAGATCGGGCAGTGCTTCGCCGCGCAGCAGGAGATCCAGGCCGAGATCGCGACGCTGTCCGCGATTCCGTGCGACGGGCCGCACCGCCAGGAGGCCTACGCCACCGTCGCCTACCAGCCGCCGGCGGGCGTCCAAGGCGATGCCTTTCCCGGCGATGCCGCACTCAAGTCCTGGGCGGATGCCAACTGTGCCGAACAGTTCCAGAATTACGTCGGCATCAGCTATCTCGATTCCTCGCTGTTCTTCACCTACCTGGTCCCGTCGGCGCGCGGGTGGGAGCAGGAGAACGATCGCTCGGTCGTCTGTTTCATCACCACGACCGGCGCCGAGCTCACCTCGTCGGCCAAGGCGTCCAAGCTGTGAGGCGGGGGGTGTCGATCCACGATGGGTAAGCCGTGTGCGGTGTCCGGCGCCATGATCACCTGCTCGTTCGGGTTGGCCCCGTCGACCCTGAACGTGGTCGCCCCGCGGCCGACGGTGGAGGGCCGCCCGCTCGCCAACATCACCGACATCGCGCCCGGCGCGAACATCCCGCCGTTCGGCATGTGCCAGTCGCTGGCGAACCCGACGGTGGCCGCCGCGACCGCGGCCGCGCTCGGGGTGCTCACGCCGATGCCCTGCGTCCCGGTGGTCGTGGCCCCGTGGACACCGATGGCCCCGCAGATGACCGCGGGGGGCGCGCCCGTCGTCGTGGCCGGGTCGCAATGCTTCTGCGCCTTCGCCGGCACGATCTCCATCACCATGCCCGGCGCCGTCCGCACCACGGCGGCCTGATCCCAGTCCACGTCCAGCCCGGTCCCCAACCCAAGGAGTGCAGATGCCCACCTACGCCGCACCAGGTGTGTACATCGAAGAAGTGGCGTCCACCCAGAAGGTGCTGTCCGCGGCACCCACGTCGGTCGCCGCGTTCGTCGGATTCACCGAGAGCTACCCGACCGACGACCCGACGGACCCGGAGGGCCTGGCCCCCCGCCTGGTGACCAGCTGGTCGCAGTTCGAGGCCCTCTACGGGAGTTTCACTCCCGGCGCGATCCTGCCGCTGTCCGTCTACGGCTACTTCGCCAACGGCGGAGCCCTTGCCTACATCGTGCGGGTGCCGAACACCGCGCCGTCCGGCCAACCCGCCACCCGGCAGCTCCCGGCCGCCGACCGCGCGCTCGGCCTGCCGCTCACGGTGGAGAGCATCGAACCCGACGCCAATCTCACCCTGCGGGTGACCAGCCAGGACACCGACGAGGACGGGCCGGCCCCCTTCACCCTGGACGTGCTCGACGGGCCGACCGTGGTCGAGTCATTTTCCGACCTGACCCTGGGCAGTGGCAAGCGCAATGTCGCCACCGTCGTCAACGACACATCCACCCGGATCAAGGTCGAGGTGCTGCTCGAGGCCAAGACCGACCTGTCGAGCCAGCTCGAGCTGCTCCGGCCGGGCCTGTACCCGCTCGAGAAGGCAGCTCCGGAGGCGGTTCCGGTCAGTGGCCGCAAGTTCGCCGGGTCCGAGTCCGCCCGTCAGGGGATCAACGGGCTGGCGGTCGCCGACGACGTCACCATCGTGGTGGTGCCCGACCTGATCACCGCGGCCACCAAGGCCGACGGCACGTTGGACCTGGGTCTGTGGAAGGCTGTGCAGACGGCCCTGATCAGCCACTGCGAGCAGAACGGCAACCGGATGGCCGTGCTCGACGCGCCGCCCGGCATGACGCCCCAGCAGATCCGGGACTGGCGCTCCGAGACCGCCATGTACGACTCGGCGTTCGCTGCGCTGTACTACCCGTGGATCAAGGTGGAGAACCCCATCGGGGTGAACGGCGACGCCGAGATCTTCATCCCGCCCAGCGGCCACATCGCCGGGGTGTGGGCCCGCACCGACGAGACCCGTGGCGTCTGGAAGGCCCCGGCCAACGACACCATCCGCGGCTGCCTGGATGTCGCCTACGGCGTCACCCAGAACGAGCAGGCGGTGCTGAACCCCATCGGCATCAACTGCATCCGACCGTTCGGCACCCGGGGCATCCGCATCTGGGGGGCCCGCACGCTGGCCAGCGATTCCGACTGGCGCTACATCAACGTCCGCCGGCTGTTCAACATGGTCGAGAAGACGATCGCGGACGGCACCCAGTGGGCGGTCTTCGAGCCGAACGACGTCTCCCTGTGGGAGGGCATCAAGCGCACGCTCAACGCGTTCCTGCGCGGATTGTGGAGCACCGGGGCGCTCTTCGGCCAGTCGGTCGATCAGGCCTTCTACGTCAAGTGCGATGCCGAGAACAACCCGCCCGAGTCGATCGACCAGGGCCTGCTGATCGTCGAGGTCGGCATCGCCCCGGTCAAGCCGGCGGAGTTCGTCGTGTTCCGCATCGCCCAGCACAAGCAGGTCGCGAACTGATCCCTGACGCTCCCAGCCACGTCATTCATTCAAGGAGACCACCATGCCCAATGCGGAACTGATCAACACCGACCCCATCGTCAGCCAGAACTTCTTCCTCGAGATCGACGGTGCGGTCGTCTCCATCCTGTCCAGTGTCTCCGGCCTGGACATCGAGATGGAGGTCGTGACGATGGAGCAGGCCGGGGCCAACGGCAAGGTCCAGGTCGTCAAGACCCTCGGCAAGTCCAACAAGGCGCCCGACCTGTCGCTCACTCGCATGGCCCCACCGGACATGACCCAGGACAAGATGTGGGGCTGGTTCAACGACATCCGGGACAAGGGCATCCTGCTGTCCGACCGCACCAACAACCGCAAGAGCGGTTCGATCGTGATGTACGACTCGACCAACGCCGAGATTGCCCGGTTCAACTTCACCAACGGCTGGCCGTCCAAGATCTCCACCGACCAGCTGTCCGTCGAGTCGAACGATCCGGTCAAGGAGACGATCACGCTCACCGTCGAGAGCCTGGCGAGGGTGAAGTGAGCCTGACCACCGCGTACGAGTTCACACTCCCACGCGGGTATGTCGACCGGAACGGTGAGGTACACCGGACCGGCCGCATGCGGCTGGCTACCGCCCGGGACGAGCTCGAGCCGCTGCGCGACCCCACGGTGCAGGGTCCGGACGACCCCCGGCTGACGGTGCTGATTCTGGCTCGGGTGGTGCAATCACTGGGCAGCTTGGACCTGGTCACCCCGCACGAGATCGAGGGTCTGTTCGCGGCCGATCTGGCCTTCCTGCAGGATTTCTACGGCGTGATCAACTTCGGCAGCCAGCAGGAGTACGAGGAGCTGCTGGCCACCCAGGTGCAGGCGCCACCGCTGATCGGGGTCAGCGCCCCGGTTCCGCGGGCGCCGGACCCGACCCCACCCGCCGGTGGGGCCGGTCCGACGGCGGCCCCACCGGCGTCGCGGCCCCGCATCGAGGAAATCCCTCGCGTGCCGGCCTGATTCGCCATGTTGCGGTATCCGGTCGACGTGCTGTGGCAGGAGATGGCCTACCTGGCCTACCACCTGCACTGGCCGCTGGAGGAGCTGCTCGACCTCGAACACATGGATCGGGTCCGGCTCGTCCGGGCAGTGGCCGGCCTGAACGAGCGAGCGTGGGAGGTGGTCCGTGAGTTCGCCTGACTCGACGCGCTACCTCGGCGGCGACCTCGCGCTCGGCTCGCGATTCCTTTTCGAGGTCGACGGTGTCGAAATCGGACTGTTCGCCTCGGTGGTCGGACTCGAGGTGAGCTCGAAATTCGTCGAGGTGGTCGAGGGCGGTCAGAACGGTTTCGTGCACCGGCTGCCCGGCCGGCTCGAGTGGCCGACGATCACCTTCACCCGCGGGCTGACCGACGCCGACGCGCTGTTCGACTGGATGAACAAGACCGCCGGCGAGGGGTTCGCCGCGGCCGGCAACAAGCTGGTCCGGTCGACCGGCGCGATCACGGCCATCGCCGGCAACGGTTCACGGCTGCGGGCCTGGTCGTTGGAAGGTGTTTACCCGATTCGCTGGACCGGCCCCCGGTTCAGCACCACCAGCGAGGACCCGCTGACCGAGGAGCTGGAGATCGCCCACCACGGATTCCGTAGCTCGGCGCCGGGCCGATGAACGGCGGCCCGGGCGACGACCCGACCGAGGCCCTGGCTGCGGAGGCGGCCGGCGCGGCGGTCCCGGACGGCGAGCGCCCCGCGACGACGGCACCCTCGGTGTTCGCCCGATCGCTGGCCTCGCGCTGGGCGTTCCCCGGACCCCGGACCCGGCGACGTCCGGCCGCCCTGGGCAGCATCGGCGGCGCCGCCCTCCGGTTCACCGCGGGTCTTGGCCAAGCGCCGCGGATTCGGCGCCACCTGGCCGGGCCGGTGCCGATCGCCCCGGCCCGGACCGAACGGCAGGTGCGCCCGCCGCTGTGGTGGTACCCGTCCAACCACGGAACCGAGGAGTCCTGGGGCGCCGCCGCTTCCGGGTGGGCGGCTGCGCGCGGACCCTCGGGTGGTGCCGCCCGAGCGGCTGATGCCGGATCGGTCGCTCGCGGTCCGGACGGCGGGACGAGCCGGGCCCCCGCCACCTGGCCGGTGACCGAGATTCCATCCCGGTCCCTGCGCCGGGCGGCCGGATCGGTGCCATCCCTGCGTGGTCGCGGCCCCGGAGCAACGACGACCGGAATGACCGGGAAACCTGTTGCCGTGCGCCGCATGCCAGAGGTGAACTTCGGCGGTTCGATGGCCGGGGCGGCGCGAAAACTCGTAGCCCCCCGTCCGCGGCCACCCGGACCCGGTCCGGGCGTGGCCGGGCCGGCGTCGTCCGCAGGTGGTTCACCGCCGGGGACCCGCCCGGGGGACGGCCCGGCCGCCACCGTCGTCCCCCGATCCCGCCCCGCCTCGGCGGCCCCTCCGCGCAGCACCCCGGCGAACACTCCCCGCCCCACGGAGACTTCGCCATCCGCGGGCACTCCCAGTTCGCCCTTCACGCCCCGGTCTGCGGGCGCTCTCAGTTCACCGGCAATGTTCGGGTCCGCGGGCGCTCCGGGTGCAGCGGCACCTTCCCTGTCCGCGGGAGCTCCTGGTGCACCCGGAACTCCCCCGTCGGCCGGCACGACCGGTTCACCGGGAGCCCCCCTCTCCGCGGAGACCCCTCGCGCTGGGGATCCCCGCTCCGCGGAGGTGATCCGCCGAAGCGCGGCCCGCCAACCGGGTATCCCCTCCGGGTCGGACCCGCACCGGAGCCGGCCGGACTCGCCTCCGCCCGGGAACGGCGTCACTCCCGGCTCCGCGACGGACCATGCCCGCCCAGCGGGCACCACTGATCCGTCGGCGCGACTGACGTCGACCGCCCTTACCTCGACTCCGGCGACCGAGGTCCCGTCCGCCCGGCCACCCGATTCCGTCCCGGCGAGCCTGCTTCGACGCACGGCCGACTTGCCGGCGGCCAACCCTCCTGGGCCGTCAGCCCACCCGAGACTCTCGGACCAATCACCGTCCGGCGTGCCAGGGACCCCCGACCCGGCGACGGACGATGCCCGGCCGGCCGGTCAGACGGTTCCATCGGCGAGCCCGGGCGCCGGGCCCGCCGTCGCCGGTGGGCCTGCGGCGACCGGAATCCCCGGGAGCGGAACGGGTTTGGATGTCGGGCCGGCAGCCCAGCAGGTGCCGTCCATCCGGCGCGGGCCGGTGTCCCAGGGCGAGCCGGTGCCCCAGAGCGGGCCGGTCACGTCGGCGTCGGGCGAGACTTCGGCGGGTAGCCCGCTGCCCGGGGCCTACCCGGCGGTCCGGCGCAGGACCACCGCGCCCGCCCCGGGGAGTTGGACAAGGCACAGCATTGCGCTTCGGCGGCGGTGGGCCGGGCGGAGTTCGGAAGCAGCACGGGCGGAAGCCGCGACCGCGGCCACGGAATCAGCCGTACCGGTGCGACGTGGAATCTCGGCCTCCGGGCAGCCGGCCCGAACGACCCCCCTCGAACCACCCGGCACATTCGGCGCAGGCGGACAGGAGCGGGCCGCGGCCGTGCGCGTGCGGTCGGTGCCGGTGGATCAAGGGCCGCGGGCCATCCGGACGGCCCCACCGGCGCCGAACCTCGCGGCGCCCGAACGAGGCACATCGCCGGCGGCACCGTCGGTGTCGGCGATCCGGCGGCGGTGGTCCGGCGGCCGGCCGGCCGGTGTCTCGCCGAGCCCGACGGGCTCCGGCGCGCCCGCCGCCCAGCCGGTACCGTCGCCGGCAGCCCCGCGGGCGGCGGAAGGTCCTGCGCACCGGGTGAATCCGCTCAGCCTGGGGCCGTTGATGCTCGGGTCGCGCGAGCGGCCCGCAGTACCGGGCACCCTGCCCCGCACGGGCGATCCGGCGGCAACCGGGTCGAGCGACGACGCCACCCGCAACGGATGGCGGCCCGGTCGTTTCATCCGCCGGTCGGTGGTCGCCCGGGTCCGGTCGGCCGCCCGGTTGCCGGTCCCGCCGCGGCTGGCCCGGATCGACCGGACCGGCCCGGCGACGTCGCCCACGGTCGGGCGGTCGAGCGGTGCGGCCGCGTCACCACCGGCCCCGACCCCGGCCGCGCCGGCCGGCCGGCCGGGCATCGTCACCGGCTCGCCGACGCTTACCGGGTCGCCGTCATCTCGAGCCGGGCTTGAGGCCCCGCGGAGTCGCGCGGGGGACCCCGCAATGCCCGGCATCGACGGACCGGCGGCCCGGTCAACCGGCTCGAGTTCGTCGGCGCCCGGTGGACCGACGGCGGCCGGCACCGTCGGGGCGGAGGCGGGTGCCGCGGCCACGGTGGTCCGTCGCTCCGCGTCATCCCCGCCGTCATCCACATCCGGCTCCGCGTCGTCCCCGCCGTCATCCATATCCGGCTCCGCGATGCCGGCGACCACCCATCCGGCTCGGGCGGCGGGTGTCCGGACCGCCCCGACCGACCGCTCGTCCGGGCGGGCCGCGGACCCGACGTCGGTGGCCGGATCGCCGCCGGCCCTCTCCTCGATGCCCCCCGTTGCCCCGGCCCCGCTGCCGGCCGGGTCGGCCGACGCGGACCGGTCGCCGAGCCCACCGACGCCCGCCGCGGCCGGCGTGCCCGACATCTCGACGGCCGGGACGATCCGACGATTCGCCCCGGTTGCCGGCGGCGTCGCGACGCCCCAGGGCACCAGGCCCGATGACGTGAGCGAACCCGACCGTCCCGTCCTCGATGTCCGGGACGGGCGGTCGATCGGTCCGACGGTCGTCGCCCTCCCGGGCTCCGCCGGCGGTGCGGCCCTGGCCGCCGGCCCAGCCTCCGGAGGCATGCCGCCCGGCAGCCTGATTCGACGCGCGCTCGTCCCGGGATGGGCCCCGGGCCACCTGCTGGGCGGCCGGGCACCGGACACAGCTCGGCCCGGCAACCCGACCGCACCGGCATCGGCGATCGGTGCCCAGTGGGGGTTGACCCGATCGGTCGCCGCTCTGTCGACGGCGGCCGGGGCGATCGACGGCACCGCCGGCCGATGGGCGTTCAAGACCATCCGCCCGACCCGGTCGATGCGTCGGCCGGCACCGTCGATGACGGCCCTCGCCGGCTTGGCGACGGCTGCCCCACGACCGGAGCGGGTCGCGGGCGATCCCCGTCACCGGAGCAGCGCACCACCGTTGGCGTCGTCCGATCAAACGGGGAACATCCGGGCGTCCCACACCACCGGACGTCGCCCGGGCAGCGTGCCCGCCCCGATTTCCGGGCCCGGATCGCGGAGCATCCGCCGGTCCCACGCCGGCCGTGGTTCCGCCGGCAACGGGCCCGACGTCGGCACCGCGCCCGGGTCGCGCGAATCCCGGTCAGGCCGGGCCGGCCGCATCGCTGCGCACGGGGCACACTCCCCGGCGGAAGCGGCTTTCAGCCGGTCGCGCCCGGGAGGACGCGGAGTCGGCTCGGGCTCGGGGACGGCGTCGCCGGCCGCCGGTTCCGCGCGAGCCATCGCCGGGTCGCGTTCGCCTTGGGCACGGCCGGCCACTGGCCTGCCGATGGCCGCCGGGGCCACCCTGCCGTTCGCCGTCGGCCGTCCCGGAGTGCCGACGGCGACGGGCGGCCGGGGTATCGCGGCGCAGGGCGGGACGAACCGATCCACCGTCACGTCCATCGGACGCGCCGGGGTGCACGGAGGCCTCGCCACCGGATCGTGGGTGGCCAGCCCGATCGCTCCCACGGCCTCCGCCGCCACGACGCGAGCGGCCGGACCGGCTCCGGCAGCGATCCGGCGCCAGGCGGGCTGGGCGGTTCGCCGACGAACCGGGTCCGTTGACCTGGCCGCGGGTGCGTCCTGGTCGGGAACGTCGCAACCGCCCGCGATTCAGCGCCGTACCGGGGTCGGACCGACGCCGCGCGGCTCCCAACCGAATCGGATCGGCGGGACGGACCGCACCGCAACGGGAACCGTGCTCCAGCTGGCGGCCGGGTCCGCCGCGCGCGCAACCGGGCGGGCCACTGGCCGCGCGCCGGGCAACGACCCGGCCGCCGGCGACCGCCGCTCCGGGCGAACCGACCTCCGCGCCGACAGCCGAGTCGTTCGTCGCCGGACGGCGGAGGCGACACCGGCTCAATTGTTCCGCGCCACCCGACCCGAAGTCACCACATCGGCGGGCTCCGGCTTCCTGCTGCCGACGGCGATGCGGTCCATCCTTCCGACGGGGGCGCCGGCGTCCGGGGTGGCGTCGCTCGGGTCGGCCCGCACGATCAGCCCGGCGGCGAACGCAGCGCGCGCCGGGGCCGCCGGCCGGCCACCCGGCCCTGTCGCGCGCCGTGACCGCGGCGCGGCGGCACCGTTCGTCTTGCGACGCTCCCCGGCCCGCGCGGCCGCCCATCCCGACGACGCCACCGACGCGATGATCGGTCGCGCACGCACCGCCGCGCCGACCCCGCCGCTCACCGGCCCGGCCGGCCGGGTTCGGCCGAACGGCGCCGCTGGTCACGGCCGCCAGAGCGAACCCGGCATGACCGCGGGGCGCCCGAACCCGGCCCCGGCCGCCCGACCGAACCCCGCCGCCGTCGCCGGACTGCTGCTGCGGCAGGTGATCCCGGCCGCGGCGGTGGTCGACGCGGCGATCGCCGGGGTGATCCGGCGGATGCCGCCGGCGCCACCGACCGGTACTCCGCGCCTGGGATCGCACCGGCAGACCGGTGACCGCCGCGGACCGGATGTGCCGCGCAGCGCCGACCCGAACTGGTCCTTCAGCGGCGCGCGCGGCGAGCGGGCCCTCACCGGCGCGGCCATCGGCGCCCGCACCCGGGGTTCCCGATCGCTGACGCCGCCCGGTCCGGTGTTCACCGACCCGACCGGCGGCCCGGTGAACCCGACGACCAGCACGACCGAGGTCACCGCCCGCCGCGGCAGCCTGGTCGACCTCATCCCACCCTCGTTGTTCGACCGGGCACGGGCCGGCCTGGCCGACCCGTCCGGCGGCGGCGGGGTCCCCGGCCGCCAGCCGGTCGCCATGCCCAGGGAGGTAGCCGTGAGTTCCCCGACGGACGACGTCGTGCCGCGGCAGCAGATCGCCGAAGCACTGACCCCACGCGAGTGGGACGAACTGGTCGACATCATCGTCGACCGGCTCGAGGAGCGGGTACTGGACGAGTTGGCGCGGCGTGGCCGCCGCTTCACCCCGGGGGTGTTCTGAATGGCCCTGACCGAGAAGGCGTTCCTGGAGATCGAGGGCCGGCCGGACACGATCCCGTGCATGTTCAACCCGGCCGAGCTGACCGTGTCGCGGTCGAATTCATGGCGGGCCGAGTCGTTGGGCGGCCAGGGCGTCGGCCAGGTCCGTTACCTCGGCGCGCAGTCCGGCGAGATGCGGCTGACGCTGCACTTCGACACCACCGATACCGGGCAGACCGTCGGCCAGCACACCGGCAAGGTGCTCAAGCTGATGGACGTCGACTCATCGCTGCCCGGCACCGACGCGCAGAGCAATAACGCCCGCCCGCCCTACGTCGTCTTCCACTGGGGAAACCTGCACTCGTTCAAGGCCGTCGTCACCGACCTGACGCTGCGTTTCACCTACTTCTCCTCGACGGGGGTGCCGCTGCGCGCCGAGGTCGATCTGAGCCTTCGTCAGTTCGCGCAGTCCGACGCGTTCGGTCCGCAGAACCCGACGTCCGGCACCCCTCACCCGCACCGCGTCCACCGGGTGCAGCCGGGCGAAACCCTGGACCGCATCTCGGCGAAGTACTACGGCGACTCCACCCGCTGGCGCAGCATCGCCCAGGCCAACGCGGTCGCCGATCCGCTGGCCCTGCGGCCCGGGCAGCTGTTGTCGATTCCGGGGGGTCAGGGATGAGCGAGCGAATCATCGGCACGTCAGATCGGCGCCCCTTCCCGGGGCGACCGAGCTCGCGAGGTGCCCCGGAAGGGGTGGCGAGATGAGCGAGCGACAGCGAGCGAATCATCGGCACGTCAGATCGGCGCCCCTTCGCGGGGCGACCGAGCTCGCGAGGCGCCCCGGAAGGTGTGCGGAATGACGGTCGCGCTGCAGATCAACCGGACGGCGCCGGTGATCGACGTCAACGGATCGCCGCTGTCCACGAGTCACCTCGAGTCGCTGATCGAACTGCGGATCAGCCGAGCGCTGCGGCTGCCCGGCCGGGCCGTCCTTCGGTTCGACGATGCCGGCCACACCCTTGCCGCCGGCGGCATTTTCGGCATCGGCACGCAGGTCAAGATCACCGGCGGCCCCGGTACCGTGCTGCTGGCCGGCGAGGTCACCGGGGTCGAGTTCACCATGGACCGCGGGCAGCCCGAGTTCACCGTCGTCGTCGACGATCTGGCGTACAAGCTCACGCTGGGCGCGAAGATCCGTACGTTCGCCGCCATCACCTACGGTGAGGTGATCGCCCAGATCTGCCGGGAGCAGGGTCTGAGTTACCAGAATCGGGGCGGCACCGACGCGTTGACCACCCAGCAGGACTACCTCATGCAATCCGACACCGACTTCGGCTTCCTCACCGAGATCGCCGATCGCACCGGCAACGACTGGTGGGTGGCCGAGTCCACGCTGGTGGTCTCCGCCCCGTCGGACGGGCAGCCGGTGTCGTCGCTGGGTTTCGGCGACGATCCCACCCTCGTCGGGTTCACCGTGAAGGCCAGCGCCCTGCATCCGGCCGAACCGGTCGTGCACGGCTGGTGGCCGCAGACGAAGCAGGCGGTCACCGCGAACGGGCGGGCCACCACGGCGAGCAGTGTGGCGTCGCTGGTGGAACCGTTCATCACCGCGAGCGACCTGACCTCCCGGGCCAAGACGGCGACCGCCACCGAGGTGCCGCTCGACCAGACCGACGCCGAGGTCCTGGCCAACCGGCTGGCGGGCCGGTGGACGGCGGGCGCGGTCACCGCGAAGGCCACGACCCGGCAGGTGGAACCGGCCGTGGTGCCGGGCGCGACGGTCGCCATCACCGGGGCGGGGCCGGCATCCGGCAACTACCACGTGACCGAGGTCGAACACGTCTACAACCGCAAGGGTTTCGCCACCCGGTTCACCGCCGGCGACCGTCGGCCGTCGTCCCTGGTCGACGCCCTGACGAGCGAGGCGACGTCCAGCTTCCGCCGGCACGGCATCGTCATCGGCGTGGTCACCAAGGTCGGCAACCCGAACGGCTCGCCGGGCGAGGTGACGGTCGCCTACAAGGCGGCCGGCGATCAGCTCGAGTCGAACTGGGCCCGCGTCATCACGTTCGGCGCCGGCAGCGGGCGCGGCGCCACGTTCGTCCCGGAAATCAACGACGAGGTCATCGTCGGCTTCGAGGGCGGTGACGTGCGCCGGCCGATCGTGCTCGGCGGGGTCTACAACGGGCAGGACGTGCCGGCCGAGTTCGGGGTGGCCAACAGCAAGGTGAACAAACGCCGGATCACCTCGCGGGTCGGTCATTTCATGGAGTTCGGCGACGGTGACGCGGCCACCGACCAGCACATCAGCTTCATCCTGGCCGGGGCGGAGCACCAGATCGTGCTGGGCAAGGAGAAGTTCGAGGCGACCGTGCCGGCGGGCAAGCCGATGACGATCAAGTCCGGCAACTCGTCGATCGCCATCGGCAGCGACGGCTCGATCACCATCCAGGGCAAGAAGATCACCCTGAAGGCCGACACCGATGTCGAGGTCTCCGGCGTGAACATCACCCAGAAGGCCAGCGTGAAGGCCGAGACGTCGGGCACCCAGATCGCGATCAAGGCGTCGGCAACGAACGAGGTCTCGGCCGGCGGGGCGATGACCATCAAGGGCGCGATGGTGGCGGTCAACTGATGACGGTGAACAATGTCTGACATCGTGCCGGCCGGAGCGGTCTCGCGGGACCCGGCCCACCCCGAGGCGTCGTTCATCGGGCGCGGCTTCTTCTGGCCGCTGCAGGTCGACCACACCGGCTCGATCCGGCTCACCGAGGGCGCCGACGACCTGGAGGCGGCCATGCGGGTGGTCCTGACCACCGCGCCGGGTGAACGCGTGATGCGAGCCCAGTTCGGTTGTCGCATCTGGGATCTGCTGTTCGAACCGGTGACCGCGAACGTGCTCGGGCTGATGGCGCAGGCGGTCCGGGACGCGTTGGTGCAGTGGGAGCCGCGGGTGGAGGTGGAACGGGTCGACCCGGTGCCCGACCCGCGGGACGCCGCGCTGGTCACCATCACCATCGGATACCGGATCAGAGCCACCAACGACCGGCGTAACCTGGTGTTCCCGTTCTACGTGATCCCGCACGAGGAGGGGTGAGATGGCGCTACCGACACCGAATCTGGACGACCGCACCTTCCAGGACATTGTGGACGAGGCCAAGCGCCTGATCCCGCGCTATACCCCGGAGTGGACGAACCACAACCTGTCCGACCCGGGCGTGGCCTTGATCGAACTGTTCGCCTGGATGAGCGAGATGGTGCTCTACCGCGTCAACCAGGTTCCCGACCGGTTGTACGTGCATTTCCTGAACCTGGTGGGGATCGAGCCGTTCCCACCCTCGGTCGCCCGGGCGGACGTGACCTTCTGGTTGTCCGCACCGCAGGACACCGTGACGACGGTGCCGGCGGGGACCCAGGTGACGACCGCCCGGGAGACGGTCACCGATCGCGCGGTCGTCTTCACCACCGTCGACCGGCTCGACATCCGGCCGCCCGAGCTCGTCGCCGCGATGACCACCGACGCCCGCGGCGAACGGCTCACCGACGTGATCGACGACCTGCGGTACGAGGGCTCGTCCGTCACCTGCTTCAGCACGGTCGACGCGGCCGGTGCCCTGCTGCCCGGTGACGCGATGCTGCTGGGCTTCACCAGATCGCTGGCCGGGGTTGCGCTTCGGCTCTCGGTCTCGGCGGTGGCGCAGGGCATCGGGGTCGATCCGCTGCGACCGCCGCTGGCCTGGGAGGTATGGAACGGGGAGGCCTGGATCGGCACCGACGTGTTCACCGACACCACCGGCGGCCTGAACCGGTCCGGCGAGATCGTGCTGATGGTGCCGAACGAACACCAGTCGTTGACCCTGGGCGAGACCAGCGCCTTCTGGCTGCGGGTCCGGCTGACCGCCCCGCGGGCCGGGCAGCCCATGTACCAGGCGGCGCCCAGGATCGACGACGTGCGCGCCGCCACGATCGGCGCCACGGTGCTGGCCGAACACGCCTCGCCGTCACCGGCGGAGGTCCTCGGCCGGTCGGACGGCAGCCCGGGGCAGGAGTTCCGGGTGAGTTTCCCGCCGATCCTGCCGCGGCGCAGCGGCGAGACGGTCCGCGTGTCGGGCCCCGACGGCTCGTCGGAATGGACCGAGGTGGAGGATTTCTCCCGGTCCGGTCCGGCCGATCGGCACTTCGTCTGGGACTCGGCATCCGGTGAGGTCCGGTTCGGCCCGCGCATCCGGTACGCCGACGGGTCGGTCCGCCAGCACGGCATGATCCCGCGTGACGGGTCCGAGATCGCCGTCACCGGCTACCGGTTCGGCGGCGGAGCGGCCGGCAACGTCGGGTCCCGCACGCTGACCGCGATGCGCACGTCCGTGCCGTTCATCTCCGGCTGCGTCAACCTCCGCGCGGCCACCGGCGGCGTCGATGCGGAAACGGTCGCGGAGGCCAAGTTACGTGGCCCACTGACCCTGCGCACCGGTCAACGAGCCGTCACCGCGGGCGATTTCGAGCGCCTGACCCTCGAGTCCTCGGTCGAGGTGGCCCGGGCCCGATGCCTGCCCTCCGCCACCGGCCGCGGGCCGGTCCGGTTGCTGGTCGTACCGGCCGTCCGGACCGATCCGAAGTCCCAGCAGCTCGACGACTACGCGCTGGCCGCGCCGCTGATGCGGCGGATCACCGAGCATCTGGACCGGCACCGCATCGTCGGCACCGCCGTCGAGGTGGGCACGCCCTACTACCAGGGCGTCTCGGTGGCGGCGCTGGTTCACGCACCGCCCGGCCGGCCGCTCGCGCTGGTCCGGCAGCGAGCGGTCGACGAGCTGACCCGGTACATCAACCCGCTCACCGGCGGCGCGGACGGCGCGGGCTGGCTCTTCGACGTCGACCTGAACGCCGCCGCCATCGCCCAGCTGCTGGAGACCGTGGAGGGCGTGGATCGGGTCGACGAGGTGCAGCTGTACGAGTTCGACCTGCGCACCCGACAACGCATCGGGGCCGGGCGAGATGTCATCCGGCTGGACCGGCATTCGCTGTTCCTGTCCGGCAACCACCGGGTCGTCGTGCGATGAGCCGGTCCGGCCGATCGAACGATCGCCGCCCGCGGGGCGGTGGCGCCGGGGCGACCGCGCCGGCGGGGTGGCCCGGGTGGCCGGTCCGATGACGGCTCCCGGCCCGGACCCCGGTCCCGGCGACCGCGCCTCCCCGCTACCGGGGGCCCCACCGGCCGACGCGCCGAGCACCGCAGTCGCGGTGTCCGCCCACCATCCGGTGGCCGGTGTGGCCGGGGTCGGGGTGCCGGTCCGCCGGGGCATGCGCGTGAGCCGGCCCGCCCGGCACCCGCGGTGGCTGGTCGACCAACTGCCGGTCGGCATGGCGCAACACGACTTCTTCGTGCGGTTCGTCGGCATCTTCCAGGAGCTGGCGTCCACCCTGCTGGACGACGCGGACATGGTCGAACACGTCGCCGACGTCACGGTCACGCCGGTACCGATGCTCGAGGCGCTGGCCGGCTGGATCGGCGTGGATTCGGTCGACACGTCGCTCCCCGTCGACCTGCAACGGCTCATCGTGCGCTCGTCGGCGCGCTCGCTGTCCCGTCGCGGCACCGCGGACGGGCTGCGTGAGTTCGTGCAGATGCTGTCCGGTGGGCCGGCGACGATCGACGACGGCGGCGGGATCTGGCGCGAGGGCGAGGCGCCGAACGATGTCGCCTGGGTACGCGTGGAGGTCGACGGCACCGGACATCTGACCGACCGGGAGTTCGTCGCGTTGCTGCGCGACGAGGTGCCCGCGCACGTACGGGTGGAACTGTGGGTGGGCGGGCGACGCGCCCTGTCGACGGTGGAGGACGATCGATGACCAGTGAACCGGTGTCCGGCATCACCTCGGACGACCCGGACGTCACCAGGATCCTGGCGGCCATGTCGGCGCAATCGAGGCAGGCCGCACCGGCGCCGCCGCCGCCGGCAGCGCCCGAGACCGGGCCGCTGGTGGTCGACGCCGACGAACCGCCGCCGGTGAGCCGCGGTTACCGGCCGCCGACCTACCAGCCGCCACTGACGGCGGCCCTGCCCGACCAGCGCACCGCCGCCGCGACCGACGTGGTCACCTGCCCGGAATGCGGCCAGTTGGCCACCGTCAACATGGCCCGGCGGTCGGCCGACGACTTCTGCCGCAACTGCGACTTCCCGCTGTTCTGGGCCAAGGGCACCGTGATCACCCCCGAGGGCCAGGAGACCGGGGCGTCATTGCGCCGGCTGCCCGGCACCGTCGGCCGGGCCGCGACCGCCTCGCTGATCTGCCCCCACTGCGAGGAGCCGAACGCTCCGACGGCGGAGATCTGTGTGCGCTGTGCGCTGTCCCTGCACCCGGTTGACATTCCCGAGCCGGAGCCGGCCCCCGAACCGCTCATCATGTTCGCGCCGCCACCGGAACCGGCACCTCCACCCGCACCGGCACCCGGCTTCGACTGGTGGTGGGTCGTCGCGGTCGTGATGGCCGTCATCGCGATCACGCTGATCGTCCTGCTGATCGTGCTGCAGTAACGCCCGCACGGGTCCCGGACCGGCGGTGATAGGCCGCGTCGATGACCTCATCAGGCAGGCCGATCGACCACGTCGGCGGGGGCGTGCGGGCCCGTCCTACGCTGCCGATGACCACATCGCCCCCGGCGGTCGCGACCCGCCCGCCGGGACTGTTCAAGGAGCGCACATGCCAACGATCGTGACCGGCGACGGCGTCGAGATCTACTACAAGGATTGGGGATCGGGCCAGCCGATCGTCTTCAGCCACGGCTGGCCGCTGTCGTCGGACGACTGGGATTCCCAGCTGATGTTCTTCCTGCGCCACGGATTCCGGGTCGTCGCCCACGACCGGCGCGGCCACGGCCGCTCCGAGCAGGTCGCCGACGGGCACGACATGGATCACTACGCCGACGATCTCGCCGCCGTGGTGAACCACCTGGACCTGCGCGACGCCGTGCACGTCGGTCACTCGACCGGCGGCGGGGAGGTCATCCATTACTTGGCCCGGCACGGTGTCGACCGTGCGGCCAAGGCCGTGCTGATCTCGGCGGTGCCGCCGATCATGGTGCAGACCGAGAGCAACCCGGGCGGCCTGCCGAAGTCGTTCTTCGATGGGCTGCAGGAGCAGGTCGCCACGAACCGGGCGTCGCTGTTCTGGTCGTTCCCGTCGGGCCCGTTCTACGGCTATAACCGGGACGGCGTCGAACCGGATCCCGGCATCATCGCCAACTGGTGGCGGCAGGGCATGTCGGGCGGGGCCAAGGCGCACTACGACGGCGTAGTCGCCTTCTCGCAGACCGACTTCACCGATGACCTGCGGGCCGTGCAGATCCCGGTCCTGGTCATGCACGGCGAGGACGACCAGGTGGTGCCCTACGCCGACTCCGGCCCGCTCTCGGCGCAGCTGCTGCCCAACGGGACGCTCAAGTCCTACCCCGGCTACCCGCACGGCATGCCGACCACGCACGCCGACGTGATCAACGCCGACCTGCTGGAGTTCATCCGGTCCTGAACCTGGCCCGGTCCTCGGGTCGGACCGACTTGCCGTCTTCTGCCCTGCGGAGCCGATCAAGTGGGCGGAGGGTGGCAAGTCGGTGCCGACCCGGGCGGGCGATCAGACCGGCGATCCGTGGGACGGCCGGCGGCGCGCAACGAACACCCGGCACCGGCACCGCACGCCGGCGTCAGGCGGTCTTCTCGACCCTCTCGTCGCGGGCCCGGAAGTCCCACCACAGCTGCAGGAACGCCCGCAGCGGCGCGCACGGCGTGATGTCGTGGCGCCAGATCAGGATCTTGTCGAAGTCGACCGGCGGCGAGATCGGCCGGACGGTCAACCCCGCGAGGTCCGCGAGCGCCGGGTCCGAGCCGGCGCAGATCGCGACGCCGACCCCTTCTCGGGCGAAGGCGACCTGCAGCCGGACGTCGTTGGCGACGTAGTTCACCGTGACCGCCACGCCGATACCGGCCGCCACGTCCTCCAGCCGGGACCGCAGGGCACTGGTGCGCGGATAGCTGATGATCGATTCGCCCGTGAGCGCCTGCAGCGGAACCGGATCACCGGCCAGCTCCACCACGGCCGGGTCGAACACCGCCACGAGCCGGTCGCTGAACATCGTCGAGGCGGTGATCGCCGCCGGCAACGGCTCTGCCGGCCGTGCGATCACGGCCGCGTTGAGCCGCCCTTGCAGCACCATCTCCACCAGCGGCGCGCTGGTCGCCTCGGTGACATGGACCTCGATGCCCGGATGGCGATGCCGCATCCGGCCCAGCAGCGTGGGCACCGTGGTGTGCTCGATCCCACCGCCGGTCCCGATGTGCAGCGCGCCGCGCAGCAGTCCGGCCCGGGCGGAAAACTCGGCCTTGGCATCCTCGACGGCGGCCAGGCAGCGGCGGGCGTAAGGCAGTAACGTCCGCCCGCCGTCGGTCAGCGCGATGCCGCGGGACGACCGGTCGAACAGTGACTCGCCGACCTCTCGTTCGAGTGCCTGCACCTGCCCGCTGATGGTCGGCTGGGTCACGTCGCAGCGCTGGGCGGCCCGGGTGAACGAGAGCTCCTCGGCCACCGCGACGAAGTACTCCAGGCTGCGCAGGTCCATCGGACCAGGATGACGGATCGCGCCCATCGCCGGGCGCGGGGTGGCGGCCCGGCGGCCCGGCACGGGCCGCCACACATCCGATCGGACCGGCCCCGCAGACCGGCACTGGGCTAGTCGTAACGGGTCAACCGGCGCCCGGCGATTCATCGACCCGTGGATCACCACCGGGGCAAATGCCCGGGGCGACGGCCGATGTTGTCACCGGAAACACGTCGGTCTTCCGTCGAGTATCGGCTCCTGTCGACATCTGTTGAATTCTGCGGTGCACTGTGCGGCATTGCCGCCCGGCGGCAACGGGAATTGTTGAATTGCCGCCGGATCACTCGATTCTTCGGGCCGACCGACTACGCTCGGCGGTCTCATCAGAATTTCTCGATGACACCGCCGCCGATGAAACCGAGATTCGTGGGAGCGCACATGCGGGTGAAGGACATCCTGGACCGGAAGGGCACCGCGGTCGCCACCATCGACCCCGACGCGAGCATCGCCGAGGCGGTCGAGATGATGCACGGCCGGCGGATCGGCGCGGTGGTGGTGAGCGCGGACGGCGTGACGGTCGGCGGCATTCTGAGCGAGCGGGACGTCGTCGGCGCGCTGGCGACGTTGGGGACCGCGCTGCTGACCGCACCCATCCGGCAGTTCATGACCACCGACGTGGTCACCTGCACGCCCGACGACGAGTTGCGTCGGCTGGCGATCACCATGACGGACAAGCGATTCCGGCACATGCCGGTGACGATTGGCGGGCGACTCGCCGGGATCGTCTCCATCGGCGACGTCGTCAAGCTCCGGGTCGACGAACTGCAGACCGAGCACGATCAGCTGATCGACTACATCTCCTCGTCGGGCTGATCCCGTCCGGTTGATCCGTGGTGCTCATCCGACGGGCGGCGCGCCGGTCCGGGCCCAGCGGGATCAGACCATGACGGCGGGCTCGCGCAGGCCGGTGCCGGCCCCGGCGGTCACCGCCCGGTAGGCCGCCGCCAGACCGGACACCGCCTGCCGGAGGCGATCGGGCTCGTGCACGTACGGCAGCCGGACCCAATGCTCGAAGGCCCCGTTGACGCCGAACCGGGGGCCGGCGGTCAGCGTGACGCCATGTCCGGCGGCCGCCGCGGCCAGCCGGGAGGACACCGGCAGCGGCATCTGCGTCCATAACGAGAGGCCGCCCGGCCCGGGCACCCACCGCCATTGCGGCAACTGCTCGGCGAGCGCCGCGATCAGCGCGGCCCGTTGAATGCGCAGCTGGGCCCGGCGTTGCTCGGCGAGGTCCTCGATCTCGGCCAGCAGCAGGGCGGTGACGAGTTGTTCCAGCGGCGGGGCGCCCAGATCTCGTGGCGCGCGGGCGGTGGCCAACCGCACGATCGTCGCTTCGTCGGCCCGGACCCAGCCGATCCGCAGCCCGCCCCAGAGCGGCTTCGAGGCGCTGCCGATGCTGATCACCGGGCCGAATGCGGCCATCGGAGGCGGCAGCGGGGCGTCCAGGGCCAGCTCGGTCAGGGATTCGTCCACCACCACGGTCATTCGCGCCGACCGGCCAAGTGCGGTGATCGCCCGGCGCCCGGGCTCGTCCAGGGCCAGCCCGGTCGGGTTGTGGTGGTCCACCAGCAGGTAGGCCAGGCTCGGTGCGAGTTGGCGCACGGCCGCCCGGAGGCCGTCCAGGTCCCAGCCGGCCGAGCCGCTGTCCGTGATCAACGGCACCGGCGCGACCCGCCCGCCGGCCGCGGTGATCGCCTCGATGGTGTGCGGGTAGGTCGGGTGTTCGACGAGCACCCGGTCGCCCGGAGCGGTGAACAGGTCGATCACCAGGGTCATCGCCTGCTGGGCCCCATGAGTGACCAGAATCTGCTCGGGCCGGGTCGGCACGCCCCGCGCGGTGTACCGGTCGGCGATCGCCTGCCGCAGCCGCGGCACCCCGACGACGCCGAGCCCGTGCCCGGCCAGGTACTGCGGCAACAGGACGAGCGCCTCCCGGTACGCCTCGCCGACGGCCGGCAGCGCGACCGGCGCGGCGTACGACAGGTCGACGATGCCGCTCGCGGTCTCGCCCACCGGACCGAACCGGGAGCCGACCGCACCACCCAGCACGTCATCGGGCAACGCGACGGTGCTCCGCGCGCCCGGGCGGGAGGCCAGGTACCCCCGCTCGCGCAGCATCGAGTAGGCGGCGGCCACCGTGGTGCGGCTGACGTCCAGGGCGGCCGCCAGGTCGCGTTCGCCCGGCAGCGCGACGCCGACCGGCAACCGGCCGTCCTGGGCGAGCACGCTGATGCGTTCGGCCAGGGCCCGGAAGGCCGGCCGGGGCCGCTGGCCCGGGTCGCGCCACTGCGCGAGATCGCGGGTGAGCCGGGTCGCCGAGACGATGGGTGCGGTCATCGGGTCTCGGACTGATTCGATCGGCAAGCCTTGCTCATCGGTCCAGTATTGCCCAGCTGGACCTGGTATGGATAGCCAGTTGCGCGCAGATTGGCAGGCATGACAAGGAAATCGCTCCTGCACCGCTGGTCCCAACGCCGCGCCGCTCGCCGGAACGGCGCCGAAAGCTACTGGAATCCGCGCGATCTCTATGCTCTCGAGGATCGTGATGCGACCCGCGCAGGCAACGACCTACTGGCGGCGCGAGATCGGTCCAGTTGGACGTAACTGGCCTGTCCGACCCGGCGGCGATCAGGAGCGGAGCCGGCCCGTCCGGAAGGAGCGGTCAGCCCAGGCCCAGCTCGGCGAGCGCGTCGCGCACCCGCTCGTCCTCGGACTGCAGGAACGCCGCGAACGCATCGCCGTCCAGAAATGCGGCGGTCCAGCTGTTCTCGGTCAGCGCGTCGCGCCATTCCGGGGTCTGCTCCAGATCGTGGAACAGCCGGACCAGCCGCTCCCGGTCGGCGTCGGAGATGCCCGGCGGGGCGATCACGCCACGCCAGTTGGTGAAGATCACCTCGATGCCGGACTCGGTCAGCGTCGGCGCCTCCACCCAGGGCACCCGCTCCGGTCCGGACACGGCCAGCACCCGCAACTGGCCGGAGCGGATCTGCTCGGCGTACTCCACCAGGCTGGAGACGGCGACGTCGATGCGGGCGTCGAGCAGGGCGGGCAGCAGTGCCCCGCCACCGTCGAAGGTGCCATAGCGCACCAGGTGCGGGTCGATGCCGATCGCCTGCGCGAGTTGCATCGTCATCAGATGATCGGGCCCGCCGACCGCCGAACCGCCGCCCAGGCCGAGCCCGCCCGGATCGGCCCGCCACGATCGAACCACGTCCTCGATATCGCGGAGCGGGGAATCGGCCGGTACCAGGACCGCCTCCGGCTCCTGGAGCAGCCGGGCGATCGGCGTCCCGTCGGTGACCCGGTGGCCACTGCCGCTGGCGATCGTCGCGCCGACCACACCCAGCCCCATCATCATCGCCAGCCGTCCGTTGCCGGACTCGTCGAGCAGCCTGGACAGCGCGATCACCCCCTGGTCACCGGCCAGGTTGAAGACCGCGACCCGGTCGTCCAGCAGGCCGGCCCGTTCGGCGATCGACACCGCCGTGCGGGCCGTCACGTCGTAACCACCGCCGGGCACGTTCGGCACCATCATCCGGAACCGGTCGACCCCGCCGCCCGACCCGTCCACCGTGCACCCGGTCGTCAGCAACAGGCAGCCCAGCACCCACGCCAACACCCGCATCGACCTGCCCACGGTGCGCCTCCCGCCCGTCAGCCTGGCACGACCCACCCCGGCGGACGAGTGGTTGCGGTCGCAACGGACCTATTGGTCGTTGTGGTCGCCGCCGCGCCGGCCACCGAACGTCCTAGGGTTTGACGTGCCCGGAGACGATCGAGCAGGGAGGCTCGCCTGATGCGACGCTGGCTGCCGCGGACGCTGGCCGGGAAGTTCCTGGTGCTGCAGCTGGTCGTGGTGGCGCTGGTGCTGATCGTGGCCGCGGTGGTGTCGGCGCGGCAGTCGCAGGCCCAGTTCCGGGCGAACGCGGCCGACCGCATCCTCGGGGCCGCCGAGAGCCTGGCCGCCAATCCCGCGGTCCGCGAACGTATCGACGCGGCGACGGCAGCGGCCGATCTGGCGCCGATCGTCGAGTCCACGCGCATCCAGTCGGGCACATCGATCGTCGTCATCGCCGACGCGGGTCGGACCATCATCGCTGCGACCGACCCGACCCTGATCGGCCGCGAACTGGTGGTGTCGGACGAACGGGCCTGGGACGGCCGGGCCTGGGACGGCGACCTCACCCTGGCCGGCAACGACCTCATCGCGGCGAGCACGCCGGTGTTCACCAGCCCCACCGGCGGCGCCGTCG
This sequence comes from Nakamurella sp., assembly GCF_044224575.1. GTDB lineage: Bacteria > Actinomycetota > Actinomycetes > Mycobacteriales > Nakamurellaceae > Nakamurella. Next base: position 77,883 of record NZ_JBGAKE010000022.1, read on the forward strand.
ACCCGTCGCTGGTGGGGCTGGCCGTCGTCGGTGAGGAGTACCCGAGCGCGGTCACCACGCTGGCCTCCGACGTTCCGGAAGTCGCGCTGCTGCTCGGACTGGCCTCGCTGGCCGGGCTCACCGGGTCCTGGCTGCTGGCCCGGCGGATCAAGAAGCAGACCCGCGGGCTCGAGCCGGCCGAGATCGCCACGCTCACCGATCAGCGGGAGGCGCTGCTGCACTCCATCCGGGAGGGCGTCGTCGGCGTCGATCCGGCCGGCCGGGTGACCATCGCCAACGACGGCGCGCGGGACCTGCTCGATCTGCCCGGGGACTGCGTGGGCCGGCCGGTGGACGAACTGGGGTTGGAACCGGACGTCGCCGACGTGCTGTGCGGCCGGGCCGACGGCGCCGACGTCGTCGTGCTGCACCGGGACCGGGTGCTGGTCGCCAACCGGCGGACCGCCCGCACCCCCGGCCGGGAGGGCCGGAAGGGTGAGGACATCGGCACCGTCACCACGCTGCGCGACCGATCCGACCTGATCGCGCTGCAACGCCAGCTCGGCGCGACCCGCAGCGTCGGCGAAACGCTGCGCGCGCAGACCCATGAATTCGACAACCAGTTGCACATCATCTCGGGGCTGGCCCAACTGGGCGAGTACGACGAGTTGCGCGAGTACCTGTCGACCATCACCGCTCGACGGGCCCGGATGGACACCACCATCAGTGAGCTGATCAAGGACCCGGCCGTGGCCTCGCTGCTCATCGCCAAGGCCAGCCTGGCCGCCGAGTCAAGGGTGGAGCTCCAGCTGTCCCCCGAGTCGCGCTGCGCGCGGCTGGATTCCGAGCTGTCCACCGACGTCGGGACGGTCCTGGGGAACCTGGTGGACAACGCCCTGGACGCCGTCGCCAACTCGGTCGACGCCGCGGTCACGGTGGAGATCGTCTCCGACGAGTCGGCGGTGCGCGTCGTGGTGTCCGACAGCGGCCCCGGCGTTCCCGAGGGCACCGGCGATCTGGTGTTCGCGCGCGGGTTCTCGACCAAGTCGTCGACGGTGGCCGGCGGCCGCGGGGTCGGGCTGTCCCTGGTGCGGATGGTCTGCCTGCGCCGCGGTGGCTGGGTCGGGGTACACAGTGGTCAGGATTCCGTCCCGGCGGTCGGCGCCGTCTTCACCGCGGTGCTGGGCCGGGTGCCGGTCGAGGACCGCGCGGATCCGGACGGCACCACGGGCGCCGATGCGGGCGCCCGGGAACGGGAGCGGGCATGACGGCGGCGCAGCCGGAATTCGGGGTCCTGGTGGTCGACGACGACTTCATGGTGGCCCGCATCCACAGCCGGTTCCTGCAGACGCAGGACGGGTTCCGGGTCGCCGGCGTCGCGCACACCGGGATCGACGCGCTGGCCAAGCTGGCCGAGCTGAATCCCGACCTGATGCTGCTCGACGTGCACCTGCCGGACATGAGCGGCCTGGAGGTGCTGCGGATCGCCCGGCAGGACCACCCGGAGGTGGACGTCATCGTCGTCACGGCGGAACGGGAACTGGATTCCGTGCGCGACGCCTGGCAGGGCGGGGCCATGTCCTACCTGGTGAAGCCGTTCGAGTACACGGCGTTGGCGCAGCGGCTCGACCACTTCCGCAAGGCGCGGGCGGTGCTCGACACCCCGCAGGTCGACCAGAGCGACATCGACCGGTTGTTCGGCGTCGGCAGCGGGCCGGGCCGGCGGCCCGACCTGCCGAAGGGGCTGAGCCGGGAAACCGCCGACCTGGTGCGCCGGGCGCTGAGCGCCGACGAGGCCCTGTCGGCGACGGAATGCGCCGAGCGGGTGGGCATTTCGCGGGTCAGCGCGCGCCGGTATCTGGAGTATCTGGATCAGACGGGGGTGGCGCAGGTGCGGCTCAAGTACGGCAAGACGGGCCGGCCGGAGCGGCTCTACCGGCTGGTCTGAGTAGGCCGGGCCCCGCGCCTACGGCTCGATAACCTCCACCCGGACCGTCGTCTCGGAAAGGAGCAGGCGCAGATCCCGTGGATCCGAGGTCAACACGACGACCGGCGACGTCAGGACGAGGGCCGTCGCCGCCACCACCGCGTCGACGGTGAGATCACGGGGTTTGCGCCGGGCCGTCGCGGCCGCCGCCCGGAGCCGGCCGGCAGCGAAGCCGATCTGCTCGGTCACCTCGACCAGCCGCAGCGCCTTGGCCACTCGGTGCACCGCCGCATCCCGGCCCCGGCCATCGGTCACCTCGGCCAGCGTGAGAGTTGACGCATGCAAGCTGGACCCGCTGCGGCGAGCGACAGTTGCCCACGCTTGCATTCTCCGGTCGGCGACGGCCAGGGCCGACAGCGCCTCCGCATCGAGCAGGAAGGAATGCGGCCGGACGATCATCCGGCCAGCCTCCGCATGATCGCCAGGACCTCGTGCTCGTCGACCGGCCCGTGTTCGCTCTCCATCCGGGCCAACACGTCATCGAGCGCATCGCGCTCCAACTGCCGAGCCACCGCCTGCGCGACGTAGGCCGAAAAGCCCCGCGTTCCGACCCGGGAACGAACCCGCTCGGACATTTCCGCGGGCAACGATACGGAGTGCTTCTCAAATCCGGCCGCCGTCATGCCCTCAATCCTACTTCTGGTACGACTGGATCCCACGACCTCCGGCCGAGCGCGCGCCGACCCGGTTGATCATGAACGACACGCCCTCATCGCGAGGAACGAGGGCGTGTCGTTCATGTTCAACCGCGTTCAGACGGCGGCGAGGATGCGCTGCGCCTCCTGGGCGATCGGCAGGTCCACGAACTCGCCGGAGGGGGTTCGGCAGGCCGCGCCGCCCGCCGCCTCGAACGCGCCGAGCACCTCGCGGGCCCAGATCAGGCGGTCCGCGGCGAGGCCGAACACCTGGTGGATCGCCGGCAGCTGCCGCGGGGTGAGCGCCGATTGGGCGCCGAACCCGATGGCGCGGGCCGCGCGGGCGTGGGTGAGCAAACCGTCCGGGTCGTCCAGCTGGGCGAACACGCTGTTCACCGGGCCGGGCAGGCCGGCCGCCCGGGACGCGACGACCAGCACCGACCGCGGATAGGCCAGGGCCGCCGCGCTGCCGTCGCAGCCCAGATCGTTGGCCAGATCGACGCCGCCCAGGCCCAGCCGGACGACCAGCGGGTGGGCGGCGACGGCCGGCGCGGCGAGCAACCCGGTGGCCGATTCGATGGCGGGCAGGGTGGCGGTGAGCCGGGACGCCCGGGCGGCAACCCAGTCCAGCTGCCCGGGGTCGTCGACCTTGGGCACCCGGGCGTGGGTGAGCAGGTCGCCGATCGCGGCCAGGTCGGCCTCCGCGTCGGCGCTGCCCGGGGCGTTGATCCGGACCCATAGTTGTTGACCCGGAACGGGTTCCGCGGTCAATGCGGCGCGGACCGCGCGCCGGGCGGCCGGCCGGTCGGCCGGTGCCACGGCATCCTCCAGGTCGATGACGACGGCACCGGCGCCGGACCGGCGGGACTTGGCGATCAGGTCCGGCCGGTGGCCGGGCACGAAGAGGTAGCTGGTCGGGCCGCTCATGGTCGCACCTTCGGGATCGGAGTGGTCGGGGCCGGAAACCGGACGGAACCGTGCGGCCCGGGGTGCATCGGGCTGCGGCGGGCGGCCGGATGGTCCTCGGGGATCGGGCCCGCGGCGGGCGCCGGCCGGCCCGCCGTCACAGCACACCCGCGTCGCGCAGCGTCCGGATCCGATCCAGGTCGTGGCCCAGCTCCTTGACGTAGACCTCCTCGTTGTCGGCCCCGAGATCCCTTCCGGTCCAGTCGATCCCGCCGGGCGTCGCGGACATCCGGAACATCACGTTCTGCATCTTCATTCGGCCGAAATCCTCGTCGTCGACCGTGGTGACGATGTCCCGCTCGATCACGTGCGGGTCGTTCATCAGGTCGTGCACCGTGTACACCGGGGCGAGCGCGGCACCGACCCGGTTGAACTCGGCGACCACCTCGGCCTCGTCGCGGGCGGCGATCCAGGAGGCCACGTAGCCGTCGAGTTCGTCGGCGTGCTCGACCCGCTCACCGGCCGATGTGAACCACGGCTCGGTGATCACCTCGGGGTGGCCGACCAGGGTCAGCACCCGCTCCGCCACCGACAGCGAGCTGGTCGAGACGGCCACCCAGCGGCCGTCCTTCGTCAGGTAGGTGTTGCGGGGGGCGTTGTTCGGCGACCGGTTGCCGTGCCGGCCGGGTACCTCGCCGAGCTGGTCGTAGACCGACGGCGACGGGCCGAGGATCAGCAGCAGCGGCTCCAGCAGCGACAGGTCGATGACCTGGCCAGCGCCACCGCGCTCCTTGTGCAGCAAGGCCATGGTGACCGCGTACGCGCCGGCCAGCGCGGACACCCCGTCGGCCAGGCCGAACGGCGGCAGGGTCGGCGGCCCGTCGGGCTGGCCGGTCATGTGCGCCAGGCCGCTCATCGCCTCGATCAGCGTGCCGAACGCCCGCCGCTGCGCGTACGGGCCCTCCTGCCCGAAGCCGGTGACCCGAAGGATGACCAGGCCCGGGTTGATCTCGTGCAGCGTCTGCGGGGACAGGTCCCACTTCTCGAACACGCCGGGCCGGAAATTCTCGATCAGCACGTCCGCGGTGCGGATCAGATCCAGGAACAGCTCACGCCCGTCCGGGTCGGAGAGCTTCGCGGTGACCGTCCGCTTGTTGCGGCCCAACGTCTTCCACCACAGGCCCTTGCCCTGCTTGCGCCACCCGTGGGTGCGGGCCGAGTCGCCCGTCGGGTGCTCGACCTTGATGATCTCGGCCCCGAAGTCGCCGAGCATGGTGGCGGCCAGCGGGCCGGCGTAGACGGTGGCGGCGTCGATGACGCGGTACCCGGCGAGCGGCCCCCGCTGGCGGCGGCTCTCCTGCGGGTCCTCGTCGGTGATGGCGGCATGGATGTCGGAGTGGGCGGTGGATTCGTGCGTGACGGTCATGTCACTCCTTGTCGAGATCGGCGGTCGGTCAGGCAAGGGGGACGGCACTGTCCCAGGGTCGGTGCGCGGGATCCGGAGCGGTCCCCGACCCGACGGTGGAGGTGTCGGGCCCAGGACCGGGCCTGGCGGTGCGAGGTTCGGACCGGGCCGGTCCGGGTCGGATCAGCCGACCGGGATCACGCCCAGGACGACGGCGGTGGCGAGCATGACCAGCGAGCAGACCACGGCCCGCCAGATGACCTTCTTGTGGTGATCGGCCATCTGCACCCGGGCCAGCGAGATGAGCAGCAACATGGCCGGGACCAGCGGGCTGGTCATGTGCACCGGCTGGCCGATGATCGAGGCCTGGGCCATTTCGACCGGCGAGATCCCGTAGTGACCGGCGGCCTGGGACAGGATCGGCAGGATGCCGAAGTAGAAGGCGTCGTTGGTCAGGAAGAACGTCAGCGGCATGGACAGGATGGCGGTGATGACGGCGAAGTACGGTCCGAGCGGTTCCGGCACGGCCGAGACGATCCCGTTGGCCATCGCGGTCACCATGCCGGTGCCGGACAGCACACCCACCAGGACGGCGGCGGCGAACACCATGGCGACCACCGAGACGATGGACGTGGCGTGCGCGGTGATCCGATCGGCCTGGTCCTTCTGCTTCGGGAAGTTCACGACCAGGGCGACCGCGGCGGCGACCATGAACACCAGGGCCAGCGGCAGCTTGTCCAGCCCCAGACACACCAGCAGGCCGATGGTCAGCGCCAGGTTGAACCAGATCAGCTTCGGCCGCAGCGTCGCGCGGTTCGGATCGAGTCCGTCCTCCATGTCGGAGTGCTCGCCGTCATCGGTGACGCCCAGCTCGGAGCGGGCGATCGAGGACAGGTTCAGGTTGGCCGGCGGGACCGGCGGGAAGTCGCCACCGGTGGTGGTTCCGGCGCCGCCGGCGCCGGGGCCGGTCAGCACCGCGGTGCGGGTGCCGCCACCGTTGCCACCACGGAGCTCCGCGGCGACCGTGTCCAGCGTCAGACCCGACTTGATCAGCCGCTTCTTCTCGCTGCGGCCCAGGAAGTAGGCCAGCACGAAGACGGTGATGATGCCCATGATCATGCCGGGGACCATCGGGTTGAACAGCTCGGAGGGCGAGACGTTCAGCACCGTCGCGGCACGGATCGTGGGTCCACCCCAGGGCACGATGTTGAGCACACCGTTGGCCAGGTTGGCGACCACACAGAGCACGACCGGGCTCATCCCGAGCCGGCGATAGATCGGCAGCAGCGCGGAGACGGTGATGATGAACGTGGTGGAGCCGTCGCCGTCGAGGGAGACCGCGCCGGCCAGCAGGGCGGTGCCGAGGACGACCTTGACCGGGCTGTTGCCGACGACGCGCAGGATGAAGCGGATCAGCGGGTCGAACAGGCCCACGTCGATCATCAGGCCGAAGTAGATGATGGCGAAGAACAGCAGCGCCGCGGTCGGCGCGAAGTCCTTGACCGCCTTCATGATGGCGCCGGTGACACCGCCCTCGACGTCCTCGGCGATGCCGAGGCCGCTCGCCACCAGGCCCATGGTGATCGGCACCAGAATCAGTGCGATCACCGGGACGATTCTCTTGCTGAGAATCAAATACATGAAAACTGCGATCATCACGCAGCCGAGGGCGATGAGCATCGGTGCTCCCTTCGGAAAGTCGCTGGTAGACAAACCGTAAGCGGGCTCAGCGGAGCGTCGATGCTTGTAAAAACAAGTGCGGCTATTCGTCTTTGGCGTCGTTGTGGTCATTGTGGTCGGCGGTGCGCGCACGGGCTGGGGCGAGTGTCCGGTGCCGACGACGCCCCGCCGAGGAACCAACCACCGGCCGGCACCCGGCCGGCCTATTGCGCACTTCTCGTACTTATCGGATTTCTCGTACATTCCGGCCTGCCCGGCCCCGCCCGGCCGTCCGCGGTCGCCCGGCCACGGGATCGGGCGCCGCGGCCGCGGTCCTTCTCAGCCGATTCGCCGGGGGCTCTAGACACACCTCCACATGTGCTCTATGGTCAATACATATCTTGGTCTTACCAAAAGCCTTCCCTCTCCACTCGCAAGTCGCACCTCCCCGCCGGCCCGATACAACGACGTTCACCGCCTGTAGGAGGGCTACCTGTGCCGACCTTGACCGCCGGAACCTCACCCATGCCGACCTCGACGGTGCCCGCACCACCGGCCCACCCAATTCCGAAGGCGGTCATGGGACCCCAGGCTCCGCGCGGTCGTTCCTTGCGGTCGACCGGACCCAAGCACACGGTGGACCTGCGGCTGTTGCGCTGCTTCGTCGCCGTCGCCGACGCCGGTTCGGTGACCGCCGCGGCCCAGGAGCTTTATGTCAGTCAGCCTTCCCTGTCCCGCCAGCTCCATCGGCTGGAGCGGGAGATCGGTCTCCTGCTGTTCCGGCCCGTCGACGGCCGGCTGGTCCTGACCTCGGCGGGCCGGGAGCTGCTGCCACGAGCGCGGACGCTGCTGGCGACGGCCACCGACGTGCAATCCTTCGCTGGCGACATCGCCTGCGGCGCAATCACGACGGTGCAGATCACCGCCTCCGCCGTGACCGCCTACGACGTACTGGCACCCTTCATCGCATCGGCGTCCCGCGACCTACCGCCGCTCGCCGTGCGGTCGGCCGAGGCGGGACAGGTCTATGCATCGCTCGACGGGAACGCCGACCTGGTCGTCGACGAAGACATCCCGCCCGGACACCTCGCGGTCTCGGTGCTCGCCCGGCGAACCGTGCACGCGTTCGTTCCGGCTACTCACGATCTTGCCGCGAACGGGTCGGTGACACTCACCGAGCTCGTCGGGCATGCGCTGATCCTGCCGGACCGCCGGCGGCACGTCCGGCACATCATCGACGAGGCCACCACCCACGCGGGGCTCGTCTACCGAACTGCAGAGGAATACGACTGCCCGCCGGTCGGGATGGCCAACGCGGCCGCCGGACGCGGGGTGGCCGTTGGCTGCGGGGAGCCTGCGTTCGATCTGGTCCCGGTACCGGTCATGACGGCCGCCGGCCGGATGACGGCACCGCTGTTCGCGTCCTGGCTGGCCGATCATCACGCCGCGGCCACGCTGGCAGATGTTGCCGCCGGACTGTCCGACCACCTGGTCAGCGGCCTTGGATCCGGGCCGGGCGACGCGGGCGGCTTCCGCACGGGCGGCGAGGCCTAGGACGGGAGGACCCGGCACCACCCGCTGCATGACCGGAATGCGGAATACGCATAGGGCGGCAGCGCATCTGAAGTGGACCGCAATCTGATCACCGGACACCATGAGCATCGGTCTCCGGATGCGCACACCCACCGTCACGCCGCTAGCGCACGACCGAGAGTTTCCCACCACGTGGAGGATCAATGTCGACCCCGTACACACCCGACGTCACTGCCGTCGGCGACAGTCTGTTCTTGACGGCGATGGTCTCGATCATCCCGTTGGCCGTGGTCTTCATCTTCCTTGGAGTCTTGAAGACAAAGGCTCACTTCGCCGCCCTCGCCGGGTTGGCGGCATCGATCCTGGTGGCGATCCTCGCGTTCGGGATGCCGGTCGACCTGACCCTGCTGGGCGCCTCGCAGGGCATCCTGTACGGGTTGTTCCCGATCATGTGGATCGTGCTGGCCGCGATCTGGCTCTACGAGCTGACCGTGATCAGCGGCCGGTTCGAGGACCTGCGGACCGCGTTCAACCGGATCTCCGACGACCCCCGCATCCAGGGCATCATCATCGCCTTCTGCTTCGGCGGTCTGCTCGAGGCCCTCGCCGGGTTCGGCGCCCCCGTCGCCATCACCGGCGTCATGCTCGTCTCGCTCGGCTTCTCCCCGATGCGGGCCGCGGCCACCGTGCTGCTGGCCAACACCGCCCCCGTCGCATTCGGCGCCATCGGCATCCCGATCATCACCGCCGGCAACCTGACCGGCATCGACTACCACGAGATCGGCGCCGTCGTCGGCCGGCAGACCCCCATCCTGGCCATGTTCGTCCCCCTGCTGCTGGTCATGATCGTCGACGGCAAGCGCGGCCTCAAGCAGACCTGGCCGATCGCCCTGGTCTCCGGCATCGCGTTCTCCATCGCCCAGTTCATCAGCTCCAACTACATCTCCGTCGAACTCACCGACATCATCGCCTCGCTCGCCGCCCTGATCGCCGTCGTCGTGATGCTCAAGTTCTGGAAGCCCAAGGGCACCGTCGAGGCCCGCGAGCGTCTGGCCCTGGCCGCCCAGGAGGAGCACGTCGAGCCCACCGGTGGTGCCGGCACCGGCCCCGTCGCGACCGCAGTCTCCACCGAGAAGATGACCGTCGGCCGCACCGTGATGGCGTTCCTGCCCTACATCGTGGTCATCGTGGTGTTCTCCCTGGCCAAGCTGTTCACCCCGCTCAAGAACTGGCTGGCCAGCACCGACCTGAAGTTCGGCTGGCCCGGCTCCGACGGCAACATCCTGACCCTGGCCGGCAAGCCCTCCACCGCCACCCAGTACACCCTGGGCTACCTGTCCAACGCCGGCACCCTGCTGATCATCTCCGGCGTCATCGTGATGATCGCCTACCGCATCAAGCCGAGCCTGGCCGTCAAGGAATTCGGCAAGACGATCTACAAGCTGCGGTACGCCCTGCTGACCGTCGGCAGCGTGCTGGGCCTGGCCTACGTGATGAACATGTCCGGCCAGACCATCACCATCGGCCAGTGGCTGGCCGCCGGCACCGGCGCCTTCTTCGCCTTCCTGTCCCCGATCCTGGGCTGGGTCGGCACCGCCGTCACCGGCTCCGACACCAGCGCCAACGCCCTGTTCGCCACCCTGCAGCAGTCCGCCGCCGAGAAGGCCGGACTGGACCCGACCCTGCTCGTCGCCGCCAACACCTCCGGCGGCGTCGTCGGCAAGATGATCAGCCCGCAGAACCTGACCATCGCCGCCACCGCCGTCGGCCTGCTCGGCAAGGAATCGGAAATTCTGCGCCGGGTGCTCAAGTGGAGCGTCGGCCTGCTGCTGGCCATGTGCGTCCTGGTCTACCTGCAGAGCAACGTCCTGTCCTGGATGATCGGCTGACCTGACAGCCACTCGAACGGCGCCCCCGGATGCCCTCCGGCGGGCGCCGTTCCACAATGACCACCAGCGGCCTCGAGCCGTGCCGCCGTATCCCTGCGTTCGCTCGTCTCCACCCGCTTGTCGCACCTGCCTGACTGCAACTCTTCCGCCGCCGCACTGAGTTGACCGGAGTCCTGCCCATGCGTATCGCGTTGATCGCCACCTGTCTGGGTGACGCGTTGTTCCCCGAGGTGGCCCAGGCCACCACCGTGCTCCTCGAGCGCCTCGGCCACCAGGTCGTCTTCCCGGCCGACCAGGTGTGTTGCGGGCAGATGCACGTCAACACCGGCTACCTCAAAGAAGCCGTGCCCGTCGTCCGGCACCACGTCGAGGTCTTCGAGGCCGCCACCTTCGACGTCGCCGTCGCCCCGTCCGGGTCCTGTGTCGGCTCGGTCCGCCACCAACAGGCCATGGTCGCCCGCCGCGCCGGCGACACCGCCCTGGCCGACCGGGCCACCGCCCTGGCCGGCCGCACCTACGAACTGTCCGAACTGCTCGTCGACGTGCTCGGCGTGACCGACGTCGGCGCGTACTACCCGCACCGCGTCACCTACCACCCGACCTGCCACTCCCTGCGGATGCTGCGCGTCGGCGACAAACCCCTCCAACTCCTGCGGGCGGTCCAGGGCATCGACCTGGTCGAGTTGCCCGGCGCCGACCAATGCTGCGGCTTCGGCGGCACCTTCTCCATCAAGAACGCCGGCACCTCCGCCGCGATGCTCGCCGACAAGGTCACCAACATCACCGGCACCGGCGCCGACCGGTGCACCGCCGGCGACGCGTCCTGCCTGCTGAACATCGGCGGCGGCCTGTCCCGGCAGGACACCGGCATCCGCACCATCCACCTGGCCCAGATCCTGGCCTCCACCCGAGAGCTGGTATCGGCATGAGCACGTTCCTCGGGATCCCGAAACGGCACGCCGCGCAGGAGGAGTCGCCGCTGCGCGGCACTCTGCCGTTCCCCAAGGCCGCCCGCAAGGAACTCGCCAACGACCAACTCCGCCGCAACCTGGCCCACGCCACCTCGGTCATCCGCAGCAAACGCGCCCAGGTCGTCGACGAAATGCCCGACTGGGAAGCGCTCCGCGACGCCGGCGCCGCGACCAAAACGCAGGTCATGTCGAACCTGCCCGCCCTGCTCGAACAATTCGAGGCCAACGTGACCGCCCGCGGCGGCATCGTGCACTGGGCCACCGACGCCGACGAAGCCAACCGGATCGTCACCGACCTCGTCCGCGCCCAAGGCGTCGACGAAGTCATCAAGGTCAAATCGATGGCCACCCAGGAAATCGGCCTCAACGAATACCTCGAGGACAACGGCATCGCCGCCGTCGAGACCGACCTGGCCGAACTGATCGTGCAACTGGGCCACGACAAGCCCTCCCACATCCTCGTCCCCGCGATCCACCGCAACCGCACCGAGGTCCGCGACATCTTCCTCGCCGAAATGGAAGGCGCCCCCGCCGACCTGACCGACGAACCGCGCCGCCTCGCGATGGCCGCCCGGGAACACCTACGCCGCAAATTCCTCCGCAGCAAGGTCGCGATCTCCGGCACCAACTTCGGCATCGCCGCGACCGGCACCATCGGCGTCGTCGAATCCGAAGGCAACGGCCGCATGTGCGTGACCCTGCCCGACACCCTGATCACCGTGATGGGCATCGAGAAGATCCTGCCCGAATTCACCGACCTGGAAGTGTTCCTGCAACTCCTGCCCCGGTCCTCCACCGGGGAACGGATGAACCCCTACACCTCCCTATGGACCGGCGTCACCGACGGCGACGGCCCGCAGAACTTCCACATCATCCTGCTCGACAACGGCCGCACCAACGCCCTGGCCGACCAGATCGGCCGCGCCGCCCTGCACTGCATCCGCTGCTCCGCCTGCCTCAACGTGTGCCCGGTCTACGAACGCACCGGCGGCCACGCCTACGGCTCGGTCTACCCCGGCCCGATCGGCGCCGTCCTGACCCCGCAACTGACCGGCATGCACGGCCACGACGACGTCAACTCGACCCTGCCCTACGCCTCCTCCCTGGATCATGAGCGACCCGAAACGGTTCGCCGCCGTCGAAAAAGGCCTCGCCGTCGGCCGCCTCGTCGCCGGACCCGACAAGAAAATCAAACACCTACCCTTCCCCGGATCCGCCTGGACCCACAGCAAAGACATGCCCGCACCCCCCAAACAAACATTCCGGCAATGGTGGAAGGAAACGCACCATGAGTAGCCGAGAGACCGTCCTGAACCGCATCCGCGACGCCCTCGCCGCAGATGTCAGCGCACCACCACCGATCCCCCGCGACTACATCCGCGTCGGCGACCCACCCGGCAGCCCCCCCGTCCTGGAACTCATGGTCGACCGGCTCGTCGACTACAAAGCCCACGTCCGCGAAGTCACCACCGACGAACTCGCCGACGCCATCGACACCGCCCTGACCGACGCCCGCACCGTCGTCGTCGCCGCCGACCTGAACCCCGACCTCAAAGCCGCCGCCGCCCGCTCCGCCCGCACCGTCACCACCGACGGCACCCCCACCGTCCTGACCCCGAACGAACTCGACTCGATCGACGCCGTCCTCACCACCGCCACCGTCGCCATCGCCCTCTCCGGCACCATCACCCTCGACGGCGGACCCGGCCAAGGCCGCCGCGCCATCACCCTGATCCCCGACACCCACCTCGTCGTCCTGTACGCCGACCAGATCGTGCACACCGTCCCCGAAGCCATCAACCGCCTCGACCCCACCCGACCCCTCACCATGATCGCCGGCCCCTCCGCCACCAGCGACATCGAACTCGAACGCGTCGAAGGCGTCCACGGCCCCCGCACCCTGTCCGTCCTCATCGTCCGCTGAACCCCTGATCGAGGGGCCACTTCCCGCCGTTCCCACCACCCCGGAACGACCAGAAGTGGCCCCTCGACGGGCTCGGCACCTTCGAGACCCCGCTGCGCGGAATCCCGAGACAACCAACCGACCGAACACATCAGGATGGACCTCCATGGCGATGACCAGGTGCGAAGCGGCCCTCCCCGCACCGGCCGCATTGACCCGAACGGAACGCTCCGGCCGACCCGCTTCACCCGGTGACAGCATGATCAACCGCCCTGCGCAACTGCCGGTGCCCGTCGCCGAGGAGTGGAACTGGCAGTTGGCGGCGACCTGTCGCGGCATGGAGGTGGAGCTGTTCTTTCACCCGGCTCGCGAACGAAAAGGGCAGAAGCAGCGGCGCATCGAGCAGGCGAAGGCAATCTGCCATGGCTGCCCGGTCCTCGAGGAATGTCGCCGGCACGCCCTGCAAACCCGGGAGCCCTACGGGATCTGGGGTGGCCTGTCCGAGGACGAACGGGCGGCCATCCTGGGGGTGGGGAACCTGCGTTACCCGGCCGCGGCCCGCCGGAACAGCCTGGGGCCGCTTCCGATACCGGTGCCGGTCACGGCGATGTCGGGCCGGTCGACGACGGCAAGCTCGGCCTGAATTCACCGGCGACCGGTCGTCTCGGTCGGGCCGCCGGGCGTCGCGTCACCGGCATCGCCGCCCGGTCAGCACTCGACGATGTTGACCGGGATGACGTGCAGGGCCAGGCCCCCGCGGGCGGTCTCCTTGTACTTGACGCTCATGTCCGCACCGGTCTCGCGCATGGTCTTGATCGCCTTGTCCAGCGAGACATGGTGTTGACCGTCGCCCAGGATGGCCATCCGCGCCGCCGTCACCGCCTTGACCGAGGCGACCGCGTTCCGCTCGATGCACGGGATCTGCACCAGTCCGCCCACCGGATCGCAGGTCAGGCCCAGGTTGTGCTCGATCCCGATCTCGGCGGCGTTCTCCACGTGCGCCGGTGTGCCGCCCAGCACCTCGGCCAGCCCGCCCGCCGCCATGGAGCATGCCGAGCCGACCTCGCCCTGGCAGCCGACCTCCGCACCCGAGATGGAGGCGCCCTCCTTGAACAGGATGCCGATGGCGGCCGCGGCCAGCAGGAACCGGACGACCCCGTCGGCCTGCTCGGCCTCGGACGGGCCGGCGACGAACCGGGTCCAGTAGTGCAGCACGGCCGGCACGATCCCGGCCGCGCCGTTGGTCGGCGCCGTCACCACCCGGCCGCCGGCCGCGTTCTCCTCGTTGACCGCCAACGCGAACAGCGTGATCCATTCCATCGCGTGCAACGGATCGGCCGACTCGCCGGCCCCCATCAGCTGCTCGTGCAGGGTGTGCGCGCGGCGGCGCACCTTCAGCCCGCCGGGCAGCACCCCGGTCTCCCGGACGCCGTTGTCCACGCACTCCTGCATGACGGCCCAGATCTCGAGCAACCCGGCCCGGATCTGCTCCTCACTGCGCAGCACCAGCTCGTTCTGCAGCATCACCCAGCTGATCGATTGACCGGTCGCCAGGGTGTGCGCCAACAGTTCCGACCCGGTGCGGAACGGGTACGGCACCGGCGTGGCATCGGCGACCACCGCCGGCCGGCCGGCCTCGTCCTCCCCGAGCACGAATCCGCCGCCGACCGAGAAGTACGTCCGCACCAGCATTTCCGTACCATCGGCACCGTCCGCGAACAACCGCATCCCGTTGGTGTGGAAGTCCAACCGCTTGCGCCGGTGCAGCACGATGTCGGTGTCCGGGTCGAAGTCGATGACCGTGCCCGTGGGCAACCGCAGGGTGCGGCTGTCGTAGACGGTCTGCACCGCGGCGCCGGTGGCCCGCGGGTCGACCGTTTCCGGCGCGTAGCCCAGTAACCCGAGGATGACCGCCTTCACCGTGCCGTGCCCGTGCCCGGTCGCCCCCAACGAGCCGAACAGTTCCACCCGCACCCGCACCGGCTCGGTCCCGGCCTGCGCCAGCTCATCGGTGAACATCAGCGCGGCCCGCATCGGACCGACGGTGTGTGAGCTGGACGGACCGATCCCCACGCTGAACAAGTCGAAAACGCTGATCATGGGGACAGTCTCCTCGGGCAGGGGTGGTCAGGGTGGGCAGGGCGGGCGGGAGTGGGGTCGGGTGCGTCAGGGTCCGGTCGGCACCGGGTCGGCCCGGCGGGCCGGGTAGCGCAGCGAGGCCCGGCCGAGCCGTTCGGCCCGGTCCTCCTCGGACAGGCCGCCCCAGATGCCGTACGGCTCGGGGGCGGCCAGGGCATGCGCCAGGCAGGATCGGATCACCGGGCAACTCTGGCAGACTGCCCGGGCGGCGGCGACCCGTCGCCGGCGGCCGCGGGCCCGCTCGTTCGGCGGATGGAAGAACAGGTCGCTGTCCATCCCCCGGCAGGCCGCGTCGGCCTGCCAGTCCCAGTGGTCGGTGAGTGGCGCCGGTAGCCCGGTCCACTCCCCCGCCGCGACGCCGGACATGGTCAGCCGACGGTCGTCGTCGTCGGGCCGTCGCCCCCGGCCGTCGATGCCGACGCGTGCTCGGAACGTTCGGCGGCCAGCGCCAGCACGCGCTTGCGGACCAGGAACCAACCCCCGATGAGCACGGGGATGACCAGCAGGAACAGTCCGCACGTCGCGGTGCCGACCGGGTAGTCCAGGGCGATGAGCACGAGGATGCCGACCAGGAACAGTGCGGTGAGCAGGCCGGTGTAGGGCGCGCCGAACATCTTGAACGACGGCCGCTGCAGCTTGCCCTGCCGCGCCCACTGCCATAGCCGCAGCTGGCAGGCGACGATCGCCATCCACGCGGCGATCAGGCACAGCGAGCAGACGTTGAGCACGATCTCGAAGGCCTGCTCGGGGACGATCGCGTTGAGCCCGACGCCCAGCAGGGCGACCACACCGGTGAGCAGGATGCCGCCGAACGGCACGCCCGACTTGGTCATCTTGCCGGTCCAGCGGGGGGCGCTGCCGGCCGCGGCCAGCGAGTGCACGATGCGCCCGGTGGAGTACATGCCGGCGTTGAGCGAGGACAGCGCGGCGGTCAACACGACCAGGTTCATGATCGCGTCAACGCCCTGGACGCCGATCGAACCGAAGAAGGTGACGAACGGGCTCTCACCGGCCTGGTAGGCGGTGTACGGAAGCAGCAGCGAGAGCAGCAGGACCGAGCCGACGTAGAAGATGGCGATCCGGAAGATGACCGCGTTGATGGTGCGCGGCATGACCTTCTCGGGGTTCTTGGTCTCACCGGCGGCGGTGCCGACGAGCTCGATCGAGCCGTAGGCGAAGACGACGCCCTGGGTGACGATCAGCAGCGGCAGGATGCCGTTGGGGAACCAGCCACCGTTGTCCGAGATGAGGCTGAAGCCGGGGTCGTGCCCTTCGAGCGGGGTGCCGAAGATGACGAAGTAGGTGCCGATGAGCAGGAAGGCGACCAGCGCGACGACCTTGATCAGCGCGAACCAGAACTCCATCTCGCCGAACACCTTCACCGAGATGAGGTTCATCCCGACGACCAGGATCAGCGCCAGCAGCGCCCACAACCATTGCGGCACCGCACCCATGGCCGCGATGTACTTCTTGAAGAAGTTCATGTAGAGGGCCACCGCGGTGGTGTCGACGACGGCGATGACCGCCCAGTTCAGCCAGTAGAGCCAGCCGACGGCGAAAGCCGCCTTCTCACCGAAGAACTCGCGGGCGTAGGAGACGAACGAACCCGAGGACGGGCGGTGCAGGATCAGCTCGCCCAGCGCCCGCATGATCAGGAAGGCGAAGAACCCGCAGACCGCGTAGACCAGGACCAGGCCCGGGCCGGCGGTGTGCAGCCGGCCGCCGGCACCCAGGAACAGGCCGGTGCCGATCGCGCCGCCGATGCCGATCATCTGGATCTGCCGCTTGGTCAGACTCTTGTGATAGCCGGCGTTCTCGGCGACGAACTCTTCCTTCAGGACCGGATCGTCCGGCCCGGGATGATTGACGTGTTCGGCGACGGAGCGGGCTTCTTCGGCCGCGGAGTGGGGCATCGGAGCGCCTTTCGGGATGGGGGCCCGCCCGGGTCCGGGCGGGGCAGCACACAGGGCCGAGCGGGGTAGGGCACGGCCCAGCAGAGCGAAGCGGGGGAGATCGTTGGAGGGTCGACGAGACGGCGGACGGGCCGGACCGGGCGGGTCAGCCCTCGTCGCGGGCGCGACCGTCCGGGCGGGACCGGCCGAACCGGACCGGGGCGGACCAGGCGGGTGGGGCGGGCAGCCGCCACCCCTGATGGTGGGACAGCAGGGTCAGGCCGGCTCCGACCCCGGTGGCGACCAGCAGGCCGGCGGTGACCTGACCGGCGAGGTGGAACAGCACCATGGTCGCCGCGGCCAGCAGCGCCGGGGTGACGAAGAGGGTGTTGCCGCCGAAGATGGCCGGCACCTGGCGCAGCAGCACGTCCCGGACGACCCCGCCACCGGCTGCCGTGATCGCGCCGAGGGCGATCGCGGCGGGCCATTCCAGGCCCAGGCTCAACGCCTTCTGCGCGCCGACCGCGGCCCAGCAGCCCAGGGCCAGGGCGTCGAGCACCGGGAACGACCGTTCCCAGGCCCGGCCGCGGATCGGCACCAGAAAGGCCACCGCGGCGCCGACCAGCGCGGTGAGCACGTAGGTGTGGTCGACCAGGGCGACCGGAGTGCCCTTCTGCAGCAGGATGTCGCGGATGATGCCGCCGCCGAGACCGGACACCACCGCCAGGACGGCAAAGCCGATCAGGTCGAACCCGCGGGACCGGGCGAGTACCCCGCCCAGCAGGGCGTTGGCCAGCACGCCCGACAGGTCGGTGACCCGCAGGACGTGCATCGCCGCGTCGTTCATCGCCTCGCCGTTCGGGTGGGTCGGGATCCGGGTGCAGTGCTGTCGGCGCGGCGGGGTCAGACGGCCAGCTCGCGGGCGGCGACGAAGGCCGCGACGCACCGGTCGATCTGCTCGGGGGTGTGCGCGGCCGACAGCTGTACCCGGATGCGGGCCGCTCCACGCGGCACCACCGGGAAGCTGAACGCGGTGACATAGATGCCCTGGCGCTGCATCTCGTCGGCGATCCGGGCGGTCAACGCGGCGTCGCCGAACATCACCGGCACGATCGGGTGCTCGCCGGGCAGCAGGTCGAAGCCGTGCGCGGTCATCGCAGTGCGGAACTGGGCGGCGTTCTCCTGCAGTCGCTTGCGCAGCTCGTTGGAGCCGGCGACCAGGTCAAGCGCGGCCAGCGTGCCGGCGACCATGGCCGGGGCCAGGGTGTTGGAGAACAGGTACGGCCGGGCCCGCTGCCGCAGCAGCTCGACGATCTCGGCGTGCGCGGCGACGTAGCCGCCGGAGGCGCCGCCCAGGGCCTTGCCGAACGTGCCGGTGTAGATGTCGACCCGGTCCTGCACGCCGCACAGCTCGGGGGTGCCCCGGCCGTTCTCGCCGATGAACCCGACGGCGTGCGAGTCGTCGACGAAGACCAGCGCGTCGTACCGCTCGGCCAGGTCGCAGATCTGCGCCAGCGGGGCGATGTAGCCGTCCATCGAGAAAACACCGTCGGTGACCACGATCCGGAACCGGGCGTCCTGCGCGGCGAGCAGCTGCTGCTCCAGGTCGGCCATGTCGCGGTTGCGGTAGCGCAACCGGCGGGCCTTGGACAACCGGATGCCGTCGATGATCGAGGCGTGGTTCAGCGCGTCGGAGATGATGGCATCCTCGGCCCCGAAAAGGGTTTCGAAAACGCCGCCGTTGGCGTCGAAGCAGGACGGGAACAGGATGGCCTCCTGGGTGCCCAGGAAGCCGGCCAGCCGGCGCTCCAGCTCCCGGTGCTGCGCCTGCGTGCCGCAGATGAATCGGACGCTGGCCAACCCGTAGCCCCACTCGTCGAGTGACGCGTGGGCGGCGGCCAGGAGCCGGGGGTCGTCGGCCAGGCCGAGGTAGTTGTTGGCGCAGAAGTTCAGCACCGACTGACCGTCGGCGACGATCTCGGTGCCCTGCGGGCCGGTGATCGACCGCTCCCGCTTGGTCAGGCCGGCCTCACGGATGCCGTCGAGTTCGGCGGTGATGTGCTGCTGCAGTGCTCCGTACATGGGTCAGACCTCCGACCAGTCGAGGACGATCTTGCCGGTGCCGGCGGCGGCCGCGGCGGCGAATCCCTGCTCCCAGTCGCGGGCCGGGAGGCGGTGGGTGATCACCGAGGTGATCGCCTCGCGCAGCGCCGGGCTGGACTGGATCATGGCGCCCATGGCGTTCCACGTCTCGTACATCTCGCGCCCGTAGATGCCCTTGAGGGTGAGCATGTGCGTGACGACCTTGCCCCAGTCGATCGCGAACGGCTGCGCGGGCAGGCCGAGGATGGCCAC
This sequence comes from Nakamurella sp., assembly GCF_044224575.1. Lineage (GTDB taxonomy): Bacteria > Actinomycetota > Actinomycetes > Mycobacteriales > Nakamurellaceae > Nakamurella. The sequence continues at coordinate 97,136 of NZ_JBGAKE010000022.1, forward strand.
CCGGCCACCGTGATTGAGGTTCTCGATCATCGACTGCAGGGCGGCCGGGGCGCCGCTCATCTCGAAGCCGACGTCGAAACCCTCGCGCATGCCCAGCGAGCGCTGCGCGTCGGAGATCGGCTGGTGGGCCACGTCGACCACCTCGTTGGCGCCCATCTTGCGAGCCAGGTCGAGCCGGGCGGCGCTGACGTCGGTGGCCACCACGAACCGGGCGCCGGCGTGCCGGGCCACCGCGATGGCCATCAGCCCGATCGGGCCGCACCCGCTGACGAGCACATCCTCGCCGACCAGCGGGAAGGACAGGGCGGTGTGCACGGCGTTGCCGAACGGGTCGAAGATGGCGCCGAGATCGGGGTCGATGTGCGCGTGATGCACCCAGACGTTGCTCGCCGGGACGGCGACGTACTCGGCGAACGCCCCGTCACGCTGGACGCCGACGCTGATCGTGCGGATGCACATGTGCCCCCGTCCGGCCCGGCAGTTGCGGCAGGAGCCGCAGACGATGTGGCCCTCGCCGGATACCCGGTCACCGACGACGACATCGCGCACGTCGGAACCGGTCTCGACCACCTCACCGAAGAACTCGTGGCCCGGGATCAGGGGGGCGCGGACCATTGAATCGGCCCAGGCGTCCCAGCGTTGGATGTGCAGGTCGGTGCCGCAGATGCCGGTGCGCAGGACGCGGACGATGACGTCGCCGGGTCCGGCGGTGGGGTCGGGACGCTCGGTGAGTTCGAACCCCGGTGCCCGTTCGGCTTTGAACAGTGCCTTCATGTGGACAAGTAGATGGCCCGACAACCATGAAGAGCAACCGGCTCTTTCTTCGGCATTGCTTTAGCACATGCTTCACCGATAGGTTTCCCATATGGACGTGCATCAGCTACAGATCCTGCGCGAACTCGGCGCCCTGGGCAGTGTTTCGGCCGTCGCCAAGGTGCTCAACGTCTCGCCGTCCGCGGTCTCCCAGCACCTGACCGCACTGCAGCGCAGCTTCAGCACGCCGCTCACCCAGAAGAGTGGTCGGACCCTGGCACTGACCGACGCCGGCCAGGTGCTGGCCGACGCGGGCGCCGAGGTGATCGATGCGATGGCGGCCGCCCGCACCGCGGTCGAGACGTTCGAGCAGTCGGCCGGCGGCACCGTCTCGGTGTCCGGCTTCCACAGCGCCGGGCAGTCCATGTTCGGGCTACTGCTGCAGGAGCTGGCCCGGTTGCCGACGGCGCCCGACGTCCGGCTGACCGACGAGGACGTGCCCCGGCAGGACTTCCCCGGGCTGACCGCCCGGTACGACCTGGTGATCGCGCACCGGCTGGACTACAGCTCGGCCTGGCCGGCGGCCGGCTTGCGCACCATCACCCTGGTCCGCGAGCCGCTGGACGTGGCCCTGCCGGTCGGCCATCCGCTCGCCGGCTGTGCCGAGCTGACCGCCGAACAGGTGGCCGGCGAGCGCTGGGTCACCACCCGCGGCGGCTACTCCCCCGACGACCTGCTCGACGCGGTGGCCGCGGTGGCCGGCCGGCAGCTCACCGTGGTCCACCGGATCAACGACTACGGCACGCTCAATTCGATCGTCGCCGCCGGCCACGCCATCGGACTGGTCCCCCGCTACACCTCGCCGCTGGCCGCGCCGGACACGATCGTGCTGCGCCCGCTGACCGGGATCGGCGCCAGCCGCACCATCGATCTGCTGACCCGCCCGGAGAACCTGCGCCGCCGCTCGGTGCGGGTGGTGGCGCAGGCGTTGAACCGGGTAGTGGCCCGGATCATCCGGGAGCGGCAGTGAGCCTAGAGCGTGTCTCCCTATCAGGAGCGCTTGGCTGACAGATGACCTTGAAATGGTTCGCGATGGTGTCTTCACAGACGACTTCTGGACGATCGTCGAGCCCGTGCTGCCGTCCTCGACGGGCCGCCGGGGCCGGCCGTGGGCGTGTCACCGAACAGCCTTAGAAGGTATCGCCTGGCGGTACCGCACGGGGTCCCCATGGCGAGACCTCCCGGACGAGTTCGGTCCCTGGCAGACCGTATGGAAATGGCATTTCCGCTGGTCGAACGACGGGACCTACCAGAAGCTCTTCGACGCCGCCCGGTCAGCAGGACTGTTCGGCGTCAGTGCCAGCGAGGAACTCGACCGCATCCTCTCGATCGATTCCACCGTGGTCCGCGCGCACCAACACGCCGCCGGAGCCCGCAAGACCAGCGCTGTTCCGGAGGACCTGTCGAAGCTCCCGGACACCACAGGGGGGCAGGTCGAACTACACGAATTCGCCCATTGAGCCTGTTGATCATGCCCTGGGCCGGTCTCGGGGCGGGTTGAGCACCAAGATCCACACGCTGACCGACGCAGGTACCCACCCAGTGACGGTCATCACTCACGCCCGGGCAGGCAGGTGACAACCCGCAACTTCAACCGCTGCTGGACCTCCACGAGAACCAGCGACTGCCCCGCCGTCGGCACCGGTTCCGGCTGCTGGCGGACAAGGCCTTCTCCCACCCGAACAGTCGAAAGGAACTGCGAAACAGGCGAGTCCCGCACACCATCCCGGAACGCACAGACCAGAAGGAGCGGCGAAAGGCCAAGGGTTCCGCCGGCGGTCGGCCACCCGCGTTCGATCCCAAGATCTACGCCTGCGGAACACCTTCGAACGCGGATTTCTCCGGCTCAAGCAGTGGCGGGGCATCGCCACCCGGCACGACAAGCACGCCCTGACCTACCTCGGCGGCATCACTCTCGCCGCCACCCTCATCCACCTACGAACGAATTAGTCGACAGGCTCTAGCCGCCGACTCAACGAGAGTCGCTGGGCGAGTACGCCCGGGCGGACAGTCGCCGGCATGTGAGCTTCTCCCGGCAGCCTCTGGTTCCGATTCGCCCCGGGCCCACCTTCGCGGGCTGGTACAGAAATGCCCTCGTCCAGCAAGATCTCCCGTTCGCGCTCATGTTCGAAATCTGTGTATCTAGGTGCCAATATTCTGGCTATGAAGCGGTCTCTGCGATAGAATCGAACGTATGTCGTCGATCCTCGAGGCCGCTGCCGTGTTCCTCGCGGCGCTGGCCGCGGCGGGCCTGGACGGGTTGACCGATCCGGAGCGGATCGATGAGCTGACCGCGTTGGAACGGGTGAAGTCGGCAGCGTTCGCCCGGCAGGCGCAGGTGACGGACGCGTTTGCCGGGTCGCAGCGGGCGTTGTTGGTGGCGGCGGGTTCGAAGCCGGGAGAGATCAGCCGGTCGGTGTGTGGGCAGGTCGGGTTGGCCCGGCGGGACAGCGCGCACAAAGGGAACCGGCATGTCGGGTTGGCTCGCACCCTGGTGCGGGAGATGCCCGGGGTGCTGGCCGTGCTGGCGGCCGGTGAGGCCAGTGAGTGGCGGGCCACGATTATTGCTCGGGAAACCGCGCACCTGTCGGTGGAGCACCGCGCACAGATCGATGCGGCGATCGCGAGCGAGTTGGCCGGGTGGGGTGATGCGCGGACCGAGCGGGAGGCCCGGGGGTGGGCGCAGCGGCTCGATCCGCACGGTGCGGCGGAGCGGGCGGCGAAGGCGGCGGTGGACCGGCGGGTCAGTATCCGGCCGGCGCCGGACTGCATGACGTACGTGACGGCGCTGCTGCCGATGAAGCAGGGCGTAGCGGTGTTCGGGGAGTTGCACCGCACCGCGATGACCGGTGCGGGCGACGGGGACGAGCACCGCTCCAAAGGTCAGATCATGGCCGACGCCCTGGTGGACCGGGTACTGAGGCCGGCCGAGGGGGCACCGATGGTGCCCGGGGTCGAGGTGCATCTGGTGATGACCGACCGGACCCTGGCCGACGCGGACGACGAGCCCGCCCACGTCGTCGGGGTCGGGCCGATCCCGGCGCCGCTCGCCCGGGACCTGGTCCGCGC
>NZ_JBGAKE010000023.1:0-90518 GCF_044224575.1 Nakamurella sp.
AGTTGTAGGAACCCCAGGTCTGCTTGCGCAGCGGGGCGAGGTCCTCGTTGGTGAGCCGGTCGTCGTAACCGGGCTTGATCACCCCGGCGCCGGCCGGGTGGCCGCCGCGGTGACGACCACCAGCAGCGAGAAGACCAGGAAGTTGACCGGCAGGCCCAGGAAGTTGCCCTTCTTGACCGCCTTGAATGACTTGCCGTACCGGGCGAAGTCGCCGTAGTTCAGCATCGGCCCGGAGAAGTAGGAGACGACGAGGGCGATTGCCGACAGCAGCACCGGAATGACGGCCCACCCGGTCAGCGTCAGGCCGCCCTCGGCCAGGTTGAAGTCGATGTTGTCCCACCCGGCGGCGGCGACCAGGTAGATGGCCAGGGCGAACATCACGACGTACACGGCCGGTCCGCAGAAGTCGATGAACTTGCGGATGGCCTCCATGCCCCGCCAGAAGACGACGGCCTGCGCCACCCACATGATCATGAAGCCGATCCAGCCGAGCAGGGACAGGCCGGCGAAGCCGTACTGCGCGGTCTCGGCGTACGGCGCCAGCCCGGGCCAGAGCTTGATGGCCAGCAACACCAGGGCCACCGAGGCGAGGTAGGTCTGGATGCCGTACCAGGCGACGGCGATCAGGCCGCGGATGATGGCCGGGATATTGGCGCCCAGCACACCGAAGGAGATGCGGGACGCGACCGGGTACGGCGTGCCGGTGGCCTGCGACGGCCGGGCCACCAGGTTGCACAGGAAGTAGACGATGGTGATCCCGACGAGCAGCGCCACCAGCACCTGCCAGGCGGCCAGGCCCAGGGCGAAGAGACTGCCGGCGGTGACGTACCCGCCGACGCTGTGCACATCGGACATCCAGAAGGCGAAGAAGTTGTAGGAACCCCAGGTCTGCTTGCGCAGCGGGGCGAGGTCCTCGTTGGTGAGCCGGTCGTCGTAACCGGGCTTGATCACCCCGGCGCCGGCCGGGTGCTCGGGGGTGATGTCATGCATGGACAGATGGTGGTGCTCTGGGGAACCGGGCGCACCCGGGGCGGGGCTGGCGGTCACCTGCTTGTCGGTCATGCTTGCTGCTCCTACCGATCGACATCTGGGCCGGGCACGGCTACGGGCTCGGTGGCGGGGGAAACACCGGGAAGGACATCGACACAGCGCGCGATGTGTCTGCCGATTTGCCGATGGCCGTCCGGATTGGCCACCAGGGGAACTTCTGGCAAATTCGATGGGAACAGCATCCAACGCCGGTTCCGGCGAAGCAAGATATATCGCAGCTGGACGCCGATATATCTCGGACCGTCGTCGCCGGCGACGGGTGGTTGGCCGGCACAACTGCTCTGACGTGCCGAAATACTGAGTGCCAGCGCGGTACGAGGTCGAAGATCACAGTCCGGCGATCATCGCCGGCCGGCCGCGACAGCCCGAAAGGTCGGGATACGAGAATACCGAAATGCCGTCGAAACAATGGCGCAACAATGCCGTCCGGGAATGAGCCGGTCAGCTCGCATGGCTGGCCCGGACCGACTCGAAAACGGAAAGGTAGGCCGGGCCATTGCTCTCCGCACCGGCATGATGCCCGCCGGGAATCGGGGCGATCCGGACGTCCAGCCCCAGGTCCCGGGCCAGATCGCGCAGGGTCTTCTCGGCGGCGCCCACCCGGACCACCCGGTCGTCCGCGGCCACCTCGGGGCGGAAATAGACGATGCGCGCGCCGGGACCGAGATCGGCGGCCACGGCGCCGATGTCCATCCGCCGGATGACGCCGTACTGGTCCTTGACGAGCTGGGTCGACACGCCCGGGCCGGCGATCTTCTCGCGCCAGACCTGATCGACCTTGTAGGTCAGGTCGGGCCAGCGGACGTCCAGGAACGGGAACACACCGGTCGACCACTGCGGTTGTTGCCCCAGCACCTCCGCGAGCATCCGCACCCCGACGCCGCCGTCGGTGTGCAGCGCCTCGGACAGCGCCGTCACCGCGTCCGCCCGGGTGCGCCCCACGTCGCGGACGTCGGTGGCACCGAGCGGGGTGCAGTCCAGGTAGATGACGCCCAGGCGTGGCGAGGTCGGCCGGTCGGCGCCCGCGGCCGGCGCGGACGGGGTCGTCCAGCGGGCGAACCCGGTGGGTGCACGGGGGTTCCCCGAGCGCTCGGCGCGGACCTGGGCAGGCAGCGGGCGGGTGTCCGGACGGAGCCCGGCCGGCCGGAGGTCGGCGTTCCCGGCGGGCTCCGGGTGGGGCTCCGAACGCATCCGCTGCAGGTGCGCGGCCAGCCGGAGCGCGACGTCGCCGCCCATGCTGCTGCCGAAGAAGTCGACCCGGTCGGGCCGTACCCGGTCGACCAGCCCGAAGAACTTGTCATCGACGTCGTTGTCGCTGATGCCGTTTCCGTAGACAAGGCTGAATACCCGGGCGTGATCGGCGGACAGGGCGGGCATCAGGGCCAGTGCCGGGCCGGTGCCGCTCTTGCGATTGAGCCCGCCGGTGACCACGACGATCGTGCCGCCGGTCGAATCGGGATCGGCCGGGACGGGTCCGACCTCCACGAACTGCGCGCCGCTGCTCGGCCAGAAGAACCGGTCGGCGACGTACTGGTCCACCCGCAGCAGTCCCCACAGGCAGCAGAAGAAGAGCCCGACGGCGGCCGGCGGGAGCCACCATGCGCGACGCCAGCGCGCCCGACGCCGGGCCCGCTCGTCGCGGATTCTCGCGCGGACCGTCGGTGAGTCGTAGTCGGCGGACGGTGGCGGAGGCAACGCGGGGAGGGTGACGATCCCGCCCGTCGGGGCCTGCGATGCCGCGCGCACGCCACCTCCTTGACCATCTCTTTACCTTTGAGACAGTGTGCCCTCCATCTACGGGCCCGAAACAGGCCCGGTCGGCGATCTCGCTCTCCCGACGGGCGTGACCACCCCATCGAGTCCGGCACACTGTAGGGCGGCGTCGCACCGCGGGCCGCGGCTCCTGCGGCCGGGGGATTGCGCGGCGACCGATGCCGGGATCGTCGGCAAGGTTGCGTTTGAGAGGAATGGCCTGAAGTGCCCGAATTTATCTACACCATGAAGAAGGCCCGCAAGGCCGTGGGCGACAAGGTCATCCTCGATGACGTCACGATGTCGTTCTACCCGGGCGCGAAGATCGGCGTGGTCGGCCCGAACGGCGCCGGCAAGTCGACGATCCTGCGCATCATGGCCGGGCTGGACACCCCCAGCAACGGCGAGGCGTTCCTCACCCCGGGCTTCAGCGTCGGCATGCTGCAGCAGGAACCGCCACTGGATGAGTCCAAGACGGTCCTGGAGAACATCCAGTCCGCGTTCGGCGAGCTGAACCTGAAACTGGCCAGGTACGAGGAGGTCGCCAAGCTCGCGGAGACCGACTACGAGAACGAGAAGCTCATGGCCGAGATGGGCGAGCTGATCGAGGAGATCGACCACGCCGGCGGCTGGGACCTGGAGGCCAAGCTCGACCAGGCGATGGACGCGCTGCGCTGCCCGCCCGGCGACTCCGCGGTGGACTTCCTCTCCGGTGGTGAACGGCGCCGGGTCGCGCTCTGCAAGCTGCTGCTGCAGGCCCCCGACCTGCTGTTGCTCGACGAGCCCACCAACCATCTGGACGCCGAGTCGGTGCTCTGGCTCGAGCAGTTCCTGTCCTCCTACGAGGGGGCGGTGCTGGCCGTCACCCACGACCGGTACTTCCTGGACAACGTCGCGCAGTGGATCGCCGAGGTGGACCGCGGCCGGCTGATCCCGTACGAGGGCAACTACTCCACCTACCTGGAGAAGAAGGGCGAGCGGCTGCAGGTGGAGGGCCGCAAGGACGCCAAGCTGGCCAAGCGCCTGAAGGAGGAGCTGGCCTGGGTCCGGTCCGGGGCCAAGGCCCGGCAGGCCAAGTCCCGCGCCCGCCTGCAGCGGTACGAGGAAATGGCGGCCGAGGCCGAGCGCACCCGCAAGCTCGACTTCGAGGAGATCCAGATCCCGCCGGGCCCGCGGCTGGGCTCGATCGTCGTTGAGGTGGGCAACCTGCGGAAGGGCTTCGACGACCGGGTGCTGATCGACGGGCTGTCGTTCACCCTGCCGCGCAACGGCATCGTCGGCGTCATCGGCCCCAACGGGGTCGGCAAGACCACCCTGTTCAAGACGATCGTCGGGCTGGAAGAGCCGGACGCGGGGACCGTCAAGGTCGGCGACACGGTCAAGCTGTCCTACGTCGACCAGAGCCGCGGTGGCCTGGACCCGAAGAAGAACGTCTGGGAGGTCGTCTCCGACGGGCTGGACTACATCAAGGTCGGCCACGTCGAGATGCCGTCCCGGGCCTACGTGTCCGCCTTCGGGTTCAAGGGGCCGGACCAGCAGAAGCCGTCCGGGGTGCTGTCCGGCGGTGAGCGGAACCGGCTGAACCTGGCGCTGACCCTCAAGGTCGGTGGCAACGTGCTGCTGCTCGACGAGCCGACCAACGACCTGGACGTGGAGACCCTGGGCTCGCTGGAGAACGCGCTGGAGCAGTTCCCCGGCTGCGCCGTGGTCATCTCGCACGATCGCTGGTTCCTGGATCGGACGTGCACGCACATCCTGGCGTGGGAGGGCACCGACGACGACCCGGCCCAGTGGTACTTCTTCGAGGGCAACTTTTCCGACTATGAGAAGAACAAGGTCTCCCGGCTGGGCGCCGACGCGGCCCGGCCGCACCGGGTGACGCACCGCAAGCTCACCCGGGACTGAGCCACTCGGGGACGACCCCGGAAATAGGATCGGCCCCCGGACATGACGAAGGCGCCGCCGGATCGGATCCGGCGGCGCCTTCGTCGGTGTTGCGGTGTTGTCGGTGTTGTCGTGTTCGTCAGCTCGCGAACACGCAGGTGGACTTGGTGCAGCGCCAGCCACGTTCGGTCGGTTCGGTGAACGAGCCGCAGGTCGGGCAGGCGATGGGTGCGCCGATCTTCAGCAGGGCGGTGGCGTGGGCGGAATCGTTGGATCCCACCACGCGGGGTTGGCGTCGGGCAGTGTTATCGGTCATCGGTCGTCTCCGATCGGGTTATCGTTCGCCGGGCGGTGGTAGACGTACCGTGATGGTCGCCGTTGGCCGAGTTGGGTGAAGTCATGCCGAAATCACAGGTTGGGTTGACCGAGGGTGAGCGACTCGTCGGGGTCGGGGTCCCGATCGGCGGGCATGCCACACTGGCCCGGTGAGCGCGCCGGTCCCGTCGACGCCCCCGCCCGGTCGGAGCGATCACCCGGCCCCGCTGGCCGACCTCGGCCCGTTCTTCGCGATCGACCGGCATCCCTCCGGCGCGGCCCCGCCCGCCGGCTGGCGGTCGTTGACCGACCTGACCGGCCCCGGGCCGGCGCTCGATGCGCGTGTGCGGCGGGTGCGCCAGGCCCTGGCGGCGGGCGGTGGGCGATCACCGGATCGGATCGAGCTGCGGGTGGCCGTCTCGGTGGCCCACCTCGGGTTGGTGGCCCGGCTGATCGCGCCGGCGGTCGGTGCGGCCGCCCTCGGCAGCACGCTGCCGCTGACCGCGGCGGGGATGTGGTGGCGGGACGAGCTGGGCGGGCCGTACCCGCTCTCCGTGGCCCGGCCGGGGTCGGGGCCTAGGCCCGAGCCGGTGCCCGCAGCGGCCGGCGGGCACGCCAGCGATGCGTTGCGGCTGCCCGGATCGGCCGTCGAGGCCATCACCGACGCCTGCCTGGCCGCCTACTCGGTCAGCCCCCGGGTGCTGTGGGGCAACGCGGCCTCCGCGGCCGTCAGCGCGGCCGGTCTGGTCGGTGCCGCCCGTCCCGAGCTGGCCGCCGCCGCCCGGGATGCCGCCGACGCCCTGCTGGCCGACCGCCGGGTGGAGGGCGGCGCATTGCGGGCCGGGCCGGGTTTTCGCCGGCGCAGCTGCTGCCTGATCTACCGCCTGGCCGGGTCGACCGCGGCGGTCTGCGGTGACTGCGTGCTCGGCGCGGCCTGAGGGACAGGGGCAAGTCCGCCCGCGCCCGCGAGTGGTCGCCGACCGGCGGCACGAGCCCACGCATGGCTGACCACCGGCCGACGAACGGCGAACGGCGGGGTCGGCCCGCCGGCCGCCGGGTTCAGGACAGGTCGGCGATGTCGTACGTGTCGTCCGCCCAGTGCCGCAGCAGGGTCCGGTCGTGGGACACGGCCAGTACTCCCGTCCCGGCCGAGGCCAGCTCCCGCACCAGGTGGGCGATGGTCGCGGTGGTGGACGGGTCGAGCATGGCGGTTGCCTCGTCGCAGATCAGGTAGCGCGGGTCGAGCGCCACCGCGCGGGCCAGGCAGGCCCGCTGCAGCTGGCCGTCGGACACCTGATGCGGGTACCGGGCGAGTAGATCGTCGGTCAGCCGGAACCGGGCGGCCAGCGCGGCGACGTCCGATCCCGGCCGGGCCCGCCGGCCGCCGCGCAGCGGTTCGGCGATGATCTGCCGCAGGGTCCACCGCGGATCGGTGGCCGCGCGGGGGGACTGGAACACCAGGCCGACCTGCCGCCGCAGCGCGGCCGGGGCGCGGTAGCCCGATCCGGGCACCGCGTCGCCGTCGACGGTGACGGTGCCGCCGGTGCGCGGATGGAGCAGGGCGAGCACTTTGGCCAGGGTCGACTTCCCGCTGCCCGACGGGCCGTGCAGGCCGGTGATCCGGCCCGGCTCGACGGTCAGGTCCACCCCGGCGAGCACGGTGCGCTCGCCGTACCCGGCGACGATCCCCGTGGCGTGCAGCGTCATGACGCCTCCCGGCTCAGGTCGGCGGCCGGGTCGGCCACCGCGCCGGCGCGCCCGGAACCGCAGCTGACCCGCCGATGCGGGCCGGCCGGCTGCAGGGTGAGCACACCGCTGCACGCGCCGCCGGCCCGGCGATGCCACGCGCAGCCGGGCGGCAGATCGGTCAGCGGCGGTGGATCGCCCGGCACCGGCCGGAAGCCGCGTTCGGGCAGGGCGTCCCACAGCGCCCGCGAGTAGTCGTGCAGCGGGTCGGCCAGCACGTCGGCGGCCGGCCCGACCTCGACCAGCCGCGAGGTGACCATGACCGCGATCCGGTCGGCGACGGCCGCCGCGGCCGCGATGTCGTGGGTGATGAGCAGTACCGCCCGGCCGGCCCGGGCCTGGTCGGCCAGCAGGCGCACGACGCGGTCGGAGTTCGCCGGATCCAGACCGGCCGTCGGCTCGTCGCACAGCAGGACGTCGGGTTCGCCGGCCAGGGCCAGTGCCACCAGCACCCGGTGCGCCATCCCGCCGGAGAGCTGGTGCGGGTACAGCTCGCGCACCCGGACCGGTGCCAACCCGACGTCGGCCAGCAGCTGCGCGGTCGGGACCGGGCCGCCGAGGGTGGCCACGGCCTCGTCGAGCAGGGCGCCGACCGTCCGGGTCGGGGTGAGCGAGGTCGCTGCCGACTGCGGCATCAGCCCGATCCGCCGGCCCCGCACCCGCGATGCCAGCTCGTCGTCGGTCAGCGACAGCAGGTCGACCGGCGGGCCGTCGGGCCTGGTCAGCTCGACCCGACCGCGGATCCGGGCGGTCGGCGGGAGCAGCCCGATCAGCGCCGCGGCCAGCACCGACTTGCCGCAGCCGGACTCCCCGGCCAGCAGCGTGACGGTGCCGGCCGGCAGATCCAGGTCGAGATCGGTCACCGCGTGCACCCAGTGGTCGCCGGCCAGCCCGAGCTGCACCGACAGGCCCCGGATCGACACGCCCGCCGCCGGTGAACCCGGGACCGGCGGGCCCGGGCGCGACGCCGCCGTCATCGGACCCCGCCGATACCCAGCTCGGTGTGCCGGTGCGGCAGCATCCGGTCCCGGGCGACCGCAGACAGGCCGGCCGTCGCCGCGGTGGCCACCACCAGGGCCAAGGCCGGGAACAGCAGCATCCACCACTGGCCGATCAGGATCCGGGTGCGCGCGTCCTCCAGCAGGGTGCCCAGGCTGGGCCGGTCCGGGGGTAGACCGACCCCGAGGAACGACAGCGCCGACTCGTGCCAGACCGCGTGCGGCAGCAGCAACGCGATCGCCAGCAGCGCCTGCGGGGCGACCGCCGGCAGCAGGTGGTCGGCCATCACCCGCCACCGGGTGCCGCCGAGGGAGACCGCGGCCAGCACGTAGTCGCGGGTGCGGACGGTCAACGCCTCGGACCGCACGATGCGGGCGACCTGGGTCCAGTGGGTCAGCGCGATCGAGGCGATGACGGCGAGGATCGCGCCCTTCCACATCGACGCGATCACGATGCCCAGCAGCAGGTGCGGGATCGCATTGAGCGCGTCGACGGCGCGCATCAGCACCCGGTCGACCCACCCGCCGAACGCCGCCGCTGCCAACCCGATCAGGCAGCCGAGCACGGTGGCCACGACCGCACACAGGATCGCGATGAGCAACGAGACGCGCATGCCCTGGGCCACCCGGACCAGCAGATCCCGCCCCGACTGATCGGTGCCGAACCAGTGCGCCGCCGACGGGCCCTGGTTGGCCGCGGCCAGGTCCGTCAGCCGGGGATCGACGTCGGCGACCCACGGCACGATCAGCGCGAACCCGAGCAGGGCCAGCAAGGTGCCCGCGCACACCGGCAGCACCCAGGTGCGGCGACCACCGGGGATGCGGGCCGGCCGCCAGGTGACCGCGGCCCGCCAGCGGGGCGGCGGCACCCCGCGCGCCGCCGACCCCGGTCCCGCGCCGACCCGCGAACCGGGGGCGGTCGTGATGGCGGTCGTGGCCCCGGTTGCGCTGTCGGTCGGGCTGCCGGTGGTGGTGTCACTGCTCATCGGCGCTCACTCGCGGATCGGCCAGGGTGTAGGCAATGTCGGCCAGCATGTTGCCGATCAGCACCAGCAGGGTGGTCAGGGTGGTGAGCGCGGCGAGCAGGGCGAAGTCCATCGTCCGGGCCGATGACACGGTGGCCGCAGCGATTCCCGGCCAGGAGAACACCACCTCGATCAGGGTGGCGCCGACCACCAGCTCGGGCAGCCGGACGCCGATCACCGACAGGAACGGCAGCAGCGCACCGGGCAGCGCGTGCCGGCGGATGACCGTGCGGTGCGGCAGCCCGCGGGCCCGGGCGGTCTGCACGTGATCGGCCGACAGCGCGGCCAGCATCGACTGGCGGACGTTGAGCAGCAGCCACGGCACCTGGGAGATCGCCAGCACGCTCGCCGGCAGGACCAGGTGTCGAGCCACCTGGCCGACCGAGACGGCGGCGGTCGCGTCGGTGGCCCCGGCGGCCGGCAGAATCGGCCAGGTCAGCGCGAACAGCAGGATGGCGCCCAGGCCGAGCACGAACGTCGGGATGCCCTGCAGGACGTAGGCCAGCGGGATCAGGGTCCGGTCGACCAGCCCGCCGGGCCGGGCCGCCGAGCGCACCCCGGCTCCGATGGCGATGGCCACCGCGAGCGCCAGGGCGGTGCCGGCAAGCAGCAGCGTCCACGGCAGCCGCTGGCCGATCACAGTCGCCACCGGCTGGCCGTAGGAGCGCGACGTGCCCAGGTCGGCGTGCAGGCCGGCGGTGAACCAGTCCCACCACCAGTAGATCCACGGCCGGTTCAGCCCGAGTTGCTCACGCAGCACCTCGGCCTGGTCGACGCCGACGGTCAGGTACCGGTCACCGAGGTAGCCGGCCAACGGGTCGAACGGCGAAGCCGCGGCCAGCGCGAAGACCCCCATCGACACCAGAACGGTGATCGGCACGGCGATCAGCAGGCGACGCACCGCCAGCCGGCCGGCGGCCGCCCATCGTCCCCGCCGGCTGATCGGTGAGGCCTCCAGAGCCTCGTCGTCGGCGGCGATCACGCGGGGGTCACGGATGCGGTCCGGTGCTCACGCCGGGGTCCAGTCGGTGATGTTCCACCAGGGGCCCCAGGACAGGACGCCGTGCGCGTGCGGCTCCAGGATCGGCGTCGTGCCGGTCCAGCCGGTGTCCTTACGCGTGACGTAGACGTGGTCGATGAAGGCCAGCACGACGAACGCCGGGTCGGCCACGTACGCCTGCTGCACCTGCCGGTACAGCTGCGCGCGAGCCGCGGGGTCGAGCGTGTTGCGACCCTGGGCCAGCAGCGCGTCGACGGTGGGATCGACGTACTGGCCCGGGTTGTCGTAGGAACCCGGCTGGCCCGCAAAGGTCGAGGAGAGCATCCGGTACAGGTTGCTGTCCGGGTCGTACGGGGTGTCGCCGCCGCCCCAGATGACCGCGTCCGTGCCCAGCCGGGGCTGGATGTCGTCCCAGGAGCCCAGGCCGTCGAGCCGGACGGAGATGCCGATCGTGAGCGCGTCGCCGGCGAACGCGGTGGCCAGGTCCCGGCGCAACGTCTCCGGCGCGTAGTACATCAGCGTGAACTCGGCCCGCTGCCCGTCCTTGACCCGGATGCCGTCCGGGCCGGGGACCCAGCCGGCCTGGTCGAGAATCGTGCGGGCGGCGTCCGGGTCGTAGGTGAACTCCGCCGCCGGGTCGTAATAGGTGCTGAAAATGGGGGAGAAGGGCGTGCTTGCGGCGATGCCGTGCCCGGCCAGCACGGTCTGCACGATGGCGGTGCGGTCGACGGCCCGGTTCAGCGCCTGGCGCACCGCCGGGTCGCCGGCGACCGGGTCCTTCGCGGGCAGCACCACCGATCGCCAGTCCGCGGACGGATTCGAGATGACCGTGAAGCCGGCCGATTCGGGGAAGCCGGCGGCCAACTGCGGCGGGATGACCGTGCCGTCGAAGTCGCCGGCCAGCATCCGCTGCACCCGGGTGTTGTCGTCGGTGACGTTGACGATGGTGATCTCGCGGACCGGCACGGGTCCACCCCAGTACCCGTCGAACGCCTGCAGCACCGTGCGATCCGGCCCGGTGGAGACCAGCCGGTAGGGCCCGGTGCCGATCGGGGCTGTATTGAGCGGTGATTGCTCGACCGGGACGACCGGCTGCAACGCCGCCGCGGGCGCGATGCCCATCAGCAGCTTGGACGGGAATGCCGCGTACGGCTCGTTGAGGTCGAACACGACCGTCCGGTCGTCGGTGGCCTCGACCCGCTCGAGCATGTCGTACATCGACGCGACCGGCGCCGCGGCGGCCGGGTCGATCGCGGTCGTGTATGTGGCGGCCACGTCGGCCGCGGTCAGCGGTGACCCGTCGTGGAACGTGACCCCCTCCCGCAGGGTGACCGTCCACCGGGTGGCATCGCCGTTGGCCTGGGGCAGCGCCGTGGCCAGGTTCGGCACGAACGTCGGCTCGCCGCCGTCGGCCGGCGCCAGCCGCAGCAGCCCGTCGTAGACCTTCGAGGTGTAGTCCGCGTCGCCGTTCAGCGGATTCCAGGTTGCGGTGTCGTACCCGTCGGACAGGACGAGCGAGGTCTTGGCCGCCGAGCCGCCGCCCGACCCCGAGGTGCTCGAGGAGGTGGCGTCCGGGTTGGCACACCCGGCGAGCAGTACGGCAGCCGTCAGGGTGCCCGTGATCCGGGCCGCCCGGCGGCGGATCGGAAACGGTCGGCGAGTCAGGGTTTCCACGGTGCTCCCTCGGAATCGAGGTGGTTCGCGGTCGGGTAGATGTCGGAGCATATGGGCCGATGATCCATTGGGGAAGGACGGGGAGGGGAGGGGATTCGCGAGGCCGAAGCCTGACCGAACGACCAGGGTGCGGCTGGTGGCGGTGCGCTGTGCCGGTCACGACGATCGGAGCCATGGGCACGATGCATGCGATTCGCATATAGTCGGACGATGGAATCAGAGCTGGAACCGGCCATCAACGAGTGGCATGCCGGCGTGAACGCCGGCGACCTACGCCGCGCGAAAGCGGCTGTCGGTGATCCGGTCGTCGTCCTCGGGCCGAAGGGCGCGGGACCGATCTCGCCGGACCAGTTCGCCGACTGGGTCGAGCGGTCCGGCATCCGGCTGGTGCCGCGCTCGTGGCACCCGATCAGCGAGCGGCTGATGGTGGTCGAGCACGACGCGACGTGGCCGGAGAACCGGACGCCGACCCGGGTGGCCATAGTGTTCCGCGTCGCCGGCGGGAAGGTGACGGCGGCGCTGCGGCTGCCGGATCTGCGGTCCGCGCTCGACCTGGCGTACCTGTGTCGGGAAATGGCCGCGACCGAATGAACGACTCCGGACCGGGCCAGCTCCTGTTCGGTTTCGTGCGGCACTGGTCGCGTCGTTCGCGATCGGCCGACGCCTCCGTCGCCGAGCAAGGACGGCTCGTCCTGGCCACGGAGGCCGTGGCGGCCCTGGCCGGCCGCGGGGAGCCGGCGACGGTGAACGCGGTGGCGGACGAGATCGGTATCGATCAGAGTGGCGCGTCGCGTCTGATCACGAGCGCGGTCGCCGCGGGCTACCTGACGATGACGACGTCCCCGTCGGACGGACGCCGGCGCCCGGCCGCCGTGACCTCCGCCGGGCGCGCCGTTCTCGGGCAGGCGCACGCCTGGCAGGAACGGAAATTCGACGAGTTGACCGCCGGGTGGAGCCAGCAGCGCCGCGACGAGTTCCAACGCGCGATGACCGATCTCATGGTCCGGTCCTACGAGATCGATGGATGAGGCACCGAAGCGCCGTCGATGCTCCTGGGTCGCCGCATTGCCTCCGGGACACCCCTCCGGTGCTCGATGGTGGCCTCGCGCGCTACGGCCAACTAGGGTCGGCCGATGCGCCTGGTCTCGATGCTGCCGTCGGCCACCGAGATCGTCTACGCGCTCGGCCTGGGGGACGACCTGGTCGGGGTCACCTTCGAGTGCGACGAGCCGGCGGCCGCGCGCTCCGAGAAGACGATCGTGGTCGGCGGTCGGGACACCCGTGAGCTGACCCCGGGTGAGATCGATGCCTACGTGCGGGAGCGAATGGCCGCCGGCGAGGACCTGTACACCTTGCACGCCGGGGCTCTCGCCGCGCTGGACCCCGATCTGATCATCACCCAGGATCTGTGCCAGGTCTGCGCGTTGCCGTCGGGACAGGTCGACGACGCGCTGGCCTACCTGGGCTGCCGCGCCGACGTCGTGTCGCTCGACCCACGCAGCCTCGACGACGTGCTGGCCACGATCACCGAGGTCGGCGGGCGGACCGGAACCGGCGACCGGGCGGCGCGGCTGGTCGCCGGTCTGCGCGGGCGGCTGGCCGCGGTGGCGGCGGCGGTCGCCGGCCGCCCGCGCCCGCGGGTTGCGGTGGTGGAATGGGTCGACCCGCCGTTCACCGCCGGGCACTGGGTGCCCGACCTGGTCCACGCGGCCGGCGGGATCGCGGTCTCGGCCCGCCCGGGACGGCCGAGCGAGCCGACCAGCTGGGCCGAGATCGCCGCCGAGCGACCGGATGTGGTGGTCGTGGCGCCCTGCGGGTTCCACCTGGACGGGGCCACCGAGCAGGCCAGTCTGGTCGCGCATCGATTCCCCGACCGGCCGGTGTGGGCCATCGACGGGGACGCGCTCGTCGTCCGCCCGGGTCCGCGACTGGTGGACGGGGTCGAGGCGCTGGCCGCGATCCTGCACCCCGGCGCCGTCCCGGTCGTGCCCGGCCGCAGCTTGCGCATCGGCTGACCGCGGTCGCACCGGCGAGCATGGCGACCGGCGGCGCGCAAGGACGTACGGGCCGGTCACAGGTTGCCCCCGGACGAGAAGTCTCACCCCGACCTGCGCAAACCTAGGTCGGCGCGACGGTCAAGGCATAGGCTCGGTCCGCAGACAGGTCGCATTGGAGCGCCCCGGCCGGGTGCGCACGTGTGTCCGGAATACTGGGAGAGCACAGCCATGACTCGGTGCGGCCGATGACACAGACGCAATCGCGCCCGCTTGTCCACCCGACCACGAGCGGGCCACATCCGGGTGACCCGGACAGCGCGGTCGCCCGGGCGATGACGCGGCGCCCCGAGCGGGCGTCGATGATCGACGCGTACTTCCGGCATGTTCCGACCGAGGATCAGCCCAAAACCCCCGAGGACGTGCTCGGCATCATCGACGGCCACTGGCGCGTCGGCCGCCGCCGCCGGCAGGGCGAGGTGCGCATCCGGGTGTTCAACCCGGCCCCGGTCGGTGGCCCGTCGACCGAACCAACGGGAACCGGCTGGACCGACACGAAGACGGTCATCGACATCGTCACCGACGACATGCCGTCGCTGGTCGACTCCGTCATCGGCGCATTGACCACCCAGAACGTCATCGTGCACCGGGTGCTGCACCCGATCCTGATCGCCTGCCGGGACGCCGACGGCGACCTGGTCACGGTCGTGGACGAGTCGGCCCCGGCCGAGGAGGAGGCCTCGCGCCTCCGCGAGTCGTGGATGCACATCCTGATCGACCGGCTGTCCGACGCCGAGCGCGCGGAGGCCATCGAGGACGTGCTGCGGCATGCGCTCGATTCGGTGCGGGCGGTGGTGGGCGACAGCGGCGCGTTGACGGCCGCGGTCGCGACCGCCGCCGGGGACCTGCGGGGCACGTTCTCGCCGCGGTCCGCGCAGGAGGTGGCCGAAGCGGCCGACTTCCTCTACTGGCTGATCTCCGGCCACATGACGTTCCTTGGCTACCGGCGGTACGACCTGACCGCGGATCGGGCGGGGGACGCGGCGGGCTTGGTGCCGGTGCGCGGCTCCGGCCTGGGCATCCTGCGGGAGTGGGTGGCCGGATCCGACGGCGACGATCTGATCGGCCAGTCGCCGTCCGGCGAGCCGCACCACCTGCTGCTCACCCAGGCCTCGGTCCGGTCCGCGCTGACCCGCGATGTGCCGCCCTTCGAGGTCCGGGTGCGCCTGCTGGGTCCGGACGGTGCGATCACCCGGGAGCACCGCTTCCTCGGCGTGTTCACGGCGCGGGCGCTGAACGCCGAGATCACCACCACTCCGGTGTTGCGGCTGACCGTGCAGGCCGTGCTGTCCACGCTCGGCGCGGCCCCGGACACCTACACCGGTCAGCGGGCGTTGGATCTGCTGGCCACCTATCCGCGGGCCGAGCTGTTCTGGGCCGAGCCGGACCAGATGGTCGAGGTGATCGGCAACGTGCTGCAACTGGCCAGCCGCCGCCGGCTGCGCGCCTTCCTGCAGCCCGACCCGTTCGGCCGGTTCGTCTCGGTGATGGTGTACCTGCCCCGGGACCGTTACACCACGGCGTGCCGGCTGGCGATGCAGCAGATCCTGGTCGACGCGTTCGGCGGCACCGGCATCCGGTATACCGCCCGAGTCGGCGACTCGCTGCTCGCGGCCGTGCATTTCACCGTCAGCACGGACCCGGCGAACCGGGTCGAACCCGATGTCGGCACGTTGACCAAGGCGCTCCGCGGGACCATCCGGACCTGGGAGGACCGGCTGGTCGCCGCCGTCGTCGGCGGTGGCGGTGCGGCCGGTGAGGACGATCTGGATACCGCCGGCGCGCTGTCCCGGTACGCGGACGCGTTCGACGAGGCCTACAAGGAGACCTATCAGGTCGAGGACGCGGTCGCCGATCTGCGGCGGCTGGACGAACTGACCGGGTCGGACGACCTGGCGCTGAAGATGACGCCGAGCGGTCCGGACCAGGTCGGCGACTGGCGCCTCAAGCTGTACGTCACCGGCGGGGCGGTCACCCTGTCCCGGGCGCTGCCGGTGCTGCAGACGCTGGGCGCCGAGGTGCTGGACGAGCGGCCCTTCGAGGTGCGTCGGGGGGACGGCGCACCCTCCCGGATCTACGACTTCGGGCTGACGTTCCCGCAGGACGCGATCGCCGCCGGGGCCGCCGACGACGAATTGCGGACCCGGATGTCGGAGGCGTTCATCGCCTCCTGGGCCGGTCGGGCCGAGGTGGACGGGTTCAACCAGTTGGTGCTGGCCGCCGGGCTGGCCTGGCGCGAGGTGGCGGTGCTGCGGTCGTACGCGCACTACCTGCGGCAGATCGGAACCCCTTACACCGAGCGGTACGTCGAGCAGGTGCTGGCCGCGCATCCGGAGATCACCGCGGACCTGGCCGGGCTGTTCGCGACTCAGTTCGACCCGGACCGGTTCGTCGACGACCCGGACACCCGGGCCGCCGAGGCGGCCCGCATCGCGGAGCGGATCACCGCGGCGTTGGATGCGGTGAGCAGCCTGGACGCCGACCGGATCCTGCGCACCCTGCTGTCGGTGATCACCGCCACCATGCGGACCAACGAGTACCGGACCGACGAGAACGGCAACCGGCGCGACTTCCTGTCCGTCAAACTCGACCCCGGCAAGATCCCGGGCATGCCCAAACCCGTTCCGGCCCATGAGATCTGGGTGTACTCGCCGCGGCTGGAGGGCGTGCACCTGCGATTCGGCGACGTCGCCCGGGGCGGCCTGCGCTGGTCGGACCGGCCGGAGGACTTCCGCACCGAGATCCTCGGCCTGGTCAAGGCCCAGGAGGTCAAGAACGCGGTCATCGTGCCGGTCGGCGCGAAGGGCGGCTTCGTGGTGAAGCGGCCGCCGACGCCCACCGGTGACCCGCAGGTCGATCGGGAACAGCAGCTGACCGAGGGCGTGGCCTGCTACCGGATGTTCATCGCGGCGTTGCTGGATCTGACCGACAACCGGCAGGTCAACGACATCGTGCCGCCGCCGCTGGTGGTCCGCCGGGACGACGACGACTCGTACCTGGTCGTCGCCGCCGACAAGGGCACCGCGACGTTCTCCGACATCGCCAACGGGGTCGCGCACGACTACGGCTTCTGGCTGGACGACGCCTTCGCCTCCGGCGGCAGCGTCGGCTACGACCACAAGGCGATGGGCATCACCGCCCGGGGGGCCTGGGAGTCGGTGAAGCACCACTTCCGCGAGCTCGGGGTGGACACCCAGACGCAGGACTTCAGCTGCGTCGGCGTCGGCGACATGTCCGGGGACGTCTTCGGCAACGGGATGCTGCTGTCCCAGCACATCAAGCTGGTCGCCGCATTCGACCATCGGCACGTCTTTGTCGACCCGACCCCGGACGTGGCCGAGTCGTTCGTCGAACGGCTGCGGCTGTTCGAGCTGACCCGGTCGTCCTGGGCCGACTACAACACCGACCTGATCTCGGCCGGTGGTGGCGTGTTCCCGCGGACCGCCAAGTCGATCGCCATCACGCCGCAGATGCGGGCGGCGCTCGGACTGGCGGACGGTGTCGAGAAGCTGACCCCGACCGAGTTGATCCGGGCGATCCTGCTGGCGCCGGTCGACCTGCTGTGGAACGGCGGGATCGGCACCTACATCAAGGCGTCGAGCGAGCAGAACCTGCAGGTGGGTGACAAGGCCAACGACGCCGTCCGGGTCGACGGCGGCGACCTGCGGGCCAAGGTCGTCGGGGAGGGTGGCAACCTGGGCGTCACCCAGCTCGGCCGGATCGAGTTCGCCCGGAACGGGGGTCGGATCAACACCGACGCCATCGACAACTCCGCCGGCGTGGACACCTCGGACCACGAGGTGAACATCAAGATCGCCCTGCAGTACCGGATGGAGCAGGGCGACCTCGACGAGCCCGGCCGGCTGGAACTGCTGTCGTCGATGACGGACGAGGTCGCCGACCTGGTGCTGGCCGACAACAAGGGGCAGAACCGGGTGCTCGGCGCGTCCCGGCTGCACGCCCCCGTCATGTTGTCGGTGCACTCCCGGTTGATCGACGCCATGGTCGAATCGGGCCGGCTGGACCGGGCCCTGGAGTTCCTGCCCAGCCACGCCCAGATCCAGGCGCGGCAGGCGGCGGGGGAGGGACTGGCCGGTCCCGAGCTGTGCGTGCTGCTCGCCTATGTCAAGGCCGGCCTGTCCTCGGCCATGCTCAAGGGCAAGCTGCCGGGCGATCCGGCGTTCGCCCACCGGTTACCCGAGTACTTCCCCCGGGCCATGCGGGACGGTTCGGACGTGGCCCGGCGGGCGATCACCGAGCACCCGCTGGCCCGGGAGATCGTCACCACCGAGACCGTCAACGAAATGGTCAACCGGGCCGGCCTGACGTTCGCGTTCCGGCTCGAGGAGGAGATGGCGGCCACCCCGAACGACGCGATCCGGGCCTACACGGTCGCCAGCACGGTCTTCGACCTGCCGACGGTCTGGCGGCAGGTCGCCGAGCTGAACAACCGGGCCCCGGCACTGACCCAGGACACCATCATCCTGCGGGTGCGCCGGCTCCTCGACCGGGCCGCCCGCTGGCTGCTCACCCAACGCCCGCAACCGCTGGACGTGCGGGCCGAGATCGACCGGTACGCCGGCCCGATCGAGCAGATGGTGCCGTTGCTGCCGACGTTGGTCTGCGGGGCCGACCTGGAGACGGTGCAGGCCGAGATCGCCGAGCTGACCGAGGCCGGTGCGCCGCGCGCGCTGGCCGAGACGGTGGCCTACGGGCTGCACACCTACAGCCTGCTCGACGCGGTCGACGTGGCCGCCGACAGCGGTCGTGACCTGCTCGAATGCGCCAAGCTGCTGTACGCGCTGTCCGCGCACCTGGACTTCGACCATCTGCTGACCTCGGTGAGCGCGCTGGAGCGCGGCGACCGGTGGCACGCGCTGGCCCGGCAGGCGCTGCGCGACGACCTGTACCGGTCGCTGCGGCTGCTCACCGCCGATGTGTTGTCCACCACGTCCCCGGAGCAGGACGCGCAGGCCAAGATCGAACAGTGGGAGAAACAGAACAAGTCTCGGCTGGCCCGGGCGCGGCGCACGCTCGGCGAGATCAGCCGGGTATCGGTGACCGACCTGGCCGAGCTGTCGGTGGCCGCGCGGGAGATCCGGACGATGATCCGCTGATCAACGGGGACATCGGGATACGGCAGACTGCGTCGGGCACCGACCGGTGCTGTTCCGACCCAGGTCGCATGAAGGGTGCCCAAGGCATGAGCCGGTACGTGACGCAGGTCCGGGTCCGCTGGTCGGACCTGGACGCCTTCGGCCACGTCAACAACGCGCGGACGGTCACGCTGCTCGAGGAGGCCCGGGTCGACTGGTTGTTCACCGACGCCTCCCACCATGGAGTGGAACGGATCACCGAGGGGATCGTGGTCGCCCATCTGGACATCGACTACAAGCGGCCGATCGGCATGAAGCTGCCGGTTACGGTGTCCATGGGAGTGACCAAGCTGGGCGTCGCGTCGTTCACCATCGACTATGTGCTCAGCCAGGCGGGCGCGACGGCGGCCACCGCATCCACCGTGCTGGTCCCGGTCGATCCGGCCACCTTCCGGCCGCGCCGCATGGACGAACGGGAACGGACGTATCTGGGTCGGTTCCTGCCGCCCGCCCCGAGCCGGGTCACCGCGCACCATGGCTAGCCTGCAGCCCGCCGACGCGGCCGACCGGGAGGACGCGACGGCGTTCACCGGCCGGGTGGCCCGCTGGGACCCGGCCGGATTGATCCGGCTCCGCGCCGACGGCGATCTGGTCCGGCTGTGGGCGACGACCCCGTTCGACGCCCTGGTCACCCGCGCGGTGCATGGCCGGGTGGTGCCGGCCGACGTGACGGTGCACGCCGGCAACCTGCTGTCCGGTCTGGCGGTGGCGCGCGCCGACGCAATCGACCCCGGACCGCCCGTCGACGCGGCCTGGCGCTCGCAGCTGCCGCCGCCCGATGGGTGGGTCACCGTGGACGAGGTGCCGGCGACCGTCCTCGCCGCGCTGGCCGAGGAGGGCGCCACCGGTGCCAAGGAACGCCCGGGACCGGCCGGGGCCGCCTCGACCGCGCTGCTGGACACCGAGGTGCTGACCGTGAGCGGTGCCGGGATGCGGGTGGTGATCAATCTGCGGATGGTGTTTGCGCTGTCCGGCATGGGGTTCGCCCCGACGCTCCCGGGGGAGCAGGTGCGGGTCAGCGCCACCGACGCGTGGGCCCGCATCGACGGCCGGTTCGGCGCGGTCGTGCGCCGCCGGCATGCGCTGCTGCCGCTGCTGGTCTGACCGGGGGTATACCTGGCAGAGGCGCTGCATCGGGGGTGACGATGGCCGACGATCTCGGGCCCGGTCCGGGTGCGGCCGGCGCCGCCGACCTCGGCTCGGCGGTCGACGCCGCCCGCGTGGCGGGGTTCGTCGGCCGGGCCGTCGAACGCGCGGTCTTCCACGCGGCCCTGGGCAGTGCCGACCCGCCGCGCGTCCTGTACCTGCACGGTCCCGGCGGCATCGGCAAGACCACCCTGCTGCACCGGTACCGGATCGCCGCGCAGCGCGCTGGTCGACCCGTTCTCGTCCTGGACACCCGCGACATCGACTGCACGCCGGATGGTTTCCTCGGTGTCTGGGATGCACGCGGGTCGTCGTCGACGGTGCTGTTGGTGGACGGGTACGACCGGCTGCGGCCGATCGACGACTGGTTCCGCGACGAGTTCCTGATCCGCCTGCCGACGAACTCGGTGGTCGCGGTGGCCGGACGGGAGGCCCCGGCCGCGGCCTGGCGGGTCGACCCGGGCTGGCGAATGTTGGCCCGCTGCCTACCACTGACCACCCTGGCCGAGCCGGACGGCCGGGAATTGCTGGCCCGGGTGGGCGTGCCACCGGCCGGCCGGGACCGGCTGGTCGAGCTGAGTCACGGTCACCCGCTGACCCTGGCGATGCTGGCGCACGTCGCCCGCGACCGGGATGTCGTCGAGACGCTGGCGGACGCTCCCGATCTGGTGGCCTCGCTGGCCGCGACGCTGGTCGGCGGGCTGTCGGACGAGGGTCAGGCCCTGGCCTGCGGGCTGTGCGCGCAGGCCTGGCTCACCACCCAGGACCTGCTGCGGGACCTGGTCGGCGACCGCGCCCCCGAGCTGTGGGAGTGGCTGGAGACACGCCCGTACGTCACTCGTGGTCCGGACGGACTGTATCCCCACGACCTCGTCCGCGACGTGCTCGAGCTCGATCTGCGGCGCCGCCGCCCGGAGCTGTACCGGACCATCCACCGTGTCGTCCACCAGCGCGCCATCGCCCAGATGCAGGCCCCCGACCTGGGCCAACGACAGCTCTGGGGAAGCCAACTGATCCACCTTCACCCGCGCAGCCCGTTCGCCTCGGCGTACTGGGTGCTGCGGGAGCGGGGTTCGGCGGCGGTGACGGCGGGCGCGGCGGCCGACCACGCGGAGGTGGTGGAGATGGTCGGCCGGATCCAGGGGAACCGGAGCGGGGCACTGGCGCGGCGGTGGCTGGACCGGCAACCGCAGGGGCTGTGGGTGATCCGGTCCCGGGACGGGCGGGTCGCCGGCTTCAGCTTCGACGCGATGTTCGCCGCGGAACCGGCCGTGCCCGACGAGGATCCGGTGCTGGCCGCGGCCCGGGCGGTCATCCGGCGGGCGCCCGCCCGGCCGGGCGAGCTGGTCGGCGTCTCCCGATTCACCGGCGGCCGGGACGGCGAGCGGGACCCCCATGCGATCCTGGTGGCCTCGACGACCTCACTGGTGACGTGGGTCACCCAGCCGCTGGCCTGGTCGGTCATCGCGGTGCTGGACCTGCCGTGCTGGGGGCCGATCTTCGACTACATCGGATTCGGGGTGCTGGGCCGGGTCGACTGCGACGGGCGGACGTTCACCCTGTTCGGGCACGACTGGCGCCGGCTGCCGCCGCAGCGCTGGGTCGAGGCGATGGGGGAGCGGGAGCTGACCGGTCGGTCCGGGCCCTTCCCGGAGTCGATGCTGCGCCCAGCCCCGCTCGGCCGGTCGGAGTTCGACGACGCGGTCCGGGCAGCGCTGCGGTCGCTGACCAGCACCGAGGAGTTGCGCCGCAACCCGCTCGCCGGGTCGCGAGTCGCCGGGATCGGTGATGACGATCCGGGCGCGGCGCTGCGCGCGGCAATTCTCGCCGGAGTCCAGCGGCTGGCCGGCGACCCGACCACCCGGGCGGCAGCCCGGGTGCTGCACCGCACCTTCGTCCGTCCCGCGCCCAGTCAGGAGGCCGCGGCGCAGGTCCTCGGGTTGCCGTTCTCCACCTATCGACGGCATCTGGCCAAGGCCGTCCAGGCGTTGGCCGACCTGCTCTGGGCGGTGGAGATCGGGCAGGAATCCCTCGACCCGACGACCTGAGCGCCGAGTGGACAGCCGGTGGTCTGGAAAGTGAGCACCGCCGGGACCGACCCTGGCCGGCATGGCACACATCGTCGTCCTCGGGGCCGGAATGGTCGGCCTGTCCACCGCATTGCTGCTGGCCCGGGACGGGCACCGGGTGACGGTGCTGGAACGCAACGCGTCCCGCCCGCCGGCGGATCCGGCGCAGGCCTGGACGTCCTGGGACCGGCCGGGGGTCAAGCAGTTCCGGCAGCTGCACGTCATGCTGCCGCGCTGGCACCGCGAGATGTTCCGGGAACTGCCCGATGTCGAAAACAAGCTGGTGGCGGCCGGCGGGCGCCGGATGAACGTCCTGCACCTGCTACCGGCGGCGCGGACGGGCGGATGGCAGGCGGGTGACGAACGGTTCGACACGGTGACTGCGCGACGGCCGGTGCTGGAGGCGGTGCTGGCCGCCGCGGTGGACCGCGACCCCGGCATCGCCGTGCACCGGGGCGTCGCCGTCACCGGTCTGCTGATCGGCGATCGGTCGCCGGCCGGCGTCCCGCGGGTGACGGGAGTGCGGACGGGGTCGGTGGAACGCTCCGCGGACCTGGTGGTGGACGCGACCGGTCGCCGATCGCCGATCCCGCGGATGCTCGCCGCCGCCGGTGCCCGGCCCGGACCGGCGGTGCAGCTGGGGTCCGGTTTCGTGTACTACGCCCGGCATTTGCGGGATCCCGGCGGTGCCCTGCCCGAACTGCGTGAACCGTTGCTCACCCACTACTGCTCGATGTCGGTGTTGACGTTGCCGGCCGACAACGGGACATGGGGGGTCGGACTGGTCTGCTCGGCCCGCGATCGGGCCGCTCGCGCACTGCACGACGAGCGGGTCTTCGACCGGGTCTGGCGGATGTTCCCCGCGCACGCGCATTGGCTGGATGGGACCCCGGTCGGCCCGCTGCAGTCGTTCGGCGGCTTCGGTGACCGGGTGCGGCCGTTCGCCGACGAGGCGGGGCCGCTGGTCAGCGGCATCGTGCCCGTCGGCGACGCCTGGGCGTGCGTCAATCCGGCGCTGGGCCGGGGCGCCTCGATCGGCCTGGTCCACGCCCGGGTGCTGCGCGACGTGCTGCGCGAGGTTGACCCCGATCGACCCGCGGACCTGGTCCGGCGCTTCCACGAGTCGACGACGGCCGACGTCCGGCCGCTGGTCGATGCGACGATCGGCTTCGGTCGGCACCGCAGCGCGGAGGTGCTCGCCGAGATTGCCGGTGTTCCGTACCGCACCGACGATCCCGGTTGGGCGATGGCCGGCGCATTGTTCGCCGCGTCCCGGATCCATCCGCACGCCGCCCGCGCCCAGCAGGACCTGGGCAGTCTGCTGGCCCTGCCGCCCGAGGTGTTCGCCCGGCCGGGCCTGGTCGACATCGTGCGGACACATGGCGCCGCCGCACCCCGGCATCCGGTGCCCGGTCCCGATCGGGACGACCTGGCGCGTGCGCTCCGAGCGGACCTGCGCCGGTCTGCCTGACGGTCCGCCGGGTTCTCCGCGCGACGGCTTGCCGGCGCCGGCCAGGTCGGCGCAACCGGTGGCGACCGTCGGTTCCATCAGCGCCGATCACCACCTGAGTGATGCAGGGTGACCGGCCGTCGGTACCACCGGCGGAATGCGCTGCTCCCGCTGCTGGTCTGACGGGGCGACGCACACTGCCCGTCGGCAGTCAGTTCAAGAACGGGTTGTTGAAGAACGGCCTTCCAGCAACACGCACCACGGCGAAGTAGGTGCTCGCCATCGCCCGGCAGCCGGCATCTCGGCCGCATGTGGCGTTCATCGCATTCAGGAAACGCACGTCGCAGGTCAGGCGACCGGGTTCGAGGTACCAGTTGAGTTCCCAGTCGTAGCAGATGTCGTGGGCGTCGCAGGCCGAGCGGAACTTGGTGTTCCACGAGCTGAGGAAACCGGGTGCCGTGCACCCGTTGGGGTGGTACCAGGACGGATACGCCAGCGCTGCCGGAGCGGCAACGACCGTCGCGCCGGCGACCAAGGCGAGCACCGTCGCGAGTCGGGCGAACGGCTGCCACAGGCCTCGTCGTCGCCCCTGATCGCGTTGACTCGGAATGGATTCGGCCGGCAGGCATGTCGATTCGGTCGTTGATGTTCCCATTTGTCCCCCTCGGACGGCTGTGTGAGGACAGTCTGACGTTCGATTGGAAGCGGACAAAGGCACCTGGAATCGGGACTTGACAAGTCGATGGCGCTGTCGGGAGCGCTCGATCACCTCGGGAAGTGATGGGGACACCGCGAATGCCGAGCCGGCCTCGCGCTGACGCCGCAACCGGCCCGGTCGAGGCACCAGCGGGCACGGCGTTGCCGACGTCTGCGGTGTCCGCGCCCGCGGGGCCCCGGCGGCTCCCACAGGTTGCGGGCACGGTCGAACGCGCCGGGTTCTGCGCCCCGCCGCCGGTGGTGCCGACGGCCGTTCAGCCGGCGGGATCCGGCGGCAGCGGGAGCAGGGTGTACCCGGCCGCCCGCAGGCCGTCGATCACCCCGGGCAGGGCGTCCAGCGTCTGCTGGCGGTCCGTTCCGCCCGCGTCGTGCATCAGGATGATCGCGCCGGGACTGACCGTCCCCAGCACATTGGCCACGATGATGGCGGCGCCCGGCTTGGTCCAGTCCTTCGAGTCGACCGCCCAGCCGAGCAGCAGGGTCCGGGCCTGCTGGGCGGCCTGGTGCACCGACCCGGCCGGGTCGCCGAAGCTGCCCTCGGGAGCCCGCAGGTACCGCGGGGTGTGCCCGGTGGCCGCGATGACGGCGTCCTGCGTCCGCCCGATCTGCCCGGCCAGGACATCGGGGGCCAGGGTGTTGAACCCGGTCGGGTGATCCCAGCTGTGGTTGCACAGCGTGTGGCCGCCGTCGGCAATTCGTCGGGTCATCTCGGGGTTCTCGGCCACCTTCTGGCCGACGACGCAGAAGGTCGCCGCTACGCCCTTGGCCGCAAGGATGTCCAGGATCTGTCCGGTTGCCGGGCCGGGACCGTCGTCGAAGGTCAGGTAGGCGACCAGGCCATCGCCGGTCCAGCCCAGGACCGTCGTGTAGGGCGGGACGACGGTGACCGGGGCGGGCGCCGGTGCGGGCGCGGGCTCGGCCGCCGGGGTCGGCTCGGCGGCTGCGGTCGGCGCCGGCGCCGGGGTGGAGGCGGGGGCGGCCATCGGAGTGGTCGAGCCCGGCACCGTCACCGCCGGTGAGGTCAGGTTCGCGATCGTGCCCGCGTTCGTCAGCGCGGGAACGGTGACGGCCACGGCCGTGCTGCCCAGCGATGCGCCCGACGCCGACGACGCGGTCGTTGCGATCGCGGCGAGGCCGACGGCCTGACCGGGCAAGGCCTGGTGGTCGACGGGGTCCGGGCGTCCGCAACCGGCACCGCCGATCGCCACGGCCAGACCCAGGACCGCGGTGATGGCGCCGCGCCACCCGCCACCCGCCCGACGCCCCATGCATCAATGGGATCATTCGCGCAGCGAGGATCCGGGTCGCGCCACGCCGACGATCGGGCGCTCACCCGGGCAATGAGTTGACCAGACTGTCCGCGGCCATCTCCAGGTACGCCCACAGCCGATCGTGGTGTTCGTCGTCCAGACCGGCCCCGTCGACGGCGATCTTCATCGCGGCCAGCCAGTGGTCCCGTTCGCGCATGCCGATGACGAACGGCGCGTGCCGCATCCGCAGCCGTGGGTGACCCCGCTGGTCGGAGTAGGTCCGCGGACCACCCCAGTACTGCTCGAGGAACATCCGCAGCCGGACCTCGGCAGGCCCCAAATCTTCCTCGGGATACAACGGTCGCAGCACCGGATCGTCGGCCACCTGCCGGTAGAAGCGGTGCACGATGCCGGTGAACGCTTCGTGCCCGCCGATCTCGTCGTAGAACGTCGGTGCCGACCCGGTTGAACTCACCCGGCCATTCTCCCGTACCGGCCGCAGCGGCAGCTCACCGCTCACGGCCGGTCCGTTCCGGAGCTGCGACCGGCCGCCCGCTGGGGTGTCATACCCGGTCCCTGGCGTCGGGTCCCGGCCCGGCGGCGAGCACCGGCGGGCGGAAATCGGCCGTCGGGTCGTCCTTGCGGGCCCTTTCGTACGCGGTCCGGATCGCCGACCGGACGGCGCGGATGAAGCCGTCCTTCTCGCTGGCGACGACCGTGGCCTGGATCCCGAGGGTGATCGCCCCGGGGGTGACGTCGGTGATGCCGAGCAGCTTGGGCTCGGCGAGGACGGCCGCCTCGAACTCCGGGGACTGCGCGACGCCGGTGGCCTGTTGCAGGGCGATCGTCGCCGCGCGGTCGGTGTCGGAGTCGTACGGCACCGTCACCGGCACGGTGACCACCGCCTGTCCCTGGCTGGAGTTGCCGACCCGCAGCACCTCGCCGTTGCGCACATGCCAGATCGTGCCGTCGCCGCCCCGCAGCGTCGTGGTGCGCAGGCTGACCGCGACGACGGTGCCGGAGGCCGAGCCCAGGTCGACGGTGTCGCCGACGCCGTACTGGTCCTCCAGGGTCATGCAGATGCCGGCGAGAAAGTCACGGACCAGGTTCTGCGCACCGAAGGCCAGCGCGACGCCGGCGATCCCGGCCGAGGTCAGGATCGGTGCGATATCGAAGCCGAGTTCGGCCAGGATCAGCACGCCGGCGACACAGATCACCACGAACGACGTGATCGATTTGAGCAATGAACCCACCGCCTGGGTGCGTTGGGCCCGGCGGTCGGTGGTCAGGCCACCACCCAACGCCAGTCGGGCCCCGGCCTGGAAGGGCCGCAGGGCGACCCCCGCGTCGTCCTTGTTGGACAACCGGGTCAACCGGTTGATGGCGCGGTAGAGCAGGAAACGCGCGATGACGGCGATGACCAGGATGAGCAGGATGTGGATGGCGGCGGACGCGAACGCGTCGCTGTTGCGGGCGAGGACGTCGGCGCCGGTGTTGTCCCAGACCCACTGGCACAGCGATCCGGCCTCGGACGCGCAGTCGGGTGCGGCTATTTCCACGATATGAAAGTCCCTCTGTGTCGATGGTGGGTCGTTGCGATCGGACTCCGCCGGGCGGGTGTCCGCCGGACCGGTTGGTCATCGCCCACCGGGCTGACGCGCCATCCGCCGGCCGGGATGCCTGGCCGGCCCGGTTATTCTCATTCTGTCGAGCTCCCACGGGGCCGGGGTGACGAGTCGTACATCGGTCACCGCTGCGCCGCCGCGGATCCGCGGGACCCCGTCCGTTGCGCTGTTCACCGCGTGGTCCCGTCCCGGATTCCGTCGGGCCGGCGGCCCGCCAGGGTTCGCGGGAGGTACGGATGGACAATGCCGGTCACGCCGGCCGCCGTCCCGCGCCCGTCCGGCCGCCGCCGGGCCCCAGTGTGCACCGCGAGCCGGAGGCGGCGCGCCCGGTGACGGTGCTGCGGGTGCTGCTGCTCAACGCGAGCCACGAACCGCTTGCCGTGGTCACCGGCCGCCGGGCGCTGGTGCTGGTGGTCGCCGGCAAGGCCGAATGTGTGGTGGAGCGGCCCACCGGGCAGATCCGGTCGCCGTCGGTCGCCCTGGCGGTGCCGGCCGTGGTCCGGTTGCGCCGGTACGTCCGGGTGCCCTACCCGGCGGCGCCGGCGGTCACCCGGGCCGGTGTGCTCAAGCGGGACGGTCGACGCTGCGCCTACTGCCCGGGTCGGGCCGACACCGTCGACCACGTCATTCCGCGCAGCCGAGGTGGCTCGCACAGTTGGGAGAACTGCGTCGCCTGTTGCGCCCGCTGCAATGCCCGGAAAGCCGACCGGCTGCTGGACGAACTGGGTTGGTCCCTGGCCGCGGTGCCCGGGCCGCCGCGGCGTGGCGTGCTCGGCCGGATGTGGGCCAACGAGGAATCCGATCCGGCCTGGGAACCGTGGCTGCCGACGGCGGCCTGATCACCCGTTTGCGCCGGTCGGGCTGGTCGGCGGCGTCGCCGCCGGGTCACGCGGCCAGCCGCAATGGCGTCGGCTACCGTATGCGGGTGACCATCCTTCAGACCATCGGGGTGTTCGTCGGCATTCCCGTGCTGATCTACGGCACGATCTTCGTGCTGACCATGGTTCCGGGACGCCACAAGCGGCCGCGCTACCGGCCCGGGCAGGCCTGGGAGTATCCGCCGCAGTGGTGGGCCGGCGACCAGCCGATCGTGACCGCCGCCGGGTCCGAGAGCCGGCTCGCCCAGGGAGGTGGCGCACATGGCACATGGTGAGGTGGTGCCCACCCACCCGACCGGCCTGGCCAACTGGAATCCCTCGGTGGGTCCGACCGGCAGTGAGGACCATCCGCTGACCACGAGCCAGCTGGAGTTGCTCGACGACGTGATCCGGGAGGCCGAACGGTTCACCGGGCTTCGGTTCTCGGCCTACCTCGGTGACCTGGGGGCGAACACCGCGGCGTCGGCCGAGAGCCTGCTCGACGGGCTCGGCCCGGACGCGCCGTACGCCGTGCTGCTGGCCGTCTCTCCGGGGCAGCGGGTGGTCGAGGTGGTCACCGGGCCCGAGGCGGCGCGCCGGGTCAGCGACCGGGCCGCGCGGTTGGCCGTGCTCGGCGTCGTGTCCGCCTGTACCGACGGCGACATCGGCGGTGCCCTGGTCACCGGCGTCCGGCACCGCACCACCGGGTGAGCTGATGACCGGGGGCGTCCGCGCCGCCGTCCGGCCTCTGTGACCCGCCCCGTAGCCGATCGGATGGGGGGCGGTTCACGTTCCGGGTCCCGTCAGCCCGCGTCGGCCGCCCGGGCCCGCAGCGCCCGCTCCACCCCGGCCCGGCCCTCGGACACCAGTCGCTTGAGTGCGGTCGGGTGGTCCTCCTGCGCCCAGGCCAGCGCCCGGTCGACGGTGGACTGGGCCACTGCCCAGCGTGGGAACAGCCCGACCGCCACCTTCTGCGCGACCTCACTGGACCGGCGCTCCCAGACCGGGCTCACCACCTCGAAGTACTTCTCGGTGTACGGGGTCATCAGCTCCCGCTGGGCCGGGTGGGCAAACCCGGCGATCGCCGCGTCCTGCAGGGCGTTGGCCATCCCGTCGTCGTTGATCAGCCGGTCCCAGACCGCGGCCTTGTTCTCGGCCGTGGGGACCAGCGCGCGCACCTGGGTGGCCCGGCGTTGCCCGGACGCGGTCGGGTCGGCCCGCTCCGCGGCCTCGATCTCCGCAGGGCCCGCCGCGCCGTGCGCGACCAGGGCGCCGAGCAACGTCCAGGACAGGTCGGTGTCCACGCTCAGCCCCGGCAGCGGTGCGGACCCGTCCCGCCAGCCGGCGATCTCGGCCAATTGGGCCCGGTCCAACTTCGCCGCGGACAGCGCCTGCACCGCCGACAGCTGGGTGTCGCTGCCCGCGGGGGCGCCGGCGGCGAGGTCTCGCAGGGTGCCGGCGACCGCGGGCCAGCCGGTGGACTCCGCCCAACCGGGCTCGGCATAGGAGCCGACCGCCGCCTGCAGCTGCATCAGCACCCGCTGCAACACGCCGGGCTGATCCTCGGTGACCAGACCGCGGGACGCCAGCGCGATGAAATCGCGGGCCCGCATCAACGCGTCCCGGGTCATCTCCCACACCGCCGACCACAGCAGGGTGCGGGGCAGCGACTCGGCGACGTCGCCGATCGAGGCGATCGCGGTGTCCAGGGACACCGGATCCAACCGGGCCTTGCAGTAGGTCAGGTCGTCGTCGTTGACCAGGACGAGTGCGCCCCGGTTCCGGCCGACCAGATCGGGCACGGGCGTCCGCTCCTGCGTGACGTCCAGCTCGACCCGGTGTACCCGGGTCAACCGGCCCTGGTCGTCGCGGTCGTACAGGCCCACCGCGAGCCGGTGCGGCCGGCGCTCCCCGGCGCCGGGCTCGGCGCCCGACTGCACCAGCTCGAACCGGGTGATCACCCCGTCGGGATCCACCTCCAGATCGGCACTGATGGTGTTGAGGCCGGTGGTCTGCAGCCAGGCCTTTGCCCAGGCCCGCAGGTCACGACCGGACGTCCGCTCCAGGGCGTCGAGCAGGTCGGTCAGCGTCGCATTGGCGAACGCGTGCGCGGCGAAGTAGTCGCGCAGGCCCTCCAGGAATTCGTCGTAGCCCACATACGCGGCCAGTTGCTTGAGCACACTGGCGCCCTTGGCGTAGGTGATGCCGTCGAAGTTCACCTCCACCGCGGCCAGATCGACCATGTCCGCGGCGATCGGGTGGGTGGACGGCAGCTGGTCCTGCACGTACGCCCAGGACTTCTCCACGTTGGCGAAGGTCGTCCAGGCCGCGGCGTACTCGGTCGCGTTCACCTGGGCGACCACCGAGGCCCAGGTCGCGAACGACTCGTTCAGCCACAGGTCGTCCCACCAGCGCATGGTGACCAGGTCGCCGAACCACATGTGCGCCATCTCGTGCAGCACGGTCTCGCAGCGGCGCTCGTACTGGTACCGGGTGACCCGGGACCGGAACACGTACTCCTCGCGGAAGGTGACCGCGCCGGCGTTCTCCATCGCCCCGGCGTTGAACTCGGGCACGAACAGCTGGTCGTACTTGCCGAACGGGTAGCGCACCCCGAATGCCTGGTGGTAGAAATCGAAGCCCTGCTTGGTCTGGGTGAACAGGCGCTCCGCGTCCAGGAAATCGGCCAACGTCGACCGGCAGTAGATGGCCAGGTCGATGCCGTCGTGGTGGTCGCGGACCACGTGGTAGGGGCCGGCCACCAGGGCGGTGACGTAGGTGCTCATGGGTTCGGTGGTGGCGAAGGAGTGGGTGGTGCCGCCGCCCGGGGCGTCCACGGACGCCGTCAGCGCCCCATTGGAGACCACCTGCCAGTCCGCCGGCGCGGTCACGGTGAAGGTGAACCGCGCCTTGAGGTCCGGTTGGTCGAAGCACGGGTAGAGCCGCTTGGCGTCGGCGGTCTCGAACTGCGAGTAGAGGTAGACGGCGCCGTCGACCGGGTCCACGAACCGGTGCAGGCCCTCGCCGGTGTTGGTGTACAGGCCCACCGCCTCGATGACCAGTTCGTTCTCGGCCGCCAGGTCGGCCAGGGCCAGGCCGTCCGCGCCGGTCCAGGATCCGACGTCCAGGCCGTGGCCGTTCAGCTCGGCCGAGGCCAGGCCGTCGCCGACGAAGTCCACGAAGCTGCCGGATCCGGCGGTCGCCGTGAAGCGGATCGTCGCGCGGGTGCGGTAGGTCTTCTCGCTCGGCCCGCCGTGGCCGTCGGTGAGATCGATCGCGATGTCGTAGGACGACGTGTCGATCGTGGCGGACCGCTCCCGGGCCTGGTCGCGCGTCAGATTGGGGGCCTGGGCCATGCTGTTCCCTCCGAAGACACCAAGTGATCGGCCGATCACCAGTGCCGGAGTGTAATGGCGAGCTCGGACAGCCCCC
This sequence comes from Nakamurella sp., assembly GCF_044224575.1. Lineage (GTDB taxonomy): Bacteria > Actinomycetota > Actinomycetes > Mycobacteriales > Nakamurellaceae > Nakamurella. The sequence goes on from NZ_JBGAKE010000023.1 coordinate 31,201, forward strand.
GGGAATACCGAACCGCGGTACTCGGTTGACATGTCAAGGGGTTAGTTTGCGTCCCTTATCGATTGCCTGACATGAGGAGAACAACCACGATGAGCCTGGCCACGGTGACTTCCGAGACCGCCACCGACCTGCCCGCGGCGCGGTCCGTGGACGAGGTGGACTTCTGGTTCGATCCCGCGTGCCCGTTCGCCTGGGTCACGTCCAGGTGGATCCTGGAAGCCGAGCGGGTCCGCCCGATCCACGTGCGCTTCCACGTGATGAGCCTGGCCGTGCTCAACGAGAACCGGGCGGTCAGCGAGAACTACCGCGCGATGCTGCAGAAGGCCTGGGGCCCGGTTCGCGTGGCGATCGCCGCCGAGCAGCAGCACGGACCGGAGGTACTGGCCCCGCTGTACACCGCGATGGGACGGCGCATCCATAACGAGAAGATCGACGACCGCGCCGAGGTCATCCGGCTCGCTCTCGACGAGGTGGGCCTGCCCGCGGACCTTGCCGACGCCGCGACCTCGACCGACTACGACGAAGCGCTGCGGGTCAGCCATCACGCCGGCATGGACGCGGTCGGCGAGGACGTCGGCACGCCAACGATCCACGTCAACGGCGTGGCCTTCTTCGGTCCGGTGATCACCCGCATCCCCCGTGGCGAGGAGGCCGGCGAACTGTGGGACGCGGTGGTCAAACTGGCGTCGTTCCCGTACTTCTTCGAGCTGAAGCGGTCCCGGACGGAGCTCCCGCAGTTCGACTGATCCAGGCTCGCCGAGCGAATCATGAGCATTGATCCGGGCTCGCCGAGCCGGTCATCGATACCGACCGACGGCGCGCTACGGTGGGTGACAGCAGCCGGGTGCGGTATGCCCGGGTGACGGTTCCCGCTCGGGAGGATGCCATGACCGCCACGGAGTCGACGCCCGATCCCGCGCCCGCTTCGACGGCGTCACCGGCGCCGGCCATGTCCCCGCAGGGCATTCCCTTGCCGCCCGATCTGCGCAGCGGCCCGATCGTGGCCGGCGTGGACGACGCGACCGCGTGCGGCCGGCCACTGCGGGCGGCGGCCTTCCTGGCCGCGGCGACCGGCCGGCCGCTGTTGCTGGTGCACGTGCGCCGACGCGCCATGCCGATGGTGGAGGGATACGTTCCGATCCCCGAGGAGATCGGGGCGAGCGACGAGGCCGAGGACGCGGTCGAGGCCGAGCTGGTCCGGACCCTGACCGCATCCGGCGACCTGACCGGCGTGTCCTGGGAATTGCTGTCCACCACCGGCGAGGCGGGCGCCGAGTTGGTGCGCATCGCCGAGGACCGGGACGCCGCCTGCGTCGTCGTGGGTAAGCGGCACAGCGGATTCGGCGACTTCCTGCACCGGATCGCGTCCGGGTCGGTGTCCCGGGCCGTCGTCGCCCGGCAGAAGTTCCCCGTGCTCGTCGTCCCCTGATCGAGACCGGTCAGCCCGGGTCGCGGTCCGACCCCTGCGGGGCCGCCCCACCCTGACCATTCGGAGTGCCTCGCCGATCCGGGCGCCGGCCGGCCGGCAGTGAGGTCGGCGGGACATAGTGCCGGCGAACGATCACCAACTCGGCCTCGGCCTCCGCCAGGTCGACGGCATCGGGGAGCGCCACCTCCCGCGCGCGCATCGCGGCGGTCGACGACACCTGGGTGGACCGGGTGGTGACCAACGATCGCAACGACCGCTCGGACGATTCCGGACCGGCCGGCCGGCCGCGTCGACCGCCGGACTCGCCCGGGCGACGATCGGCGGACGGCCGCCCGGGATGCCCACCGGCGCCCGGCATCCCGGCCGGATGTGGCGGTGCGGGGGACGGCACCGGATGGGCCGGCGATGGGTGGGTCTCGCCGCGGTGGCCGTCCGGGACGACCGGCGAGGGCGTGGCGGCCGGGGCGGGCAACCCCTCCGGATCCTCCGCACCGTCGAACTCCGGATCGTCCGGTGCGCCCGGCGGGCCGGACGGACGTCGTGCGGCCCGGCGCCGGCGGCGGGGCGAGGTGGGCTCCACCCGTTCAGCATCCCAGGAGAACGCGGCCACCGCCGCAACCCGGCTGCTGGGTCGCCCTCCTCAGAATCCCTCGGGGCACCAGGGCGCGGCCGGGGTCGACAGGGCGAGTCCGAGCCGGTGCCCGGCCTCGACCGAACCGGTGACCAGTCCGCCCGCCACCAGCCGGGCCAGCGGGGTGCCGCCGAGAAGACACGCGGCCAGGTAGCGCACATTCAATCGGACGGCGGCGGGCCGGCCGGTCCGGGTCGCCCGGCCGCCGTCCGGGCCCAGCTCCAGCCGCCAGGTGCCGGCGTTCCACGGGCAGAAGTCGTCGAGGACCTCGACGTCCACAGCGATGGTCGTGGCGTACCCCCGCAGCGACACCGCCCGGTCCAGGTCGACGATCCGTAGCCAGACGTGGTCGTGCGGGGTCAGGGTGAGCGATCGCCGGTCGGCCAGCAGGTCCTGCACCGGATCGTCGGTCCAGCCCAGCGGGAACTCGACGCGGTCGGTGAGGTCGAGGTCGAGCACGAACCGCCAGAGCGAGGCGTGCGCGAGCGGGGTGGCAGCGATCAGATCCGTGATCACGACCGTCCACCGGCCGTCCCGGTCGACCCAGGCCGGTCGCACCCGGTAGCCGACCACGCCGTCGGCGTGGGCCGCCCATCGCCGTTCGGACAGTCCCCGCCGCTGGTACTCGTGCTCGGCAAAGCGGCCGGACCAGACGCCGTCGGGGCGGCTCAGGTGTCCGGGCGTCGTTGGCGCGACCCGGTCCCACAGCGACCGGGCCAGGGCGGACGCGCGGGCGCCATCGATCTCGCGAACCGGGTCGGTCGGCACCGAGGCCGCGAAGGCGGCGCCGTGCGGCAGTGCGAGCTCGGCGGCGTCGACGGCCCGCCCGTAGCCGTACCGCCCGTAGATGACGCCTTCGCTGGCGGTGAGGACGGCCACCGCCTCGCCGGTCCGCTCGTGCAGTCCGTGCAACTCGTCGCGCATCAGCGCGGTCAAGATGCCGCGTCGTCGCCAACCGGCGCGGACCGCGACGAGCGTGACGGCGGCTACCGGATGCACCCGGGCGCCGGGAAAGGTCATCTCCTTGGACAGGATGGCCGCGGAGCCGACCAGCGGCCCGCTCGGTACCGGATCGCGGATCCCGGTCACTCGGTCGATCTCCACCGTCGGCCGGACGACGTCGTCGAGGAAGCCGACCGGCTGGTCGACGTGGAACGCCGCGTTGTCCAACTGGAACAACTCGGGCAGGTCCTCGTCGGCCAGCGGGTGGACGACCCAGGAGTCGGTGGTCATCCGGTCACTGTGCCGCACCGACACGGCCCGCGCGCCGCATTTCCGGGAGCGCCGTCAGGCGACGGCCGGTGTCCGCGGCTGACCGATCTTGTCCAGCAGCTGGAGGAACTCCGGGTCGTCGATGTTGTACGGCTTGCCGCCCTTGATCCGGTCGAACTCGATCGCCCGCAGCTGATCGCCCTGCTCCTCGTCGTGCCCGACGACGCCGGAGATGCCGCGCAGCGCGCAACCGACCGCGTAGTCGGTCATCGACTTGATCAGTAGCAGGTCGGTCTCGTCGGCCCGGGCGGAGCGGGCGAAGTAGCCCGACTTCTGGACCAGCACCTTCTCCGCGCCGAGCCGGCCGGCGAATTGCTTGGCGAACCACTGGCCGGGGTTGATCTGGTCGAGTTTGACGTGGCCGAACGGGTCGCGGGGGACCGGCTCACCGGCGGCCTCCATCTCGGCGACGATGCTCTCCACGCCGGCACCTTCGGACAGGAAGACGGTGACGTTGCCGACGGTGTCCATCACCTGCCGCAGCCGGTTCGCCTCGGCCTCCAGATCGAAGGTCGCCTCCGGCACGTAGACGGCATGCATGTTCCAGGCGTCGCGGGACAACCCGAACTCGGGCAGCCAGCGCTGGGTGGCCAGCCAGCGGTCGTACGCCTGCGCGGTGGCGGCGGTCAGCCAGCCGCAGTGCCGGCCCATGATCTCGTGCACGATCAGCATGCGGGAGTTGGCGTTGTGTTCGGCGACCACGTTGCGGGCGAACAGTGCGCCCTGCTCGGCCGCGGTCCAGGCGCCCAGCGAGTGCTTGATCGGCACGATGTCGTTGTCGATCGTCTTGGGCAGCCCGACGACCGTCAGGTCGTACCCGTTGTCCTTCAGGAACCGGGCCAGGTCGGCCGCGGTGGTGGCGGTGTCGTCGCCGCCGATGGTGTGCAGGACGTCGACGCCGTCCTCGACCAACCGGTTCGCGGCCACCTCGAGGGGGTTCTGGCCTTCCTGGATCAGGCCCCGCTTGAGCAGGTCCTTGGTGTTGGTCAGCTTGACCCGGGAGTTCCCGAGCGGCGAGCCGCCGAATTCGTGCAGCAGGGCGGCGCGCGCCCGCACCGCGGGGGTGACGCTCAGGAAGTCCTTGGCCAGCAAACCCTGGTAGCCGTGCCGGTAGCCGATGATGTCGACCTCCGGCACCAGCTGGGAGTACCGGTTGATCAGACCGCCGACCGCTGCGGACAGGCACGGCGCGAACCCGCCGGCGGTGAGCAGCGCGACCTTGCGCATGGTGATCGGCCCCTTCGTTCGGCACTGGACGGCCCTGGTCGAACACAGCCTAGGGCGGCGTCCGGCCGGCTCGTGGCCGGGTCAGGTGTCACCCTGGAGCCCCCGTACCGGCGGGCAGGGCTAGAGGACGCCGAGCCCGCGACGCGGTTGCTGACAGCCTGCTGTGACGAGCGTCATAGGTCCAAAGTCCCGTGCGCGCTGACCGTCGGAAATTTCCTGAATCGGGGCCGTTTCCGCTGTTGAGGGGCCAGTAGTTACTGGCTGTTTGCTTGGTAAACAACGCGACCGGCTTCGAGACGTGAACTGTGGCACGTTGACCTCGTCTTGATCGATGCAGCAAACTACTTGCAGACCACGGAAGTGCATTGACGGTCACGGCCGATGGTCACACACAGTGAAAATCACGAGCGTTCGCTGACGAACGCCGGATCGATGCGGGGCGAACCATCGCCAGGGCATTGCGGCCCACGGGGTGCATCGATCATCCGAGAACCTCCGTTGCCCACCCGCCGGAGACCCAGATCGGCCCCAGCTCACCTGTCGAGCCGTCCCTATCTCTTCCTTGGGAGGAGTGCTCAACCATGTCCCTGAACCAAGACCAGACCGAGCAGTTGCCATCCGACACCGGGGTGCGCGAGTCCGATGACCGCCGCCGCGGCGCCCGCGACTCACCCTCATTGATGATGCTGGTGCTCGTCGCCACCATCGGCGTGCTGCTCTACACGACCTTCCTCTTCGACTTCTCCAACCGTGGCAACTGGATCCCGTACCTGATGGTGCTGACGGCCGAGTCCGTCATCATCTTCCAGGCCCTGATCGCGCTGTGGACGATCCTGTCCAGCGGGCACAACCCGCGCGGCTACCGCTTCCACAACGCGCAGAACCGGATCTACGGGCCCGACCACAAGACCATCGAGCCGGGCACCGACCTGACCGAGCTGCCGATGTTCCTGCACGAGGCGCCGGTCGAGCTCGACGTCTACATCACGACCTACGGCGAGGACCTGGCCACCGTGCGCCGCACGGTGAGCGCCGCCCTGGCGATGCACGGCAAGCACAACACCTACATCCTCGACGACGGCAAGTCCGACGACGTCCGGGCGCTGGCCGCCGAGCTGGGCGCGGAGTACATCGTCCGCGAGGGCAACAAGGGTGCCAAGGCCGGCAACATCAACAACGCGTTGACCGTGACGACCGGCGAGTACTTCGTCGTGCTCGACGCCGACTTCGTGCCCAAGGAAGATTTCCTCTACCAGACCGTGCCGTTCTTCGCCGAGGCGAACGTCGCCTTCGTGCAGACCCCTCAGGCGTACGGCAACCTGCACAACCTGATCTCCCGCGGCGCCGGCTACATGCAGTCCGTGTTCTACCGGTTCATCCAGCCCGGCAAGAACCGGTTCAACGCCGCGTTCTGCGTCGGCACCAACGTGATCTACCGGCGCACGGCCATCGAGTCGATCGGCGGCATCTACGAGAAGTCCAAGTCCGAGGACGTCTGGACCTCGCTCAAGCTGCACGAGAACGGCTGGAAGACGGTCTACATCTCCACCGTGCTCGCCGTGGGTGACACCCCGGAGACCATCGAGGCGTACACCAAGCAGCAGCAGCGCTGGGCGACCGGCGGTTTCGAGATCCTGCTCAAGGCCAACCCGTTCTCCCGCAAGCGCAAGCTGACGCTGGACCAGCGGCTGCAGTACTTCGGCACCGCGACCTTCTACCTGATCGGCATCGCGCCCGGCATCCTGCTGCTGGTCCCGCCGCTGCAGATCTACTTCGGCCTGGCGCCGATCAACTCCGGTGTCAGCTTCGGCACCTGGTTGCTGTACTACGCCGGCTTCTACTTCATGCAGGTCATCGTCGCGCTCTACACCATCGGTTCGTTCCGGTGGGAGACCCTGATGCTGGCCGCCGCGTCCTTCCCGATCTACGGCAAGGCGCTGGTCAACGCGGTGTTCGGCAAGGACACCAAGTGGCACGTCACCGGCGCCCAGCGGCGCAAGGCCTCCCCGTTCAACTTCATCACCCAGCAGCTGATGGCCTTCGTCTTCCTGGCGATCACCTCCGTGGTCGGCATCTGGCAGGCCATGACGGTCAGCGCCTTCACCCTGGCGCTGCTGTGGAACCTGCTGAACACGTTCGTCCTGGGCGCCTTCGTGGTCACCGCCTTCCGCGAGAGCCGGCACAACCGGCGCGCGGAGAAGGGCCTGCCGCCCAAGGGCAGCGCCAAGGTCGCGGCCGAGGCCGCCGCCCGCGCCGCCAGCAATGCACAGATCGGCTCGGGCATGTCGGAGCGGACCTACGAGGGTCTGCCCCCGGTTGCCGCGGCCCGCTGACACCTCGATCCCGTCAGGACGACGAGGTCCTTCATGGCGCCGGTGACGGCCGGCGAGCAGCACCGCACCACCCCTACCGAAATGTCCCTGGCGCGCCTTCGGGCCGCCCCCCGATCCGGTCCGCCGGATCCGCGATATCACAGGAGTCACCCAATGTCTTGGCGTAAGCGAATCGGCCTGGTTCTCGGCCTGCTGTCCGTGCTCGTCCTGGCCGCCGGCCTGACCATGGTCGTCAATGCCAACGCTGGAGAGGTGGACAGCAAGTCCGCTTCCCTCGCGGCCGAGGACTACCCGGTCGGCACCGACTACTCCGGCACCATCACCGCGCAGTACGTGCACGTCGGCGACCAGGTTGAGGCCGGTCAGCCGCTGTTCGAGGTCGAGTCCGCGAACCTGCAGCGCGACCTGGCCCAGGGCCTGGTCAACAAGGACAACCTGACCCACGAGATCAAGGACGACAAGACCCTGGTCATCACGGCCACCAACGCCGGGCAGGTCAACGAGATCAACTACGCCCAGGGCGCGTTCGTCCCGTCGAACTCGACCATCGCCACCATCCAGGAGGCGGGCACGATGTACCTGGACGCCGACTTCCTGCTGTCGGCCAAGGACTTCACCCGGATCGCGTCCGGCGCCACCGTCGACATCGTGCTGCCGAACAACCAGCAGATCTCGGCCACCGTGCAGCAGTTGCAGGTCCGCACCGACGACGGCCAGGCCCGCACCACGATCCGCGCCTACAGCGATGAGCTGGCCAACGGCACCGGCCTGTTCACGGTCGGCACCCCGGTGCAGGCGACCCTGCACCTGACCAACGACGGCGTGGTCACCGACGTGACCAAGACGGTGACCGGCTGGTTCGGCCAGAGCGCCTGACGGCCGACCGGGTGCGCCGGCCTTCGCCCACCGGCCGGCGCCGGCGCACCCGCCCCGCCCGATGACCGATACGACACCAACTGGATGAGATGACTATCAACCGAAGCGACCGAACCTCGATCTCAGCAACCGGCTCCACCCGCACCGTCCGCACGGCCCGCACCGTCCGCTCAGCCTTCGTCAAGCCGATCCTGTTCGTCGCCGGCGCCGCGCTGGTCGCCGGTTGCACCGCGACCGGCGGCAGCGAGACCGGCACGACCACGACCACCAACGCCGCCGGCGGCAGCAGCACCGCGGCCGCGGCATCGCCCGCGGACATCTCCGCCGATCTGGCGGCGATGACCAAGAAGGACGTCGCCAAGATCGCGCCGACCAGGTTGGCCGAGGGCCTCGTGCCGCCGACCAACCGGTGGTTCACCGGCCTGGTGTTCGGCGATCAGCCGCAGCCGGTCTTCCCGATGCCGCTGTCCGCGGCATTGACCGACCAGGGCTTCGCCCTGGGACTGCCGAACGTGACGGTGTCCGAGAAGACGATCATGGGCGGGAACAACCCGCAGATCCAGGTCCCGCTCGGCGCAGCATCGATGAAGGTCACCGCCTACGACACGCTGTCGGTCACCTCGACCTACGCCGATGCCGGCGGCAAGGCCCTGGGTTCGGTCATCCTGGTGCAGGGCTCGCCGTTCGTCACCTACACGGCGGCGGCGGACCAGAGCATCGCTCTGGAGCCGATCTTCAAGAGCACGTCCACCCCGAACACGTTCACCACGACCGTCGACGGCCATGAGTACGGCCTGGTGGTCGGCGGCGGCGCGACCGTCGACGACGCCGGTAAGGTCACCCTGCCGGCAGGCTCGACGATGACGCTCTACGGCGCCCCCGATGGCGGCACCGTCGAATCCCTCGCGAAGCTGGCTGCCGACCCGGTCGTGAGCACCTCCGTCGACCATGCCGTCAACGGCGACACGGTGAGCACCACGCTCAAGTACGTCACCGCGAACGGCGGCGATACCGCGATCGTCCCGATGGCCGACCAGGCCGTCGATGGCGGCAGTAAGGGCACCGGGACCTATGCCAGCATCTACGGCACGATGGACCTGTACACCGGATCCTCGCTGACCACCACCGCGCCGGTCACCGAGCCGTCCTCGGAACTCGACCTGTCGAAGCTGTCGGACGAGGACAAGACCGCCCTGATCGAACAGATCAAGACCGACACCGCGTCGATCGATTTCGCGGCGTCCGCGACCGACACCTACTTCGGCGGCAAGATGCTCTACCGGGCGTCGAACCTGCTGACGCTGGCCGAGCAGTTGGGCGTCACCGACGCCGCGACGACGCTGCGGACCGGGATCACCGGCGAGCTGGACAAGTGGCTCAACCCGGCCGGTTGCCAGACCGCCGCGACCAAGTGCTTCGTGTACGACGAGAACATCAAGTCGATGATCGGTCTGGAGGCTTCGTTCGGCTCCGACGAGCTGAACGACCACCACTTCCACTACGGCTACATCCTGTACGCGGCCGCCGTTGTCGCCAAGAACGATCCCGCGCTGGTCGAGAAGTGGGCTCCGGTGGCCGATCTGCTGGCGGCCGACATCGCCTCCGCGCAGGCGACCGAGGACTTCCCGCAGTACCGGAACTTCGATCCGTACTCCGGTCACGCCTGGGCGTCGGGTTCCAGCCCGTTCGCCGACGGCAACAACCAGGAGTCCAGCAGCGAGTCGGTCAACGCCTGGAACGCACTGGCGCTCTGGGAGCAGGTCCGCGGCAACACGGATCTGTACAACCAGGCGGTCTGGATGATGAGCGTCGAGGCCAACTCGGCCAAGCTCTACTGGACCAACACCGACCTGTCGGAGTTCCCGGCGTTCACCCACAAGATCGCGGCCCTGAACTGGGGCGGCAAGCGGGACTACGCCACCTGGTTCAGCCCGGAACCCGGCGCGATGCTGGGGATCCAGCTGATCCCGATGGGCTCGTACTCCACGTACCTGGCCGGCGATACCGACCGGATCAAGGCGAACCTCGCCGAGGCCGCCCCGGGCGGGTACAGCGCCCAGTTCGGCGAGTACATGGTCCAGTACCTGGCGTTGGCCGACCCGGCCGCCGCCCGGGAACAGCTGGCGAACCTGCCCGCGGAGATCGACAACGGCACCACCAAGTCGTACGTGATGGCCTACGTGTTCTCGCGGGCCGACGCGTCCGGTTCCTGACCGGCGGTCGCGCCACCTGAGCAGTACCGACAACTCAAGGCCTCACCCCCCGGCGACTGGACCGTCAACCCGCCGGCCGGGGAGTGAGTGGGGGAGCCTCGGTCGCCCCGGTCTCTAGGGACAGGCCCGGGGCGACCGCGGTGAAGCATCCCTGAGGAGGGATGGTACTCACCGGCGGTCTTCGGAGCGCGAAATAGCAACCTCCACATATCGAGAACGGCCCGGACCTGGGTGACCAGGTCCGGGCCGTTTCGCGTTTCCCGGGTTCTCGCAGACCCGGGTTTCGCTGCTCCACCCCACGCCCCACCGCACCCGCCCACCTCCGAGTTGATCATGGCGCTCTCTGCACGACACGCCGACGACACGCCGATTCCGGTGCAGGGATCGCCATGATCAACTTTGGGTGCCGTGGGGAGTGCGGGTGGACGGTGTTCGGCCGCAGTGGCGGCAGGTTCGTGGCACTGCGGGCCGGGTTGGGGCTCCCCGGCGACGTCCCGCTGCGCCGGATCGCCGCGTACGACCCGACCCCCCGCCGATGCCCGACCGGCCTACAGCCCCGGGCTGGAGTGCATCAGCCCGCCGTCGACGAACACGGTCGTCGCGTTGAGGTACTTGCCCCCGTCGGAGGCCAGGAAGGCCACCACCGAGGCGATCTCCTCGGGCTGGGCCATCCGGCCCAGCGGGATCGCGTTGTCCAGCACCTTCATCTTCCCCGGATCGGACATGGTCGAGCTGTTGATCGGAGTGGCCACCGCGCCCGGTCCCACGTTGACCAGCCGGATCCCGTGCGGGCCGAGCTCCTGCCCGGCGGTGCGGGTGAGCATCTTGGACCCGCCCTTGGACAGGCAGTAGGCGGTGTTGCCGGGCATCGGCCAATCCTCGTGAACCGAGCTGATGGTGATGATCGCGCCGCCGTCACCCTGCGCGATCATTTGCTTGGCCGCGAGCTGGGTGCCGAAGAACGCGCTCTTGAGGTTCACGTTCATGACGAACTCGTACTGCTCCTCGGTGGTGGACAGCACGTCCGTGCGGGTCTCCACCCCGGCGTTGTTGACCATGATGTCCAGCCGGCCGAACGCCTCGACCGCCCTGTCCACCAGCAGCTGCAGGTCGGCGACCTTGCTGACGTCGGCGTCCACACCGATCACCTGGTCCTCGCCGAGAGCGGCGAGCTGGTGCTCCAGGGCGTCGGTGGCCTCGGGATGTGAGACGTAGTCGATGACGACGCTCGCGCCCTGCGCCGCCAGTTCGATGACGATGGCCTTGCCGATGCCGCTGTTGCCGCCGGTGACGATGGCGACCTTGCCGGCGAGTGCTCCGGTCATGTGTTCGGTTCTCCTGTCGGGTGGAAGCTACTTGTCCTGCGGGGTGGTGAGGATGAGGTGCGCGACCAGGGCCGTCCAGCCGGTCTGGTGCGCGGCGCCCAAACCCATCCCGGTGTCGCCGTGGAAGTACTCGTGGAACGGCAGGTTGTCCTTCCACCGCGGGTCGGTGGCCAGCCGGTCGTACCAGCCGTGCACCGGCCGGCGGCCGTCCGGGCCGGGCAGGAAGATCGACACCAATCGGCGCGAGATGTCGTCGGCCGCTTCGCCGACCGTCAGCTGGGCGCCGGAACCGGTGGGGTACTCGACCGTCAACGCCCCTGGGGTCAGACGCTCGTAGTCCCGCAACGCCTCCACCAGCAGCACGTTCAGCGGCATCCAGATCGGGCCGCGCCAATTCGAGTTCCCGCCGAACAGGTTGGTGGTCGACTCCGCCGGTTCGTAGTCGACGGAGGCCTCCTCCTCGCCGATCCGGATGACGAACGGGTGCTCGCGGTGCCAGGCCGAGACGGCCCGGATGCCGTAGTCACTGAGCAGGCCGGCCTCCTCGAAGACGTTGCCCAGCAACCGGATCAGCCGGTCCGGCGGCACCAGGGCGAGCATCCGGTGGCGGACACCGTCCACGTCACTGGTGTGGAACAGGCTCAGCGCCTCGGGGTGGTTGGACAGGTACCAGAAGGCCCGGGCGGTGAAATCCGGCAGGTCGGCGTCGCCGACCGATCCGTCGTAGGTCAGGGTCGCTCGCAGCGGCACCAGGCCGACCAGGGACTTGACCTTGATCGGCACATCCGTGCCGTTGGTCAGGTGCAGCACGTCGTAGAAGTAGGCATCCTGGTCGTCCCACATCATGCCGGCGTTGGCAGCGCCGGCGATGGTCAGGAAGTGTTCGAAGAACTTGGTCGCCACGTCCTCGTACGACCGGTTGTGCCGGGCCAACCGCAATGCGATGTCGAGCAGGTCCAGTGCGTACATGGCCATCCACGCGGTGGAGTCGGCCTGCTCCAGGAACCCGACGTCGGGGGACAGGGCGGACCGGTCCAGCGGGGAGATGTTGTCCAACCCCATGAACCCGCCCTCGAACAGGTTGTCCTGCTCGCGGTCCTTGCTGTTGACCCACCAGGTGAAGTTGATCAGCAGCTTGTGGAAGATCCGGGCCAGGAACTCGAAATCGGTCCGCCCGTCGATCTCGAACACCCGGATGGCGGCCCAGCCGTGCACCGGCGGGTTGACGTCGGAGAAGTTCCATTCGTAGGCCGGCAACTGCCCGTTGGGGTGCATGTACCACTCGCGCAGCAGCAGGATCAGCTGGTCCTTGGCGAACTGCGGGTCGATGTGGGCCAGGGTCACGCAGTGGAAGGCCAGGTCCCAGGCCGCGAACCAGGGGTACTCCCACGGGTCGGGCATCAGGATCACTTCGTGGTTGTTCAGGTGCCGCCAGCTGCCGTTGCGGATTCGCCCGCGGCCCGGCGGCGGGACGGGCTGGCCGGGATCGCCGTCCAGCCAGCGGCTGACGTCGTAGTGGTAGAACTGCTTGCCCCACAGCAGCCCGGCGAAGGCCTGCCGGGCGACCCGGTACTCCTCCCGGTCCCGCTCGACCGGGATCGCTGCGTCGTAGAACGCATCGGCCTCGGTCCGGCGGGCGGCCAGGGTGGTGTCGAATTCCTCGGCCAGGTCGATCGGCTGGGTGGCCACGGCGGTGGGATCGGCGTCCAGCGCCGGGTGTGGGACACCGACCAGCCGAACCCGGACCCGGGCGCTGCCGCCGGGGGGCACCGTCAGCGTGTAGTGCAAGGCGGCCTTGGTGCCGTGGTGCTCGGGGTTGACCGTGTCCGCGCCGTGCAGCACGTGGTCGTTGATGCCGTCCTTGGGGTATGGCGTGCCGTTCTCGCCCCCGAACAGGCGAGCGGTGTTCGTCTCGTTCTCGCAGCGTCCGGCGGCCAGCCGCATCGACGGCTTGGGGTGGTCGGAGTAGCCCCACGACCAGGTGTTGCGGAACCACAGGGTGGGCAGGACGTGGATCGTCGCCTCGTCCGGGCCGGCGTTCTCGACCGTGACGTTCATCAGCAGGTCGCGGGGCCCGCCCTTGGCGTAGTCGACGGTGACGACCCAGTAACGGTTCTCGTCGAAGATGCCGGTGTCGACCAGCTCGTACTCGGGCTCGAGCTTGCCGCGTCGGGCGTTCTCGGCGATCAGCTCGCCGTAGGGAAACTCCCGCTGCGGGTAGTGGTACCGCCAGGTGTTCCAGGAGTGGGTCGGGGTGGAATCGAGATACCACCAGTACTCCTTGGCGTCCTCGCCGTGGTTTCCCTGCGGCCCGGTGAGACCGAACATCCGCTCCTTGAGGATCGGGTCGACGCCGTTCCACAGGCCCAGCGACAGGCACCAGTTCTGCGTGGCGTCGCAGAACCCGGCCATCCCGTCCTCGTTCCACCGGTAGACCCGGGACCGGGCGTGATCGTGCGGGAAGAAGTCCCAGGCGTTGCCGTCGGCGCTGTAGTCCTCGCGCACCGACCCCCAGGCCCGCTCCGACAGGTACGGACCCCAGTCACGCCACGGCGCCGCGCCGGCGTCGGCCTCGGCCAGCCGGGTGCTCTCGGCCATGCGGGACGCGGCGGCACTGCCGCGCTTGCGGGTGGTTGCCATGAGTCAGGACCTTTCCGTGCTGTCGGAAGCGGGAATGTCGAGGTGGTGAGCGGGGTGGACCGGTGGGGTCGCGGGCCGGAGGGCGGCCCCGCGGACGACGACGAGCGCCACCACCGCCAGCGCCACGGCCACGGCGGCGCCGGCCAGGTAGATGCCCGACATGGCCAGGCCGGTCGCCGCCATCAGCGGGGCGACGCCGAAAGCGGCGACGCCGTAGCCGACCTGGTAGCCGGCGATCAGCTCACCGGAGGAGGTGGCGCCCAGCCGGGGGAACTCGCGGCCGGCGAAACTGACCGACAGGGGAAGCATCGCCGAACAGGCCAGGCCCGCGGCGGCGTAGGCGAGCACTGCGGCGGCCGGGCCGGTCGCGGCCGACACGGCGACGCTCGCGCCGACGATCAGCACCGGCAGGACCAGATAGACGGCGGTGGGTGGGATTCGGGCGGGCAGCACGGCGACGACCACCCGGCCGATCGTCACGCACGCCCAGAACGCGGCCAGCGCGGCCGATGCCACGGACACGCTCAGCCCACGCTGCCCGGACAGGTACAGGCTGGACCAGTTGCCGAACAGGGTCTCGCAGATCCCGTACAGCACGACGGCGGCGCCGTACCACCAGAACCGGCCGGGCATCCGGGTCCTGGTGCGCGCGCCTGCCGGTCCCGGCACCGCCCCCGGACTCAACCGGATCCGGAGCGTCGCGCCGATCGCCGCCACTAGCGCGACCGACACGCCCAGCGGCAGCAGCCACCAGTTCGGCAGCAGCACCGCAATGAGCACCGGGGCCAGTGCGGTGCCCAGGCCGAGCAGCACGTTGAGGGTCAACACGCTGCGGTCCTCGCGGCCGGGCACCAGCGCGGCGGCGAAGGTGTTCAGCGCCGAGACGCAGCTGCCGAAGCCGAAGCCCAGCGCGCCGGTGGCGCCCAGCAGGAGCAGGTAGGCCGCGCCCGATGGCGCGGGGAACTGGCTGACCACCAGCAGCAGCATCGCCACCAGGTTGGCCGTCAGGCCGGCCAGTAGGACCCGTTGCAGCGTCCAGCGTCCGGCCCAGAGCGGGGTGAGGGCGGCCGAACCGATGGCCAGCACGACCTGCGGCGCGAACATCAACCCGTACTGGGACGCCGACAGGTCGTACCCGGTCGGGGACGTCAGGATCGACGAGGCGGCCGGGAAGCACACCAGGGCCAGTCCCTGGATCAGCCCGGCCGCGTACACCAGGACGGCGCCGCCGCTCGCGACGTCGCCCCGGCCCGCACCGCCCCGTTTCCCGCCCGCACCGGCCATCGGGATCAGCCCAGCCGGTCCAGCAGGTGGTCGCCCACCCGCAGCGCGTTGGCGGCTGCGGTCAGCGCCGGGTTCACCGCGCCGATCGACGGGAAGAAGCTGGTGTCGACCACGTACAGGTTGTCCAGTTCGTGGGCCTTGCAGTCGGTATCCAGCACGGAGTCGGCGGGATCGATGCCGAATCGGCAGGTGCCGGCCTGGTGGGCGACGCCGGCGATCGGGATGTCGTTGGCCATGTAGGCATTGCGCGGGATCAGGTGGTGCGGGTTGAGACCCAGATGATTGAGCCGGCTCTTGATCCGGTGGTAGAGCTCGTCCAGCGGCTTGGTGTTGTTCGGCGTGTAGGTCAGGGTGATGTTGCCGTCGCCGGCCAGGCTCACCCGATTCTCCGGTCGGGGGAGATCCTCGGTCGACAGCCAGAAGTCGACCGCGTGCACGGCGACGTCGGTCAGCGCGAAGCCCGGCGCGAGTGCGGTCTCCAGGGGCTTCTCGCCCCGGTACATCGGGGCCGAGCTCTTGCCCACCATCTGGATGTTGCCCATGGGGTAGGCGAAGTCGTCGTCACCGAAGTAGAAGTCGTTGACGCCCAACGTCTTCTGGAACCGGGTGTCGTTCCGCTCGGTGGACACCGCCAGGAAGGCCCGGCTGTTGTGGAACACGTAGTTGCGGCCCACCTGATCCGAGCCGTTGGCCATGCCGTTCGGGTGCTTGTCGCCGGCGCTGCGCAACAGGAGCTTGGCCGAGTTGGCCGCGCCCGCGCTGACCACCACGACCGAACCGCGGAAGCGGTGCCGTTCCCCGTCGATCATGGCCACCACGTCGGTGACGGAGCGGCCGGTGGGGTCGGTGTCCAGCCGGATGACCTCGGCCCCGCGGACGAGGGTGACGTTCGGGTGCTCCAGCGCGGGCCGGACGGCGACCACTTCGGCGTCGGACTTGGCGTGCACCAGGCACGGGAAGCCGTCGCAGGTCGCGCAGCGGATGCACCGGCTGTAGGCCATGTTCGCCTCGTCCAGCATGATGCCGGCGGGGGCGTGGAACGGGTGGAGCCCGCTGCGCTGCAGGTCCTGAAACAGCTGCTGGATCCGCGGCTCGTGCGACACCGGCGGGTGCGGGTACGGCCCGCTGCTGGGCGGCTCGGTGGGGTCCTCGCCGCGTTGGCCGTGCACCTGGTACAGCTGTTCGGCCTGGGTGTAGTACGGCTCGAAGTCGGTGTACGACACCGGCCAGGCGGGGGAGATGCCGTCGAAATGCTGCAGCTCGCCGAAGTCCTTCTCCCGCAACCGGTACAGCGCAGCGCCGTACAGCTTGGTCGCGCCGCCGACGTTGTAGTGGATCTGCGGCTGGAACGGCTGGCCGTCCCGGTCGTACCAGGTGTCCTTCGACACGTACCGGTTGTCGACGAAAACCGCCGTGGCATCCCAGTTCTGCACCTCGCGGGGGAGCCAGTCGCCCCGTTCCAGGATCAGGATCCGCTTTCCGGACGGCGCCAGCCGGTGGGCCAATGTGCCGCCCCCGGCTCCGGAGCCGATGACGATGACGTCGTAGTCGGTGCTTTCGGGCACGCGTGACCTCCAAGTGGGTGTCGACCGTCGGGGCGGCGGTGCGCGGCGGTGAGATTTCTTGCGGGCGCCTCCGACCGGCAGGCGGCCCGGACGGCTACAGGTTGGGGACGTCGGCCTCGTCGTCGGCCCAGGCGATCCGGCCGACCTTGTCCGCCAGTTCCAGGTCGGCGGCCCGGTCGTGATGGAAGTAGTCGTCGGCCCAGTTCAGGAAGGCATCGACCTGGCTGTGGATGCCGGACAGCAGCACGGCGTGCAGGCCCAGCCAGGCGACGAAGGCCAGCGGTCCCTCGAGATGGTGGCGATGCTTGCCGATCTCGGAGACCGCCGCGTTCCGGCCGATCATGGCCATGATGCCCTTGTCGTGATAGTGGAACGGAGTGACGCCGTCGCCCCTGACCTCGGCGACGATGTTCTTGCCGGCCCATTTGCCGGCCTGCAGGGCGACCGAGCCGAGTTGCGGCAAAGGGTGCCCGTCTGCGCCGTTTTCCGTGTCCGGGATGTTCGCGACATCGCCGACCGCGTACACGCCGGTCAATCCGGGCACGGTCAGGTCGGCGGCGACGTCGATCCGGCCGCCGTGGCCCAGGGCGATGCCGGTGGTCGCGGCGATCGCCGGCCCGGAGATGCCGCCGGCCCAGATCACCGTGTCGGTGGCCACGGTCGTCCCGTCGGAGAGGGTGGCGGTGTCGGCGCCGACCGCCGACACGGCCACGCCGAAGGTGACCTGCACGCCCTTCTCGGTGAGCTTGGCCAGCGCGTACTCGTGGGTCTTGTCGGTGAACGGTTTGAGCAACGCGTGGCCGTGGTCGACCAGCCGGACGGTGGCCTCGCCGTGCAACGTGCCCTGTTCCTTCAACGCCCCGAACAGTTCGGCCAGCGCGCCGGCGGTCTCCACCCCGGTGGGCCCGCCGCCGCAGATGACGACCGTGTACGGGGCACCGTCGCCGGCGGGATCGCACAGCACCCGCAGCCGGTCGCGCAGGTGCCGCCGGAGCCGGCGGGCGTCCTGCACCGTGTACAGCGGGAACGCGTGCTCGGCGGCGCCGGGGACGCCGAAGAAGTTGGCCTGCGACCCGGCCGCGATCACCAGGTAGTCGGCGGTGACCGGACCATCGGGCGTGGTGACGGTGCGGGTGGCGGCGTCGATCCCGGTGATCTCGGCGGTGACCACGGCCACCCGGTCCTGCCCGGCGAAGGCGGTGGCCAACGGGCGGGCGACGTCCTCGGCGGGCAGTTGGGAACTGGCCACCTGGTACAACAGGGGCTGGAACTGGGTGTAGTTGTTCCGGTCGATCAGGGTCACGTTGACGTCGTGGTCGGCGAGCTCGGAAGCGCAGGCCACTCCGGCCATCCCGCCGCCGACGATGATCGCAGTGGTCATCCTGCAGTCCTCCTGGTTGCTGATGCGTTCATGCGGCGACATTGGCCGCGGCCGGTCCGGCGGACACCCGCCGGCGGAAGACGTAGTACGTCCAGCCCTGGTACAGCAGGACGAACGGCACCAGGACGGCTGCGGCGACCGTCATCACCTGCAGCGAATACTGGCTCGACGACGAGTTCGTCACGGTGAGCGAGTACGCCGGGTCGGTCGTCGAGACCAGCAGCGTCGGGTAGAGGCAGACGAACAGCGCCGCGATGACGCCGCCGATGGTCACCGCGGTGGCGATGAAGGTCGCCCCGGCCGACCGGCCGGACAGCCCGGAAACGGTGGCGGCGACGGCGGCCACCGCCGGGACCGCGACCGCCAGGATCCCCCCACCGCCGGGCGCGGCCAGCACCACCATCCAGACGGCCACGATCAGCACCAGCGCGAGCGCAGGCAGCGCGAGCCGGCGCACCAGGGAGTGGGCCCGGTCGAACACCGGGCCGGTGGTGCGCAGCGTCAGGAAGGCGGACCCGTGCAGCAGGCACAGCACCAACAGGGTCACGCCGAGCATCATCCCGAACGGGGTGAGCAGATCGAGGAAGGTCCCGGTGAAATCGCCGCCGGCGTCGATGGGCAGCCCGGCCAGCAGGTCGCCCAGCCCGACTCCGATCAGCAGTGGCGCCAGCACCGAGCCGATGGTCAGCGTCCACCCCCAGGTCGCTCGCCAGACCGGGGCGGCGAACTTGCCGCGGAACTCGAAGGACACCCCGCGCACGATCAGCGCGGCCAGCAGCAGCCACAGGGCCAGGTACAGCGCGGAGAACCAGCTCGCGTACCAGTTCGGGAAGGCGGCGAACATCGCGGCGCCGGCGACGATCAGCCACACCTCGTTGCCGTCCCAGAACGGGCCGACCGAGTTGATGGCGACCCGACGTTCGACGTCGGTCCGGCCGACGATCTTGTGCACGGCCCCGACCCCGAAGTCGAAGCCCTCCAGCACGAAGAATCCGGTCCAGAAGAAGGCGACGATCACGAACCAGACGGTGGGCAGAGTCATCGGTTCCGTCCTCAGTACGTCAGCGACGGGGTGGGTGCGGCGGTGTCGGCCGGGGGTGCGGACTCCGCGGACTCCTCGGGCAGAGGTCGCCGCGCGTGCCGGAGCATCAGGATTGCGGCGATGACACCGAGCGTCGTGTAGAGAACGACCACGATGCTCAGGCTGATCACGATCTGGGTGGCGCTGCCCGACCCGGACAGGCCGTCCGTGGTGAGCATCAGCCCCTGCACGATCCAGGGTTGCCGGCCGCTCTCGGTGAGCAGCCAGCCGGCGGTGGCCATGAAGAACGGGGTGACCATGATCCAGCTGGCGACCCAGAGGAACACCCGGGAGGTGGCCAGCTTCTTGCGCCACCACAGCCAGACACCCCAGAGGCAGAACAATGCGACCAGGGTGGCGAGGTAGGCCATCACCCGCATCGACCAGTACTGGATGAACACGTTGGGCACGTAGTCACCCGGCCCGTACTGCTGCTGATACTGCCCGTTGAGCGTGGTCAGGCCTTGGACCCCGCCGTTCCAGGTGCCGGTGGCCAGCAGCGACAGCAGGTGCGGGATCTCGATGATCTTGGTGGGTGGGTCGTCCGCGGTCCAGCCGCCGATCTGCAGCATCGAGAACGAGCACGGCTGGCAGGTGGTCCAGTTCGCCTCGGCCGCGGCGATCTTCATCGGCTGGTAGGTGGTCTCGTTGATGCCCAGCTGGCCACCGACGTGGAACTGCAGGACGGTGCCGATCAGCAGCGCCAGCAGGCCCAGTTTGGCGGTGGCCAGGAAGGGGCTCGGGCTACTCGAGGCGGCGATCTCGCCCGAATCCGGGACGGTGACCGGTTGCGGCGCCGGGGGTCGCCGCAGCTGCCACGCCGACACGGCGAGCAGCATGCCGCCGCCGAAGATCAGCGCCACCAGCAGGACGTGCAGGTAGCCCCAGATGAACACCGGATTGGTGAACACGTCGCCGATCGAGGTCAGTTCGGCACGGCCGTTGTCCGGGTTGACGGTGTAGCCGCGAGGGTTCTGCATCCACGAGTTCGCCGCGATGATGAACAACGCGGAAAGACACGCGCCAACGGCAACCATCCATGCGGTGAACAGATGGACCCGACGGGACAGCACATTGAATCCGAACAGCCACAGGCCCAGGAACGTCGATTCCAAGAAGAATGCGGCCAGCCCCTCCATCGCCAGCGGCGCCCCGAAGACGTCGCCGACAAACCTCGAATAGGCGGACCAGTTGAGTCCGAACTGGAACTCCTGCACCAGACCGGTCACCACCCCCACGCTGATCGAGATCAGCATCAGGCCACCGAAAAAGCGAAGGACCCGGCGCAGCTCAGGGGTGCCCCGGCGGAACCACCGGGTGTGCAGGACGGCCACCAGAATGGCCATTCCCATGGTGATCGGAACGAACAGGAAATGGTAAATACTGGTCGTGGCGAACTGAATACGGGCCAATTCCAACTGATCCATTGATGCGCTCCGGCTGACGCGGCAAAGGGGGTGCTGATATCACATGGTATTGACCCGGCGGCACCGGCGGGCATGGCCTGGGAACGCCAGGCCCCCCAACCCTGACGCAGGCGAACTACCTCGACATCACCCCATGCGGGTAGATGGCCTTCGCAGCGTAGATTACACAGAGACAACACGCCTTACGGGCGGTAACTTTCGCGGCATGGATGTCCAGGTCCGGCCCGGCCGCCCCTTCCCGCTCGGCGTGCATCTGCGCGACGGCGGCGCGAACGTCGCGGTCTACTCCTCGGTGGCCGACTCGGTCGAGCTCTGCCTGTTCGACGAGAACGACGTCGAGACCCGGGTCGCCCTGCCGGGCCGCGACGACGGCATCTGGCACGCCTTCGTCCCCGGGCTGACGGCCGGTCAGCTGTACGGCTTCCGGGTGCACGGCCCCTGGAACCCCGCCGGCGGCCTGCGGAGCAATTCAAACAAACTGCTCCTCGATCCGTACGCGCGGGCGATCAACGGTTCGGTGTCCTTCTCGCCGGCGGCCTACGGGTACGACGTGGACGACCCGGGGCAACCGAGCGCGCTGGACTCGTCGCCGGTGATGCCGCGCAGCGTGCTCGTCGAACCGTTCGACCGGCGCGAGCTGGGCTCGCGGCCCGGCCACCACCTGAATGACTCGGTCATCTACGAGATTCACGTCAAGGGGTTTACCGCCCGCCATCCGGATGTGCCGCCGGAGCTGCGGGGCACGTACGCCGGACTGGCCCACCCGGCCGCGGTGCGGCACCTGCGCGGGCTCGGCGTCACGGCCGTGGAACTGCTCCCGGTGCACCACCACGTCTCCGAACCGTTCCTGCCCGCGCGCGGGCTGACCAACTACTGGGGTTACAACACGATCGGCTACCTGGCGCCGCACGCGGAGTACTCCGCGGCCGTGCGAGCCGGCCGGCCCGGCGGTCAGGTCGCCGAGTTCCGGGACATGGTGACGTCGCTGCACGAGGCCGGCATCGAGGTGATCCTGGACGTCGTCTACAACCACACCGCCGAAGGCGACGCGGGTGGGCCGACCATCAGCTTCCGCGGCTTGGACAACGCCGCCTACTACCGGCTCGATCCGCAGGACCCGGCCCGGTACGTCGACACCTCCGGGTGCGGCAACGCGCTGAACGTGGGCGATCCGACCTGCCTGCGGTTGATCATGGACTCGCTGCGCTACTGGGTGACCGAGATGGGCGTCGACGGGTTCCGCTTCGATCTGGCGCCGAGCCTGGCCCGGCAGGACGGGTCGTTCAGCCGGCTCGCGGCGTTCTTCGACCTGGTCTGGCAGGACCCGGTGATCGCCCAGGTCAAGCTCATCGCCGAGCCGTGGGACGTCGGACAGGGGGACAGTTACGACGTCGGCCGGTTCCCGCCCGGCTGGAGCGAATGGAACGGCCGGTTCCGGGACACCGTGCGCGACCTGTGGCGCAGCCACGACGGGTTGCTGCCCGACCTGGCCACCCGGCTGGCCGGCTCGTCCGACCTGTACGGCCGGCGTCGGCGGGGGCCGGACGCGTCGATCAACCTGGTGACGGTGCACGACGGTTTCACCCTGACCGACCTCGTCTCCTACGACGACAAGCACAACGAAGCCAACACCGAGCACAACCGGGACGGCACCGACGACAACCGGTCCTGGAACTGCGGAGTCGAGGGTCCCGCCACCGACCCGGCGGTGACGACCCTGCGCGACCGGCAGCGGCGGGCGATGCTGTCCACGCTGCTGCTGGCGCGGGGCGTCCCGCTGCTGTTGGGCGGTGACGAACTCGGCCGCACCCAGGGTGGCAACAACAACGCGTACTGCCAGGACAACGAGATCACCTGGTTCGACTGGTCGGCCGTCGACGAGTCGCTGCGGGAGTTCACCGCCTCGCTCATCGCGCTGCGGCACGCCCACCCGGCGTTGCGCCGGCGCGGCTACCCGGTGGACCCCGATGCGCTGCGCTGGTTCCGGCCGGACGGGGCCGCAATGACCGGTGCCGACTGGTCCAACCCGGAGGGCAAGAGCATCGCCATGGCGGTGTCCGGGACGGTCGAGGCCGATCTGGCCGACGACGGGACGCCGATGCTCGACGACGACCTTGCCGTGCTGGTCAACGCCTGGTGGGAACCCGAGACCTTCGCGCTCGGCTGGGCCGGCGCGGCGCCGGCCGTCGTCGAGTCCGACAGCTACGACCCGAGCCGATCGGGGACGAAGGTGGACGGCTCGGTGGTGGTCGGGCCGCGTTCGGTGGTGCTGCTGCGACTGGGCTGAGCCGCGGGCCCAGAGTTGCTCGCGGCACCGACGATACGATGGGCGGGCCATGAAGGGGTGAGGGAATGACCGGCCGGTCGAGCAAAGCTAGTCGGCAGTTCCGGATCACCCGGGTGCGCCTGCGGCACTACCGGAGCATTGCCGCATGTGATGTCGAGCTTGGACGCATGGCCCTGCTGGTCGGCGCGAACGGATCGGGAAAGAGCAGCTTCCTGGACAGCCTGCGGCTGGTCTCCGATTCATTGCAGACGACCCTTGATCACGCGCTGCGTGATCGAGGGGGGATTGCCGAGGTGCGGCGCCGGGCGACCGGTCATCCGACGCATTTCGGGATTCGGTTGGACTTCGTCTATCCGGAGGGGACCGGCTCCTACGGGTTCCAGGTGGCTGCTGTCAAGGGCAAGGATTTCCGCATCTCGCACGAGGAATGCGAGGTCCACACGTTCGACACTGACGCGCTAGACAGCCAAGGCCTATGGTCGGGGCCGGCGGCGTTCAAGGTACGGGACGGGCAGGTCGTTCAATCACCGGGTATCGCCCTGCCACCGGCGAGCAAGGACCGACTGTTCCTGGTGACTGCGTCGGCGATCCCGATTTTCCGGTCCGTCTACGACGGGTTGGCGGGCGTCAACGTGTACAACATCAACCCCGACTCGATGCGGCAGCTCCAGACCCCCGATGCTGGAGAGCTCCTGCGCCGTGACGGGTCCAATATCGCCAGCGTGCTCGAACGCCTGCGACGAGAGCACCCCGGCATCAAGAAGCGCATCGAGGACTACTTACAACAGATCGTCCAAGGGGTCAGCAAGGTGGACCGGGTCGCGCTCGGTTCCTACGAGACCATCGAGGTCGATCAGCAGGTCGCAGGGGCCCAGGCACCATGGTCTTTCCAGGCCACGTCGGTCTCGGACGGCACGTTGCGCGCTCTCGGAGTCTTGACCGCGCTGTTTGCCGGTTCCCAGGATCGGCTCAGTCCGATCGGAGTCGAGGAACCCGAATCGGCTTTGCACCCGGCCGCCGCTCGGCTCCTGCTCGATGCACTGCGAGACGCGAGCGAGCGACGGCAGGTCCTGGTCACTAGTCACAGTCCGGACCTTTTGGACAACGCCTCAATTCGGGAGAGCGAAATTCTGGCGGTGACGGCGACCGCGGGGCAGACGACGATCGGGCGGCTGGACGCCACCGCCCGGGCGGCGCTCGAGGACAGCTTGTTCACCCCGGGGGAGTTGATGCGGGTGAGTCAACTCCAACCGGAACCGTCGACGTCGCAGCAGATCGACCTCTTCCGGTGACCTACACGCTTCTCCCGGTGGTCGAGGGTGATGGCGATGTCGGCGCGGTCCGAATCCTGTTGCGCCGAATCTGCGGCGAAGTCTTCGACCGGTGGGATGTCGACATTCGTCAGCCGTGGCGACTTCCGCGGTCGCAGATGACGATCAACGAATCGATCGGACGTGTGTACCGGGCCCTCGCGCGCGGTCTCGTCGGCGGCGGCGGCGTCATCGTGGTGCTCGATCAGGATGACGATCATGACATCGCCGGACTGGTCGGCAGAGTCTCCGAACCAATGGCCGGCATGGCCGACCTGCGGGTCGTCGTGGCGTGCCGCGAGTACGAGGCTTGGTTCTTGGGGGGCATCGAATCTCTGCGTGCTCACCGCAGCGTGCGCGACGACGCGCGTTTCGACTCCGATCCGGAGGCGCCGCGCGACGCCAAGGGTCGACTGCGCCAGCTCATGCACGAGTCCTATCGTGAGACGCTCCAACAGCCGGCATTCACGGAGCTGCTGTCCATCGACGCGACTCGTCTGCGATGTCCGTCTTTCGACTTCCTGGTCCGAGCAGTGGGCGACCTCATCGTCCCCCCGAACGCCGGATAGGCGGCGAGTGGAGGACTCGCGCCGATCGCCAAACGTGGTGCTCACAGCCGCGGACCTAAGAGTCAGCGCTAGAGCGCGCCTTCGGCGTGCTGGGTCGATCGGTAGATGCCGTGCGGTTGCTCCAGCCGGGAGGGCTCGGGTTGGAGGGCCGGGTCATTGCCGAAGCCGGTGCAGGGTGTTGCGGCGGGGTCGTTGGTCGGGGTCGATCCAGGTGGGTGGAATGACTTCGGGGTGGCCGTCTTTGCCCATTCGCATGGTCCAGTCGCCCTGGTGGATCAGGGTGTGGTGGAACCCGCAGACCACCGCACCGTTGTCCAGGCTGGTGGGTCCCCCGTTGACCCAGAACTGGATGTGGTGGATTTCGGACCAGCGGGCGGGCCGGTCGCAGGTGAGTCGGCCTGAAACGCGGTGCTCTGCTTCCGCAGGGTCCGTTTTCTCAGGCCGCTCTCCGAACCGGACGTGCGACTCTCACCGCATCCGGCTCTCCACGGTCTCAGTTGTCAGGCGGTGGTGGTGCAGGCCACGAAGGGGTTGGGGATCGCCTGGCCCCGGTAGCGGTAGCGCCGAATGGGCACCGCCGCGGGGTTGAACAACTCGATCCCGTCCGCATGGATGGGACGCCACTTTCCGGTGGGGGTAGTGAGCCATCGACGAACGTCCGTCCAGTTCCAGCGACGCCGGGTGCGTTGCCAGCGCACGACCCGCCACCAGGTGAACTGGCGAACATGATCGAACGTGCGCTGGGCGATGGCGTGCCGGAAGTAGTTGACCCAGCCACGCTGGATCTGGTTGAGCCAGATCAGCGTGTCCTTCAGGTCGGCCTGTGATGTTCTGCGCGTGCGGGCCCGAACCTTCGCCTTGACCGACCGAATGCAGCGGTCGGCGATGAAGGTGTAGACGTGCCAGCGGTTGCTGCCTCGCTTCTTGCGCCGTTGGATTCGGAAGCCAAGAAACTCGAATCCGTCGTCGATGTGCACGATCTGGGTTTTGGCCGGTGACAGCCGCAATCCCATGGGTTCGAGCACGCGGGCGACGTCCTCGTGCAGGGCCTCCACGTCGGCGCGGGTGCCGTTGACCATCACCACGAAATCGTCCGCGTAGCGGACCAGGCGATGGTTCGGTTTTCCGCGTTTGCGGCGGCCGGCGCGTTGGTCACTCGTGTGCATCCGTCCGCCCGGCTGCCAATCGGCGTGCAGGTGCTCGTCGAGCACCGACAACGCGATGTTGGCCAGCAGCGGGGACAGGATGCCCCCTTGCGGTGTGCCGGTGTAGGTGTCCTCGTAGTCGCCGAGTTCGGTGAGGATCCCGGCCTTGAGGAATGCCCGCACCAGTGCGAGCACGCGATTGTCCTTGACCCGGCCACGGACCCGCTCGAGAAGGGCGGTGTGGTCGATTCGGTCAAAGCACGCCTCGATATCCGCGTCCAGCACCCACTGGTACTGCTGGGTGCCGAACAGATGGATCTCGGCGATCGCGTCGTGCGCGCGCCGTTCGGGTCGGAAGCCGTAGGAGACCGGCAAGAAGTCGGCCTCGAAGATCGGCTCCAACACGAGCTTCAACGCCGCCTGAACGACCCGGTCGGCCACGGTAGGGATCCCAAGGCGGCGCAGTTTTCCACTACCGCCCGGCTTGGGGATCTTCCGTTCCCGGACCGGCTGCGGACCGAACTCGCTGGTCCGCAGCTGCATCCGCAGTTCGCTCAGGAACTGGGCGGACCCGATCTCGGTCTCGATCCGGGCGACGGTGATGCCGTCCGATCCGGCCGAGCGGGCCCCCCTGTTGGTCGCGACCCGGTCCCACGCCACCGCGAGGATGGCCGGGTCGTGCACGAGGTTGAACAGATCATCAAACCGGCGGCCGGGATCGGCCGCCGCCCAACAATGAAGTTTGGTCTGAATCCGCGATACCCACCCGTCCGGGTCATCCCGGACCGGGTCGGCGCCGGTATTCACCGACGCATCTCTCGTCATGTCAGTGCCTCTCTTCGTGATTACCGCTGCCGCCCTTCGCCATGTGACCGGCTTTCCCGGTCTCGGACTACTACGGCGGCTCCGCCCCATCCCGGGCCGATCGGCCGACGACGGACCCAGCCCCTGCTGTCGCCGCTGGATGCGGCGCCAGGTGGCGGAACCGGGATGGTTCCCGTGTTCACTCGT
Source organism: Nakamurella sp. (assembly GCF_044224575.1). Classification (GTDB taxonomy): domain Bacteria; phylum Actinomycetota; class Actinomycetes; order Mycobacteriales; family Nakamurellaceae; genus Nakamurella. The sequence continues at coordinate 58,207 of NZ_JBGAKE010000023.1, forward strand.
TGATCGCTCGACGAACGAGGCACCCGACTTTGCCCCTGCGGCGCTCACCACGGTTACCCCGCAGCACTTCACCATGGCCATCCCGAACGACCTCGGTCGCCGGGAGTTCCCTCTTACCCAGACTTTATGAGGGACATCACCGCCTCCGACCCATACCCGCCAGGCTCGGGGTCGGTGCGTATTTGAGAGGCTTTAGAACATCGGTTTCTTGCGTATACCGTTTCGTCTCGCTTGCCGGGCCCGCACCGTCTGGCAGTGCCGACACGTCCCGGCTTTGTCAGGGCCGCTTGCCACCCACGTCCGGCGTCTCCCGGAGCGGGCTGCCCCCAGCTTCACAGCACTGCTGCGACAGGACTGCGGCGAAGGCCTCTCACCTCCACACGATCAACAAGCGCCTCACGGCGCACCCCGGGGAACACACATTGCCTGTCGCGCAGGGTGATCGCGCGGCGCAGGCCGGTGGGCCAGATCCGGGTGGCGCGACCGATGTCCAACGGTTCACTGGGAGTGCCGAGGACGGCGGGGATGACGTTGCAGTCGCACAGCAGCCGCCGGGCCTGGGCGGGGCCGATGGTGATGCCGGTGGCGTCCAGCGTCGCCTGACCCAGCCGGCCGGTCAGGACGTCGTAGGGCACGGTCATGGTGACGTGGGGTCGTTCCCCGGCCTGGGTGGGGCCGGCGGCGGCGGTCAGGTAGCCGTCGAGGACGGTGCCCAGGGCGTGGGCGAGGCGGGTCGCGGCGGATCGTGGGTCTTTGATGCCGTCGGTTTCGGGGCGGGGCTGGGCGTGCGGGTCGGTGGCGGCGATGAACGCGGCGACGGTCAGGTCGTCGAGTCGGCCCTTGATGCCGGTCAGGCCGGTGCGGGCACCGCGGGGGCCAATGGTCAGGTCGGCGCGGTCGGCCGGGTCGCGGGGTTCGACGTCGCCGTCCGGGTCGAGGGTGTCCAGGAGTTTCTCGGCGACCCGGCCGAGGTGGACCGGGTCCATGTGTTGGGCGTGGCCGACCAGGGTGCTCTGGGCTTGGTCCCGGATGTCGGGTGGGGTGTCGGTGGGGACGCGGCTCATCGTCTTGACCACGATGCCGACCTGTTCGGCGCCGACCGCCCCGCCGCGGAGGGCGTCGCCGAGTTCGGGGAGTACGGGTGGGATCTCGCCACCGCTGATCGCGTCCTGGGGCAGCACCGTGCGGGCGGCGCGGACCCGGCCGCGGGCGTCGCCGGGGCCGATGGTCAGGGCGTGCCGGAGGAGGGCGGCGGTGCTGGGTTGGCCGTGGGTCTGGGCGAGGTGGGCCAGGTCGATCTCGCCGGCGACGGCGACCTGCACGGCGTAGGTCAGCCGGGCCAGGTGTTCCACGGTGCGGGCCGCGGCCAGCAGGTCATCGCCGGGGAGCTTCCAGTATTCGGCGTGCAGCAGCTGGTCCAGACCGGCGGCGACCGTCGCGGCGACGTCTTGGACGTCGTCGAGGGTGGTCACCGCCGTGGTCATACCCCAACCATCCCACACGTGTACGACAGTGACCCTTGATCAGCGGAAACACCGCAACCCGGGCCGACCGACCGACCGGCCGGCCGGGCAGGCGGTCGGGCGCGGCCGTCGGGCGATTCCGCGGCAGTGACGCCATGAAAGTCGTCGCTGGTGGTCAACGCTGTGGTCACACCCGAACCATCCCACACGTGTACGACAGCGGCGCCCGGCCAGGGGTGATGCTCAGAACCAGGCCTCTGGTCAGCCGTCGGTCGTACCCTGCGGTGCAGGCCACGGCGTCGACACCCTGCCCGTTCCAACTGGTCACTGGCACGGTCATCCGCGGAGTCCGCCCGCTTGCGCGACCAGACCGCCTGGAATGAGGCATCCGGCTGCCGGATTATGGGTCCGCAATTGCTGCCGGCATGCCATCGCAAGCCGGTGCGGAAGCCGAGCTCGTCCGGCCGCTTCAGTGCCGTCCAGCGCCTTCAGTGCCTCCAGCGTCGTCTTCCCGTTGGATGAGGTGGCGCAGGACTGCCGGCTGGGCAACGGGCCCTTCCAGCAGTGTCGCCCGCCTGGCTTGGTCGAACCGCCGGCGCGCGCCCGCCCGCGAACCCGCCGGAGCGTGCCAGGTCCGAGCACCGTTCTCATCGGGCTCCCATCGGGCTCCGAGCCCGGACCGTCCAGGTCGGGTGAGGCGAGCGGGGCGCCACGGTGCCAGCCTGGCTCCCAGCGGTGCGGCCCATGCCGGGTCGTATTCGAAAGCCACGGAGGCACAAGATGACTCAAGCTCCCGAGACCCCCTCGCCGGCCCTGCTGGAGGAGATGTTCGTGCACACGGCACGGTCGGTCTCCAGCGACGCCGGCACGCTGACCCTGCACGGGCTGAACCCGTCCACCCTGTACTTCTCCGACCGCCCCGAGCGGGTCGTCGGGCACATGACCACGGCGCAGTTCGTGCAGATGTGGTCGCAGGGCCCGAACAGCTTCCTGGAGGACCCGCCCAACGCGGTGCTGTCGTGGGTCGAGTCGGGTGACGACGCTCCCGAGGACGCGGTAGTGGTGCTGCGCGACCCGGTGGCCGGCGAGGACGCCATCACCTACTCGATCGAGGTGCTCGACGGAGCGGTGCCGGCCGAGGGTGGGGCCGTGTCGCTGTTCATCGACCCGTTCGGCCGCCCGCTGAGCCCGGTATCCGTGGCCGGCATGCGCCGCCGGGAGCGGCGGCGGGACTTCCGCAGGTTCTGAGCCTGGCAGCGCCCCATCAGGCTTGGTCGGCTCGAAACAGGGGAGCGGGCGACGAGAATCGAACTCGCATCATCAGTTTGGAAGACTGAGGCTTTACCACTAAGCTACGCCCGCTGTGCACCCGCCGGTGGCGGGTGCACACGAATGCTAACGCACGTCGTACCCTCGACCGGTCACACCGGTCGACGGTGCGGCCGCGGGGTGTAGCGCAGCTTGGTAGCGCGCCTGCTTTGGGAGCAGGATGTCGCAGGTTCAAATCCTGTCACCCCGACCCGGGACGCAGTCGGTGGGTCGACCCGGTCCCGTCCTGCCCTAGAATGGCCCGCGGCTCTGCCTGCAGCACGGCCGTGACGCGGCCGGCGTGCCGCCGCGGCCTGGCAGCCCGCCCTCGAACGCACTGCGGCAGCGTGGCGCATTCCTGGCGCCGGGTTCGTGCTTGCCGGCATGCCCCGGCGTCCGCCACCCGGACGACGTCGGTCACCCGCCCGTCCGAGGAGCAACTGCACCGTGAAGAGCACTGTCGAAAACCTGAACCCGACCCGGGTGAAGCTCACCGTCGAGGTTCCGTTCGACGAGCTCAAGCCGCACTTCGACCGGGCCTACAAGGCCCTGGCCGGACAGGTCAACATCCCGGGCTTCCGCCGCGGCAAGGTGCCGGCGAAGATCCTGGACGCCCGGCTCGGCCGAGGCACCATCCTGTCCGAGGTGGTCAACGAGGCGGTTCCGGCCAAGTACAGCGAGGCGATCGGCGAGGCCAACCTGCTGGTCCTGGGCCAGCCGGACATCGAGGTGACCCGCATCGACGACGGCGACGCGCTCGCCTTCACCGCCGAGGTCGATGTGCGGCCGGAGATCACCCTGCCCGCGCTCGGCGAGATCACCGTTTCGGTGGACGACGTCGAGGTCGCCGAGACCGACATCGACGAGCAGGTCGAGGCCCTGCGGGAGCGCTTCGCCACCACGACCCCGGCCGATCGACCGGCCGCTGACGGCGACCTGGTCACCATCGACCTGGCCGCCGAGGTGGACGGTGCGGCCCTGGACGAGGCGGCCACCGAGGGCCTGAGCTACCGGGTCGGCGCCGGCGACCTCGTGGACGGGATCGACGAGGCGATCGTCGGGCTGTCGGCGGGGGAGAGCAAGACCTTCCCGACCAAGCTGGTTGCCGGACCCTACGCCGGCCAGGATGCCCAGGTCACCGTCACCGTCACCGAGGTCCAGGACCGAAACCTGCCGGACGTCGACGACGACTTCGCCCAGCTCGCGAGCGAGTTCGACACCGTCGACGAACTGCGGACCGACCTGGCCGAGAAGATCCGTCGGGTGAAGAACCGCGAGCAGGGGGCCCAGGCCAGGGACAAGGTGCTGGACGCGTTGCTCGAGATCACCGATGTGCCGGCCCCCGAAGGCATCGTCACCACCGAGTTCGAGTCGCGCGCGCACGACGCCGTGCACGCCTTCGACCACAGCGAGGATGCGCTCAACGCGCACATCGAGCGCGAGGGTCAGACCCGCGAGGAGTTCGACGCGGAGTTGCGCGAGAGCGCGACCAAGGCCGTTCAGGCCCAGTTGCTGCTGGACGCGCTGGCCGAGGCCAACCAGGTGGGCGTCGACCAGAACGAGTTCACCGAGCGGGTGCTGTTCAACGCGCAGCGGCTGGGCATGTCGCCGGACGAGTACTTCCAGCGGATCCAGGAGGGCAACCAGTTCGCCGCGATCTTCGCCGAGGTGCGGCGGGGCAAGGCGCTGGCCCAGGCGGTCGAGCAGGCGACGGTCACCAATGCCTCCGGCGATGTGCTCGATGTCGCCGAGCTGTTCGGTCTGGAGAAGGTCGACGAGCAGGACGAGGCGATCGAACTCGCCGACGAGGCCGCCGCGCTGGCCGAGGCCGAGGTCGAGGAACAGCTGATCGAGGAAGCCGTCGCGGACGAGCTGGCCGAGGAGATCGCGGAGGAACTGGCGGAGGAGATCGCCGAGGAGATCGTGGCCGAAGCGCTGGCCGAGGAGATCGCCGAGGAGATCGTGGCCGAGGACATCGCGCAGGCCGAGGGCGACGAGAGTTCCAAGGCCTGAGCGGGGCCTGGGGCCGACGCGGAATGGGAGCGTGCCGGCCCCGCGCACCCAAGGTCACGCCGTCAGCGAACACCGCCGCACCGGGCATCGGTCGGCCGGCGTCGGTCGTTACTGTCGGGTGATGCCCCCGACGTCACCGCGGTGACGCGGCGGTCGGCGGCAGCAGAATTCATGACCACCCAACCGCACCCGGCCGGGCAGTCGACAAAGGAGCATTCCGTGAGCGATCGTCATTCCCCCGTCTCCAGGGCCGTGCAGGCCGTGCAGCGCCTGGAGGCCATTGCTCCCGGGTTGGCGGACCCGATGATGCGGGCCGGCGCGCCGATGTCGCTGTCCGACTCGGTGGCGGAGCGGTTGCTGCGGGAGCGGATCATCCTGCTCGGCTCCGAGGTTCGGGACACCAACGCGAACGAGATCACGGCGCAGCTGCTGCTGCTGGCCGCCGAGGACGCCGAGCGGGACATCACCCTCTACATCAACTCGCCCGGCGGCAGCGTGACCGCCGGCATGGCGATCTACGACACGATGATGTGGATCGAGCCCGATGTGGCCACCACCGCGATGGGCCTGGCCGCCTCCATGGGGCAGTTCCTGCTCACCGCCGGGGCCAAGGGCAAGCGGTCCGCGCTGCCGCACACCCGCATCCTGATGCACCAGCCCAGTGCCGGGGTCGGCGGCACGGCCGCGGACATCGCGATCCAGGCCGACATGCTGACCAAGTCCAAGCGGGAGCTCACCGAGTTGCAGTCCCTGCACACCGGCCAGCCGATCGAGCGGATCGAGGTCGATCAGGACCGGGACCGTTGGTTCACCGCACAGGAGGCGCTGGCGTACGGCTTCATCGACCAGGTCGTGAGCCGGGCCAATCCGCAGGAGCAGGCGGCCGTCGAGCAGTCCGGCAAGAAGTGATCCGGGCCAGCCGGACCGTCCAGAAGGAGACACGACCGTGAACAAGCCCGGCCACCATCCTGCCGTCGTTCGTCGAGCGGACCAGCTACGGGGTCAAGGAGTCCAACCCCTACAACAAGCTGTTCGAGGAGCGCATCATCTTCCTCGGTGTGCAGATCGACGACGCATCCGCGAACGACGTGATGGCTCAGCTGCTGACGCTGGAGTCCACCGATCCCGACCGCGAGATCATCATGTACATCAATTCGCCGGGCGGTTCGTTCACCTCGATGACCGCGATCTACGACACGATGCAGTTCGTCCGGCCGCACATCCAGACGGTGTGCCTGGGCCAAGCCGCGTCGGCGGCCGCCGTGCTGCTCGCCGCCGGCACCCCGGGTCGGCGCCTCGCGCTGCCGAACTCCCGGATCCTGATCCACCAGCCGGCCACCGAGGGCGTCTACGGCCAGGTGTCCGACCTGGAGATCCAGGCCAATGAGATCGGCCGGATGCGGTCCGCGCTCGAGGAGATCCTGTCCCGGCACTCGAACAAGACCCCGGAAGAGGTCCGCAAGGACATCGACCGGGACAAAATCCTGACGGCCGCCGAGGCCAAGGACTATGGGCTCATCGACGAGGTGCTCAACTACCGCAAGCTGGGCTGAACCGGGCCCGGCGGTCCCGGCCCGGAATCCGCCGTCGCGCGGGTTTCCATCGGCAGATATTGCCTCTGGCGTCGTCGGCGGAGCCCGATACTCTGGTAGCAAGTGCCTTGCCGTGCTGGCATCGGTGCCAGGCCCGCCGACCGGACGCCTCCGGTCGGGGAAGGTCGAGCACACGAACTTGCGAGTGTTCGTGTCGTGACCTCTAAACCGGGGACCGGTGCGTGTCCGGCAGGTAACGTCAACGCGGTCGCGGCAGTACTGGGAATTGGGTCCTTCAGGGTGTTAACGAGGACTGGCACACGACGGATCGAGAGGTCTCATGGCGCGCATCGGTGACGGGGGCGACCTGCTCAAGTGCTCCTTCTGCGGGAAGAGCCAGAAGCAGGTGCGCAAGCTGATCGCCGGACCCGGCGTCTACATCTGTGACGAGTGCATCGACCTGTGCAACGAGATCATCGAGGAGGAGCTCGCCGAGACCAGCGAGGTCAAACTCGACGAGTTGCCCAAGCCGACCGCGATCCGTGAGTACCTGGACCAGTACGTCATCGGTCAGGATGTCGCGAAGAAGGCGTTGTCGGTCGCGGTCTACAACCACTACAAGCGGATTCAGGCCGGCCCCGATCGCGGTCCCGAGCCGGTCGAGCTGGCGAAGTCGAACATTCTGATGCTCGGGCCGACCGGCTGCGGGAAGACGTACCTGGCGCAGACGCTGGCCAAGATGCTCAACGTGCCCTTCGCCATCGCCGATGCGACGGCGTTGACCGAGGCCGGGTACGTCGGCGAGGACGTCGAGAACATCCTGCTCAAGCTGATCCAGGCCGCCGACTACGACGTCAAGCGGGCCGAGACCGGCATCGTCTACATCGACGAGGTCGACAAGATCGCCCGCAAGTCCGAGAACCCCTCCATCACCCGGGACGTGTCCGGCGAGGGCGTGCAGCAGGCCCTGCTCAAGATCCTGGAAGGCACCCAGGCGTCGGTGCCGCCGCAGGGCGGCCGCAAGCACCCGCATCAGGAATTCATCCAGATCGACACCACGAACGTGCTGTTCATCGTGGCCGGCGCGTTCGCCGGCCTGGAACGGATCGTCGGGGAACGCGTCGGCAAGCGCGGACTGGGTTTCGGCGCCGAGGTGCGCAGCAAGTTCGACATCGACGGCTCCGACGTCTTCGCCGACGTCATGCCCGAGGACCTCATCAAGTTCGGGCTGATCCCCGAGTTCATCGGGCGGTTGCCGGTGGTTGCCTCGGTGACCAACCTGGACAAGGAATCGCTGGTCAAGATCCTCACCGAGCCTCGGGACGCGCTGTCCAAGCAGTACCAACGGCTTTTCGAGATGGACGGCGTCGCCCTGGAGTTCGAGGCCGACGCCCTGGAGGCGATCGCCGACGAGGCGATCCTGCGCGGCACCGGCGCGCGGGGGCTGCGGGCCATCATGGAAGAGGTCCTGCTCCCTGCCATGTACGAGGTGCCCGGCCGCGACGACGTCGAACGCGTCGTGGTCAGCGCCGAGACCGTCCGGTCCAACGTCTACCCGACGATCGTGCCGCGGGCACCCAAGCGCACACCGCGGGAGAAGTCGGCCTGACGGCCGCCCGGCCAGTCCACTCCCGGATCAACGACAAAGGCCCCGGAACCCGCTCACGGGTCCGGGGCCTTCGCGCTGATCGCGGTCAGTTGCCACCACAGTTGGCGTCGACCCACTTGGAGATGTTGTCGCTGGCCGTGGCGAATTCGGGGCTACCGAACACTGCTTCTGCGTCGGACAACGATTCGCCCCCGGCCCGGTCGGCCAACTGGGAGAGCGTGGCGAAGTCCTGGGCAAGCTCCGGTGGGACCTGCCCGCCGTTGCCCAGATCCTCCAGGGCCTGCTTCAACTCGGATGCGTCGTACTGACCGGAGCCACCTCCCAGCGTTGCGAATGGCGCGGCGACGATCGTCAGGTAGGCGATGGACACGGCGAAACAGGTGTCGCTGTACCCGGGGATGTTCAGATCGCTCAGGTCGGACGGCACCGACAGGTCGGGCACGGACAGCTCGGTGCTCAGGTCGTTGAGCATCGAGCTTAGATCGGACAGATCGGTGGGCGCCGCGGTCGAGGTCCGGCTGGTCCGCTCCGACGTCGTCGCCGCCGAGGTCGCGGATTCGGCGGCCGCCGTGTTCACCTGGGCCGACCCCTGGACCGATGAGCCGCACGCGGCGACCGTCAGGATGGTGACCACGCTGAGCGCCAGCGCGGCGGTGAGGGCATGACGAGACCGCATGGTTCACTCCTACGGACGCAACCGGACTGGGCAAGCAGGATCCTAGTCGGCCGAGCTTGCGCGGCCGCCAATGGACACAGCCGCCAAGAGGCGGCGGCATGCGCGCTGATACGACGCGTCCGATCGGGTCAGTTGGACCAGCTTGCGAGGCCGCCATGTGGACAGTAGGACCGTGCGCAGGCAATCTTGGGCCGCAGGAGCCTGATTGTTCAGCGCGGTCCTACTCGGCGGAGCCGGCTCCGGCCAGGCTCTCGTCCGCCTTCGTCGCACCGACGACCCGCCAGGCACCCGAGTAGATGTTGAACCCGGATGCGGAGGTAAAGCCGATCAGGGTCAGCCCGGCCTCCTGCGCCAACTGCACGGCCAGGGAGGAGGGTGCCGAGACCGCGACCAGCATGCCGGCCCCGGCCAGCACCGCCTTCTGAACCAGTTCGAATGACGCCCGCGACGAGGTCACCAGCGCCCGGTCGACCAGTGGCAACCGGTCGGCCAGCAGCGCGGCCCCGATGACCTTGTCCATCGCGTTGTGCCGGCCGACGTCCTCCCGGACCTGCTCCACCAGTCCGCCGGCGGTGGCCAGGCCGGCGGCGTGAACGCCGCCGGTGGTACGGAATGTCCGCTGCTGCGCACGCAGCCGGCCGGGCAGAGCACGGATCGTCTCCGGCGCCAGCTCGACCCTCCCCGGGGGGTACCGGCCGGCCCGGGTGATCGCGTCGATCGATTCGGCGCCGCAGACCCCGCAGGCCGAGGTGGTGACCTGCCGGCGGGGGCGCACTCGGGCCTGGGCAGCGGCGTCGGCCAACCCGACCTCGAGGACGTTGTAGGTGTTGCGCCCGTCGGGCCCGACCCCGGTGCAGTACCGCGCGGACCTGACGTCGTCCCGGCTCGCGATGATGCCCTCGGCGTGCAGCAGCCCGTGCACCAACTCGATGTCCGCGCCGGGGGTGCGCATCGTGGTGGTGAACGGTTCGCCGCCGATCCGGATCTCCAGCGGCTCCTCGCCCGCCACGGTGTCCGACCGGCTGCTGAAGGCGCCGTCGCGGTAGCGAACGACCGGCGTCCGGACGGTGACCCGACTCATTCAGCCAGCATGCCACCGACCGCGTCGGACGGTCAGCGGCGGACCATCCGGATCTCCAGAATGCCCTCGGAGTCCGTGCGTTCGGCACCGTTGGGGATGAAGTCGTGGTGGACGTAGAACGCCGCCGCCCGGGGATTGTCCCGGTAGGTCCACAACGTTGCCGGGCCGTCGGCGATCGCCGCGGCCAGCAGCGCGTCCGCCAGGCCGGTGCCCTGATGGGCCTCCCGGACGTAGATCGCGTAGAGCTCGCGCTCGGTCTGCGGGTCATCGTCGCGGGTGGGACCGGCGATCGCGATGCCGATGACCTCGCCGTCCGACTCCACCAGGTAGTGGTCGGCGACCCCGGATTCGATCTCCTTGCGTCGGCGCGCCCCGAGCCGGGCGACGTCCATGCCCTCGAACCGGTCCGCTCCCCACAGGGTGCCGTACGCCTCTTCCCAGCACGCCAGGTGGCAGGCGGCGAACGCGTCCGCGTCGTCCGGCAGCGCCGGGCGGACCGTGGGCGTGGGGGTCATGCCACCGCTCCCACGGAGTGCCCCGCTGGATCGGCACCCCGCGCGGGTGCGACCGTGCGGTGCCGTTGATTCGGTCGGCAAGCCTCCCTCATGGATCCACCTTTCGGGCAGCAAGTTCACGTCGGTCACGCGGGGGACCGAAGTCGTCGTCGGGCAGATGCATGTCGATGCGGTCGTCAACCGACCATCCTCAGGTTAGTGCACCCCGGATCGCCGTCCGTCCGCGCCAGGCCGCCGGGCGGGCGTGCCGGGTGAAGCGCTCGTGAACACTGCGAAAGGTCGACCGGAGCCCCACACGCGAGCTTGCCGCACCTGGCCGGATATGGGTGGCACCATGGCCAGGTGCCCGTCTACCGTGACTCCGCCGTAGTGCTGCGGGTGACCAAACTCGGCGAGGCGGACCGCATCGTCACTCTGCTCACCCGGCGGACGGGCAAGGTGCGGGCGGTCGCCAAGGGCGTGCGTCGGACCCGCAGCAAGTTCGGCGCCCGGCTGGAGCCGTTCAGTCACGTCGACCTGCAGTTGTACGCCGGCCGGAACCTCGACATCGTCACCCAGGCCGAGACCCTCGACCCGTTCGGCGCGACGCTGGCCGCCGACTACCCCCGATACACCTGCGCCACCGCGATCGCCGAGACCGCCGAGCGGCTGGCCGCCGAGGAGCGGGAGCCGGCCCTGCGGTTGTATCTGCTGGCGGTGTCGGCGTTGCGGGCGTTGACCGAGCCGACCCGGGTGCCGACGCTCGTCCTGGACGCATTCCTGCTCCGGGCGATGGTGCTCGCCGGCTGGGCGCCGGCGCTGCGGGAGTGCGCCCGGTGTGGTCGCCCCGGCCCGCACGGCGCCTTTCACGTGGCCTCCGGTGGGGCGCTGTGTGCCGACTGCCGGCTCAGCTCGTCCGGGGTGGTCCGGCCGGCGCCGGCCACCATCGACCTGATGTGTGCGTTGACCGAAGGCGCGTGGACCGTCGCCGATGCCTCCGAATCGAGCCACCGGCGGGAGGCGTCCGGCCTGGTCGCCGCGTTGCTGCAGTGGCATCTGGAACGGGGCCTGCGCTCGCTGCCGATGGTCGACCGCGAGGTCCGGGCATGATCCGTTCGACGTCGCCCCGACCCCCCACTCCGCACCCCAGCGGTGCGCGGCCGCCGGTGCTGCCCGCCGGCGCGGTGCCCCAGCACGTCGCGCTGGTGATGGACGGCAACGGTCGGTGGGCCAAAGAGCGCGGTCTGCCGCGGACCGAAGGTCACAAGCGGGGCGAGGCGGCGCTGTTCGACGTGGTCGAGGGTGCGATCGAGATCGGTGTCACCCACCTGTCGGCGTACGCGTTCTCCACGGAGAACTGGAAGCGCTCGCCGGATGAGGTGCGCTTCCTGATGGGCTTCAACCGGGACGTCATCCGCCGCCGCCGGGACGACATGCACGCGTTGGGCGTACGGGTCCGCTGGGCCGGCCGCCGGCCGCGACTGTGGCGCAGCGTGATCAAGGAGTTGGAGATCGCGGAGCAACTCACCGCGAACAACCGCGTCCTGACCCTGACGATGTGTGTGAACTACGGCGGCCGCGCGGAAATCGCGGACGCCGCGCGGGCCATCGCCGAGCAGGTCGCGGCCGGTCGGCTGGACCCGGCAAAGGTGGACGAGCGGATGCTGGCGCGGTACCTGGATGAGCCGGACATGCCCGACGTGGACATGTTCCTGCGACCGTCGGGGGAGCTGCGCACCAGCAACTTCTTGATCTGGCAGTCCGCCTACGCCGAGCTGGTGTTCCAGGACACGCTGTTCCCCGACTTCGATCGCCGGGATCTGTGGCGGGCGTGCGTGGAGTACGCGTCGCGTCAGCGGCGGTTCGGCGCAGTGATCGAGACGAACCCGGATGGGGGGACAGCGTGACCGCAGGCAAGACCCAGGTGGCCGATCCGGTCGTCCCGCCGGCTCGACAGCGCTACCGGCCCGGTTCGCTGGAGCTGTTCGGCGCGATCCTGCTGCTGGCGATCCTGTTCCGCGGCCCGCTGGAGTCGCTGCTGGGCGAACCGGCGCTGCAGAGCTGGGCGACGGTGTTCATCGCCATCTGCGTGCAGGCGACGCCGTTCCTGGTCCTGGGGGTCGTCGTCTCCGGCGCGATCGCCGCGTTCGTGCCGGCCGCCTGGTTCAGCAAGGTGCTGCCGGACAAGCCGCTGCTGGCCGTCCCGGTCGCCACCGTCTGCGGGGCCGCCCTGCCCGGTTGCGAATGCGGCTCGGTGCCCATCTCCAATCGGCTCATCGACCGCGGCGTCCGCCCGTCGGCCTCGCTGGCGTTCATGCTGTCCGCGCCGGCGATCAACCCGATCGTGCTGGTCGCCACCGCGGTCGCGTTCACCGGCTACCCGGCGATGGTCTGGGCGCGGCTGCTCTCCGGCCTGCTCACCGCGCTCATCGTCGGCTGGCTGTGGGAGCGGATCGGCCGTCCCGAATGGATGCGGCCGAAGAACCCGGCCCGGACCGAGCCCGGACAGTCCGGGTGGCGGGTGTTCCTGTCCACCATCCTGGGCGACTTCACCCAGGCCGCCGGCTTCCTGGTGATCGGCGCCGCGGCCGCGGCCACGTTCAAGACCATCGTGCCGGCCCACGTCATGGAGGGCATCGGCGCCTCCCTGCTGTTCTCGGTGCTGCTGATGGCCGGCCTGGCGTTCATCCTGGCCCTGTGCTCCGAGGCGGACGCGTTCGTCGCCGCCTCCTTCTCGACCATCCCGATGGTCGGCAAACTGGTCTTCCTGACCGTCGGGCCCGCGGTGGACGTCAAGCTCTTCGCCATGCAGGCCGGCATCTTCGGCCGCAAGTTCGCCGTCCGGTTCGCCCCGCTGACGTTCGGCGTGGCCGTATTGGTCGGCACCACCGTCGGCCTGATCTTCTGGGGGTGGCAGTGATGCTCGGAACCGATGAGCAGCCCCGCACCGGGTCCGGGCGCCGACGGTTCCGTCTCGGCGGCATGGGCGTCGAGACGCAGTCGATCATCGTCACCCTGCTCGGCGGGCTGCTGATCTCGATCACCGTCTCCGGGCGTTTCACCTCGTACGTCCGGCCCGGCTTCAAGTGGTTGCTGCTGATCGCCGGGGCGATTCTGGTCGTCGTCGGCATCGTCTCCCTGGTTCTCGCGGTCCGCGCGGACATGAAGGCCGGCAAGCAGGACGAACCCGGCGCCGAGGGTCACGATGCGCACGGCCACGACCACTCGACGTCCAAGGCGTCCTGGTTGATCCTGGCCCCGGTCCTGGTGCTGCTACTGGTTGCGCCGCCCGCGCTGGGCGCGGACGCGGTCGCCCGGAACGCCGGATCGCAGGGGCTGGCCGGGTACGACGTCGCGGCCGCGAGTGCCCCGGCGGCGCCCGCGCAGACCGACGTCGGCGGCAAGGACGGCACCACCGGGGTCAGTGGGGGTTACGCGTTCAACGACGGCAGCGGATCGGTCTACGACTCCAGCGGCGGCCGGCGCACGATGCACTTCGATCCGCTGTCCGGCACCGACCCGCAGCTGACCATGAAGGATTTCGTGCTGCGCTCCCTGTACGACGCCGACCGCTCGCTGGACAGCGGCACCCCGGTGACCGTCACCGGCTTTCTCGCCCCCGCCGGGGACGGCTTCGACTCCGGGTACACCATCGCCCGGATGGCGATCAGCTGCTGCGCGGCCGACGCGAACCCGCTGCAGCTGCACGTCGACGGCGACATGCCCATGCCGTCGAACACGTGGGTGCAGGCCGTGGTGGTGAACGTGCCGAACACCGGCACCCTGGACAACGGCTATGTCCCGTCGGTGACCGTCCAGTCGATGCAGACGATTGACCAGCCGGACGACCCGTACGAGCACTGACGTGCGGCGCTAGTCCCCGGGCTGCTGCACCATGGTGCCCAACCGCTCGGCGATATCGTTGACGTCCCGCAACTCACCTGCGGCAATGGCCAGGACGAGATCGGTGACGTCGCCGTCGTAGGCATCGGGGGCGGTGACTGTCGCGCCGTTGTCGCGGAGGAACACCACCGTCGCCAGCCAGGCCGTCCGCTTGTTGCCGTCGACAAACGGATGGTTCGCCGTCAGCGAGTGCAGCAGCGCCGCCGCCTTCAGCGTGAGTGAGGAGTAGGCGTCTTCGCCGAAGACAGTGCTGGACGGTCGATGGCAGGCCGAATCGAGCAGGCCGAGGTCGCGGACGCCGGGGTCGCCGCCGACCGCGATGCGCGCGATCGCCAAGGCGTCCTCGGCGGACAGGAAGCGGGTCACTCGCCCAGGCGCCGGAGGACATCCGGGTAGTCCGACGCCGCTTCCCGCGCCAGTGCATCGATCTGCCGGCTGCGCCGGTGCCGCGCCAAGTATTCGTCGATCGCAATCAGCACGGTCTGGTGCACCGACCGACCGTCGGACTGCGCCTGATCGCGGAGGGCGTCCGCGGTTGCCTCATCGAGCCGAAGTGTCATGGCCATGCACCGATGGTATCAACGTGATACCACGCCCGCGACGAGTCCAGTCGGCCGAGCCTGCGAGGCCGCCATCGAATCGCTGCAGGACCGGGCGCCGACAATTCGGCGACGGAGGAGCCGGATCGTTCCGCGCGGTCCTACCGCAGCTCGGCGGCCAGCGCCTCGGGCAGGGTCCGGTGCGCGAACTCGAAGCCGGCCTCGTGCAGCACCGCCGGCACCGCCCGGCGCCCGTCGACCAGTTCGTCGGCAAACTCGCCCAGCGCGATCCGCAGCGCGAACTCCGGCACGATCCACGGTGTCGGCCGGTGCAGCTGTTTGCCCAGCTCCTTGGTGTACTCGGCGTTGGTGACCGGATAGGGCGCGGTGAGGTTGGCCGGTCCGTGCACGGGGTTGGTCAGCAGGAACTGCATCGCGGCCAGGTGGTCGGTGACGGAGATCCACGGGTAGTACTGGTCGCCCGAGCCCAGCCGGCCGCCCGCCCATAGCCGGGTGAGTAGCGAGGTGAGCTTGAGCAGGTCGCCGTCCATGCCCAGGACCAGGCCGGTCCGCAGCAGGACGACCCGCACGTCGGCCTCGCGGGCCGGGGCGGTGGCGTCCTCCCACTGCACGCAGAGCTGGGCCAGGAAGGAGTCGCCCGGCGGGGCGTTCTCGGTGACGATCTCGGTGCCGCAGGCCCCGTAGTAGCCGACCGCGGAGGCGTTGAGCAGGACCGGGACGCCGAGCCGGGCGCACTCGGCCGCCAGCGTCCGGGTCGGGTTCACCCGGGAGGACAGCAGCTGGTGCTTGTACTCCCGGGTCCAGCGGTGGAACGCGGTCGGGGCACCGCACAGGTTCACCACGGCGTCCGCTCCGTCGAAGACGGAGCTGTCCAGATCGCCCGAATGCGGGTTCCACAGGCTCTCATCGGGCCCGGTCGGCTCCGAGCGGACCAACCGGATGACCTGATGACCGGCGGTAGTCAGGGCCTGGGTCAACCCGCGTCCCAGAAACCCGCTCACCCCGGCGGCAACGACCTTCACGCTGTGCGAACCTCCACGCGTTGAACCTGTCCTGCGCTGGCCGTCTGAATACGGCCGCGGGCGGCCCGCTGGAGGCAGGCCGCCCGCGTGCGCACGTTACAGGCTGGGACGTTACAGACCGAGGTCGCCCTCGAACTCCCCGGCCTCGATCCGCTTCTTGACCGCGGCCAGGAAGCGGGAGGCGTCGGCGCCGTCGATGTTGCGGTGGTCGTAGGACAGCGCCAGGTAGCACATCGAGCGAATCGCGATGACCTCGTTGCCGTCGGCGTCCTTGGCGACCACCGGCCGCTTGACGATCGCGCCGGTGCCCAGGATCGCCGACTGCGGCGGCACGAAGATCGGGGTGTCGAACAGCGCGCCCACCGACCCGGTGTTGGTGATGGTGAACGTGCCGCCGGACAGCTCGTCCGGGCCGACCTTGTTGTCCCTGGTCTTGCCCGCCAGCTCGCCGATCTTGCGGGCCAACCCGGCGATGTTCAGGTCGTCCGCGCCCTTGATCACCGGCACGATCAGGCCGCGCGGGGTGTCGACCGCGATGCCCAGGTTGACCGAGCCGTGGTAGGTGATCTCCTTCAGGTCCTCCGACAGCGTCGAGTTGATCACCGGGTAGGCCTTGAGGGCCTCCAGCGCCGACTTGACGAAGAACGGCAGGAAGGACAGGTTGACGCCCTCGCGGGCGGCGA
This sequence comes from Nakamurella sp., assembly GCF_044224575.1. Taxonomy (GTDB): domain Bacteria; phylum Actinomycetota; class Actinomycetes; order Mycobacteriales; family Nakamurellaceae; genus Nakamurella. Next base: position 74,551 of record NZ_JBGAKE010000023.1, read on the forward strand.
ACGAGCCCTTGGCCTTGGCCCGGAGTGCGGCGATCCGGGTGCAGTCGACCTCGAACACCGTGGTCAGCTGAGCGGCAGTGTCCAGGCCGTGCTTCATGTTCTTGGCGATGGACTGGCGGATCCGCGGCAGCTTCACCGTGGTCCCGATCAGCGCGCTGGCCTTCGCGTCCGGCTTGGGCACGCTGGACCCGGCCGCCGGGGCGGCGGCGGGAGCGGCGGCAGCAGGCGCAGCCGCCGGCGCCGGTGCGGCCGCCGCGGCCTTGGCCGCCTCGGCCGCCGCGACCACGTCCTCGCGACGGATCCGACCGCCGACTCCGGTGCCCTTGACCGACGCCAGGTCGACGCCGGCATCGGCGGCGAGCTTGCGGATCACCGGGGTGACGTAGGTGCCCTCCGGCACCCGCTCCGGCGGCAGCGCCGAGACGGGCTTGGCCGGAGCCGGGGCAGCGGCGGCGGGCTTCGGGGCTTCCTTCGGCGCTTCGGCCTTGGGGGCCTCGGCCTTCGGTGCCGGCGCGGGCGCCGCGGCGGCGTCCCCGATGATGCCCAGCTGGCCGCCGACCTCGATGGTCTCGTCCTCGCCGACGCTGATCTCCAGCAGGGTGCCGGCGACCGGCGACGGCACCTCGGTGTCGACCTTGTCGGTGGACACCTCGACCAGCGGCTCGTCCACCGCGACCTCGTCGCCGACGGCCTTGAGCCACCGGGTGACGGTGCCCTCGGTCACCGACTCGCCCATCTCGGGCAGCTTGACCGAGGTGCCGGAGGCGGCCCCACCGGTCGCGGCCTTCGGCTTCTCGGCCGGGACCTCGGTCTCGGTGGACGGAGCCTCGGCCGGGGCCGCCGCGGCGGCGGGCGCCGCCTCGGGCTCCGCTGCGGGTGCACTGGCGGGCGCGGCGGCGGCTCCGGAGCCGTCGCCGATGATCGCCAGGTCGGCGCCGACGGCGGCGGTCTCGTCCTCGCCGACCAGGATCTTCTCCAGCACGCCGCCGTACGGCGCAGGGATCTGCTCGTCGACCTCGACCTGATCGCCCACGTTCTTGAGCCATCGGGTGACGGTGCCCTCGGTGACGCTCTCCCCGAGCGCGGGCATCTGGACGGAGTGGGACATGGGTGTTGCTCTCCTTGCTGGGTGACCGGGTCTGCGGAAGATCTGCTGGCGATCGACTCCCGGTCGCCGCACCGCCTACCGCGGCGGCGACCGGGAAGCGGGTCAGTCGTGCACGTGCAGGGGCTTGCCGGCCATCGCCAGCATCGCCTCGCCGAAGGCCTCGTACTGCGAGGGGTGGCCGTGAACCATCGGGGCGACGTCCTCGGGATGCGCCTCCCAGCCGACGACCAGCTGGGCCTCGCCGATCAGCTCGCCGATCCGGGCGCCGACCATGTGCACCCCGACGATCGGACCCTCCTTGACCCGGACGACCTTGATGCCGCCGGCGGTCTTGAGGATCTGCGACTTGCCGTTGCCGCCCAGGTCGTAGACGTAGGACTCGACCTTGTCCTTGCCGTACCGCTCCTGGGCGACGGCCTCGGTGACCCCGACGGAGGCGACGTTGGGGTCGCAGTAGGTGATCTTCGGGATCTTCTCGTCGGGGATGACGACCGGGTTCAGGCCGGCGATCTCCTCGGCGACGAAGATGCCCTGCTGGAAGCCGCGGTGGGCCAACTGCAGGCCGGGCACGATGTCGCCGACGGCGTAGACGTGCGGCAGGTTGGTGTGCAGCCGCTCGTCGGTGATGACGAAGCCGCGGTCCATGGTGATGCCGGCTTCCTCGTACCCGCAGCCCGCGGTCGCCGGCCCGCGGCCGACGGCGACGAGCAGCAGGTCGGCCTTGAGTTCGGTGCCGTCCTCGAGCAGGACGGTGACGCCGGAGTCGTCCTGGGTCACGCTCTTGAACCGGACGCCGGTCTTGAAGCCGATCTTGCGCTTGCGGAAGGCCCGTTCGACCAGCTTGGCGGCCCACGGATCCTCCAGCGGAACCAATGTCGGCAGCGCCTCGACGATCGTCACGTCGGTGCCGAAGGAGGCCCAGGTCGAGGCGAACTCGACGCCGATGACGCCGCCACCGAGCACGATGGCGGTCTCCGGCACCCACTCCAGGCTCAGCGCCTGGGTGGAGGTGATGACCCGACCCTCGATCTCCAGGCCGGGCAGCGACCGCGAGTACGAGCCGGTGGCCAGGATGACGTCCTTGCCGATGTACCGGTCGTTCCCGACGACCACGGTGTTCGGGCCGACGAACGTGCCGACGCCCTCGACCACCTGGATGCCGCGGGACTTGATCAGACCCTGCAGACCCTTGTACAGCCGGGTGATGATGCCGTCCTTGTACTTGAGCAGGGCGGCGGTGTCGATTCCGTCGAAGGTCGACTTCACTCCGATGGAGGCACCCTCACGGGCCTCGTCGGCGACCTCGGCGGCGTGCAGCAGCGTCTTGGCCGGGACGCAGCCCCAGTGCAGACAGGTGCCGCCGAGCTTCTCCTTCTCGATCAGGGCCACCGACATGCCGAGTTCTGCGGCCCGGAGGGCGGCGGCGTATCCGCCGGAACCTCCGCCCAGGACGACCAGGTCGACGTTGGTGTCGGTCATCGCTACGCGCTCCTCTTCCCAGTTCAGCCGCTGGCCGAACCGCACTGAATTTGAATCTCATTACCACTCACGGCAACGCTCGACGCGTGGTCGCGATTCCGGCGGCATGGTCGGGTGGGCCGTTGGCCGGTGCTCCCCAGTCGGCGCGGTGTCCATCTTGGCATCCCCGCACATTCGGCGCCCTGTCAACCGATTGCCGGTGATCGGGAACACGGACGAGCGGGATGTCGTCGCCCCGGCGGTCCGCGGCCCTCGATCGGACAGGGATGATTGACCGCATGGGAATGTTCTCCTGGCTGCACCGATCGAGCCGATCGGGTTCGTCCGGTCCGTCGGGCGGCTCCGGCAAGGGCGCGCGCGGCAAGGTCGCCGACGATCTGGCCGAGTGGGCGTCCCGCCGGCGCGGGGTCGAGGTGTACGTGGAGCCCAAGACCGCGGTCACCGGCACCAGCGTCGTGCTGGTGGCGCACGACGGCGAGTTCACCCGCCGCCGCATCTCCTCGCCCAAGGCCGCGCAGAAGTTCGCGCACGCCCACGAGCTGCCGATCTACGACGCGATGATCGTCGGGTACCCGCAGCGCATGCGGGACTATTCGCGCCGGCAGACCATCCTGCGCGAGCGTGCCCAGCGCGCGGCGCTCGACGACCAGCACTGACCCGGCCGACCCGCGGGCGCTCAGCGGCTCAACGGCCGGCGAGGTCCGCGATCGTGGCCAGCAGCGTCCGCACCGGAACCCCGGTGCCGCCCGGGGCGGTGTAGCCGTACGCCTTCCCGTCGTTGAAGGCGGGCCCGGCCACGTCCAGGTGCGCCCACTGCACGCCGTCGGCGACGAATTCGGCGAGGTAGTGCCCGGCCACCAGCATGCCGCCGGCCGGTTCACCGGAGATGTTCTGCAGATCGGCCAGGGGCGAGTCCAGACCCTCCCGCAGGTGCTCGGGCAGCGGCATCGCCCACCCGCCCTCGCCGACCGATCGAGCCAGCTCGGCGACCCGGTCGCGCAGCCCCGGGTCGCCCATCACGCCCATGGTTCGCTTGCCCAGCGCGACGACCTGCGCGCCGGTCAGCGTGGACGTCTCCAGCAGGTACTCCGGGTTGTCCTCGCACGCCCGGACGATCGCATCGGCCAGCACCAACCGGCCCTCGGCGTCGGTGTTCAGCACATGCACCGTCTTCCCCTGCGCGGCTGCCTTGCCCCGGCCGGCGGGCGCGCCGCCGTAGTGGCGCAGGACGTCGCCGGGCCGGTAGGCGGTGCCGGACGGCATGTTCTCGGCCAGCGCCGCGTAGGCGATGACGGTGACCGGTAGACCGAGCCGGGCGACGCCCAGCACGGTGGCGACGACCGCGGCCGCCCCGGCCATGTCGCTGGTCATCTGATCCATCTTGGGTCCGGGCTTGATCGAGATGCCGCCGGTGTCGAAGGTGATGCCCTTGCCGACCAGCGCGACGGTGGTGACCGGCTTGGCGGGGGTGTAGGCGATCCGGACCAGCCGCGGCGGCCGGGAGGAGCCGGCGCCGACGCCCAGGATCCCGCCGTAACCACCCTTGGCCAGCGCCTTCTCGTCCAGCACCTCGACGGTCAGCCCGGCCTTGTTCGCGGCCGCCGACGCCCGGGCGGCGAACTCGGCCGGGTACAGGTCGTTGGGGGCCGCGTTGACCAGGTCGCGGGCGAAGGCGACGGACTCGGCGGCGACGGTCGCCCGCTCCAGGATCTGCTTGGCCGCCTTGTTCGCCGACGGGACGGTCAGCACGACGGCGTCCACCGGGGCCGATCCCGGCTTCTTGTACGCATCGAAGACGTAGGCGCCCAGCAGATGACCCTCGGCGGCGGCGGCCGCGTCCAGCAGCGAAAGGGTGGAGACCACCTTGGTGTGGCCCGCGACCGCCCGGGACGCCGCGCCGGCCGCCCGGCGCACCCGATCGGCCAGGTCGTCCGACTCGGCCGGCGACCGGTCGTCGGCCGCCGCGCCGACACCGACCACGACCACCCGATCCGCGGCGACCGCCCCGGCGGCCGGGATGGTCGTCACCGATCCGGGCTTGCCGGCGGCGCCGGCCAGCGCCGCGGCGTCGACCAGGGCGGCGAATCGTTCGTCGGCGGCGACCGGGCCATTGGCGCCCTGGTACGCAGCGACCACCAGGGCGTCGGCCTTGACGGTCAGCGGGTCGGCGGTGGTCAGGCTCAGGCGCGTCATGCCCCGACCGTAGTCGGGCGTCCGGACGCCGCCGGTGCGGGCCGGTGGTGACGCACGTTACGGTCGGCGGCATGGTCCAGCATGACGATGACGCCCCCCTCAAGCTGTCCCCGCTCGACGCCCGGCACCGTTCGCTCGGCGCGACGATGGGCGCGTTCGGCGGATGGGACATGCCGATCTCCTACGCAGGCGCGGGCGTGGTCGCCGAGCACACCGCGGTGCGCACCGCGGTCGGCGTGTTTGACGTCTCCCACCTGGGCAAGGCGAGCGTCACCGGGCCGGGGGCGGCGGCATTCCTCAACGATTGCCTGAGCAACGATCTGAACCGGATCAAGCCCGGTCAGGCCCAGTACACGCTGTGCTGCACCGGCGACGGCGGCGTCCTGGACGACCTGATCGCCTACCTGGTCTCGCCGGACGAGGTGTTCCTGATCCCGAACGCGGCGAACACCGCCGCGGTGGTCGCCGCACTCGCCGCCGCCGCCCCGGACGGCATCGAGATCGTGGACCGGCACACCGATTTCGCGGTGCTGGCGGTGCAGGGGCCGGCCTCGGCCGAGGTTCTGGACGCGGTCGGGCTGCCCTCCGACCTGGACTACATGTCCTGGCGGGACGGTGACCTCGACGGCCTGCCGGTCCGGGTCTGCCGCACCGGGTACACCGGCGAGCACGGCTACGAACTGGTGCCCGGGTGGGGCGCCGCCGAGCAGGTGTGGGACGCCGTGGTGCACGAGGCCGGCCTGCGCGGCGGGCGACCGGCCGGACTCGGCGCCCGGGACACGCTGCGCACCGAGATGGGCTACGCCCTGCACGGCCAGGACCTGGGACCGCAGATCACGCCGGTGCAGGCCCGGGTCGGTTGGGCGGTCGGCTGGCGCAAGACCAGCTTCTTCGGTCGGGACGTGCTGCTGACCGAGCGGGAGAACGGTCCGCACCGCGCATCCTGGGGGCTGCTCGCACTGGACCGCGGGGTGCTGCGCGGGCACCTGGCGGTGGTCGACCCGGCCGGTACCAAGATCGGCGAGACCACGTCAGGGACCTTCTCGCCGACGCTCGGGGCGGGCATCGCGCTCGCCCTCATCGACACGGTGGCCGGGGTGGTGGAGGGCGACGAGCTCGCCGTCGACGTCCGCGGCCGCCAGCTGCGGGTCCGGGTGGCCAAGCCGCCGTTCGTGCCCTCCCACGTGCGCTGAGGTGCCGGGCTCCGGGTGCGGCGACCAGGCCGATCCGGTAGAACTGGCCTGATTTCCTGCGGCCGCGGTGGCAGATACTCGGACGTCCTACTAATTGCGATATCGTTGATCCATGACGACCTCCACCGCCGGAGCGAACGCGGTCCCGACGTTCCGGCGCGAACTGCATCCTTCGCCCGTCAGCGTCAGCCGGCGGGACGAGATCCACGCGGCGCCCGGCTTCGGTCGCTACTTCACCGACCACATGGTGCTCATCGACTACGACGACGGCCAGGGCTGGCACGACCCGCGGGTGGTGCCGTACGGGCCGTTCTCGCTGGACCCGGCGACCATGGTGCTGCACTACGGCCAGGAGATCTTCGAGGGGTTGAAGGTCTTCGCCCAGGCGGACGGGTCGCTTGCGGCGTTCCGGCCCGAGGCGAACGCGGCCCGGTTCAACCGGTCGGCCGACCGGCTGGCGATCCCGCAGATGCCGGAGGAGCTGTTCCTGGCCGCGATCCGGGAGCTGCTCGCCGTCGACGGCTCCTGGGTGCCATCCGGCGGCGAGTCGTCGCTCTACGTGCGGCCGTTCGTCATCGCCACCGAGGTCGGCCTGGGCGTACGGCCGTCGGCCAGCTACCTGTTCTGCATCATCGCCTCGCCGGCCGGGCCCTACTTCCCGCGCGGGGTGGCGCCGGTCAGCGTGTGGTGGTCCACCGAGTATGTCCGGGCGGCGCCCGGCGGCACCGGCGCGGCGAAGTTCGGCGGCAACTACGCCGCGTCCCTGGCCGCCCAGGCGCAGGCCGCGGAGAAGGGCTGCGACCAGGTGGTCTGGCTCGATGCCGTCGAGCGCCGCTGGGTCGAGGAGATGGGCGGGATGAACCTGTTCTTCGTCATGGGCTCGGGGCCCGCGGCGGAGCTGGTCACCCCCGAGCTGTCGGGTTCGCTGCTGCCCGGCATCACCCGCGACTCCCTGCTGGAGATGGCCCGCGAGTTGGGCTACACCGCGTCCGAACGGCGGATCTCCACCGACGAGTGGGCCAAGAAGGTGGAGAGCGGCGAGCTGACCGAGGTGTTCGCCTGCGGCACGGCCGCCGTGATCACGCCGGTCGGCTCGGTGCTGCACGCCGACGGCGGCTTCGACATCAACGGGGGCCAGCCGGGCCCGATCACCATGGAGTTGCGCAAGCGGCTGACCGATCTGCAGTACGGCCGGATCGCGGACACCCACGGGTGGCTGACCAAGCTGGGCTGACCCGGCGGACCGAACCCGGCGGGACGGGAACGAGCTCCTCCAGAGACAGCAAAAACGGCGCCGATCAGAGTCGATCGGCGCCGTTCTTGCGTTCGGGAGCAGGCCGCCCCGGGGTCAGCCCCGGACGACCTTGCCCGCCTTGATGCACGAGGTGCACACGTTCAACTTGCGCACGGTGCCCGGCGCGACCTGCGCCCGCACCGGCTGAATGTTCGGATCCCACCGGCGGTTGGTCCGCCGGTGCGAGTGGGACACGCTCATGCCGAATCCTGGACCCTTGCCACACACGTCACACACGGCAGCCACGCCGAACACCCCTGTCACATTTCGAGCGAGCGGCCAGACCGGAGTTACAGCGGCCGTTCAGAGCAGTCAACAACGGCCCGGCGGCCGCCGGGCAACCTCACCAGGGTACTGACCCGCGGCGCAGACGCCAAACCGCGGCCGACCCAACGGCGCGGGCGGGACTCAGGTGCCGGCACCCGACGGCTCGGGGTGGCCGAACTGCCCCGCGAAATACGCCCGCACGGCCGTCATGGCCGTCGACGGCCGGGTGCCCCGGCGCCAGGCCAGCCCGATCCGCATATCCGGGATCGGATCGCGCAGCACGACAGTGTCGACCCGCTTGCCCTCCAGCGACCACGGTCGGTAGACCATGTCGGACAGAATCGTGACCCCGTTGCCGTTGGCGACAATGCTGCGGACCGCCTCGATGGACGAGGTGCGGAGGAACACCGTCGGGTCGATGGCGCCCCAGTAACGCTGGGTGGTCCGCTCGGTCTCGTCCACCGTCAGCTGCACGTACGGATGGGCGGCGACGTCGGCCAGACCGGCGTCCGCCACCTCGCCCAGCGGATGCCCGGGCGCCACCCACAACCGCCGTTTGGAGTGCACCAGGGTCTCGTGCGCGACCTCCGGATGCCGGAGGTTCGATGTCAGCAGCAAGCCGAAGTCCAGGTCGCCCTGCACCAGGGCGGCCTCCGTCTCGGGTCGCCCCAGTTCCCGCCAGTCGAACTCGAGGTGGGGGAACACGATCGCCAGCCGCTGGATGTGGTGGGGCAGGAAATAAGCCATGACCGTGTAGGTGACGCCGATCCGGAGACGGCCGCGCAGCTCGGCATCGGTGGTGGAGACCAGGGTCGCCTCCTCGACCAGTTGCAGGATCCGCCGCGCCCTGGGCAGGAACTCGATCCCGGTCGGGGTCAGCGTCACACCGCGGGACGTCCGGGTGAACAGCGGTTGCCGCAGCGTTCGCTCGACCTCCTGCACGGCCATCGTCACCGCCGACTGCGAGACGTACAGGTCCCGGGCGGCAGCGCTGATCTGGCCGGCTTCGGCCACCGCGACGAAGAACTGCAGCTGCCGGATGGAGAGCACAGGCAACCTCCCGCGGGTATCAGTTCAGTTGATAGCACGCTATCGGAATATGAACCTTGTCGATCGATGAGGGGCCCTTTAGGTTTTGGTCAAGGAGGTGCGACATGGACGGCACCGGTACGGGCAGGACCATGGTGGACATCAACTGCGACATGAGCGAAGGCTTCGGCGCCTGGATGTTCGGCGACGACATCGACGCGGCGATGATTCCGATGGTCAGTTCGATCAACGTCGCGGCCGGATTCCACGCCGGCGACCCCAACACCATGGCCCGCACGGTGGGCCTGGCCAAGGAGCACGCAGTGGGCGTCGGTGTGCACCCGGGCTTCCGTGACCTGGTCGGGTTCGGCCGCCGGCACATCGACGCGGGCGCCGCCGAACTGGTCAACGACGCCCTGTACCAGTTGGGCGCGCTTCGCGAGTTCGTCCGGTACCACCGGGTCGAGCTGCAGCACTTCAAGTTGCACGGTGCCCTGTACATGCATGCGGCCCGGGACGAGGAGTTCGCTGTCGCGCTGGTCGACGCCCTGCAGATCGTCGACCCGGAGCTGCCGGTGCTGGCGATGGGCGGGTCGGTGCTCGACCAGGTCGCCCGGGACCGCGGCCAGCCGGTCGTCCGCGAGTTCTACGCCGATCGGCACTACGGCGACCACGGTCAGATCGTCTTCACCCGCAATGTCGGCGCCCTGGACGCCGACGAGGTCGCGGCCAAGGTGCTGCGGGCCTGCCACCAGGGCACGGTCGTCACCGTCACCGGCTCGACCGTGCCGATCGAGTTCGAGTCGGTCTGCATCCACAGCGACACCCGTGGCGCCTACGACCTGATGCACCGCACCCGGACGGCGCTGGACGCCGCCGGCATCCAGGTCCACTCGTTCGCCGCCTGACCGGACGGCCGGCTTTCCGCTACCGGCAGCCGGCTTCATCCCGCAGCCCACCCGCCGCGACGGATCGACCGTCGGGCCGATGACTCATGCCAGGAGCACCCCATGCCGGGTTCCTTCACCACCGATCAGCCCGCCGCCGAAGCCGCCGACGACGGCATCGATTCCGCCACCCATGCCATCCCGGACGCCGGCCGGGCGACCCGGGGATCGCTCACCATGGCGTGGTGGGGAGTGTGCAGCGCGCTGTTCTACATCTTCCTGGCCGCCACCCTCGCCGTGGCCTACGGCACCGTCGACACGCTGATCGCCATGGCGCTGACCATCGTCACGTACGGACTGATCAACGGGGTACTGGCGCGGTCGGCGATCGGAAACGGGCTCAGCGTCTCGCTGTTCTCCCGGATCCTGTTCGGCCGGGTCGGCGCGCTGCTGGCCACCGCGATCTTCTTCCTGACCGCGATCTACTACGCGGTGTTCGAGGGTTCGGTGATCGCGGTCGCCGCCAGCCAGGTGGTCGGCGGGCTGAGCTACGGCTGGGCGTGCGTCATTGTGGTGCTGCTGGCGGTACCCATGGTGTTCGGCAGCGTGCAGAAGTTCCTGGACAAGCTCAACGGCCTGCTGCTGCCGTTCTACGTGCTGGGACTGATCGCGGCCGTGGTGGCGACGGTGGCCACCTACGGCTACAGCAACGACTGGTTGACCTACACCCCGCCCGGCGGCGCCCCGGCCGGCGGCTGGTTCAGCGCGTACGTGGCCTACATGGGCGTCTGGGTGCTGATGATGTTCACCGTCGACTACGCCCGGTTCGGGCGCCATACCGACGTGCGCTACCACTCCCGCTTCAACTTCGGAATCCCCTTCTACCTGATGACTTTCGGTGCCAACGGGTTGGTCGGCATCTTCCTGGTCACCTCCGGTGAGGTCGCCACCGTCTCCGAGACGGCGGTGGTCGACCAGTTGATCACCGTGCTGGGCGGGGTGCTGGCCCTGCTGTTCATCTGGGTCACCCAGACCCGGATCAACACGGCCAACTTCTACCTGGCCACGGTCAACATGCAGGCGTTCTTCGGCAAGCTGGGCGTGCATCTGCGCAAGTGGATCTGGGCCATCGTGGTGGGGGCGGTGGTGCTGGTGATGATGCAGGCCACCGACGTCTTCAGCTACATCCTGGCCGCGCTGACCTATCAGGGCATCTTCGTCACCGCCTGGGTCGGGATCGCGCTGACCCACGTACTGTCCGGCGGGTACCGGCGGATGTTCGGCGACGCCGTGCACTACCACTTCGACGAGGTGCCCAACGTCAACCCGGCCGGCCTGACGGCCTGGTTCGTCGCCGCCGGCACCGGTCTGACCATGACGTTGACCGGGGTCGGGGCCGCCTTCGCCCCGGTGGTCACGGTGCTGTTGTCGGCGGCGATCTACGGCGCGATGCTGCGCGTCGCCCGGCCGACGTGGTACGCCACCGGGCCGGCCGCGGCGGCCGCCCGTGCGGCGGGTCGCGCCCCGACCCCCTGACCGATCCTCGTCCACCACTGGCTCCGCGCCGACGAACATGATGCGATCGGCGGCGCCCCCGGATCCGAGTTCCGTCCCACCCCTTCGAACCGCAGGAGCAGACAATGCACGAAGTCACGTCCCCGCTGCCCGGCACCTTCTACCACCGCGAGTCACCCACCAGCGATCCGTTCGTCCAGGTCGGGGCGACGGTCGCGGCCGGCGACACCGTCGGGCTGGTCGAGGTGATGAAGATGTTCAACCCGGTGACCACCGAGGTGGCCGGGACCGTGGTCGAGATCCGTTTCCAGAATGAGGATCCCGTAGACGTCGACGACGTGCTCGTCGTCATCGAGGAGTCCTGATGCCGGCCGTCAAACGACTCCTGGTGATCAACCGCGGCGAGATCGCGGTGCGGGTGATCCGGGCCGCGAAGGAGATGGGCATCACCGCGATCGCCGTCTACAGCGACGCCGACGAGAGTTCGCTGGCCGTCCGGCTCGCCGACGAATCGGTGCACATCGGGGGCGCGCATGCCCGCAAGAGTTACCTCAACGCGGACGCCCTGCTGGCCGCGGCGCAACAGACCGGTGCCGATGCGGTCCACCCCGGCTACGGCTTCCTCTCGGAGAACGCCGATTTCGCCCGGGCCGTGGTCGAGGCCGGGCTGACCTGGGTCGGTCCCGACGCCGACACGATCGCCCGGATGGGGCACAAGGCGCAAGCCATCGCCACCGCCAAGGCGGCCGGTGTGCCTGTCGTCCCGGGCAGCGACGGCCTGGTCGCGACCACCGACGACGCGCTCGCGGCGGCGGCCCGGATCGGCTACCCGATGCTGATCAAGGCTGCGGCCGGCGGGGGCGGCCGCGGCATCCGGATCGCCGGCGACGACGCCGAGCTGGTCGCCGGCATCACCGCCGCCCAGCAGGAGGCGCAGGCCGCATTCGGCGACGGCGGGGTGTACCTCGAACGTTTCATCCCGCGGGCCCGGCACATCGAGGTGCAGGTGGTCGGCGACGGCACCGATGCCGTGCACTTCTTCGAACGCGACTGTTCGTTGCAGCGCCGCCGGCAGAAGATCTGGGAGGAGGCGCCGGCCGCCATCCTGGACGAGCCGACCCGTGACCACCTGTGCGCGTCCGCGGTCGAGCTCGCCCGGTCGGTCGGCTACCGGGGCGCCGGCACCATCGAATTCTTGTACGACCCGGCCACCCGCGAGTACTTCTTCATCGAGATGAACACCCGTATCCAGGTGGAACATCCGATCACCGAAGAGATCTGCGGCGTCGACCTGATCCAGTTGATGCTCTCCGTCGCGCAGGGCGATCCGCTGCCGGTGCGCCAATCGGACATCACCCGCCGGGGCCACGCCATCGAGGTGCGGATCAATGCCGAGGATCCGGCCCGCAAGTTCCTGCCGTCGCCCGGCACCATCGACGGCCTGCGCTGGCCGGCCGGCCCCGGGGTGCGGATCGACACCATGGCCTACGACGGATACACGATCCCGCCGTACTACGACTCGATGATCGGCAAGCTCATCGTCTGGGCGCCGGACCGGCCGGCGGCGTTGGCCCGCCTGCGCCGCGCCCTGGGCGAAACCGAACTGGGTGGCCCGAAGACCACGCTGCCGTTCTTCGCGACGCTGTTGGACCAGGAAGCAGTGGTGAACAACGACTTTCACACCACCTGGGTCGAGAATTGGCTGGCGGCGGGGCCGGCATGACCCGCTACACGCCGGGCGGCGACGAGCACCTGTTCGTCGAACTGTCCGAAAGCATGTCCCTGGAGGCGTTCTTCAAGGCCATCATGATCACCCGTGAGCTGGCCGGGCGGAACCTGGCCGGGGTGACCGAGATCTGCCCGGCCAACGCGTCCTACCAGGTCCGGTTCGACCCGGACGTGCTGCCCGTCGGCGAGCTGCGGGCCACGCTGGAGGGGATCGAGGACGGGCTGGACATCGGCCACGGCACGCTGTCCACCCGCATCCTGGAAATCCCGGTGCTGTATGACGATCCGTGGACCAACGAGACGCAGCAACGGTTCCGGGACCGGCACCAGGACCCGGAATCGACCGACCTGGCCTACGCCGCCCGGGTCAACGGGTACCCGGACGTGGCCGGTTTCATCGCCGCGCACGCGGCCACGCCCTGGTTCGTGTCGATGGTCGGCTTCGTCGCCGGGCTGCCGTTCATGTACCAGATGGTCGAGCGGGACCGGCAGATCCAGGTGCCCAAGTACCTCAAGCCGCGGACCGACACCCCCAAGCTGACCGTCGGGTACGGCGGCTGCTTCAGCTGCATCTACTCGGTGCGGGGGGCCGGCGGCTACCAGATGTTCGGGGTGACGCCGGTGCCCATCTACGACCCGGATCAGCGGCTCAGCTATCTCGCGGATTTCATGATCCTGTTCCGGCCCGGCGACATCGTGAAGTTCCGCCCCGTCGACCGCGCCGAGTACGACGAGATCCTGGCGGCGGTCGAGCGCAACGACTATCAACTCCGGTCCGCGCCGGTCGAGTTCTCGCTCCGCGAGTTCGAGGCCGACCCCGCCGGTTACCCGTCGACGATGGTGGAGGCCCTCCGTGTCCATGCCTGATGCCTTCCGCTCCGACCGCTCCGAGCGACCGGCCCCGACCGTGGGCCCGGTGTCGATCGAGGTCGTCAAGCCCGGCCTGGCCACGTCGATCCAGGACGGCGGCCGGTCCGGCTACTACCACCTGGGCATCCCGCCGTCGGGGGCGATGGACCAGATGTCCTACCGGGCCGGCAATCTGCTGCTGGGCAACCCGGAGACCGCGGCGTCGCTGGAGTGCGCTTTGATGGGCCCGGAGCTGCGGTTCGACCGGGCCACCCGGATCTGTGTCACCGGTGCGGAGATGGCTCCGAAGATCGATGGTCAGGCCCACCCGACGAACACGGTGCTGGCGGTCGGAGCGGGACAGACGCTCTCGTTCGGGTTCGCGGCGAAGGGTGCCCGCGGCTACCTGGCCGTGGTCGGCGGGGTCGACGTCCCGGAGCGCCTGGGCAGCAGATCCACGTACGCCCTGGGCGGCCTCGGCGGCCACCGGGGCCGGACCCTGCAGGCCGGCGACACCCTGGTGACCGGTGATCCGGCCGCCGCGGCCCCGCCGGCGGGGGCCGTGCTCCCCGAGGAGCTGCGGGCGCCGCTGGGCAAGGAATACGAGCTGCGAATGGTGCCCGGGCTCTACGACTACCGGGTGCAGGCCGAGTCGATGGCGACGTTCCTGGCCGAGACCTGGCTGGTGGCGTCCGAGGCGGATCGCATCGGCTACCGGCTCAAGGGCGGGACTCCACTGGACTTCGTGCCGCGGGAGCCACCGTTCGGCGCCGGCGACGACCCGTCGAACATCGTCGACGCGTGTTATCCGATCGGCTCGATCCAGGTGCCCTCCGGGCAGCAGCCGATCGTCCTGCACCGGGACGCGGTGTCCGGCGGCGGCTACATGATGGTCGGCACCGTCATCAGCGCCGACCTGGACCTGATCGGGCAGATGCCGCCGAACACCAAGGTTCGGTTCGTCGCGGTGACCATGGAACAGGCACTCGCCGCCCGGGCGTCCCGGGCCGCCCGCCTTGACCGGGTCCGGGCGGCCGTCGCCGCGTGACGGCCGGGGTGGGCAAGCCGCGGAGCGTGGTGACGTGCGACAGTGGCGTCGCGCGTCACCCGCGGTCGGAATCGACGGCGCGACCCAGCCGGGCCGCGGCGTCCCGGACCAGGACCCGTTCCGCATCGGTCAGGTCGCCGGCCCGGGCCTCGACGATCCAGGCGACCCGCTCCAAGTCGTAGACGACCCATGGCTGCAGGCGCCGGTGGGTGTCCCACATCCTGTTCACTGCGACAGTGGCCATACACCAGTGTGCGCCCCGGCATTGCTCCGGTCGAGCGTGCTGTCCGGCCGGGCCGGGGTGGGCGAGCCGGCTGGCGACCCGCGTCGGGCACCATGGGCCCATGGCCGTTCTCGATGCCGACCTGGTGCACCGCTGGTTCGACCGGCTCCGCCGGCAGGACCTGTCGGCGATCGCGTTCTGGGACGTGCGACCCACCGACCAGGAGCGCGCCGCCATTGACGAGGGCGGAACGGCCATCGGCTGCGCGATCCGTGACCTTCCCGCGCCGGCACCCGTGCTGGCGCTGACGGAAACGCCCGCGCTGATGCTGCGCGACTATCTCACCGGTTTTGCCGCCGGGATCACCGAAGCCCGCCGGCTGCTCCGGGTCGAGCCGGCGGTGGACCTGGGTGGCCTGGCCGGCGGCGTCGATCCGGGCGCATCGGCGGTCGGGGCGCTGGCGCTGGCGGCCGGTCTGAACGCGGCGGCCGCGGCCCTGGCCGGGTGGGCCGCCGACCGGCCGTCCGCCGGCCGGGGCGGTCCGACCGCCGCCGAGTCGGCCCGCGCCGCCGGCGTGACCGCGGCCGAAGTGGTCGTCGACGGCGCCGACCTGCATCGGGTCGCCGCCCACGCCGCCGGCACCGCGGTCGACGGCTGGCGGGTGGGCCTGCCCGACGATCCGGCCGAACGCGCCGACTACCGGGCCAAGGCCCTCGTCGGGACCGTGCTGGTGGCCCTGGAACTGGAGTGCCGGGAACCGCTGCCGCCGGCCCGGCCGGCCAGCTGCGGAGCCCTGCCCGGGGAGAATCGGGGCGCCGCGTTCCTCGCCGAGATCACCTGCACCCTGCACGTCGCCGACGAGGCGCTGCCCACGCTGATCGGTGAGCTCAACCGGTTGTGCCGGGAGGTGGCGCTGTGGCCCACCGATCGGTCGTCGTCGCTGCACCTGCACACCGACCGGCCCGGTGAGGCGATCGAACAGCTCTACGCCAGCGGAGTGCCGTTCGATCTGGCGATCACCCGGCTCGGCTGATCGATTCGCTAGGGTGCCGGGATGATCGGGGGTCTGCAGATTCCGCTCTGGGCGGGGGTGCTGGTGCTGGCGTTCGGCGGGCTCTTCGTGGCGATCGGCGTGCTCACCACCAACGCCGACCG
>NZ_JBGAKE010000024.1:0-89504 GCF_044224575.1 Nakamurella sp.
CTGCTGACCCGGCCGATCAAACGGATCACGGGCATGTTGTCCTACGCCGTCACCGGCAACCCGCACCAGCTGTCCGAGCAGCGGCGCCGGGCGATGGCCGGCCTGCACCGGCTCACTCCACTGCCCCGCTGGCGCCGCGGGACCAGTCACCGGGTCAGCGACCCGACGGAGGACCCAACCAGTTCGGTCACGCCGACCGAGCCGGCCCGGCCGAGCCGCCCCGAGCAGGTCACCGTCGTCCGACGCCGCACCACCCCGCCACCGGCCAAGCCGACCGCTAGTTCGGCACCCATACCGATCGGCGGCGAGCCGACGACCACAACCATCCCCCGGATCACCGCCGCTGTCGCCGGTCGGCGATCAGTGGATGAGCCGACCCGGGTGATCCCTGTCGTTGCGGCTGCGACCTCGAAGCCCACCGGGATGGCCAGACCGGTCACCGAGCAGCGGCCGGCCGACGGCCGCCTGCACCGGCAGGTCTGGAACGGCCGCGGTTGGGTGCTGGCCGACGACGATCGCGTTTTCCATCCCGCCCGCACCGACCTGCCAGCGTCCGCCACGGCCGACGACACCGCGGTGTTTCGACCACCGGACCCGCCGCCATGGGCCGAGCACCGCCGCCCGGAGACCCGCACCACCCGCTGGCCCGCCGCTGACGACCCGAGGAGGATCCCGTGAACGCACCCACCGCCTGGCGCTGGCCCCTCCGCAGCCGCGGCCGGGTCATCGCCCTGGTCCTGGCCGGCCTGGCCCTGGCCCTGCTGACCAAGACCATCCTCGACTCGGGCGGCAGCACCGCCGCAGCGCCGGCCGGCCCAACCGGGGCGTCCGGCATCGAAGCGGTTACAAGCGGGACAACGAGGCCGACCGCGGTGCCGACCAACCCGGACGAGTGCGTCGCGCTCTGGGCCAAGGGACCGGACCGGGACGCCTGCCTGTACCGGGAGTACGGCTACACCCCATCCGACCAGCCGCCCCGCGATCCGGCGATCCGGTCGTCGACCACGCCGTTCGTGATCGGCGTGCCGGTCACCACGATGATCGAGCGCGCTGCGTCCGGCTACGTACCCGAGAACGACCAGGCCGCCGCGCTCGAAGTCACCGCCCGGTTCGTCGACGCCTGGTACGCCGGCGGCTCCGACCAGGCCTGGCGCGACCAGGTCAGCCGGTGGGCCGACCCCACCCTGGCCAGGCAGCTGCCCACCCTGAACCGGGACATGCTGCCCGGGAGCCGGCGCGAAACCGACCCGGCGATGCGCGCGTTCCAACCCGGGCTGGCCAGCGCCGGCGTTGCCACCAATAACGGGTCCCTCGCTCTCACCGTGATTTATACCGACACCGGCTGGCGGGTCGTCACCGTCACCGTCGAAGCGCCATGACGATCAAGACGTCTCGTCGCTGGCCCGGGCTGCTGCTCGGTCTCGCGAGCGTCCTGCTCACCGGCTGCACCATGGCCGGCGCCCGCGGCGCCACCATCAACACCATCGGCCGGCCCACCACCGGCACCGGCGACTGCCCACCCGCAGCCGTCGCTGGCACCGCCCCCGGTCTCGACCCCGCCCAGGAAGCGAACGCCGAAACCGTCGTCACCGTCGCCCTCGGCCGTGGCCTCGGCCCGACCGGCGCGGCCATCGCGGTCGCCGCCGCCCTGGCCGAATCCAGCCTGTACAACTATGCCAACGACGGCAGCAGCACCCTCGTCGGATCCGCCGAAGGGCGGCAGCTCAACGACGCTGAACGGGCCGTCGCCCGCCAGTCCCTGGGCTTTCCGCACGACAAGGTCGGCAATAACCTCGACTCGATCGGCCTGTTTCAGCAGCGTCCGATGACCGGCTGGGGCACTCCCGACCAGCTGATCAACCCGGCCACCGCCACCGGCAAATTCCTGGACCGGATGATCACCGTCGCCAACTGGCAGACCAGTTCGCCCTGGACCGTCGCCCAGAAGGTGCAGGGCTCGCCGTCCAGCGACGGCGGTATCTACCGCGACAGCTACCAACAGGCCACAACCATCGTCGCCGCGCTGAACGTCGGGTCGACAGCGACCATCACCGGCGGGTCCACCGTCGTCGCCCAGATCGCAGCCGCCGACAACTCCTGCGGACAGCCGGCCGCCAACGCCGCGACCGGGCCGGCGGCGTGGGGCGGCTACCAGAACGGGCGCATCCCCGCGACCGCCTTGTGCCCGATCCCTTCCAAGCCGGCCCTGCAACTCGAATGCGGCGCCGCGACCGCGTTCGACCAGCTCAACACCGCGTTCAAAACCCAGTTCGGGCAGGACATCGGCATCACCGACGGCTACCGCTCCTACGACGAACAGGTCCAGTGCCGGTTGGAAAAGGGGAGTTTGTGCGCCAACCCAGGCACCTCCAACCACGGCTGGGGCAAAGCCGTCGACATCGGCGGCTGCTGCGGCATCAACACCGGAACCGGGCCGGCCTTCGACTGGCTCACCACGAACGCCGGCCGCTACGGCTGGAACCACCCCGCCTGGGCCCAACCCGGCGGCTCGAAGCCCGAACCCTGGCACTGGGAGTACGGCGCCATCTCCTGAATGTCGGCGCCCTGGCCGCCGCAACCGCCAGGAACCACAGGAACCGGCGGAACGAGCCGCCGGCCGACGGAAGGAAGAACCGATGGTGGATCCGCGACTGGCAAGGGTGATCGACACGAGGCTGCTGACCTACACAGTCGAGCAGGCGGCAGGACTCCTGGGCGTGTCGATGGGGGTGGCTTACCAGCTGGTACGGGAGGGGGTGATCCCGGCACACCGGATCGGCCGGCGGTGGCTGATTTCAAGGAAGGCCCTGCATGCCTGGCTCGACAACGCCTCGGTCGGTTGACCGTGGGCGGCATCCGTAGGACGCCGGCCGGGACCTGGCGGGCCTCCTGGCGCTCTCCGGCCGGCAGGCAGGAGTCCAAGACCTTCCGCACCAAGAGGGAAGCGTCTGCGTTCCTGGCGCAGATGAAGACCTCTGCGGGATCCGGGGCGTATGTCTCTCCGCACGCCGGACGAGTTCTCTTCGGCGAGCACGCCCGCCAGTGGATGGCGTCCTGGAACACCGAGGCCACCACGAAGGCGAGGGACGCCTCAGTGATGCGCGTGCACGTTCTGAAGCAGTGGGAATCCTGGCCGCTTGCCAAGATCGATCACCTGGCCATCCAGACCTGGATCTCCGGGCTAAGCGAACGGCTCGCGCCGGCGACGGTGAATGAATGCCGGCGCTTGACCGGGGCGGTCCTGCGGTCCGCGGTCCGGAATCGGTTAATTGCCCACAACCCGTGCGAGGACATTCGGGTACCGAAGCGACGCAAGCAGGACACCGACGAGCAGGTGATCGCTCGGGACGTGTTCCGGACCAAGCTCCTGCCGGCGCTCCCGGACCGCTATCGGGGGCTGGTCGCTGTCGCCGGCGGGGCGGGCCTTCGCTGGGGCGAGGCAGCCGGATTGTGCGCCGACGCGGTCGACCTGGACGCGGGCCGGATACGGGTGATCCGCACCGTCGTCGAGGTCGCCGGCCACACCGGGTTCAAGGGCTATCCGAAGTCGACTGCCGGCCGCCGCACCATCCCGCTGCCCGGTTGGCTCGTCGAGATCATCCGCACCCACACCGCGCAGTACGGCTATGGCGAGGCCGATCTTCTGTTCGCCAATCGGGTCGGCGGCGCCCACCGGCGGACCCTGTTCCGCGCCCGCCAATGGCGGCCGTCCCTGGTGCGGGCCGGCCTGCTCGGCTCGGTGACACAGGACGGTGCGCAATGGGTGGCAGGGTGGTCGGATGAGAACGGGAAGCGACAGCGTGTCCGGTACGCGACCGAAGAGGCCGCCGTCGCTGAGGTGGCGCGCCGCCAGGTCGGCGGTTTGCGCTATCACGATCTAAGGCATTCGTATGCGACCTGGTTGGTCGATGATGGGGTGCCGCCGAACATGGTGCAGCGAGTGATGGGCCACGAACGGGCGTCGACGACCCTGGACCTCTACACCCGGCGGACCGACGATGCGGGACGCATCCTGCGGGCATTGGACGATGCCGATTGATGCCCGCCCCGGTGCGTTTTTGGTGCCTCTCAGCAGGAAGGCCCTGACTCGAATGTTCGAGTCAGGGCCTTTGACTTTGGTCGGGGTGACAGGATTTGAACCTGCGACCTCTTCGTCCCGAACGAAGCGCGCTACCAAGCTGCGCCACACCCCGAAAGCCTCGACGAGTCTAACGGATCCGCCGGGCCGCCCCGACCACCTTTCGTGCCAACCTCACGCCGGGCCCGTGGTTCGCTCGGCCAGCCTCGCTCACGCCGCTGTGTGGCCGGACCGCCTCGCCGGCTCGGCGACCCGGCCACGCGCGCGGCGGCCGTGCCGTTGGTTCGCTCGGCAAGCCTCGCTCACGCAGGCCGGGCGCGCAGGGTCAGCAGGGTCGCCTCCGGGCGGCAGCACAGGCGCACGGGCATGTAGGGGCTGGTGCCGAGCCCGGCCGAGACGTTGAGCATGGTGTGCGACCCCCACCGGGACACCCCGCGGGCCCGGGACCGGTCGAGCTCGCAGTTGGTGACG
Organism: Nakamurella sp.; assembly: GCF_044224575.1. GTDB lineage: Bacteria > Actinomycetota > Actinomycetes > Mycobacteriales > Nakamurellaceae > Nakamurella. Next base: position 4,550 of record NZ_JBGAKE010000024.1, read on the forward strand.
ACTGCGCCGATGCCGGGGATGCGCACCTGACCGCCATGCGTGTGCCCGGCCAGGATCAGGTCGTACCCGTCGAGGGCGAAGCGGTCCAGAATGCGCGGCTCCGGGGTGTGGGTGACCCCCAGCCGAAGCACGGCGTCGGAGTCCGCCGGGCCCTCGATCAGCTCGTAGTGGTCGCGCCGGGTGTAGGGGTCGTTGACGCCGGCCAGGGCGACCCGCTGGCCGCGCAGATCGATGGTCGTCCGGACGTTGTTCAGGTCGATCCAGCCGCGTTCGGCCATCCCGGCCCGCAGGTCCTGCCAGGGCAGGCCCGGTCCGCGCCGCGGCACCCGGTTCTTCGGGGTGAAGTAGTTGTGCGGCGACTTGGGCACCGGCGCGTAGAAGTCGTTGTTGCCGAAGACGAAGGCGCCGGGTAGGTCCAACAGAGCGCCGAAGGCGGCCAGGGCGGTAGGCACGGCCTTCAGATGCGACAGGGTGTCGCCGGTGTTGATCACCAGGTCGGGCCGCAGATCGGCCAGCGCGGATACCCACTCGATCTTGCGCCGCTGCCCGGGCACGATGTGCAGGTCGGACAGGTGCAGGATGCGGATTGGCCAGGATCCGTGGTCCAGCACGGCCAGATCGACCCGGCGCAGCGCGAAGGCCCGCGGCTCCACCAGCATCGACCAGGCCACGGTGGCCGCCCCGGCCAGGGCCAGCCCGCCGGCCGCCGATGCGGCCGTTCGGGCGTGCTGCCGGGTCGGCCGGGCCGGGCTGGGGGCGGGTCCGCGGGGCGAAGACATGAGCGGCAGCCTAATCGTCGGCCGCGCCGCGCCGGTCGAGCCGCCCGGTCGCCGGTCGATCTTCCCCGGACCGGGCGCCGTCAGCCGGCCGACACGGACAGCGTGATGACGCCGCCCGCGACCGCCGTGGTCTTCGGGTTCTGGTCGACCACGGTGTTCACCGAGGCACCCGAGCCCTGCACCGTGTTGATCTGTTGGTTCACGGTGAACCCGGCCGCGGTGAGCTGATTCTTCGCGTCGTCGATCTTCCTGCCGATGACGTTGGGCACCTGGGTGCTTGCCGAGCCCTTGATGTAAGCGGGCGAGGCGGGCCGGAAGAAGGTGTCCGGCTGCCCCTCCTTGAGCGGCTTCATCGTCCCGAACCAGGTGGCCGCCGGGGTGGCGCCGCCGCCCATGCCGTTCCCGTTCATCGCCTCGTCGGTCGAGCAGGAACGGATCGGGTTGTTGCAGATCGACTGCGGCCGTGGCTCGGAGTCCCACAGGATCACCGAGGCGCTCATCTCCGGGGTGAACCCGAGGTAGGCCGACGACTTGTACTCCTGGGTGGTACCGGTCTTGCCGGCCGCCGTCCAGGACCAGCCGGCGGCCGTGGCGGACGCGTTCGCGGTGCCGCCACCGGCCAGATCGCTCTCCATGGCCACGGCCAGGGTGCGCGCCAGTTCGGCCGGGACCGCCTGCTGGCACTCCGGCTTGTCCCAGGTGACGAACTTGCCGTTGCGGTCGGTGATGGTGTCGACCGGGGTCGGCGGGCACCATTTGCCGTCCGAGGCCAGCGTGGCGCCGACATTCGCCAGCTCCAGCGGGCTGACCGGGGACACCCCGAGGGTGAACGACGCCATCTTCTGCGCGGTGATCTGCGCCGCGTAGTCCGTTCCGGCGTTGGCAAAGGCGGGGTCGACGTCGCCGGCGTCCAACAGGTACCCCTTCATACCGAGAGCGACCGCCATGTCGGCCACCTTCTGCAGGCCGACCTGGTCCTCCAGCGCGACGAAACCGGTGTTCGGCGAGGTGGCCAACGCCTGCTGCAGCGTCATCGACGTGGGGTAGTTGGAAGTGGCGTTGCGGAACTTCGCCGACGGCACCAGCGGGCTCTCGTACTCGGCCGGGACGTCGATGGTGGCGTTGGTGCCCAGGCCCGCCTGCATGGCGGCGGCCGCGGTGAACACCTTGAACGTCGACCCGGCCCCCAGCGGCGCGAACGTGGTGGTCAGTCGTTGGACCGTCTCGCCCTTCGCCGGGTCGAGCCCGTAGGGCCGGTTGGCCGCCAGGGCCAACACCTTGCGCGGTTCGTCCTTGCCGACCACGGCGATCGCGTTGGCCAGCCGTTCCACGCCCGGCACCGATGGGTCGGCGTTCGCGGTCGCGGATGCCTTGGCCGAGGCCATCACGGCCGGGTCCAGGGTGGTCTTGATGGTCCACCCGGCTCGGCCCACCGTGTTGCTGTCGAAGCCGGCGTTCGACAGGTAGTCGAGCACGTACTGGCAGAAGTAGCCGTTGGTCTGCGAGTTGTCGGCGGCGATGCACCCGTTGCGGGTGCGGTTCGGGTTCAGGCCCAGGTCCTGCTGTTTGGTCGCATCGGCGGTCGCCCGGGACAGCCGGCCGGTGCCGACCATGACGTCCAGCACCAGGTCGCGCCGGTCGCGGGCGTCCTGCACATGGTTCTCGTCCAGCGGGTTGAACTTGGGCGGGTTGTTCACCATGCCGGCCAGCAGGGCGGCCTGGGCCAGCGTCAGCTTGTCCGCCGAGGTGCCGAAGAACCATTGGGCGGCGGCCTCGGCGCCGTACTGGGACGGGCCGAACGCGACCAGATTCAGGTATCGCTCGAGGATCTCCGCCTTGCTCAGCTTCTGCTCGACCTGCAGCGCGAGCTTGGCCTCCTTGAGCTTGCGGATCGGCGTGGTGGCGATCGCGTCGGCCTTCTCGGCCTCCGTCTTGGCCTCGACCAGGTAGAGGTAGTTCTTGACGTACTGCTGGGTCAGGGTCGAGCCACCCTGCGGCGACGTCGAGGCGTCCTGCGCATTGCGCAGCAGTGCCCGGACGGTGCCCCGCCAGTCCACGCCCTGGTGCTGGTAGAACCGGCGGTCCTCCATCGAGACCACCGCCACCTGCAGGTAGTCGGAGATCGACGACAGCGGGACGTAGACCCGGTTCTGCTCGTAGACGGTGGCGATCGGCGCGCCGGCCGAGTCGGTGATCGTGGTGCGCAGCGGGATGTCTGCCGTCAGCGGGTCGGCCTGCGCATCGTCGATGGCATCGGTCACCGCGTTGGCCGCAATTCCCATACCGACCGAATAGGGAAGCAGAAGACCGGCCACCAGCACCCCGGCCAGCAGGGTGCCGAGAACCAGACGCCCGAGGCCGCTCATCACACGCACCGAATCAGGCTACCGGCGGTGACGTGTGGAAATGGTGATTGAAGGATGCTCACCACACGTTCCCACGGAACGCAACCCGTTCTCCGAATCGCGCGTCCTGATTGGTTCCGGTCCCGCCGGGGCCGCCGTCAGGCACCCGTCAACCGGGCGCCGATCTCGCGCAGCGCCGGCACGTCATGCGCGTCCGAGGGCAGGGCGGGCACCTCGACGACCGGAAGATCGGTGTGCACGCGATCGAACCGGGCCCGCATATGCAGCTCCGCGGAGCGGACGGCCAGGCGCTGGGCGTGGATCCCCAGCACCGCCGCGGTCAACGGGGCCGAGCGTTCGAGCTTGGTCGCGGCCGCCTCGGCCGTTCCGCCGGCCAGGTCGGCCAGCGGCGGGTGGGTCCGGTTGAGCACCAGACCGGCCAGCGGCATGTGCTCGGTGCGCAGCCGGTCGGTGAAGTAGGACGCCTCCCGGAGGGCGTCGCCCTCGCAGATCGACACCACGACAAACTTCGTGCCGGGCGCCCGGAGCAACTCGTAGGTGGCCTGTGCCCGTTCCCGGAACCCGCCGAACATGTCCTCGAACAGCTGGACGAACTGGGCGGCGTCGGACAGCAACTGGCCACCGAGCACCGCCGTGACGGCCCGTGAGAACAGTGCGAAACCGGCCCCGACGATCTTCATCACGCCGCGGCTGGGGGTGGCCAACAGCTTGATCATGCGGCCGTCCATGAACGACGACAGCCGCTGCGGGGCGTCCAGGAAGTCCAGCGCGGAACGGCTCGGCGGGGTGTCGACGACGATCAGGTCGAACTGCCCGGTGGCTGCCAGGGTGGCCAGCTTCTCCATGGCCATGTACTCCTGCGTGCCGGAGAACGACGAGGAGATGACCTGGTAGAAGGGGTTGGCCAGGATTGCCCTGGCCCGCTCCGGGGTGGAGTGCTGGGACACCATCTCGTCGAATGTCCGACGGGTGTCCAGCATCATCGCCCACAGCTGACCGTCCGGACTGGCCAGCGGGACGTCGACCCGCCGCGGGTCGTTGTCCAGCTCGTGCAGGCCGAGTGACTGGGCCAGCCGCTTGGCCGGGTCGATGGTCAGCACGGCGACGTTGCGACCGGCGTCCGCCGCCCACAGCGCCATCGCGGCGGCCGTGGTCGTCTTGCCGACTCCGCCGGACCCGCAGGTCACGACGATCGAGGTGCGCGAGTCCCGCAGGATCGGGCCCAGGTCCAGGGTTCGTGGGCGCGTCGGGACGCTGCGGTCGGGCATCAGGAGACCCCCTGCTCGGTGAGCCGGTCGGCCAGTTCGTAGACGCCGCCGAGGTCGCCACCCTCGACCAGCTGCGGGAGCTCCATCATCGGCAGGCCCGCGCCGGCCAGCTGCTCGCGGCACAACTGCTCGTCCAACACCCGGATGGCGTGCTCGGCGGCCTGCTCGCGCAGCCCGTCCAGCAGAACCGGAGTCGGGTCCAGGCCCGCCGCCCGCAGCCCGTCGGCCAGCTGAGCCGGATCCAGCCGGCGGTCGGCCGCCGCGGACAGATCCGGCTCCGGCAGCTTGGCCTGGGTCGCCGCGTTGATGATGATCGTGCCCACCGGCAGGCCCTTGCCGCGGAGCTGGTCGATCGCCTCGAGCGTCTCGGTGACGGGCATGTCCTCGAGCAGGGTGACCAGGTGGACGATGGTGTCCGGCGAGTGCAGCAGCCGGACGACTCCCTCGGCCTGGCTGTGGATCGGACCGCGTTTGGCCAGCCCGGACATGGCCTCGGTGACGCCGAGGAAGGTGACCACCCGGCCGGTGGGTGGCGCGTCCAACACGACCTCGTCGTACACGGGTCGGCTGTCCGAGCCCCTGCGGGTGACCGTCTCCTTGACCTTGCCGGTGAGTAGCACGTCCCGCAGGCCGGGCGCCAGGGTGGTGGCGAACTCGACGGCGCCCATCTTCTTCAGGCTGCGCCCGGCGAAACCCAGGTTGTAGAACATCTCGAAGTACTCGAGCAGGGCCGCCTCGACGTCGACCGCCAGCGCCCGCACCTCACCGCCACCGGTGGCGATGGCGACCTTCTTCTCCTGGTACGGCAGCGGCGGCACGTCGAAGAGCCGGGCGATGCCCTGCCGCTCCTCGACCTCGACGAGCAGCACCCGGCGGCCGTTCGCCGCGAGGGCGAGGGCCAGGGCCGCGGCCACGGTGGTCTTGCCGGTGCCCCCCTTGCCGGTGATCACGTGTAACCGGGCCCGGCGGCAGGCGCTCGTCCACGCCTCCGCTTCGGTATCCGAGGTCATGCCCGGTCCCGCACGGTCACCGGAACCGGCACGCCGCGCTCCAGGGTCCGCCCGACCGTGCAGAACCGGTGCACCGCCCGGGTCACCACGGTGCGGAGCTGGTCGCGGGCGGGTTCGTCCAACCCGGACAGGTCGATGGTCAGGGCCGAGTCCAGGCCGGCGAAGCGGCGCTGAGCCGGATCGAACTGGCCGCCCACCGTGATCGTGACGTCGGCCCGATCACCCAGCCGTCGGCTCAGGACATGGTCGGCGGCCAGTCCCTCGCAACCGGCCAGGGCGATCCGCAGCAGTTCGGTCGGCGAGAAGGTGCCGTCCGCGCCGGCCAGGCCGATCGGGATGGCCGCGGCACGGCCGTTGTGGCCGGCGTAGCGCTCCGGCCCGATCCGGTCGACCCGGACGGTGTCGGCAGTCGTGGGCGGGGGCGCCGCGCCGGGATGGGCCGTCATGCCAACGATCCTGCCAGGGCGCCGGCCGGGCGGGCTCGCCAACCGCTGGACGGAACCGGCCGGCATCGGCCGCTCCCGGGCCGCGCGGCCCGCCGTCCGCCGTCCGCCGTCCGCGGGGAGGGTCGACCCGGACCGGCGGCCGAGAGCTGACTGTGCTCGCGCTGGCCACACTGAACCGATGCGGGTCAACACGCACCTCTGGTCGGCCATCGGGGTCCTCGCGACCACCAACGTGCTGGCCCACCGGATCCGGCCACGGGCATCGGCCGCGGTGGCCGCGGGCCAGGTCGCCGCCCTGGCGGTGATCGCCCGAGCGGACGGGCTGACCGCCGCCGAACTGGGCCTGGGTCGGGACCGGGTCGCCGCCGGCGCGCGCCAGGGCGCCGGAGCGGCCGCGACGGTGGTCGCCGGATACGCGATCGCGCTGGCCTTCCCGGCGGCGCGGGCGACGGTCCCCGGTTCGGGGCGGCCGTGGCCGCAGGTCGCCGTTCGCGCCCTGGTGGTCATCCCGCTGACCACGGTGCTGCCGGAGGAGTTCGCCTTTCGCGGCGTGCTGACCGCTCTGCTGGGGCGGCGGTTCGACACCCGACGGGTGCGGATCGTCACGGCCGGGCTCTTTGGGTTGTGGCACGTGCTGCCGGGCCTGGGCGGCGCGGGCGCGGCAAACGACGCCGTGCACACCGTGGTCGGCACCGGGGCCCGCGCAGCAGTGGTGCGGGTCGGTGGGACGGTGCTCGTGACCACCGCCGGCGGGCTACTGCTGGGCGAGCTACGGCGGCGCAGCGGCAGCCTGCTGGCTCCCGTGCTGGTGCATTGGGCCATCAACGGAGTCGGTGAGCTGGTCGCGGCTCGGCCGGGTGGGGGCCACCGTCGGCCAGGTCGGTCCTCGGTGGCCCGTCTCAGTCCGCCATGGCCATGATCGCAATGATGACCAGCGGCGCGAGGATCAGGACGCCGCCGACCCACAACGGGAGCAGCAGCGCGGCCGCGAACCCGACCGGGATGGCCGGGGCGGCCAGCAAGGCGCGTTTGGTCGCCATGGACAACGTCCAGCCCGGCCGTTCGCGCAAGGTGTCGTACCAGAGCAGGACCAGGACGGACAGCAGGAGGGCGGCGAGCACGGCCGCCGCCCAGTGCCACCCGTCGACCGCCACGGCGACAGGATAGGACGGGGCGCCCTATTGTCAGGCCATGTCTTCTCCTGCTGCCGGCCGTCGGACGTTCGAATACGCCACCGTCCCCCTGATCACCCACGCCACGAAGGCCATCCTGGACACCTGGGGCGAGGACGGCTGGGAGCTGGTGCAGGTGGTGCCCGGTCCCAACCCGGAGCAGTTGGTCGCCTACCTCAAGCGCGAGCGGGTCTGACCGCCGTGAGCGCCAGCGAACGCCTGGCCGAACTGGGCATCACCCTGCCGACGCTCGCCACGCCGGCCGGGTCGTACTTGCCGTTCGCCCGGACCGGGAACCTGCTGTTCACCGCCGGCCAGTTGCCGTTCGTGGACGGCCGGCTGCCGGCGACCGGCAAGGTCGGCGCCGAGGTGACTCCGGAGGATGCCAAGGAGTACGCCCGGCTCGCCGGGTTGAACGTGCTGGCCGCGATCGATGCGGCGGTCGGCGTGGATGCGGTGGAGCGGGTCGTCAAGATCGTCGGCTTCGTTGCCTCCGCCGAGGGGTTCACCGGCCAGCCGGGCGTCATCAACGGCGTGTCCGACCTGATGGCCGAGGTCTTCGGGGAGGCCGGCCGGCACGCCCGGTCCGCGGTCGGGGTGGCGGAACTGCCGCTCGGGTCGCCGGTCGAGGTCGAGGCCATCGTCCAGCTGCGCTGACCGGGCCGTTCGAGCGCCGGCGTGGGGTGGGCCCTGCCGTCCACGCCCCTCGGTCAGCCGAGACCTCCGCTCCGGTCGAGGTGACTCCACTGCGGCGGGAGGGACTTCACTCCGTGGCGCCAGGGAGTCGCTCGACGTGGAGTGGAGTGCCGTGGAGTGGAGTGCCGCCGGCTCAGCGTCCGGGGGTGATCCGGGCGACGTTGTCGGCGTGGGCGGACCGCAGAGCCGGGTCGGCCAGCCGCGGATCGTCCGGGTCGCGACCGGCCAGCAGGGCGTCCAGGTAGGCGCGGTCGGCGTGCCAGCGACCACGCGCCGCATCCCCGCCGATCGCGACGCGACCGTGCCCGGGAATGAGCACCGCGGCCCGGTCGACGTACGGCCACAGCGACTCGAGGCCGGCCGCGTACTGCGCCACCGTCGACTCCTCCAGCAGCGGGATCTCGATGTCGCTGAGCATGTCACCGGCCACGAGCACGCCGGGTGACGGAAGCCAGACGGCGGTGTGCCCGGGCGAGTGGGCGTCATGGGTGATCAACCGGGTCTCCGGGCCGTCCCAGCACAGCCGGTCCTGGGCCGGCTGTACCCGGCCGACGACGCGCCCCAGGCCGGCCGGCCAGTCCGGCCCCAGACGCCGCACGATCTCGTCGCGATCCCGCGCGCAGATCTGCGCCACCCGCGGTGACGCGAATCGCGGCCCCGGACCGAGGCCCTGATGCCAGAGCACATGGTCGTGGTGCGCGTGGGTGGCGAATCCGGCGGCCACCGTCACGGCGGCCCGGGCCAGGTCGGCGGCGATCCCGGCCAGCTCGTCGGGGTCCCAGGCGGGGTCGACGATCAAGGCCCGGCGATCCGCGAGCACCACGGTGCTGGTCGTCCGGTCCCGCCGGCTGGTCGTCACGCCCACCCGGACCGCCGGCCCGTCAACCACCCACTGCCAGACGCGGTCCACCGGCTCACCTCCGTCGCCGGGTGCCCCCGGGTGCGCGGCCGCGCAACCACCCGGCGGGGCCGCTGCCACGACGCGAGCTACCTTGGCACGGTGTCCGAGAACCCGCACCATCCGCCGGCCGCCGTCGGGCCGGCCACGGAGGTGATCCGTGCCGCGGCGACCGTGATGCTCGTCCGCGACGCCGATCCCGGCATCGAGACCTTCGTCCTGCGCCGTGTCCCGGCGATGGCCTTCGCCGCCGGTATGACGGTGTTCCCGGGCGGCGGCGTCGACCCGGCCGACGGTACCGACATCGGCTGGTACGGGCCCGATGCGGGCTGGTGGGGGGCCGCCCTCGGCGAGGAACCGGCTATGGCCCGGGGCCTGGTGGTCGCCGCGGTCCGCGAGCTGTTCGAGGAGACCGGGGTGCTGCTGGCGGGCCCCGGGCCGGACGGTCCGGTGCCGGTGCTGCCCGCCGACATCCGGGAGGCAGTGGTCGAGCGCCGGGCGAGCCTGTGGCAGGTGCTGGCCGACGCCGGCCTGGGCATCCGGTCCGATCTGCTGCGCCCCTGGGCCAACTGGCTCACCCCGCCCGGCCAGGGGCGCCGGTACGACACCTTCTTCTTCGCGGCCGCGTTGCCCGCCGGCCAGCAGGCCCGGATGCTGACCACGGAGGCGGACCTCGGCGAGTGGCGGCGCCCCGACGAACTGTTCGCCGAGCGGGCGGCGGGCCGGACCAAGTTGATGCCGCCGACCATGGTGATGCTGCGGGACCTGGCCGGGTTCGGGTCGGTCCGTCAGCTGCTGGCGGAGCCCCGGGTGGTCACCAAGGTCCGGGTGCGGCCCGAGGACGTTGCCCGACTGGTCGCCGGCGACGGAATGGTGGTGCCGCAATGACGAAGGGTCCCGCCGAGGTCAACGGGTACGCCCGGGTGCTGCTCGCCCCCAACCCCGGCCCGATGACGCTCGACGGCACCAACAGCTACCTGCTGTCCGGCAATGACGGTGGGTCGGTGGTCGTCGTCGATCCGGGTCCGCTACACGACGGGCACCTGGCCGAGCTGGCCGACGCGGGGCCGGTCGAGCTCATCCTGATCACCCACCGGCACCACGACCACACCGAGGGCGCCGCCGCGTTGGCCGCGGCCACCGGCGCCGTCGTGCGGGCCGCCGATCCCGCGTTCTGCATCGGTGGCGACCCGCTGCGGGACGGGGAGACGCTCGCGGCGGCCGGACTGACCATCGAGGTGCTGGCCACGCCCGGGCACACGGCCGACTCGGTGTGCTTCCTGCTGCCAAGCGCCAACACCGACGCCAACGCCGACGACACCGCCGTCGGCGCCGCTCGAGGACGGTCGGTGCTCACCGGCGACACCATCCTGGGCCGCGGCACCACCGTTCTCGCGCCGCCCGACGGCAGCCTGCGCGACTACCTGGGCACGCTGCGTATCCTCGCCGCCCTCGGGCCGGCCCGGGTACTGCCCGCGCACGGCCCGCAGCTGGACGACCTGGCCGAGATCGCCACGGCGTACCTGGCCCACCGCGAGCAGCGGCTGGATCAGATCCGGGCCGCGCTCGTACAACTCGGCGTCGACGCCGGGGCGGCCGAGGTGTCCGTCGTCACCGATGTCGTCTACCACGACGTCGATTCCTCGGTGCGGCGCGCGGCTGAGTTCTCGGTCGCGGCGCAACTCGACTACCTGCGCGGAGCGTGACCAGCGGGCTGGACGGCGCCCTCCCGCTGCTGGCCTGCCCGGTTTGTGCGGGCGAGCTGACCAGGCGGGCCGGTGTCGTCGGGTGCCCCACCGGGCACCGGTTCGACGTCGCCCGGCAGGGCTACCTCACGCTGCTGGGTGCCGGGTCACGGACCGACACGGGCGACACCGCCGACATGGTGGCCGCCCGCCAGGAGTTCCTGGACGCCGGCCACTTCGGCCCGTTGACCGAGGCGATCGTCGCGGCGGCGGGCGCCGGTCCGGTGCTCGATCTGGGCGCCGGGACCGGCCAGCACCTGCGAGCGGTGGTCGACCGGCGCGGCGGCATCGGGCTGGCCGTCGACACCTCGAAATACGCCGCCCGGCGCGCGGCCCGGGCGCATCCGCGGGTGGGGTCGGTGGTCGCCGACGCGTGGTCCCGGCTCCCGGTCCGCAGCGGCGCCGTCGGCACCGTGCTGAACGTCTTCGCCCCCCGCGACCCGGCCGAACTGGTCCGCATCCTGACGCCGGGGGGCCGGGCCGTGATCGTCACCCCGGCCCCGGAACACCAGGTCGAACTGCGCGGGCGGATCGAGCTGCTCGCGGTGGACGAGGACAAGGCGGATCGGCTGGCGGCGGCGCTCGGCCCCGGTCTGACGCCGGCCGGCCGCACCTCCGTCCACGTCGTCATGCGGTTGAGCCGCAGCGATGTCGACCGGCTGATCCGGATGGGACCGTCGACCTACCACCTGCCGGCCGACCGCCGGCGCGCCGCGGTTCAGGCGCTCGACGACCTCACCGACGTCACGCTGGCGGCGACGGTCAGCGTCTTCACCGCCCCGTCCTGACGGGGACCGATCAGCGGGCCCGGCGAACCAGCCGTTCGGTGTCCAGCAGCACGACGCTCTTGCCCTCGAGGCGCAACCAGCCGCGGTGCCCGAAGTCGGCCAGGGCCTTGTTCACCGTCTCCCGGGACGCGCCGACGAGCTGGGCGAGTTCTTCCTGGGTGAGGTCGTGGGTCACCCGCAGGTGCCCGCCCTCCTGCTGACCGAACTGGCGGGCCAGCTGCAGCAGCGCCTTGGCGACCCGGCCGGGGACGTCGGTGAAGATGAGGTCGGCCAGCGCGTTGTTGGTCCGGCGCAGCCGGCGGGCCAGCACCCGCAGCAACTGTTCGGCGATCTCGGGGCGCTTGCCGATCCACTCCCGCAGGCCGTCCCGGTCCATCGTGCCGAGCCGGACGTCGGTGACCGCGGTCGCCGACGACGTCCGCGGACCAGGGTCGAACACCGACAGCTCACCGAACATGTCCGATGGGCCCATCACGGCGAGCAGGTTCTCCCGACCATCCGGGGAGTGGCGGCCGAGCTTGACCTTGCCGGACAGGATGATGAACAACCGGTCGCCCAGCTCACCCTCGGAGAAGATGGCGCTGCCGCGCGCGTACTCGATGGTCTCCAGCTGAGACGCCAGGGCGGTCGCCGAATCCGGGTCCACCCCTTGGAAGATCCCGGCCTTCGCGAGCGTTTCTTCCACCCTGTCCTCCGATCATTCCCCCAGCTGGGTCAGCGCGGTTCCGCCGAGCCGGACCGGCTGAGACGCAGAGCACAGTCTAGGGGGTGGGGTCGGCCCGGCTCTCGCCGGACGGGCGGCCGGTCCCGCGGAGCGGAAGGCCGATCACAGGTCGCGATTCGGGGATTCAGAGTTCCGAGGCCGTGCCGGACGATTCCTTGCCGTTGTCCCGCTGCCGGCGGCGCAGCCGCGGCCGCCGCCGCAACCGGAATTTGGCGAACGCCTTCGTCCAGCCCTCCCGGATGAAGGTGTTGACCTCCTCCGGCTTGGCCGTGTCCAGGAATTCCTGCACGTCGGCCTCGCTGACGGTGGCCGTCTTCAGCCGGCGTTCCAGGCGCTCCATCAGCAGCGCGAACACCATCAGCAGCAGCGGGATCAGCAGCACCAGAAAGACCGTCATGATGCGCTCATCATCCCCCATCGCTCCCGGCGACCCAAGGACGGCGCGGAGCAATTCGGTGCCGCCCTGGTGTCCGCGGTCCCGCCGCCGGAGTCTCGCGGGCTGTCGGGGCCACGGTGCGATCGGCCGGCCGGAGTCCCGCCGTGCTGCCGGACCGGACAACCCGGGCGGGCGCTGAACGTCAGAGCGTTGTGGCAACCTGGCAACGTGGTCAACAGCGTGGTCAGCGGCGGTGCGCCGGGCCGGGTCGGGAAGCGGGTCAAACCTCCGGCGACGCCGCTGGCTCGCACTCGCCGGGCCCGTCAACTGGACGGTCAATTGGCGCTCGGGTACCCCGACGCCCATTGCGAACTCGACTTCACCACCCCGCTGGAGCTGGCCGTCGCGACCATCCTGTCTGCGCAGTCGACCGACGCGCGGGTGAACATGGTCACGCCGGCGCTGTTCGCGCGGTACCGCACGGCGGCGGACTACGCCTCGGCGTCCCGCGGCGAGCTCGAGGACATGATCAAGTCCACCGGCTTCTTCCGGAACAAGACCACCTCGCTGATCGGGCTGGGCCAGGCCCTGGTGGAGCGCTTCGACGGGGAGCTCCCGGGAACGCTGGCCGAGCTGGTCACGCTGCCCGGGTTCGGCCGCAAGACGGCCAACGTCGTGCTCGGCCACGCGTTCGGCGTGCCGGGCATCACGGTGGACACCCATGTGACGCGCCTGGTCACCCGGTGGGGTCTGACCTCCCAGACGGACCCGGTGAAGATCGAGGCGGAGCTGAGCGCGCAGCTGCCCAAGGCGCAGTGGACCTTGTTCTCCGACCGGACGATCTTCCACGGCCGCCGCGTCTGCCACGCGAAGAAGCCGGCCTGCGGAGCGTGCTTCCTGGCGCCCCTGTGCCCGGCGTTCGGGGCCGGCGCCGGCGTGGTCGAACCGGAGGCCGCGGCCGCGCTGATCGTCGGGCCCGAGCGGGAGCATGTGCTCGGCCTGGTCGGGCTGCGTCCGTGACCGCGTCGGCGATCGCGGCCCGGACGGCGACGCGCTGGTCCGGGCGGCCGTCGGCGGTGGAATGGACCGCGGGATGACCGAGGCGGAGCCGCTGGTGGCGGGCCGGCTGTTGATCGACGACCTGTCCGGTCTGCCGGCGTGGATGAGTGCGCTGACCCGATCGGTGGACGGGCATCGGCTGCCCGGTCCGATCGCGCAGTTGAGCGGTCTGGCCCCGCCGTCGGCCCGCCGCGGCTCGGTCCTGATGCTGTTCGGTGACGGACCGCTCGGCCCGGACCTGCTGCTCACCGAGCGGGCCGCCAGCATGCGGTCGCATGCCGGCCAGCCCGCCTTCCCGGGTGGGTCGATCGACCCCGGCGAGGGCGTCGTCGAGGCGGCCTTGCGGGAAGGCCAGGAAGAGACCGGCCTGGACCCGGCGTCGGTGCTGCCGGTGGCGCTGTTGCCGGACCTGTTCCTGACCCCGTCCAGCTTCCTGGTCAGCCCGGTGCTGGCCTACTGGCGCGAGCCGGGCGATGTGCGGGCGGTCGACCCGGCCGAGACCGCGGCGGTGGCCCGGGTGCCGGTGACCGAGCTGGTCGATCCGGCCAACCGCGGCCAGGTGCGGCTGTCCAACGGCTGGATGGGGCCGGCGTTCCGGGTCGCCGACCTGTTGGTGTGGGGATTCACCGCCGGGCTGGTCGACTCGTTGCTCGAGCTGGGGGGCTGGTCCCAACCGTGGGACCGGCAACGCCTGTTCCATCTGCCGGGGTTCTCATGACCGGCTTCAACGTCGTCGACGTGATCGTGGTGCTGCTGGTCGTGGCCGCGGCCATCGCGGGATACCGGCAGGGCTTCATCACCGCCATCTTCACCCTGGTCACCGCGATCGCCGGGGCGATCGTGGCGATCTGGCTCGCCCCGTCGCTGATGGGACTGGTACAGGACGCCACGGCCAAGATCGCCATCGGCATCGCCTGCGTGATCGTCGGGGTCGGCGTGGGGGAGATCGCCGGGTCGACCGTCGGCCGGGCGATCTCGCGCAAGATCGACTGGCGGCCGGCGCAGGCGGTGGACCGCACCCTCGGCCTGTTCGGCAATGCGTTGGCGGTGCTGCTGGTCATCTGGCTGATCGCGGTGCCGCTGGCCGCCGTACCGTTCCCCGCGCTGTCCTCCGCCATCCGCGGCTCGGCGGTCCTCGGCAAGGTCGACGACGTCATCCCCAGCCAGGCCCAGGACCTGTCGGCCCGGCTCCGTGAGGTGTTCAACAGCTCGGGCTTTCCGGCCATCCTGGACCCGCTGGCCCCCACCCCGAACACCGCGGTGGATCCGCCGAACCAGCAGGTGGTGTCGTCGGCCGGGGTGGACGCGGCCGGCGCGTCGATCCTCAAGGTCCGCGCGGTCGCGGAATCCTGCGCACGGCGGATGGAGGGCACCGGCTTCGTCATCGGCCGCGGGAAGGTGATGACGAACGCGCACGTGGTGGCCGGGTCGGACCGGGCGGTGGTGGAGACCGGCTCGGGCAACCTCGACGCCACCGTCGTTCTCTACGACCCGCAGACCGACCTGGCCGTGCTCGATGTGCCCGACCTGACCGCACCGGCGCTCACGTTCGCGTCGTCTCCGGCGGCGTCCGGCGACGACGCGATCGTCGCCGGGTTCCCGCTGGACGGCCCGTACACGCTGACGCCGGCCCGGGTCCGGTCGACCATCCAGCTCCGGGGGCCCAACATCTACTCGAACTCCACCGTGACCCGCGAGGTGTACACGCTCCGGGCGCAGGTCCGGCCGGGCAATTCCGGAGGTCCGCTGCTGGCCCCGGACGGGACGGTGCTCGGCGTGATCTTCGGCGCGGCGATCGACGAGACCGACGTGGGGTTCGCGCTCACCGCGGCGGAGGTTGCGCCGGTGGTGCGGGCCGGCCTCGCGGACGATACCGCGGCGTCCACGCAGAGCTGCACCGCCGCGTAGGCGGGCCGGTCCTGCGTCGGGGGTGCCGGTCCGCGGTCAGGGTTGCCGGCGCGGACTCAGGGCTGCTGCGCGCGCGTCGCGTGGCCGATGATCAGCCGGGTGACCAGGTCCGGCGCCTCCTCGGCGGGGTAGTGGCCGACGCCCCGGACGGTGGACAGGGTGTACCAGCCGGTGCACTGTTCGCGGGCGTCGGCCAGCGCCGTCGCCGGGGTGAACCGGTCGGCGTCGCCGACGACGTGCAGCACCGGTGCGGTGACCGGCCGCGTCAACGCCTCCCGGTGCCGGTGACCGTCGGTGCGCAGCGGTGAGCGGGCCACCCACCGCAGATGCTCGACCGCGCCGCGGGCCGCCCCGGGGATCCGGATCGCCGACCGCATCCGGGCCACCTGGTCGGTGAAGTCGCGGGACGCCTTCCAGACCGGGCCGGACTGGGACCGGATGATCCGCTCGAGCATCGCCCCGTTCGCGGCGGCCAACCGCCGCTCGGGATAGAACGGGATCGACGCCCAGGACAGCAACCGGCCGTACCGGTCCGAGCGCACCGGCCGGCGCACCCGGGCCATCCGGATCGGGTGGGGGGCGGCGATGGCCACCACCCCACGGACCTGGTCCGGTTTCATCACCGCCGTGTTGAACGCCGTGACACCGCCGTAGCCGTGCCCGACCAGCACCGCGTCCCGCTCGCCGAGCGATCGGACCAACCCGGCGACGTCGTCGGCCAGGGTGAACGCGTCGTAGCCGCGCTGGGTCTTGTCGGTGTCGCCGTAGCCCCGCAGATCGGGCGCCACGACCCGGAACCCGGCGGCCGCGACACCCGGAAGCTGGTACCGCCAGGACCGCCAGTACTGGCCGAATCCGTGCAGCAGGACGACCAGCGGTCCGGTCCCGGCCTCGGCGATGTGGAAGCGGATGCCGTTCGCGCTGACGTCACGGTGTTCCCACGGCCCCTCGTCCCGGACCGACGCGCCGACAGGGGAGCGGCTCTTGCCCGGTCGACCGATGGGCGCGCGCTCGGGGTGGTCGGGGACGCTGGTCAGCTCGCCGGTCCGTTCGCCGGTCAGGAACCGGTGGCCGCGGTCTTCAGAGCGGCCGCCGTCGCCTCGAGGGAGGCAATGGTCTTCTCCGGTTTGCGGACCTTCTTCACCTTGCGCAGGCCGAGGAAGGCGAACAGACCGGCCATCAGGACCATGACGAAGAAGACGATGGTGAACGCCGCCCAGGTCGGCAGCCAGATGGCCAGGATCCAGGCGACCATGAACCAGAAGAAGAACATCGAGAACGCGCCGATGACGGCCGCGACCGCGAAGAACGCCCCGCCGGTGGCACCGGTCTTGACGGACTGGGTGATCTCCAGCTTGGCGAGCTCGATCTCCGAGCGCACCAGCGTCGACATGTGCGTCGTGACGTCCTTGACCAGGGCACCCATGGAGGCATTGCGGTCCACGGCCGGCTCGGTGACGAGCGGGATCTGGGCGCCGGTCGACCCCGGAACGGTGAATTGGTTCGGCGGGCTCCCCGGAGTCGTCACAACCCTCTCCTCCATGGTCGACGGTCCGACCGGTCGCCCGGTCGGAGGCTGGTGCCCCGCACGCTGCCCGTGCCGGCTGGCCGGTCACGGTGGCGGCGAAAGCACCGGTCTGGTTGGTACCCCGAGCCGTCGCCGGTACACCTTCGGTGACCGCCGCGATCGTGGCGGGGTTCATCGTGCCATGCCCGCCCGGGTGGGGTACCGCTCAGGGCCGTCTACTGGCCGAGCAGCCACCGTCCGGGCGTGGCCAGCTCGGCCGCGGCCGCCGGTCCCCAGCTGCCCTGCGGGTACGGCTGGACCGCCGGCGGGTGGTCCAGGATCGGCTGCAGCACGTTCCAGGCGCTGGCCAGCCCGTCCGGCCGGGTGAACAGCG
This sequence comes from Nakamurella sp., assembly GCF_044224575.1. Lineage (GTDB taxonomy): Bacteria > Actinomycetota > Actinomycetes > Mycobacteriales > Nakamurellaceae > Nakamurella. Next base: position 21,686 of record NZ_JBGAKE010000024.1, read on the forward strand.
ACCGGTCGCCGATCAGCACGTCGTGGATCAGCCGGACGTACGGCGGAAGGGCATCCGCACCCTCGACGTCGCCGAGCACGATGGACGCGTCACTGACCACCAGGGACAGGCCCGGACCCGGCTCCTTGACCACCATCGACAGGTCGACCGCGCCGTTCCCGGCCAGCGAGAAGGACAGCACGCCGCCGTCCGGGGGCACGTCGAAGGGCGCGTCGGCCGGCGTCCTGAGCACCACGCTGACCCGTTGGGTCGACTCGGCCATCCGCTTGCCGGTCCGCATGAGGAACGGCACGCCACGCCACCGGTCGTTGTCCACCCACATCCGGGCGGCGACGAAGGTGTCGGTGGTGGAGTCCTTCGCGATGCCCGGTACGTCCCGGTAGCCGTCGTACTGGCCGAGCACCACTTCGGCCGGGTCCAACGGCCGGAAGCAGCCGATGACCTCCTCACGGGCCGACTGCAGATCGTCGGCGCCCATGCCGGCCGGTCGCTCCATCGCCACCTCGGCGGCCACCTGGAACAGGTGGGTGATCATCATGTCGAGCATGGCGCCGGTGGCGTCGTAGAAGCCGGCCCGATCGTCGATGTCCAGGGTCTCCGGCGCGTCGATCTGCACGGACTCGATGTGCTCGGCGTCCCAGGCGTTCGCGAACAGGCTATTGGCGAACCGCAGGACGTGCAGGTCCTGGGTCGCCTCCTTGCCCAGGAAGTGGTCGATCCGGTACACCTGCGACTCGTCGAGCACGTCGTGGACGGCGGCGTTGAGTACGCGGAAGTCGCTGGGGGAGCTGCCGAACGGCTTCTCGTAGACGGCCCGGCAGTCTTTGGCCAGCCCATGGGCGCCGATGGCCGCCGTGAAGCCCTGGAAGGCCACCGGGGGCACCGCGAGGTAGTTGATCAGCTGGGCATTCTCGCCGAGTTCCTGGCGGGCCTTGGCGACGGCGTCGACCAGCTCGCCGGGATCCTCCACGGTGAAGCCGCCGCCGGCGAATCGCACCCGGGAGCTGAACCGCGCCCACTCGTCGGGCTTGGGTGCGGTGGCGAACTCGGCCAACGCGTCGTGGATGTGCTGGGCGAACTGCTCGTCGGACACCTGGCCGCGGCCGGTGCCGATCAGCAGGTAGTCCTCGGGCATCAGATGCTCTTCGGCCAGCGTGTAGAACGCCGGCAATACCATTCGTTTGGCCAGGTCACCGGTGGCTCCGAAGAGGACGATGATCACCGGCGCATCGGGACGGGTCAGCTGGGCCATGGCGGTGACGCTACCGCTGCGACGATTCCCGCGTGATCCGGCCGGCGGGGCGTCACCCGTCCGGGGTGAGCGGCCCCCGCCGCCCGACCCGGCCGCCGGCTGGCACCCTTGTTCGCTGATCAATCCCGGGCCCGCGCCCGGGTTCGCTGATCAAAGCCGGGCCCGCGCCCGGGTTCGCTGATCAATCCCGGGCCCGCACCCGGGTTCGCTGATCAATCCCGGGCCCGCACCCGGGTTCGCTGATCAAAGCCGCAGCAGAATCCGACGAATCCGGCAGCGGACGCGGGTTTGATCAGCGAACGTCAGGGACGCACCCGGCTTCGCTGATCAAACCCGTCAGGAAACCGGACGAATCCGGCGTCAGGCGCGGGTTTGATCAGCGCACCGTGGGGGGACCGGCGTCAGGCGGCGGTCAGGACTTGCCGCCGGACAGGCCGGACGAGATCAGGTTCAGCACGTTGGAGTCCTGCAGGGTGGTCGCGTCGCCGACGGCGCGGTTCTCGGCGATGTCCCGCAGCAGCCGGCGCATGATCTTGCCCGACCGGGTCTTGGGCAGCTCCGGCACGACCAGGATCCGCTTGGGCTTGGCGATCGGCCCGATCTCCTTGGCCACGTGCTTCTTCAGCGTCTCGACCAGCGCGTCCTGATCCGCACTGTCGGTGGCCCCACGCAGGATGACGAACGCGACGATGCCCTGGCCGGTCATCTCATCGGCCGCGCCGACCACGGCAGCCTCGGCCACCGACGGGTGCGAGACCAACGCCGACTCGACCTCGGTGGTCGAGATGCGGTGCCCGGACACGTTCATCACGTCGTCCACCCGGCCGAGAAGCCACAGCGCGCCGTCGGTGTCGTACTTGGCACCGTCACCGGCGAAGTAGTAGCCCTGGGCGGCGAATCGCGACCAGTAGGTGTCCTTGAAGCGCTCGTCGTCGCCGAAGATGGTGCGCAGCATGGCCGGCCACGGCCGGTCGATCACCAGGTAGCCGCCCTCGCCCTTGCCGACGGGCACGCCCTCGTCGTTGACGATCGTGGCGCTGATGCCGGGTAGGGCAGTCATCGCCGAACCGGGCTTGCTGGCGGTGACGCCGGGCAGCGGGCTGATCATGATGCCGCCCGTCTCGGTCTGCCACCAGGTGTCCACGATCGGGCAGTTGTCGTGGCCGACGTTCTGGCGGTACCACATCCACGCCTCGGGATTGATCGGCTCGCCGACGCTGCCGAGCACACGCAGGGAGCCCAGGTCGTACTTCGCCGGGATGTCGGCGCCCCACTTCATGAAGGTTCGGATGAGAGTAGGCGCCGTGTAGTAGATGGTCACGCCGTACTTATCGATGATCTCCCAGTGCCGGCCCTCGTGCGGGGAGTTGGGCGTGCCCTCGTAGATCACCTCGGTGGCCCCGTTGGCCAGCGGCCCGTACACGATGTAGGAATGGCCGGTCACCCAACCGATGTCGGCGGTGCACCAGTAGACGTCGCCCGGCTTGTAGTCGAACACAGCCCAGTGCGTGTAGGCGGCCTGGGTCAGGTATCCGCCCGAGGTGTGCAGGATGCCCTTGGGCTTTCCGGTGGTGCCGGACGTGTACAGGATGAACAGCGGCTGCTCCGCGTCGAATGCCTCCGGCGTGTGCTCGGCCGGCTGGCCGGCCACCAGGTCGTCCCACCAGACGTCCTTGCTCGTCCACTCGATGTCGATGCCGGTCCGCTTGACCACCAATACCTTCTCCACCGGGGAGTCGTCCGCCTCGACCGCCTCGTCCACCGCCGTCTTCAGCGGCACCGCGGTGCCCCGGCGGTACTGGCCGTCGGCGGTGATGACCAGGCGGGCCTGCGCGTCGCCGATACGGGAGCGCAGCGCCTCGGCGGAGAAGCCGGCAAACACGACCGAATGGGCCAGGCCCAGACGGGCGCAGGCCAGCATCGAGAACACGGCTTCCGGGATCATCGGAAGGTAGATGGCGACGCGGTCCCCGGCCCGCAGGCCCAGCGAGGCCAGCGCGTTGGCGGTCCGGCTGACCTCCTCCTGGAGCTCGGCGTAGGTGATGGTGCGGGCGTCGCCGGGCTCGCCCTCCCAGTGGATCGCGACGGTGTCGCCGTTGCCGGCCTCGACGTGCCGGTCCACACAGTTGTAGGCGACATTCAGCTTGCCGTCGGCGAACCACTTGGCGTGCGGTGCGTCGGACCAATCCAGCACGGTGGAGAACGGCGTGCTCCAGGACAAGCGGTTGGCCTGCTCCGCCCAGAAGGCGTCCGGATCCGCGTTCGCGCGGTCGTACGCCTCGGCCTGCAGGTTCGCCTGGGCCGCGAACTCGTCGGACGGCGGGAACGTCCTGTCCTCGGCCAGCAGGTTGTCCAGCGTCTGGGAACTCGTGTCGCTCACAGGGTGTCTCCTCGGGTGACGGCGATGTCGGGTGACGGCTGTCCTGTTCCAGCACGCAGCCGAGGGCTGGTGACCAGGTCGTCCGGAGGGTGCAGAATTGCCGCCCGAACGTAACCGTCTGCCCGACCAGCCTGCCACGTCATGTCGCCGGGCGGCAGGTGTGGTGCGGTAGGCGGCAGATCTGGCACGACAGACGTCATCCGCCACCTACTGTCGCAACAATTTCCACGCGGGGTAACTGATCGAACGACAAGGATCCGACCTGATCCATCGGAGGGTTGACGGCATGACGGCGCCATGGCAAGCGGACCGGCCGGACTGGCCGGCCGGCTCGGCCGACGTGCGGGACGCCGTCGACGCCGCGCGGGCCGCCCTGGCCCGGTTGAACGGCCCCCGTGGCGTACGGGACCGGACCGGCCGGGTCGCCGCCGCCGCGTCGATGCGGGCGGCGCGCGCATCGGCGGCGTTGGCCGGGGCGCCGCTGGGCCTGGACCCGGCCGGCGCCACGATCGCCGACCCGGTGCTGGCGGGAGCCGTGCGGGCCGCGGCCGCACTCGATGGTCTGGTCGGCACGTGGCGGCGGGCGCCGCGGCAGGTGCTGGCCCGGCTGCACACGTTGGCCGCCGCCGACCTGGTGGCCGCCGACGATCTCGGGCGGCCCCGGGCCGACCCGGACCGGCCCGATCTGGTCAGCGGTCGCCTGGCTGCCCTGGCCGATCTGGTGGTGCGTTCCCCGTGGCCGGCCCCGGTGATGGTGGCGATCGTGCACGGCGAACTGGCCGTGCTGGAGCCGTTCGGGTCCGCCGACGGGGTCGTCGCCCGGGCGGCGGCGAGGCTGACCATGGTGGCGACGGGCCTCGACCCGGCCGGCTGGTCGGTGCCCGAGGTCGCGCACCTGCGAACGCGGGCCGGATACCGGTCCGGGCTGGCCGAGTACGCCAAGGGCGCCGAGGGAGTTGACGCGTGGGTGGTCCACGTCTGCGAGGCCCTGGACCGTGGTGCGGCCGAAGGGGCCGGCGTGGCTCGGGCGTCCACAGAGGAATCTCCGCGTGCTCCCAGGAATTTCCCGGATGGATCCGAATAGCGGATCGTATTGTACAAATCGGGCAATTCGCTAAGATGTGTTCTAACTTCTACCTGGGGAGCGCCGATCGGGACCCGGTCGGCGCCGGTCGGTCGATGCGGCTGCATAAGGTAACCGCCTGCTACGCTCAGTCGCGAAGGGCGACACCCAAACGGCCACCGGGCATTACGTCTGTTCGGGTGAAATTCTGAAGGACCTGTCGTGGTCGTCGTCGGTCCGTGGCGTGGGCGGTGTGCTGCCGAGGCGGCCGAACCTGCGGCAAGTCGACGCTCGGGCGACAAGATCGGGCCCGGCGAGGGCCCGTCTCGGGGATCTGTTTCGGCCCGGTCGGTGGCAGGCGGCCGGCACCGCACCCACTCCTGCGGGCCGGCCCGAACAGGCGTCGCTGCCCCCCGCGCGGCCTCCCGAGCCGGCGTAAGGCGCGCCGCGACCGGAAGTGAAAGACGGCGCCCGACCCGGGGGTCGGACGCCGTCTGCGCAGGCTGACCAGCTACCAAGCTCACCACGACTCGTCGTGACGGGCACCGCGTCCATCGCGAATGACCCTGACGACGTACCTCCCGCGGCTTATAGCGGTGAGTGGGTTCCGGCGTCTGCGCGGGGAGCACAACAGGGGGTTGACGGGGTTTCTCTTCACTCCGCCTCTGGCCCTGCAGCGGTCCCTGACACAGTGATACCTGCGCGCGGGGGCGAGGGCAACATGCCTGAGGCGGGTGAGAGGCCATGACCGATTCAGATGCACCCGATTGTGTCTCGCTGTATCGGGAATGAAGATCCCTGGCGAGATGTGCCTCGTCAACACGTGACGAAGTGACGGTGACGGGTCTACAGTGAGGGAGTCGGTTTCCACCCCCCCGGAACCGACCCCGGTTCAGCTCAACCCCCCGGAGCTGAACCCTTGCGGCCCCCGCCCTCCCCCCTGGCGGGGGCCGCCCTCTATCTCGGACCGGGCGGTCCTTCACTTTCTGTCTCGTGCGGCTGGCCGCTTCACTGTGGCCCGTGCGGCCGCCCTGACGATCCTGCGGTCGGAAGCGCCCTCATCCACTGGCCCGCGGATTAGTCCACATGTCCGGATTCCATCAACATTCCGGGCGACCCGGTGGCCGGCAGAGCCCTCCCCGATGAACGGTGATGGTCGTATTCGAACGACCTGACCGGAGGCGGGGACCGTGGTGGGAGGCCGGCCGCTCATCGTGACGGCGGACGACGCATTGCTCGATGAACTGCTTCGGGTCGCCGCGGCCGCCCGGGTGGACGTCGCCCACAGCCGGGACGTCGGCTCGCGTGCGCAATGGCGCTCGTCGTCGATGGTGCTGATCGACGCGGTGCAAGTGCCCGCGGCCGTCGCCGCGGGCCTGCCGCGCCGGCCCGGCGTGATCGTCGTGTTCGACGCGGAGCCGCCCGATTCGATCTGGCCGTCGTGCATCGCCCTCGGCGTCGAGCGGTCGATCGCGGTCCACGGCTCCGAGGTCGAACTGATCGAGCTGCTGGCCGACGCCCGCGACGAACCGTCGGGTGACGGGCGTTGTGTCGCCGTCATCGGGGCCTGCGGCGGCGCCGGGGCGTCGGTCTTCGCCGGCGCCCTCGCCTTCACGGCCGCGCGGACGGGCCGGTCGTCGTTGTTGCTGGACTGCGATCCCTGGGGTGCCGGGCTCGACGTCGTTCTCGGCGTGGAAGGTGACCCCGGCCTGCGGTGGACCGACCTGTCCGCGCCGGCCGGCCGGTTACCGATGGAGGAGCTGACGCGGGCCATCCCGAGGGTCCGGGTCGGCGGGTCCGCGATCTCGGTCCTGACCCACCGCCGGGAGGCGTCCGCAGACCTCGATCCGGAGGCGGTGGACGTGGTGATCGATGCGGGCCGGCGCGGCGGTGGCACCACCGTCGTCGACCTACCCCGGCCGCCAGGGCCGGCGCCCGACCGGGTGCTCGAGCGGTGCGACCTGGTGGTGCTGATCGCGCCGGCCGACGTGCGGGCGTGCTGGGCCGCGCAGCGGGTGCGGGCGCGGCTGCGCGAATTCGCCGTCGATGCGGCGCTGGTAGTGCGGGGACCGTCGCCGTGCGGTCTGGGCGCCACCGAACTGGCCGACCTGCTGGAGCTGCCGCTGCTCGCCCAGATGCGCGCGGAACCGGGACTGGCCCAGGAACTCGAGTTCGGACTGTCCCTGGCCACCGGGCGTCGCCGCCCGCTGGTCAAGGCGGCCGACCGGGTCCTGACCGAACTGGATGCCCGGCGGTGACCGGCGCGCGCTGGAGGTCACCGGATGCGGTACTGACCGAGTCGATCATCGAACGGGTGCAGCGACGGCTGGCCGATCGTGGCCAGGCCCCCGATCCGCAGGCCCTGGCGGACGCGCTGCGGGCCGATTCGACCGTGCTGAGCAGTGATGCACAGATGCTGCAGTTGATCCGTCAGTTGCAGCGTGAGCTGGTCGGCGCCGGTCCGCTGGCCGACCTGCTCGCCGATCCGGCGACCACCGATGTGGTGGTGAACGGGCCGGCTGACGTCCGGGTCGACCGCGGGGCGGGCTGGGAGCCCGCGCCGATCCGGTTCGCCGACGAGGCCGGCGTGCAACGGCTGGCCCGGCGACTCGCCACGGCCGCCGGCCGGCGGCTCGACGACGCCCATCCGCACGTCGACGGCCGGCTCGTCGACGGCACCCGGCTGCACGCGGTCCTCGCCCCGATCGCCGCCTCCGGAACCTGCCTGTCCCTACGGGTGTTGCGACCCGCCCGGCATGATCTGGCCGCCCTGGCCGAGGCGGGCAGCCTGCCCGGCTGCGCGCGGGCGGTGGTGCAGGCGGTGCTGGACGCCCGGCTCGCGTTCCTGGTGTCGGGCGGGACCGGGTCGGGCAAGACGACCCTGCTCTCGGCAATGCTCGCGGCCGTGCCGGAGCACGAGCGGGTGGTCACCGTGGAGGACGCGGAGGAGCTTCGACCGCCACACCCGCACCTGGTGCGGCTGGTCGCCCGGCAGGCCAATGTGGAAGGCGCGGGCACCATCTCGCTGCGCGATCTGGTTCGGCAGGCACTACGGATGCGACCGGACCGGTTGGTGGTGGGGGAGGTGCGGGGAGCCGAGGTGGTCGACCTGCTCGCCGCGCTGAACACCGGTCATGAAGGCGGCGCCGGGACGGTGCACGCGAACACCGCCGGCGATGTGCCTGCCCGGCTCGAGACGCTGGGCGCGCTCGGCGGCGTCGGCCGCGCGGCCCTGCACGCGCAGCTCGCCGGGGCCGTGCGGGTCGTCCTGCACGTGCGGCGGACGGGACGACACCGCGAGCTGGCCGAGATCGCCGTGCTCGGTCGGGGTGCGGACGGCTGGGTCACGGCTGCACCGGCGGTGGTCGCCGGACGGCCGGTGGAACCCGGTGGTGCCCAGCTGGCCAGCCTGCTGGCCGAGCGGGGGCAACCGTCGCCGTGGATGGTCCGGTAGCCCGGCGGTGATTCCATGCGGGATTGCCGCGGCCGGCGTCGGTATCGCGGCCGGGTTCCCCTTCGGGCCCGCGGCCTCCGGCGCGCTGGCCGGGGCCCTCTTGGCGGCGGCGATGCTGTGCTGGCCGTCGTTGCCGCGGCGGAGGCCGGCGCCGCGCGTTCGCGGCCGCCGGCCGGGGCTGCCGCGGGCGTCGTGGGGCCGGTTGGTGGGCGCGGCCGTCGCGGCGGCGGCGTTGCTCGCGGCGGCGGCGCTCGCCGGTCCCGCCGGGGTGGTGACCGCGACGATGCTCGGGGCCACCGGTCTCCTGCTCGGCCGTGGGCTGCTGGCCGAGCGGCGCCGTCGACGAGCATTGCCCGATGTCCTGCGCGGGCTGCGCATGTTGAACCGGGAACTGCGGGCCGGGGCGGACCCGCTGGCCGCGGTGGACGGCGCCGGGCGGGCCTGCCGCGGAGCCGGGGCCCAGGTGCTGGGCCGGCTGGCGGTGCTCATGCAATCCGGTTCGGACGGCGACTCGACCGACCCCGTCGCGGAGCCGGAGGATCGGGTGCTGGACGTGCTGCGCAGTGGGTGGCTGCTCAGCCGGCGGCACGGGGTGGCCTTCGGCCGGGTCGTGTCCGGGATCGCCGATGAGCTGTCCGACGAGGTCGCCGGGGAGCAGGCGAGGGCGGCCCAGCTGGCCGGACCGCGGATGTCCGGCTATGTGATGGCCGGACTCCCGCTGATGGGCCTGCTGCTGGGCGCGGGCATGGGGGTCAACCCGGTGGGAGTGCTGCTCGATTCGGCGGCCGGCCACTTTCTCCTGGTGGTCGGGGTCGCCCTGATGTGCGGCGGCCTGCTCTGGTCGGCCCGGATCGTCGGCCGATGACGGGCGGCGCGGGTGCGGGCTGGCCAAGTGCGACCACCGCCGCGGTGGTGGCCCTCGTCATCGCGACGGCTCTGCTGGTGGTTCCGGAGATTCCGCGGGTGCGTCGTCCCGGTGGGTCGGCCGCGCGCCCGGATCCGGGCCGGCGACATCTCGCGCCGCCCGTCCTGGTGTTCCTGGCCGGTGCGCTGATCGCGCCGTCGTGGTGGTGGCTCGCGCTGCTCGCCGCGGTCGCGCTGGGGCTCGGACGGGGCGGGTGGCCGGCGCGCGGGTCACCGCGTCGGCGCGCGGCCCGACGGCGGCTGCTGATCGTGCACGCGGAGCTGCTCGCGTCGTGCCTGGACTCGGGAATGCCGATGGCGGCCGCCCTGCGGGCGGTCGGCGACGTGCTGGGTGGTCGGTCGTCGCCCGCCGGGAGCGCGGAGCTGTTGATCACCCTGGAATCCGTCGCGGCGATGCTTGCGCTGGGCGCCGACGCCGATACCGCCTGGCGACCGGCCGATGTCGAGGAGGACCTGGTTCCGCTGGCGGCCGCGGCGCGCCGGTCGGCAACAGGCGGCACGACGCTGGCCGATGCGGTGCGCGAGCACGGCCGGCAGTTGCGGGAGGAGGCCCGGCAGGATGCCGCGCGGTCGGCCGGGCGGGCCGGGGTGGTGATGACGGCGCCGCTGGGCGTGTGCTTCCTGCCCGCCTTCCTGTGCCTGGGTCTGGCGCCGGTGGTGCTGGGCCTGCTGGAGCGGCTGAGCATCTTCTGACCGCGGCCGGCGCTCACTCACCCCGTCGTTGGTGCACATGTCCGGATTCCATCCACATTGTGCCGCAGCCGGTGTCGCGAACGACGGGGTGGGATCAGGCTGGGGCGCGGGGGCAGAGCGCCCTCGGACGGAGACGGAGGTCCCTGTGCTGCAACTGGTTTCTCTGATCAAACGGCAGGATGTCGAACGGGTCAGCGGCGGGCCCGATCCCGCCGGTGCGCAGGCCGGCGAGCCTGCCCTCGGTTGCCCGGTGCCCTGCGGGCTCCCGGCGGACGTCGGCCTGCGCCCCGGATGGGGGGCGACCGGGTCGCCGACCGCGGGCCTCCCGGGGGCGACCGGCTCGGCGACTGCGGGCCTCCCGGCGGCGACCGGCTCGGCGACTGCGGGCCTCCCGGCGGCGACCGGCTCGGCGACCGCGGGCCTCCCGGCGGCGACCGGCTCGGCGACCGCGGGCCTCCCGGTGGCGGCGGGCGCGGACGATGACATGTCCGACGCAGGTATGAGCACCGTCGAGTACGCGGTGGGCACGGTGGCGGCGGCCGCGTTCGCCGCGGTGCTGTACCAGATCGTGACCGGCGGTTCGGTGCTCGCGGGGTTGACGGACCTCATCAATCGGGCGATGTCGGTCTTCTGACATGGTCGACCGCCGGGCGGCCGGTCGCGCCGCGGATCGGGGCAGCGTGACGATCGAGGCCGCGATCGGGTTGGCGGTCCTGGCGATGGTCCTGGCGGCGTGCCTGGCCGGAATCGCCTGCCTGCTGGCGCAGTTGCGATGCGCCGATGCGGCCCGGGAGGCGGCCCGGCTGGCCGCCCGCGGCGACGAGGCCGGTGCGGCACTGGCAATCTCCAGGCTCGCACCGGCCGGGGCGGCGTTCTCGGTGAGCGGCGGCGAGCTGATGACCGCGACGGTGTCGGTGGCCCCGGTGGGCGGGTTGTTGCCGGGGGTGGTGATCTCCGCGTCCGCGTCGGCCGCGCGGGAACCGGCCGGGGTCGGGTCGTGAGGCTCGTCGGCGGCCGCTCCCCCGGTCGGCAGAACGCGGGCCCGGATCGTGACCGGGATCGGGATCGGGATCGGGGCGCGGCCACCGTCGTCGCCTGTATCGGGGCGGTGGTGCTACTGGTGGTCACCGGCCTGGCCGTGCACACGGGCGCGGCGGTGCTGGCCCGGCAACGGGCCGAGACCGGTGCCGATCTGGCCGCGCTGGCCGGGGCCGCGCAGCTGCTGCGGGGGGTCGAGGTCGCCTGTGCCGCCGCGGATCAGGTGGCGCGGGCGAACGGCGTCGCGGTGACGGGGTGTCGGACGGACGGTTTGGACCTGCTGGTCGAGGTCGTGGCGGAGGTGGGTGGGGCGTTCGGGGGTCCGGCGGCCGGACGGGCGCGGGCCGGACCAGATGGGCCGATCCGCACGGGGTAGGTCGGCCCCCACTGCCGGTCGGGGTCAGTGTCTCTCGGCGTCCCCGCCGTCGTCGTCGCCGTGTCCGCCGTCCGCCGTCCGCCGTCGCCGCCTGCGCTGTCGCGTCCGCCGCCGACTCCGTGGCTACCGCCGCTGTCGCCGCCGTCTGCGCCGCTACCGCGCGCCGTCCGCCATCGCCGCCTGCGCTGTCGCGTCCGCCGCCGACTCCGTGGCTACCGCCGCTGTCGCCGCCGTCTGCGTCCTCGTCTCCGCCGCCGCCGGCGTCCCCGGCAATCACGCACGAGTGGCCCGCTCTTCCTTTGATCGACTGCCGGGAACAGTGGCGAGCACCTTCGCGGGTGGACGACCCGGATCTGCGCCCGAAATGCCCGGCTCTGCGGGTCGTTCATCCGCCGAGCAGAAATAGCACAGCGACGAGGTGCGGCTACTGCCCGGCCAGCGCGTCGACCACCAGCCCGAGCACCACCGCCGCACCAGCCTTGTGCAGCTGCTGGTTCCCGGTGCCGCAGCGGGGTGATTGGACGCAGGATGGGCAGCCGGCGTCACAGGGGCACTTGGTGATGGCATCCCGGGCGGCGATCAGCCAGGGCCGGATCGCGTCGTGGCCGCGGTCGGCGAACCCGGCACCGCCGGGGTGGCCGTCGTGGACGAGCACCGTCGGCCCACCGGTGTCCGGATGCGCGACGGCCGACACGCCGCCGATGTCCATCCCGTCGCAGCCGGCGAACAGCGGGAGCAGGCCGATCACCGCGTGTTCGGCCGCGTGCAGGCTCCCGGCCACCGCGGCAGGAGCCACGCCGGCGGCCCGCAGGGAGTCCGCGTCCACGCTGAACCAAACGGCCTGGGTCGGCAGGGTGTGCCGGGGCAGATCCAACGCAACCTGATCCAGCACCTCGCCCGTGGGCCGGCGGCGCAGGTAGCCAACTACCTGGGTGGTCAGTTCGACCGGGCCGATCCCCACCCGCACCCCGTTGCCGTACGACCGGGTCCGGTAGCCATCGCAGAGGGACACCGTCGACACCGAGCGGGGCACCGTGGTCCAGTTCGGCCGGGCGGCCCGCACGAGGGCCACGCCCGCGTCCAGATCGAGTTCGTCGACCACGAAACTCTCGCCCCGATGCAGATGGACCGCTCCCGCGTGCACCGCGGCCGGCGCGCGATGCCGGTCCACCGTGCCCAACACCCGGCAGCTGACCCGATCGACGACGGCCACCTGTCCCGCGCCCGAGCCGCGCAGGCTCACCCGCTCCGCCGGGTGCCCCGGATTGACCCAGAAGAACCCGCCGGGCCGGCGCCGGAGCACCCGCCGCTCGACCAACTCGTCGAGCACCCGCCGCGCGGCCGGCCCGCCGAATGCCCACAGGTCGTCCTCGGTCAGATGATGCTCGGCGGCGGCGCAGGTCAGGTGCGGCCCGAGCACGTAGGGGTTGGTCGGGTCGATCACCGCGGCCTCGACGGGCCGATCGAAGATCGCCCCCGGGTGTCGAACCAGGTAGGCGTCCAGCGGATCCTCGCGGGCCACGAACACCACCAACGCAGGCGCGCCGGCGGCCCCGCGCCGGCCGGCTCGACCGGCCTGTTGCCACAGTGCGGCCAGGGAGCCGGGGTAGCCGGCGATGACGGCCGCGTCCAGACCGGCGATGTCGATCCCCAGCTCGAGCGCGTTGGTGCTGACCAGTCCGAGCAGCTCACCGGAATCCAGGGCGCGTTCGAGATCGCGACGATCCTCGGGCAGATAGCCGCCGCGGTAGGCGGCGACCCGGGACTCGAACTCGGGGGCGAGCCGACGGAGCCGGCGCCGAGCGGCCAGCGCGACCTGCTCCGCCGCCTGCCGGGAGCGGACGAAGGTAAGGGTGCGGGCTCCGCCGGCGACCAGGTCCGCGGTCAGCCGGGCCGCCGCGGCGTGCACCGACGGGCGGCGCGGGGTCCCCGGCCGATCCGGGTCCGCGGATTCCGCGGCCGTGCCCGGGCCCGCGGCCGTGTCCGGGCCCGCGGCCGTGTCCGGGCCCGCGGCCGGGTAAGGGTCGGCGGCCGGATCCGGCGGGTGACCGGCGGACCGCCACCGTGGGACCGCTGCGGGATCCGGCGGCCCGACCGCGTCAACCCGCCCGACCGCGTCAACCCGCCCGACCGCGTCGGCCGGCCCGACCGCGTCAACCCGCCCGACCGCGCCAACCCGCCCGACCGCGTCGGCCGCCCGATCCGCCTCGGACGCGTCAACCAAATCACCCAGGGCGCCGGCGCCCGGTTCCCAGAGCACGAAATCCGCCGCCGGCCGGGCCGAACCGTCCTCGGCCACCGCCCGGACCGGTCGGCCGATCAACCGGGACGCCGCGGCCGCCGGGTCCGCCGACGTCGCGGAGGCCAGTACGACCACCGGCGCCGCTCGGTAGACCCGGGCGATCCGCAGCAGGCGCCGCAGCACCAGGGCGACGTGGGAACCGAAGACGCCCCGGTACGCATGGCATTCGTCCACCACCACGTAGGCCAACCGCCGCAATAACCGCGCCCACCGCGAATGGTGGGGGAGGAGCCCCAGGTGCAGCATGTCCGGGTTCGTCAGCACCCAGTTGGCGTGCGCGCGCGCCCAGTCCCGCTCGTCGACCGGGGTGTCGCCGTCGTACGCGGCCGCGCGCAGATCGGGCAGCCCCAGATCGGTCAACGACTGCAGCTGATCCGCGGCCAGCGCCTTGGTGGGCGCGAGGTACAGGACGGCGGACCTGGGGTCGTCCACGATGGCGGACAGTGCCGGTAGTTGATAGCCCAAGGACTTGCCGGATGCGGTGCCGGTAGCGAGCACGACGTCGAACCCCCGGTGGGCCAGGTCGGCCGCGGCGACCTGATGGGTCCAGGGCCGCTCGATCCCGGCGTGGGCCAACGCGGCCGTCAGCGGGTGCGGCACCCATGAGGGCCACGGCGCCGGGAAACCTGGCGAACCGGGCCGGCGGCGAACATGCCGAACGCCTGTTGTGACAGAAGTCACACCGAGGAGGCTGGACCGATTTAGCGGAGTCGAACCACTGAACCGATCGAGGCCAAGGTTCGGTGTGGTCACGCAAGCATTGTCCAGATCCGGTCCGACAGTGCCTCACGGTGACAGGCCCATGACGAGCGGAGCCGCGACTTTGCTGGTAAGCGCTGGGCCGTCGGAGTCGTGCTCTACAGTACGTTCCGTCACGTCGGACCGCGGGGGATCGACGGTGAAAGACCAGCGCCGGTCACGTCGGCTCGACCGGTACACGAATCTGCACCGATATGTGCATGGATCAGGAGTTCGATGTCCACGAGTGCCGCTGCTGCGGAAATCGCCATTACCGGTAGTGATCAAGTCATCGTCATCGGTGTAGCCGTCGTCGCGCTCGTGGCCCTGGCCATCGCGTTCGTGCTGCGGGCCGGTGTGCTCGCCGCCGGGACGGGAACGCCGAAGATGCAGGAGATCTCGGCGGCCGTCCAGGAAGGCGCGGCGGCCTACCTGGGGCGCCAGTTCCGCACCCTGGGCGTGTTCGTCATCGTCGTCTTCGCCCTGCTGTTCGCCCTGCCGGCCAATAGCACCGGCGAGCGGATCGGCCGGTCGATCGCCTTCCTGTTCGGCGCCGGGTTCTCCGCGTCGATCGGCTACTTCGGCATGTGGCTGGCCACCCGCGCCAACGTCCGGGTCGCCGCCGCGGCCAACGGTGACGGCGGTCGGGAAAAGGCGATGCAGATCGGCTTCCGCACCGGTGGGGCGGTCGGCCTGGCCACCACCGGCCTGGGCCTGCTCGGCGCCTCCGTTGTCGTCCTGGTCTACGTCGGCGAGGCCCCAAAGGTGTTGGAGGGCTTCGGCTTCGGTGCCGCCATGCTGGCGATGTTCATGCGGGTCGGCGGCGGCATCTTCACCAAGGCGGCCGACGTCGGCGCCGACCTGGTCGGCAAGGTCGAGCAGGGCATCCCCGAGGACGACCCCCGCAACGCCGCCACCATCGCCGACAACGTCGGTGACAACGTCGGTGACTGCGCCGGCATGGCCGCCGACCTGTTCGAGAGCTACGCCGTCACCCTGGTCGCCTCACTGATCCTGGGCAGCGCCGCGTTCGGCACCAAGGGCCTGGTCTTCCCGCTGATCATCCCGACGATCGGCGTGCTCACCGCGATCATCGGCATCTACATCACCCGGGCCAAGGTGGGCGAGGCCGGTCTGGTCACGATCAACCGCTCCTTCTACATCTCGGCGGCGATTTCCGCGGTCCTGTGCGCGGTCGCGTCGTTCGTGTACCTGCCGACGAACTTCGCCGCCCTGGGCATCGACGCGGTTCGCGACGTCTCCGGCAATCCGGCCTTGATGGCCATCATCTCGGTGCTGATCGGCATCGTGCTGGCCGCCGTCATCCTGTGGCTGACCGGCTACTTCACCGGCACCGAGACCAAGCCGACCCAGGACGTCGCGAAGTCCTCGCTGACCGGCGCGGCCACCGTCGTGCTGGCCGGCATCTCGGTGGGCTTCGAGTCCGCCGTCTACACCGCTCTGGTCATCGCCGCCGCCGTCTACGGTGCGTTCCTGCTCTCCACGTCGCTGATCGTCGCCCTGTTCATGATCGCGCTGGCCGGCTGCGGCCTGCTGACCACGGTCGGCGTCATCGTCGCGATGGACACCTTCGGCCCGGTCTCGGACAACGCCCAGGGCGTCGCCGAGATGAGCGGCGAGGTCTCCGAGGAAGGCGCGCAGATCCTCACCGAGCTGGATGCGGTGGGCAACACCACCAAGGCCATCACCAAGGGCATCGCCATCGCCACCGCGGTGCTCGCCGCGACGGCGCTGTTCGGTTCGTACTCCGACGCCATCGCCGGTGCGTTGTCCACCGCCGGTGCCGCCGCCCTCGGTGCCTCGGAGAGCCTGAGCTCGTTCGTCACCTCGGTGGTCTCGCCCGGCACCCTGGTCGGCATGCTGCTGGGCGCCTGCGTGGTGTTCCTGTTCTCCGGGCTGGCCGTCAACGCGGTGTCCCGGGCCGCCGGCGCCGTGGTCTACGAGGTGCGCCGCCAGTTCCGGGAGATCCCCGGAATCATGGAAGGCACCAACAAGCCGGAGTACGGCAAGGTCGTCGACATCGTCACCCGCGACTCGCTGCGTGAGCTGGCCACTCCCGGCCTGCTGGCCGTCTTCGCGCCGATCGCCGTCGGCTTCGGCCTGGGCGTCGGGCCGCTGGCCGGATACCTGGCCGGCACCATCGCCACCGGTACCCTGATGGCCGTCTTCCTGGCCAACTCCGGTGGCGCCTGGGACAACGCGAAGAAGATCGTCGAGGACGGGACGCACGGCGGCAAGGGGTCACCCGCGCACGAGGCCACGGTCATCGGTGACACGGTCGGTGACCCGTTCAAGGACACCGCCGGGCCGGCGATCAACCCGCTGCTCAAGGTGATGAACCTGGTGGCGTTGCTGATCGCGCCGGCGATCGTCGCACTGACCGTCGGCGATTCCGCGAGCAGCGGAATCCGCTACGGAATTGCCGGTCTCGCCGTGGTGATCATCGTCGCCGCCGTGGTGGTGTCCAAGCGCCGCGAATCCTCGCTGCACGCCGACGCCCCCGCGCGGGCCTGACCGAGATCATCATCGCCCGGTTCGCAGCATCGGGCGGTAGCCCCCGGCGGATTCGCCGGGGGCTACCCTGCACTGCGTGGCAAAGGGGCTCGGGTGACACAGCTGTCACTCTTCTCGGCCGACCTCACCCCGCCCGTCGGGGACGATCTCGGCGGCCTGTTGGCGGCCAACGGCCGGTTGGAGACAGCCGCGGACGGGGTCCGGCTGGAGATCCGGCTGCCCGACCCGTGGCGGGCCCGGGCGCTGGTGCGGGAATGCCGGGTCCGCGACGTCGATGCCCACGTCCAGGTCGACGACCAGGTCACCGTGTTGCGTACCGATCCGGCCCCGGCGCTGGCGGAACTGTCGGCTCACTGGCTCGACGGGTCGATCAAGGTCGTGCCCCGCGATGTCGACCTGTCGGCCGGGCTGATGCGGTGCTGGGCCATCGCCGCCGGCCGGCCGGCGGCCGTCGGGTACCTGCTCGGCCTGGACCCGCAGACCCCGGACATCCACGAGGCCCTGGCCGGCTGGTGCGCCGCGATCGGGTTGGCCGGCTCGCTCATCGGCCCTCGGGCCGGGGGCCCGGCGATGCGGATCGTCGGCCAGCGGCGGTGTACCCGGCTGGCCGACATGGTCGGCACGCCGCCCCCCGAGGCGCCGACCGGCCAGTTCCCCCAGCCCGCCCACCACTGAAACCTGCCTCCCACAAGCGGGACACCGGCTCTCTGTATCGGATGGCGCCTCACGACTGGAGGCGGAGGCGACCAGGTGGCTCCGACGGCGGTCCGGACGACCCGCCCGGCCGGTTTCCACATGGAGCACTTGCACGGCTGTGGCATCCTGCTCCCGGAGAGGCCGTGTCGCGGGACACCGCGCCGGCCCGGGTGGTGGGGGGCCACCACAGCAGCACCGTCCGCCCGGCTCAGTCGCAGCATCGAGCCGGGTCGACGCACAGAACCAGCAAGGAGAACGAGACCTGATGGCCACTGGCACAACCGCGAGCACCCGCAATGGCGGCGTGCGGCTGGTCGTCGTCGAGTCACCGAGCAAGGCCAAGACCATTTCCGGCTACCTCGGTGACGGATACATCGTCGAATCGTCGGTCGGGCACATCCGCGACCTCCCCCGGGGCGCCGCCGACGTCCCGGCCAAATACAAGGGTGAGCCGTGGGCCCGCCTCGGGGTGAACACCGAGAACGGCTTCGAGCCGCTCTACATCGTGTCGCCGGAGAAGAAGGCCCAGGTCGCCAAGCTCAAGTCGCTGCTGGCCGGCGCCGACGAGCTCTACCTGGCGACGGACGAGGACCGCGAGGGCGAGGCGATCGCCTGGCACCTGCTGGAGACGCTCAAGCCGAAGGTCCCGGTCAAGCGGATGGTCTTTCACGAGATCACCCCGGCCGCGATCCGGGAGGCCGCGGCCAACCCCCGCGCCCTGGACGAGAACCTGGTCGACGCGCAGGAGACCCGCCGCATCCTGGACCGGCTGTACGGGTACGAGGTCTCCCCGGTGCTGTGGAAGAAGGTGATGCCCAAGCTGTCCGCCGGCCGCGTCCAGTCGGTGGCCACCCGCATCATCGTGCAGCGCGAACGGGAGCGGATGGCGTTCCGCTCGGGTACCTACTGGGGCCTGGACGCGTTCATGACCCAGGCCGGGGCGTCGGACGGCCAGTTCAAATCGGCGCTGAGCACCGTCGACGGTCGTCGGCTGGCCGCCGGCCGGGACTTCGACGCGGCCACCGGCGGGCTCAAGGCGGACGCCGACGTGCTGCTGCTGGACGAGGACGGCGCCCGAACCCTGGCCACCGCGCTGACCGGGGGCACCGCGACCGTCACCTCCGTCGAGGAGAAGCCCTACACCCGCAAGCCGTACCCGCCGTTCATGACCTCGACGCTGCAGCAGGAGGCCGGCCGCAAGCTCGGTTTCAACTCCGAGCGCACCATGCGGACGGCGCAGCGGCTGTACGAGAACGGCTTCATCACCTACATGCGAACCGACTCGACGACGCTGAGCACGTCGGCGCAGGAGGCGGCCCGCACGCAGGCCCGGCAGCTGTACGGCCCCGAATACGTGCCGGCTGCGCCGCGGCAGTACACCCGCAAGGTCAAGAACGCCCAGGAGGCGCACGAGGCCATCCGGCCGGCGGGGGACAACTTCCGCACCCCCGGTCAGGTCGCCAACCAGATCTCCGGTGACGAGTACCGGCTGTACGAGCTGATCTGGCAGCGCACCATCGCCTCGCAGATGGTCGACGCCAAGGGCCTGACCCTGTCGGTCAAGATCGCGGCGACCGCCGCGGTCGAGAGTGGAAGTCTTCACTGCGTCTTTTCAGCCAGCGGCCGGACCATCACCTTTCCCGGCTTCCTGCGCGCCTACGTGGAGACCGTCGACGCCGAGGCCGGCGGAGAGGCCGACGACGCCGAACGCCGGCTGCCCAAGCTGGAGCAGGGCCAGCAGCTCGACATCCGTGAGCTGATCCCGGCCAGCCACGTCACCACCCCGCCGGCCCGGTACACCGAGCCGTCGCTGATCGGCGCACTGCAGGACCTGGGCATCGGCCGGCCGTCCACCTACACCTCGATCATCCGCACGATCATCGACCGCGGGTACGTGTGGAAGAAGGGGCAGGCGCTGGTCCCGTCGTGGATCGCGTTCGCCGTCATCGGGCTGCTGGAGCAGCATTTCTCCCGGTTGGTCGACTACGACTTCACCGCGGCCATGGAGGACGAACTCGACGGCATCGCCGACGGGCGGATCGGCCGCACCGACTGGCTCACCGCGTTCTACTTCGGTGGCGATCTCGGCCCGCAGGGGTCGGTCGGCCGGTCCGGCGGACTGAAGAAGCTGGTCGGCGAGCGGCTCGAGGACATCGACGCCCGCGAGGTCAACTCCCTGCCCCTGTTGACCGATAGTGAGGGTCGGCAGGTGCTGGTCCGGGTCGGCCGGTACGGGCCGTACCTGGAGCGGATGGTCCCCGGCGAGGACGGTGAACCCACCGCGCAGCGGGCCAACCTGCCCGAGGACCTGCCCCCGGACGAGGTCGACGCCGAGACGGCCGAGCGGCTGTTCGCCCAGTCCGGCGACGGCGGCGAGAACGAGTTGGGCGTCGACCCCGTTTCCGGGCACATGATCGTCGCCAAGGACGGCCGGTTCGGTCCGTACGTGACCGAGATCCTGCCCGAGCCGGAGCCCACTGCCGGGACGGCCAAAAAGAGCGCCAAGACGGCGGTCAAGCCGCGGACCGCGTCGCTGTTCAAGTCGATGACGCTGGACACCGTCGACCTGGCCACCGCCCTGCGGCTGCTGTCGCTGCCCCGCGTGGTCGGCGTCGATCCGGCCGACAACCAGGAGATCACCGCGCAGAACGGCCGGTACGGCCCTTACCTGAAGAAGGGCACCGACTCCCGCTCGCTGGCCAGCGAGGACGCGCTGTTCGACGTCACGCTGGACGAGGCGTTGGCGTTGTACGCACAGCCCAAGACCCGGGGCCGGTCGGCCGCCGCGGCGCCGCCGTTGCGCGAGGTCGGTGTCGACCCGGCCGGCGGCAAACCGATGGTGATCAAGGACGGCCGCTTCGGACCGTACGTCACCGACGGGGAAACCAACGCCTCGCTGCGCAAGGGCGACGAGGTCGAGAGCCTGACCGTCGAGCGGGCCGCCGAGCTGCTGGCCGACCGGCGGGCCCGGGGACCGGCACCCAAACGCACCACCACCCGCAAGCCGGCTTCCTCAGGGGCCAAGGCGACCACCGCGACCGGCACCCGGACGGCGAGCAAGGCCGCAGCGAAGCCGCGCACCGCGAAGGCCGGCACCAAGACCGCGGCCAAGCCGCGGGCCAGCCGGGCCAAGCCCGCGGAGTGACGCGGGTCGAGGGAGTGCGCGCCCGGCCCCTCCGGCGGGCCGCGACCAGGCTCCCTCGGCTCGGCGCGCACCGTCCGACCGCGGGGGGTGCACGCCGGGTTCGACCGGTGACCGGTGGGTGAGAACCCTGGCTTCACCCGGACGTACCGGTCGACGGGGGTCGAACTATCGGTGCCGCGTCCTACCATTTGGTCATGACAACAGGGTGGTCGGCGGCCGAACCGCGAACGGACGCGTCCGGCGGCCGGACCGACCGGGGGTTCGCCGACGCCCTGTGCGGTCCGGACGGCACGGGCGACCCCTCGGTGATGATGCCGGTGCTGCAGGTGTACCCGGACGCGCTGTCCGCGCCGATGCCGGACGCGATGGTCGCCGTACCACCGGTGGACCCGGCGGCGATGCTGGCCGCGGCCGGCGCCGCGCCGACGCCGGCCCAGGCCCGGGTGGCCGCCCAGCGAATGACCGCGGATCGGGTGGCCCGGCCCGGCCGGTACGGCGGTCAGCCGGCTCAGTCAGCCACGGCCCGGCCGCCGCAACGACGAGAGACGCCCTCGGCGTGGGGCAGCCTGGAGCCGCACAGCGCGGTTGCCCCGCACCTGCAGGGTCCCCGGCAACCCGGGAGCAGCCAGCAGCCGACAGGTTCCGCGCCCCGGTCCCAGGGCACCACCGCTCTGAACACCGGGCTGAGCGGTCCGTCCCTGCGCACCACCCTGAGCGAATTGGGAGGCCTCGCGCGGTCCGGCTTCCCCGCCCTGCGGCCGGGGCCGGGTGCGGCCGGGCTCAGGATGTCGGTCCCACAGGCGCCGGCTCCGCACGCCCCGGCGCCGCCACTGCCGCGGAACCTGCCCCGCCGGCGGAACAAGGGCTCGAGCATCTGGGCGGTGCTGGTCTTCCTGGTCGTCATCGCCTTCGCCAGCGGCATCGCCCAGCAGATCATCAGCGCGATCAGCGAGTTGTTCAACCGATGAACGGGTCGCGGCGCGATCCGTCGGGACCGATGGCCGGACGGCGACGGGTGACGTGAGGCACAAGAAGGAACCCAATTCGGTGGCGGTGCTGCTCCGGCTGCCCGCTTTCCGTCGGCTGTGGTCGGCCATCGCGGTGTCCAGCCTCGGCGACTGGCTCGGTCTGCTGGCGACCACCGCGCTGGCCGCCTACCTCACCAAGGACACGTCCAACCTGGCCCAGGGCGCCGCCGTATCCGGCGTGCTGCTGACCCGATTGCTGCCGGATCTGATCCTGGGTCCCGTCGCCGGCGCGTTGGTGGACCGGTTCGACCGGCGGATGGTCGCCATCATCGGGGACAGCCTGGCCGGACTGCTCTACGTATCGATCATCTTCTCCGGCAACCTGCTGTGGTTGCTGGTCGCGCAGTTCCTGGTCGAGGCCATCGGTCTGTTCTCCACTCCCGCGAAGCAGGCCATGTGGGTGAACGTGGTGCCCCGGGAACGGCTGGCGGTGGCCAACCAGCTCAATTACGTCTCGGTGTACGGCATGGTGCCGGTGGCGGCATTGCTGTTCGCACTGCTCTCGACCGTGGCCAGCTTCTTCGGGGTGCCCGACGTGACCGCCGGCAGCGGCGCGCTGATCAGCGGCGGCACCAACTCCCTGGCCATCGACATCGCCCTGGCCATCGACGCCGGCACCTACTTCTTCTCCGCGTTCATGGTGCTGATCTCCCGCCGGCTGATCCCGGCGTTCGTCGGCGACCGGAGCACCTCGCGGAGCATCTTCTCGCTGATCGCCGAGGGCGTCTCGTTCGTCCGCAAGAACCGCCTGATGCGCTCGATCTACGTGGGCATCCTCGGCGCGTTCGGGGCCGGCGGTCTGGTGGCCGGGGTCGCCCAGGCGTACGTCGCCACCCTCGGGGCCGGCAATGCCGGATACGGCATCCTGTTCGGCTCGGTGTTCACCGGTCTGGCGTTGGGCATGCTGATCGGACCGAAGGTGCTCCCGAACGTGCCCCGCCGGATGATCTTCACCCCGGCGATCGGTGCCGCCGGCATCGCGCTGATCGTGATGAGCGTCCTGCAGGACTTCATCGGCGCCGCGATCACCGCCTCGCTGATGGGAGTGTTCGCCGGGATCGCCTGGATCAACGGGTTCACCATGATCGGGCACGAGGTCTCCGACCAGCTGCGCGGCCGGGTGTTCGCGTTCGTCATGTCCTCGGTCCGGATCATCCTGCTGATGACCATCGCCGTCGGGCCGATCCTGGCCGGCGCGATCGGCACGTACCCGGTGACCGTCGGCGACTTCCGGTTCGAGATCACCGGACCGGCCGTGGTGCTGGCGGTCGGCGGCGTCATCGCCTTCACCGTCAGCGCCCTGATCGGCCGGCAGATCGGCGGTCTGACGTCGGGCGTCGGACGCCGGCTGTTCCGGCGAAAGATGCCCCCGTCGCTCTGGGAGGAGCCGTCCGAGCACGCCGGTGTGCTCATCGCGGTCGAGGGAGCCGACCCGGTCGCGGCGGCCGAGTACCTGCGCGGCATCGACGAGCACCTGGTCCAGGCCGGTTACCTCACCTCGACCGTCGATCGGTGGGATCCGCGGGCGGTGGTGCCGGAGGCGACGAGCCACGACCCGTTGGCGGATGCCCTGCGCGCCTCGGCCTCACTCGCCGACCTGATGAACGCGCGGGTCGCGCCGGCCCTGGAGGGCGGGACCATCGTGTTGTTCGACGGCTTCCTGGACGAGCTGATCGTGCGCTACCGGATCCTCGGGCTGGACGAGGACCGGCTCAGCCGGGTCGCGCAATGGGCGGCCGGCGGGCTCAAACCCGACCTGACCGTGCTCGTCAACGCCACCGAACCGGCTGCGGTCGCGGCCGATGGTGATCCCCCGGCGGTGGAGGCCGATCGGTCCGACGAAGCGGAGCCGGGCGATGGCCCGGACGACGAGGACCGCATCGACCCGGCCCAGGCGTTCCGGGACCGGGCGTCGTACACCCCGGAGCGGTACCTGGTGGTGCGGCCGCTGTCCGAGGAGAACGGAGTGATCAACGCCGAGGTGACCGAGCGCATTGCCTCGGTTCTGCGGGAGCGGTCACCGGCGCGGATCGAGCAGGAGAAGGTCGCCTGACGCGCGTCGGCCGGGCCGACGCTTCGCGCGGCTCGCCCGGTCGCAGGATCGCCCGAGCCGGCGGGGTCAGGCCAGCGTGTCCGGCAGCGGGACGTCCGGATCGGCCAGCCTGGACGGGTCTGCGGGCCGTCCCGCGAGGCCTGCCGTCACCAGCTCCTGGATGTCGTCGTTGACGTCCCAGATGTTCGCGTTCATGCCGGCCAGCACCGCCCCGTCCCGAAGCCAGAACGCGAGGAACTCCGGAGCATTCGGGTCCGACGTCGGGTCGCCCCGGAAGACCACGCGGTCGTACTCGCCGGGTGCGACCCAGCCGGAGTACTCCATGCCCAGGTCGTACTGGTCGGAGAAGAAGTAGGGCAGGGGCGCGTACTCGTCGGTTCCGCCGAGCATCGAGCGGGCCGCGGCCGGCCCGCCGTTCAGCGCATTGGCCCAATGCTCGACCCGCAATTGGCGGCCGAGCAGGGGATTGAATGAGTTGGCGACGTCCCCGCACGCGTAGACGAACGGGTCGGAGGTCCGCAGGTGGGCGTCGGTGACGATGCCGTTGTCCACCGTCAGCCCGGCCGACGCGGCCAGTTCGGTGACCGGCCGGATACCCACACCCACCACCGCGGTGGCCGCGTCGAGTTCGGTGCCGTCGTCGAGCACCACCGCGCGCAGCTCGCCGCCCGAGCCCCGGAACTCCCGGAGGCCGGCGCCGAAGCGGAAGTCGACGCCGTTGGCGAGGTGCAGGTCGCGGTAGACGGTCGCGACCTCGTCGCCGAGCACCCGTTGCAGGGGCAGGGCGGCCGTCTCCAGGACCGTCACGGGGCAGCCGTGGCCCCGGGCCGCGGCCGCGGTCTCCAGCCCGATCCAGCCGGCGCCGACCACGACGACCGGGTCGCCGCGGCGGAACGCGGTCAACAGCGCGTCGGATTGGTCCAGGGTTCGGAGGTACCGCACCCCCTCCAGATCGGATCCGGGCAGGTCAAGGGTGCGCACCGCCGAGCCGGTGGCAATCAGCAGCCGGTCGTAGGTGATCGTGTCGGTGGGGTGCAGGGCCACGGTGCGGGACTCCAGGTCCAGCCCGACGGCGGCGGTGCCCGGCCGCCAATCGATGCGGTGCTCGGCCCACCAGGAGGCCTCGTGCAGGAACGCCGCCGACCGTTCGTCCGAGCCGGCCAGGTACCCCTTGGACAACGGCGGCCGCTCGTACGGGGGCTCGGTCTCGGCGCCGACCAGCACCACCCGGCCGTCGAAGCCCTCCTCGCGCAGGGTCTCCGCGGCCTTGCCGCCGGCCAGGGACGCACCCACGATCACGAACGTCTCTGCAGTCATGCCGCCAGCGTGCCCCGCGGCGCCGCCGCCGACAACTGCAGGTGTCCGCCCAGGCGTCCCTCGGGGGTAGCTGCGGGAACGTCGGCCGGTCCCAGGCCGGCGGATGTTCCGCGGGTCCGCCGGTTGGTGGCGCGGGGTTCGGTGGGCGATCCCACCGCACCCTTGCTCGCATCCCGCTGTCGGACGCCTCGGCTACGGTGGCCGGGTCCGAATCGTCCGCCATCGAAAGGTCTATCGGTGCCCGACCAGAGCCCTGTGTCCGCCGCCCCACCGGGGTCGAGGTGGTCCACCGCCGACACCGAGCCGGTGGTCTGCTGCGTGTGCGGCCGGGCGGGCGAGGTGGTGCACCAGGTGCCGCCGTTCGGCGTCGTGCGGTGCCCGTCCTGCACGCTGGTGTTCGTCTCACCCCGGCTGCACGCCGCCGCCCGGCAGCGGCTCTACGACGAGCCCGCCTATTTCGACGGCGGGGTCTACGGCGACCGGACCCGGCGGTCGCCGGCGATGCTGTTGCAGCGGACCTGGACGCGGGGTCGGCTGGCCGGCATCGTCCGCCGGCGCCCGGCCCCGGGCCGGCTGCTCGAGATCGGCAGCGGCTACGGCCTGTTCCTGGCCGCCGCGCGGGACGCCGGCTACTCGGTGCGCGGGGTCGAGCTGTCGCGGACCGGGGTCGGTGTGGCCCGCGAGGAGCTGGGCCTCGACGTCTTCGCCGGTCAGGTGGCCGACGCCCCGACCGAGCCGGCCGACGTCATCTGCTTCTGGGACACCCTGGAACACGTGCCCGACCCGCTGGCGTTCCTGGGTGAGGTCCGGTCGCGGTTGGCCCCCGGAGGGTGGATCGCACTGTCCGTGCCGTACGTCTCATCGGTGCCCGCCCGGGTGCTCGGTGCCCGCTGGTGGACGCTCAAGCCCGAGCAGCACATCTGGCACTTCACCGGGCGCACGCTGGCGCTGGTGGCCGCCCGGGCCGGGCTGGTCATCACCGACGTCATCCATTCACCGGCCCACCCGGCGAATGCGGGTCGACTGGACTCGCTGGTCGCGTTCGGCCGGGCGTTGCCGGACCGGCTCGGCGGAGGTCGGGACGATGGCTGACGCGCCCGCGGCGGTGTTCGACGACCTCGTCGGTCAGCAGCCGGCCGTCGACGAGCTGTCGTCGGCGGTGGCCGCCTCCCATGGGGACCCGGGGGTGCCGGGTGCCGCGATGACCCATGCCTGGTTGTTCACCGGCCCGGCGGGGTCCGGACGATCGGTGGCCGCCCGGGCGTTCGCCGCCGCGTTGCAATGCCCCCTGCGCGGGTGCGGTCACTGCACGCATTGCCGGACCGTGCTGGCGCATACCCATCCGGACGTCCGGGCCGTCGTGCCGGAGGGGCTGACCATCTCGGTCAAGGAGATGCGGGCCGTCGTGCAGCTGGCCGCCCGGGGCCCGGCCACCGGGCGCTACCAGGTCGTGTTGATCGAGGACGCCGACCGGCTCACCGAGGGCGCGTCGAACGCACTGCTCAAGGCGGTGGAGGAACCTGCCCCGCGGACCGTGTTCCTGCTCTGTGCGCCGTCCACCCATCCCGACGACGTGTCGGTGACGATCCGCTCGAGATGCCGGGTGGTCGGCCTGCGCACCCCGTCCACCGCCGCGATCGCCGACGTGCTCACCCGGCGCGACGGCATCGATCCGCCGACGGCGCAGTGGGCGGCGTCGATTGCGGCCGGCCACGTCGGGCGGGCCCGCCGGCTGGCCCGCGATGACGAGGCCCGCGAGCAGCGGCGGCGGATTCTGGCCGTGCCGGGGGCCCTGCGCACCGTGGGTGATGTCTTCACCCAGGCCGCCGAACTCCTCGCGCACGCCAAGGGTGAGGCCACGACGATGTCCGAGAGTCGGGACGCCGCCGAGTTGGCGGAGCTGAAGACGGCGCTCGGCGCCGGCGGCACCGGGCGGGGCGCCGGCGGGGCGGCCCGCGGGTCGGCCGGGGTGGTGAAGGAGATGGAGCGGCGGCAGAAGTCCCGCGCGACCCGGACCGAGCGGGACGTGCTCGACCGTGCCCTGGTCGATCTCTCCGGCTTCTATCGCGACGTGCTGGCCCGGAGCCTGGGGTCGGACGCCCCGCTGCTCAACCCGGACATTGCAGCGCAGGTCGACGCGTCGGCGAACCGAATCGGGTCCCCGGGGGCGCTGGCCGCGGTCGACGCCGTGCTGGCCTGCCGGGAGGCGATCGAACTGAACGTCAAGCCGCAGATCGCCATCGAGGCCATGATGATGGCGTTGTACGCGGGGTCTCGATCACCCGCCGGGACGGGGTCCTGACCGCACGGTGAGGGCTGTCGGGTCGAACCTGCAGGAGCCGGGTCCACGTCGCCGGCCGGGACGGTGACCCCACCACGGCCGGGCCATGCCGGGTCCGGCGCCGGCGTCGCACAATGGCAGGATGGCCAGATCCCGCCCACCCGTCACGCCGATCGCCCCGGGGCCGGGCCAGGAATCCGTGTGGGACTACCCACGGCCACCGGCTCTGCAGCGGTCGACGCGGCGTGTGCGCGTCATGGTGGGTGGGGCCTTCGTCGCCGACACCGTCGGCGCGTACCGGGTCCTGGAGACGTCCCACCCGCCGAGCTGGTACCTGCCCCGCGAGGACATCCGGCCGGGCGCGCTCGTACCGTCGCGCCGGCGGTCGACGACGTGCGAGTGGAAGGGCGCCGCCACGTATTGGGACGTCGTCGGACCGGCCGGCGAGATCATCGAGGCCGCGGCCTGGAGCTACGAGCGCCCAACCGGGAGGTTCGTCCCGATCACCGGCTATGTCTCGTTCATGCCATCGATGGTGGAGTGCCGGATCGATGATGAGCTGGTCCGGCCGCAGGCCGGCGGCTTCTACGGTGGGTGGATCACCGACGACGTCGTCGGGCCGTTCAAGGGCGAACCCGGCACCTGGGGCTGGTGAGATTGCCCGGTTGCCTCACCGGTCGTTCGGGCGCAAGTCGAGCCGCATGATGCTGCGGTGGGGGCTCGGGCGATCGACGCACCGGAAACCCTGGTCCGCAAAGACCTGCTCACGCCCCAGGAAGGCATCCGCGGCGCGTGGCGCTGCGGATGCGACCGGCCACCCTTCGACGGCCACCGCCCCCGCGCGGCGTGCGACGGCCACCGCCGCCGCGATCAGGGACGAAGTGAGGCCGCGCCGGCGGTGGTCGGCGGCGACGAACAGGCAGGGGATCAACCAGACCCGGTCGTCGTCTTCGCGCGGGCGGGTCCGCAGCAGCTGACTCCGACCGTCGATGGCAGCGGTGTACCGCGAGCGTGGACCGCAGGCACCCCAGCCGACCGGCACGTCGTCCAGCAGGGCCAGTACCCCCATCGGGTGGCGGCTCGCCGCGGCGAGTTCGGTGAACCGCCGGCGGTTACCGCCGCCGAACCAGCCCGTGGCGAATTGCCGGCCGGTGGTGCAGAACGCGGTGCACCAGCAATGCCGGGTGCTCCGATCGCCCGCGAAAAGGATCGCAAGCCGGTCGACGTCGCCGGCTTCGAACGGTCGGACGTCGATCGATCCGCTCACCTCCGCAAGCTACGTCACGTCGCCGGCGACGGCGATGACGGCAACGGGCCGGCTCGCCACCGTCACGGCCCTCGACCTGCGGGTCGGCCGGCCGCGATGACCCCGAGCTGCCCGGCCCGGATCGGCCGGCCCGCTGGGAACCCCAGCGGCCGGAGGATCAGCGGGTCATGGGGCCGGGCGGAGGCACCGGGGCCGTCGAGCGGCGGTGGACCACGGCGACGACCACCAGGACGATCCCGAGCAGGCTCAGGGCGAGCATTTTGGCCGTCAGGATGCGCCGTGTCGTACCACTCATCGCCAGCACTCTACGCAGGGTGCGCCGACCGCACCGTGCGGCGACGGGTCGCCGGACGGACCGCCGGCACCGCGTACCGTGACCGGGATGGGCATGTTGTGCGCCGTGACGTTCTCCGCCAACGGGCAGCTGCACTACGCGGATCCTGGTGACCTGCGTCCGCAGGTGGGGGACATGGTGATGTTGCCGACCGAGCAGGGCGGAGTGGCCGCCCGGGTGGTCTGGGCCGCCGAGTACTCGACCGAGGACACCGACGGCTTCCCGGTGCTGCTCGGCATGGCCACCGACGCCGATCTCGCCGCGGCGGATCAGTTGCGTCGGGTGAAGGCCCGAACCCTGGTGGCCAGTCGTCGGCTCATCCGTGAGCACGGATTGCCGATGAAGGTGCTGTCGGTCGATCCGCAGGGGGCCGCCGGCAAGACCGTCATCTACTATTCGTCCCCGGAGACCGTCGACTTCCGGTCCCTGCTCCGCGACCTGTCGGCGACCCTGGGCACCCGCATCGAACTGCGGCAGCTCGCCGCCCGGGATTCGGTGCGGGTCACCGGCGCCATCGGCTCCTGCGGACGCGACACCTGCTGCTCGACGTTCCTGCGCGACTTCGAACCGATCACCCTGGCCATGGCCCGCGATCAGGACCTGCCGGCCAACCCGATGCGCATCTCCGGCGCCTGCGGCCGGCTGATGTGCTGCTTGAAGTACGAGCACCCGCTTTACCAGGACTTCAAGGCCACCGCGCCGGCCATCGGTGAGGAGGTCGACAGCCCGGCCGGTCCGGGCCGGGTGATCGGTCATTCCGTGCCGGGCGATTCGGTGGTCATCAAGCTGGCCGCCGACGGGTCGCGTCAGGTGTGCCCGAAGGCGTCGGTGTGCGGTTCGCGCAAGGCATACGAGGGGCGGGACCTGACCCCCGGCTGAGCGGCCGGGCGGCCCCGCTCCGCCCCGGTCGAGTGTGCAGCAACGGTCCTCATTCTCGGATGTCAGGACCGAATCTGCACACTCGGCGCCGTCGCGGGGGGCGGGTCAGAACAGGGACGCGATCAGCGCCCCGGCCATGAAGGCGGCCCCGGCGATCCAGATCCAGGTCGGCAGATGCCTCATCACGACATCCTCCCTCCGGTGGTCATCCGGTGACCACCGATCCGTTGACCACCGTGACCGGGACGGCCGGCAGCGGGCGCTGCGCCGGACCGCGCACCACCGCGCCGGTGGTGGCGTCGAAGGCGCTGCCGTGGCACGGGCAGGTGATCTCGCCCTGGCTGACCCGGGAGACCAGGCAGCCCTGATGGGTGCACACCGCCGAGAACCCGTGCACCGTGGTGCCGCTGCCGCGGGTCACCACTATCTCCTGGTCGTCGAAGACGGTGCCGCCGTTCTCCGGGATGTCCGTCAACGGGCCCAGGTTCGCGCCGTTCGCGGACGGCGGTGCGTACCCGCTCTCGCCGGGGGTGTGTCGCGGGGTGGGCCCCGCAACGGTGTACCAGGTCGCCCCCGCGGCCGCGGCGACCACGGCGATGCCGGTGCCGACGAGCAGGCCGCGCCGGGAGGGTGCCGGTGACTCGTCGGCCAGCGCCCGGTCCGCCGCGGGCCGGGTCGGCCCGCCCGGCGGGAGCGCGAACCCACCGATGGCCTGGGTGACCTGGGCACCGCCGTCCTGGCCGGAGCCGGCCGCCGCCGGCCAACCGGTCGGGGCGGATCCGGCCGGCGCGGTCCCGGGTTGCGGTCCGTCCGGGCCGTACCGGCCGGCTGATCCGTAGGTCTGGCCGGGGGCTCCGTAGGAGCCTGCTTTCCCGGACGGCTGACCAGGCGGTCCGTAGGGCTGGCCGGGGGCCCCGTACGAGCCGGGGGCGCCGTACGAGCCGGGGGCGCCGTACGAGCCGGGGGCGCCGTACGAGCCGGGTGCCCCGTAGGGCTGGCCGGGTGCGGTCGCACCCGGTGGGCCCGGGGTCCCGGGTGACGGCGACCCCGGCGAGGCCCCGGGTGGTGGCGCCTGATGCCAGCCCGGACCGGCGACCGGCCGGCCCGCCGGCGTGGGGGCCTGGCCCGGGTAGGACTGGCCCGGGTACGGCTGGCCAGACGTTCGGGGATCACCGGGCACCGGTCCGGGACCCCGGTAGGGGGCTCCGGGCGGGAGCCCGGACGGTTGCCCGCTCGGTGAACCGGGCCCGTTCGGTGGGTTCGGGGTGCCGTACTGCGGAGGCCAACCCGGTCCCGGTGGGCTCCACCCGGGACCGGGCGCCTGGCCCGGTGCGGGGCCAGGTGGTTGGCGGGGGGTCGGCGGCGCCCAGGCCGGCGCAGGTCCGGCCGGGCCGCCGGCCGCCAGCGCCGCTCGCGGTGCCGGCCCGGAACTCCCGCCGCCGGCACCGGAGCCGGCCGGGTGCACCGCGTCCGCGTCCCGGTCACCCGGTCGCCCGGACGAGGCAGGCGACGGCGGTTGGTGGTCCGGTTCGGAGGTGGTCACGGTCGCTCCCGGAGGCTCGAGACGGAATGGGTCACCACAGGGGGAGCCCGGAGGCGGTGAAGTACCAGAAGGCGGAGGTGAACCAGACGCCGACCAGGACCGTGGTCAACAATCCTCCCAGCACCGGCAGCGCCCAGCCTGGCAGGCCGGGCAGTCGGAGCGAGAGCATCTTGGCCGCGAACACCCCGTAGAACAGGCAGCCGGCGATCGAGTGGGCCAGTGTCCGGGCGGAGGAATCCGAGAAGCCGAGCGACCAGATGCATTGGAACGCGACCGGGAGGGTGATCAGGAACGCGACGACCCCCGACCACCGGTGCACCGGGCTCGCCCATGACGGGGATCCGCCGACCCCGGGCAAC
The DNA here is from genome assembly GCF_044224575.1 of Nakamurella sp. GTDB lineage: Bacteria > Actinomycetota > Actinomycetes > Mycobacteriales > Nakamurellaceae > Nakamurella. The sequence continues at coordinate 53,343 of NZ_JBGAKE010000024.1, forward strand.
CGGCCCCACATGGCCAGCGCGCTGACCACCTGCACGACCACGAAGATCATCGCTGCCGTCGTCAGCCATGTCTTCATCGCCAGCAGCGTGGTGAAGCCGAAGGTAACGATCGTCGCCCCGTTACCCGGATGAACCCGCGAGTAGGCGGCCAGCACGCCGGCGACGACGAGGCCCAGCACCCCGGCGGCGGCGAGTCCCCAGCGTGGTTGTCGCCCGGCCGGCGCGGCCTGTTCAGGCGCGGAACTTGTCGTCACGGTTTCCTCCCCACTCCGGGATCGCAGCGCCCGGATCGGCTCAGGTCGCCCCACGTGGGCGTGCCTGTTCATACGGAGACCGCCGGCGTTCGGTTCTCGCGAGCTGGATCGCCATCGGATCTCGCACGCACGACCCGAGCCCCGGCGGCCGGGGACGGGGTGACCCGGTCGAACAGGTCAACGGTGGACCCGTGGGACGAAACCGTCAAGATCGTTTTCAGGGCATGTCCACAGGCGTCTCTCATCACAAATCGATAACGACCGCTCGCGAAACGTGTCGGTTCGGTCACAAGCGGTGACAACTCCGGAGGACATCTCGCCACTTCAAGGTCGAGGTGAAGAACGTCCTGTTTGGAGGGTGTTGTGCGAAGAAAGTCACTTCTTGTGACGTGTGTGGTGGCGGCAGCGATGGTGCTGCCCGTGACGAGTGCTGCCGCCGTCGACCAGGTCGACACGCAGCGACTGCGGGATGCGGTCACCGTCGGCGGGATCATCGGCCACGAGCGAGTGTTCCAGCGGATCGCGAACCAGAACGAGGGCACCCGGGCGTCCGGCACGCCCGGGTACAAGGCGTCGGTGGACTACGTCCGGCAGACGCTGCGGCAGGCGGGCTACGACGTGCGTCTGCAGAAGTTCGACTTCAGTTTCTTTCAGGAACTGGGGCCGGCCGAGTTGCGCGAGGTGACCCCGACGGCGGCCGACTACGAGACCGAGACTTTCGAGTACTCCGGCAGCGGCGACGTCACCGGCACCCTGGTCCCGACCAACGACATCATGATCCCGCCGAGCGCGGAACCCAGCTCGACCAGCGGATGCGAAGCCTCGGACTTCGCCCCGGCGCCGGCCGAGCCGGCGGTCGCGTTGATCCAGCGGGGCACGTGCACGTTCGAGACCAAGGCGCAGAACGCCGCCGCCGCCGGCTATGACGCCGCGATCATCTTCAACGAGGGACAACCGGGTCGGACCGACCTGCCCGGCGGCACCCTGGGCAACCCGCAGCCGATCCCGGTGGTCGGACTGAGCTTCGCCGACGGGTCGGCCCTGTACCAGCAGGTGCGACAGGGTGCGGTCACCATGCAGGTGGTCACCTCGACCGCCAGTGAGGTGCGGCCGACCTGGAACGTGATCGCCGACAGCCCGGGGGGTGACCCGAACAAGGTCGTCGTCGTCGGCGCCCACCTCGACTCCGTCCTGGAGGGTCCCGGTATCAACGACAACGGCAGTGGCGCCGCGACGATCCTGGAGACGGCGGTCCAGATCAACAAGCTCAACCTCAAGCCGCAGCAGAAGCTGCGGTTCGCGTTCTGGGGCGCCGAGGAGGCCGGTCTGCTGGGCTCCGAGCACTACGTCGACACCCTGCCCGCCACGCAGCTCAACAAGATCATGGCCAACCTGAACTTCGACATGCTCGGTTCGCCGAACTACGTCCGCTTCGTCTACGACGGCGACGGTTCGGACGGCACCGCGGGACCGCAGCCCGGTTCGGGGCAGATCGAGCAGATCTTCACGAACTACTTCGCCGGTCAGGGTCTGGCCAGCGAACCCACTGCGTTCGACGGCCGGTCCGACTACGGGCCCTTCATCGCCGCGGGGATCCCGGCGGGCGGGTTGTTCAGCGGCGCCGAAGGCGTCAAGACCGAGGACGAGGCAGCTGTGTACGGCGGCACCGCGGGCGAGCCGTACGACGCCTGCTACCACCAGGCGTGCGACTCGATCGCGGCACCGAACAACAACCTGAATGACAAGGCGCTCGCGGAACTCGGCGACGCGGCGGTCCACGCCATCTGGACGCTGGGCAAGACCAAGACCGGCTTCTACGCCGACGGCAGCCGCATGGCGATGGCGCAGGCGTTCAGCAAGGACTCCGCCGAGTACTGGGGCAGCGAACTGATTCGCTGACCCCTGAGCACACGACCGGCTGTGGCCCGGTCCGGCATCTGCCGGACCGGGCCGCTGCGTTCCCAGGTGGGGTCCATCACATCCGCGCATGGCGTGGCGGGTCGTCGTCGCTCGTCGAATACCCTTGGTGTAATAGGCACTTGTGCTCATGACCGGGGTCGCCGGCTCACAGCCACCCGACCCGACTCCCGCGAAGATGGCCGGGACGGATGAACGCCGTTGCCATCCCATGCGTCTGCAGCAGGGCGCACTGGACGACCCGGCGCCGCCTTGAACTTCCCCGGAGGAACGAATGATCATCGCCCGCCCGTCCGGCCTCCGGCGGACCGTGACGACGGCCGCCCTGGGCGGCCTGGTCGTCGTCCTGGCTGCCTGCTCGGGCAGCACCGGCGGCGCCACTATCACCCAGCCCGTGGCCGGTCAGGCCGCCGCCGTCGGTCACGGGATCGACGGATCCGCAGCGGCGAGTTCGTCGAGCGCCCCGGCCCGACCCGTCGCCGTGGTCACCGCATCGCCCAAGTTCGGCGCCGACGACATCTCACCGACCGCCCCGGTGTCCATCTCCGTCGCCTCCGGAACGATCGGCGATCTCACGATGACCAACCCGGAAGGCAAGCCGATCGACGGCACCCTGTCCGCGGATCGAACCAGCTGGACCCTCGGCGAACCGCTCGGTTACGGCAAGCAGTACGACGTGACCGGCACCGCGGTCGGCACCGACGGGAAGTCGGTGGCCATCAAGGGCGCGTACACCACGGTCAGCCCGGTCGACCAGATCACCACGTCCATCTCGCCCGGCGACGGCGCGGTCGTCGGCGTCGCTGCCCCGGTCATCGTCCACCTGGGCTACGAACCCGAGGACAAGGCACTGATCGAGCAGCACATCAAGATCACCACCACCCCCGCGGTCGAGGGCGCCTGGGCGTGGATCAGGCACGACGGGGACAAGTGGCCGTCGCTGGATTGGCGGCCCAAGGACTACTGGCCGGCGAACACCCAGGTGCACGTGGAGTCCGACATCTACGGCCTGCCCTTCGGCGACGGGTACTTCGGCGGCGACAACGTCACCAGCGATTTCACCATCGGACGCAACCAGGTGGTCCTCGCCGACGCGAACACCCACCAGATCGTGGTCCAGCGGGACGGGCAGACCGTCGCCACCTACGACGCCTCGTACGGCAGCGGCGACGAGATCGGCGACCCCAACCGGGTCACCCGCTCCGGCATCCACGTCGTCAGCGACATGCAGGAGACGACGAAGATGAGCAACCCGGCCTACGGCTACACCAACGTGACCGAGCACTGGGCGGTCCGGATCAGCGACAACGGCGAGTTCATCCACCAGAACCAGGACACCGTCTACGACCAGGGCGTGGTCAACGTCAGTCACGGCTGCATCAACCTGTCCGCGGCCAGCGCCCAGGAGTACTACGCGTCCGCGATGATCGGCGACCCGGTCGTCGTCACCGGCACCAGCGTGCCACTGTCGCCGGCTGACGGGGACATCTACGACTGGACCTATTCGTGGGCCGACTGGAAGGCGTTGTCGGCGGCGTGATCGTCGCCGGGCGGGTCCGGTGCGTCCCGCGGAACGGTTAGACTCTCCCACGCCGCCGCTGTAGCTCAGTCGGCAGAGCGTCTCACTCGTAATGAGAAGGTCTGGGGTTCGATTCCCCACAGCGGCTCCGCGACAGCCCCCCGTCAGATCACGGGGGGCTGTTTCCGTCGGCGGGTCGGCCACCGCATCGGGCCGGGGGGTGCTCAGCAGGGCGACGGGGGGAACTCCGAGGTGATCCCGCGGTCGGCCATCGCCTTGAGGATCGTTGCGCAGATGTCGCGGAAGCTGTCCAGCTGCTCGGGGGTAAGCGGGTCGAACATGGTGGACCGGACGACTTCGGCGTGGCCGGGGGCCAGCTCCAGCAACCGTTCATGGCCGGCATCGGTGAGTTCGGCGACCTGCCCGCGCCGATCGCCCGGGGCCGGGATGCGCTGTACCCACCCGGACTCCTCCAGCCGGGCCACCGCATGCGACACACGGGACTGCGAGGAACGGACGGCCTCGGCCAGCTGGTTCATCCGCAGCGACCGGGTCGGCGACTCGGACAGCATGGCCAGGATGAGGTAGTAGGCGTGCGGCATCCCGCCGGTCTGCTGCATGTCCCGTTCGATGTACTCGTTCAGCTGCCCGGACATCCGCAGGAACGCGCGCCAGACCTGCTGCTGCTCGTTGCTGAGCCAGGGATCGTCGCGCATCAACGCATTATGGCGCTGCCGACCGTCGCACGACGGCAGGAAACAATACTTGAACGCTCAACTAAACCGGACTATCATGGGACGAGTCGCCCCTCCTCCCGGTGAATCGAGTTCCCATGACCGCCCCCGATGCCACCACCAGCCGCATGCCGGTGCTCTACCTGTCACACGGTGCGCCGCCGCTGGCCGATGATCCGGTCTGGACGGGTCAGCTGGCCGACTGGAGCCGCGACCTGCCGCGACCGAAATCGATCCTGGTGGTCTCCGCACACTGGGAATCGGCGCCGCTGGCGGTCGGCGCCACCGAGACGGTGCCGCTGACCTACGACTTCTGGGGTTTCCCGGAGCACTACTACCAGGTGACCTACGAGGCGCCCGGCGCCCCGGAATTGGCCCGGGACGTCGCCGCCCTGCTCGCCCGGCCCGGTCAGCCGGTGCACCAGGATCCGGATCGCGGGCTCGACCATGGCGCGTACGTGCCGCTGGTCGAGATGTTCCCGGCGGCGGACGTCCCGGTGCTGCAGGTGTCCATGCCGACCCTGGACCCGCGGGGGCTGTTCGAGATCGGCCGCAAGCTCGCGCCGCTGCGCGACGACGGCGTGCTGATCATGGGTTCCGGCTTCACCACCCACAACCTGTCGCTCGCCACCTTCGGCGACACCAGCAACTCCGGCCCGGCCTGGGGTCAGGAGTTCGACCAGTGGGCCAAGGAGGCGGTCGAGTCCGGCGACATCGACGCCATCCTCGACTTCGAGCACCGGGCCCCGGCCGCCCGGATCGCCCACCCGCGGACCGAGCACTGGGCGCCGCTGTACGTGTCGCTCGGCGCGACCGCGGACGACTGGCAGGACGGCACGACCACCGTCGACGGCTTCTGGTACGGCCTGTCGAAGCGGTCGTTCCAGCTCAACTGAGCCCGCCCCGGCCGTGCGTCGGATCACCCCGCACACTGGTGCGGTGTCCACGAGCGATGCACTCACCCCGGCCGAGTTCGCCGCGCTGCACCGTGCGGCCGACCTCGCCGGGCACGGCGCCGCCACCGCGCTGCCCAACCCCGTGGTGGGGTGCGTGCTGTTGTCACCCGGCGGGTGGGTCGTCGGGGAGGGCTTCCATGAGCGGCCGGGCGGCCCGCACGCCGAGGTCGCCGCCCTCCGTGCGGCCGGACCGTTCGCCCGCGGCGCGACCGCGGCGGTCACCCTCGAACCATGCAACCATTCCGGCCGCACCGGACCGTGTTCCGAGGCCTTGATCGCCGCCGGGGTGGCCCGGGTACTCGTCGCGGTTCGCGACCCCTGGCTGCCGGCGGCCGGCGGCCTCGCCCGGCTGCGAGCCGCCGGGGTGGATGTCGTCGACCTGACGGGACCGGCCGCTGCCGACCCGTCGGCCGCTGCCGACCCGTCGGCCGCGGTGGCCGCCGCGGTGGCCGCCGCGCTGGATGTGAATCGGGTCTGGCTGGGCGCAATGCGGCTGGGGCGGCCGTTCGTCACCTGGAAGGTCGGCATGACGCTGGACGGCCGGGTGGCCGCCGCCGACGCGACCAGCCGGTGGATCACCTCGCCGGAATCCCGGACGGACGTGCACGAGCTGCGGGCCCGGGTCGACACGATCATGGTCGGCGTCGGCACGGTGCTGGCCGACGACCCGCAGCTGACCGTCCGGGACGCGCACGGAGAACCGGTGGGTCGGCAACCGCTTCGGGTGGTGCTCGATTCGTCGGATCGGACCCCGGCCGGAGCCCGGGTGCGCGACGGCGCCGCCGAGACCTGGGTGGCCACCGCCGAATCGGCCGGCGCCGGCCCGGACGGCCGAGTGGATCCCGCCGCCGTGCTGGACGAGCTGTGGCGCCGCGGCCGCCGGCACGTCCTGCTGGAGGGTGGACCGCGACTCGCCGCGGCGTTCCTGGACGCCGGCCTGGTCGACGAGATCGTCGCCTACGTGGCGCCGGCCCTGCTGGGCGCCGGACCGTCCGCGTTGGCCGGCGGAACGGTCGGCACCCTCGCCGACGCACACCGCGCCGACCTGGTCGACGTCACCCGGTTCGGACCCGACGTGCGGTTGCGTTACCGGCTGACGGCCCGAGGCTGACGACGCCGGTGGCGCGCCGCCGGCGACGATCGCCGGCGACGCGCCACTGGGCATGCGGTGGGGTCGGTCAGGCGGCGGCTGCCCCGTGATCGTGCGCATCGGGCGCGGCCAGCAACGACATTCGCTGGGACTGGGCCCGCAGCTGGGCCCGCTTGTCCCGCGGCGGCACGCCGTTGATCTCCTCGGTGGAGTAGGCATAGACGCCGGTCGCCCACGCGGCGGCATCCAGGTTCCGGTCGAGCGCCACCCGGTCGAGGTTGCCCAGGGTGTCGCACTTCTGGTGGTAGCACGGATCGTAGGCGCTGCCCGCCGTCCCGCCCCACTTGGCGGCCTGGGCGGCAGTCTTGATGCCCTCGGCGCCGGTGAACAGGCCGCCCGCCGGGATGCCGTTGGCAATGAACTCGCCGTAGTCCGACCGACCACTGAAATCGGTGCCCTCGGTCGGCACCCCCAACCGGTCCCGGAAGAAGTTGACGAACGTGGCCTCGATCTGGGCCGAGCCATACGGACCGGCGCCCGCGCCGACGCCGTCGGAATTGTCGCCGTCGTAGACGAAGTAGGCGGCGTTCGGGGACGCAACCATGTCGAAGTTCAGGTAGAGCGCGATGTCCAGCTGCTGCTCGAAGCTCAACGACTTCACATACTCGGTGGAGCCGATCAGTCCGAGCTCCTCGGCCCCCCACCAGGCAAACCGGACTGCGTTGTTGGTCTTCGGCGATCCGCCGAGCTGGGTGGCGATGTCCAGCAGTGCCGCGGAACCCGAACCGTTGTCGTTGATGCCGGGGCCGGCCACCACGCTGTCCAGGTGCGCACCGACCATCACCACGTTGTTCTTGCGGCCGGTCTTGGTCTGCGCGATCACGTTGTGCGAGGTGCGAGTCTGCTCCTCGGTGCGCATGTCGACGGTCACGACGGAACCGCCTAGCCCGGCGAGGATGTCGCCGTCCGCCTGGCTCAGCCCGCCGACCGGGATCGGACCGGTGTTGGTGATCGTCACGTTGGCCAGCGGACCGTCGACGTTGTTGGAGATCGCCGCCGCGGCGGCGCCGGCCGCGGCGGCGTTGAGCGCCTTGGCCTCGAAGGTGCAGCCGCCCCGGCGAATCAGGGCGACCTTGCCGGTGAAGTCCTGGCCGGCGAAGTCCGCGGCCTCGCATCCGGTGGTGGCATCCTGCGGAACGACGGCCAGCGGCCCGCTGACCCCGCCCACCGGGGTCTCGATGCTCGCCGTCATCTTGATGATCTCGAAGGTGCCTCCGCCGGCGACGCTCAGCGACGAGGCCAGCGAGACCTCGACCGGGTAGCTGAACTCCTGTACCTCGTATTCGAAGCCAGCGGCTTTGACCTGGCTGACGACGTAGGCGACACTCGCGTCGAATCCGGGGGTCTCGATTTGCGTTGCCGTCGCGGACGCCCGGTTCCCACCGTTGGCGTCGGCGATGCGCTGGAAGGCGATCAGGTGCCGGTTCGCGTTGCTCGCCTTGACCTTCTTGACGAGCTGTTCGGCCAGCTTGGTCTCCTTGCCGCCGGCGGCGGCCCCGGCCGGGGGCGCCAGCAGTCCGCCGACCAGGAGCAGGGTACTGAGCAGGACCACGCCGGCTCGCCTCGCGGCACGCATGTAGTCACCTTTCGCGCAGGGGGCAGCGACACCGGGTGTGATCCGGCGTTCACTGTTTGTGATGTGACTGAGATAACACTGTGCACGGCCTGAACGTCAAGGGTTCGTCGGCGGCTTGGCGGACGAAAACCCTGATGGCCCAAGCGATAAGCGGCTTTTGTGGGGAACTACCTGAATGCCCGGATTGTGACCCTCTCGCTACCGTGGGTGAACTCTTTGCCGGGCGACGTCGTGTGCCTGCTGCCGGATGCATGACGACGAGCAGAGGGAGCGGGCATGTCACGATCGAGCGCCGGGCGAGTCACCCACCGTCGAGCAGCGCGGCGAACCGTGGTGGTGGGACTGGCCCTGTTGTGTGCCGGGACGGTCGCCGCCCCGGCCGCGGCCGCGGACGGCGGCCGGCCCGGTGGCCGGCTCCCGGCCGTCTACGAGTTGCCCGGCCAGCCGGCCGGATCGACCTTCGAGGGCATCGGGCTCGACCCGTTGCGCGGCGTGTTCTACGTCAGCGAGGTGACCGGCGGCGAGATCAGTCGCGCCCGATTGACCGACCGGACGGCCCGAACCTGGTTGGACGGCAACGACACCGACGGCCGGATCACCGCACGCGGCATCACCGTCGACCGGCTGGGCCGGGTCTACATCGCCGGCGGCCCGAACCGCACGCTCGACCAGGCCCGGCCCGATCGGCCGGACCTCTGGGTGTACTCGCCGTCCGGGCGCCTGCTGGCCGCGCTGCAGGTGCCGGCCACCAACGCGTTCCTCAACGACGTGGCCATCGGCCCCGACGGGGCCGCGTATTTCACCGATTCCAATGCCACGCCCCGGATCTTCCGGGTCGCCCAGGACCGGCGCGGTTGGTCGGTCACCGCGTGGAAGGACGCCACCGGGACGATCGCGACGGCGGCCGGGTTCAACCTCAACGGGATCGTCGCGACCCCGGATGGCCGGGCGCTGGTGGCGGTCCAGTCCTCGACCGGCCAGTTGTGGCGGTTCGATCTGCGCACGAAGCAGGTCGACCAGGTGGCGGTGACCGCTGGTGCCGACCTGACCGGCGGCGACGGGCTGGTCCTGGTCGGACCGAAACTGTTTGTGGTGCGCAACTTCCCGCGGCAATTGGTGACGCTCGAACTGTCCGATCGATGGACCCGGGCGCGGCTGGTGTCCGCCGTGCCCACCGATCCCGATCGGGTATTCACCACGGCCAAGTTCGACGGTGGCCGGCTGTTGTTGGTGGACAGCAAGTTCGACGAAGGCGTCAACAGCGCACCGCCGTACCGGGTGGTGGCGTTGCCGGTCCGCTGAGCCGGCAGAACGCCGTCCGCGGAGCACAACGTCGCCCGCTCGCTCGATCCGCTCGGCCGCCGGCGTGGGGCCGACACCGAGAAGCCGGTCGACCTCGCCTAGCGGATCCTGCACCGGTGGGTGGACGGCCCGGCCGGCCGGCTCTCCACGCTGGATTTGGTCGGGCCGCGCCGGCACTGCGCTCGCGGGCGGCTCGATCAGCAGCCGACCGGATCGGCACCGAAGGCGTTGTCGTTGACCTGAATCACCTGTCCGGCGCCGGCGGCGCCGAAGAAGAAGGCGATCGACCAGGTCGAGGCGTAGAGCTTGCCTCCGCTGAACAGCAGTCCGTTCGGCAGCGTCGCCTGGGCATAGGTCCGCTGGCCGCTCGGTGCGACCTTGACAATCCTTCCGGTGGATGCGATCTCGTCCGGAGTGGGTTTCTCGCTGGCCGGAGCGCCGCACAGGAGCTCGGCGACGTAGAGGTTGCCGCGGTTGTCGACGGCAACGCCGGTCGGTGAATTGAATCCGGTGAACGTCTTGCGCAGTTTGCCGCTCCAGGCGTCCAGAACGTAGACGCGGCCCTCACCGGGCGCCTCGCCGCTCAGCCCGGCAACGTAGACGCTGCCCCAGGGACCGTTGGCGATGCCGGTCGGCACCGGATCGCAGCCGGCGTGCTCAGGGTCGTTGTTCGGCCGGTCCAGGCAGACCCCGCTGGTCACCACGTCGGGAACGAAGAAGGCGCTGACGGTGCCCTTCCGGTCCACCCGCAGCACGCTGTTCCCGCCGCCGTCGGTGACCAGCGCGAAGCCTCGATGGGTGCGGTCCTCGACGACCGCGAACGGGTTCGACAGCGAATCGGGTGCGTTCGGATCCTGCCCATCGACATTGTTGTCGAGCTGGAACTGGAGGATGTCGGCGAACTGGGTGAGTTGGCCGCCGGGTCGGCCGGTCAGCAGGCTCGCGTAGATCGGCGGTGTGGGGCCGGTGGCCGGTCCTCGAGCGGACACCATCGCACCGTCGGCTGGTGACCCCTCGTCGCCGGGCGCCTCACCGGTGACGACGGCCAGGCGTCCGTCGATGATGCTCGCGCCGGACGCCCCGGCCACCCCGGTGGCCAGCGGCTTCGCCCGGCCGGTACGCAGGTCGATCCGAGTGACCTCGCCCTTCGCCGCCTGGGTGACCAGAATCGAGTTGCCGTCACCCTCGGCCAGCTGGAATGGCCCGTCGAGTCCCCCGGCGACGACGCTGATCGGGTCCCGGCCGCCGTGACCGCCACCCCGGTCGCCGCCGGCGAACGCGGGCGCTGCGGTGAGCGCCAGACAACACGCGCTGACCGTTCCGATTGTCACAAACTGCCTGATCCGGTGCATGCCGTCGCCTCTCCCGCCTTGGAGTCGGCCGTGAAGATCGGCCGTCACGAACACAGCGCGTTCACATTTTTCGCACAGTAGACCCCTGTTCGGGTGGTCGCGCTGGAAAATTTGCGAAGATCGTCCGGTAGGACGGAATGTCATCACTCTGCGGCAGCAGGGATGGCGCATTCGTGGCGGCCCGACGCTGGTCTGGTCTGCGTCGTACTCTCGACGGATGATCAGGACCCGAACGGCGGCAGCCGCGGCCGTCGCCGCCCTCCTGCTCGGCGGTTGCTCGTCCGCGGCACCGTCTGTCGGCCTGCCGACCCACGACCACCCGACGTCCGCCGGGTCGCCGCCGGCAATGACCGACGACGCCGAGCCGGCGGGGCAGGTTCGGCTGCTCGACCCGGCCGACTTCGAGGCCCAGTCCGGCGGACGGCTGCTGATCAACGTGCACATCCCCGATGAGGGTTCGCTGACCGGCACCGCGCTGGACCTGCCCTACAACGAGGTGTCGGCCCGGGCCGCGGAGCTACCGGCCGACAAGGCCGCCCCGCTGGCGATCTACTGCATGAGCGGGAACATGAGCGCCATCGCCGGCCGCGAACTGCTCGCGTTGGGCTACACGGACGTCATCGAACTTGACGGCGGCATGCAGGCCTGGCAGGCGTCCGGCCGGACCCTGCTACCCGCCGCGAGCTGACCGGGGTCACCACGAAGGGGCCGGCTTCACCGGCTGGCGCAGCCAGGTGGGCCCTCCCGGACCCATCGCCAGGTGACGGACAGCGCGCCGACGTTCAGGCCGCGCAGGTCCACGTCGAACCGGTCAAGATTCTGCGTGTCGACATCGCCGCCAAATGGGGAGCCAAGACCGCGCCTTCTTCTATCGTCGCGGGGGGCGAGGACCACGGGCACTCGACCATGGACACGGGCCCGGCCAACCGGGGGTGGGCCCCGTGGGGATCGAACCCACAACCCGCGGATTAAAAGTCCGCTGCTCTGCCAATTGAGCTAGAGGCCCGTGCGATCAGTATCCGGAAGGGGTCGGTCGCGACGCGAGCCTACCGGCTCGGTTGGATGTCCTCGGACACCACGGTGAGGGGAAACGGACATGGCGCGCGAGGACGACGACCCCGAGGTCCCGGACACGACGGTGGCTCCGGGGAGCGAGACGCATGCCTGGTCGGCGGTGGACCGGCCCGGCACCGATCCGTCCGACCCCCGGCCGCAGGGCCCGGACACCGGTGGATTCGCCGACGTGCCCTTCGGCGGTCCGGGTGCACCCCACGGGTCCGGCCAGCCGACGTTCGGCCCGGCCGCCCAGGCCCCGTACGGATCCGGGCCGGCCTCGCCCTACGGCCCGCCTGCGCCGCCGGACGGGTCCGGTCCGGGCTCCTACTACGACCCGGCGGGCGAGATCCCCGCGGGCGACGCGCAGCCGATGCGCGCACTCGGCCCGGCCGGCGAGCCCGGCGCATACCCGGACCCGGGCGGGTACGGGCCGATCCCGGCGGGTGGCCACCCGCTCGCCATTCCGGGTGCGCCGCCTCAGGGCCCGCCGCAGCCGCCCGGACCGGTGCTGGAGGCATCGGGACTGGGCCTGCTCGGCAAGACCGGATGGGTGTTCCAGAACATTGACCTGACCCTGCGACCCACGTCGGTGGCGGCCATCGTCGGGCCGTCGGGCACCGGCCGGTCCAGCCTGTTGCTCGCACTGTCCGGGCGGCTCCGGCCGACGGCGGGCACGCTGTCCGTGGCCGGTCATTCGTACCGGGACAAGCCGTCGGCGATCCGGCAGTTGACCGCCGTTGCCCGGGTCGGGGCGATGACGGTCCCGGAACCGGCGCTGACCGTCAGCGAGTACGTGGCGCAGCGCTGCCTGCTGGAGGACGTCGGCCTGCCCGAAGGGCGGACCCGGTTCGCCGCGGCGTGCGATGCCCTGCAACTGCAGCTGGAACCGACCGCCCTGGTCGGCTCGCTGTTCGGGGACAAGGCCACCCTGCTCGCGGTGGCGGCCGCCTGCGTCCGGGTCAGCGCCGTCATCGTGCTCGACGACCTCGATCGCGGCGTCTCCGGCGCGACCCAGCAGCTGATGTTGGACGCGTTGCTGCGGTTGGCCACCACCGGCCCGACGATCGTCGTCACCAGCACCGACCGGATTCCCGTGATGGAGGCCGACGTCGTCCTGGACCTGACGCCGTCTGAGGGGGCCGCGGTCTGGCAGTTCGACCGCGATGCGCCATTGCCGGCCGTCCTGCCCGGACCGGTGATCGGCGAGCTGGCGGCCGGACCGTCCGGCCCCGCCCAGCCGCCACCCGACGAGGCCCCGACCACGGTGCTGCCCCCGCAGCCCGGCTACCCGGACGAGACGCCGAGCGGGTTCGAGCCTCCGCCGCCGACGACGGATGAGTCGTCGGATGAGCCGCCATATGAGCCGCCGGGCGAAACCGAACCGCCGACCCCGCCGTCCGACGAGCCGGAACAGGACCGCCGATGATCAAGACCGTCAAGCTCGCCGGCTATGAGTTCCGCCGGTTCAAGGGGCCCTGGTCGGTCGTCGGCCTGCTGTTCGTGCTGCTGATCCCCACCGTGTTCGCCGGGCTGTACCTGTGGTCCAACGAGGACCCCTACGGCAAACGGGACCAGGTGCCGGTGGCCGTCGTCAACCTCGACGAACCCGCCCAGGTCGAGAACACCACCGTCAACGCCGGCGACCGGCTGGTCCGGGAGCTGGGCGCCGACCCCATCTTCGCCTGGAACTTCGTCGATCAGGATCAGGCCGAGCAGGGCCTGGCGGACGGCACCTACTACATGATCGTGGAGATCCCGCCGGACTTCTCCGCCAACTTGATCAGCGGGTCCGGTGACGCGCCGCAGCGGGCCAACGTGAACCTGCGGCTCAACGACGCGACCGGTTACCTGACCGAGCTGCTGGTCGCCTCCGCCCAACCCCGGTTGGAGGCGGCCATCAACCGGGCCGCCATCGGCGTGTACCTGGAATCGGTCTTCGCGAACCTGGACACGATCCGAACCGCGGTGCGGGCCGCGGCCGACTCGGCCGGGAAGATGGCCGCGGACCTCGCGGCCGGGCTGACCCAGGCCACCGACCTGTCCACCGCTGTCTCCACCGCCAAACAGAGCTCGACCACGGTGGTCGGGGACTTGGCGACCGCCAAGTCGTCGTCGGCGGCGCTGGTCACCTCGTCCGGGGACGCCAAGGCGAGTTCCGCGTCCGCGGTCACCGCACTGGGCAGCGCGACGACCGCCGCGTCGACGTTGTCGTCGTCCGCGGACAGCGCCGCCTCCAGCGCCAGTTCCCTGGCCAGCAGCGTCGGGCCGTCGATCGCGGCGATCGACGCGGCGGCGCCGGCGCTCGGCCAGTCGGCCGCGAACGTCGAGGCGGCGACCCAGGACACCTCGGACCTGGTCACTCAGTCGTTGGGACCGGGCCTGACCGACCTGAAGCGGGCGGTCGCCACGCTGCCGCCGGCCGATCAAGCGGTGCTGGCGTCCTCGATCGCGAACCTGGACTCCGTGAACGGGCAACTCGGCCAGTCGTCGGCGCAGGCGGCCGCGCAGGCCGTGGCCGTCAACTCGTCGGCGTCCACGGTGACCAACGCCGCGTCGGGGCTGTCCGGCGCGGGGAGCGAGCTGACCAGCCTGGCCACCAACACCGCGACCGTGTCGTCGGGCATGTCGGGGTTGTACGACAACGTGTCGTCGGCGTCCAGCAGCGCCTCCAGCGTGGACAGTGCGGTCAACGGGATGGCCGGCCAGGCCGGCGACCTGGACGCGTCGATCGGTGCCGCCCAACTCGCCGCCCAGACGACCGACGACAGCCTGACCCCCGCGGAGGCCACGTCGGCCACCCTGGTGAGCACGCTGACAACGGTCAACTCGGCCGCCACCGAGCTGGCCACCGGATTGGCCGACAGCGCCGACCGCATCCCGACCCTGGCGCCCGGTCAGCAGGCCGACACCGAGCAGGTGTTGTCGTCGCCGGCCGATCTGACCGTGTTGATCGACAACCCGGCGGTGGTCTACGGCCGGGGCATGGCGCCGATCACCTTCGGCATGGCGATCTGGGTGTTCGCCCTGGCGGTCTTCCTGCTGCTGCGGCCGATCGCCGCCGGCGCTCTGCTGGCCCGGGCGTCGTCGCTGCGCATCGCCTTCGCCGGGTGGCTGCCGCCGCTGGCCATCGGCGTCGTCGGGTCGCTGCTGCTGTTCGGCATCGCCTGGCTCGGCCTGCACCTGGATCCGGTCAATGCCGGGGCCGCGGCCGGGGTGATCGCGCTCGGCGTGGCCTGCTTCACCGCCATCACCCACCTGCTGCGAACCTGGTTGGGCGTGGCGGGCACGGCGATTGCGTTCGTCCTGCTGATGGTGCAGTTCACCGCGTCCGGCGGGCTGTACCCGATGCCGACCACCCCGGCGCCCTTCCAGGTGATCGAGAAGGGCCTACCGATGACCTACCTGGTCGACGCTCTGCGCATCACCTTCAGCGGCGGCGAGTACAACCGGCTGTGGATCGACGTCGGCGTGCTCGCCGGATTCACCCTGGGTGCGCTCGCGCTGAGCGTCCTGGTCGTGCATCGCAAACGCACCCTCCGGTTGTCCGATCTGCAGCCGATGGGGGCCTGACGCCGCCCGACCCGCGACGCACCGGCGCGCGCCCGGCACGTCCCGCCATGATCGGGAAAGGTGGGCTCCGTGACGGACGATCATGGCGCTGTTCCCGCGGCCGACTCGCCGGCCGAACCCGATTCGCCGGCCGAAGCGGAATTGCCGGCCGAAGCGACGCCGAGCCCGCCGACACCGGCGCTGGTGGCGGCCGGCCTGGGCCTGATGGGCGGCTCGGACTGGATCTACCGGGACATCGAAATGACGGTCGCCCCGGGAACGCTGGCCGCCATCGTCGGACCCGCGGGGTCCGGACGGTCCAGCCTGCTGCTCACACTGGCCGGTCGCATGCAGCCAACGACCGGCACGCTGACGGTGCTCGGACACGACCGGGCCGTCGATGCCGCCGGCGTCCGCGACCTGACCAGCGTGGCCCGCGCCGCCGGGGTGATCGGACCCGAACCCGCCCTGACCGTCCGGGAGTCGATCGATGAACGCTGCCTGATCGACGACGTCGCGCCGGTCGAGGGGCGCCTGCGGTTCGAGCGGGCGTGCGCCGCGCTGCAGTTCACCCCCGAGCAATCCGCGCTGGTCGAAACGGTGGTCGGGGAACGGGGCACGTTGCTCGCCCTGGCGTTGGCCTACGTCCGGACCAGTGCCGTGATCGTGCTCGACGACCTGGACCGGGACATCCCACCGGCCGGTCGACGCCCGCTGGCCCAAGCCCTGGGTCGGCTCGCCGGCACCGGCCCGGCCATCGTCGTCACCGCCACCGACCGCTCGGCCGTGCCCGGCGCCGATCCGATCATCGAACTGCGCCCGCCCGCCGATCGCCCGTCCTGGACGTTCGATCCCGCCGAGCCGACGGAGGCCACCCGATGATCAAGACCGTCAAGCTCGCCGGCTACGAGCTGCGCCGCTTCAAGGGTCCGCTGCCGATCATCGCGCTGATGTTCCTGCTCCTCGTCCCGTCGCTGTACGGCGCGCTGTACCTGTGGTCCAACTGGGACCCGTACGGCAAGCTCGACCAGGTCCCGGTCGCCGTGGTCAACGAGGACGTCCCGGTCACCGGCCCCGACGGGCAGCCGGTCGACGCCGGCAACCGGCTGGTCGCCGAACTCCAGGACGACCCCATCTTCGACTGGCAGTTCGTCGACGCCGACACCGCCGCAGCCGGCCTGGCCGACGGCGAGTACTACCTGACCATCACGATCCCGGCCGACTTCTCGGCGAACCTGGTCAGCGGCGCCACCGACGACCCGCAGCGGGCCGTCGTCATCATGAACCGGGACGACGTGAACGGGTACGTCATCGGCCTGATGACCTCCACCGTGCAGCAGCGGCTGGAAGCGGCCATCAACCGGGCCGCGATCAGCGCGTACTTCGACGCGGTGTTCACCAATCTGGACACGCTCAAGCAGAACGTCACCGACGCCGCCAACGGAGCCACCCAGCTGGCCACCGGCGCCGACAGCGCCCTGGCCGGCGCCACCCAGCTGTCCACCGGCATCACCCAGCTCAAGGACGGTTCCGGCCAACTGGTGACCGGTCTCGCCGACGCCAAGTCCGGCTCGTCGCAACTGGTGACCGGGCTGGGCACGGCCAAGGACGGGTCCGGGAAGCTGGTCGGCGGGCTGACGCAGCTCCAGCAGGGGGCCGGTCAGCTGGTCACTGGTGCCCAGCAGGTCAGCGACGGAAACGCCAAGCTGGCCGGCCAGGTGGTCCCGGTGCTCAACAAGGTGAACGCCGCCATTCCGGACCTGCAGCAGGCCAACGCCGACGCCAAGGCCAAGATCGACGCCTTCGGCACCACCGTCACCGCGCAGCAGGCCGCCATCCAAGCCGCGGTCGACGCGCTCCCCGCCGGCCCGGAGAAGACCGCCCTCCAAACCGCGGTCAGCACCGCCGGCACCGCGCTGAACGCGGCCGCCTCCGATGCCCAACAGGCGGCCACCGACATCAACGCCGCCTTCACCCAGCTCAACCAGAACGCCTCCGCGGACCTGACCCAGGCCAGCACCGACCTGACCAACCTGGCGACCGGTTCCGCTCAGGTCGCATCCGGCGCGTCCCAGCTGAACAGCGGCATCGGCGACGCCCTCGGCGGCGCCACCACGCTGGACTCCGGAATCGGGCAGCTGCAGACCGGGGCGACCCAGCTGGACGACGGCATCGGCAAGCTGCAGACCGGTGCCGGCCGGCTGGACGATGGCCTGGGCGCCGCGCAGACCGGCTCGGCCGACCTGGTCACCGGCCTCACCCAGCTCGACCAGGGCGCGAACGAGCTGGCCGGCCAGCTGACCGCGGGCGCGGCCAAGATCCCGGTGTTCGCCGCCGATCAGCGGGACAACGCCGAGCAGGTGCTGTCCTCCCCGGCCGACGTCCAGGTGAACGTGGCCAACCCGGCGAACTTCTACGGCCGCGGCCTGGCCCCGTTCTTCTTCGCGATCGCGATCTGGGTGTTCGGCATCTCGGTGTTCCTGGTGATGCGGCCGATCTCCGCGCGGGCGCTGGCCGGTCGGGCCTCGTCGCCGCGGATCGCCATCGCCGGCTGGCTGCCGGTGGTGGGGATGGCCATGGTCGGGTCGCTGCTCCTGCTGGTCATCGCCTGGGTCGGACTGGGGCTCGACCCGGTGAACGTCGCCGGGTCGTTCGCCGTCGTGCTGCTGGCCGCCGCCTGCTTCACCGCGATCGCCCACCTGCTGCGCACCTGGCTGGGCGTGGTCGGCTCGGCGATCACCCTGGTGCTGCTGATGGTGCAGCTGACCAGCGCCGGCGGCCTGTATCCGGTGGAGACGCTGCCGGCGCCGTTCCGCGCGATCCACCACTTCATCCCGATGACCTACCTGATCGACGCGCTGCGCATCACCTTCACCGGCGGCCCGGCCGATCACCTGTGGCGCGACGTCGCGGTGCTCGGCGGGTTCACCGTCGTCGCGGTCGGCGTCTGCGTCTGGGTGGTGCACCGTCGTCGGGTCTTCCGGACCCGGGACCTGCACCCGCTGCTGGGCTGAGCTGATTCGCCCGGCCGGCCATGCGCCGGCCGGGCCCTCGGTGGCCGCGGAACATCCGCCGGTGTCAGCCCGGCCGGCCGGCCGCCGGCCGCGTTTCCGCAGGGGCGGGCGAAGACGGGCCCGCACGGCAGCGCTGTGGCACACGCCACCTGAAGCGATTCAGAACTTTCGCTTGCCAAACGATCGCGGGAGGTAGATGCTTGCTACGTACAACTAGATGCGTTGGGCAAACAAGCAATCATGACGACCGCTCGGCCCCGCCCGGCGGCCCCGAATCCGAAAGCCCCGTCCATGACAGACACTCTCGTCGCTCCCGCGCCGGTCGCTGACCAGGCTGCGGATGAGCTGATGGCCGACTCGGCCGCCATCGGGTCGGCCGTGGTCGACCTGATGCGTCAGCTGCACGGCATCAAGGCCCGGCTCGCCACCGGCCCGGAGGCCGACCACTCCCCGCTGTTCCTATTGGTCAAGTTGGTCCACACCGGGCCGCAGCGGGCGAGCGCGCTGGCCGAACTGGTCGGCGCCGACCCGTCCACCGTCTCCCGCCAGGTCGCCTCGTTGGTCAAGTCCGGCCTGGTCGAGCGGCAGGCCGATCCGAACGACGGCCGCGCGTGCCTGCTCGTACCCACCGACCTGGGCCGGGCCAAGGTCGCCGAGTACAAGGACCGGCAGGCCGTGGCCATGGCTCCGATCGTCGGCGACTGGTCCGGGCCGGACCGGACCGACTTCATCCGGCTCCTGCGCCGATACGTCACCAGCATCGACACCCACCGCGACGACGTCATCGCGTCGCTGATCGCCCACCATTCCCAGAAAGGCCAGTGATGGCAACCGCTATCGAGGCACCGGCGAACGCGCCGGCTCTGACTCACAAACAGATCAGGCTCATCCTCTTCGGCCTGATGGCCGGCATGCTGCTGGCCGCGCTCGACCAGACCATCGTCAGTACCTCCATCCGGGTGATCGCCGATGACCTGCACGGGCTGTCCGCCCAGGCCTGGGTGACCACCGCCTACCTGATCACCTCCACGGTGACCACGCCGTTGTACGGCAAGCTCTCGGACATCTACGGCCGCCGGCCGATGTTCCTCATCGCGATCAGCATCTTCGTCATCGGCTCGATCGCCTGTACCTTCTCCACCTCGATGTACGAGCTGGCCGCGTTCCGCGCCCTGCAGGGGCTCGGCGCCGGTGGTCTGTTCTCGATGGCCCTGGCCATCCTGGCCGACATCGCGCCGCCGCGGGAACGGGCCAAGTACCAGGGCTACTTCCTCGCCGTGTTCGGCACCGCGTCGGTGATCGGTCCGCTCGTCGGCGGGTTCTTCGCCGGCGCCGACACCATCCTGGGCATCGCCGGCTGGCGCTGGGTGTTCCTGGTCAACGTGCCGATCGGCATCGCCGCGCTGCTCATCGTGTGGTTCACCCTGCACATCCCGCACATCCGGCACGACCATCGCATCGACTGGTGGGGCGCCGCCGCCCTGATGATCGGTCTCGTGCCGATCCTGATCGTGGCCGAGCAGGGCCGCGAATGGGGCTGGACCTCCGCCTCGGTGCTGGGTCTGATCGCTCTGGGCGTCGTCGGCGTGATCGCCTTCATCCTCATCGAGATCCGGATGAAGGACGAGGCGCTCATCCCGATGCGGTTGTTCAACAGCCGGGTGTTCTCCACCGGCATGGTCGCCAACGTGCTCATCGGCCTGGGCATGTTCGGTGCTCTGTCCACCCTGCCGCTGTACCTGCAGCTGGTGAAGGGGGCCACGCCGACCGAGTCCGGCCTGCTGCTCATCCCGATGATGATCGGCATCATGGGCGGCTCGGTGCTCTCCGGCCAGCTGACCATGCGCACCGGCCGCTACAAGATCTTCCCGGTGATCGGCACGGCCCTGCTGACGCTGTCGTTCTTCCTGATGTTGACGGTGGACGTGGACACCGGGTACGCGCTGCTGGACCTGTACTTCATCATGATCGGTCTGGGACTGGGCCTGTGTATGCAGACCCTGCTGATCGCGGTGCAGAACACGGTGCCGGCCAAGGACATGGGCGTGGCTACCTCGTCCGCGACGTTCTTCCGGCAGATGGGCGGCACCCTGGGCGTGGCGGTGTTCCTGTCCCTGCTGTTCAACTCGCTGCCCGACAAGATCTCCTCGGCGTTCCAATCGGCGGCCGGCAACCCCGCGTTCGTCAGTGCCATCCAGACGGCGGCGCAGGACCCGAACAGCCCGAGCCACGGCGTGGCCGTGGCGCTGGCCCAGGCGCAGACCAACCCGGCGGCCGCGTCCTCGATCAGCGATTCGCTCAACAGCGACTCGTCGTTCCTGAGCACCCTGGACCCGGCCATCGCCCGGCCGTTCCAGGAGGGCTACGTCGGCTCCACCCAGCTGGTCTACATCATCGGCGGCTTCATCATGGCGCTCGCGTTCGTGCTGGTGCTCTCCATGAAGGAACTGCCCCTGCGGACCCAGTCCGCGCTCGAGGAGCGGCTCGCCGAGCAGGCCGCCGAGGGCGCGGCGGACCCGGTCGCCGAGGCCGAGGCGCTCGCGTTGGAGGCATCGTTCTCCGACCCGGCGGCCGCGGACGCGGTCGTCCTCGAACCCGCCGGTGCCGAGCAGGATTCCGGCGGCCGTCGCAAGAAGGGCGGCCGACACAGCACCGACAGCGGTGAGCTGGTGCCTGCCGCGGAGATCATCAGCCGGGCGACCGCCGGAGCCGGGAGCGGCCGGCACGAGCGCTGACCGCCCGCAGCAAGCCCGACAAGGCCTCGCCGAGCTCGTCTCGGCGGGGCCTTGCGGCATCAGCCGCCGGTAGTCACGACCACGATGTGCCCGCCGGACCGGGTGGGGGTGCCGGCCGGTGCGCCGAACCAGCGGGCCGCGATCTCCCGCGGGCCGACCCGGTCGCGCAGGACCCAGCCCAGGTCGGTGAGCAGCTCCCCGAGCTCGTCGTTGCCGAAGAACGTCAGCCACGGTTCGCCCACCGCGGAGACGGCGGCCGCGCGGTCCGCCAGCCACGAGCGGGACCGTTCGGGCAACTGATCGGCCGGATTGGGGTAGTCGAAGACCGCCGTCGTCCCGGGGAACCCGGCGCGGGTTCGGAGCGAATCGACGACGGTGGACCGGGTCAGGTACGGCACGACGCCTCTAGTCGGCCGAGCTTGCGAGGCCGCCATGTAGACAGTAGGACCGGGCGCAGGCAATCTGGCGACGCAGGAGCCTGATTGTTCAGCGCGGTCCCAGCCAGACGAACACCGGCCGCGCATGGCGGTCGATCCCCGCGCCGGCCAGGGCCGTCTCGAGATCGGTGGTCTCGAAGTCGACGCCGAGGTAGCGGGTCGCGGTCGGCACCGGAATGCCGGCGTCGTGCAGGCGCTGTCGCTTCCAGGCCTGGGTAGCGGGATGATCGATTTCCATCACCGAGACCTCGGAGAACGGGTTGCGGTAGGCGAAGGTGTCCAGCCCGGCGCCCAACACGACCACCTGGCGGGTGCCGGCGCGGACCGCGGTAGCGATCGCGTCTTCGGCGACGCGGTGGCGGGCCGCGATGAACAGCCGCATCGGTCGTCGCGCGTCGGACCGTCCACGCTCCACGGCGCCCTCGGCGTCCGGGCCGAGGATCGGCAGCGCCAGCGGGTCGGCGAAGATTTTGGCCTCGTCCAGCACCTGATGGGCCGCACGGTGCGTGGCCGCTGACCATGCCGTCGAACTCGGGCGACCCTCGATCACTGCGCCATCGTCCTCCGTGATGGTGTGCCGACGCCTCGGCACCTCCCCGCCGGGAGAGGTGTCGGCCTGCCCGAGCAGCCAGGTCGGCCACGCCGCGCCGACGGTTATCCGAACCGGTCTGGTGGCTCCGGCTGTTGTCGGGTTGGCTCGAGGATGGGCGAAGGGACGCTGCCGAGACCTCGCCGGCCGGCCGGATGGGGGTGCAACGATGGCGATCGCCGACTCGGTCACCCGTGCCACCGGCGTCGGGCCGGTGACGGTCGGGGAGTGGCCCGCGGAGGTCTCGCCCATCGATCCGTTCCGCCCGCTCGACGACGGCCGGTACTGCGACGGCATGGTCTCCGTCATCGCCGGTGACGCCGATGTGTCGGCGGTCGATGTCCGCATCGTGCGGACCGCCCACTTCGAATTGTGGCGGCACGGCTGGCAGCTGGTGGTGCGGCACCGGATGACCCCCGACGACATCGACGACGCGCTGACCACGATCATCAACGACGAGCTCTTCGGGCCGGGGTGGGTCACCGGCAGCGAGATGTTCGAGCGCATCTTCACCGGCGTCGTGCTCACCTCGGCCGTCACCCCGATCGATGCGTGGTTGCTGTTCTACCGCAACAGTCTTCACCGTTACGAGGCCGCCGCGACGACCGCGCCGGAGCCGGCTGCAGCGGCGGTCGACGCCCTCGCCGACTTCGCCGCCATCCACCGGCACGCCGACGAACTGATCCCACTCGACGCCACGGTGCTGGAACTGGGGTGCTGTTTCGGCTTCCTGTCCCTGCGGCTGGCGCGGGCGGCCGGTCGGACCGTCATCGCCTCCGATCTGTCCGCCGGCACCGTCGGCCTGCTCCAGGTCGTGGCCGGCCGGCTCGGCCTGCCCTTGCAGACCCTGGTCGCCGACGCCGCCCGCATCCCGCGGCCGGACAACAGCGTCGACGTGGTGCTGCTGGTCCACCTGCTCGAACACCTGGACGCCGACCACTGCCGCCGGGCGATCGATGAGGCGCTGCGGGTCGCCTCCCGGCGGGTGATCATTGCGGTGCCGTACGAGGACGAGCCCACACCGGCCTTCGGCCACCTGTGGACGCTGCGCGAGGACGACCTGCGGGCCTGGGGTGCCGGCACCACCGGTTGGACCTGGTCCGTGCACGAGTACTACGGCGGCTGGCTGGTTTTCGACCGGCCCTGACCCGCCCGGGTGGGCTTGGGGTGCGCCGCTCCTCGTCGCGCTGCTCATCAGCCGGTCCTGGGCAGCCGTCGGTCGCTCCGCTGATCAGACTCCCATTTCGACGCCCGAAATGCCTGAATCTGCGGGACTTGGACGCTTCTATGTTTGTCAAGCCCTGTTGATGATCTTGTTCGCGTTCGGCTTGGCGTCGGGTGCGCGCGCCGGCGTCTCCGGGCGCGCGGCTCCGGGGCCAAAGAGCGGGCATGGCTGAGCAGCCCCTGCCCGGTCCGTGGAACGAGGGGGCGTCGTCATCCCGACGGCCGGGCTTGGCCTCGGCTCGCCAGGCCCGCTGGGGGTGGGTCAGGCGGCCAGCGGGGCCCGCTCGCCGGTCGGGTTCAGGGCGTCGACGGTGCGCAGGATCTTGAACATCTCCCGGGCGATGTACCGCTTGAGCATCCGGCGGATCTCCTTGGCCGTCAGCTGGCCGCTGCGCCGACGGATGTAGGCCTGGGTTCGCTCGTCCCACTGCGCGCGGGTAACCGCGACGGTGTGCAGGGCCCGGTTCAGTTGGCGGTCGCCGCCCCGGTTGAGCCGGTGCCGCACGATCCGGCCGCTGGACGCCGGGACCGGGCTGACCCCGGCCAACGCCGCGAACGCCGCCTCGTCCCGGCAACGGCCGTGATGGCTGTAGGACACGATCAGCTGGGCAGCGACGACCGGGCCGACGCCGACCTGCTCGAGCAGCTGCGGAGCGACCTCGGCGATGATCGTCTTCAGGCTCTTGCCGTTGTCCCGGATCTGCTGATCCAGCCGCACGATCTCGCTCGCCTTGCGGCGCAGCACGGCCACCCGGGCCTGCTCATCGATCGGTCGCCCGCTCCGGCAACGGGCCTTGGCCAGCTTCTCCAGATCCGTTCCACTCAAACTCTTCCGGCGCATCGCCTGGTGCTCAGCGGTGCCCGTCAGCAACTCGGCCAGCAACTGGTTGTTCAGCTGGGTCCGTTGCCGGGTCATCTGTTCCCGGTCCACCACCAGCAACCGCAACGCCTCCCGCACCCCGTCCCCGGTCCGCGGCTCCGGCACCCGCTCCACCGCCATGGCCAGCACCTTCCGAGCGGCCAGCACCGCATCACCCGGATCGGACTTGCCCCGCCTACCCCGCTCCCCACGAGAGGGCCGCTCGACCTCGACGACCCGGACCCCGACCGCTTCCAACGCCCGGCACAGCCCCGCCCCGTAGCTGCGAGTGCCCTCCAACCCGACCAGGAACCGCCCCGACGGCACCACCCGCAGGATCCAAGTCACCACCTCGGCGTAACCCTGCTCGTCGTTGTCGATCGTGATCTGGTCCAGCACCGCCCCGACCGGGGACACCACACACAAACTCGTCGTATCCACATGCGTGTCACCGCCGACGACAGCGTCGACAGAATCTGCCACAGTAGGCATCAGCTCGCGCTCTCCTTCCAGAGCTCGGGTCAACAAGTCGACGCCGGCCTGGAGGACCCACCCACGGCACATCTGTGACGGGTCACCCAGTTCCCCGCCTGAACGGGGAACCAGGGACAGGCTTCTAATCAGGCCAACAGGTGAGCAGGCCGGCGTCGGCGCCCGGGACGACACGTCCAAATGAAGGCACACAGAAGTGGCCGAATCAGCGCCGAGCCAATCCCGAACACCAACCCCGAATCCTGGCTCTTGATCCACCAGAACCGGCCCACCAACACTCACAGATCAGCGCAGGCCAGGGAAGCGTCGCCCGGGACAAGCCTTACCGACCCAGCGGCGCGGTCAGATCGACCGCGGGTCAGATCAACCCCATCTTGCCGGCCAGGTGGACGGCCTCGGCCCGGCGGGAGACGCCGAGCTTGCGCAGGATGTTGCCGACGTGGAACTTGACCGTCGTGTCGGAGATGAACAGCTTCTTGCCGATCTCCCCGTTCGACATGCCGCGGGAGAGCAGCTCCAGCACCTCCTGCTCCCGGCCGGTCAGCTTGTTGTCGGTCTCGGCCGGGCCGGCATGGATGCCGCGGACCATGGCGGCCGCGCTGCGCGCGTCGAAAGCGCTTCCGCCGCGGCTGATGTCGCGGATGGCGCGGATCAGGGCGGACGTGTCCACGTCCTTGACGACGTAGCCGCGGGCGCCGTTGTGGATGGCCGCCATCACCAGGTGGTCGTCGATGAACGTCGTCAGCACCAGCACGCCGAGCTCGGGGTGGTCGGCGACGAGCGTCGCGCACAGATCCAGGCCCTCGGTGTCCGACCCGGTGGACAGTTTCAGGTCCAGCAGGACGATCGACGGACGGGCCTGGTCGACCACGGCCCGGGCGGACTCGATGGTGGAGGCCTCGCCGACCACCCGCAGGTCGGGTTCGCGCTCCAGGATCGAGCGCAGCCCGTGCCGGACGATCGCGTGATCGTCGATGAGCACGATGTCGATCGAAGCCGGGCCGGCCTCAACAGCCTCGGTCATGACTGCGTCCTTCCCGGGGCGGTCGCCGGCTCCCCGCCACTCGCGGGGACGCCGCCATGGTGTCCATGATTCGCTCGGCAGTCTTGTGCCCGCCCGCCCACCCTGCTCATTGCGCCGTCTCCTCGATGTGCTTGACGTCCAGCTGGGGGTAGGCGGGTTCCATCCGGACGGGCAGCGGGATGCGCACTTCGATCCGCACGCCGCCCAGCCGGGCCCGACGGAAAGCGAGAGTGCCGCCGACCTTCTCGGCCCGGACGGCCATGTTGGCCAACCCGCGGTGCCGGCCGTCGGTTACCGCGTTGCGCTCGATGCGCAGCAGCCGGCTCAGGGTGACCGGGTCGCCGGTGCCGTCGTCGGCGATGGCCAGCAGCAGCTGGTCCGGCCGGTATCGCAGCCGGATGACCGCCCGCGTCGCCCCGGCGTGGTTGGCCACATTGAACAATGCCTCACCGGCGATCCGGACCAGCTCGTGGTCGGGGCGCGGGCCCAGCGGGGTCTGCGGGCCCCCCTCCACCCGGACCTGCACCGGCAGTCGCGGGCGGTACTGGCCGGCCAGCTCGGACAGCAGCTCGGGCAGCGAGGCCGGGTCCTCGCCGCTGGCGGCGTGATGCAATGCGTAGATCGCCTCCCGCAGCTGCTGGATCGCCTGCTGCGTCAGGTCTTTGGCGCGGTCGAGCTGGGTGCCCAGGGCCCGGGCGGCCGGGCCGATGGCGGCCGCGTCCCCGCGGGCCATCTCCACCGCCATCCCGGCGCTGAGCACGAACTGGCTGACGCTGTCGTGCAGTTCGCGGGCAATCCGGTGCCGTTCGGCGTCCAGCAGCTCCCGCTGCCGGGCCGCCACCAGGCGCTGCTCGGTCGCCCGGAGCTCGCGCGTCCGTTCGGTGAGATTGCGGTTCTGCTCGGTGGCCTCGTCGTAGAGCCGCTGGGCGCGTTGGTGCAGCTCCAGGCCGGCCTGGTATTGCTCGGAGGTGTGCAGGGCGACCGCCGCCTGGTTGGCCAGCACCCGCAGCACCGAGATGTCGCCCGGTTCGGGCGCGGCCGGCAGGTCGTGGACGGCGACCAAGGCGCCGACCAGCTGGCCCTCGAGCGTCATTGGGATCCGGACCCGCGGGTCGCCCGGCCCGGCCGGCTGCACGTCCCCGGACCGGATCCGGGCCAGCTCGTCGGCGATCACGGCCATGCCGTCCGGCCGTTCCAGCGCCCGGCCCGTCCCGTCGACGGCGACGAACCGCGGTCGGGCGCGGAGCAGGCTGCCGTCGCACAGGGCCAGCATCACCCAGGGGGCGGAGAGGTGGTCGCCGGCCGCGCGGGCGACCTCCTCCAGGAGTGAACGGGGTCCCTCGCCGGTGCGCACCAGGGCCCGCGAGATGGAGTCCAGGGCGCGCACGGTCCGCTGCATGCGCTCGTCGGTCCGGATGAATTCCCGGTAGTACGAACGCTTTCCGGAGCGAACGCCGGTCAGCAGGGCCAGGTCGGGGGGGTCGGCGCCGGGATGCCCGGACGTCATGGCGAGCCGCCGTCACATGGCCGCACGGAGCAGTCCCTCGATGTCGACCGCCTCCGCGCTGCGCGGGTTGGTGGTCAGGCAGGCATCCTGCATGGTCGAACGGGCCAGCCGGGGGATGTCGTCGTCGCCGACCCCGATGTCGCGCAGCCCTCGCGGCACCCCGACCTCGTCGCCCAGCCGGCGGACGTACTCCGAGAGATGCTCGGCGACCTCCTCGGCCGGGGCGCCGGCGACGGGCAGGCCGACGGCGATGGCCAGATCGCGGAACCGGGCCGGGATGGCCTGCGCGTTGTACCGGATGACGTGCGGCAGCAGGATGCCGTTGATGACGCCGTGCGGCAGGTCGAGCAGGCCGCCGACCTGATGGCTCATCGCGTGGGTCGCCCCGAGGATGGCGTTGGTGAAGGCCAGGCCCGCCTCGAGGCTGGCCTGGGCCATCTGGGTCCGGGCGTCCAGGTCCTCCGGCCGCTGGATGGTGGCCGGCAGGTAGTGGCTCACCAGCCGCACCGCGGACAGCGCATGGCCGTCCGCCAGCGGGTTGTGGGCCAGGGAGACGAACGACTCGATGCCGTGGGTGAGCGCGTCCAGGCCGGTGGCTGCGGCCAGCCATTCGGGCATGGTGGTCAGCAACAGCGGGTCGGTGATCGAGATGTCCGGGACCAGCGCCCGGCCCATGATCGTGATCTTCACCGAGTCGGCGGTGTCGGTGACGATGCAGAACTGCGAGACGTCCGCGCCGGTCCCCGATGTCGTCGGGATCATCAGCAGCGGGGGAATGGGGCGGGTGACCTGGTCGACGCCCGCGTAGTCCAGGATCGCGCCGCCGTTGCCGGACAGGATGGCGATGCCCTTGGCCGCGTCCATGCTCGACCCGCCGCCGATGCCGATGATCACGTCACAGCCGGACTCGAGGTAGTGGTGGTACCCCTGCGTGATCTCGACATCCTTGGGATTGGGCGTGATGCCGCGCCAGACGACCGGGTCCAGGCCGGCGTCGCGCAGGTGGCCGAGCAGCTGATGCACCCAGCCCGCGTCGTGCACCCCGTCGTCGGTGACGACGAACGGGCGCCGGGCGCCGAGTCGGCCGGCGGCGAAGCCGGCCTCGGCCAGGGCGCCGAGGCCGAAGACCACCTCGGGGGCGTGGAACTTCACCACCGGCGCCGGGGCGTGCCGGTGCCCCGGGTCACCCGCGCCGGGCGGGTGTGTTCGGACCACGTCGTCGTGTCCGATCACAATGGTGTTCTCCTCCGTCGAGCGAGCGAACCCGGTGCCGCTCGCCGACCGTCATCGACCCGAGTGGTCAGGACCCGTCGGCGGGTGAAATGGTACGCCTGACCGGCTCGATGCTGTCGCAGGGAAATCCGCCGCGGTTGGCGTGCTCGCGGATCAG
Organism: Nakamurella sp.; assembly: GCF_044224575.1. Classification (GTDB taxonomy): domain Bacteria; phylum Actinomycetota; class Actinomycetes; order Mycobacteriales; family Nakamurellaceae; genus Nakamurella. The sequence continues at coordinate 81,979 of NZ_JBGAKE010000024.1, forward strand.
CGCCGGGTCATTCGCCTCGTACACGCAGAAAAGCTTGTCGTCCGAGACGTAGGACTCGATCCAGGAGATCTGGTCGCCCAGCTCGGCCAGCACCTCGTTGGAGCGGGTCGCGACGGCCGTGATCTGTTCGTCGGTGAGCGATCCCGCGCCGGGCAATGTCCGTTCGATGACGTAGCGATCCATCACTGGCTCCCCTCGTTGCGGCCCGTGGTTGCGCCGGCGCGGTCGGCCCCCGCCCGGCCGCGTCCGGCACCCGGGTCACGCTACGGCCGGAAGGCCCTGTCGCGAACCACCCAAGGACCAGGATCGACCTGCCCGTTCGGGTAGGTTGCGGCGCGATCGGGCATCGGTCGGGAAACGGGTCGAGCACGGCTGGCCGCGGGTCGCAGCGGATGTGGGCGATGGTCAGGGCGTGGCCAGCAGGCCCCGGACGCGGTCCAGCAGCCGGTCGGCCATTCCGGCGAAAATCCGGGCGCCCTCCTGGGCGTCGGCCCCGGTCGGGTCGCCGAGCACCCCGTTCGGGCTGATCGCCCGCACCCCGCCGGCGGCGATCCGGGGCAGCAACTCGGCCAGCGGGCCCGTGGCGCCCGGTGCGGCCAGGTCGGTCCGCACGGTGTCGGGGGCCAGGTGCAGCATCAGGCAGGTCTCCCGGTACCCGGCGTGCGGGTCGGCCCGCGGGCCGCCGCTGGCCGCGTGGTGCACCTGCAACGAGCGGCCCTCGTAGCGGGTCAGCTCCGCGGCCCGGGCCAACGCGTCGGCGTTCCCGCCGTGCCCATTGACCACCAGCACATGACGCCAGTCGCCGGCCGCGTGCCGGACGAACTCGACCAGCAGCTGGTATAGCGCTTCCGTGCCGATCGACAGAGTGCCCGGGAAATGCGCGTGCTCGCCGCTGGACCCGTACGGGATCGCCGGGGCCAGCCCCACCTCGGGTAGCCGCCGGTGCACCAGCTCGGCGAGCCGGCTCGCCACCACGGTGTCGGTGGCCAGCGGCAGGTGTGGACCGTGCTGCTCGGTGGATCCCAACGGCAACAGCAGCACCCGGCGGGCCGCCGTGTCGACCTCCGGCCAGGTCGCGGTCGCCAGCGGCGGGAGCTCAGCCATCGGTCGCCGAGGCCGCGCCGGCCCGCGACCGGCCGAACCAGGTGCGGGGCCGGGGCAGGTCACGCACTTTGGGCAGCAACGGTTCCGGGTTCCGACGGGTCAACGCGCCCTGCCAGACCCCCAGCCCGTAGGCGACGTCGTCGAGGGCATGCGCGACGAACGCCTCCGCGGTCGCGCGGACCCGGGCGGCTCCCGACGCCGAACCGGTGGCGCGGACGTCCTGCACCGCCTGGTAGGCCAGGCCGGCCGCCGCGGCGACGGCCAACCGCCGGCCGATCCGCGGGCTGATCGCCGCGGCGACCAGGGTGACTGGCAACATCGGCCGGATCAGCCACCGGCCCAGCGCGGCGCCGGCTCGCAGGTGACCGAGTGCGGCGAGCTTCCGGGCGTGCGCCGGGGACAGCTCCCGCATGCCCCACGGTGCGATCGCCGCGGTCACCCCACCGGCCAGCACGCCCAGCCCCGGGTGCACCAGCACGGCCAGCAACCACGGTCCCAGCGACCAGACGGACACGTCCAGGTGCCGCAGTGCGCCCGGGTGCCGCCCGGCCAGGTCGGCCGCACTGGTCCCGTACAGCCGGCGCCGGTTCAATGCCGCGGTCAGTGTGCCCCGCGGCCGGTGGCCGACGTGCACGTCGGGGTAGTAGCGCACGACGCCGTGCGCGGCGATCCGCCAGACCAGGTCGACGTCCTCGCCGACGTGCATGTCCTCGTTGAAACCGCCGACGGCGGCGAAGGGCTCGGCGTCCACCAGCATCGCTGCGCTCGGTACGTACGAGACCGCCCGGCCGGGGCCGACCTCGCTCGGGGTGTGACCCAGATCCAGCGCGCAGACCCGCTGTTCGAACCAGCCGCCCGAACCAGCACCGGCCAACGGCACGATCTGCGGGGCGGCCAGCACCACGGTGGCCGCGTCGCCGTCGCCGGTGGTGGTCGCCGCGATCTGCGCCTTCAAACGGTCAATCCACAGCGGGTCGGGGATCGTGTCGGCGTCGATGAACGCGATCCACGGGGTGGCCGCCGCGGCCGCGCCGGCGTTCCGGGCGGCGGCCGGCCCCCGGGAGTGCTCGTTGCGCAGCACGGTCAGCCCGGGACGTTCGGCGGCCAGCGGGGCCAGCGGGACCGGCGAGCCGTCGTCGATCAGGATGACCGGGATGTCGGCCGGCAGCGTGGCGAGCAGCTCGCGGACCGGGCCGGCGGCCGAGCGAGCCGGGATCACCACCGTGACACCCTCGTGGTCGGTGGCCGCCGGGGCGGGGGCGAGCAGCAGCCCGGCGGCGCGGAGGCGGTGCACCAACCGATCGACGGCCGGCTGATCCACCGGTAGCGGCTGCCCGTCGACCACCCCGCGCAGCATGTCGGCGCCGCGCGGGGTCAGCGTGATCACCCGGTACGGGGTGCCCCCGGCCAGCGTCGTGCCGTCCAGCCAGCGCACCCCGGGCCCCAGGCGCCAGCGGTCGCGGCCGGCGGGCCGGGCCATCGTCAGCCCGCCGCCGTCGCCGTGCCCGTCGTCGATCATCGTCCCGTCCGCTCCTGTCTGACGTCCCGGCCGGGTCGGCGAACCGGCCGTGGTTCCGGGGCCGGCCGACGGCCACGCGGGGCGGCCCGCCGGACCGCTTGCAGGGCGGGTCATCCGACGAACCCGCCGTCGACCCGGAAGTCGGTCCCGGTCACCGCCGACGAGTCCGGCCCGCACAGCCAGCTGGCCGCAGCCGCGATGTCCGCCGGCTCGATCAGCCGGCCGAGCCGCTGGGCGGACCCGAACTGCTCGATGTCCGCGAGACCGTACACCTGCGCGCTGCGCTCGAGCAGCGCCGTCCGGGTGCTGCCCGGCAGGATCGCGTTCGCGGTGACGCCGTGCGGGCCGAGATCCGCGGCCAGGGAACGGATGTAGCCCAGGGCCGCGTGTTTGGACGCGACGTAGGCGGCCAGCCGGGGCAGCCCGACCTCGCCGGCGATGGAAACGACGGCGACGAACCGCCCGGTCCCGGCGGGCGCGACCAGCAGTCGCGGCACGGTGGCCCGGGCCAGGTTGGCCACCCCGTGGAAGTTGGTGTCCAGGTCCAGGGCGAGCTCGTCGCGGGTGAACTCCCAGGCCGGTTTATCCACGCCGATGATCCCGGCGACCGCCACCGCGGCCCGCAGCCGGCCGGCCGGCACCCGGGCGACGGCGGCCACCACGGCCGTCTCGTCCCGGACGTCGGCCCGGGCCACCACGGCCACGGCGCCGGCCGACCGGCACTGCTCGGCGGTGCGGTCCAGGTCCTCGCCCGTGCCCAGCGGGTAGCCGACCGCGCCGGCCAGGTCGGGGTCCGGCCGGTCGAGCAGCAGCAGGTCGAAGCCGTCCCGGGCCAGCCGGGCGGCGACGGCCGCGCCCATGCCGCGGGCCGCCCCGGTCACCACCGCCCACGGGCGGAGCGGCTCGCCGGTGCCGGCGGCGCCGGAATCGGGGCCGAAATCGGCGCCGGAAACGGGGCCGGTCATGGCTCACCCAGCAGGCCGAGCGAGGTCTGCAGCAGGTCGATCAGGTCGGCGTCCTCGTGGGCCAACCACTGTTCGTACGCGGCCAGGGCGGCGCCCAGTGCCAGATGGCCCAGCGTGCGCGGCACCAGGTCGGCCGGGTCGCCGCCGAGCCGGCTCGCCGCGAACCGGGCGACAACGTCTCGCCAGGCGGCGTACCGCAGCGTCGAGTAAGCCTGCAGCGCAGGCGAACTCAGGATCAGCCGCATCCGGTTCCGTAGCGACTCGGCGGCCTGTGCGTCGAAGGAATTGAACGCGATGACGCCGCCGCGGATCGCCTCCACGAGCGGGACGTGGGGCGGGCAGGCGGCGAACCACCGGGCGAAGGCATCCAGCTGGGTGTCGAATTCGCCCCACACGGCATCGTTCTTGGACTTGAAGTATCGGAAGAACGTCCGCCGGCCGATACCGGCGGCGGCGGCGATCTCGTCGACGGAGGTGACGTCGAATCCCCGGGCGGAGAAGATCTCCAGGCAGACCCGTTCCAGCTCGCCCCGGCTCGTCACGGCCGGCCGGCCGGGCGTGGCGGTCATCGCCGCCGGCGCCGGAGCCGCCAGGCCCGTTCCTTCGGCCACGAAGCACCTATACCTTCGGGTAGTTGACATGTGGCACTGGGTGCCAATACCGTCCATTGTGACACGGAGCACTGCCGTTGTCATCCCCGCAGTATCGGACCATGGAGGTTGGTCATGCCGGAAGTCACTGTCGACGAGAAGGTTTCGAAGAGCGCGGAAGTCCAGGACGCGTCTCTGGTGACCAGCGACCTGCTGGTCGAGGACGTCTCGATCGACGGCATGTGCGGCGTCTACTGAGCCGAGTCGGGTAGCGGACGGCCGGGGCCGCGGGCCAGCCCCCACCGGCCCCGGACCGTCCCGCCCCACCTGCCCGCCACCGCCGGCCCACCCTCCGGTGTCCCTCGGGCCCGTCACTCCCGGCCGCTTCGGGTGGCCGGTTGGCCGCTGCCATCTCGCACGCGGGAAAGGCCGCGGCCCGGAAATATCGCGGAACGCCCTCGATACGGAGGTTCAATGATGAGTACCGTCGCGATCGGCGCGCCGACGCAGATTCCGACCCCGGGGTCGGACGATGCGGGTGTCCTGCCCCCCTTCGTGCCCGATCTGCCCTACGAACTGCATCCGGCCGTTGAGGTCCGGCCTGAGCCGTTCGGGGCCCTGCTCTATTCGTTCAAGACCAGGCGCCTGTCCTTCCTCAAGGATCGCGACCTGGTGACGGTGGTCCGCTCCCTGGCCGATCACCCCACGGCGAGTGCCGCCTGCCGCGCCGCCGGCATCACCGATCCCCATCGGTTGTCCATGTTCGAGCGGGCCCTGGCCACGTTGGCCGCGACCGAAACCATCAGGGAGCGTCACTCATGACCACTGCCGTCCTGCCGTTGGTCGATCACTTCGCGCTGGGCCTGGACTCGCCGATCTGCCTGACCTGGGAACTCACCTACGCCTGCAATCTGGCCTGCGCGCACTGTCTTTCGAGTTCCGGCCGGCGCGATCCGCGGGAGCTGACGACTGCGGAGTGCAAGGCCGTGATCGACGAGCTGGAGCGGATGCAGGTCTTCTACGTCAACATCGGCGGGGGCGAGCCGACGGTGCGGCCCGACTTCTGGGAGCTGGTGGACTACGCCACGGCGCACAAGGTCGGGGTCAAGTTCTCGACCAACGGCATCAAGATCAACGAAGAGGTGGCGCAGCGGCTGGCCGCCAGCGACTACGTCGACGTGCAGATCTCCCTGGACGGGGCGACCGCCGAGGTCAACGACTACGTGCGCGGCCGCGGCTCCTACGCCACTGCCATCCGGGCCATGGAGAACCTGGCCGCGGCGGGCATGGTCGGGTTCAAGATCTCCGTCGTCTGTACCCGGCAGAACCTCGACCAGCTGGACGCGTTCAAGGCGATCGCCGATCGTTACCAGGCCCAGTTGCGGCTGACCCGCCTACGCCCGTCCGGGCGAGGGGCCGATGTGTGGGACGAGTTGCACCCGACCGCGGCCCAGCAGCGCCAGCTCTACGACTGGCTGGTGGCCAACGGCGAGAACGTGCTGACCGGGGATTCGTTCTTCCACCTGGCCGCCTACGGCGAGGCATTGCCGGGCCTGAATCTGTGTGGCGCCGGTCGGGTGGTCTGCCTGATCGATCCGGTCGGTGACGTCTATGCCTGCCCGTTCGCCATTCACGACCGGTTCAAGGCCGGCAACGTGCGGTCGCCCGGTGGCTTCCAAACGGTCTGGCGCGAGTCCGATCTGTTCCTGGAGCTGCGGCAGCCGCAGAGCGGCGGGGCCTGCGCGTCCTGCTCGGCGTTCGACGCCTGCCGCGGCGGCTGCATGGCCGCCAAGTTCTTCACCGGCCTGCCGCTGGACGGTCCGGACCCCGAGTGCGTCAAGGGCTTCGGCGAGCTCGCGCTGTCCAAGGTGACGCCCGGTGCGTCCCCCAAGCCGTCCGAGGACCACTCGCACGCCAAGCAGCTCAAGAACGGCCCGGTCATGTTGACCCTCCGCACCCGCCCCGATCGCAGCTGTGACGAGAACCCTTTGGCCGGCTTGGCTCCCGTGCGGGCGTCGGCCGGAGTGGGCCGGTAGGGGACGCCCGCCGCCCAGCATATTTCCCCGACCGGAGCTCGGCGGCCACGGCCGCCGAGCCCCGGACCTGACCGTCCGTTCCCGACCCTTTCGCCCGCGAAAGGGTGATCCTTCCACTGGAGAAAGGCCTCGCCGTGGGTAGCAAGTGGTTCGAGACCGTTGCCGAGGCGCAACGGCGCGCGAAGAAGCGACTTCCGAAGTCCGTCTACATGGCGCTGGTCGCCGGCTCCGAGAAGGGCCTGACGATCGCCGACAACCAGGCGGCGTTCGGCGAACTGGGCTTCGCGCCGCACGTGGCGGGCCTGTCGGCCAAGCGCGATCTGTCGACGACGGTGATGGGACAGGAGATCTCGCTCCCCGTCATCATCTCGCCGACCGGTGTTCAGGCGGTCGACCCGGACGGCGAGGTGGCCGTTGCCCGGGCCGCAGCCGCCCGCGGGACCGCGATGGGCCTGAGTTCGTACGCCAGCAAGTCGATCGAGGAGGTCGCCGCGGCCAACCCGCAGACCTTCTTCCAGGTCTACTGGTCCGGTACCCGGGACGTCATCAAGCAGCGGGTCGAGCGGGCCCGCGCCGCCGGCGCCAAGGGTCTGATCCTCACCCTGGACTGGTCGTTCTCCATGGGGCGCGACTGGGGCAGTCCGAAGATCCCGGAGAAGGTCAACCTGAAGGCGATGTGGGACTACGCGCCGGAGGCGATCACCCACCCGCGCTGGTTGTGGTCGTTCGGCAAGACCTTCACCATCCCGGATCTGACCGTGCCCAACCTGGTGCCGCCCGGGGAGCAGCCCCCGACCTTCTTCGGCGCCTACTACGAGTGGATGCAGACGCCTCCGCCCACCTGGGACGACGTCGCCTGGCTCGTCGAGATCTGGGGCGGTCCGCTGATGCTCAAAGGCATCTGCCGGGTCGACGACGCCAAGGCCGCCGCGGCCGCCGGGGTCAGCGCCATCTCTGTGTCCAACCACGGCGGCAACAACCTGGACAGCACCCCGGCCTCCATCCGGGCGCTGCCGGCGATCGTCGATGCCGTCGGCGACACGGTGGAAATCGTGCTGGACGGCGGGGTCCGCCGCGGCAGCGACGTGGTCAAGGCGGTCGCCCTCGGCGCCCGCGCGGTGATGATCGGCCGCGCCTACCTGTGGGGTCTCGGGGCCAACGGCCAGGCCGGCGTGGAGAACGTGCTCGACATCCTGCGCAGCGGAATCGATTCCGCCGTGCTGGGGTTGGGTCACTCGTCCATCCACGATCTGTCCCCGTCCGACCTCGTCATTCCCGCCGGCTTCGAGCGGGCGCTGGGCGTCCCGGCCGA
>NZ_JBGAKE010000025.1:0-86735 GCF_044224575.1 Nakamurella sp.
CTGGTCGGCGAGGCGGGCTCCGGTGAGCAGGCCGTCGACCTCGCGGACGAGCTGGCGCCCGACCTGATCGTGATGGACGTCCGGCTGCCCGGCATCGACGGGACGGAGGCCTGCCGGCGGATCCTGCGGGCCCGGCCCGGCGTTCGAATCGTCCTGGTGTCGACCTACGAACGCGCCGATCTACCCGGCGTCGACGGCTGCGGGGCCGCCCGGTTCGTCCGCAAGCAGGACTTCGACGTGCCGGCCCTGCTCGACTGACCGACGCACCCCCGCCCGGCCCGACCGAGGGTTAGCCTCGGATGGAGGCCGTCTCGAACGCCGGTCGGAGGTGGGTTCTCATGTACCTCTGGTGGATCGTGATTCTGGTGGCGCTGGTCCTGTTCGTCAGCGCGGCGGCGATGTCCGCCCGGGTGGTGCAGCAGTACGAACGGGGCCTGGTCTTCCGGCTCGGCCGGCTCCGGGACGGTGTCCGCGGACCGGGCCTGACGACCATGCTGCCGGTGGTGGACCGGCTGCGGAAGGTCAACATGCAGATCACCACCATGCCGGTACCGGCCCAGGACGGCATCACCCGGGACAACGTCACGGTGCGGGTGGACGCGGTGGTGTACTTCCGGGTCCTCGATCCGGTGCTGGCCACCGTCAACGTGCAGGACTACATGTTCGCCGTCTCCCAGGTCGCGCAGACGTCGCTGCGCTCGGTGATCGGCAAGAGCGATCTGGACGACCTGCTGAGCAATCGCGAGCGCCTCAACCAGGGGCTGGAATTGATGATCGACAGCCCGGCGCTGGACTGGGGGATCCATATCGACCGGGTCGAGATCAAGGACGTCGCGCTGCCGGAGGCCATGAAACGCTCGATGTCCCGGCAGGCCGAGGCGGAGCGCGAACGCCGGGCCCGGGTGATCTCCGCCGACGGCGAACTCCAGGCGTCCGAGAAGCTCTCCCAGGCCGCCGGCACGATGGCGGACACACCGGGCGCCCTGCAACTGCGGTTGCTGGAGACGATCGTGTCGGTCGCGGCGGAGAAGAACTCCACCCTGGTCCTGCCGTTCCCCGTCGAACTGCTCCGCTTTCTGGAGCGCAGCACGCCCACGGCGCAGACCGCCGACCCGCCCACGGCACCGCCGGCCGCGCCCACGGCAGCGCCGGCGGCGGCTGCCCCCACGGCACGGCCGGCCGCCCCGCTCATTCCGCCGCCGCCACCGCCGGCTGCCCCGCCCATTCCGGGTCAGGCACCGCCGGCCGATCGCGAACGCGGCGGGCCGATCGGCCACGGTCGGGATCTCATCATCAATTGATGTGAACCGGAAGGCTGCCCGCAGCAGGCACTGTCGAACCTGATACCTATTTCGCCGTGTCGGTTCGATAACTCTTCAGGGGTGCGTGCACCCCCGAATCAACCTGGTAGTGCGCACCATCGATTTCCTCGGGTCGAAAAGCGAACCTTTGTTGGTCCGCAATTCTCCCTGACCCGAGGAAATCGAATGTCCCGACGAATCAACCGCGAAGGGCCGGTCGCCCTGCGCGTCCTGGCCCGGCGCAGCCTGCTCAGCCTGCTCGCGGTATCCACTGCCGCCACGATCTGTGTGCTGCCGGTGACCCCGGCCGCGGCGTCCGTGAATCCACTCGGGGTCGCCCTCGCCGCCGCCCCGGTGGCGACGGCGCCGGTCACCACCGCCGACAGCCCGGCCCCGGCCGCCGATCCGGCTCCGGCGCCCGCCGCCCCAGCGACCACGCCCGCCCCGGTCACGCCTGCCCCGGTGGCCGCCCAGGCGCCGAGTCCGGCACCGGCCGCCGCGGCACCGGCCGCCGCACCGACGTCCGCCGCGCCGGCGCCGACCTCCGCATCGGCGCCGTCGGTCGCGACGCCCGTCCCTACCTCGAGCGCCGGCCCCACCGATGCCACCGCGGCACCGGCCACCACCTTCACGCTGTCGTCGGCGGCGCGCAGCCTGCTGGCCGGCCTGCAGCTCAACGTGGGCTCCGGCACCGTCACCGGCACCCTGAACGGCTCGGTGCTCACGGTCGACGCCGGATCGCCGGCGATCCCGTTCCAGCTGCCGGTCGCCGGTCAGTCCGTGTCCTTCACCGGCGCGACGGTGACGATCGACGAGTCGACCAAGACCCTGACCCTCACCGCGAACGTGGCCGCCACCAACGGGCTCGGCGGTTCGCTGACCGTCACCATCGCCCACGCCGACACCACCGACCTGTCCGGCACCGACCTGACCGCGACCGTCGACGTCACCGGGATCTCGGTGCTGGGCGCCACCGTCGGGGTGTCCGGGTCGCTGTCCTACACGGGCGGCACGCTCGCCGCCTCGCTGACCGGAACGCTCAGCGCGGACGCGGTCGTCGCCGACGGGGTGCTCACCGTCAAGGGCGGCAGCACGGTCACCCTGGCCACCGACACCGGACTGAGCATCAGCGGCAGCGCGGTTCTCGGCTCCGGCGCGACGGCCTTCACGGTCTCCGTCAGCGGCGCGATCAAGGACGGCAAGAACTGGTCGCTGAAAGCGAATGACACTGTCAACACCGAGGCTTTCAGCCCGATCGACGGCCTGACCATCAGCCCGGCGTTCACCGGATCGATCACCGACACTGCAGGCAAGATCACCTTCGACGTCGCCGGTGACGACACCGGGAGCTGGACGACCGGCGGCGCCACCCTGTCGCTCACCCACGTCGAGGTCTCCAACGCCGCCGTGCCGAGCGGATTGGCCTGTCCCGCCGCCGATCCCGGGCAGGTCTGGTTCGACGTCCAGGGCGGCCTGGCCGACGCCGCCGCCGGCATCAGCGGCACCGCGCAGGCCTGCGTGGTACCGGCCGCGAAGTCCTTCCAGATCACCGCGAGCTCCCCGACCATCACGCTGCCCAACACCGGCGGCTTCTCGATCGACAACCCGTCCGTGTCGATCACCGGTACCGGCGTCGGCACCGCCCAGGCCAAGGTCGCGGTGACCGCCCAGGCGACCCTGACGGTGACCCCCGACAGTGCGCACACGGTGCACGTCCCGGTCACCTTGAACTTCGCCGACGACGGCAGCTTCACCGCATCGGCCGGGGTCGACCTGGGTGCGCTCGGGGTCGGCGCCACGGGTAGCAATGGCACCCTGGTGCTGGCCAGCAAGCAGGTCCCCGCCTTCGACCCGACCACCGTCGGTGCCACCGGCGACCCGTTCACCCTGCCGGCCGGGATCACGCTGCTGCTGAACTACCAGCCCACCGGCGCGGTCAGCGCGGCGCTGAACAACCTGCAGCTGCCCACCCCGAAGACCATCGCGGTCCGGGCCACCCTGTCCAACAACGGCTTCGCCGCCAGCGCCCATCTGCAGTTCGGCGCCGCCGACCAGGGCGCCAAGCTGTTCAAGCAGGACACCCCGGGTGGCGCGTCGGCCTATGTGAACGACCTGACGCTGGGATTCCAGTTGGGCGCCTCCAGCGGCACGCTGACCGTGTCCGGCTCGGCCTTCGTGACGATTCCCAAGCTCTACCCGGACGGCCAGACGTCGCAGGTCGAGGTGACGCTCGGCGGCAGCCTCGGCGTCAGCACCGAGGGCGCGGTGTCGGTCTCCATCCAGTTCGACATCACCGGCCTGGGCGGCCCGTGGACCGACGCGTTCGGCATCAAGGGCCTGTCGGTGGGCGAGGTCGCCGGCAAGATCGGCGTCGAGATCAGCCCGACGACGGCGGGCCTTCCGGTGCCCACCCTGGCCTTCAAGGTCGACAACCTGAAGCTGCCGAAGGCCTGGAATGACGCCATCGGCATCCAGGACGGCGCGACGTCATCGCTGAACCTCGTCTTTGACGTGAACAACCCCATCCTGGGCGTCTCGATCGTCGGTCAGAAGACCGCGCAGAACCCGAACGGTATCGCGCTCAAGCCGTTCACCATCGTCAAGTCCGTCGCCGGCAATGCGATCCCGGCCTCCCTGCCGGATTCGGTCCAGGTCAACACGGCGCAGCTGCTGTTCGCCCCGCTGGGCGGAAACGACGCCACGGGTCACGCCATCAACCCGGGCGCGACGGTGGTCTTCGACAGCACCGTCGCCGGGGTTCCGGTGCACGTCGACGGAAACGTGGCCGTGCTGCCGTACCCGAGCCTGACCGCCGATGCCAGCGTCGGGAACTTCGCGGTCGGACCGGTCACCCTGAACAACACGGATCTGAAGATCAATCTGTCGGCGAACCCGGCGAACCCGCAGGCGGACTTCAGCTTCCACGGCGGGTTCACCGACAAGTACACCGGCATCTCGTTCCTCGCCGGCATCGACGAGGGTGCCTCCGCGTCGATGGCCAACGCGGCCGTCTCCCTGCACATCGCCGGTGGGCAGCCGAAGTACCTGCAGGCCGGCGCGGACCTGGCCGGGTCGGTGTCGGTGAGCGGCAGCGGTGCGTCGTTCTCGGCCTCCGGCAATGCGTCGGTCACGATCGAAGGGGTACCGCTCGGCTCGGTGCCCTTCAGCTACTCCACCACCAGCGGCGCGCTCTGGCAGCAGCTTCAAGGCGACGCGGCTCAGGTCGCCCGGGCGTTCAAGAACGCGTACGGCTGGACCGACGCGCAGGCCGCCGCGGCGCTGAACACCCTGCGGGCCACGCCGAACCAGATCGCCGGCGCCCTGCAGAACGCCTACGGCGACGGCTATGACAAGGTCATGCGGGTGCTGCTGAGCACCGGCTTCAGCGTCGACACCGCGATCTCCGCGGTGAAGTCCGTGCTCGGCGCCGCGGATAGCCAGGTCGCGTCCACGCTGTCCCAGCTGGGCTACCAGCAGACCCAGATCACCAACCTGCTGGTTCGTTTCTACGGCGACGCCGACGCCCGGATCGCCTCCGTGCTGCTGGGCCTGGGCAACACCGCGACCAGCGTCGCCGGCACCCTGCACGCCGTGTTCGGCGACACCGATCGCCAGGTGGCCGTCGCATTCCAGCAGATCGGGGTCCCGGCGCAGACGATCCAGGCCGCGCTGACCAACGCGTTCGGTGACGGGCAGGCCGCGATCTACAACGTGATGACGTCCATCGGTGCTGCCGGCTCCAGCACCCTGGACGCCCTGGCCAGCGTGTTCAACTCGGGCGCCTACTCGCCGTCGTCGCACCCGTGGTACTCCGCCCCGCTGCTCTGGGACGTCTCCTACGGCAGCACCGCGGACGGTGCGCCGCTGCTGCAATGGGTCTGGAACGGCGGCCACAACCAGCAGTGGTACGTGCTGCCCACCGACAGCGGGTACGCCGAACTGGTCAACCGGAACAGCGGCAAGTGCCTGGCGGCACCCGGTTACGGCGCCGGCCAGCAGCTGATCCAGGTCGCCTGCACCGGCAACCCCGGCCAGCAGTGGTTCCTGAACGTGTACCAGGGCCAGAGCCTGCTGGGCCAGACCAAGACCGTGCAGAACCGGGCCACCGGTCTGTTCGCCGATGTCGCCGGGGCGAGCACCAATGCCGGTGCGGCCATCGACCAGTGGTACTACAACGGTGACTGGAACCAGCAGTGGTACTTCGGGCCGGCCGTCGGCTGATCCCTCGGACGCCGGACCACCGGCACCACGCGTGATCGGCCCCGGGACACGAACCACGTGTCCCGGGCCGATCCATGTCCCGGGCCGGTCCGCCTGAAGACATGTCGACCCCTCCCCGCGCGGATCAACTACGCCGGCGCGGATCAACTGACCGGGAATGGGACGGGTGGGACGGATGTCGCCGACTTCGTCCGCGCGGCCCGCCGCGCCGCCTCCCGTTCACCCGGCGCGGGCATCGGTGGCCAGCGCCGTACCGGCCTGGTCGGCCAGCATGGCCGCAACGCGCAGCTGGCTACGGCTGGGCCGGACGACCCGGGTGGCGGCGGTGAGCAGGTAGTGCCCGTAGACGGTGCCGCCGTGCCGGACGGGCAGGGTCACCTGGGTGTCGGTGGGCAGGCCCTTGCGGGTCACGTCCACGGGATGGCCGGCGCGGATCAGGGTGCCGTCACCGTTCAGGGTGGGCAGACCGAATCGAGTCGCCGGGTCGAATCGCGCGGTGTCGAGCTGCAGCAGGGCGACGAGCTGGGCGCGGACCAGATCCACCACCTCACCGCTGGCCGTGGCGCCGGCCGCCACTGCACCGGCGGTGCCGAGCAACCCGTCGAGGTAACCCTGTTCGCGGCTGGCGTGCGCCTGCTGCCGTCGCCCCCAGAGCGCGATCTCGCCGACGGCGGCGCCCACCAGCAGGAGCAGCACCGCCGTCTCGACGTCGTCCGAGTCGGTGATGGTGAAGGTATGCACCGGCTCGGTGAGGAAGAAGTCGAAGCCCACGGTCGAGGCGAGCGCGGCGGCGATCCCGGCCGGTCGGCTGCCGGTGGCGGCGGCGGCGACCACCACCAGCACCAGCACCAGCACCGCGGTGGTGCTCGCGATCGTGCCGCGGCCGAACGAGAGCAGCCAGCAGACCAGCAGCGGGACGGCGACGGAGGCACCGATCAGCGATCCGCGCAGGGCCCCTCGATTCACGTCGATCCTCACCCCACCGATCCAACTCCCGGCCGCCGGGCGCCGCCGTATCGAAAACGTGAAATCCCGGCTCCGGCGCGTAGAGATTTCGTGAAAACGGGCCGCCGACCGGGGATGCGGGTCTTACATGGGCTCCGGCGGCCGATCCTCGGCCGCGCCGGTTCTCAGGGGTTCTCGTGTCCGATCTGATCTTCCTGCTGCTGACGGTGCTCGCGTTCGTCGTCCTCGGCCTGCTGGTGCGGGCGGTGGAACGGCTGTGACGTGGGTGAATGTGGTCGGTGCCGTGCTGGCGATCGGGCTGGTCGGCTACCTGGTGGCCGCCCTGCTGTTCCCGGAGCGGTTCTGAGATGACGACGGCGACCGCGGGCGTGCTGTTCATCGCGTCCCTGATCCTGGTGCTGGCCCTGGTCTACCGCCCGGCCGGCGACTACCTGTACCGGGTGCTCACCCCGGCCGGCCACTCCCGGGTGGAGCGGGGCATCTACCGGCTGGTCGGGGTGGACGCCGATGGCGAGCAGACCTGGGGGGTCTATGCCCGGAGCGTGCTGGCCTTCTCGGCGGTGTCGGTGCTGCTGCTCTACGGACTGCAACGGCTGCAGGATCACCTGTTCCTGTCCCTGGGCTTCGATGCGGTGGCGCCGGACCAGGCCTGGAACACGGCGGTCAGCTTCGTCACCAACACCAACTGGCAGTCGTACTCGGGCGAGACGACGATGGGCTACCTGGTGCAGGCGGCCGGTCTGGCGGTGCAGAACTTCGTGTCCGCGGCGGTCGGCATTGCGGTCGCCGCCGCGCTGGTCCGCGGGTTCGCCCGCCGGGCCACCGACCGGCTCGGCAACTTCTGGGTCGACCTGGTCCGCATCGTGCTCCGGGTGCTACTGCCGGTCGCGGTCGTCGGCGCGATCGTGCTGATCGCCGGCGGTGTGGTGCAGAACCTCTCGGCCGGAACGGATGTCGTCACCCTCGCGGGTGGCACCCAGCACCTGACCGGCGGGCTGGTGGCCAGCCAGGAGTCGATCAAGGAATTGGGCACGAACGGCGGCGGGTTCTACAACGCCAACAGCGCGCACCCCTTCGAGAACCCGACCGGCTGGACGAACTGGCTCGAGGTGTTCCTCCTGCTGGTGGTCCCGTTCGCGCTGCCGCGCACCTTCGGCCGGATGGTCGGCGACAACCGGCAGGGCTACGCGATCGTCGCCGTCATGGGCGTGCTGGCCATCGGCAGCGTGATCACGCTGAACGCCCTGCAACTCGCGCACGGCGGGACCGTGCCGCAGGCGGTCGGGGCGGCGGCGGAAGGTGTCGAGACCCGTTTCGGCGTCCCGCAGTCCGCGACCTTCGCGGCGGCCACCACCCTGACCTCGACCGGCGCGGTGAACTCGTTCCACGACTCCTACACCGCACTGGGCGGCGGCGTGCCGCTGGTCAACATGATGCTCGGCGAGGTCGCGCCCGGGGGGACCGGGTCCGGGCTGTACGGGATGTTGGTGCTGGCGGTCGTCACCGTCTTCATCGCCGGGCTGATGGTCGGGCGCACCCCGGAGTACCTGGGGAAGAAGATCGGTGCCCGCGAGATGAAGTTCGCCGCCATGTATTTCCTGGTGACGCCGATGGTGGTGCTGGTCGGGACCGCCACCGCGTTCGCCACCGGCAGGCAGGACGCCACACTGAACGCCGGGCCGCACGGATTGTCGGAAATCCTGTACGCCTTCACCTCGGCCGGCAACAACAACGGGTCGGCCTTCGCCGGCCTGTCGGTCAACACCCCATGGTGGAACACCGCACTTGGCCTGGCCATGCTGCTCGGCCGGTTCGTGCCGATCATCCTGGTGCTCGGCCTGGCCGGTTCGCTGTCCGCGCAGCAACCCACGCCGGAGTCCGCGGGCACGCTCAAGACCTATCAACCACTGTTCGTCGGCATGCTCGTCGGGGTCACCGTTGTCCTGGTCGCCCTCACCTACCTGCCCGCGCTCGCTCTCGGCCCGCTGGCCGAGGGTCTGTAGGAGAACGCCGATGTCGATCACGACCGTGCCCGCCGATCCGGCTTCGACCGCGACGGCAGCGCCGGGCCCGCGCCGGGTCGGCGGCGGCCTGCTCGACCCCGGGCAGCTGGTCCGATCCGTGCCGGACGCCCTGCGCAAGTTGAACCCCGCGACCCTGTGGCGTAACCCGGTCATGTTCATCGTGGAGATCGGCTCGGTCTTCACCACCGTGCTGGCGCTCGTGCAGCCGTCGGTGTTCGCCTGGTCGATCACCGTCTGGTTGTGGCTGACCGTGCTGTTCGCCAACCTGGCCGAAGCGGTCGCCGAAGGCCGGGGCAAGGCGCAGGCCGACTCCCTGCGCAAAGCCAAGCAGGACACCGTGGCGCGCCGGCTCACCGGCTGGACACCCGGCTCGACGACCGCGGCCGAAATGGGCGTGCCGGCCGCCCAGCTCACCGTCGACGACGTGGTGGTGGTCGAGGCCGGCGAAATCATCCCCGGTGACGGGGATGTCGTCGAGGGCATCGCCAGCGTCGACGAGTCGGCGATCACCGGAGAATCGGCGCCGGTGATCCGCGAGTCCGGCGGTGACCGGTCCGCGGTCACCGGCGGCACCAAGGTGCTGTCGGACCGGATCGTCGTCCGGATCACCCAACGGCCGGGGGAGAGCTTCCTGGACCGGATGATCGGACTGGTCGAGGGGGCGAACCGGCAGAAGACGCCGAACGAGATCGCCCTGAACATCCTGCTGGCCTCGTTGACGATCGTCTTCCTGCTCGCCGTGGCCACCCTGCAGCCGATGGCCATCTACTCGAAGGCGCAGAACCCGGCATCGGTGGATTCCGCGGCGCTCGGCGCGGCCGGGCTGACCGGGGTCGTGCTGGTCGCCCTGCTCGTCTGTCTCATTCCCACCACGATCGGCGCGCTGCTGTCCGCGATCGGCATTGCCGGGATGGACCGGCTGGTGCAGCGCAACGTGCTGGCCATGTCCGGGCGGGCCGTCGAGGCCGCCGGCGACGTGAACACGCTCCTGCTCGACAAGACCGGCACCATCACCCTGGGGAACCGGCAGGCCAGCGAGTTCCTGCCGGTCGAGGGGGTGTCCGCGGACGAGCTGGCGGACGCGGCGCAGCTCTCCAGCCTGGCCGATGAGACCCCGGAGGGCCGTTCGATCGTGGTGCTGGCCAAGTCGGCCTACGGGTTGCGTGAACGCCATCCGGGCGAACTGGCCGGCGCGAGGTGGGTGCCGTTCACGGCGCAGACCCGCATGTCCGGCGTCGATCTGCCGGCCGGCGGGGGCCTGCGGCAGGTCCGCAAGGGCGCGGCGAGCGCGGTGATGGCCTGGGTCCGCGACAACGGCGGTCGGGCGCTGACGAGCATCGGCCCGCTGGTGGACGGGATCAGTGCCGGCGGGGGCACCCCGCTGGTGGTCGCCGAGCTGGTTCCCGGCCAACCGGCCCGGTCCCTCGGCGTGGTCCACCTCAAGGACGTGGTCAAGTCCGGGATGCGCGAGCGGTTTGACCAGATGCGCCGGATGGGCATCCGCACGGTGATGATCACCGGCGACAATGCGTTGACGGCAAGGAGTATCGCGCAGGAGGCGGGCGTCGACGACTTCCTCGCCGAGGCGACGCCCGAGGACAAGATGGCCCTCATCAAGCAGGAGCAGGCCGGCGGCCGGCTGGTCGCGATGACCGGGGACGGCACCAACGACGCTCCCGCGCTGGCCCAGGCCGACGTCGGGGTCGCGATGAATTCCGGGACGTCCGCGGCCAAGGAAGCCGGCAACATGGTCGACCTGGACTCCGACCCGACCAAGCTGATCGAGATCGTGGAGATCGGCAAGCAGCTGCTGATCACCCGCGGGGCGCTGACCACCTTCTCCATCGCCAACGACATCGCCAAGTACTTCGCGATCATCCCGGCCATGTTCGTCGCGGTCTACCCCAGCCTGGACGCGCTCAACATCATGCGGCTGTCCAGCCCGACGTCGGCGATCCTGTCCGCCGTCATCTTCAACGCGATCATCATCGTGGTGCTGATTCCCCTTGCCCTGCGCGGTGTCCGGTACACCCCAGGCAGTGCGTCGGTGCTGCTCCGGCGCAACCTGCTGGTGTACGGGCTCGGCGGCATCATCGCTCCGTTCATCGGCATCAAGCTCATCGACCTCGTCGTCTCCCTCATCCCCGGGATCTCGTGATGCGCCTCCCCACCGCCGTGTCCCACCACCTGGCCGCCCTGCGCGCGTTGCTCGTGTTCACCGTGCTGCTCGGCATCGGCTACCCGCTGGCCGTGCTCGCCATCGCCCAGTTCCCCGGCCTGCAGAGCAGGGCCGACGGGTCACTCGTCGTCGACCCCGGTGGAGCAGTGGTCGGCAGCGCCCTGATCGGCCAGTCGTTCACCGATGCCGACGGCCATGCCCTCGTCCAGTACTTCCAGACCCGGCCGTCCGCCGGCGGATACGACCCGACGGCGTCGGGCGCGTCCAACCTCGGCCCGGAGAACGTCGTCGACGGTACGGTGGATGGCTCGCCCGCATCCCTGCTCACCCAGGTGTGCGCACGCAGCCGGGCCGCCGGGGAACTGAACGGCGTCGACGGCGGCCGGCCGTACTGCACCGCCGACGGGATCGGCGCGGTGCTCTCGGTCTTCCACGCCGACGGGCTGACCGGCCAGGTGACCCGGGTGATCAGCGTCAACGAACCCTGCCCGGCGGCCCCGTTCCTGGGCCGCTACCAGGGCGTGGCCGTGGAGTGTGCGACCCCGGGGACGGACTACTCCGGCGGCGTCATCACCCCGATCCGCGGTGATGCACCGGACGTCCCGGCCGTGCCCCCTGACGCGGTGACCGCCAGCGGCAGCGGGCTGGATCCCGACATCAGCCCGGAGTACGCGGCGCTGCAGGCCGGCCGGGTGGCCCGGGCCCGGGGCATCGACGACGCGACCATGCGGGCCATGATCGCCGAGCACACCGCCGGCCGGACGTTGGGTTTCCTCGGTGAGCCGACCGTCAACGCGCTGGAGCTCAACATGGAGTTGGATCAGCGGTACCCGTTCAGTGGGTGATGGGCGACCGGGTGGACGGAGGTGAGCCGGTGGCGACGAGAGGTCGGCTGCGGGTGTACCTGGGCGCCGCTCCCGGGGTGGGCAAGACCTACAAGATGCTCGAAGAGGCGCACCGGCGGCTGGAGCGGGGCACCGACGTGGTGGTGGCACTGGTCGAGAGCCACGGCCGGCCGTTGACCGAGGCCCTGCTGGACGGGTTGGCGCAGGTGCCCCGGAAGGTGGTGCGGTACCGGGACGCCGAGTTCGCCGAGATGGACCTGGACGGCGTGCTGGCCCGCCGCCCGCAGGTGGCGCTGGTCGACGAACTGGCGCACACCAACGTGCCCGGCAGCCGCCACGCCAAACGGTGGCAGGACGTCCAGGAACTGCTGGACGCCGGGATCACCGTGATTACCACGGTGAACATCCAGCACCTGGAGTCGCTCAACGACGTGGTCGCCGAGATCACCGGCGTGCCGCAACGGGAGACCGTGCCGGACGAGATCGTCCGCCGGGCCGACCAGATCGAACTGGTCGACATGACTCCCGAGGCGCTGCGGCGGCGGATGGCGCACGGCAACATCTACGCCCCGACCAAGGTCGACGCGGCCCTGAGCAACTACTTCCGGGTCGGCAACCTGACGGCCCTGCGCGAGCTCGGCCTGCTCTGGCTGGCCGACAAGGTGGACGACCAGCTCGACCGGTACCGCGCCGACCACCACATCACCGACACCTGGGAGGCCCGCGAGCGGGTCGTGGTCGCATTGTCCGGTGGCCCCGAGGGCGACACGCTGATCCGGCGGGCGGCCCGGATCGCCGACCGCACCAAGGGCACCGACCTGGTCGCCGTGCACATCGCCCGGGCCGACGGGCTCACCGGGCCCGGCCCGGTGCACCTGGGCCGGCAGCGCACCCTGGTGGAGAGTCTCGGCGGAACCTTCCACCAGGTGATCGGCAGTGACATTCCCTCTGCTTTGCTGGATTTCGCCCGCGGAGTGAACGCAACCCAACTGGTGCTGGGGGCCAGCCGGCGCGGCCGGATCGCCCAGCTGTTCACCCGGGGGGTCGGTGTGACGACCACCGCCGGGTCGGGCGCGATCGACGTGCACCTGGTCACCCACGAGCAGGCTCCGGCCCGTCGGCACCGGGTCCGGTTCACCGGCCGCGGGGCGCTGACCCGGCGCCGGCAGACCGCCGGCTTCGTGGTGGCGGTCGTCGGTATGCCCGCGCTGACGCTCCTGTTGACCCTGCTCCGCGGGCAGTTGAGCCTGCCCAGCGACATCCTCACGCTGCTGCTGGGGGTGGTCGCGGTCGCCCTGGTCGGTGGCCTGCTGCCCGCCGTGCTCGCGGCGGTGCTCGGCTTCCTGCTGCTGAACTACTTCTTCGTCGCGCCGATCCACCAGTTCACCATCGCCCAGGGCGAGAACCTGCTCGCCCTGCTCGCGTTCGTGCTGGTGGCGGTGGCGGTGAGCCTGGTGGTCGACCTCGCGGCGCGACGCACGACCCAGGCGACCCGCGCGCAGGCGGAAGCCGCCACCCTGTCCACCCTGGCCGGCAGCGTCCTGCGCGGTGCGCGACCGTTGCCGGCCCTGCTGGAGCGGGTGCGCGAGACGTTCGGCCAGGACAGCGTCACCTTGCTGGAACGGGTCCCCGATACGGCCGCCGGCCCGGGCCTGCGGCACGAACCCCAGGCCTGGCGAGTGGTGGGTTGCGTCGGCGGGCCGCCCTGCGCGGTACCCGCGGACGGCGCCGCCGACGTGCCCATCGACGACCACCTGACCCTGGTCCTGCGCGGGCCGGTCCTGGCCGCCGGCGATCGGCGGGTGCTGGC
Source organism: Nakamurella sp. (assembly GCF_044224575.1). Classification (GTDB taxonomy): domain Bacteria; phylum Actinomycetota; class Actinomycetes; order Mycobacteriales; family Nakamurellaceae; genus Nakamurella. The sequence continues at coordinate 13,347 of NZ_JBGAKE010000025.1, forward strand.
GGCGTTCGCCGCCGAGGCGGCCGTCGCGCTCCGCCAGGAACGACTGGCCGCGCAGGCCGCCGAGCTGAGCCAACTGACCGAGCTGGACCGGTTACGCACCGCGCTGCTCACCGCCGTCAGCCACGACTTTCGCACCCCGCTGGCCGCGGCCAAGGCGTCGGTGACCAGCCTGCGCAGCCCGGACGTGACGTTCTCGCCCGCGGACCGCGCGGAACTGCTGGCCACCGCCGAGGAATCGTTGGATCGGCTGACCCGGCTGGTGGAGAACCTGCTGGACATGAGCCGGCTGCAGGCCGGCGGGATGGCCATCCACCGGCAGCCGATCAGTGTGGCCGAGCTGATCCCGCGGGCCCTGGACGAACTCGGTGAACTCGGCCGTCCGGTGGTCGTGCCGGAGGCGGACGATCTGCCCGATGCCTGGGCCGACGCCGCGTTGCTGGAACGCGTGCTGGCCAATCTGATTGCCAACGCCGTCCGGTACAGCCCGCCCGACCGGCCGCCCACGGTCACCGTCAGCGAGCACGACGATCGGGTCGAGGTGCGGGTGGTCGACCACGGTCCCGGTGTCCCGGTGGACGACCACGAGCGGATCTTCCTGCCATTCCAACGGTTGGGGGACACCGACAACACCACCGGGCTCGGGTTGGGGCTGGCCCTGTCGCGCGGGCTGACCGAAGCCATGAACGGCACCCTCACCCCGGAGAGCACGCCGGGCGGTGGGCTCACCATGACGGTGGCGCTGCCCGTCGTGGACGGGGAGCACGGCCCGGTGCCGGACGACGACCGGGCCGACGCGGTGCTGATCGACCAGGTCGACGAGTGGTCGCGGCCACACCAGGGGAGCCGGTGATGGGCACGCCGACGGGGGACGATCCGGCCGGCCGGCCGGCCACCGATCGAGCGGCCCGCGTGCTGGTGGTGGACGACGAGCCGCAGTTGCTGCGCGCGCTGCGAATCAACCTGGCCGCCCGGCACTACGACGTCGACACCGCCGACGACGGCGAAAGCGCGCTGCGCACCGCCGCGGCCCGGCCGCCCGATCTGGTCGTGCTCGACCTGGGCCTGCCGGACCTGGACGGGGTCGACGTCATCCGGGCGCTCCGCGGCTGGACGCCGGTCCCGATCATCGTGCTGTCCGGCCGGGCCGGCAGCTCGGACAAGGTGCACGCGCTGGACGCGGGGGCCGACGACTACGTCACCAAGCCGTTCAGCCTCGACGAGCTGCTGGCCCGGATCCGGGCGGTCACCCGCCGCGTCGGCCCGGCGGAGACGCCGACGGTCACGATCGGCCGGCACCGGGTCGACCTCGGCGATCGGACGATCGTGGCCGCTGACGGCGACGCACCGCATCTGACCCGCACCGAGTGGCAGCTGCTGGAGATCCTCTGCGCCCACCCCGGCAAGCTCATCACCCAGACCAGCCTGTTGCAGCGGGTGTGGGGCCCCGGGTACGAAACCCAGACCCACTACCTGCGCCAGTACATGGCCCACCTGCGCCGCAAGCTCGAGGACGACCCGGCCCGCCCCCGCCACCTGCTCACCGAACCCGGAATGGGCTATCGCTTCGCCCCCTGATTCCCCTGACCCGCCCCACCCCCTGACCGTCCCCGTCCCCCGCGTTGATCATGGCAATCTCTGCTCGACACCCCGACGACACGCCGGTGGGGCGGCAGAGAACGCCATGATCAACTGCGGGTGGGCTGGACGGGCTGGGTGGGCTGGGGTGCGGCGGCGTGCAGGGCGCCCAGGGCCATGGCCCGCAACAGGTTCGCCATCCGAGCGGTGCCCAGCCGGGCGCTGTGCGGGGTCGAGTTGATCAGGCCGAAGGCCGCGTGCGCCGCGGCGCGGGCGCGCGTCTCGTCCGCGCCGACCACCGGCCGGATCACGCCGACCCACAGCTCGACGTAGTTGCGTTGCAGTCGCCGCACCGTGTGCCGATCGGCCTCCGACAGGCTGGCCAGGTCGCGGAACTGGACCGTGATGAACGACGGGCGCGTCAACGCGAACTCGACGTGCCCGTCCACCAGGGACTCGAGCACCGCTGCCGGTCCGTCCGCCGCGGCGGCGTCCGCGCGACGGCGACCCTCGGCGAGGAGGTGCTCGCTGATGCCGACCAGGATCTGGCCGAGCAGTGCCTCCTTGTTCGCGAAGTGCTTGTACAGGGCAGGCCCGGAAATCCCCAGCTCCGCACCGATGTCGTAGACCGAGACCCCGTGGAAGCCGCGTTCGGCGAACAGGCCGGCGGCCGCCTCGATGATCTGCTCGCGGCGGGACGTCGGCGGACCGCTCCTCGGTGAACCGGGCACGGGCCGAGCCTACCCTGTCGGTTATCGGTCATTAACCCCGGCGACGCGCGTCCGCGGCGACCGGTGGCCGGCGGCGACCCGGGCGACCGCCCCTCGATCGCCACCCCCGCCGGTGGCATCGCGCCACGCGGCGCCGGCGCTGCCGGGAAATCGCGTTGCCCCGGTCGGCCGAATCCGGGCATGCTCGCGGCATGTCCGGACGACAGCTCGGCGACTCCGCCCGAACCCACCTGATCGGCCGGCTCGACGATCTCGCGGCGAGCGGCGTTTCGGGCACCGTGCTGCTGGCCGAGGCCGGGACTCCCGTCGTGCAGCACTGCCTCGGACTTGCCGATCGGGCCAACGGCGTTCCGATCACGCCCCGCACGCGATTCCAGACCGCGTCGGTGACCAAGATGTTCACCGCGGCTGCGGTACTCGACCAGGTGGCGCGGGGGCGGGTGACCGTGCACACCCCGGTCGTCGACGTGGTCCCGTCCGATCGCCGGCCCCGCCACCTGTCGACGGATGTCACCGTCCATCATCTGCTCTGCCACACGTCCGGCATCGCCGACTACTGCGAGGAGGACGAGTCGCTGCCCGCCTACTGCGCCGACTACGGTGCGCTGTGGCGCGCCCTCCCACCGGCCCGCGTCGAACGCCCCGCCGACTTCCTCACGTTGTACGGCGAGCTGCCGGCCTACTGCCCGCCGGGCCAGATCTGGCGCTACTCCAACGCCGGCTACGTCCTGCTCGGTGAGCTGCTCGAACAACTGACCGGCCAACCCTGTGCCACCGTGATCGAGCAGCGGGTGCTGCGCCGGGCCGGGATGACCGCCAGCGCCTTCGACCGCTCGGACGAGCCCCGGGCGGACTCGGCGACCCACTACCGGCCGTCCGGACGGACCAACGTGCACAGCGTTCCGGTGATCGGCGGAAGTGACGGCGGATGCGTGTGCACCGCGGCCGACCTGGTGCGTTTCTGCCGCGCGCTGGCGGACGGCACTCTGCTCGGCGAGCTCACCACGTCGGCCACGCAGCGGCAGGCCGCGATCGAGGACGGCTGGTCGTACGGTTATGGCCTGTACGTCTATCCGGACGAACGGTGGGGCCATGGCGGCGGTGATCCCGGCGTCAGCGCGATCGTCAACCATTGGCCCGAAGGCGATCTCACCCTCGTGGCGCTCTGCAACGTCGAGGAGGTCGACGGGCGGAATCCGGCGGTTGCGCTGCGCGACGCGGTGCTCGCGGTCATGAGCGAGGATCCGTCCGGACCGGGCCGCGCCGGATGATCCCGGCCCACGGCCGCCGGCCTCGCGTCGTGACCCCGCGGGTCCGCTGGGCCGAACCGGTCAGCGCCGGCGCACGCGAAAGCCGATCAGGCTGGCGCCGACGATCGACAAGCCGACGAGCAGCAGCGCGCCGCCGGCGCCGAACGCCCCGCCGGTGTAGTCCAGGACGGCCTGGGGGACCACTGTGGCCAGGGCGACGACGCCCACGATCAGGTGGCCGACGAACCTGGTGCGCACGTAGCCGACGAACCCGCTGACGGCCAGGCCCGTCAGTGCCAGGTACCCGGCGGTAGCCACCAGGCCGGATTCACTGCCGACGGCAAGGATCTCCGCCGCCACGAAACCGACGGTGTAGGCCCCCATCGTGCCGAGCCGCCGCTCGTCGAACCAGCCGGCCATGGTCGCGGCCGCCCACCCGGCGGCGACCACACCGAGGGCCAGACCAATGGCCACCGAGGGGTTCGACATGCCCCAACGTTCCTGCGCCCACCAGGCCGTCCAGGAGAGGGTCCCTAGCGCGACGGCCACCAGGGCGGCGAGCTGGATCAGCGCGCTCCGGCAGAAAAGGTAGGCACCGATCAGGAGTACGGCGGCGGCGGTGAAGATGGCCCGGTCCGTGGCGTCCTCGCCGACGGCCACACCGGTGGCGGCCGCGCCGAGTCCGGCGCCGACGGTGAGCAGGACCGCCACCACCCGGCGGCGCCCGGCGGCCACCGAGCCGGCGTGCGGGTTCCAGCCACCGGGCGCGTTCCGGGCGATCAGGACGCCGGCACCGATCAGCAGAGCCGCCGGAACGGCGAACAGCAACACCTGCGCCGCCCGGGACAGGGTCTCCCAATGGGGACCGACCAGAACGGCGGCTGCGGCCGCGACAAAGGCGGCGCCGACGTACCCGCCGACCTCGGGCAGGATCACCCGCCAGGTGGGGGCCGGCAGTGCGGACCCGGTCCGCAGCCGTTCCGCCGCCGGGGGTGACCCCAATACATCCGCAGTGGAGGCGAACTCGCCCCGGACCGCGGTGGCCTGATCGGCCGTCAACCGCCCGGACGTCACGAGTCGGTCGAGTGCGACGTCGAGCCGGGAGGCGTCCGGAAGCCGGATACCCGATTCGCTCACCTCTCTACGATGCATCGGCCCGGCCGGCGGCGGTAGGGAACTTGGTCCCACCCGATGGGCGGACGGGTCCCGGATCGGTCGCGACATGGCTTCTCAACTGGGGACTTTCGGCCCGGCCGAACAACCGCCGGGACGGCCTACCGTTGATGCATGACCGATGTCACCGTCACCGTGGACGACGCCCACCTGCGATCAATCGCCACCGTCGCGCGCGAACTCGCGGCGCACGGGATGACGGTGGACCGGGTTCTCTCGGCGGCCGGGTGCATCATCGGTTCGCTGCCGACGGCGGCTGCGGCTTCGGCGCTTCGATCCGTGCCCGGCGTGGCCTCGATCGACTCCCAGATCGCTGCGTCGGTTCCGGGCCCCGATTCCGATGTGCAGTAGCCGGCGGGCGGACCCCGTCCCGGGCCGGGGATGCATCCGGGACGCCGGGTCGGCCGGCGTCAGCCGTCGACCGGCACCGACCACCGCAGTCGAGTGCCGCTCGGCCGGATGCCCTCGATGCTCATCGTGCCGTTGTGCCGCCGCGCGCGCCGCTCAAGATTGGCCAGGCCACTGCGCCGGGTGGTGTCCCCCATCCCGACGCCGTCGTCGTTGACCTGCAGAGTCAGCCAGCTCGAGGTGGGTGCCTGCTCGGTCCCTTCGACGAGGGGGCGGCGTTCGCCGATGCTCAGGTCCACCTCCACCCGCCGGGCCCGTGCGTGCCGGGCGACGTTGCTCAAGCTCTCGCGGAGAACCGCGATGAGGTCGTCGGACAGTGATGATTCGAGGTCGGACCCGGTCAGGGCGTCGATCGGCCCGGAGAAGCGGAGGGCCGGGGTGTGGCCGAGCGTGGCCGCGGCCTCGGTGACGGCGGCCAGCACCCGGGACCGGAGGCCGTCCGGGGTCTCGGTGCCGGCGTGCCGCATGGCAAAGATCGAGGTGCGGATCTGGGCGATCGTGTCGTCCAGGTCGTCGATCACCCGGACCACTCGGTCCCGCATCGGGTCGCCGGTCAGGCGGGCGGCCACGCCGTGCAGCGCCAGGCCCGCCCCGAAAAGCCGCTGGATGATGTGGTCGTGCAGATCGGCGGCGATCCGGTCGCGTTCGTCCAGGATGGTGGCGCGTTCCCGTTCCGTCCGGGCCTCGGCCAGCTCGAGGGCGAGGGAGGCCTGGTTCGAGAAGCCGCCGGCCAGTTCGAGATCCTCGGGCTCGAAGGGAACCCGGCCGGCTCGGCGGGCAATGGCCAATACGCCGCGGGTCCGGTCCGCATCCCGCAACGGCGTGATCAGGATCGGCCCGGCATCCATGACGTCGGTCAGCATCGACGGTGGAAGGCCGGGGTGGACCTTCGCGTCGTCCAGCCGGACGCTCCGGCCCGTGTTGAAGACCATCGAGGACAGGGTCGTCCCCATCGGGCTCACGGTCCCGATGAGCCGGTCGGCGGTGGCGAGGTCGTCGGGGCGGGCGACGGCGGTCTCGATCCGCAGCGTCGCGCGGTGCGCGTCCTCGGGAAGCAGCACGGCGACCAGGTCGGCGTCCGCAAGCCGCAACGCATGCTCGGCGATCAGCTGCAGCGGAGCCGATTCGCCGGCCAGATCCAGCATGCGGCGGGTGACTTCGGCGGTGGCCGCCAGCCAGGCGCTCTTGCGCACACCGGCCTCGTAGAATCGCGCGTTGTCGATCACCATCGCAGCAGTTGCGGCGAGCGCGATGACGAGCTCCTGGTCGTCGCCGGTGAAGCCACCCCGGTTGCTCTCGGTGAGGTACAGGTTGCCGAAGACTTCGTCCCGGATGCGGATCGGCACACCCAGGAAGCTGCCCATCGGCGGATGGTGGGCCGGGAACCCGGACGAGCGCGGATGCCGGCTCAGGTCGTCCAGTCGCACCGGTTGCGGGTCGTCGATCAGGGCGCCGAGCAGGCCCTTGCCCCTGGGGAGATCGCCGATGGCACCGACCGCTTCGGGGGGCATGCCCTCGTGCACGAACTCGGCGAGGCCGCCGTGCCGGTCCAGCACGCCAAGCGCTGCATACCGGGCGCCTACCAGTTCTCGAGCCGCCGAGACGATCTGCGCCAGCACGTCGCGCATGCCGCGATCGCCGATGATCGACTGATTGGCGCGAAGCAGCCCGCGTAACCGGTCCTGGGTGCCCATGACTTCCCGCGCGCGGTCGACCAACTGGGCAAGCAGCTGGTCGAGTTCGAGCCGAGGCTGGTCGGCGAAGGTCAGGTCGCGATCCGTCGACGGGGGTGGGCTCACCCCCGGTTCCTCCTGTACAGGGTCCGGCGGGTCGAACGGCATGATCACCTCGCTGTGCGGTGCCCGGCGCTTCGCTCCGCCCGGATACGGCCGGGCAAGCTCGGCGACGTGGTCTTCCGGACTTTCGTAGGGTCGCCGTGAACGGTGCCAGTTTCTGTGGTGGGCACCTCCATGGAAGCACCCGACCACGCGAGCGGCAAGGGGTGAATTGACCGATTTGCCGGACGGCCAGGTCCGGCGCGTCGACCGGAAGCGGGCCGCTGCGTGAGCTACGCCGCGCCGCGATCGCCGCTAGGGACCCCATCGAGCAGGCGGACCCGAACCAGCCGGCTGATCAGCTCGGGCAGCGCCTCGACCCCGGTCGATCCGCGGAGATCCCGCAGTGCTCCGATCGCCACCCCGATGATCCGCGCCTCGGAGTACCGGCCACCGAACTCCGCGGTCAGTTCGTCGATCGTGGTCCACAGGCTCCGGGCGACGTCCCGGTCCCGCCAGCGAGGGGTCGCCGCGGCCGGACCCGCAGGCGCCGAGAGGAATTGTCGGGGCATCGATTTCCCTGCTGCCGTCATCGGGCGGGGCCGGTCGCGGTGCGGGGTGACCGTGCACGAGCAGCGGCAGCGGGGCCACGCAGGCTTCGGTCGATCGACAGCCGGGCAAAGGATTCGAATCGGGTGCAGTCGCGGTGTTGCCAGTCGAGAATGGCCCGGGCCAACCCCACCTCCGCCGCGTGCATCGCCCGGCTCAGATTGCCGTGCGTGCTCGCGTACCGGTGGGCAAGGTCAGTCGCCAGCGGAAGGTAGTACCGGAACAACGTCTCTTCCGCGTCGGACCGGGTGGCCGGCGCCGGGTCCAACCTGGCTCGGTCCCAGGTCTCCGACAGGCTCCGCTCGCGCGCCGGCGGCCCGGACCGGGTCCTCATCTCACCTGCCCCAACCGAATCCCGGGCCGACGGCGGCTGCCGTCCGCCGGCTGCCCGGCGTCCCCGGCGGACCACGGCTGCCGGAACCGGGGCCACCGGGGCATCGTGTGCTCACCCCGAGCCGTCCGGTGATCACGGATGTCGATCGTCGAATCGACACGATCCGGTCGTCGCGTTCCGTGGACCGGCACCATCGAAAGGTGGAACTTCCGGAGCATCGCCAACGGGTCCTTCTTTCTGAGCGACCACCCACTTGAGCCCGATCGACGGGTGGCCGCCCGACCCGATTCGGGGCGTCACCGGTCCCGCAAGTGCCAGTCATCACTCAACCCGACGACGGTGAACCGACGAAAGGGACTTTGGTCCCGGAATCAGGCCGATCGGCGGTTCCTCTCACGGGCCGGCCCGGCCGCCGACCGCACCGGACCGGTTGCCGCCATCCGCCGGCTCGATCCCGATGCGACGGAGCATCTCGTCGAGCGTGCGTACGGCCGGCTCGGTGGTCGTCAATCGGGTTGCCGTCGGCCACGGGTCGGCATCGCGCGCCATCCGGTCGGCAATCGATGGGTCGGCGTCGGACAGGCCGGCGGGGCGACGCTCCAGTCGGTCCCGGCGGACGGCGGGTGGTGCCCAGCACTCGATCTGGCTCATTCGCGCGCTGACGCGTTCGGCGAGCCGGTTGGCGCGGTCGCGCCAGCGTCGATCGGTCCATGAAGCGTCGAGGACGACCGACTCGCCCTCGCCCAGCAGCTGCTCGGCCCGAAGGAGCAACTCGGTGTACGTGCGATCGGTGTGGGCCGGGTCGTACAGTCCGGACCGGTACGGAGCGGCCGCCGTCGACCCGGGCGGGACCCCGTCCCGTTCTTTGCGCAGCCGGTCGGTGGCCTGCACGACCGCACCGAGCCGGTCCGCGATGAGCCCGGCCAGGGTGGACTTGCCCGATCCAGGTAGCCCGCCGACCAGGATCATCCGTACCACCCCGGCCCGCAGGTGCCGGATCGAGAGGTCGGCGTACTCGACGGACTCGCCGGCTCCGATCGGGTCCCCTTGCTCGTACCGCAGGCAGCTGACCTTGCACCGGACGAAGGCGCGGTAGGCGATGAAATGATGGCGCAGCGACGCCGGTGCCGGATCTCCGGCGAGGTCGGTGTAGTGACGCAGCAGCAGGCGACCCAGTTCCGGCGCCCCTAGTCGTTCCAGATCCATGGCCAGAAAGCAGATGTCGTCGAGCCCATCGACGAAGCGAAGCCGGTCGTCGAAGTCCAGGCAGTCCAGGATCCGCGGACCGTCGGCCAGGCAGAAGATGTCGTCCGCGATCAGGTCGCCGTGACCATCGACGATGCGCCCGGTGGCGATGCGGCGGGCGAACAGCGGGTCCCGGCCGGTCACGAATTCACCGACGAGCTCGGAGATCTCGGCGAATCGTCGGCGACCCAGGGTGCCGGCGGCCAGCGGGTCCACCTGCGCCAGGCTGGCCGCCCACCGGCCTTCGATGGCCGCCCGGGTGCCCTGGTCCGAGACAGCCGGCGAGCGCGCCGCCGCGGCGTGGAACGCGGCCACCATACGGGCGATCCGGGCCACATCGTCGGTGACCGGTACCCCCTCGCGCACCAGCGTGCTCAGCCGGCGGGAGTCCGGCATCCGGCGCATCACGACCAGTGATTCGGTGTGGGCCGGGTCCGGGCCGACGAACTCGCCCACACCCAGGTACACGTCCGGGGCGAGCCGCCGGTTGAGGTCGACCTCCCGCCGGCAGCAGGCCCGGCGCACGGCCGGGTCCCGGAAGTCGAGAAATCCGAGGTCGACCGGCTTCTTGAGCTTGACCGCCCGATCACCGACCAGGAAGACCACCCCGCTGTGGGTCTCCCGGACTGCTGCGTACGGCTGGACGGGCCCGGCGCTCACGGTCCGGCGCTGGAATCAGTGGGCCGCATCCGACCGGACGACCACGACGGGAACAGCGCTGTGGACGATCAGCGCATGACTCGTCGAGCCGAGCAGCATGCCGGCGAAGCCACCTCGCCCATGGCTGCCGACGACCAGGAGCTGGGCCTGTTGGGCGTACTCCAGAAGGCTTGGCACGGCCCGGCCTTCCACCAGGATCTGACGAACCGCGACGTCCGGGTATTTGTCGGCCCAGCCCGCGATACGCTCGGCCAGCACCTCTCGCTCCTGCTGTCGGATCCGTTCGGGATCCAGCAACGGATTCTGCAACCGGTGCGATCCCGGCACCACCAGGTCGTTCCAGACGTGCACGGCGAGCAGCTCGGCCCGGCGGATCGAGGCCTCATGGAACGCGAATCCGACCGCGTCGTCGCTCGTCGCGGTGCCATCGATGCCGACCACCACCGGTCCGCTCGTGCGCTCGCGATCGCCGATATGGACGATCGCCACCGGCGCCGGTCCGGTCGAGGCCGCGGCCAGCGTCACCGAACCGAGCAGGGCGCCGGACAGCCGGCTCTCGCCACCTGATCCGACCACGGTCAGCACCGCCCCCGCCGACTCCGAGCGCAGGACCACCGACGTCCGTTCGTAGACGAGCCGGGTGGTCACCGTCAACCCCGGATGGCGGCGTCTCAGGTCGGTCGCGACCTGATCGAGCATCGCCTCGCCATCGCGTCGCATCACCTCCGGCAGGTCATCGGAATCCGCGGAGAATTCCGGATAGCCGGCAACGGCCGGCAGGGTGAACCCATGGACCAGCCGTAGCTCGCAGTGTCGCCGCGAGGCCTCGTCGGCGGCCCACCGGGCCGCCTGGGTCGCGGCGTCGGAGTCGTCCACACCGACGACAATGAACTCACTGGTACCGGACATCGTGAATCCTTTCGATTGCGGGTCGCCACGACCGATTCGCTCGACCAGCGACGGGCGACACCCGTGATGGGGAAATAGATCTCAGCGTTCAGCCGGTGATGGGTGGGCGCCGATGCCGGCCTGGACCCGGTCGATCAGCGCGGCCTCGCTCCGGGCGTGCGCCGCGTGCTCCGCGGCGGTCACCACCTGCGCGTCGGGTCCGGGAAAGACCAGCGCCTCGCGGTCCTCGTCGGTCCACCGCACGGTGTAGGGAGGGACACCGTCCGGCCCGGTGCCGACGATCTCCGCCCGCCGATCATGTCGTCCCTCGGTGTGGCTGTGCACGACCAGCCAGTCGCCGACCTGTGCTCGCATGTCGGGCCTCCTTCGATTCGAGATCACCTGCCTGCCGACGATCGGCATCAGGGCCCCCGATGGCCATTCCAGTCCCGTGCGGCCGGTGCGGACAGGGGCCAAGGTCCCCACCGTCGCGGTGCCGCCGCGCTCTCGGGTCGCCCCCGAGGGCAACCGTCACGGGGTCAGTCCCCGCCCTCGGGTCGCACCACAATGACCGGGACCGTCCCTCGGGCGATCAATTGCTGGCTGGTCGAACCGAGCAGCAGCCCGGCGAGCCCGCCCCGGCCGCGCGAGCCGACCACGAACAACCCGGGCCGGTCCCGGACGGGACCGTGGGCGAGGCATTCGAGCAGAGCCGGCGCCGGACGTCCCCGCCGCACGATCTGGTCGACGGGAACGCTCGGATACTTCCCCTCCCAGGGAGCCAACTGCTCCGACAGCAGGGCGAGCGCCCGATCCAGGGTGGGCCGGCGAGGTGCCCGGCCCTCGTCGGCCAGCCACGGCTCGGTGTCGTCCAGGACCAGCACGGCCTGTAACCGAGTGGCCCGGACGGCGGCCTCCTCGAACCCGTAACCGATCGCGGCAGATCCGGACGACCCACCGTCAACACCGAGCAGAACCGGTCGATCCCGCCCGTCCACGGACAGATCGGTGGCCGGCGGCACGACGGCGACCGGGGAGTGGGCGTGGGCCGCGACGTGCAGGGCCACCGATCCGATCAGCACCTCGGCAAGTCGCCCGCGCCCCCGGCAGCCGACGACCGTCAGGGCGGTGTCCTTCGACCCGGCGACCAGCGCCCGCCGGGGATCGGCCGACTCCAGGTCGGTGTGCACGTCGAGATCTGGATGGAGGTCGCGGAGGAACGACGCCGCGCGGTCGAGCCGGGCGCGGTTGACCGACCGGGCCGCTGCGAGGACCGCGGGCGGGAACACGTAGTCCGAATGACCCGCGACCGGCTCGTTCATCGCCAACACCACATGCAGCGGAAGGCGGCGGATCTCGGCCTCTTTCGCCGCCCAGTGGGCCGCCGTGAGCGATTCGACCGATCCGTCGACGCCGACCGTGATCGACACACCCTCGACGACCATCTTCGGTACCTCCTGCCGTCAGCAGCCTCTGTGACATCCAGTGTCCGGCGGGCCCGCCGCCGCCAGTAGGGCAGAAGGTCCCCGGCGCGGCCGTCCGGCAAGGGACTTTCGACCTGTCGAAACCCCACGAATGGCCAGTGAAGCGTCGGCGGCCGAGCTATTGACTGATGCCCAGCCGACGCGGGAACCGACGGCGACGGGCAATCAGGTGACGATCGGAGGCGGCTCGTGGAGGCGGCGGGCGGCGCCACTGCTGATGGTCCCCGAGGAGCCGGGTCGGCCCGGACACCGCGGGACGGATCCCGGGGTGCCGGGCGAAACCTCCCGCGGGCCGGTCACGGTGCGACTGGCCGGCGGCCGACCGCGGTCGCTCGGTCGTTCACCGACAGCCTCGTGCGGGCGTTGCCGGCGCAGACCCTGGATCCCGTGCTCGACATCCTGGCGGGTGCCGGGGAACGGATCGATGCGTTGTTGGACGCGGTCCTCGCGGTCTCGGCCGGACTGGACGAGGAGGCCACTCTGCAGCAGATCGTCCAGGCCGCAACGGATCTCGGACAGGCGGCGTACGGGGCGCTCGGAGTGGTTGACCAGGACGGGCGGACCGTCACCTTCCTGCAGGTCGGCGTCGACGAGTCGACGGCGGGGCTGATCGGATCGCCACCCACCGGGCGAGGCCTACTCGGGGTGCCGATCGAACAGGATCGGTCGATCCGCCTGGCCGATCTGACCCGTCATCCGGCATCGGTCGGGTTCCCGCCGCACCACCCGGCCATGCGAACGCTGCTGGCCGTTCCGGTTCGGGCGCGCGGGGAGACCCTGGGTCGGCTGTACCTGTCCGGCAAGCACGACGGTGGGGAATTCACCGTCGACGACGAGGTGGTCCTGCAGTCGCTCGCGGCGGCGGCGGGCATTGCCATCCACAACGCCCGGCTTTACGCGCAGGCGCGCGATCGGCAGTCATGGCTGGAGGCGATCGGCGAGGTCACCGCCGAGCTGCTGGGTGGGACCGACGCCGTCGCCGCACTGGAATTGATAGCCGGGCGAGCGCGGGAGCTGACCGGGGCCGACCACACCCTGATCGCCCTGCCGGCCGAGCCGACCCCCGGTTCGTCGGTGCCGACCGAGATGACGATCGCGATCAGTGTGGGCATCGAATCGGTCGACGCGGCCGGACGGCGCATCGCGATCGCCGGATCCACGGTGGGTGAGGTGCTTCGGGACCAGGTTCCGCGGCGGGTTCAACGCCTGGCCGACGACGTCGGTGGAACCTTCGGACCCGCCCTGGTGCTGCCCTTGGGATCAGGCGGGACCAGCGGGGGAGTCCTGATCACCGTTCGCCGACCGGGCGCTCCCGAGTTCGGCGATCAGGAACTCGGCCTGGTCGCGACCTTCGCCGACCAGGCGGCGCTGGCCCTCGAGCGGGCGGACATCCGACTGGCCCGACGCGAAGTCGAGCTCCTGCGGGACCGGAACCGGATCGCCCAGGACCTGCACGACCAGGTCATCCAACGGCTGTTCGCCATCGGACTCGGCATGCAGAGCACCCAGAAGCGGGAGCATGATGGCCCGCTGGCGACCCGGCTGAGCGGCCACATCGACCAGCTGCACGCGGTGATCGAGCAGATCCGTTCCGCCATCGTCGATCTGCGGACGGTGCCGGCGCGACCTCCCTCGCTGCGCGCCATGCTGCTGGACCTGATCTCCGAGCTCGTCGCCGATCTGTCGCCGACGACGACGGTGCGGCTGTCCGCCGAGCTGGACCGGCTGTCGGCCGGGCTCGCCGAAGACGTCATGGCGGTCGTCCGGGTCGGTCTGAGTGACGCGATCCGGCACCCCGGGACGACGGACCTGCAGGTCGCGGCGTCGGTCGAAGCCGCGATTCTGGTCGTCGAGATCAGCCACGACGGCCCGTCGGGACTGGCCGCCGACGGCAGCCTGCCCGGCCTGCAACGGCGCGCGGATGCGGCCGGCGGAACGTTGACGATCGCCCGGTCACCGGCGGGCGGCACCACGATGCAGTGGGCCGCGCCGGTGTTCTGACCGCGCCGGGCGCCCCGGCCGACCGTCATCGCCGGTCACCGGCAGCCATCCCCAGCCATCCACGGACCTCACGGGAAGTACAGCTCGTTCATCGAGGTCACCTGACCGTCGGTGACGACGATGCGAAACACCCCGGTGGAATCCCCGCTCGACAGCCGCTGCTGGACGGTGCCCAGGTCGCCGGGGGCCTCGGCCGGGCTGCCGTCGGTCAGTGTGCTGATGCCGGCGTCGGAGCTGACCGGCAGTACCCGGAGCATCGGATTCCGGTTCCGGAAGTAGTACTGCGTGCACCAGCCGTTGTCGTGCTCGGTCACTCCGTCCTCGGCGCAGGCCTGTTCGGCGGCCGGTCCGGTGAACCAGTCGTACTTGTCCAGCGTGATCGTCGAGCCGGCGGGGTCGACGTCGACGATCCGTCCGTAGACCTCACCGGCCAGGTCGGTTCCGGTGGTGTCCGGTGCGCCGGAGGGCGCGAAGGTCGGCGGTGTGGTCGGCGGTATGACGGTGGTCGCCGGGGTGCCGGTGGTGCCGGCGGTCGTCGAGGACGGGGTGCGAACCCCGGTGGTGGACGACGGTGCCACCGGGGAGGACGCCGAGGATGCGGCCGGGACGGTGCCGGAGGTGGAGGCCGCGGATGGGGTGCCGGCCTGACTGCAACCGACGAGCAGGACCGACGCCGCTGCGGTGGCGAGCGCGAGTAGAATCCGGGAATGGGTGAATTGCGACATTCCTCATGATTGCCCTGCACTGATCCGCCGATCTCGGGTCGAAGGTCCTTTCCGGGCAGAGAGTTCGGCACCAAGATTCACGAGGTATCGTCCGCCAGCGGGTCGTTCGGCAGTGGGGACTGGCGAACACCCTGCGGCAGCTCGCCGTGCGCCCGGCGGTACGCCTCCAGGTAGGCCGCGACGGCCGTCGGGAGGGTCGGGAAGATCCGGTCGGCGCCGACATTGTCGACGAAGCCCGCGGCCTGCAGATCCGCGAGCAGGTCCTGTTTCACCCGGGCCATGGCGAAGACGACGTCTCGCCGGGCCAACTCGGCCCGGACCTGTTCCAGCGCATCAGCCGCGGTGATGTCGATGTCGACGTTCGCTTCGGCGTTGAGGACGAACCACTCGACCGGAACCCGGGTCGCCAGATCCCGCCCCGGCGGTGGGCCGGTGGCCGCGGCCAACGCCCGGCGCCGGAAGTCTTCGGCGTTCGCGAAGCACAACGGGGCGTCGTACCGATACACGACGAGGCCGGGAATGCGCTGCGCGGAAGGGAAGTCGTCGACATCGTGCATCCCGGCCATGCCCGAGACATAGCCGAGTATGCCGTCGTGCGGGCGGGCCACCCGGCGCAGCAGGTCCATCACCGACAGCCCCACGGCCACTGCGATCCCGGCAATGACGCCGAGCCCGAGTACGGCCATGGTGGTCACCACGGTCAATGCCAATTCGCTGCGCCGGAATCGGGCGATTCTCTGCATCTCGTCGATGTCGATCAGCTGCAGGGCGGCAAAGATCACCAACGCCCCGAGAGCCGGTCGGGGAAACACCGCCAGCAGGGGACCAGCCGCCACCAGGGTGATGAGCACCAGGACGAAGGCAACCAGCGAGTAGAGCTGGGTCCGGGCGCCCACCGAGTCGGCCAACGCGGTCCGGCTGCCGCTGGAGCTGACCGGGAAGCCGTGCAGCAGCGCCGATGAGATGTTCGCCGTCCCCAGGGCGGTCAACTCCTGGTTGGCGTCGATGAACTCTCCCCGCTTCACGGCGAACGCTCGCGCGGTGAGCACATTGTCGGTGTACCCGACGAGTGCCATCCCGATGGCGGGCACGATCAGCAGGCCAACGTCGGCCGGTGAGAGCCAGGGGATCGCCGGCACCGGTAACCCGATCGGAACGGCGCCGACCACGTCGATGCCCTCGTCCTGAAGGGAGAAGGCAGCAACGACGACGGCGGCCAGGGCGACCATGATCAGTGGGCCGGGGGCCCGCGGGGCGAAGCGGTGGAGGAGGAACAGGCCGGCGAGCAGGGCCGCCGACAGCGCGACCGTCGGCCAGCGCAGCTGACCGAGCCCGCTGACGAAAGAGCCAGCCTCGGCGGCGAATCCGTCACCGGAAACCGGTACCCCGGTGATCTTCCCGAGCTGGCCGGCCATCATGATCAGGGCGACCCCGGCCATGTACCCGACGAGGACGGGCCGGGAGAGCAGGTCGGCCAGGAAGCCCAGGCGCAACAGTCGACCGAGCAGGCAGATGAACCCGGTGAGCAGCGCCAGCGTCGCCGCCAGCGAGGCGTACCGGAGTGGATCCCCGGCCGCCAGCGGCATCAGCGCCAC
Organism: Nakamurella sp.; assembly: GCF_044224575.1. Lineage (GTDB taxonomy): Bacteria > Actinomycetota > Actinomycetes > Mycobacteriales > Nakamurellaceae > Nakamurella. Next base: position 29,800 of record NZ_JBGAKE010000025.1, read on the forward strand.
GGCGGTCATCAGCGCCGTCGTGGACTCGGGCCCAACGGACAGCAGGCGGGACGAACCCAGCACGGCGTACACCGCCAGCGGGCCGATGATCGCCCACAGGCCCGTCACCGGGGGCAGGCCGGCGACCTCGGCGTACGCCATCACCTGCGGGACGAGGTAGGCGGTGACGGTCAGCCCGGCCACGGCGTCGCCGACCAGCCACGGGCGCCGATAGCCCCGGAACGGCAACCGTCGGACCCCGGCCCGGGTCACCCGGCGGGCGAGCCCCTCAGCGGAGTTGATCATGGCGTTGTCTGCCGCATCATCGGCGTGTCCCCGGTGTGTCGGGCAGGGTTCGCCATGATCAACTCGGGAGCGCCGGGGTCGTGGTGAAGGTCAGCGAGCCTCGAACGCAGGGTTGCGGACGACGATCACCGGGCATTGGGCGTGGGTGGCCAGTGCATGGCTGGTCGAACCGAGCAGCATCCCCGCGAGGCCGCCACGGCCGTGGCTGCCCACGATCACCGCGCCGGCGTCGACCGCGTACCCGAGCAGGCCGGCAACCGGTCGTTGGTGGGCCAGGACCTGCCGGACCCGGACATCGGGGTATTTCTCGGCCCATCCGGCGAGACGTTCCGACAGCAGAGCCCGTTCCTGCTCCTCGAGGGTGCCCTGGTCGATCAGCAGCGGATCCAGCCGCCGGGAGTCGAGAGCGACGTCGTTCCGGGCGTGCACGGCGATCAATTCCACCCTGCGCAGGGCGGCCTCGTCGAACGCGAAAGCCACGGCGGCCTCGCTCAGTGGCGAACCGTCCACACCGACGACGATCGGCCCGTCCGGGGTGACGTGGCCCTCGCGGATCACCGCGACCGGCACGTGATTGGTCGAGGTCACGGCCAGCGCGACGGAGCCGAGCAGGGTGCCGGCCAGCCGGGACGTGGGCGCGTGTCCGACAACCGCAAGCAGGGCGTCTGCGGAGGCCGAGCGGATCGCTACCTCGGGACGGCCCTGAAACAAGTGCCGGGTGATCGGCAGAGCCGGGTGCCGCTCGGCCAATTCGGTCGCTGCCGACTCCAGCAGCGCCTCGCCGCCGGAACGGAGTTGCTCCAGGAGGTCGTCCGGAACCGGGTTGTACCCGGGGAACCCGCCGGCGGTCGGCAGCCGGTAGGCATGGACGAGGGCCAGTGGCGCGTGCCGGCGGGTCGCCTCTTCCGCGGCCCAGGCCGCGGCGCGGCGGGCTCCGGCCGAGTCGTCGAGGCCGACGACGACGGCGCCGGGGGGACACTCGGCCATGGCCCGGATCTCTTGCTCGGCTGCACTATCGGCCGGTGTGTTCGCGGCGGTCTCGGCGTCCGGTTGGGCCGGGGCGGCCCGCGTGGTGTGCACCGTCGTCGGTTCGTTTCCGCGGTACTGCGCGGAGATGAGGTACTGCTGAAGTGCTCGCTCGTGCCTGGTGGGCTCGCCGGTGTGGGCGGCCACCTCACGCCCGGCCTCGGTGACGGCGCGGGACGCTTCCAGCGGGTTCATGGCTGTCCTTCCCGATCGGGCGGCTGACGTTGGCCGACGGTGCCGGATGGGCCCGATGTCTCGCCAGGGTCCAAAGCCCCCGTTGCGGGACGTCCGCCGCCCGACAGCGCCGCGCGGCGCATCGTCTGGATCCGAGCCTTCAGATTCGCGTCGTCGGCTGCGCCTCGGCCGACGAGTTCCTCGGCCAGCACGTCGAGGGTGTTCACCACCAGTCGCCGGTGCCGGGCATCTCGAAGGTGCAGGGCATCGAGCCGGGCGGCGATGGCCGGGCCGTCCATCGTCCGATCCCAATCGACGACCTCGGCCCGCACGTCGAGGGTGCGGAAATCGTTCATGAGGTCACCCCGGCGGCGCCGTCATCCATTCCGGTCCACGCGAGTGCTCGGCTTCTGATCATCTGTCGCCACCCTTGTTCGGTTCCCCGGCATCGCCGCCGGCCGCGGTTCGGGCGGCGCGCCAACGCCATGCTCATCCGGCCGCATTCCGACGACCAGGGCCGATGGTCCCGAGCCGCGTCGACGAACTGACAATGATTGGAAGATAACGGATCTCACGTCGATAGGGGACCAATGGCCCTTCCGTCCGGGGCGGGGCGAGCCTAGATTGGAGCCGATATCCGAAACGCTGCCCAGGCCAGGAGGTCACCATGAGCACAGTCGAAACCCGCGAGCACGCCGGCGGCGAGGTCACCCGGCCGAGCTGGATGGACCGGATGTTCGACGAATGGGTCAAGGCATTCCCGCCGGCCGTCAATTTCGGTCTGCGTTGGCCGTTCCACCCCGACGAGATGATTCGGGTGGACGAATTCCGGGACGGGGATGTCCAGGTGGTCCGGGCCGACCTGCCGGGCATCGACCCGGACAAGGACGTGGAGATCACGGTGGATCAAGGGCTCCTGCACATCACGGCCGAGCGGAAGCTCGAGCAGGACTTCACGGACATGGGAATGCGCCGGCACGAGATCCGCTACGGCAGCCTCACCCGCAGTCTGCCGTTGCCGGCCGGGTCGACCCAGGCCGACATCAAGGCAACCTACCGGGACGGCATTCTGGAAATCCGGGTGCCGGTGGTTCGGCCGGCGGTCGACGCGGAGCCGACCAGGGTCGCGGTCACCAAGGGCTGAGTGCGTCCAGGTTTGCCGATCGGTCGCCGGGGCCGACGACGCGACGACGGTGACGGTCGCAGGGGAGCCCGCTCAGCCGGCCCGCCCCGGCCCGGGCCGGCCGGGGTGGGTCAGACCGATGCCGGGGGCTCGGCAGGGGGGTTCCCGGGTCCCTCGTCGCCCAGCAGCGCCGAGACATCGGCGTCGGACACATCGGGTTGCCCCGATAACCCGGGCGGGGCGGCCCGGCCGTCGGACCCTCCGCCGAGCCGGCCGCCGGACTCGGCGGTCGCCGCATTCGCGTCCGGCGGCAGTTCGTTCAGATGCCCGTCCACGGCCTCCGAACGCCGTTGGAGCAGAGCCTCTTCCAGGTCCAGGTCGTGCTGCATCCGGCGCAGGACCTCCTCGGTCAGCTCCCCGTCGTTGCGCATCGCCACGATGACCGATCGCTCGACGCCGAGGAGTGAGCGCCGCCAGTCGGACAACTGGCCCAACCGCCGGCCGAAGGCCCGAGATCGGTCGTCGTCATCCCAGTTGCGCCAGTCCCGGAGCGAGGCCCACTTGCGCATGAGCTCACCCTGGTTCGCGGTGAGGTCACCGGCCCGGCACATCTCGTCGACCTTCTCGTTGATGGCGGCATTGACCCGGGCATGGGCCCGCGCCCGTTCCTGCTCGTCGTCGCCGCGCGGGTCCTGCTCGATGTGCAGCCGGCGGATCACCCAGGGCAGCGTCAGTCCCTGCAACACCAGCGTGCCGATGATGACGCCGATCGTGCAGACCAGGAGCAGCGAACGGGACGGGGTGTCCAGCGGCAACGTCTGGGCGGCGGCCAGCGAGACGACTCCGCGCATGCCGGCCCAGGACACCGCGGCGACGCCCGACCAGGTGATCGGACCGGCGCGCCGGCCCAGCCGGGACAGCACATGGATCAGCGAGATCCACACCGGCCGGCTGACCACCACGGCGACCAGCACCGCGCCGATCACCAGGAAGACCGACCCCTCGCTGGTGTCCAGCGATGCGAAGATCCCGCGCAGCTGCAAACCGATCAGGGCGAAGACCGACCCCTCGAGCAGGAAGCGCAGGGCCGCCCAGGTCGCGTTCTCGGTCAGCCGGACCGCCGCCGGCACCTCGGACGGCGAACGGTGGCCCAGCACGAGTCCGGTCACCACCACGGTGAGAATCCCGGATGCGTGGACGGATTCGCCCAGCAGGTAGGCCGCGAACGGGGACACCAGGGACAACGCAGTGATCGTCAGCGCGGAATTGTGTCGCGGACCCAGCTCGGCGGCCAGGATCCGCCGTCGCACGAACGACAGCCCGACGCCCAGGGCCGCCCCCAGTAGCACCCCACCCGTCGCGGCCCACACGAACGCGCCGAACGCGGGCGCCCAGGCGATCGAGGCGGCCCCGAACGCGCCGATCGCGACCTTCAGGGTGACCAGGGAGGTCGCGTCGTTGAACAGGGACTCGCCCTCGAGCAGGGTGACCAGCCGGCGGGGGAGCCCGACCCGCCGGGCGACGGCCACCGCGGCCACCGCATCGGGCGGGGCGACGATCGCGCCGAGCGCGAGCGCGACCGCGAAGGGCAGGCTCGGCATGACGCCGGTGGCGGTGAAGGCGACGGTGAACGCCGTCAACAGCACCAGCACGACGGCCAGCTGGAGGATCGGCCGGATCAACCGCCGGATCGCGATGGCGGACGAATCGAGCGCCGCGGCGAACAGTAGCGGGGGGAGCAGCACGTAGAGGACCAGATCGGGACTGACCTCGAAGCCGGGGACGCCCGGGATGAACGAGACGCCGAACCCGGCGATCAGCAGCAGGACCGGCGGCGGCACCGGGGTTCGACCGGCCACGCCGTTGACCAGCAGCACTCCCAGAATCAGCCCGACGACGGGCAGCACCTGTTCCATCGGTCTCCTCTCGCCGTCGGTCCCGGACAGATACCCGACCACTGCCCGACTACGCCTTCGGGCCGCCCGGCGGCGCCGGGCGGTGGGGTCGGCCGGTGGGGGAAGCCGGGTCGCCGGGGCCCGAACCGGGGTTAGACTGATGGTCTAACCGATGGTCTAAAGGAGGCCGGAAATGGATGTGCTGATCGTCGGAGCCGGTATCGGCGGGCCGACGCTGGCGTACTGGCTGCTGCGGGCCGGGCATCAGGTGACGATCGTCGAGCGGGCGCCCCAACTGCGTCGCGGTGGCTATGTGGTCGATTTCTGGGGGGCCGGCTTCGACGTGGCCGAGCGGATGGGCATCGTGCCCGACCTCCGCGACCGCGGGTACACGTTCACGCAGGCGCGGTCCGTCGACGGCGCGGGTCGCCGGGTTGCTTCGGTGCGGCCGGCAACGATCCTGGGTGACATCACGCGGTACGTGACCATCGGCCGCTCGGACCTTGCGGCCGCCATTGACGACGCCCTCGACGGGGCCGCCGAGCTGATCCTGGACGACACCGTCCGGGCGCTCTTGGACGAGGGGAGCCGGGTCCGGGTCACCTTCGAGACCCGACCGGCGCGGGACTTCGATCTGGTGGTGGGGGCCGACGGCCTGCACTCGGCCGTCCGGCGGCTGGTGTTCGGGCCGGATGAACGGTTCGAGCGGTATCTGGGCATGGTCATCGCCGCGTTCGAGGTGCCCGGGTACCGGCCCCGCGACGAATCGATCGCGATCATGCACGCGGACGTCGGTTTCCAGGCGCTCCGGGTCTGTCTCCGCAATGACGTCACGCTGTTCCTGCTCAGCGTGCGTCACGAGGGCGCCGTCCCCTTCGACGATCGGGAGGCTCAGCAGGACCTGCTGCGCCGGGCGCTGGCCGGCGGCGGTTGGGAAACGCCGGCGATCCTGGACGCGATGCCGCGGGCGGAAACCTTCTACTTCGACCGGGTCAGCCAGATCCGGATGCCCTCGTGGACCCGCGGGCGGGTGGCGCTGGTGGGCGACGCGGCGGCCTGCCCGTCTTTTCTGGCCGGTCAGGGGTCGGCGCTGGCGATGGTGGAGTCGTACACGCTGGCCGCCGAGTTGTCCCGGTGCACCGACCACGTCGCCGCGTTCGCCGAATACGAGCGCCGGCTCGCGCCGTTGGTCCGGTCCAAGCAGGATGCGGCGACCGGGCTGGGTCTGGCCTTCGCACCGAAGAACCGGTGGCAACTGTTCCTGCGGAACGGGGGGATGAGGCTGATGGCATTGCCTAAGGTGGGGGACATGGTGATGGGCCGGAGTTTCCGCGACAAGGTCGAGCTACCCCCGTTCATGGCTGCCTGAACACCACCGACCAGCCCGTGGTCCGACCCCGATTCTCCAAGCTCCCGCCGGAGCAGCAGCAGGCTATCGTGCGGGCCGCCCGCGAGGAGTTCGCCGCACACGGATTCCACGATGCGTCGCTCAACCGGGTCATCGAGGCCGCGGGCATCTCCAAGGGCTCGATGTACTACTACTTCGACGACAAGGTCGACCTGTTCGCCCATGTCGTGCGGATCGACCTCGAGCAGCTCTTCGATCGGCTCGGACCGTTCCCGGTCCCGGACGGCGGTTCGGCCGATGAGTTCTGGTCCACGCTGGAGGGCTATTACCTCCGGCTGATGACGGCATTGACCGCCACCCCGGATCTGGCCACCCTGATTCGCGGCCTGCTCGCCGCCTCGACGACGCCGGTCCTGGCGCAGGCGCAGGCCGACCTCACGCAGGCCCTGCTGCCCTGGTTGGAATTGGCCGTCATCCGCGGCCAACGCGCCGGGGCCATCCGCACCGACCTGCCGTCCGCCCTGCTGATCGCCGTCGTGATGGGGATGGGGCAGGCGATCGACGTCTGGCTGATGAACCAGCAGCCCGCGGACGCGGATCTGGCGGGGTCGGTGGGTGTGCTGTTCGAGATGATTCGCGGCGCGGTTGCGCCGTCGAAGCACGCTGCCGTTCGGAAGGGCGGCGCGCCGCCGCCGTCGGAGTAGCTTATCGCCATGGCCTGTCGAATCAGCGAGCTGGTCCTGGAGTGCCGCGATCCCGAGGAGCTGGCCCGGTTCTGGTGTGCGGTCCTGGACTTCGTGGTGCTCGATCGCGATGGTGGGGCGGTGGAGATCGGGCCGCGCACCGGATTCGGCGGTCCGCAGCCGACGATCATCCTCAGTCCCAACGACGAACCGCAGCCGGCCCGGTACCGGCTGCACATCGACGTCAACCCCACCGACCGCGATCAGGATGCCGAACTCGAGCGCCTGCGGCAGCTGGGCGCCCGCCCGGCCGACGTCGGCCAGACCGGGGACGAATCGTGGCATGTGCTGGCCGATCCCGAAGGCAATCCGTTCTGCCTGCTCAAAGCGCGACTCGCGGCGGTCTGATGCGGCGGGGGTGCATGAACCGATGACCGGATCGACTGATCGACCGGACTTCGCCGGCCCTCCGGAAACGGCCAACGAGGTGTCGGGCCCGTCCGGGCCGGTCACCGTCGTGGAGCAGGGCGCGGGACCGAGCGTGCTGATCGTGCACGGCGGATCGGGCGACGTCACGGCGTGGGCGCAGGTCGCGGGGCGACTCGCCGGCGGCTTCCGCGTGCTCCGGTACACCCGGCCCCTTTACCGGGTCGATCCGCCGCCGACCGGCGCCCGGGCAGTCGCGGCCGAGGTCGGCGACCTGCTTGCGGTCGCGCGCGCGGCCGCCGCGCCGGTCCTGCTGGTCGGCCATTCGTCCGGGGCGGTGGTGGCGTTGGAAGCCGCCCTGGCCGAACCGCCGACCTTCCGCGGCCTGATTCTGTACGAGCCGCCGCTCGACGTGACCCACTCACCGGCGGGGTCGGACGCGCTGCGCCGGGCACGGGCGGCCCTCGATGCGGGCTCACCGGCCGAGGCGATGCGTATCCACCTGATCGACCTGGTCGGCATGCCGGCCGACCTGATCGATCAGATGTTGGCTCATCCGCAGGCGCAGTCGTTCGTCACCGGCGTCGCGGCCGGGCAGATCGCCGACAACGAGATGCTCGATGCGCTGCCCGTCGGCCTGGACCGGTTCGCCGCGGTGGACGTGCCGACCCTTCTCCTCTGCGGCGAGAACAGTCCGACTCATCTGATCGATCGGTCCGGTGCGCTGGCGGAGGTGTTGCCGCATCCACCGCGGCGCGTCGTGCTCGCCGGTCAGACGCACGGCGCCGAGCGGGAGGACCCCGACGCCGTGGCCGCAGCGATCTGGGCGTTCGCCGCAACGGCGGTCTAGCAGCCACCTCAAGGGTGGTCAGGCGCGGTCCAACGGCCGTTGCGGACGCGGGCGCCCAGGTCCGTCAGGCGAAGAACGTGCGCAAGTCGTCCACCACCAGTTCCGGAACCTCCAGCGCCGCGTAGTGCCCACCCCGGTCGAACTCGGACCAGTGCACGATTGCGGTGTTGTCGCGTTCGGCGAGCGGGCGGATGGTCTGGAAGTCGTCCTTGAAGACGGCGACGCCGGTCCGACCGTGGCTGACCTGCGGCTCGGCACCGGAGTGGCCCTCCGCGTAGTGGTAGCGGACCGCGCCGGCCGACGTATTGGTCAGCCAGTACAGCGACACCTGGGTCAGCACCTGCTCGGCGGTGACCAGGCTGGTCCCGTTCCCGAAGTTCTCGAACAACTCGTGGTAGGCGAGTTGCCCGATCGGGGAGTCGGACAGCGCGGCGGCGACGGTCTGCGGGCGGGTGCCGTTCATCGCGTTGTAGCCACCCACCGACTGGAACCAGCCGAGGAATTCCAGGGCGGCGAACTCCTTGGGGCCGAACCCGTCCATCTCGCCGTCGGCCCCCGACGGGAACGAGAACAGCTGCAGGACATGCGCACCCAGGAATCCGGCAGGATTGCGGATCGCCAGCTCACGGGAGACCATGGCGCCGCCGTCGCTGCCGTGGGTGCCGTAGGAGTCGTAGCCGAGGCGGCGCATCAGCGTGTCGTAGGCGCCGGCGACCCCGGCCATGGTCCAGTCGCCCCCGTCCGGCGCCGGGTTCAACGGGGTGCTGAACCCGACTCCCGGCATCGAAGGAACGACGACGTGAAACGCGTCCTCGGCGCGACCACCGTGCGCCACCGGGTCGACGAGCGGGCCGATCAGCTCGAGGAACTCGATGAACGAACCCGGGTAGGTGTGCAGCAGTAGCAACGGCCGCGCCCCGGCCTCGGCCGATTCGACGTGCACGAAATGGATCGTCTGCCAGTCGATCTCGGTGAGGAACTGCGGGACGGCGTTCATCCGCGCCTCCTGCGCCCGCCAGTCGAATTCGAGCCAGCGGGCGACCATGTCCCGCAGGTAGGTCACCGGCGTGCCGTAGGACCAGGAGTCACCCGGGGCGGCGGCCGGATAGCGGGTGTTGGCCAGCCGGGCGTGCAGGTCGTCCAGGGCCGCCTGCGGGATCGCGACGCGGAACGGACGGATCGAAGCGGGGGTGGGGTTCGTCATGACCGCTACGCTAGGGATGGTTCAGGATCATTTCGTTCCTGATTACCGGAGACCTTTTCGAAGTCGAGAGTGATCACGTGCTGACCAGTTCCGCCCGGTTGTTGGCCCTGCTCGGGTTGATGCAGGCGCAGCGGCGATGGACCGGTCCGGAGCTGGCCGGGCGACTCGGCGTGAGCGACCGCACGGTCCGCAAGGACATCGACCGGCTGCGGCAGTTGGGCTATCCCGTCGACGCGGTGCGGGGGCCACGCGGGTACTACGAACTGGGTGTCGGCGCGTCGCTGCCCCCGTTGCTGCTCGACGAGGACGAGGCCGTCGCCGTCGCCGTCGGGCTGCGCGCCGGGAGCGGGATCGCCGGCATCGAGGAGACCAGCGCCCGGGCCCTGGCCAAGCTCGACTCGGTGCTCCCGCACCACCTGCAGCGTCAGGTCGCCGCGGTGCACGAGGCGGTGGTCAGGGGCCCGGAGAACACCGGTTCCAACGTCCGGGACCCGGTGGTGGACGCCGGCCTGCTCACCGGCCTGGCCGCCGCGATCCGGGATCGGGTGGAGGTGCGGTTCGACTACCGGACGGCCCCGTCGGGCCCGGTGCCGTCGGGTCCTGCCCCATCGGGTGCGGCGCCGTCACTCGACCGCCGGCAGGTCGAGCCCTACCGGCTCGTCTCGTGGCAACGGCGGTGGTACCTCGTCGCCCGCGACGCCCGGGACGACACCTGGGCGCCCTATCGGGTCGACTGGATGACGCTGAAAACTCCTGGCGGGCGGCGTTTTCGGCCGACACCCTTCCCGGAGAACGAGTACACCTCGTTCGTGCTGCGCGAGGTCGCCTTCACCGGCTGGGCCGTGCACGCCCGGGTCCTGGTGGACGCGTCCGCCGAGGAAGTCCTGGCCCGGATCAACCCGACGGTCGGTGTCGTCGAGCCGGTCGACGACGATCACTGTGTGCTGGTCACCGGCGGGGACAGCGTCGAGGTCGTGGCGGTGTGGATCGGCATGCTCGGCCTGGACTTTCACGTCGAGGGGCCCGATGCGCTGGTCGCGGCGCTCCGGGTGCAGGCCCGCCGGTACGCCGCCGCGACCCCCGCCGCGGTGCGGTGAAGACCCCCGGCGGCTGACTCACATCATGTCGTGAGCTGGTCGCCGATCGCGTCGACGGCCGCCAACGTGGCCCCCAACAGTTCGGGTTGCTGCGCGGTCGGCCAGGACGACAGCTTGACCGCGACGAAGTCGCGGGCCGGATCGATGTAGATCATCTGCCCGTAGATGCCCATGCAGAGCAGCACCTGCCGATCGGCCGGGTAGGGCAGCCAGAACTGATTGCGATACATGCCGCCCGGCATCCGGGTGTCGGTGCTGGTGGAACCGAAGGCCGCCCGAGAATCGGTCCCGCCGCGGTAGGTGTCCTCGAGGAACGCCTCGGGGACGACCTGGCGATCGCCCACCCGTCCCCGGTCCAGCAGCATCTGGCCGAAGCGTCCGAGGTCGCGCAGGCCCGCGGCGAGGCCGCCGTCGTGGATCACGGTGCCGGCCCGGTCGACGGCCGCGTCCGCATCCTGTTCGGCGCCGATGGGCTGCCAGATCAATTCGCTGAGCAGGTGGGGCATGCGCCGCCCCGAGGCCCGTTCGCAGATCCAGCCCAGTACGTCGGTCTCACAGGAGCGGTAGTGGAAGGGGCCGCCGTGCGCGCCGGCGGCGATGAGCAGGGTCAGGTAGTCGTACAACGAGGTGGGCAGATCGACCAGCAGGCGAGGCGACCAGTCCACCACCTGACCGACCATGGTGATCTCCGCGCCCGGGTCTTCGTAGTGCTCCGAATACTTGATGCCCGAGCGCATGTCCAGCACCTGGCGGACCGTGGCGCCGTCGTATCCGAGTCCGACGAACTCGGGGAGGTAGGTGGTGATGTTCGCCTGCTCCTCGATCACCCCCTGGTCCATCAGGATGCCGACCACACAGCCGATCAGCGACTTGCTGACCGACAGCAGCGCGTGCGTGTCGGCCGCCGTCAACTCGGCCGGGTAGCGCTCCATGACGATGCGGCCCCGGTGCAGCACCAGCAGCCCGTCGGTGAAGGTCTGGTCCAGGAGGGCGTCCAACGTCCCGACGGTGCCGTCGGGCAAGGTCACCGTCATCCCCGGGTCGAGCGGCTTGCCCGCCTCGAACGACCGTGCCGAACTCGGTGCCGCCGGCACCCGGGCGGTGCGGACAACCTCCCGCAGATGGCTGAAGGTCCAACGATTGGTGGGTCCCAATTGCCAGCCCTCCGGCGTCCAACGCTCGACCGGTGGTGGCGGAAAGCCTTGCATCATGTGGAAAGTCGACCTTTCGTGTCGTCCATGGGCTGACGTCGGGACGGCAGCAGTCGGGGTGTCGGACCGGGGCGGTCGCCGTGCGAACCGATTCCTCCCCGGAGCCCGAGACAGACAGGTCGAGCGGCAGTCGACTCGTGCAAGATACCCGCGATCGGGACCGTCAAACGGGTGGTCGAGCACCTTCATCCACTCATATAGTATCTGCGCATCAACGCAGGTACTGAGTCTGGAGGCGGTGGGGGTGAATGACACGGGGCCGGGTCGTGCCGGACCGAGCGGTCCTCGACCCACCGATCACGTCCACGATCACGGGCCGGGCGACCATGGTCACGGCCACCACGATCATCGTCATGATCACCCGGGCGGGTTGACGGCCCTGTTCCGGTCGGTGTTCAAGCCACACAGCCATGACAGTGCCGATGCGGTGGACGCCGAGCTGGCGGGTAGCGAGCAAGGCATCCGGGCGGTCAAGATCAGCCTGGTGGTCCTGGGTGTCACCGCGGTGCTGCAGGTGGTGGTGGTGTCGATCAGCGGGTCGGTGGCGCTGCTGGCCGACACGGTGCACAACTTCTCCGATGCGTTGACGGCCGTGCCGTTGTGGATCGCGTTCGCGTTGTCCCGCCGGGCGGCGACCCGCCGGTACACCTACGGATACGGGCGGGCCGAGGATCTGGCCGGACTGTTCGTGGTGGCGATGATCGCGTTGTCGGCGGTGCTGGCCGGGTACGAGGCGATCCACCGGCTTCTCGATCCGGCCCCGGTCGAGAACCTGCTCTGGGTGGCGGTGGCGGGCGTGATCGGGTTCGTGGGCAACGAGTGGGTGGCGCTGTACCGGATCCGGGTGGGCCGGCGGATCGGGTCCGCCGCTCTGGAAGCCGACGGGCTGCACGCGCGCACCGATGGGCTGACCTCCTTGGCCGTGGTGATCGGCGCTGCCGGGGTATGGCTGGGCTTCCCGGCCGCCGACCCGATCATCGGGTTGGTCATCTGCGTGGCGATCGTGACGGTGCTGTACTCGGCCGTTCGGGACGTGTTCCGCCGGTTGATGGATGGCGTCGATCCGCCACTGGTGGATCTCGCGGAGGCCGGTCTGGCGGCGGCGCCGGGGGTGCGGTCGGTGCGCAGCCTGCGGATCCGGTGGATCGGGCACACCCTGCACGCCGAGGCGGACGTGGAGGTCGAAGCCGAGCTGTCGCTGCTGGAGTCCCACCGGATCGCGCACGCGGCGGAGCAGCACCTGCTGCGGGCCGTGCCCAAGCTGTCCGGGGCATCGATTCACACCAGCCCCGCCGGGGCCCATGTGCCTGCCGGGTGAACGTCGGCCGGCTCGGCGACGATCGGGACCGCCGTTCCGCCGGGGCGTTTCGGTCCCTGCGTGAGCGGCCGTGCCGCCCTCACGCCGGGACGCCGGCCGGTCGGTCAGCCCCCGACCCGCGTCGTTCTGGCCGTGAACGATGGCAGGCCGGTCGCGGCCTCGCGGTGATGCGGCGGGACGGAATGGCCGGCGTGCTCGGCGTTGTACACCCCGTCGATCAGTAGTTGTTGGATGTGTTCGTTCTCCAGCTGGTAGAAGATCTGGTTACCGTCCCGGCGGGTCCGGACGAGCCGGGCCATCCGCAGCTTGGCCAGGTGCTGGGACACCGCCGGACCCGATTTGCCGACCGCGGCGGCGATCTCGTTGACCGGCAGCTCGGCGTCGATCAGCGCCCAGAGGATCCGGATCCGGGTGCCGTCGGCGAGCATTCGGAAGACCTCGGCCACCAACGCAACCTGATCCGGCGGCAACGGTTCTCGAGGGGCCGCGGTCGCTGCGCACATGCGCAGACAGTACTGCTGGAGCCGGCGGGTTCGGTCGGCCGACGTGCGAGGCCACCCCTAGGTGACCTGGATGACGGCCATCATGCCGAGATCCTCGTGGTCAAGGATATGGCAGTGGTAGACGCTGCGGCCGGCGTTCCGGTCGAACGCGATCCGCACGGTGGTGCTGGCCCGGGCGGGCACGTTGACCACGTCCCGCCAGGTCACGCCGGGTTCGGGTATGCCGCCGGTGGCCAGCAGCTGCATGGGCCAGACGTGCAGGTGCAGCGGGTGATCCATGGGGCTGGTGTTGGTGAAGGTCCATTCCTCGACGTCGCCCGCGGCCACCGTCTGGTCGGTGCGGGCGGGGTCGAACGGGCGGCCGTCGATGGTGAAGGCGGTCCCCATCCCCATGGTCATGGCCAGGGTGACCTGTCGGCGCCGGGCCACCGGGCGGCCGCGCAGGTCGGGTGGGACGGGGCGGTCCGGCATCCCGGTCGAGCCGGCCGCTGCCGGACCCGACACGGTGAGGGTGGCCAGCTCCAGGGGAGCGTCGGCGGGACGGTCGGTGCCGCCGCCGGTGCCCATCCCGGGCATCGTCGTGGCGCCGCGATCCACCGGCACAGCGGTGAGGATGCTCGCGCCCGGTCGGGTGTCGATCAGCAGATCGGCCCGGTTGCCCGGAGCGAGGGCGACCTCGGTGATCGCAACCGGTGGTGCGGACGGCAGGTCGATGCCGAGCAGCGTCAGGTCCGGCCCGTCCAGCCGCAGCCGCAGATGGCGCGCGGTGCAGGCGTTGATCAGTCGCCAGCGCTCCCGCCCCGGTGTGGCCACCAGGTCGGGCCGGAGCTGCCCGTTGACCAGAACGAGATCGCCCTCCCGGCCCTGCCGGCGTTGCATCGCGGTCACTCCGGCCACCGACCCGGAACCGTCGAGGGTGATGTCGGAGATGACGAGGATGCGATCGGCGATGACGGGGATCGGCGCCGGGTCGTCGATCACGATGGCGCCGTACAGGCCGCCGAAGACCTGGTCGGCGACCAGGCCGTGGTGGTGCGGGTGGTACCAGAAGGTGCCGGCCGGGTGGTCGGCCGGAATGTCGTACTCGTAGCGGAACGACCCGCCGGCCGGGATCATCACGAACGGGTTGTCCCCGTTGGCCTGTGGACTGACCTGCAGGCCGTGCACGTGCAGGTTGGTCGGTTCGTCCAGCCGATTCGTCAGCGTGACCCGAAGCGTGTCGCCCGGGCGGCAGCGCAGGGTCGGGCCGGGCAGCCCGTCGTTGTAGCGCAGCGTGGTGGCGGTGCGGCCGGCGAGCGGCCCGGATCCGCGGGCCGCGGTCAGTGTGAGGTCCAGAACGCCGTCGGTGGACCGCAGGACCGCCGGCTCGGTGAACGATCCGGACGTCCCGCCCGGCGCATCGCCGGTGGGGGCACCGGCGGGGTCACCGGTTCGGCGGGTGGTGGTTCCGGCCAGGCCCACGGCGCCGGCCGCGGCGGTGGCCAGGCCCAGGCCGGCCAACTGCAGGGCGCGGCGCCGGCTGTGGGGCACAGGCACGGTTGTCAGCCGCCGAGGGTCGCAACCCGCTCCCGGTACTCCTGCGTGTCGAGCTCACCCCGCGCGTACCGCTCGTCCAGGATCTGCCGGGCCGGGGCCGGTCCGGCACCACCGGCCTGCGGGACCCGGCGATGCGCGGTGGTGACCACGATCGCCCACACGAGACCCCCGATCAGGACCAGCACCCCGATGACCAGAGCGGCGCCCCACAGCCACATCCAGCCGCTCATGCCATCGCCGTCGTACCCGTACATCACGGCCGACCACCTCGATCCGTCGCGCGGGCGGACGGCCCGCGGTCGCCGGCGCACCTGAGTGCACCCGATTCGATGGTCGGCCCGCGAACGGATCGCGGTCAGGGCCGATGGTCCCGATCTTCGCGGACGCCACCCCGGGATCGAGCGTGCAGCACTGCGCACATCGTCGGGACATGAGGATTGTTCCTGGACCGTCGACGCAGGTCGGGCGGGCGCGGGTCCGGACCCGGCCGCGTCTCGCCCGGCCATTGCCTTCGGTACCCTAGGGGGGTACTCTATCCCTCGAGGTTGGCCGATACCCGTGAGGGGTATTTTGTCGGGGCCGGACGTGGGCCCAGCTGAGCGAACGGAGCGCACGATGGATACCTCGACGCACGAGCACGCGAGCCCGCACGGGTACATCCACCGCAAGGACGACTACCTCAAGCGGCTGCGCCGCATCGAGGGCCAGGCCCGCGGGTTGCAGAAGATGGTCGAGGACGAGAAGTACTGCATCGACATCCTGACCCAGGTGTCGGCGATGACCAAGGCCCTGCAGTCGGTGGCGCTGGGCCTGCTGGACGAGCACCTGAGCCACTGCGTCGTCGAGGCGGCCGCGGCCGGTGGTCCGGAGGCGGACGTCAAGATCCGGGAGGCCTCCGAGGCCATCGCCAGGCTGGTTCGCTCCTGATCGGTCCCGGCCGCCCTCGCGCCCTGCGGCCGAGGATCGGTGACGGCCGAGCGCCCCTCGCGCCGGTCGCCGGACCGCCGCGTCACCATCAGACCTGCGAGCAGGAGGAGTCCCAGCATGAGAACCGCGCTGAAGGTCGGCGGCTTCGCCCTGGGCCTGGCGGCCGTGTTCGGTGTGGCCGTGGGGGTCGGATCGGTCGTCGCCCCGGCCTCCGCCGGGGCATCGACATCCACGCCGACGCCGGACGGCCACGCCGCCATGGGCGGGACGGAAGCCGCCCCGGGCGGCGCGCCGTCGTTGCCCGGCGGGCTGCTGGTGTCCGAGGACGGCTACACCCTGACGCTCGCCGAGCCGTCCGTCGCTCCCGGTGCGCAGGTGCCGCTCCGGTTCCGGATCCTCGGCCCGGAAGGCGATCCGGTGAGCGGCTACCGGACCGAGCACGACAAGGACCTGCACCTGATCGTGGTGCGCCGCGATCTGGCGCACTTCCAACACGTCCACCCCGACCTGGACGCCACGGGAACCTGGAGTGTGCCGGTCGACCTGCCCGCGGCCGGCGACTACCGGGTCTTCGCGGACTTCACCCCGGCCGGTCACGACGGCGGGCTTGTCCTGGGTGCCGATCTCGCCGTGCCCGGGGGCTACCAGCCGGCGCCGCTGCCGGGACCGGCTGACGTCGCGCAGCTGGCCGACGGCTACCAGGTCACCCTGGCCGGCGGGCTGGTGCCGGGCCGGCCGTCGGAGTTGACGCTGACCGTCAGCAAGGACGGTGTCCCGGTCACCGATCTGCAGCCGTACCTGGCCGCGTACGGCCACCTGGTCGCGCTGCGGGCCGGTGATCTGGCCTACCTGCACGTGCATCCGGCCGGTGAACCCGGCGATGGGGTGACGCCCGCCGGCCCGGGGATCACCTTCGACGCCACCGCGCCGTCGGCCGGAAACTACCGTCTGTTCCTGAACTTCCGGCACGCCGGGGTGGTCCGCACCGCCGAGTTCACGGTCTGGGCCGGCCCCGCTCAGACGTCGGCCCCGGCGGCTGCCGGCACCGGCGCGACGTCGGTGCCGACCGCGGTGGCGCCGCCCATGCCCGGTCACGACGACGGTGAATCCGGTGGGCACGGTCATTGAGAAACTACCCCTAGGGGGTACCGGCTATACGGACGGGGGGTATATGCTGAGGAGCATCAGGTAGGGAGCGGTCAGGCTCCCCGAACCATCGCCACGACTTCATCGATCACAACCTTGTGGAGGACCCGATGAGCACCACCACCACCACCTATTCGGTCGCCGGCATGACCTGCTCGCACTGCGTGTCCGCGGTCACCGAGGAGGTCTCGCGGCTTGACGGTGTCGCCGGCGTTGACGTCGACCTGCACGCCGGCGGCGAGTCCCGGGTGACCGTGACCAGCACCGCACCGCTGCCGGTGGGCGCCGTGCGCGAGGCGATCGACGAGGCCGGGTACACCCTGGTCTCCTGACGCTCGAGCGCTCGAATCCGACCCGTCGCCGGCCGGTTGACCAAGTTCTTCAAGGAGGTTCGTGGCATGACGCAACACGTGGTCGACCTGCAGATCGGTGGCATGACGTGCGCGTCGTGCGCCGCGCGGATCGAGAAGAAGCTCAACCGGATGCCGGGTGTGCAGGCGTCGGTGAACTACGCCACCGAGAAGGCGCACGTCGTGCTGCCCGAGGGCACCGGCGTGGAGGCGGCGATCGCCACGGTCGAGGCCACCGGGTACACGGCCGCGCTGCCCACCCCACTCCGCCCGCCGGTCGGTTCGACTCCGGCCGACGAGGTCCCGGACCCGGAGGTGGCGGGGCTGCGCCGCCGGCTGATCGTGTCCGCCGCCCTGACGCTGCCGGTGCTGATCCTGGCGATGGTGCCGGCCCTGCAATTCGACAACTGGCAGTGGCTGTCATTGACATTGACATCGCCCGTGGTGGTCTGGGGGGCCTGGCCGTTCCATCGGGCCGCCTGGACGAACCTGCGGCACGGTGCCGCCACCATGGACACGCTGATCAGCCTGGGCGTGCTGGCGGCCTTCGGCTGGTCGTTGTACGCCCTGTTCTTCGGCGACGCCGGGATGCCCGGCATGCGGATGACGTTCCGGCTGCTGCCCGAGCCGGGCGGCGGGGCGGGCGAGATCTACCTGGAGGTCGCCGCAGCGGTCACGGTGTTCATCCTGGCCGGCCGCTACTTCGAGGCGCGGGCCAAGCGACGGTCGGGGGCGGCGCTGCGGGCGTTGCTGGACATGGGGGCCAAGGACGTCGCCATCCTGCGGGACGGCCGCGAACTGCGGGTCCCGGTCGATCAACTCGCGGTGGGCGACCATTTCGTGGTCCGGCCGGGGGAGAAGATCGCCACCGACGGCGAGGTGCTCGAGGGCTCGTCCGCGGTCGACGCCAGCCTGCTCACCGGTGAACCGGTGCCCGTCGAGGTCGGCCCGGGCGACGTCGTCACCGGGGCCACCGTGAACGCCGGTGGGCGGCTGGTGATCCGGGCCACCCGGGTCGGGGCGGACACCCAGCTGGCGCAGATGGCGCGGCTGGTCGAGGCGGCCCAATCGGGCAAGGCGCCGGTCCAGCGGCTCGCCGACCGGGTGTCCGCGGTGTTCGTGCCGGTCGTGATCGCCCTGGCTGTCGCCACTCTCGGCTTCTGGCTGGGCGCGGGCGCGGGGGCGGAGGCGGCGTTCACCGCGGCCGTCGCGGTCCTGATCATCGCCTGCCCCTGCGCCCTCGGGCTGGCCACCCCGACCGCGCTGCTGGTCGGCACGGGCCGCGGCGCCCAGCTGGGCATCCTGATCAAGGGCCCGGAGATCCTGGAGTCGACCCGGCGGGTCGACACCATCGTGCTGGACAAGACGGGCACCGTCACCACCGGCCGGATGCGGCTGGTCGACGTGATTCCCGCCGCCGGGGTCGAGGCGACCGAACTGCTGCGGCTGGCCGGGGCGCTGGAGGATGCGTCCGAGCATCCGGTGGCGACCGCGGTCGCCGACGGCGCCCGGGAACGGGTCGGTGAGCTGCCCGCGGTGGAATCGTTCGCGTCCACCCAGGGACTGGGCGTGCACGGGGTGGTCGATGGCCGGGCCGTCGCCGCCGGCCGGGCGAGCTGGCTCGCCCAGGAATGGGCGCAACCGCTGGACGGCCGCCTGGCGCAGGCCCGCCGGGACGCGGAGTCGGCCGGCCGGACGGTGATCGCGGTCGGCTGGGACGGCGCCGCGCGTGGCCTGCTCGTCGTCGCCGACACGGTGAAACCGACGAGCGAGCAGGCGATCTCCGAGCTGCGCGGGCTCGGGCTGCGGCCCGTCCTGCTGACCGGGGACAACGCAGCCGCCGCGGCCGCGATCGCCGCCGAGGTCGGCATCGACCCGGCGGACGTCATCGCCGAGGTGCTGCCCGCTGGGAAGCTCGCCAAGGTGACCGAATTGCAGCGCCGGGGCCGGGTCGTCGCCATGGTCGGGGACGGGGTCAACGACGCCGCGGCCCTGGCCCAGGCCGATCTGGGCATCGCCATGGGCACCGGTACCGACGTGGCCATCGAGGCCTCGGACCTGACCCTGGTCCGTGGCGATCTGCGCGCCGCGGTCGACGCGATCAGGCTGTCCCGGAGGACCCTGGGCACCATCAAGGGCAACCTGTTCTGGGCGTTCGCCTACAACGTGGCCGCGCTGCCGCTGGCCATGGCCGGGCTGCTGAACCCGTTGATCGCCGGGGCCGCGATGGCGTTCTCCTCGGTGTTCGTGGTCAGCAACAGCCTGCGACTGCGCCGCTTTCGCGCCGTCTCCGGATCCGCCGCCGGCACGGTGCCGGCCTCCGAGCGGCCGGTCGCGGCCGACGTACCGGCCTGACCGTCCGCCACTCCCGTCCCACCCGAACCCACTCACCGCATCGTGGAAGGGGCTGACCGAGCATGAGCAAGAACGGTACGACCGCAGTGATCGAGGTGTCCGGCGTGCACTGGGCGTCCTCGGCATCCGTCACCGAGGCGGTCATAGGTCGCCGGCCCGGGGTGCTCGCCGTGGACGCCAACCCGGTCTCCCAGACCGCGTCCGTCACCTACGACCCCTCGCGGACCAGCGTCGCCGCACTGACCGGGTGGGTACGGGACTGCGGGTACCACTGCGCCGGGCAGTCCGTCCCCGACCATCTGTGCGACCCGATGGCCGAACCGGCGCGGCACGCCGGCCATGACCATGACCATGACGGGCCGGCCGGCCACGTCGGCGCCCCGGCCCGCCCCACGAAGCCCGAAGCACCCGCCGACGGCGGTGTCCATCCGGACGGACACGCCGCCCACGACGTGATGGGCCACGGCGGCCATCACGCCGGGATGGCCGGAATGTCCATGGACGCCATGGTCCGCGACATGCGCAACCGGTTCGTGGTCGCCGCGGTGCTGTCGGTGCCCGTGTTGCTGTGGTCGCCGATCGGCCGCGAGGTGCTCGGGTTCACCGTGCCGGCCCCGTTCGGCCTGACCGACGACGTGTTCTCGCTGCTGCTGTCCCTGCCGGTGATCTTCTACTCGGCCTGGATCTTCTTCGACGGCGCCTACCGGGCGCTGCGGGCCCGCACCCTGGACATGATGGTGCTGGTCGCCGTCGGGGTCGGCGCCGGCTGGCTCTACAGCGTCGCGGTCACCCTGACCGGCCTGTTCACCGGTCACACCGGCGACGTTTTCTACGAGGCGGCTACCGTTCTCACCGCGTTCGTGCTGCTTGGTCACTGGTTCGAGATGCGCGCCCGCGGCGGCGCCAACGACGCCATCCGCTCCCTGCTGGAACTGGCTCCGCCCAAGGCCGTGGTGCTCCGCGACGGTCGGGAGCTCGAGGTGCCCACCGCGGACGTGCAGGTCGGTGACCTGCTGCTGGTGCGGCCCGGGTCGAAGATCCCGGTCGACGGGGTGGTGGAATCCGGGGAGTCCGAGCTCGACGAGTCGATGGTCACCGGGGAAAGCCTCCCCGTGCCGAAACGCCCGGGCACGCAGGTGATCGGCGCGTCGGTCAACGTCTCGGGCACGCTGCGGGTCCGCGCCACCAAGGTCGGGTCGGACACCGCGCTGGCGCAGATCGTCGCCCTGGTGCAGGAGGCGCAGAACTCCAAGGCCCCCGGGCAACGGTTGGCCGACCGGGCCGCGTTCGTCTGGCTGGCCGTCGGGGCCGGAGTGCAGACCGCGCTGCTGTTCGCGATCACCGTCGTGGTCGTCACCTGCCCGGACGCGCTCGGATTGGCCACCCCGACGGCGATCATGGTCGGCACCGGTCTCGGCGCCCGGCGGGGCGTGCTGTTCAAGAACGCCGCCGCACTGGAGGCGTCGGCCCGGATCGACACCGTGGTGATGGACAAGACCGGCACCCTGACCCGGGGCGAACCGGCGGTGACCGACCTGGTCGTCGACGGCATCGGCGAGCTGGAACTGCTGGCGCTGACCGCCGCGGTGGAACGCGACTCGGAACACCCGCTGGCCGCCGCGGTGGTCCGGTACGCCGACGATCGTGGCGCGGCCCGGTTGATCGCCGGCGGCTTCCGCAGCGTCGCCGGTCATGGGGCCGTCGCTCAGGTGGACGGCCACCGGGTAATCGTCGGCAATCGCGCGCTGATGGCCGACCAGGGCGTGCCGCTGGGCGCGCTGTCGGCGCGGCGGGACGAGCTGGCCGCGGCTGGCCGCACCGCCGTGTTCGTGGCGGTCGACGGCCGGGCCGCCGGGGTGATCGCGATGGCCGACGCACCGCGGGCGACGGCCGCCGCCGCGGTGGCCGCGCTGCACGACGCCGGGGTCCGGGTGGTGATGTTGACCGGCGACAACGAGGCGACCGCGCGGCGGATCGCCGACCAGCTGGGCATCGACGAGGTCATCGCCGAGGTGCTCCCCGGTGACAAGGCGGCCAAGGTGGCGGCCCTGCAGCGGGCGGGCCGGCGGGTGGCGATGGTCGGCGACGGGGTGAACGACGCCCCCGCGTTGGCCCAGGCCGATGTCGGCATCGCGATCGGCGCCGGCACCGACGTCGCCATCGAGACCGCGGACATCGTGCTGATGCGCTCGGACCCGCTGGACGTGCCGACCGCCCTGCGCATCGGCCGGGGCACGCTGCGCAAGATGCGGCAGAACCTGGGCTGGGCTATCGGGTACAACGCCGTCGCGTTGCCGATCGCGGCCGGCGTGTTCGAGCCCGCCTACGGCCTGGTGCTGCGCCCTGAGATCGCGGCGCTGACGATGTCCGGGTCCAGCCTGATCGTCGCGGTCAACGCGCTGCTGCTCAAGCGGCTCCCCCTGCCGGCGGCGCCGACCGGTGAGGCGAGCGACGCCGCGCCCCGGCCATCACCGCGCGAGGCGCTCCGGATCGGCGACACTGACCGCCATGCTGCAGTTGCGGATCTACGTTCCCGCACCCCTGTCGGACGCCGTGCTGGAGCTCCTCGAGGGCGATCCCGCGGTCAGCGCGATCAGCGCGGTGCGGGGTGGCTCGATCAAGCCGGCCGGTGACCTGGTGACCGCCGACGTCGCCCGCGAGGGGGCGAATCAGGTCATCGACGAGCTGCACCGGTTGGGCGTGCCCCGGGACGGGACCATCCACGTCGATCCCGCGCCGACCTGGATCTCCCGGCCCGGCTTCGACGCCGAGCGTCGCATCCCCGGCAGCAGCGCCGACGCCGTCGTCTGGTCGGACGTGGTGCAGCGCTCCTACGACGACTCCGAGCTGAACTGGACGTTCCTGAGCTTCATGACGCTGGCGACCCTGCTCGCCTCGATCGCCATCGTGCTGGACTCACAGGTCCTGGTGATCGGGGCCATGATTCTCGGGCCCGACTTCGGGCCGGTCGCGGCCCTGGGCGTCGCGCTCGTCCGCCGCCGGTGGTCGTTGTTCGGGCTGGCCACGCGCACCCTGGTCATCGGCTTCGTGGTCGCGATCCTGGCGGCGACCGCGCTCGCGCTGGTCGCCCGTTGGCTCGGCTGGGTCACCGACTGGGACGTCATCCGCCCGCGACCGGGCACCGGGTTCATCTACACGCCGGACAAGTGGTCGTTCATCGTCGCGCTGATCGCCGCCGCGGCCGGGGTGCTGTCCGTCACCTCGGCCAAGATGCACGGCCTATCGGGGGTTTTCGTCTCGGTCACGACCATCCCCGCCGCCGGCAACATCGCGCTGGGGATCGCGCTCGGCGTCTGGCACGAGGTGTGGGGCAGCGCCCTGCAGCTGGCCGTCAACCTGTCGGGGATGGCGGTGGCCGGCTGGCTCACCCTGGCGGTCCAGCAGTCGGTGTGGTCGCGGGTGACGATCCGCCGCCGGCGGGTGCGCGCGTTTCCTGTCGATTGAGACGTCTGATCGGCACGCGAGCAGGCTCCGACCGCCGTCTTCAGGGTGTCGAGCCGGTGACGGCACCGACTCGAGCAGCCGGCGGCCACACCCAGCAGCCTTTCACCCGGAGTGGCTGATGCACACGCCGGCGATCGAGGCGACAATGGGCCCGTCCAGCGGTGGACCCCCGACCTGCCGCTGGACCACAGGCCGGCGGGACGGGACGGTGGCGCTTCGTGTTTCGCAGGGAACGTCGACGGTCCGGCATCCGCTGGCCGGCCGGGGCCGCCGTGCACCGCGGGCGCCGATGATCGAGGCGGCGTCGGAGGACGTTCCCTACCGCCGGTTCGCGGAGGTCTACGACGCCCTGCTGGGGGATCATTCGTTCCCGGAGATGAGACTGGCCTTCGAGTGGATCCGGGATCGGCATGCCGTGCACTTCGCCTCGGCTGCCGACATCGGTTGTGGGACGGGTACGTTCGTCGACTACCTGTGTCGGGTCGGCGCGGGTCCGGTCTGGGGGGTCGACCGTTCGCCGCAGATGCTCGAGGTTGCGGCCGTGAAGAACGCCGGCAATCGGGCCCGCTTCCTGTGCCAGGACATGCGTGAGTTGCACCTCCCGCAGACCGTCGACCTGATCACGTGCCAGTTCGAGGCGCTCAACTACCTCACAACGACCGATGATCTGCAGCTGGCGCTCGGGTCATTCGGCCGGTCCTTGACGGCCGGGGGCTACGCGGTCTTCGATGTGACCACCGAACGTCTGGACGATTCGGCCGAGCGGCGTCCGGTGTATCTCCAACGATCACCCTCGGGGTCGGTCTCGGTCCGCACCGTCTACGACCCGCTGGCGCGGACCCAGACCGCCCGGCTCGAGGTCGCCGATTCGACGGGCACCGAGGTGGAGATTCACCGCCAGCGAACGCATACCGTCGACGAGGTGACCACCGCACTCGCCGCCGGCGGGTTGGACCTGGTGGCGGTCCACCACCTCGACGACATCCTGCCGGGGGCGGAGCCCTCCGGATGTACGTTCTTCCTGGCCCGCCTCGGGTGACGGTCCCCACCGGCCCGAGGACCGGCGTGGGCGCGGCGGGGCGACCGCGAGCCGTGCGCGCCGGCGCGAAGACCGCGCCGGGTCGAGCCGGCAACCCGGTCCCGGGAAGATCCCGCGCCGACGGCGAGTTGTCAGTGACATCAGCACACCCCGCCGTCGTCTCGCCGACGATGTGCCCTGGCGCCGGAGGAAACATGGACGCGGACGTCGTGAACGCGCTGCATCACAGTCAGGTCATCGACCTCACGACGACGGGGCGCCGGACGGGCCGGCCCAGGAGGATCGAGATCTTCCTGCATGAGGAGGACGGCGTGCTGTTCATCAGTGGCATGCCGCGGGCCGACCGGACGCGGGACTGGATCCACAACGTCACCGCCGACCCGAACGTCGTCGTGCACCTGAAGCAGTCCGCCGCGACGGACATCGCCGCGACCGCCCGGGTGGTGACCGACGACGCCGAGCGCCGACCGTTGATCGCGGCGGCCGCCCGGCGGTGGGGCCGTACCGATGTGGAGGAGATGATGCGGCACAGTCCACTGATCGTGCTCACGGTGACCGGCGGCGACGAACCGGCCTGATTTCCGCAGCGGCGGATCACCGGTGCCGCGGACCCGGAGCCTGGCGTCGTCGCCCTCGATGAACCGCTGGTCGACGGGCGCCGGCTCGCGGAGGGAGGCTCGATCAGGCGAAGGCGCTGACTCCGGTGATGTCCCGTCCGACAATGAGCGTCTGGATGGTCTCGGTGCCCTCGTAGGTGTGGATGGCCTCGATGTCCGCCATGTGCCGGATCACATGGTAGTCGAGCAGGATCCCGTTGCCGCCCAGCAGGTCCCGAGCCTCGGCGATCACCTGGCGGGCCTTACTGGTGTTGTTCATCTTGGCGATCGCAGCGATGGTGTCGGTCAGCGCACCCTCGTTCTGCAGCCGGCCGAGCTGCCGGCAGATCAACTGCATGGAGCAGACCTCGGCCAGCATCTTCACCAGCCGGCTCTGCACGATCTGGAAGGTGACCAGCGTCCGGCCGAACTGCTCGCGCTGCCGGCAGTAGGCCAGGGCGATCTCGTACGCCGCGACGGCGTGCCCGAGGGCGCCCCAGGCGACGGCGTTGCGCGTGCCGGCCAGCACCCGAGCGGTGTCCTTGAACGACCGGGCACCGGGCAGCCGGTTCGGCTCGGGCACCCGCAGGTCGGTGAGCGTGAGGTGGGCCTGCCAGACCGAGCGCAACGAGCCCTTCCCGTCGATGCGTTCGGCGAGGTACCCCGGGGTGCCCTTCTCCACCAGGAAGCCCTTGATCTGCCCGTCGGCGGTGTCCCGGGCCCAGAGGACGACGACATCGGCGACGGTGCCGTTGCCGATCCACTTCTTCTCCCCGTTGATCACCCAGGTGTCGCCGTCGCGGGTGGCGGTCGTCTCGAGCGCGACCGAGTCCGACCCGTGGGTGGGTTCGGTCAGCGCGAACGCGCCGAGGGTGGCGACCGTCGCCATACCCGGGAGCCAGCGTTGCTTCTGCTCCGCCGAGCCGAGCATCGCGATGGACTGCATGGCCAGACCGGCCTGCACGCCGACGAAGGTGCCGATGCTGCCGTCACCGCGGTTGAGCTCCATGTGCACCAGTCCGGCCGCGACCGGGCTCATCGGGGCTCTACGCCACCATCCTGGGTCGTCGGGTTCGGATCCGCGTCGTGGCTTGATCATCTCTGATGAGTCCGTGGTTGAGAAGTAGTCGCAGTCTGTAGTTGGCGAACGACCGGTAGCCCCGTGCGACGCGTTTGGTGTTCTTGACTTTCAGGTTGAGGCATTCGGTGGGTCCGTTGGAGACGCCGGGGTGGTCGAACCGGGCGAGGAACTCGGTGCGCCAGGCGGTGAGAGTGCGGCCGAGGCGGGTGATCTCGGGGACGGGGCAGGTGCGGGCGGTGGTGATGAGCTGTTCGGCGGCGGCTCGTCCGGCGGTTCGGTCGGGGTTGGCGTAGGCGGCCATCAGGTCTTGGGCGACGACCCAGGCGGCGGTCACTTCGTCGTTGGGGTCGCCGGCCAGCAGCGCTGCGAGGAGCTTGGCGCGTTGCTTGATGGTGAGCCGGTCCGCGCGGCGGCGCAGCAACCGGCGGGTCCGGAACAACGGGTCGTGGGCGAAGCCGCGGTGCCCGAGGGTGTCCTGCTGGGTGCGGCGGCGGACCTCGTCGACGCAGGTCAGGGCAAGTTTAACGACGTGGAAGGCATCAAGGACCCGGACCGTCTGGGGTAGCTGCGCGGCGAGCGCGGTGGCGTAGCCGCGGAACGGGTCGAGCGACGCGGTGACGATCTGGGTTCGGAAGTCGTCGTCCCGGGCGGCGAGCCACCCGGACAGGACGGTGCCCGAGCGGCCCGCGGCGACGTCCAGCAGCCGCGCCGGCCGACCCGGGGTGAGGTCGGCGATGCCGGTCGCGTACAGGGTCGGGTGGGTGCTGCAGGCCCGCAGGAACGCGGTCTCATCGACGCCGATCGCGGATACCCCGTCAAGTCGTTTCGGGTCGTCGATCAGCGGTTTCCCGCGTTCCGTGACCTGCCGCATGATCGTGTGCCAGCCGACGCCGAGCTGCGCGGCGACCGGGGCCACGGCCCGGTCGTGCCGGCCGACCTGCTCGAACCCCCACTGCCTGGCCCGGTCGGTGAGGACCGCTCGGGAGGCGATCGCCGGGTGGAGCTCGGTCCAGGTCTTGTTCGGGCACAACGCGTATCGGCACTCGAAGATCCGTTTCCGCCACCGGATCACCACTGGCACCCCGGCGGCGGGCAGGTCCCGCACCGTCACCGTGCGCCGGTCCTTCACCCGGGCCACCGCACCGCACTCACCGCAGCCGACCAGATCCCTGGGTGTCTCGATAGCGACATACCATTCCCCGTCGACCATCTCGGTTGAGCACACCTCGAATCCGGGCATGCCGAACAAGGCAGTAACGTTCTGGTTCACCTGGGGCTCCTCGCATCGTGGTCACTTGGCCGTGAACACGGATCGTGAGGGCCCCAGGCCCCACCTCAGCTCAACTCAGCCCCGGCGTGTCGCCCAGGACCCAACACCAAGACCCAGCTTGGTGGCGAAGAACCCTCATCGGTGGGCAGCCGTAGCCGTCGATGCCGTCGCCGACCAGGCCGAGCTCGCCCAGGCGGCGCAGCAGCGGCCAGGGCAGTTCGGCCTTCTCCCAGTGCTCGCCGATCACCGGCAGCACCTCGTCATCGACGAAATCTCGGGCCCGGCGCCAGATCTCCAGTTCGTCTTCGGTGAGCTGGTCGGCGATTCGGAAGTAGTCGGTGCCCAGCGATCGTCCGATGTTCTGGTACTGCGGTGGCCTTTGGTCCTGCGGCGGTGTGTTCATGTCCGGAGTTCCTCACTTCTCGAAGACGTAGGTGCCGGGGGCGGGTGGGAGCGGTTGGCCGGTTGACTCGGGCGCGTGTCACCGGAAGAGGACGACGATCTCGGCGACGCAGGCCGGCTTGGCGTTGCCCTCGATCTGGACGGTCAGCGTCAGCACGGTCTCGACCATGTCTCCGCGGGTCTGCGCCGAGGTCAGCCGCAGGTCGCCGCGCAGCCGCGCGCCGACCGGTACCGGCGCCGGGAATCGCACCCTGTTCAGGCCGTAGTTCATGGCCATCCGGACCCCGTCGACCTGCAGGATCTCGGCGATGAACGCCGACGCCAGGGAGATCGTCAGGTACCCGTGGGCGATGGTGGTGCCGAACGGGCCGGCCGTGGCCCGCTCCGGGTCGATGTGGATCCATTGGTGGTCGTCGGTGGCGTCGGCGAACAGGTCGACCTGCCGTTGGGTGATGGCCCGCCACTCACCGGTGCCCAGGTGCGGCTGGTCGGCGGCCAGAGCGATCAGGTCGGTGGGTCGGGCGACGCGAGTCGTCATCGAGGGTGCCCTTCGGGTCGGAAGCTGCTGGCCAGTGGTCGGTATCGCTCAGGACGAGCGGTGGTCACGGCGGCGCGGCCGGTCAGCTCAAGCCGATGGGCCGCCAGCAGATCTGCCAGGGGCACCCCACGGGCGGTGCACCCCCGACCGATCCGGTCCGGGGCCGTGAGATCCGGGTCGCCGGCTCGATCGATACTGGTGCTGATGTAGTCGAGATTCGCGATGAGCTCGGTGCGGATGTCGTCCGTCACCTGAACCGTATGGTGGTCGAGGGCGCCCTCCTGGCGGATCCCGCATAGTCCCCGCTCGACGAGCTCCGTATCGCGGGGCAGGGTCGCCTCGATGATCCGGGGCGGCGCCGCTCCCGTCCGCCCGGTGTGCTCGGCCATCGGTCGAGGCTAGCCAACCGACCCGGCCATCCGGGTCTGCTGCCGGCGACCCACTGATCGGCGAGAGCGCTCGTGGCCGGCGCCCCCTGGTCGCCCGGATCGGGCCGCGCCCTCCCGCGGTCCGCCCCGTGACGTCGCCGGCGCGATCCAACCTTGCGGTCGGGTACCGTCCCCGGCATTCCGCTCCGGTCGGTCGCGATTCGACATATGCGCTTCCGATGAGTTGTTAGGTCCGCGGATGCGGATCTAAGGTGTGGTTCATGTCGCAGTTCATGATCCGCGAGGCGGCCGACTTGTTGGGTGTCAGTGACGACACGGTCCGCCGGTGGGTCGACTCCGGCGCCTTGCCGGCATCGAAGAACGAGGTGGGCCGCAAGGTCATCGACGGGGTCGCCCTGGCGGAGTTCTCCCGTCAGCACGCCGCGGCGCCGGCGCCCGACCCGTCGCGGGTGGCGCGATCGGCGCGGAATCGGTTCGTCGGCCTGGTCACCAAGGTCGTGATGGACGGGGTGATGGCGCAGGTCGAGATGCAGTGCGGCCCGCACACCGTCGTCTCCCTGATGAGCAGCGAGGCGGCCCGTGATCTGGAACTCGAGCCCGGCCGGCTGGCCGTGGCCGTGGTCAAGGCGACCACGGTGATCGTCGAAACACCTGGAGGCTCCTCATCATGACCTCGCCGTCCCGGCGCACCCTGCGCCGTGCCGCGGGCGCTGTTGTCGCCGTCGCTGCGGCGCTGACCCTCGCGGCGTGCAGTTCGGGTAGCAGCGGTGCGGTCCCGACCACCTCGGCGGCCACGAGTTCCGGGGCCGCATCTGCAGCCGCGTCGCCGAGCAAGGCATCTGGGTCGGCGGCCGCGTCGTCGGCCGCGCCGGCCGCGACGGGCACCCTGACCGTATTCGCGGCCGCGTCGTTGAAGGCGACGTTCACCGAGATCGGGCAGACGTTCCAGCAGCAGCATCCGGGCACGACGGTGACGTTCAACTTCGCCGGCTCGTCGGACCTGGTCACCCAGCTGACCGGCGGTGCTCCGGCCGACGTGTTCGCCTCGGCCGATCAGAACAACATGACCAAGGCGGTCACCGGCGGGGTGATCGAAGGCACCCCGGTGAACTTCGCCAGCAACACCCTGACGATCGTGACCTCGCCCGGGAACCCCAAGGGCGTCACCGGTTTCGCCGACCTGACCAACCCGGACCTGCAGGTGGTGGTCTGTGCACCGCAGGTGCCGTGCGGGTCGGCCACGCAGAAGGTGGAACAGAACACCGGCGTCACCCTGACCCCGGTCAGCGAGGAATCCTCGGTCACCGATGTGCTGAACAAGGTCACCAGCGGGCAGGCCGACGCCGGCCTGGTCTACGTCACCGACGCGACTGGTGCCGGCGACAAGATCACCGAGGTGCCGTTCCCGCAGGCCTCCACCGTCGTGAACGTGTACCCGATCGCTACCGTCACGGGCGGACCGCAGCCCGAGCTGGCCGGGAAGTTCGTCGAGCTGGTCACCGGGCCGGACGGTCAGCAGATCCTCAAGGACGCCGGCTTCCAACCCGCCCCGTGACGCCGTCATGACCGCCGGACCACCGGTTCCCGCGTCCCGGCGGCGGCGCGCGGGAACCGGGTCCGGCCTGCCGGGCTGGGTGTTCGCGCCCGCCGTGGCCGGCGGGATCTTCATCGTGCTACCCCTGGCGGCGATGCTCGCCCGGGTGCAGTGGTCCCAGTTCTGGACGCTGATCACCTCCGATTCCTCCCTCGCGGCGTTGTGGTTGAGCCTGCAGACATCGACGGCCAGCACCGTCCTGTGCCTGCTGCTGGGCACGCCGATGGCGTTGGTGCTGGCGCGCGCGCAGTTTCCCGGGCTCCGGCTGGCCCGTTCACTGGTGCTGTTGCCGCTGGTGCTGCCGCCGGTGGTGGGCGGCATCGCGCTGATCTACACCTACGGCCGGCTGGGCCTGATCGGCCAGTACCTGGAGGCCTTCGGGATCCGGGTTGCGTTCACCACCACCGCCGTCGTGATCGCCCAGACCTTCGTCGCCCTACCGTTTCTCGTGCTGTCGCTGGAAGGGTCGCTGCGCACCGCGGGCCGCCGGTACGAGTCGGTGGCGGCGACCCTGGGCGCGAACCCGACCACGGTGCTGCGGCGGGTCACCATCCCGCTGGTCCTGCCCGGCCTGTTCTCCGGCGCCGTGCTGGCGTTCGCCCGGTCGCTGGGCGAGTTCGGCGCCACCCTGACCTTCGCCGGCAGCCTGCAGGGCGTCACCCGCACCCTGCCGTTGGAGATCTACCTGCAACGCGAGACCGACGCCGATGCCGCCGTCGCGCTGTCCCTGGTGCTGGTCGTCGTCGCGGTGCTGATCGTGCTGGCGACCCGCGGCCGCGGCAGCGAGGGCGGGCTGTGACCGGGCCGGCGGCGCGAAAGCCCACCCTCGGTGCGGTCGACCTGACCGCGACGATCGCCGAGCGGGGCACCGACCTACGGCTGCAGGTGCGGCCCGGTGAGGTGGTCGCGGTCCTCGGGGCGAACGGCGCCGGGAAATCCACGCTGCTGTCATTGCTGTCCGGGCTGCTGCACCCGGACACCGGGCGGATCACCCTGGACGGGCAAGTGCTGGTCGACACCGCGACCGGGGAGTGGGTGCCGCCGCACCGGCGGAAGGTGGTGCTGCTGGCCCAGCAGGCCCTGCTGTTCCCGCACCTGACCGCGGCCGCGAACGTCGCCTTCGGCCCGCGCAGCCAGGGCGCCGGCCGCCGCGCCGCGCAGCAGGCCGCCGACACCTGGTTGGCCGCGGTCGACGCGACCGAGTTCGCCGACCGCAAACCCGCGCAACTGTCCGGCGGGCAGGCCCAGCGGATCGCGATCGCGCGGGCGCTGGCCGCCGACCCGGCCCTGCTGCTGCTGGACGAGCCGATGGCCGCGCTGGACGTCGCGGTCGCCCCGGCCCTGCGGCACCTGCTGCGCCGGGTGCTGCGGGACACCCGCCGAACCGCGTTGCTGGTCACCCATGACCTGATCGACGCCCTGTCGCTGGCCGACCGGGTCGTCGTCGTCGAGGCCGGGCGGATCGTCGAGGACGGCGCGACGGGCACGGTGCTGAGCCAACCCCGGTCGGCGTTCACCGCGCGGATCGCCGGCATCGACCTGATCGCCGGCGTCAGCGACGGGCGCCACCTGGTCACCGACGACGGCACCCGGATCGCCGGATTGTTCGACCCGGCCTGCCGGCCCGGAGATCCGGTGGTCGCGGTGTTCCGACCCAGCGCGGTCGCCGTGCATCTCACCGAACCGACCGGCAGCCCCCGCAACCACCTGCCCGTCACCATCACCGAACTCGAACCGCGCGGGGAGATCGTCCGGTTGCACACCGCTCCCTTCCCCGGTGCCGGGGGGTTGCTCGCCGACGTCACCGTCGCCGCGGCCGCTGACCTGGAACTGCAACCCGGTGACCGGGTTTTCGCCGCGATCAAGGCCACCGAGATCACCATTTACCCCGGCCTGGGGGTGACCGACACCGCGGTATCCTGACCGTCGTGTCGAATAGTCCGGATCCGCGGGGACCGGGGGACGGGGTTGGCGTCTCGTTGGTCGGACGTTGCCGGTACACCGCCGGCGACCGCACCCGTCAGCCGCATCCGGCGGCGGCGTGCCCGCGCAACCACCGGGCGGTCGGGACGATCAGTTCGTCGGTCGGCGGTCCGGTGATCTCGTGCCCGGACCCGGGGATGGTGACGAGCTCGGCGGTGCCGCCCTTCTCGATGAGCGCAGCGCGCGCATCCACCGAATTGTCATAAGGCACAAGCTGATCGGCATCACCATGGATCAGGAGCGTCGCGGGTGGTCGGTCACCGACCCACGTGGGATCCAGGTCGCCGGCGATCGACACGATGGTGCACGGCCGGGTTCCGGTTGCGGCGGTCAGCCCGGCACCGAGCGCGATCATCGCTCCGGCCGATGTACCGCCGACGGCCAGGCGGTCCGGGTCCACGCCGAGATCGTCGGCGTTGGTGACGAGCCACGCCAGCGCCGAACGCGCGTCGGCGATGGCGTCGTCCACCACCGCCTGATCCTTCGGGTCGGTGGACGCCTCATCCAGGCTGAACGGAGCGCCCGTTCCCAGGCGGTAGTCGATCGAGGCCAGCAGGTAGCCGCGGCGGGCCAGCGCGGCGCCCCAAGCCTGCTCGGCCGTGCCGTCCCGGCTCGCCTGGGTGAACCCGCCGCCGTGCACCCACACGATTCCCACTCGGCAGGACGCGGGATCCTGGGCCGGCCGGTAGACGTCCACCTGGAGGGAGTCGGTGTAGGTGGTGGTCTGAACCGGGGCGACGTCGAAGATCTCGGCCACGTAACGGTTCTCCTGGTCGTCGGCGCACGGCCCGGCCGGCAACGGCGGCCAGGTCGACGTGATCGACGAGGCGGCGGGCGTGGCCGGGCCGGCCGACCCGCACCCGCCGAGCAATGCGGCCAGGGCCAGGAGCATCACCGGGCCGACCAGGCCCGGCCGGGTGAAGCCGGTGACGCGCACACGAGCCTCCCTTCTCAGCAACCGGCGCCGGCTGGCTATTCCCTACAGATTCACTCGACCGCTTGCCTCCGCCCAGGGGCTTTCGGCCCGCCCCGGACCCGAACACTGCCTGGTCGGGCGCGCTCGACGAAAGGATCCGCCGTCGGCGCCCCACAGGACGCGATCGGCCACCGATGCCTACGGCCTCGAACCCATGACCCGTGGGGAACTCGGTGGCCATGGTCCGGCGACTGTTCAGCCGGTGGGCCAGGTTCGCAGGGTGGGCCGGTAGACCAGTTCCTGGATGCGGCCGTCGAAGGTGCGGGTCTGCAGCAGCTCGAGGTCGAAGTCGCCGGCCCCCGCGAAGACGGGCTCGTCCCCGGTCCGGGCCGAGATCACCGGAAAGACGGTGATCTGGATCCGGTCGATCAGCCCGGCGGCCAGCAGGGCCCGATTCAACGACAGGCTGCCGTGCGAGCGGATCGGCACGTCCGACTCATCCTTCAAGCGGCGGACGATCCCCACGGCATCACCGCCTGCGACGGTCGCATCCGGCCAGTCGAGGGGAGCCTTCATCGTCGAGGAGATGACGGTGGTGGGGAGGCCGACCATCCGGTCGATCCACGGGTCGGGGCTGTCGCCCATCTCGGGCAGCATCTGCATGAACGCGCTGAACGTGGTGGCCCCGAACACCATCCGCTGCTGGCCGTCGTAGGCCGCGAACCGGTGATCGAGGAACTCGGGACCCTGCTTGCCCCAGTAGCCGCCCCAGTCGCCAGGCGGTCCGTAGGAGGCGTTCCCGTCGAGGCTGGTGAACACGTCGAACGTGTAGGTCGCAGTCATGGGAGTGCTGACCCCGGCGTCGGCCGGAACTCATCGGCGCCGGCCAGCGCCGGGGTGCCCGACGGCAATCGCCGATTGCTCACCCCAGGCTCGACCGGTCGTCGGAGGGTTTGACGGCCCTCCCGGACCCGCCGGGGAGGACGGATCCCGTCGCCTGAACCATTCGGACCGACCCGACGTGTCACCGGTAGATCGCCGCTCGCGCGGGGCCCGACGTTCGTAAGGGCAGGTCAGGACATGACTTCGCAGACTCCCACCACCAATTCACCCGGCCGGTCCGACGTCGGACACCGCACGCTGATGCTCTGGCGCCTCCTGAGCGCGGCCGCGCTCCTGGTGATGGGCGGGATCCATCTCTACCTCGTGCTCCACGGAATGCGCGGGGTGCTCGGCGTGCTGTTCGTGCTCAATGCGGTTGGCGCGCTCGTCCTGGCCATTGCGGTCCTCGTGCTGCGTGGTGGGTTGCTCCTGCTGGCCACGGTGCTGAGCCTGCTGTTCATGGTGGGCACATTGCTGGCGCTGATCCTCGCGCTCACCGTCGGGCTGTTCGGCATTCACGAGGTAGTGAGCGCCGAGCTGGTAACCACTACGTTGGTGGTGGAGTCGATCGGCTCGATCATCCTTGCGGCGACGGTGGTTGTGGTTTCGCGTTCGCACCGAGCACCCTGATGGCGCCGCTTGCTGGAGCGCTGATCGGGTCGGGACCAGGTCAGACCGTAGCCACCGCGCGGGCGCCTCGGTCGGCCACGGACGACGTTGATCAGCTGCGCCTGGAACCTGCCGCCCCCTACAGCGGGCCCCCACTGAGGTCCGGTTTCAAACGCTGTAATTCCAGAATTCGCCTGAGCGGACAAATTCTGCGGTGGTTGTGAGCACCGCTGCAATTTCCCCGGCGTGGGCTTCACCAACGTGCTCTGAGACGACCGCCGCAGCAATATCGAGGTCGCGGGCCAGCCGGACGACAGGAAAGTCTCGTGCCTGCAGGATGTTGGCCAACCAAGCGACCTCCTGTCTGATATCAATGTCACCATTGACCGATTCTGTCGCCCAATTCAGAATGTACTGGTTGTCGTGCACGCACCATGCGATGCCGGCATCTCCGTAGCGCTCCCGTTCGTCGGGGTATTCGAGGCGGTAACGCTGACAGATTTCTGTCGCGAGCGAGAGCAGGTCCAGGATTTCCCCACCCGCCAACGGATTGGACACTCGAGGTGGGTCGTCCCCGCCTGCGGGTGGCTGCAGTCGGCGCTCAGTCACTGCGCCATCACCTCGTAAGTATTCAGACTCTCCAGCCGCTCCAATCTGACTGCGCGTCTCAACGTCGTATCCATTCGGTCGTGCGATTCCCGATGATTGTTGCTCTTCATGTACTCGCGGAAGGAATCCTTGTCCTTCCACCGGCTGACCATGATCACCTCGCTGTTGTCGCGGTCGGATCTCCACACCTGCAGATCAATGAATCCCTCGTGGGAGTCCACGAGATGGGCGCGCCGTCTGAAGGCGGCGATCAGCTCATCAGATCTGCCAACCGGAACTCGCAAACGGGACATTGAGACATACATACTGCACCGTACGCCGGCTTTCGGGACCGGAGTTCCCTTCGCGACCGGACAGCCAGACCGGGCCAGCGCGTAGGTTCAGGGCAAGGGACCTTCGCCTCTGGCCGATGGCTCTGCGCTCTGGGGAAACTTCGAGTAGCTACCCAAGGGCGTGGGGTCCGGTGGGAGGTCGCCTCGGCGGGAGGCAAAGATCATGCGCGTTCACGACGTTCTCGTCCGCAAGGGTTCGGCCGTGGCCACCATCGGACCCGCAGCCACCGTGGCGGAGGTGCTTGACTCGCTCGCCCGCCACGGCATCGGTGCGCTGGTGGTGACCAGTGACGGACAGACTGTCGAGGGGATCATCAGCGACCGTGACATCGTTCGAGCGCTGAAGGAGCGAGGAGCCGACTTGCTCGGCGCGGCCGTCGGCGAGGTCATGCGTGCCGACGTGCCCACCTGTGTTCCTGATGATCAGATCAGCACTCTCGCGCGAACAATGACCGAGAAGCGGTACCCGCACCTACCCGTTGTCGTCGATGGTGTCCTCAGCGGGATCGTGAGTCTCGGTGATGTGGTCAAGAGTCGTGTCGACGAACTCGAAACGGAGCAGAATCAACTGGTTGAATATCTGTACTCCGTTCACTGACTGTGCGTCCGAAGGTCCCGGCGGTGGATGGCCCAGGATGCCTTTGCCCTGGTGTGCGTCGATCGGTCACCGGCCGAATTTCAACAGATTTTCCCGGCCGGTTGGGCCATTTGAATGTCAATGCGCTCGTACGGTCGCCGGCGTCGGTGCGTCGTGTTTTTCGGCCGTCATGATTTCCCCCCGCAGCCCGAGTGTGCGCGACATTGACGACTGG
This sequence comes from Nakamurella sp., assembly GCF_044224575.1. Classification (GTDB taxonomy): domain Bacteria; phylum Actinomycetota; class Actinomycetes; order Mycobacteriales; family Nakamurellaceae; genus Nakamurella. The sequence continues at coordinate 65,774 of NZ_JBGAKE010000025.1, forward strand.
CCGATGGAGACCAGCTCGTCGCGGTGGCTTCTTGGGGTCTTTCTACTCTGGCCGGAACTGACCTGGTCTTGGACCGTGAGGATATGGACGAGAAGTTGGCTGTCCGCATGGTCGGGCTGGGCAAGTCGTTCGGGCCGACGGTCGCGTTGCGGGACGTGAACTTGACGATCGGCCGGGGCGAGGTTTTCGGCTATCTGGGTCCCAACGGAGCGGGCAAGACGACGACCCTGCGGTTGTTGATGGGGATGCTTCGGCCCACCGCCGGTCGGGCGACCGTCGTGGGCCTTGACGCGTGGCGAGACGCGGTCGCCGTGCATCGCCGGGTCGGGTACCTGCCGGGCGAGCCGGCGTTGTACGACCGGCTCACCGGCCGCCAGCACGTGTCCTACTTCGGTCACCTGCGCCGGGATCCCGACGGCAAGCGGGCCCTGGTGCTGGCCGATCGCCTGGATCTGGATCTGGACCGGCCGGCACGCGAACTGTCGAAGGGGAATCGGCAGAAGTTGGCCATCGTGCTGGCGATGATGTCGCGACCCGAGCTATTGGTGTTGGACGAGCCGACCAGTGGGCTGGACCCGATCGTCCAGCGAGAGTTTCACGAGCTGCTGCGTGAGCAGACCGGTGCCGGAGGGAGTGTGCTGCTGTCGTCGCATGTGCTGGGTGAGGTGCAGCGGGTGGCGGACCGGATCGGTGTGGTCCGGGCCGGCCGGCTGATCGCGGTCGAACGGATGGCGGATCTGCGAGCGAAGTCCCTGCATCATGTCGGCGCACGATTCGGCGATGATGTCAGTGTCGGGGAGTTTGCGGCCTTGCCCGGCATTCGCGATCTGGCGGTGACCGAGCGGGCGATGTCCTGCAGCGCCCCGCAATCCGCGCTGGACGGACTGCTCCGACAGATCACCCGGCACCCGGTGGTCGATCTGGACTGCGCGGAGGCCGAACTGGAAGAAACATTCCTGGCCTATTACGGGACCGGTGAGCCCGATGCTGCATAGCGTGGCGACCAAGACCCTGTTCGATCAACGGCGGGCCCTGCTTGCCTGGACGGTGAGCCTGGTGCTCCTGGTCGCCATGTACGCGGCCATCTGGCCCAGCGTCCGGGACCAGCCCGCGATGACGGATTTCCTGGACAGCATGCCACCGGCCGTCCGCTCGATGCTCGCGATGTCCGGTGCCGATATGAGCACGCCGGTCGGGTACGTCAAGATCGAGATGCTCTCCCTGATGGCTCCGCTGCTGATGATCTTGTATGCGGTGACGACGGGCGCCGCGGCCGTGGCCGGGGAGGAGGACCGGCGCACCCTGGACCTGCTGCTGGCCAACCCGGTGAGCCGGGGACGGGTGGTGCTGGAGAAGCTGGTGGCGATGACGGTGGGGATCGTCCTGCTGGCGGGCGTCACCGCCACGGCGCTGTTGACCGAGGGGAACCTGGCCGATATGAGTCTGCCGACCGGGCCGGTCATCGCCGCAATGGGTCACCTTGCCTTGCTGGCAATGGTTTTCGGGACACTGGCCGGAGCGGTCGGATCGTCAACCGGCAACCTGACCGCGGCCCGCGGGGTCCCTGCCGTCCTGGCCGTGATCGCCTACATCGTGAACGGTCTCGGTCCGCAGGTGTCCTGGCTGGAACCCTTCCAGAAGTTCTCCCCCTTCTATCAGTACACCGGGCACGACCCGTTGACCAACGGCCTGTCCGTCCCGGCCGTCCTGGTCGCGCTGGGCACGGTCGGGGCCTTTGCCGCGGTCGGCATCGCCGGATTCCGCCGCCGCGACGTGTCGGCCTGATTCGCCGGGACAAGTCCAGGAACCGATGTCATGAAGAAGGTCAACTTCCCGCAGGTCGGTGAGGAACGCACGGGTACCGCTCCCCGGTTGACCCGGTTCGCATGGTTGTCGATTGCCGCGGCCATGGTGACGATCGGGCTGAAATCCGGGGCCTATCTGGTGACCGGATCGGTCGGCCTGCTGTCGGACGCCGCGGAATCCGTGGTGAACCTGGTGGCCGCGGTGGTGGCGTTGATCGCGCTGCGGGTGGCGTCGAAGCCGCCGGACGACCACCATCAATACGGTCATGGAAAGGCCGAGTACTTCTCGGCCGCCATCGAGGGTGTGATGATCTTCATTGCGGCCGCGGTGATCATCTTCAGCGCCGTACAGCGCTTCCTGAACCCGGCCCCGCTGGAGAGCATCGGCGTCGGGTTGGCCATCTCGGCGGTTGCCTCGGCCTTGAACGGGGCGGTCGGCGTCCTGCTGATCACGGCCGGGCGGACCCATCGGTCCGTCACCTTGACCGCAGACGGCCGGCACCTGTTGACCGACGTGTGGACGTCCGTGGGCGTGATCGCCGGGGTGTTCCTCGTCGGAATCACCGGTTGGGAGCGCCTTGACCCGATCGTGGCCGCGATCGTAGGGGTGAACATCCTGCTGACCGGCTTCCGGTTGGTGTCCCAATCGATGACCGCGCTGCTGGACGCGGCGTTGCCGTCCGCCGACCTCGATGCCGTCACGGTCGTGCTCGAACAGGCCCGGACCGCCGACGTGGAGTTCACCGATCTCAGAACCCGAGAGTCCGGTCGGCATCGCTTCGTCTCGCTGACCACGCTCGTCCCGGGCAGGTGGACTGTCGACCAAGCACATGCCATCGCCGACCAGGTCGAGGTCGCGATCAAGGCGGCATTGCCCGACACCACCGTCCAGACCCACATCGAACCACGACGAGCGTCATGACCGGTTCGTCGGGACGGCAGGTGCCGACCGGATACACCACCCGGGAGAACCCGTCGGTGAGTCGGTCCGGCGCCCGCTGATCAGGGCGATGCTGCCGAGGATCAGGGCGAGGGCGGCGAGCCCCCAGCTCAGGGTCAGGGCCGCGGCGACAGCACCGACGAGCAGCGGTCCGCCGGCGTCGCCGAGTTCGCGGCCGACCTCGGCCGTGCCCATGGTTTGGCCGAGCCGCTCCGGCGGGGTGTGGTCGGCGAGGTGGGCGAACGCTGGGAACCCGGCTCCGACCGATGCTGGTCGCCGCGCCCAGCGGATCCCAATGGCGACCACAGCGCGGCGGCCATCCGGGCGGGGTCATTGTCGGTAAGTCCGGAACTCAGGGATGGAAGGTCACCCCACTGACGATCGCCACGGCGATGATCGCGGCCGCGACGAAGTCGATGGTCATACAGAACGGGGGCCACCACCGCGTATTGGCCACGTACTGGCTGCGGTGCTGCCACAGGTCCTTCAACCCGTGGCCGACGAAACCCAGGACGATCAGCCACGCCGACCCGGCGACACCGGCCGCGGCGAGCACCACGAATGCGCCGGCAACGATGGTTTCGACGGTGATGACGGCCGGGCGACCATCGGCGACCGCGAAGCCGACGTATACCGCCGCGATCAGGGCGATGGACATGCCGTAGACGGTCGCCGGGTCGAGCCAGAAGAAGCCCAGCGGCGCGGCCGCTTGGCCGACGCCCCAGAGCACTCCCCACATCACGGGGGCACGGCCGTTGGTGAACAACCTCTGCCGTCGCGAGAGCGGCAGCGTGCCGGGCCCTCCCGCGTTCGCGTCCAGGCGACCGGTTCCGGGGTCAACCCGCATGATGATCCCCTTTCGAGGGTTCAGATGCTCGTTCGGTGACAAGGTGCGTCGTCAGGACGTGGCCGGCGCTCGCGGGGACTGTTCAGCCCAACGGCGTGCCGGTGCGGGCAGCGTCGACAACCTTGGCGATTGCCTGACTCACCATGGCCGCGTCGGACTGGTTGTCGAGCAGGGATTGGTGGTCGGCACCGGCGACCACCTGGTGGACGCTGTTGTCGGACAGCGCGGCGAGGCCCATTTGCGCGGCCAGCCAACCGGTTTGGGTGTCCACCGACGCGGTGAGCACCGACAGCGGCAGGTCGCCCAGGTCGGTGACGGCGCCGGCCCGGGCCATCATCGTCGGGACTATGGTGAGCTCGTCGCGTTCGCTGCGGGCCTGCCCGGCCGTGGAGGAGTCGGCGCGTACCTGGTCCCGGGCCGGGGCGGGCAGCTCGGCATCGCTCACCCCGTTGACCAGCTGGGTGACGCCGAGCCGGGCCAGGCCGGGGAGCCACCCGGTCATGGTCGTCAACATGTCGAAGATGGCCGGGTAGTCCGGTAGTGAGGTGAACGCGGTGGATGGGGTGGCGTCCACCAGCACCAGTCCGGCCACCTGCTGGGGGTGCCGGGCGGCATAGTCGAGCACGTAGAGGCCGCCGAGGGAGTGACCGACCATGACCAGCGGGCCGGTGACCCCTGCGCGCTCCAGCAGGATGTGCAGGTCGGTGGCGATCCGGTCACCGTTCTGCGGTTCCGGGGAGGGCTCGCTGCGGCCGCGCCCGGCACGGTCGTAGGCGCAGACCCGGGTGTGGGCCGCGACGGTCGGGGCGATCCATCCCCAGGCGGCGGAGGTTCCCCCCAGACCGGGCTCGAGAATGACGGTGGGTTCACCGGATCCGGTACAAGACAGGAACAGCCCGTGATCGCCCACGTCGATGAGTTGCCCGGGCCGTGACTGTGCGGATGCCTGGTCGACGGACTGCCGGACGGTGTGGAAGCCGCCGCCGACCGCGGCCAGGGCGGTGACCGCGATGACCGGGTAGAGCATCCATCGGCCGCCGCGGTGCGGCAGTTCCCGCCGGATCCGGATGGTGATCCAGCCCAGCAGGCCCACCAGGGCGGCCGGCCACACCCAGCCCAGGGCGTCCAGGGTGGCGCTGCTCGGGGTGAACAGGAGGAGGGCGGCGCCGCTCAGCCCCAGCGCCGCCGCGGGAACGGCGGCCCACCGCTGCGGGTGGTCGGTGAAGAAGACCGACAGCACCAGCAAGAGTGCCCATCCTGCGCTGAAACCGAGGAGCACCACCCCGTCGACGACCGGTTCGGTCCCGCCCGCCGACCCGACCACACCGACCGCGGCGGCCGCGAGCCCGACGAACAGACTCAGGGCGACGACCACCCGCATCGGCCGGCGGGCGTGCCGGGCGTGTGCCGGGTCCGTCGGGCCGCTCGTCGTGGGGGGTGTGGTGGCCCGCTCGGACCGGGGACCGTTCTGGCGGGTGGTCGGCACCGGTGGCCGTGCGGCGGTGTCGTGGATGCTGATGCGGTGCGGTGACATCACGGGTCTCCTGACCTGGAAGCGGATGATTCAGCCTTGGCCGGCGCGGGTTCCGATCGCGCCGGCGACATCGCCGGGCTCAGTGGCGCAGCGGGTCCCGGACCGCGGTGAGTTTCTGCCGGCCCGGCGAGCTGGGCACCTGGGTCGCCCCGCGCCGGAAGCGGCGAGTGCTACGCCAGCACGGTGTAACCGGCCTGGACGATCGCCGCCGTCACATCCGTGCGGTTCACCGGTTGTTCGGTGGTCACCGTCACCAGACCGGTGAGCTGATCGGCGGCCACCACCTGTACCCCGGGAAAGCCGTTGATCACTGCAGTCACTGCCCGCAGGTCGGTGGGAGAGGTCATGCCCGCGATCAGGAACGCGGTGGCGCCGACGAACACCCGCGGGGTGCCGGACATCATGACCGCTCCCTCATCAGGGTCGACACGGTGCGGGGGGCACCGTTGGCAGGGTTCACCGACCGACCGGAGCTCTCCGGGCGAACACGTGATCCCTCCGCCGCCATCGGCAGCCGGGCGTCGGCCGTCGTCGTGATGGTGCGGTGCGGGACCTGGACTTCCACGGCAACCGGGCATCGGCCGCCGTCCGGTAATGGCTGGAGCTTCGTGGTGCGGTGTGTCTCATCAGTGTTCGGGCCGGTGGGTTGTGATCGCGCCGGTGAAACCGCCGGTATCTCTGCTTCGGTGCCGCCATCGGCGCTGGCCGTTCGACGGCGACGGTGTCGTCGGGCGCCGTCGAGCATCAGTCCACGTTGATCCGCGCCAGTTCGCTGCGCGAGGTGATACCCGTCTTGGCGAAAACGTTGCGAAGGTGGAAGTCGATGGTTCGGGGGCTGAGGAAGAGCTGGGCGGCGACCTCGCGGTTGGAAAGCCCCTGTGCGACTGAGGAAGCGATCTGTCGTTCCTGCGCTGTGAGCGCGACGCCGGCCGACGTGTCCCGTTTCCGGGCGGTCTCGCCGGACGCCCGGAGTTCCAGTTCGGCGCGGTGCACCCACGGGTGGGCGCCGAGGTCCTGAAATGATTGCAGGGCGGTCCGCAACTGCTCTCGGGCATCGACCCGGCGACGGGACCGGCGCAGGAACTCCCCATAGGCGAGGTGGGTGCGGGCCCGCTCGAAGGGCCGGTCCTGGCCGGGCTCGGTGCCAACCGCAGCGGAGAAGTATTCTTCGGCCGCCGCGGGTGAATCCCCCTGGGCGGCGAGCAATGCCGCCCCGTAGGCGACGGCCCGTCGGGCGTGCGGGGTGCGGGCCACGTCGGCGAACTCTGCCAGCTCGGTCAGGCACCTCCTGGCGGTGTCGAGATGACCGGTTCGGGTCGCGACGTCCAACCGGTCATAGGCGGCCAGCCGGCTCAACGTGGGCTGGGTCATCTGCTGGAGGTGGTGCATGGCGGCCGCGGGTTCCCCGGTGAGCGCCGCGTGGCAGCCCTGCGCCCACCGCCGGGTGTCCTGCATCAACACCCCCAGAATGCCGGCCGGCGGCCCGGCGGTGACCCGATCCAGTTCGGCGAGCAAGCCGTTATACCCCTGGTCGCCGCGCCAGGCCGCCACCAGTGCCAGTTGCGCCAGCGGCATCGCGGCCAGGCCGGGTTGACCGGTGCTGGTGGCCAGCTCCACCGCTTCGGTGGCATGGGCCACCGCTCCGGTCCAGTTCCCGCCCGAGAGGTCGGCCAGGGCGAGCCTTGGCAGCGCGAACAGGACCAGGCCGATGGCCCCGTCGTTGCGGGCCTGGGTCAGCATGCGGCTGAACAGGCGGCGGAAGCCGTCGTCGTCGCCGAGGTGGAACGTCGCGATCCCGAGGTTGGTCAACAGGTCCGTTTCGGACAGGTCCTGTCCGAGGGTGACCGCCTGCCGCAAGGAATCGGCCGCGGCGGCCAGGCCGTCGTTGTTCAGCTGGTGGAACCCGGTCAACAGATGCGTGAAACACCGTGTGCGGGTGGACGTGTCCTGGGTCGTGGGCGCGAGGAGCTCGGCGGGGTCGAGATCGGTGCGGTCCGGTTCGGCCAGGAAGGTGGACCCGGCGGCGGCGATCATGCCGATCTCCCGGGCCCGTTGCGGATCGGTGGCCACCACGTCCCGGGCGGCCTGGTTCCAGATCCCCACCCCCACCGGCACCGATCCGGCAACGAATTCGATTCGTCCGCGGAGCCGGTCCAGATCAGCTCGCACGACGGGGTCGGTGACATCGGCCCGGGCCGTGGTGGCCAGGCGCATCGCCCGCGGCAACTGCGCCGCCAGGTAAGAGTTCGTGGCTGCCGCAAGAAGCGCTGTGCTGCGAGCCTGCTCGTCGGCCGCTAGTTCCGCGGCCCGTTCGAATGCCGCACTCGCGGCCTCGAAGCCACCCCGGGCCGCCGCGCGCCGGGCGGCGTCCTGCAGTGCGGCGACGACCTCGTCGTCGGGTTCGTCGACCGCCGCGGCGAGGTGCCAGGCCCGCCGGTCCGCGTCCTGACCGCCGGTCATCACCCGGGCGAGCGCCCCGTGGGCCTGCTGGCGCACATGCGTTGCGGCGCCCTGATAGACGGCCGAACGAACGAGCGGGTGCCGGAAACCGATGGTGGTGCCGGCAACGGTCAGCAACCCCGATTCCTCCGCCTCGGTCAGCGCGGCCGGGCCCACGCCGAGCAGTTCGGCGGCCTGCCGGACCACGCTCAGCCTGGTCGAGTCGTCGGCGGCGGCGATACACAGCAGGGTCTGCGCGGCGGGGGACAGCCGGCGGCTGCGGTCCAGGAAAACCCGCTGTACCCCCTGGGTCAGCGGCAGGTCCGAGGACAGTGGTTCCCGACCGGCCAGCTGGTCCGGCGTCAGAGATCCGGGCAACTCGACCAGGGCAAGCGGGTTGCCCCCGGTCTGCTTCATCAGCCGGTCCCGGACGTCGTCGGCGACCGGCACACCGCCCCGCTCGGTGAGCAGCGCTGCCGCGGCGGCCGCGTCGATCCCGCCCACCACCAGCTCGGGCAATTCGCCGCTGTCGAAGCGGCGGACATCACCGTCGCGGGCAGCGAACAGCAGCGCAACCCGTTCCGGTCCGAGTCTGCGAGCGACGAACAGCAAGGCGGCGGTGGATACCTCGTCCAACCAATGTGCGTCATCGACGACGCACAGCACCGTCGACTCCTCGGCCGCCTCCGCCAGCAGGCTCAGGGTGGCCAGGAAGATCAGGAACCGATCACCCGCCGCGGCGTCGGTCTCGCCGAACGCCGCGCGCAGCGCGGCCGCCTGCCGCGCCGGGAGGTGTTCGACATGCCGCATCACCGGGCGCAGCAATCGTTGCAGGGCGGCGAACGGCAACGGCGACTCCGACTCGATGCCCCGGGTCCGCAGCACCTGAATGCCCGGCTCGACCTCAGATCCGGCGCGCTGCACCAGGTCGGCCAGCAGCGCCGACTTCCCGACACCCGGCTGCCCGCGGACCACCAGCGAACCGCCCCGCGAGTCGCGGGCGTCGTCCAGCAGCCCGATGAGGCGTTTCTGTTCCCGTTCCCGACCGTGTAACACCCCGGCAGCGTAGGCGCACGACCCCGGCTGCTCCAGGCCTCATGCGGGTGCGCCGGTCCCGTCGATCGAGATGCCGATCGACGGGCTGTGCTGTGCCGCTGCGACCGCTCGGAAAGCGCTGGGCGCCTCGCGGCGTGCCTTCCTTCGGGGCCGATGCCCCGACCCGGCGACCCGGATCGGGCCGAAGGCCCCTACCTGCTCGACGACGACGAGGACCATGCTGATGACGCAAAGAGGAAGGTGCGCCATGACAACCGCCAAGCACATTCCACCGCGGGGGGCCCACGGCAGTGGGGGGCGGAGCACGAACCTCGCGCGGGCGTGGATCGCCGTGGCATTGATACCGGTGGGATTCGTCCTGGCCTTCGTCGTCGGGGAGGGTCTGTACGCACTACTCGGCTACCAGCCGGAGGTCGCGTCTGAACCGTGGTGGGTCGCGCTGGTCGCTGCCGTCCCCGCGATCGTCCTCTTCCTGGTCCCCTGCGCCGCAGCCGTCTGGTACGGCAACAAGGCGCGGGCGGAGGGGAATCGTGCCGCACTGCTACCCATGGTCCTCGGCCTCGTTTTCGGGCTTTGGATGCTCGTCATGAACACCGTGTCGCTCTTCGCCGGATAGTTCGGACGTCGACGACGGGGATTCCCGGCCCGCCTCCCCGATGGCAGTGGCGATATCGGGGGTTCAACCAGGAGGATTCATGGACAACGGACCCGCAGATGCGGCCGGTCGCCGGGCTGTCGATCGCTCGAAGGACGTCACCGCGCTCCCCGATCTGTTGCACGGTGTCCCGCGTTCCGGCCCGGTTCGCGAGCGCAGACCGGTCTATGTTGACCTGCTGCCGCCGTGCAACGTGGGGTGCCCGGCGGGCGAGAACATCCAGGCGTGGCTGGCGCACACCACCGCGGGTCACCCGGAGCAGGCATGGCGTGAGCTGACCGCCAACAACCCGTTTCCGGCGATCCATGGCCGGGTGTGCTACCACCCGTGCGAAAGTGTTTGCAACCGAGCAAATCTGGACAGTGCGGTGTCGATCCATTCGGTGGAACGGTTCCTCGGCGACGCCGGCATCGAGCAGGGCTGGCAATTCGGCCCGCCGGCCACCAGCACCGGCCACCGCGTCCTCATCATCGGTTCGGGACCCAGTGGCCTCTCGGCCGCCTACCATCTGCGACGGCTCGGCCACGACGTGGAGATCCGCGATGCGGGTCCCCAGCCGGGCGGCATGATGCGCTACGGCATCCCGTCCTACCGGCTGCCCCGCGACGTACTGGACGCCGAAATCGGCCGGATCACCGCCATGGGCGTGCGGATCATCTGCGACCACCGGGTCGAGGACCTGGCGGCGGAGCGGCAGCAGGGCGGCTTCGACGCGGCTTTCGTCGCCATCGGCGCCCACCTGGCCAAGCGGGTGGACATTCCGGCGAAGGACGCCGCGCCGATCATCGACGCGGTGCAGTTCCTGCGGAGCGTGGCGTCCGGTGACCGCCCGGTGATCGGCCGGAAGGTCGCCGTCTACGGCGGTGGGAACACCGCGTTCGACGCCGCTCGGGTCGCCCGCCGGTTGGGCGCGGAGGAATCGGTGATCGTGTACCGGCGCACCCGCGGGCAGATGCCGGCGCACGAGGAGGAGGCGCAGGACGCCGAGCGGGAGGGCGTGCGGGTCAACTGGTTGCGGACGATCACCGCCTTCGAGGGCGAGGAACTGCAGATCGAGGTGATGGAGCTGGACGCGAACGGGTTCCCGCAGCCGACCGGGCGGTTCGAGTCATTGGCCGCGGACACCGTGATCATGGCGGTCGGTCAGGTGGCCGAGACGGATTTCCTGCACACCCTGCCGGGCGTCGACTTCGAGCCGGACGGCACCGTGAAGGTGAATTCCTCGTTGATGACCGGTTGCCCCGGGGTGTTCGCCGGCGGCGACATGGTGCCCAGCGAGCGCACGGTGACGGTCGGGGTCGGGCACGGGAAGAAGGCCGCCAGGCACATCGACGCCTGGTTGCGGTCGATGCCGGCCGCCAGCCGGCCCAAGCACCCGACGGCAACGTTCGAGAAACTGCACCTGTGGTATTTCGGGGATGCCGCCCGGCGGCAGCAGCCGGAATTGCCGCCGGAGGAGAGCATCACCGGGTTCGCGGAGGTGGTCCGCGGGTTGACCGTCGACGGCGCGTTGTACGAGGCCCGGCGGTGCTTGTCCTGCGGGAATTGCTTCGAGTGTGACGGGTGCCTGGGGGCCTGCCCGGAGGATTCGGTGATCAAGCTGGGTCCGGGCAACGGCTACCGGTTCGACTACGGCACCTGCACGGGGTGCGGCGCGTGCTATGAGCAGTGCCCGGTGCACGCCATCGACATGGTGCGGGAGATTCAGTCATGACGCGCTCCACCATCGACGGCAACGAGGCGGCGGTGTCGGTTGCGTACCGGCTGAATGAGGTGTGCTGCATCTACCCGATCACCCCGGCGTCCCCGATGGCCGAGTTGGCCGACGAATGGGCCAGCAAGGGGAAGCCGAACGTGTGGGGCACGGTGCCCATGGTGGTCGAGATGCAGAGCGAGGCCGGCGCAGCGGGCGCGTTGCACGGTGCGCTGCAGGGCGGTTCGCTGGCGACCACGTTCACCGCGTCGCAGGGGCTGCTGTTGATGATCCCCAACATGTACAAGATCGCCGGTGAGCTGACCTCGGCGGTGATGCACGTGGCGGCCCGGTCGTTGGCGGGTCAGGGGCTGTCGATCTTCGGTGACCACCAGGACGTGATGGCGGTGCGCCAGACCGGCTGGGCTCTGCTGTCCGCCGGGTCGGTCCAGGAATGCCACGATCTCTCGCTGATCGCGCAGGCCGCCACGCTGCGCACCCGGGTGCCCTTCGTGCACTTCTTCGACGGCTTTCGCACGTCGCACGAATTGAACACGATCGAGTTGCTCGACGACAACGACCTGCGGGCGATGGTCCCGGAGGAACTGGTGCGAGCGCACCGGGACCGGGCAATGTCGCCGGAGCGACCGTTCATCCGCGGCACCGCGCAGAACCCGGACACCTACTTCCAGGCGCGGGAAACGGTCAACCCGTTCTACGCCCGCACCCCGGCCGTGGTGCAGGAGCTGATGGATCGATTGGCCGAGCGCACCGGCCGGCCGATGGGCATCGTCGAGTACCACGGGCATCCCGAGGCAGAGCGGGTCGTGGTGCTGATGGGTTCGGCTGCGCAGACGGCGCAGGACACGGTGACCACGCTGGTCGACCGGGGGGAGCGGGTCGGGGTGGTACAGGTCCGCCTCTACCGGCCGTTCCCGGCGCAGGCGATGCTGGACGCACTGCCGCCCACCGCCACCAGAATCGCGGTGCTGGATCGTACGAAGGAACCGGGCTCCGTCGGGGAACCGCTGTTCCTCGACGTCGTGGCCGCGGTGAACGACGCCTACGCCGACGGCACGCTGGCCGTCCTGCCGTGGGTGTCCGGCGCCAGGTACGGCTTGTCGTCCAAGGAGTTCACCCCCGGAATGGTTGCCGGCGTGTTCGCGGAGCTGGCCCGCGAGCGCCCACGTCACCGGTTCACCGTCGGGATCAACGACGACGTCTCGGGCACCAGCATCACCTACGACCCGACGCTGGACATCGAGCCGGCGGACAGCGTACGGGCAGTGTTCTACGGTCTCGGGTCGGACGGCACCGTCGGTGCCAACAAGAACACCATCAAGATCCTGGGCGACCAGGAGAACATCTTTGCGCAAGGCTATTTCGTCTACGACTCGAAGAAGTCCGGTTCGCAGACGGTGTCCCACCTGCGTTTCGGGCCGCGACCGATCAGAGCCTCCTACCTGGTCACCAGCGCGAGCTTCGTCGGCTGCCACCAGTTCAGCCTGCTGGAACAGGCGGACGTGCTGGGCCGGGCCGCGCCCGGCGCCACGCTCCTGGTGAATTTCCGCCATCCTCCGGAAACCCTGTGGGATGCGCTGCCCCGGCCGGTCCAGCAGCAGATCCTGGACAAGCGCATCAGCGTCTTCGTGGTCGATGCCGGGCGCATTGCCCGCGAGGTCGGCATGGCCGGCCGGATCAACATCGTGCTGCAGACCTGCTTCTTCGCGATCTCGGGCGTGCTGCCACCCCAGGAGTCGATCGCCAGGATCAAGGCGGCCATCGCCAAGAGTTACGGCCGGCGTGGGCCCGAGGTCGTCGCGAAGAACCATGCCGCGGTGGACCGCTCGGTCGAGGGTCTCGTCCGGATCACGATCCCGGAGCTGGTCAGCGCCACCCGAGTGCCGGCACCGCCGGTGCCCGCCGACGCCCCCGAATTCGTGCGCACCGTCACCGCCGAGATGATGGCCGGCCGCGGTGATCTGCTGCCGGTCAGTGCGCTCCCGGTCGACGGCACCTACCCGACCGGCACCGCCGCCTACGAGAAGCGGAATATCTCGGAGCTGGTCGCGGTGTGGGACCCGGATTCGTGTATCCAGTGCGGGAATTGCAGCTTCGTCTGCCCGCACAGCGTGATCCGATCGAAGTTCTTCGGCCAGGACTCACTGGACGGTGCGCCGGAGACCTTCGCATCGGCGCCGTTGAATGCGGTGGGGCTGCCGGACACCCGCTATTCGCTGCAGGTGTTCGTGGAGGACTGCACCGGGTGCGGGCTGTGCGTCGAGGCGTGCCCGGTGGTGGCCCCGGACGACCCGGCGAGCAGGGCGATCAATCTCGGTCCGCGCGAGCCACGGGTGGCGGCCGAGCGGGCCAACATCGACTTCTTCCAGACCCTGCCGATCAGTGACCGGTCCCGGGTCGATTTCGGGACGGTCCGCGGGACGCAGTTCCTGCAGCCGTTGTTCGAATTCTCGGGGGCCTGCTCGGGGTGCGGGGAGACGCCTTACCTGAAGCTGCTCTCGCAGCTGTTCGGTGACCGGTTGATGGTGGCGAACGCCACCGGATGCTCGTCCATCTACGGCGGCAACCTGCCCACCACCCCATGGGCGACGAACGACGCGGGCCGCGGGCCGGCGTGGTCGAACTCGCTGTTCGAGGACAACGCCGAATTCGGGCTGGGTTTCCGGCTGACCGCCGACGGACACACGGATCTGGCCCGCCGGCGGCTGGGCGAACTCCGGGATGTGGTCGGTGCACCACTGGTGGATGCGGTCCTGGAGGCATCGCAGGTGACCGAATCCGAGCTGCGGGCCCAGCGTGAACGGGTGGCCGAGCTCCGGCGGCGGCTGGCCGGTCTGCAGGGACCGGCCGTGGATGACCTGAGCAGCGTGCTGGACCACCTCGTCCGGCGCAGCGTGTGGATTGTCGGGGGCGACGGATGGGCCTACGACATCGGTTCCGGCGGGGTGGATCACGTGCTGGCCAGCGGGCGGAACGTGAACGTGCTGGTCCTGGACACCGAGGTCTATTCCAACACCGGTGGTCAGATGTCCAAGTCGACCCCGTTGGGTGCGGTCGCCAAGTTCGCCGCCTCCGGGAAGCAGGTGGCCAAGAAGGATCTGGCGCTGCAGGCGATCTCCTACGGCAATGTGTACGTGGCGCGCGTCGCGATGGGCGCCGACCCGCAGCAGACACTGGAGTCGTTCCGGGAGGCCGAGGCCTACGACGGCCCGTCGCTGATCATCGCGTACAGCCATTGCATCGCGCACGGCATCGACCTGCGCAACGGCCTTGACCAGCAACACCGTGCGGTGGCCAGCGGCTACTGGCCCTTGCTGCGGTACGACCCGGTCGCCCGCGCGGCCGGCGCCAACCCGTTCCTGCTCGACTCGCCGCGGCCGCGGATCGACCTGACCGAGTACGCCTACCGGGAACTTCGATACCGCTCCCTGGTGAACACCGATCCGGCGGAGGCCGAGCGGCTCCTGCGCCTGGCGCAGCAGTCGGTCGCCCAGCGTTGGGAGGTCTACGAGGAGATGGCCACTCGTGGCGCACACCGATTCCCGACCGATCCCCGCCGGGAGCCGTGAGATGGACCTGTCCACGCCCTACCTGGGCCTGACGCTGCGCAATCCGTTGGTCGCCTCGCCGTCACCGATGTCGCGGACCGTCGATGGGGTCCGGCGGATGGCCGACGGTGGCGTCGGCGCGGTCGTGCTGTACTCGTTGTTCGAGGAACAGCTCCGGCGCGACGTCGAACGCGACAGCCGGCTCGCCCAGGCCGGCGCGGAGAGCTTCGGCGAGGCCCTGTCGTACTTCCCGGGCGATGTCGACCCCGCCGAGTCCGACCCGGGCCCGCGGCAGTACCTGAGCCTGGTGGAGCGGTCGGCGAATGCCCTCGACATCCCGGTGATCGGCAGCCTCAACGGGGCCACGCCGGGCGGCTGGTCCCGCTATGCGACGGCGATGCAGGACGCCGGCGCCGCCGCCATCGAGCTGAATATCTACTATCTGCCGGGAGATCCGCACATCACCGGGCGTGAGGTCGAGCAGCGGCACCTCGATGTGCTGGACTCGGTGAAGAGATCGGTGACGGTACCGGTGGCGGTCAAGCTGAGTCCGTACTTCAGCGCCATGGGTGAGATGGCGGTGCGGCTCGACCGGGCGGGCGCCGACGGTCTGGTGCTCTTCAACCGGTTCCTGCAACCCGACATCGACCCGGGAACACTCCGGGTGGTCCCGGCGGTGCGCCTGTCGGACCCGTCGGAAGGCAGGCTCGCCCGGACCTGGATCTCCTTGCTGCACGGCCGGGTCGAGGCGTCGCTGGCCGCGACCACCGGCGTGGAGCACGGTGACGACGTCGTGGCCTATCTGCTGGCGGGGGCGGACGTGGTGATGACCACGTCGGCGCTGCTCCGGCATGGCCCGGACCATGCCGCGGCACTGCTCGACGGACTGGCCGACTGGATGCGACACCGAGGAATCGACACCCTCCGGGAGATTCGCGGGCTGCTGGCCGCACCCGCCGACGCGGACCACACCGGATCCGAACGCAGCAGCTACGTCAGCGCCATGCGCCGCGCCAACACCGGCGCCTACGGCACCTGGTCGGACGACTACCGCTGAGCCGCTGCGGTCAGCGGGCCGCAGCCGGGCGAGGTGGCGAAGTGCCGACCCGTCGGCCGCCACGTCAACCTGGACGTATCACGGAGGGCACTCGATGAATCTGACCGAACGCAGCTGCTGCCCGTCAGACGGCCGGCTACCGGTCAGGACTTGGCCCGTGCACGGCAGAAGTCGCGCCAGACTAGCCGGTGGAGCGGGATCCATCGGGGAATCGACCGAAGACCTGACCAGGATGACGATCAGGTTGGGGACCGACACGGACAGCCACCCCCAGCCGATGTAGGTTGCGGGATCGGACATGTCGGCCAGAGATGTCGTGCCCATCGGAACTCCCCGCCGCGGCCCGGGTGCGCCCGGGCCCGGCGCCAGTGTGCCCTGGATCCGAGTATCGGTGCGGCTTTGGCTGCTGGGCCTTTCGCCCCTACGAACCGCGCGATCGGCTGCCTACCGTCGATGGACCGAGGCGCGGCTGGAACTGACCGGCCGGACAGCGAAAGAGCCGCACACCCAGACCCACACGGCAACGCCGTCACCGGGGCTGCTCACCGCACGGCCCGAGCAGATGATGTTCTTCGTCAACGCTGCGGAGGTCCGCAACGCCGTCTGGGCGGCGGTGACCGACGAAGACCCCACACCCGACGTCGTGCTGGTCGACCTGCGGCTCACCCCCGACCTTGACGTGCCCACCATCGATGCATTGACCGAGCTGCACGAGCGCGTTGACCGCGTCGGCGCCCAACTCTGGCTCGCCGGCATCAATCCCGCCGTCCGCGAACGATTGACGACGGCCGGCTTGGCCGACCTGCTGGGCGCCGAGCACCTGTTCGACTACTTCGCCGGTGGACTGCTCGCGTACCTGAACCGGCACACCGTCGGCCTGGACACGCGCCGAGGAGTCCTCACCGAGCTCCTCGAATTCATCCGATCTCGACTCGACCAGTCCGATCTCGACCGACCCGGCCGGGACACACTGACGGCTGTCGCGGACCGCATCACCCGAGAATTGCAGGATCACGGGACGTAGCCTCGTCACCCTGTCGCGGCTGTTCGGGCGGTGATGCGCAGCGTCCAGGTGCTGCCCGGTGGGCGTCCCGCCGGTGGTCGTCATGCCAACACCGCGGCCGGCGCCGGGAATGCCTGCGCGTTGACGACGCCGAGCTGGCGGAGGGTATAGCGGCGGAGCGCGGCAACCTGGTGCCGTCCGAGCCGGTCGCACACCCAGTCCCAGTGCAGCGCGCACCAATCGCCGGGGCGCAGCCGCGAGCTGAGTCCGAGCCCGTCCAGCTGCAACCGCGCCGACTCCTCCTGGGGGGCGCCCAGCTCGAGCCGCCGGCCGTCCCAGACGAGCGGCCGGGACCGGACTCGGGCCCGGCCGTCACCGGTGATCGCGATGACGCGGCCCCAGCGGATCCGGCACCGGTCGAGCACCCGCAGCGGCTCGGCGACCCGGCCGCCACGCAGCAGCCCGACCCAGGGATACACACCGAACACGTGAAAGCTGTGGTGCGGCAACGCTCCGGCCGGTACCGGACCGACCAGCCGGTCGAACACGGGGCGGCCGACCCGGCCACGGAACCGGTCGTCCAGGGATCGGCCCAACGCCACCGGTCCGACCCGGTCCAGCAGCTCATTACCCACCCAATAGGCCTGCACCACCCACCGGACCGACCAGCCGGTCGAACACGGGGCGGCCGACCCGGCCACGGAACCGGTCGTCCAGGGATCGGCCCAACGCCACCGGTCCGACCCGGTCCAGCAGCTCATTACCCACCCAATAGGCCTGCACCACAAGGGTATCCAAGGGATCGGCGATGCCGGCGCTCGCCGCGATCAGCTCCAGGTACGGCCAGGCGCCGTCGAAACCCCGTACCAACCGGCGCAGGTCGCCGTCATCGGCGTGCGCGGCCACCTGCTCCAGCAGCTGGCGGTCGGCGTCGGGCCCGCAGTACCCGAGCTCGTTCGGGGGATAGGCGTAGCGCCCGAACAGCACCGCGCCGCCTGGTGTCCCGATCGCGGCAGGCATCGACATCGCCTACGTCGCCGCCGGTTGTTCGCGTGGCGCCCGCCGCCAGGCCAGTGCCCCGATCAGGGTTCCGCCGGCCAGCAGGACCAGCAGCCAGCCCAGTTGTGGGGCCAGTGGGGTCCCGTTCACGACGGCGTTCAGCCCGGCGGTGATCAACGCGGCCAGCACCAGCACGGCAGTGACGTCGACGGCCTGGGCCCGGGCCAGCGCCGCGAACCAGGTGGCGACATAGCCGGCGAGGACCAGCCCGGTGAGCAGCACCCACCCCCATTGGGCGGCGTCCAGTGTCAGCAGCGCGCCGCCGGAACCGGTGACCAGCAGCCAACCGACCAACGCGGCGGAGCCGAAGCCCATCCGGGCCAGCCCCACCGTCCAGGACGAGAGCCCGCCGAGCAACCGTTTGGCGATGACGACCTCGATCGCCCAGAGCAGGGTGGCGGCGAGGATCAGCAACTCACCCGATCCCAGTGTCGGGCCCACCCCGCCGGACAGGCCCGCCTGCCCGACGAGCAGCAGCCCGATCGCGACCCAGTGCCAGGGCAGCAGCCGCTCCTTGAGCACGACGACGGCCAGCAGCGCCACCCAGAGCACCAGGGTCTTGTTGAGGAACGCGGCCTGGGTGGACGACGCGCGCGCCAGTCCTTCGAAGAACAGGACGAACGGCACGCTGCCGCCGATCACCCCGACCGCGACCAGCCCCCACCACTGGACCGGGCCGCGGGGGCGAGTGACGGCCAGGCCGCGGCCCCGGCCGGCCGTCGTCACGGCGATCAGCACCAGGGCCGCGACCACGTTCTTCGCGGTGGTGTAGACGGTCGCGTTGCCGACGGCCCGGACGCCGTAGGCGTTCAGGAAGATCGCCACACCGCTGATGACGGCGGTCAGCAGCGCGAGCAGCAGCCCCCGGCGTCGGGTGGTGGTCATCAGGTTCGTGGTCATCAGCCTGCCTCCGGCATCGTCGGTGGGTTGCGCAACGCGATGGCGTCCCGGGCCTCGTCGGGCGTCAGCCGGGCCAGGGCGAACCCGGAGTGCAGGAGGATCCAGTCCCCGGGACGCACGGTATCTGGCAGCGTCAGGAGACTGACCGGGCGGGCCCGCCCGCCGCAGGACGCCAGTGCTTGGCCCGGCAGCACGTCGATGACCTGACCGATCTCGCCCACGCACATCAGGATTCGACCTCCCGGACGGCGCCCGGGGGCGGGCCGGCTCGACGGTCCGAACTGCTTGCCGGGGCGCCGATGTGGGTGACGATCCGGCACACCGCGCCGACCGCCCGGTCCATCGAGCCCCGCACCGCGGGGGACAGCGCCCCTTGGTCCAGCCCCTCGGCCTCGACCCCCACCAGGACCAGACGTCGCGGAAGTCGGCCCAGCGCCCGGGACAGCTCCACCGCCGCGGCCAGTCCGAAGGCGTGGGTGCCGCCGCGTCCGGTGCCGGCCCAGGCGTCGTTCGTCAACGGGGCGCGGCCGACACCGGCCTCGGTGATGCGCACGGTGCCCGGGGCACGGTTCGAGCGCACGGCGTCCACCACGACCACCAGGTCCTTCTCGCCCCACCAGTGGATGAGGGAGGTCGGATCCTCCCGCTGCACCACTTCGAGTCCGGGCAGCCGTAGCGCGGCCACCCGGCCGGCCACCGCCGGGCCCACCGCGTCGTCCCCGCGGTCCGGGTTGCCCAGGCCCACCACGGCCACCCGACCGCCCTCTACTGGAACGGGTCTCATGACCGGCTCACCGTCAGGTCCAGGAAGTGCGTCGCGCAGGAGATGCAGGGGTCGTAGTTGCGGATTGCCTGCTCGCACCGGTGAGTCAGGGCGTGGTCGTCCAGGTCGGCCCAGGCCTGGACCATCGTGCGCAGGTCGGCCTCGATGCTGCCCTGGTTCTGCGATGTCGGGGGAACGATCTGGGCGTCGGTGATGATGCCGTCGGCGTCCAGGACGTACCGGTGGAACAGCACTCCCCGCGGGGCTTCACTCGCGCCGAACCCCGAGCCGGCGCGGGGTGGCACCGGCACCGCCGGTTGCCCACCGTCCTGCCAGCCGTCGATGATCCGGATCGCCTCGTCGTAGGCGTACACCAGCTCGACGGCACGCACGATGATCGACCGGAACGGGTTGCGGCACACCGGTCCCAGTCCGGCCTCCCGGGCGATGTCCTGTGCCAGCGGGGACAGCCGGTCGAAGTTGAGCGTGTACCGGGCCAGGGGTCCGACCACGTAGGGTGAGCGGCCGTCGAGCGTGGCGTGCAGCGCGTTCGACCACTCGACGTGCTGTTCCCGGATGTGGTCGGGGAAGTCCCGCACGGCGAAGGCCTGCCCGGCCGTGGTCACGACGTCCCCGGATTCGATCGGGTAGCCGACGGCCGGCCGCAGCGCGAGGTACTCGTACGGCTGCTCCAGCTCCGGGAAGTCGAAACCGGCGACCAAACGGACGGTTTCGATTGCCTCGTCGCGGGCCCGGTCGAGCGTCGGACGGATCGCGCGCAGCTCGGCCGCCGTCGGCATCTTGTAGAAGCCGCCGACCCGGACGTTGATCGGGTGCACCGACCGCCCCCCGACCAGATCCATCAGGTCGTTGCCGGCCTTCTTCAGCCGCAGGCCGCGCTCGACCACCGTGGGATGGTCGGCGGCCATCTCGATCGCCCCGTCGTAGCCCAGGAAATCCGGGGCATGCAGCAGGAAGATGTGCAGGGCATGGCTCTCGATCCACTCCCCGCAGTACAGCAGCCGCCTCAGCTGCCGGATGTCCTCGGAAACCTCTACCCCGCAGGCATCCTCGATCGCGCCGCAGGAGCTCATCTGATAGGCGACCGGGCAGATCCCACAGATCCGCGCCGTGATGTCCGGCGGTTCCGTCCACGCCCGGCCGCGCAGGAACGCCTCGTAGAACCGGGGCGGCTCGTAGATCCGCAGCTGCACGGTGCTCACCTGACCGCCCGAGTACTCGATGTGCAGAGCCCCCTCACCCTCCACCCGGGCCAGGGTGCCCACGTGCATGACCTGCCCACCGGATTTCAACTGGTGACTCATGACGGTCCCGTCCCGAATGCCTCGCCCGGCGTGCCGTTCTCGTGCCGCTCCGATTCGCGGCGGAAGGGCTCCGCCGCGGCGTTGAAGGTGCGGTAGATGCGCATGACCTCGTCCCGGCGCATGCCCAGGGTGAGCAGCCGGTCGGCCAGCGCTGAGGTATTGGGGGTGTCCTGAGGACCGAAACAGCCGTAGCAGCCGCGGGTGAACGCCGGGCACAGCGCGCCGCAACCCGCCTGGGTGACCGGTCCGAGGCACGGTGTCCCGTTGGCGACCGCGACGCAGACGGTGCCGCGGCGTTTGCATTCCACGCAGACGCT
>NZ_JBGAKE010000004.1:0-320138 GCF_044224575.1 Nakamurella sp.
CTCCGCGACACCTACGGCGACACCCCCCAAACCCTGCGCGACCTGTCCATCGCCCTGGACAACGTCGGCGGCACCGCCCGCGACCGCGGCGACCTGACCGCCGCCACCACCGCCTACACCGAATCCCTCGACATCGCCCGCCGCCTCCGCGACACCTACGGCGACACCCCCCAAACCCTGCGCGACCTGTCCATCGCCCTGGACAACGTCGGCGGCACCGCCCGCGACCGCGGCGACCTGACCGCCGCCACCACCGCCTACCGGGACGCGCTCGCCACGCTGGCCGATCTGGCGACCTACGGCCCGAACTGGGCAGACCCGGACTGGATAGCTGCTATCGAAGCGTCGCTCGCGGCGGCGACCGAGCCCTTGGCACCGGAGGGATCTGGTTAGGTTGCCGTCATGTCGTTTCTGAGCCGGCTGACCGACGCCATCCGCGGCCTCCTGACCCCCAAGAAGGCACCCGCACCCCGCTCCGGCGCGACTCGTCCGGGTACCGCCTCGCGGCCGGGAACCGCAGTCGCTTCGCCCGGGCAGTCGGGCCCAACGGCGACCGTCGAGATCGACCCGCGACGCGTCGGCAAGGTCCGGATGACGTACGCGCCGTCCCGCGACGGTGCCCCCGACCCGGGCGAAGTGGTCTGGACCTGGGTGCCGTTCGAGGAGCGGGACGGCCGCGGCAAGGACCGGCCGGTGCTGGTGGTGGCGGCCGAACCCGGTGGGACCTTCCTGGCGGTGCAGCTGACGTCGAAGCAACACCAGGGCGCCGACTTCGTGGCCATCGGGTCCGGTGCCTGGGATTCCTCCGGACGGCCGTCCTGGGTGAACGTCGACCGGGTGTTCCGCGTGCACGCCGGCGGGATGCGCCGGGAGACCGCCGGCCTGCCGAAGGCCAGCTATGCGGCGGTGGAGACGCGGCTGCGGCAGCGCTACGGCTGGCGCTGACCGCAGGGGCCGCGCCCGGCCCCGACCGATCGGACGGGGCGGAGGTCAGCCCGCCCGACGCTGCGCGGCTGCGCTGGCGTACAGGCAGATCGCGGCGGCGGCGGCCAGGTTCAGCGACTCGGCCCGGCCGTAGATCGGGATGCGGATCCGTTCGTCGGCGGCCTCGATGAGCGACGGCGGCAGGCCGTGCGCCTCGGACCCGAACAGCCAGGCGGTGGGCAGGTCGAGGATGCCGTCCCGGTCGGCCTGGTCCAGTTCCAGATCGGTGTAGCCGGTCGACGCCAGCACCGACAGGCCGGCCGCGCCGAGCTGCGCGACCAGGTCGGCCGCGTCGGGCGCGGTGACCACCGGCAGGTGGAACAGGCTGCCGGCCGAGGCCCGGATCGCCTTGGGGTTGACCGGGTCGGCGGCCTCACCGGCGACGATGACGCCGTCCGCACCCGCCGCGTCGGCGAGCCGGATGACCGTGCCGGTGTTGCCCGGGTCACTGGTCCGGACCAGCACTGCGAGCAGTTTCGGCCCGGTCGCCAGCAGATCGGACACGGTGGTGGTCGGCAGGGCGCAGCGGACGACCAGGCCCTGCGGGGTGACCGCATCGGTCAACGCGGCGGCCGCCCGGTCGGTGACCTGGGTGACGGTGATGCCGGCCGCGAACGCCTGCCGGGCCAGCTCGGGGTGCCGGGTGCCGGCCGTCTCGGTCACATAGAACTCCAGCACCGTGCCGGGGCTCTCGGCCTCGGCACCGATGGCCTCGGCGACGGCCGGCGCACCTTCGGCCAGGAACTCACCGGCCTCGGCCCGGCGGGCGCGACGCAGCAGCTTGTGTGCGGCGACGATGCGGGCCGACCGTTCGGTCAGCACCCCGTCGGCCGGTTCGTCCCGGACACCGGAACGCCCGGCCGACTCACGGTCGACCGGGCGTGCGGAGCGCGGGTGGCGGGCGTTCACCCGGGTCGCTTTCGGGTGACGACCTGACGGCCGTCACCCGACGCGGGACCCGCGTTCAGGCGCTGGTGTGTCGCTCGCATTCGCTCGCTCAAGCGGCGGCCGTCGGGGCCTGGGCCGCGGCGGCGGCACCGGAGGACACCAGGGTGTCCTGGGCGATCTTGACCAGCGCGGCGAAGGCCGCCTGGTCGTTGACGGCCAGCTCGGCCAGCACCTTGCGGTCCACCTCGACGCCGGCGAGCTTGAGGCCCTGCATGAACCGGTTGTAGGTGAGGCCCTCGGCGCGGCACGCGGCGTTGATCCGGACGATCCACAGCTTGCGGAAGTCGTTCTTGCGCTTGCGACGATCGTTGTAGGCGTAATTCGCCGAATGCAGGGTCTGTTCCTTGGCCTTGCGGTACAGGCGGGACCGCTGACCGCGGTAGCCGCTGGCCCGCTCGAGGACGACCCGGCGCTTCTTCTGGGCGTTGACCGCCCGCTTCACTCTCGCCATGGTGGCACCTGGCTTTCTATCTGGGCCGGTCGGGCAACGACCGGAAAGGAATCGAGGAGGGGATGGGGCGGGGAATCAGATGCCGAGCAGCCGGCGCACCCGGGGCGCGTCGGCGGGCGCAACGACCTTGGCGCCGTCCATCCGCCGGGTCATCTTGGTCGACTTCTTCTCCAGGTTGTGCCGCTTGCCGGAGCCGGCGTGGGTCAGCTTGCCGCTGCCGGTGACCTTGAAGCGCTTCTTGGCACCGGAGTGCGTCTTGTTCTTGGGCATCGCTGGTTCGCTCTCATTTCCACTGTCGTGGTGACCCGGATGGGTGGATCACCTGCGTCTTCACTGCGTGCGGTACTGCGGGGCGTGCGGTACTGCGGGCGCAGGCTTCATCGCCGGGTCGGCCGGTGTGAATCAACGGGCCGCCCCGTTCCCGAACCACTACCGGGTGGATCGGCATGACCGGTGGACCGCAACCGTTGCTCCGGTCCGATCCGGCCGTGCTCAGGAGGCTTCTGCCGCCTGGGCCTGACGCGGCCGTACCTGCTTGTGGGGGGCCAGCACCATGATCATGTTGCGACCGTCCTGCTTGGGCGCGCTCTCGATGACGCCGAGCTCGGCGACGTCGTTGGCCAGCCGCTGCAGCAGGCGGTACCCGAGTTCGGGACGGGACTGCTCCCGCCCGCGGAACATGATCGTGACCTTGACCTTGTCCCCGGCCTTGAGGAACCGCACGACGTGACCCTTCTTGGTCTCGTAGTCGTGCGAGTCGATCTTCGGCCGAAGCTTCATTTCTTTGATGACCGTCAGGACCTGGTTCCGACGGGCCTCGCGGGCCTTCTGCGCACTCTCGTACTTGAACTTGCCGTAGTCCATGAGCTTGCAGACCGGAGGCCGGGCGTCCGGGGCGACCTCCACCAGGTCGAGGTCGGCTTCCTGCGCCATGCGCAATGCCTCGCCGATCGGCACGATGCCGACCTGCTCCCCCTCCGACCCGACGAGACGTACCTCGGGAACGCGGATCCTGTCGTTGATGCGTGGCTCGACGCTGATTGAGTCCTCCTGCAGACGGTTGATCTCCTCATGCGGCCGCTCGTCGGACCCGTGGCTCGTCGCTGGACTGGCCGACGAAAAAAGGGCCCGGCGCGAAACGCGCAGAGCCCTCACCCAAGTCCGAACAGCGTCGGTACGCCGTTCGGCGCGCACCCTCGGCCGAGGGCGCGCGTCACCGATCTACGATCGGTGGACCTGGACCCGTCCGCGTGAGCAGATCGGGTGGGAGTCGGGCTCCGCTTGTCTCCCCCGCGTGCGCGGAGGCTGGTCGCACATGACAGCGTACACGCTGTGAGTACACCTGATCGACCGGTCGACCCTGAACCCGCTGCTCGGGACCTGGTCGACATCCCTGCGGCGGAGGTGATCAGCCGCGCGGCGGTCCTGCTGATGAGCGCCGCGGCCGAGCAGCTGGGCCTGGGCGCCGCCGACCCGGAGCATCCCGAGCACCGCGACCTGGGCGAGGCGCGAATCCTGATCACCGCCCTGGCCGGTCTGGTCAACGCGGCCGCTCCCGACCTCGGCCCGCACGCCGCGGCGTTCCGTGACGGCCTGGCCGGCCTGCAAGGGGCGTTCCGCGACTATTCCATCGAGCCCGATGCGCCCGGCCAGGGGCCGGGCGAGCGAAGCTGACCGCCCCCGGAGCGGGCCCGGCCACCGCCCGGCCGGCCCGGACCACCGCACAACCGGGTCAGGGCTGGTACGGGCAGGTCAGCGGCTGGATGTTCACCCGGAGACAGTTGGGGTCAACGGGATCCGGCCGGTCCGGCGGAGGGCACGGGTCCGGATCGCCGTAGACCGCAAGGCAGTAGTCGGGCGCGTGCACGAGGCCACCGGGCGGCAGGACGAGCGCGGACGCGGCGGGCGCCAGCGCGCTCAAACCGGCAAACAGGACCCCCGATCCTGCGGTGACGATCATCGTGGCCACTTTCCTGCCCATGTCATGCTCCCTCGTCCGGTGACGCCGGGTCGGCGCCAGTCACATGTCGCATGTGGTCCGTCACGAGCTAATCGTCGGATTGGTCGGGAATTTCGGATTTGAACTGAGGCTCTGTCTTACGAGGAACGCCAGTGGCGACTATGGGGTGAGAGCGAGGAACGATGACCCCTGTGGCGCCCGCGACGAGCGAGTTCGCGGAGTTCGTCGCGGCCGCAGAACCACGGCTTCGCCTTGCCCTGGGGGCCGCCTTCGGCTTCGACATGGGCGAGGACGCCACTGCCGAGGCGCTGGCCTTCGCGTGGGAGCACTGGGAACGCGTGGCGGCCTGCGCCAACCCGATCGGCTATGTGTTTGCGGCCGGCCGCAACTGGGCCAGGGACCGGATCCGGCGGCGGGCTCCGCGCCTGCCCGCCGTCGCACCAACCGAGATTCCATGGGTCGAGCCGGGCCTGCCCGGAGCCCTGGAAAGGCTGTCGGGCCGGCAACGCGAGGTGGTGATGCTGGTGCACTGCTTCGAATGGACGCTCGCCGAAGTCGCCGAGGTGCTGGGGATGTCCAAGGGCAGCGTGCAGGTGCACGAGCGGCGGGGGATGGCCCGGCTCCGACACGATCTGGGGTGCTCCGGTGGCTGACCTAGACGACCAGCTCCGCGCCTACGGGCGCCAGATCGAGCGAGATCTGGCCGACCGACCGCGCGCCCCGGAAACTCCGGCGGACCCCGGACCGTCGGCCCGACCACGGCGCTCACTGCGCCGTCACCCCTGGTTGCTCGCCGCGGCGGTGACCGCCACCGTCGCGGTGACCGCCGCCGTCCTACCCACCGCGCTCCGATCCGAGGAGGAAAACATGCGCAAGGGCTCCGGCACCGTGCTCGGACTGTGCCTGCTGGCCGCGGCCTGCAGTAGCACCCAGGACACCGCGTCCACCCCGACGCCGACGACATCGGCCGCATCGTCAACGGGGTCGCCCTCGCTGCTGGACGGGCCGGACGTCATCGAACCGGGCACGTACGTCGTGGACCGGTTCGGCACCCCGATCGAGGTGACGATGCCGACCGGGTGGGAACGCAAATACGGGGTGACGGTGCAAGGCCCCGACGAGTCGGTCATTGCCTTCTCGGACGTTTCCTCGGTGCACTCCGACTCGTGCAACTGGATCGATACCGACGCGCCGGTCGGACCTTCCGTCGACGAGCTGGTCAAGGCGCTCCAGGCCCAGCAGAACACCACCGTCTCCGGGCCGCGACCGTTGACCATCGACGGTTTCACCGGGGTGGCACTCACGCTCAGCCCGGCCGGCACCGACAAGTCGAAGTGCTACGGAGGGCAGAGCGCGACCTTCACCGATGCCGACGGCCAGCTGGCCGACCTGAGCTACGCCGGGCCGATGACGATGTGGATTCTGGATCTCGACGGTCGACGCGCGGTCGTCACCTCCTGGGCCTATCAGCCGATGAGCGCACCGACCCAGGCCGAGGTGTCCGCCATCCTGGACTCGGTTCGCATCGGCTCGTAGCTCGCGCCCGCCCGCCCGCTCGCCCGGGAAGCAGGACCCACCCGGCCCAAGCGTGCACTCGAGCGATCCGGCGTGTCCGCGTCAGCCGACCCCACCCGCGGCCAGCACGGACCGCTTGGTGAGCACCCGCGCCAGGTGCTCCCGATAGTCGGCCTGCGCGTGCAGTTCGCTGGTCGGGCTGGTGCCCTCCGCGGCCCGCTCGGCCGCTGTCGCAACGGCGGACTCGGTGGCCGCCGCCCCGGCCAGCGCGGCCTCGGTCGCCGCCGCCCGCAGCGGGGTCGGGCCCATGTTGGTCAGTCCGATCCGGGCCTCCGCGATGGAGCCGTTGCTCCGGCGCACCGCAGCCGCCACCCCGACCATCGCCCACGACTGGGCGGTGCGGTGGAACTTCTCGTAATGGAAACCCCAGCCATCGGAGATTTTCAGCTTGGGCACCCGAACCGCGACCAGTACCTCGTCCCACTCCAGGGCCGGGGTGAAGTAGTCGACGAAGAAGCTGCTCGCCGGGATCTCCCGCCGCCCGTTCGGCCCGGCCGCGATCATGACGCAGTCGAGCGCGAGCGCCACCGTGGGCAGGTCACCGGCCGGGTCCGCGTGGGCCAGCGAACCGCCGAAGGTGCCGCGGTGCCGGATCTGCGGGTCGGCCACCGTCGCGGTGGCGGCGGCGAGCAGCCCGGCATGCTCCTTCACCAGAGGCGAGTGCATGACGTCGTGGTGGGTGGTCGCCGCTCCGATCAGCAGGGTGGCGCCCGCGTCGGCCACCCCGCGCATCTCCTCGATGCGGCCGCAGTCGACCAGCACCGACGGGTTGGCCAGCCGGACCCGCAGCAGTGGCAACAGCGACTGGCCGCCAGTGATGATCTTGGCGTCGTCGCCGCCCTCGGTGAGCGCGGCCACCGCGTCGTCGACCGAGGAAGGCCGTACGTAGTCGAACTCGTTCGGGATCATGCCGCACCTCCCCCGGCGGCGCCCCGGCCGGACGCGGCCTGCAGGGCCCGCCAGACCGTTTGCGGTGTGCAGGGCATCGGCACGTCCTGCACCCCCAGGTGCCGGATGGCGTCGACGACGGCGTTCACCACTGCCGGTGTCGAGGCGATGGTGCCGGCCTCGCCCACCCCCTTGGTGCCCAGCGGGTGGGTGGTGGACGGGGTGATGGTCCGGTCGGTGACGTACTCGGGCACGTCCATCGCGGTTGGCAACAGGTAGTCGGCCAGCGACGCGGTGGTCAGGTTGCCGTCCTCGTCGTAGTGGGCGCCCTCCCACAACGCCTGGGCGATGCCCTGGGCCAGACCGCCGTGGATCTGCCCCTCCACGATCATCGGGTTGACCTGCACCCCGACGTCGTCGACGGCGACGTACTTGCGGATGGTGGCCTTGCCCGTCTCGGTGTCCACCTCCATCGCACACAGGTGGGTGCCGTGCGGGAAGGAGAAGCCGTCCGGGTCGACGGTGGAGGCCCCGAACAGGGTCGGATCCATGCCGTCGGGCAGGTTGTGGGCGGTGAACGCCTCCCAGGCCACGGCCTGGATGGTCTTGACCTGCTCGGGATCGCCCTTGACCCGGAACGAACCGTCCAGGAACTCCAGGTCGTCGGCGGAGGCCTCCAGCAGGTGGGCGGCGATCTGCCGGGCCTTGGCCACCACCGCGTCGGCGGCCTTGACGATCGCCTGCCCGCCGACGGCCAGCGACCGCGACCCGTAGGTGTCCATGCCGTACGGGGCCATCCCGGTGTCGCTGAAGATGACGGTGACGTCGTCGACGCCGACCCCGAGTTGGTCGGCGGCGATCTGGCTCCAGGCGGTGGCATGCCCCTGGCCGTGCGGCGACGTGCCGGTCACCAACTCGACGGTGCCGGTGGGCAGCATCCGGATGGTGCAGTGCTCCCATCCGCCGGCGGCGTATTTCAGGTCCCGCAGCACCCGGGACGGGGCCAGCCCGCACATCTCGGTGAAGGTCGAGATGCCGATGCCCAGCTGCACCGGATCACCCGACTCGCGGCGCTGCTGCTGCTCGGCTCGCAGGCCGTCGTAGTCGAACAGCTCCATCGCCCGGGCGGTCGCCGCTTCGTAATTGCCGGTGTCGTAGGTCATCCCGGCGATCGTGGTGAACGGGAACTCCTCGTGCCGGATCCAGTTCTGTTGCCGCAGCTCCATGGGGTCGCGGCCCAGCTCGGCGGCCAGCTCGTCCATCATCCGTTCGATGCCGAAGGTGGCCTCGGGCCGGCCGGCGCCCCGGTACGCGTCGGTCGGCGTGGTGGTGGTGAACACGCTGGTGCAGCCGAAGTGGTAGGCGTCCATCTTGTAGATCGAGTTGAACATGAACTGGCCCAGCAGTGGGATGCCCGGGGTGATGATCTGCAGGTAGGCGCCCATGTTGGCGATCAGGTCGACCTTGAGCCCCAGCAGGGTGCCGTCGGACTTGGCGGCGATCTGCAGGTACTGGATCTGGTCGCGCCCGTGGTGGGTGGCCACCATGTTCTCGGTGCGGGTCTCGGTCCACTTGATCGGCCGGCCGAGCTTGCCCGCGATCACCACGCACAGCTGTTCCTCGCGGTACATCTGCAGCTTGGCGCCGAATCCGCCGCCGACGTCGGGGGCGATCACCCGCAGCTTGTGCTCCGGCACGCCGGTGGTCAGCGACAGCAGCACCCGCAGCACGTGCGGGATCTGGGTGGCCGTCCAGATCGTCATCTCGCTCAGATTGCCCTGCGGGGCCGCGACGACGGCCCGCGGTTCCATCGGGCTGGGGATCAGCCGCTGGTTGACGAAGCGACGTTTGACCACCACGTCGGCCTCGGCGACGGCCTTGTCCCAGTCCCCGCACGGGTAGCTCATCGAATAGCACTTGTTGGTGCCCTTGTCCGCGTGCACCAGCGGGGCCCCGTCGGCCAGCGCGGCCTCCATGTCGATGACCGCGGGCAACGGCTCGTAGTCGACCTCCACCGCCTCGGCCGCGTCGGCCGCCAGGTAGCGATCGGTGGCCAGCACGACGGCCACACAGTCGCCGACGTGCCGCACCTCGTCGGTGGCCAGCGCCGGGAACTCGGGCATGACGATGTCGTCGGTGACCGGCCAGACGCAGATGATCTTGGGGTTGGCCTCGCCCAGATCGGCCGCGGCGTAGGCCGCGACGACGCCGGGCATGGCGCGGGCGGCGGTCAGCTCCACCCGGGTGATCCGGGCATGGGCGTAGGGGCTGCGCACGAACACCATGTGCAGGGCGCCGGGCAGCTGGATGTTGTCGGTCCAGTTGGTGGTGCCGGTGAGCAGCCGCGCGTCCTCCTTGCGGCGGATGGACTGCCCGATGGCCGGGGTACTGACGGCCGCGGCGGCGACGTTCTCGGCGACGTCGGTCACTTGGCCACCTCCGCCGACTGCTGCATCAGATCCGCCGCGTGATGCACGGACTTCACGATGTTCTGGTACCCGGTGCAGCGACAGAGGTTGCCCTCCAGGCCTTCCCGGATCTCGGCGTCGGTCGGGTCGGGATTCTCGGTGAGCAGGTCGACTGCGGCGAGCACCATGCCCGGGGTGCAGTACCCGCATTGCAGGCCGTGGCATTCCTTGAAGGCGGTCTGCACCGGGTGCCAGGAGCCGTTGGCCAGCCCCTGGATGGTGGTGATCTCGGCGCCGTCGACCTGGACGGCCAGGACGCTGCACGACTTCACACTGCGCCCGTCCAGCAGGACCGTGCAGGCCCCGCAGTTGGACGTGTCGCAGCCGATGGGAGTTCCGACGAGACCTAGCTTTTCGCGCAGATAATGGACGAGCAACAGTCGAGGTTCGACCTCGTCACTGCGCCCGATCCCGTCCACGTTGACGTCGATCCGAGCCATGGGTGACCACCGATTCTTCTTGGCCCCCTGGCGGCATCGGGGGCCACGATGCTTCGGACGGTAGGCCGAATGTGCGAATCCCGCCGCAGTGAACCGGACAAACGGATTCTGAACCGATTCCGACCGACCCGGCAGTATCAGCAAGTCGGGCAAGCGTGGACACACCGTGCCCGTTCGGGCGCTCCCGGTGACGCCCGGCGGCGGAGGGTCCGGCCGGCGCGGTCGACCCGACGTGCGGCGCCGCCCGGCCCGCGCGGATCAACAACGCCGGCGCCGCCCGGCCCGCGCGGATCAACAACGCGCCGCCGCCCGGCCCGCGCGGATCAACAACGCCGACGCGGCTGAACCGGCACCGAATGTGACCGGTGGGACAGCAGTCAACGCCTTCATCCGCGCGGGTGTCCACATCGCTCCTGTGGGTCACCGCGCGGATGAAGTGGCACCGAATGTGATCGGTGGGACGGAAGTCAACGACTTCGTCCGCGCGGGCGTAGATGATCCGCGCGGGGAGGGGCGGGGGGCGGCGTTGGGATCGGGCCGCCGGTGTTGACGCCGGGCGGCTCAGCTCGCGGGGGCGTCCCCGCCCTTGGCCGCGTCCTTGCGGGCCAGCTTCTCGGCCTTGGCCCGCAGGTCCCGCCGGTGTGCGGCGGCCTTCTCCAGGTCGATCTTCTCCAGCCGGCCGAGCGGGCGGGCGTAGGCGGCGTCCTCGACGGTCGCGGCCATCGGCCGGGGCCGCGATGGCGGCGGGGCGAACCGGTCGTGCAGCCGCCGCACCTCCTCCAGGGCCCGCACGGCCCGGGCGCGGTCGAGGGACTGGATCGCCATCACGGGGTGAATCTCGTCGTCCGGCAGTTGCAGCTGGGCCCAGGGTGCGTTCGGCGGGTAGGCCACCCTGATCACCATCGTCCAGGCAAAGAACTTGTCCCCCAGCATGTTCCGCACCCAGAGTCCGGCTTCGGTGGCGCGCAGGCGCGGCCGGGCGGTCGTCATGATCGCCGCGGCCAGGACCACCCCGATGCCGATCGTGCCGACCTGATCGGTCGTCCGGAAGGAGACGCCCTCGTCGACGTCCTTGAGCAGCACCCCGGCGAGGACCGACACGCCCACGACCACGACCGCCGCGATCGTGGCCAGGATGGTGATCTTGCGCGGCCGCACCTGGAACAGCACCGGCAGGGACCGGTCGGGCGCCCGGTCGTCCAGTGGATCGCCCGGCGAACTCGAGGCTGACGTCCCGTCAGCGGCGCCCGTCATGCCCGCCCGGCGGCCGGCGCGAAGCCCATCCGGCCACCGGCCGCCCGCAGGCTGCGCAACACGAGCGCGGTGGCCAACGCGGCAGACATGGACTCGGCGCCCTTGTCCTCCTTGGCTCCGGGCCCGCCGGCGCGGTCGACGGCCTGTTCGATGGTGTTGCAGGTCAGGACGCCGTTCCCGACCGGCACCCCGGAATCCAGGGCCACCCGGGTCAGTCCGGCCGTCACCGAGTCGCAGACGTACTCGAAGTGCGGTGTACCGCCGCGGATCACCACGCCAAGGGCACAGACCGCGTCGTGGTTCGTGGCCAGCGCCTGGGCCACCACCGGGATCTCGATGGCCCCCGGCACGCGCACCACGGTCGGCGTCGTCGCGCCGGCGCGGGTGGCCAACCAGACGGCCCGCTCGACCAGGGAGTCGGTCACCGACCCGTGCCAGCTGGTGGCCACGATGCCGACCCGCAGACCCGTCGCGTCGGGGATCTCCAACTCCGGTCGCCCGTCACCGCTCATCACAATCTCCTCAGGTCCGCCATGCCCGTGTCGGGGTGTCCACCCTATGCGTGGCCCTCGCCGTACAGGGCCTCCAGCCCGTCGATCTCGTGGCCCATCCGGTCCCGCTTGGTCGTCAGGTAACGCAGGTTCTCGGGGTTCACGTGCACCGGCAGCGCGACCCGGCCGACGATGGACAGCCCGTAGCCCTCCAGCCCGGCGCGCTTGGCCGGATTGTTGGTCAACAGCCGCATCGACCGGATGCCCAGATCGGCCAGCACCTGCGCGCCGGTGCCGTATTCCCGGGCGTCGGCGGGCAGGCCCAGCTGCAGATTGGCGTCGACGGTGTCGGCGCCCGCGTCCTGGAGTTCGTACGCCTGCAGCTTGCCGAGCAGGCCGATCCCGCGACCCTCGTGGCCGCGGATGTACAGCACGACGCCGCGCCCTTCCTCGGCCACCGCGTCCAGGGCCGCGTGCAGCTGGGGGCCGCAGTCGCAGCGCAACGAGCCCAGGACGTCGCCGGTCAGGCATTCGGAGTGCACGCGGACCAGGACGTCCTCGCCGTCGCCGATGTCGCCCATCACCAGGGCGACGAGTTCGCGTCCGGTGACCGTACTGAGGTAGCCGACGGCGTGGAACTCACCCTGCGGCAGCGGCAACCGGGCGGTGGCCACCTTGCGGATCTGCACCTCCCGGGCCCGCCGGTAGGCGATCAGGTCGGCGATCGAGATGAGCGCGAGCCGGTGCCGGCGGGCGAACACCTGCAGGTCGGGCAGCCGGGCCATGGACCCGTCGTCCTTGACGATCTCGCACAGCGCGCCGGCCGGTTGCCGGCCGGCCAGCCGGGCCAGATCGACGGCCGCCTCGGTGTGCCCCGGGCGGACCAGCACCCCGCCCTCCCGAGCTCGCAACGGGAAGACGTGCCCGGGCCGCGACAGGTCCTGCTCGGTGGCCGCCGGGTCGGCCAGCAGGCGTACCGTGTGGGCCCGCTCGGCGGCCGAGATCCCGGTGGTGACGCCTTCTTTCGCGTCCACACTGACCGTGAACGCGGTCGACTTGCGGTCCTGGTTGTGGTGGTACATCGGGGGCAGGTCGAGCCGGTCGCAGGTCTCACCCGTCAATCCGACGCAGATCACGCCCGAGGAGTACCGGACGGTGAACGCCGTCAGTTCGGTGCTGGCCAGGTCCGCGGCGAAGATGAGATCGCCCTCGTTCTCCCGGTCCTCGTCGTCGACGACGACCACGGCCCGCCCGGCGGCGATCTCGGCGACGGCGAAGTCGATGGTGTCGAAACCGGCCGCGGTCTTGGGGCGATTCGGATCCCAGGTGCGGGGCGGGCTCAGCTCGGCGTCGTCGAACGGGATCCCGGCGTACCCGACGTGCGGGCCGGCGTCCGGACCCGGATCCCGGCGGACCCGGGCCGGCCGCGGCGCGGCATCGAGCCCGTCACCGACGGGGATCCCGGCGAAACCCAGGTCGCCCTCCGAGGTGGTCATGCCGTCTCCCCGCGCTCGTGGATGTGTTCGGGTCTCGCCGCACCCGCAGTCAGCAGGCGTTCGGCGTACTTGGCCATGACGTCGACCTCCAGGTTGACCACCGCGCCGACCTGCGCGTCACCCAGCGTCGTGGCCGTGCGGGTCTCCGGGATGATGCCGATGGTGAATTCCACCCCGCCGGGGCCCCCGTCACCGGCGATCAGATCGATCACGTCGATGACGGTGAGCGAGATGCCGTCGACGGCGACCGACCCCTTGGCTGCCAGATACCGGGCCAGCTCGGTCGACGTCCGGATCCGGATCTCGTCGTAGGCCGGATGCCGGGTGCGCTGCACGACGATCCCGGTGCCGTCCACGTGACCCTGCACGATGTGCCCGCCCAACCGGGTGGTCGGGGTGACCGACCGTTCCAGGTTGACCTCGTCACCCGCACTGAGTGCACCGACGGTGGTGCGGCGCAGCGTCTCGGCCATCACATCGACGGTGAAGCGGTCGCCGTCCCGGTCGACCACCGTCAGGCAGACCCCGGAGACGGCGATCGAATCGCCGTGCCCCACGTCCGAGGTGACCTTCGGCCCGAGGACGGTGAGCCGGGCCGATCCGGCGTCCGGGCCGGCCTGCGCGCCGTCGAGGCGCACGTCGACGATCCGGCCGCGCTCCTCGACAATGCCGGTGAACATCCCGGTTCTCTCCCTCGTCATTCGATGGCGCCGCCGGTCGCTCCGCGGCCGTCGCCCCGTCCATAGTTCCACCATCGGTGGACCCGGCTGTCCCTACCGGACGGGCACCGCGCGCTGGGCGGCCGCCCGCAGCCGGGCGACGGCCAGCGCCGGGTCGGCCGCCGAATAGACCGCGGAGCCGGCGACGAAGCAGTCGGCGCCCGCCGCCGCGGCGATCTCGATGGTGTCCGCGCCGATGCCGCCGTCCACCTCGACGACCACGGACAGCTCGCCGGCGTCGACCAGGTTCCGGGCCGTGCGCACCTTGCCCATCATCTCGGCCATGAACGACTGCCCGCCGAAACCCGGCTCGACGGTCATCACCAGCAGGGTGTCGAAGTGCTTGAGCACCTCGACCCAGTCCTCGATCGGCGTCCCGGGCTTCAGGCTCAGCCCCGCCCTGGCCCCGGCGGCCCGGATGTTCGCGGCGGTGGCAATGGGGTCGGCCACCGCCTCGGCGTGCACCGTCACGTTGTACGCGCCGGCCTCGGCGTATCCGATCGCCCACCTGTCCGGATTCTCGATCATCAGATGACAGTCGATCGGGATCTCGGTGACCTTCCGGATCGACTCGACCACAGGCAGGCCGAGCGTCAGGTTGGGCACGAAATGGTTGTCCATGACGTCCACGTGCAGCCAGTCCGCGCCGGCGACGGCGGCGATCTCGTCGGCCAGGTGCGCGAAGTCGGCATTCAGGATGCTCGGTGCGATCAACACGGTCACAGCCGTGCAGAGTAGTTGGCCGAGCGTGCGCCGCCACCATCCAGTGCGGCGCCACCATCGGGTGCAGAAGGATGGCATCGGCGACCCCTCGGCCCGGGAGCAGCCGGCGAGCGAGCGTGCAGACCCCGCTCCGCCGGTCGTTGCGCCGCTTGTCGCCGGCCGGCCCGACTCGCCAACCCCGGACATCAGTCCCCAACGGAGGAATGATTCACCCTTTCGGCGGTACGACTTCCATGATTCACTTCACAGGGCTACACACCAAACCCGGCGCCATGCGCGGCACCCGGCGCTCGCCGCCCCGTCGGACAGGCCGGTGACACATCCGTTGACCAGCCTGAATGGCCCGATCGACGGCAGGTTGCGCCGCGTCCACGACGGTCTTGTTCACAGCCATTCACGACGGTGCGGGCCGACCCGTTCGGCAGAATGGACGTCGGTGGTGCCGAGTGCGGTGCCACCGGTTCGTGGGGCCCCGCAACGATGCCGGAACGCCGGTCGGCCAGTCCGCCCGGAGTTCGATCGGTCCGGAACCAGAGCGCAACCACAACCGAGAGGAACGACATGAACCCCCAGGAGCTTGGCAAGCCGTTCAAGTACTCGGCCATCGTCGGCATCGCCGCCATGGCTCTCACCGCGGTGATCAGCCTCTTCAGCTGATCGATCGTCGGGCGCCCCGGGCGCTCGACTGCCGCACCGTCGTCACGATGAGCGTGCCCGTGACCCTGCGTGGGTCGCGGGCACGCTTCGCATCTCGGCCGAACCGGCATCCACCTGGGTCCGGCGTGGACCCGACACCTGCTCGGCGATGACCGACGTCAGCATCGCGCGCCGGACCGGCGGGCCGAAGCGGGTCGTACCGCTCAGCGGCACGGCACTGTGAGTGCGGCCACGACGGGCAGCGATCGGCGTCGGCAACCGTCCCCGGCGGGTCCTGCCACCGTGAGCGACAGGCCGGGTGGCCGAGCGGTCTAGGTTCGGCGCAGCAGGGCCAGGAACATCCCGTCGGTGCCCTGCCGGTGCGGCCAGAGCTGCACCGTCGGCCCGTCGCCGAGGTCCGGCACCCCGGGCAGGAACGGGCGGGCATCGACCGGTTCGAGGGTGTCCGGCAGCCGGCCGACGACACCGAGCGTCTCCGCCAGATGCGGCGAACAGGTCACGTACCCGACCAGGCCGCCGACCCGCACGTGGCCGGCGGCCGCCCGAAGGAGCTCCTGCTGCAGCTGCACCAGGTCGGCCACATCGCTCGGGCGGCGCCGCCAGCGGGCCTCCGGCCGGCGGCGCAGGGCACCCAACCCGGTGCATGGCGCGTCCAGCAGCACCCGGTCGTAGGCCGCCTCGGCCAGGCCGGAGGCCCGCCCGTCGGCGGTGTGCACGGTGACCGGGAGTCCCTCGGTGGTCCGCCGGACCAGTTCGGCCCGGTGCGGGGCCAGCTCGACGGCGTCCAGCCGGGCGCCGCGCAGCGCGGCGAACGCGCCGAGCAGACCGGCCTTGCCGCCGGGACCGGCGGTCAGATCGAGCCAGCGCTCGTCCGTGCCGGTCAGATCCGCGGTGGCCAGGCCGATCGCGACGAGCTGGGAACCCTCGTCCTGGACCGCGGCCCGCCCGTCGGCAACGGCCTCGATCGCCCCCGGGTCGCCGCCAGACAGGTAGACGCCGTACGGCGAGTACCGGGCGGGGACGCCACCGGACTGCTCGACCAGCTCGTCGCGGCCGATCCGCCCGGGCCGCGCGACCAGGTGCACGGCGGGCGGCACGTCGTCGGCGCGCAGGGCCGCGACCAGCTCGTCGGTCTCGTCGTTCTCCGGGGCCAGCCGGTCCCGGTAGGCAGCGACGATCCACCGGGGATGCGCGGTCGCCATCGCCAACCGGCCCAGCGGATCGGTCTGTTCCGGCGGGGCAAGCCGGTCGATCCAGGTGTCCAGGTCGGCCTCGGACACCCGGCGCAGCACCGCGTTGACATAGCCGGCCGCGCCGGGCCGGTCCCCCGCGCGGACGAGCTCGACGACCGTGGACACCGCGGCGTGCGGTGGGATACGGGTGTGCAGCAGCTGGTAGGCCCCCAGCCGGAGGGCGTCGATGACCTCGCCGTCCAGATCCTCGAAGGCCCGCTCACCGCAGGCGGCGACGATCGCGTCGAGCTGACCCAGGGCGCGGCAGCTGCCGTACGCCAACTCGGTGGCCAGGGCGGCGTCGCGGCCGAACAGGCCCCGGTCGCGCAGGATCGGCGGCAGGGCCAGGTTGGCGTACGCGCCTCGCGAGCGCACGGCCGCGAGCACGTCGAGGGCGGCCTGCCGGGACTCGTCGACGACCGGCGGCCGGCGGGTGGGTGGCCGGCGGGGCGGCCCGGACGGGCGTTTGCCGCCGCCCTTGCCCGAAGCGGACGGCCGTCCGCCGGTGGGACGGCGCGGTCGGGGGTTCGTCATGCCAGCACCGTTTCGGGTTCGGAGGTCGTCAGGTCTGTTCTCGGGCCGGGGGTCAGCACGCCACCGCCGACGTCCGGCCGCGGCGGCCACCCGTCCGCGCCGACATCGGCACCGGCACCGGCCGATCGACGGTTCGCTGGGCGGGCCGCACTCACGTCAGCACCACGCCGGGTTCGGGACGGGCTCCGCGCGCCCAGTCCGCCGCGTCCATAGCCTTGCGGCCCGGCGCGGTGACCCGGCTCAGCCGCACTGCGGTGGTCGACGTGCCGACCAGCACGTCCCGTTTGCCGGCCTGCAGCTGCCCCGGTCTCAACCCGCCGGTGTCCGTCGGCCGGACCGGGCCGAGCACCAACCGACCCCACGGCGAGTCGGTCCACGCGCCCGGGTCGGGGGTGAGCGAGCGAATCAACCGGTCGAGCGCCGACGCAGGGCAGGTCCAGTCGACGCGGGCGTCGTCGACGCCGACCTTGCCCGCGTAGGAGACCCCCTCGGCCGGCTGCGGCCGGGCCTCGATGGCGCCGTCCGCCAGCCCGTCCAGGGTGGCCACCAGCAGCCGCGAGCCCTCGATCGCGAGGCGCGTCAGCAGGTCTCCGGCGGTGTCGTCGGCCCGGATCGGCTCGGTGATCAGCCCGTACACGGGGCCCGTGTCCATGCCGGCCTCGAGCCGGAAGGTGGTGGCGCCGGTGATGTCGTCACCGGCCCGAATCGCTGCCTGCACCGGGGCGGCGCCCCGCCACGCCGGGAGCAGGCTGAAGTGCAGGTTGACCCAGCCGTGGGTGGGGATCTCCAGGATCGCCGGGGGCAGCAGCGCGCCGTACGCGACGACGGCGGCGGCGTCCGGCCGGAGCTCCCGGAGCCGGTCGGCGAATTCCGGATCCCGGGCGGTGCGCGGGGTGAGCACCGGCAGGCCGGCCTCGGCGGCCAGCGCCCCGACCGGGGAGGGCTGCAGGGCGCGTCCCCGACCCCGCGGCGCGGGCGGCCGGGTGATCACCGCCAACACCTCGTGCCGGGACGCGAGCAGGGCGGACAGCGACGGCACCGCGGGTTCCGGGGTGCCTGCGTAAACGATGCGCAGCTGACTGCCTCTCTGCTGGGCGGAGCCGGATCGGCCCGGGTTCCGGGGCGGCATCGGCGCGCGGCCCGGGTGCGGGATGATCTGCCGTGGTCGCCCGCGGCCCGGCAAGTCTATGGATGACCCCGGCCGGCGACCGCACGCACTCGACCGACGAAGGGGTGACGGCGATGGTGGCGGTCGAACCGGACGGCCGCTGGCTGGTCGGTGACGTCGTGCGCCTGGACGCGGGCCGGCCCGCCGATGCCTCGGGACTGTTCACCGCGCTCGACGACCCTCGGGTGTACGCGGGCGGCTACGGCGGCGGCCCGTCGGGGCGGCCCCGGGACCTGCTGGCGTTCGGCCGGTGGTGGTCGTCGGCGCTGGCCGATTCCCGCCGGTCCGCCGCATACGTCGTCCGGCTCGTCGCCGACGGCCCGCTGGGGCCGGCCGGGACGATCGTCGGCACGTCGTCCCTGGGTGACGTGTCGTTGCCGGACGAACGGGTGCACCTGGGCTGGACCGCCTATGCGCCGGCGGTCTGGGGCTCGGCCGTCAACCCGGAATGCAAGCTGCTGATGCTGGCCCACGCGTTCGACGACTGCCGGTTCGGCCGGGTCAAGATCCAGACCGACCTGCTCAACACCCGCTCCCAGGCGGCGATCGCCAAGCTGGGCGCGGTCCGGGAGGGGGTGCTGCGCCGCCACCAGGCGCGGGCCGACTTCACCTTCCGGGACACCGTGGTGTTCTCGATCCTGCGGGACGAGTGGCCGGCGGTCCGGGACGGTCTGCGCCGGCGGCTGACCGAACTCAGATGACCTCCGCCGGGTCCATCGTGACCCGCAGACCACCGCCGAGTTTGCGGGCCGACCGGCCGGCCGCGGTCGCCTGCAGCGCGGCGGTCAACGCCTTGCGCTGGGCGAGCGGCGCCCGGATCAGGGCGCGGAGCCGGGTGCCGGCCGGCAGCCCGGGGTCCGACCCGAGCAGCATCGAGCCGGCGCCGTCGAGCGGCTCGTCCTCGAGGTCGGTGACGGGTTGCTCGCCGTCGTCCAGCGGCACCGGCCCGAGCACCTCGGCGTCCGGCGGAAGATGCAGCCGGTCCAGCGCGTCCATCATCGCCACCTGGGTTCCGTCGATCGCGGCCATCGCCACCGCGGGGGGAAAGCCGAGTTCCCGCCGGGCGGCCAGCTCGGCCTCGGCGTGACCGGCGGGGTCCCAGCGGATCAGCGCCTGCACCGTGGACAGCGCGGACTCGGCCGCGACCACGACCTGCCCGCCCGATCGCTGCGGGCGGACCAGCGCGGCCGCGCCCATCCACCGTCGTAGCGTCTCCTCCCCCGCCCGCAGATCCGGCCGGCCCAGCAGCAGCCGGCCGTCCAGCAGCAGCGCGGCGCCGTACCCGGTCGGCGCGACCGGCTCCGCGCCGGGGGTGGCCACCACGATGGCCGGTCCGTCCGGCACGTCCGGTCGTCCCGTCGCGCCGGAGGAGTTCAGGATCGGCACCCCGGGAAAGGCCCGGCCGATCTCCTCCGCCGTCCGGCCCGCACCGATGGTGGTGGCCCGGATCCGGGCGCTGCCGCAGGCGCCGCAGCGGAAGTAGGCCTCGTTCGTGCCGCACCAGCGGCACTGCAGCAGGCTCGAGGTCTGGGCCGCCGTCACCCGGAGCGGGCCCCGGCAGCGCCGGCAGCGGGCCGGGCGGCGGCACTGCTCGCAGGCCACGGCGGGCACGTACCCGGCCCGCGGCACCTGGACCAGCACCGGCGCACCCCGCCCCAGCGCCGACCGGGCGGCCTCGAAGGCGGCCGGGGGAAGACGCGTGTGGGCGGCGGCGGAGGTGGCGCCCGCGACGTGTTCGGAGCCGGTGGCCCGGACCCACGGGCAGCGCGCCCGCACCAGCGGTCGGTGCGGCCCGAGCGCCTGCGCCCAGCCGCTGTCCAACAGCAACTGGGCCTCGGCGGTTCGCGCGAACCCGGCGATCAGCATCGGACCCGAGCGGGCCGCGGAGCGCAACATCAGTACCTCGCGGACGTGCGGGTACGGCGCCCGAGGCTCGGCGAGCAAGTCGTCGCCGTCGTCGAACACGGCGACGAGTCCGAGGTCGGCCACCGGGGCGAAGGCGGCGGCGCGGGTGCCCGCGACGATCGTCCGCTCCCCCCGCCGGATGGCCAGGAAACGCCGGTACCGCTCCGCCGGGCCGAGGTCCGCGGTCAGCGTGACGTGCCGGTCCGGCCCGAGCGCGATGGTCAGCGCGGCGTCCAGCCGGGCCAGGTCGGTGGCGTCGGGGACGATCAGCAGGGCGCCGCGACCGGCCGCCCACGCCGCGGCCGCGGTCTCGGCCAGCCGCGCCGGCCAGTCCTCCCCCGGCAGCGCCTGCCAGACCGCGCGCGCCGGCCGGCCTTCCCGGATCGCCTTGAAGAAGGCCGCGCCGGCCGGGTAGGCGTCGGACCAGTCGGGCGGCACGGGTGGCACCGGCCGCTCGGCGTCGGACCAGTCGGGCGGCACGGGTGGCACCGGCCGCTCGGCGTCGTCACCGCCGGGTCCGGCCGGGACCGGCGTACCGACCGGTGCATCCGTCGCGGGACCGGCTTTGCCTTGCTTCTCCACCCGGGCGTGTCGGGGCGGCACGGCCAACCGCAGCACGTCGGCGAGGGTTCCGGCATACCGGTCGGCGACCGCGCGGGCCAGCTCGAACACCTCCGTGGTCAGCACCGGCTCGGGCGAGACCACCCGCTCGAGGTAGCCGAGCTGACCGGTGTGGTCGGATTCGGCAACCCGGGCGAGGACGAACCCCCCGACCTGCCGACCGGCGAACCGCACCTTCACCCGGACCCCTGGTTGCGCCGCAGCATCGTCCCGGGCGTCGACCAGGTAGTCGAACGGCCGGTCGAGGTGCGCCAGCGGCACCTCCACCAGCACCCGGGCCACCGGCAGCGACGAGGCCGGCGTCCGGGCACCCGCCGACGGGCGGGGCCGGGGGCCGGCCGGGCGGCGGGCGGACGAGGCGGTCACCCGTCATGCATATCAAGCACCGCCGACACCCGGCCCCGGCCGGTCCGGGCGACGCCGCCGGGGGCCGACGCGACTCCACAGCCCGGCCGCCGACGCCACCTCGACCCGGAGTGCGGGGATGCCGCGGCACAGCGACCGTCGCCGCCGCGGCGACGTCCGGCGGCATCGGACAACATCCGGCCCACGGCGCGGTTCCGCGCCGCGCGGATGAAATCGCACTCAGGCGTCACACCGATCACATTCGGTGCAGGTTCATCCGCGCTGGCGTTGATGATCCGCGCGGGACGGGGCCGTCGGAGGGGCCGGCCCCCGCGTGGACGGGGCGCGCCCGCGCGGACGAGACGCCCCGCGGAGACGGGCGCCTGTGCCCACGCGCCGTACTTACATGCCGAGGGCGGACTTCAGGTCGGCCGCGCGCTC
The DNA here is from genome assembly GCF_044224575.1 of Nakamurella sp. Lineage (GTDB taxonomy): Bacteria > Actinomycetota > Actinomycetes > Mycobacteriales > Nakamurellaceae > Nakamurella. Next base: position 21,301 of record NZ_JBGAKE010000004.1, read on the forward strand.
GGTGTTCTCCCAGGGCAGGTCGACGTCGGTGCGGCCGAAGTGGCCGTAGGCGGCGGTCTGCGCGTAGATGGGGCGCTTGAGGTCCAGGTCCCGGATGATGGCGGCCGGCCGCAGATCGAACACCTGCTTGATCGCCTCGGCGATCTTGTCCGGGTCGACCTGCTCGGTGCCGAAGGTCTCCACGAACAGGCCGACCGGGGACGCCTTGCCGATGGCATAGGCGACCTGCACCTCGATCCGGTCGGCCAGCCCGGCGGCCACCACGTTCTTGGCCACCCAGCGCATCGCGTAGGCGGCGGACCGGTCGACCTTCGACGGATCCTTGCCGGAGAATGCGCCACCACCGTGCCGGGCCATCCCGCCGTAGGTGTCGACGATGATCTTGCGACCGGTCAGCCCGGCGTCGCCCATCGGGCCGCCGATCACGAACCGCCCGGTCGGGTTGACCAGCAGCCGGTAGCCGGTGGTGTCGATCTCCAGCGGGGCCAGTTCGGGCTCGACGACCTGCTCCCGCACGTCGACGGCGAGCAGCTGCTCCAGGTCGATGTTCTCCGCGTGCTGGGTCGAGACCACCACGGTGTCCAGCCGGACAGCCTTGTCGCCGACGTACTCGATGGTCACCTGCGTCTTGCCGTCGGGCCGCAGGTACGGCACCGCGCCGGACTTGCGCACGCCGGTCAGCCCGCGGGACAGCCGGTGGGCCAGGGCGATCGGCAGCGGCATCAGCTCGGGGGTGTCGGTGCACGCGTACCCGAACATCAGGCCCTGGTCGCCGGCGCCCTGCTGCTCCAGCAGGTCGATGTGGCCGTCCACCCGCGACTCGTACGCGGTGTCCACGCCCTGGGCGATGTCCGGCGACTGCGCGCCGATGGCCACGTTCACGCCACAGGAGGCGCCGTCGAAGCCCTTGGCCGACGAGTCGTAGCCGATGCCGAGCACGGTCTCCCGGACGATCGCGGGGATGTCCGCGTAGGCGCTGGTGGTCACCTCACCGGCGACGTGCACCTGGCCGGTGGTGACCATCGTCTCGACGGCGACCCGGCTGGCGGGGTCCTGCCGGAGCAGTTCGTCGAGGATCGAGTCGCTGATCGCGTCGCAGATCTTGTCCGGGTGTCCCTCGGTGACGGATTCCGAGGTGAACAGGCGGGAGGTCACGGCTGTTTGCTCCTATGGTGCGGGTGGGTTGGGATCGGACGGAATGAAAGGCGGGGCCGGGTCTTCGAAAGCCCGATCGCGCCGAACCCTACGCGGCGCGCAGGGCGGAACCGGTCATTTCGGGGGCTCGCGGCCGGGTGCCGCGCCGGCCAGGCGCCGCGCGACCACGGCGCAGACCGCGGCGGCCAGCACGGTCTTCGGGCCGAACGGGACCTCCACCGGAGGCGAACCGTCCGCGGCCAGGATCACCCCGGCGTTGTCGGCCACCTCGAACGCGCGACCCTCGTCGACCCTGTTGACCACCAGCAGGTCGCAGCCCTTCCGGGCGAGCTTGTCGCGCCCGTAGTCCAGCGGCGTGCCGTCGCCGTCCCCGGTCTCGGCGGCGAACCCGACGACCACCCGCGCCCGGTCCGGCGACGGCCGGCTCAGCCCGGCCAGGATGTCCGGGTTCTCGACCAGCTCGACGGCCGGCGGCCCCTGCCCGGCCCGCTTCTTGATCTTGGTCTCGCCGGCCCGGACCGGACGGAAGTCGGCGACGGCCGCGGCCATCACGACGACGTCGGCGCCGGCGGCATGCGTGGTCATCGCGGATTCGAGCTCGCGCGCGTCGCCGACCTCGACCACGGTGACGCCCGGCGGCGGTTCGAGTGCCACGTTGGCCGACACCAGGGTCACCTGCGCACCACGAGCCGCCGCGACGAGGGCCAGCGCGTAGCCCTGCCGGCCGGACGACCGGTTGCCGAGGAATCGCACGGGATCCAGCGGTTCGCGGGTGCCGCCGGCGGAGATCACGACCCGGCGACCCGCGAGGTCGTGCGGGATGGCGCCGGGATCGCACAACAGCAGGGAACCGAGGGAATGGATGTGGTCCACCTCGGGCAGCCGGCCGGGACCGGTGTCGGCGCCCGTGAGCCGGCCAACGGCCGGATCGAGCACGGTCACCCCCCGCGACCGCAACGTGCCGACGTTCGCGACGGTCGCCGGGTGCGACCACATCTCGGTGTGCATCGCCGGGGCCATCAGCACCGGCGCGCGAGTGACCAGCAGGGTCGAGGTCAGCAGATCGTCGGCCTGGCCGGTGGCCGCCCGGGCCAGCAGGTCGGCGGTGGCCGGGGCGATCACCACCAGATCCGCCCGCTGACCGGTCAGCACATGCTTGACCTGCGGAATGTCGGTGAAGACGTCGGCCGCGACCGGCTGCCCGGACAGGGCCTCCCAGGTCGCCGCGCCGACAAAGTTCAACGCGGCGGCGGTCGGCACCACGGTCACGGTCGCGCCGCTCTCGGTGAACGCCCGGACCAGGCCGCCGACCTTGTACGCGGCAATACCACCCCCGACCCCGACGACGACGCGCGGGCGGGGGTCGGACGCAGGGGTTGACGGCACCGTCACCGATTCCGGACGAGCGGGCTGATCAGGCCGATTCGCCCTCGGTGTGGGTGAGCAGGCCGGCATTGATCTCGCGCAGCGCGATCGACAGCGGCTTCTCCTTCGGCAGCGGCTCGACCAGCGGGCCGACGTACTCGAGCAGACCCTCGCCCAGCTGGGCGTAGTAGTCGTTGATCTGCCGGGCGCGCTTCGCGGCGTAGATGGACAGGCCGTACTTGGAGCTGGTGCGGGTGAGCAGCTCATCGATCGGCGGGTAGGTGATGCCGGCGGCCGCGATCGACGCCGCGGTGGGCGCGCCGGTGTCTGCTGAAGTACTCATCTGCGGTGCTCCTGTTTCCATGGAAGCCTTGGCCGGGCCAAGGAAATGCGCTCGCCGCCGCCCTCGTCGGCCGCGCCCGGAATTCAGGGCACGCGCGAACCGGGCCGGGACCCGGTCACCAACTGTACCAAGCCGGCGGCCGCGGCCCCGACGTTCGTGTTCACCACCGTGTGGTCGAACTCCGGTTCCGCCGCCAATTCGTTCCGGGCCGCAGCCAGCCGGGCCTCGATCGTCGCCCGGTCCTCGGTCCCCCGGCCGACCAGCCGTCGGATCAGCTCGTCGACCGACGGTGGGGCCAGGAAGATCAACACGGCGTCCGGGCCGAGGCCGGGCGCCTGCCGCACCTGGCGGGCCCCCTGCACCTCGATCTCCAGCAGCACATCCTCGCCCGCGGCCAACCGCTCCTCGACCGGGTCGCGGGGGGTGCCGTACCAATTGCCGGCGAAGTGTGCGTGCTCCAGCAGCCGGCCGGTGGAGATCAGGTGGCGAAACCGTTCCTCGGTGACGAAGTGATAGTTCTCCCCGTCGACCTCACCCGGGCGCATGGCCCGGGTGGTGGCCGACACGGAGTACCACAGGTCGGGCAGCAGCGACCGCACCTGGGCGAGAACGGTGCTCTTGCCGACCCCGGATGGCCCGGACAGGACGAACAGGCGTCCCTGGCTCACCGGCTCAGGCACCGAACCCTGGTGCGGGGTCAGTAGCCGAACTCGTTGAGCAGGGCCTGCCGCTGACGTTCGCCCAGCCCCCGGACCCGGCGGCTCTGGGCGATGTCGAACTGCTCCATCAGCTGCGCGGCGCGGACCTTGCCCACCCCGGGCAATGACTCGAGCAGCGCGGACACCTTGAGCTTGGCCAGCGCCTCGTCCGTCTCGGCGTCGATCAGCACCTGCTTGAGGGTGGTCCCGCCCCGCTTGAGCCGCTCTTTGAGCTCGGCCCGGGCACGACGGGCGGCGGCCGCTTTCTGCAGGGCCGCGGCGCGTTGCTCGTCGGTCAATTGCGGAAGAGCCACGTCGGCCTCACTTCTTTCCTGTGAAATATCCGTGCTGAAGTTCACCGCAGTGCCTGCGGCCCCCGGATCCGGCTGGCGCACCGGTGAAGCCGGTCACGTCCGTTCGGTCCCCTGCGAACCTACCCAGGCCCGGCCGGGGCGGCAAACACCGCCTGCCGGTGCGCCGTCATCGGTCGCTCTCGGAACCGTCCTGGTCACGCCCCGGACCACCGGGGCGATCGGGGTGATCGTGGGCCGGACCGCCGGATGGCCGGCGGGCCGACCGGGGGCCGACCCAGCCCGAGTCCTCCTCGGCCCGCCAGGTCGACTTGAGTTCCTCCTCGGCGAACCCGAGGCTGCCGTCCGCCCGCCTGCCGACCAGCGAATGCCGTTTGCCGTAGGCGAAGTAGACGACGACGCCCAGGGCCATCCAGGCCAGGAACCGGATCCAGGTGATGGCGGTCAGGTTGATCATCAGCCACAGGCAGGCGACGACCGACAGGATGGGCAGCACCGGCATGAACGGCACCTTGAACGACCGTTCCAGGTCGGGCCGGGTCCGGCGGAGCACGATCACCCCGATGGACACCAGGATGAACGCGAACAGCGTGCCGACGTTGACCATCTCCTCCAGCACGCTGATCTCGGAGAATCCGGCGATGATCGCGACCACCGCACCGACCCCGACGGTGATCCGGGCCGGCGTCCCGGTCTTCTCGTCGACCGTGCCGATCGAGCGGGGCAGCAGGCCGTCGCGGCTCATCGCGAAGATGATCCGGCTCTGCCCGAGCAGCAGCACCAGGACGACGGTGGTCAGCCCGGCCAGCGCGCCGATGGCGATCACGTTGGCCGCCCAGTTGACCCCGACGGCGGAGAACGCGCTGGCCAGAGTGGCCGCGTTGCCGTCGTGGGTGCCGTCCGGCAGGAGGGGGCCGAGCTGGTCGTACGGCACCATCCCGGTGAGTACCAGCGAGACGAGCACGTACAGCACGGTGACGATGACCAGCGAGCCGAGGATGCCGCGCGGCAGATCTTTCTTCGGATTGCGCGTCTCCTCGGCCGCGGTGGCCACGATGTCGAAACCGATGAACGCGAAGAAGACCAGGGAGGCGGCCGCCAGCACCCCGAACCAGCCGAACGACGACGGCGCGCTGCCGACGATCAGCTGCAGCAGCGGCTGCTCCAGCCCGGTCTTGCCGCCCTCCGGCGCCGGCTGGCTCGCCGGGACGAACGGGGAGAGGTTGCTGGCGTCGAAGTAGAAGAAGCCGACGACGATCACCAGCAGCACCACGAACACCTTGATCGCGGTAATGATCATGTTCGCCCGGGCGGACAGCTTGGCGCCCTGGATGAGCACCAGGGTGATCAGCGCGACGATCACCACCGCGCCCCAATCGAAGTCCACCGGACCCAGCTCGATCGAGGTCTGCAGCGACCCGCCGAACTGGGTGAACAGGTTCCCCAGGTACAGCGACCAGCCCTTGGCCACCACGGACGCGCCGAGCGCCAGTTCCAGCACCAGGTCCCAGCCGATGATCCAGGCGATCAGCTCGCCGAGCGTCGCGTAGGAGAACGTGTACGCCGACCCGGCCACCGGCACGGTGGAGGCGAACTCCGCGTAGCACATGGCGGCCAGTCCGCAGGCAACGGCCGCGATCACGAACGACAGGGACACGGCCGGCCCGGCGGTGGTCGCGGCGACCCGCGCGGTCAACGTGAAGATGCCGGCGCCGATGACGACGGCGACGCCGAAGATCGTCAGGTCCAAGGCGGACAGGCTCCGCTTGAGCTTGTGACCGGGCTCGTCGGTGTCCTGGATGGACTGTTCGACGGACTTGGTGCGCCAGACCGACACGATGGTCCCCCTCCCCTGTCACGGTGCGCGGACCCGCCGACCGTAGCGGTCACCCGAGGCTCATGCAGTGACACCCCCACCTTCGCCTCGACGCGCCGGTTTCGGCCCTCCTGGATCGACCCGGGTAGGGCCGACAGCGGCCAGCGGATTCACCCACGACGGCGGGTGCGCACAACGGCGGATTCACCCACGACGGCGGGTGCACCGATCACCGACGCGCGTGCCCGCAAGGCGGATGCGTCGGCCCGTGCGTCAGCGCAATCCGTCGATGGCCCGGAAGGCGGTGCCTCCGCCGCTGACCCAGACCGGACCGTCCTGCGCGCCGATCCACACCGACCGACCGCGCGGCACGACCAGCACGGTCCCGCGGCCGTCGGACACCTCGATGGACCCGTCCACCACCAGCAGCACCTGCGGACCCGGGTGAGTGATCTCCCGCCGGTCGGGGCCGGGTTGGAGCCGGGACAGCCGGAACTCCGGCGCCGGCGTCCGGTACACCCATTCGCCGGTGTCACCCGGATCTCCGTGCAGGATCGGCTGCTCCCCGGGGCCGAAGTCGAGCACCTTCATCAGCTCGCCAACGTCGACGTGTTTGGGGGTCAGACCGCCGCGCAGCACGTTGTCCGAGTTCGCCATGATCTCGATGCCCACCCCGGCCAGGTAGGCGTGCAGATTCCCGCCCGGCAGGAACAGCGCCTGCCCGGGTTGGAGCGTGATCCGGTTCAGCAGCAGCGAGGCCAGCACCCCGGGGTCACCCGGGTACCGCTCACCGAGGGCGAGCGCGGTCCGGTATTCGGTGGCGAACTCGTCACCGCGCTGCACCCGCTGCACGCAGGCCGCGAGCACGTCGGCCAGGAGCGGTCCCAGGGTGGACGGCGGGATGGTGATGATGGAGGAGAACAGCGCGCGGGTGCCATGCTCGTCGGGCTGACCGGACAGCAGTCCCAGGTAGTGATCGAGCGCCGGCACCTCCAGGGCGGCCAGCAGATGCACCGTTCGGGACGGTTCGCGGAACCCGCACAGGGCTTCGAACTCGGTGAGCGCGCAGATCAGCTCCGGCTTGGGCCAGCTGTCCCGGTAGTTGCGCTGCGGCGAGCTCAGCGGGATGCCGGCCGCCTCCTCCAACGCGAACCCCCGCTCGGCCTGCGCCGCCGACGGATGCGCCTGCAGCGACAGGGGCTCGGCCGCGGCCAGGACCTTGAGCAGGAAGGGCAGCCGGGCACCGAACCGGTCGTAGACTCGCGCGCCCATCGTGCCGACCGGGTCCGCGGCGATCACCTCGACCAGCGGTCGTCCGGCACCCTTCACCCGATCGGCACCCTCCGTCCGGTCAGCACCGTCGGCCGGATCGGATGTCAGCAGCACCGAGGAGTCGGCCGGGTGCGCGCCGATCCACAGCTCGGCCTGCGGGTGCGGGGCCGGCGTCGGCTCGCCGAGCAGTTCGGCGATCGCCGTCCGGGAACCCCAGGCGTACGGCCGGACCCGGTTGCGCATCAACTCCACGAACCGGACTCCCTTTCGTTCCACGGCGCCCTCGAATCGCCGCGGCCGCCGCGCATCGATCCCCCGGCCGGCAGGTGCAGGGCGGCGCTGCCCGGCCGGCCGAGGCCGTCCGGGCTGTCCATCGGCACCCGGGACCCCGCCCGCAGGCTGAGGTAGACGGCGGCGAAATCGACCCGAGCCATCATGGCCAGGGTCCAGCTGAACGCATCCCGGGCCGGCGCCGGGGCAGCCGCCTCGTCGGTGGATGCCTCGCGGGACGGCAGCTCTTCCGGCCCGATGGTCAGCGCACGCGGGAGCGCGGACTGCAGTGCGGCGGCCAGCGGCGACCGGGGCGCCGCGGGGTGCACCGGGTCGACCGGCTCGGACCCGAACGCCGGCAGGGACTCCAACGGCAGCAGCGCGCCACCGGCCGCCGCCGCGCCGCCCTGGGCGGCCGGCCCGACGACGAGCACGCTGGCCAGGGTCTGCCCGCCATCCGATGCGGCGTCGTCGTCGTCCAGGTACGGGTCGTAGAAGGTGCCGGCGGGGCCGTCCGTGCGCGCCGCGCTGGCCAGGACCGGCGGCGATCCGGCCGCCTGGTACGACAGCAGCGGGGCTCCCGCGTACCCGGCCAGCGCGGCCAACGCGCGGCAGGTGTAGCCGGCCAGCGCATCGGCCACCGGGTCGGTCCCGATGATCAGGCCGGTGCCCGCGGACAGGTGCTCGGCCAACGTCAGGGCCGGGTTGACGAAGAACTCCGACGACGGATGGCAGGCAACGGCCAGCGCATCGAGCTGGTCCGCCGCGGCCAGGAAATCGGGGCGTCGGCCGAACCCGGCGGCGGTGGCCACGCCGACCAGCACGGTGAGCCGCGCGGCCCCGGCCAACGCCTCGGTCACCGGGATCATCGGCTCCACCAGCACGGCACCCGCGGCGGCCTGGGCGACCGGACCGTGCCCGGCCGCCCGGACGATGACCCGGGCGCCGCGGCGGACCGCCTGGGCGGCGGCCTCGGCGGCGGCGATGTCGTCCACCAGGGACGCCAGCACCACCACGATGTCCAGCGGGCCGACCCAGGTCGGCAGGCTCGTCCCGGTGACCACCGGCGCGGGCACGTCACCGACCAGAGCCGTCAACAGGGCGGTGTCGACGGCCGCGTTGGCCCCGATGACGATCAACGCGCGCGGCCGGCCGAACTCGGCGAACGAGGCAACCTGTTCGGCGGTGGACCGGACCAGGGCCCCGGCCAGGGCCGCCGACGGCAACAGTTGGGCAGCGTCGGCGCCGACCAGCGAGGCCGGATCGTGCAGGTCTGCGGGCGTCATGCCGGCGACCCGTCCCCGCCGCTGGCCTCGTCCAGGAGCAGGACGGGGATGCCGTCCCGGATCGGGAAGACGCGCCCACAGTGGGTGCAGGTCAGCGCGGGCGCGGCCGGATCACCGGGAGCGCCCTCGATCAGTGGCGCGTGGTGCTCGGCCGGGCAGGCGAGCACGTCGAGCAGAGCCGGGTCCAGCCGGGCCGGTCCCTCCCCCGGACCTGACATCGTCGGAGCCTTTCTGGTCAGCGGTGCGGCGGTCATCATCATCGCCGGTGGGTCGGCCGGGCCGGCATCCCCCGTCAAGGATGACGCCGCCCGGCGGCTCAGGCGCGGATCAACGCCAGAATCTCGTCGCGCAATTCGGCCATCGCGGCCGGGGTCCGCGCCTCGACGTTGAGCCGGAGCAGCGGTTCGGTGTTGCTGGACCGCACGTTGAACCAGCGACCGTCGTCCAAGCTGACCGTGATGCCGTCCATCTCATCGACGTCGCCGGCGTGCGCGGCCGCCCAGGACGTGATCTCGGCGAGCTTGCCGGGGACGTCGTCGACAGTCGAGTTGATCTCCCCGGAGTCGGCGTACCGGTCGTACTCCGCGGCGAACTCCGAGAGCGGGGCGTCCTGACCGCCGAGCGCGGCCAGCACATGCAGCGCGGCCAACATGCCCGTGTCGGCCCGGAAGAAGTCGGCGAAGTAGTAGTGGGCGGAGTGCTCGCCACCGAACACGGCGCCGGTCCGCGCCATCTCGGCCTTGATGAACGAGTGGCCCACGCGGGTGCGGACCGGATTGCCGCCGGCCTCGGCGACGATCTCCGGCACCGCCCGGGACGAGATCAGGTTGTACAGGATGGTCGCGCCGGGGTGCCGGCGCAGCTCCCGAGTGGCCACCAGCGCGGTGATCGCGCTGGGCGAGACCGGCTCACCGCGCTCGTCCACGACGAAGCAGCGGTCCGCGTCACCGTCGAATGCCAGGCCGATATCGGCTCCGGTCGCCCGCATCCGGGCCTGCAGGTCGACCAGGTTGGCCGGGTCCAGCGGGTTGGCCTCGTGGTTGGGGAAGCTCCCGTCGAGCTCGAAGTACATCGCGTCGACCTGCAGCGGCAGATCCCGGAGCACCGCGGGCACGGTGTAGCCGGCCATGCCGTTGCCGGCGTCCACCACGACGCGCAACGGCCGGATCGACCGCAGGTCGACCAACGAATGCAGGTACTCGGCGTACTCGGCCAGCAGGTCCTGCTCGGTCACCACGCCGACCCGGTCGGCGGCCAGCCGGGCGGCGTCCCAGCCGGCGTCCAGGATGTCCTGGGCCTCGTCCCGGACCAGGGCCAGACCGGTGTCCAGGCTGATCGGCACGGCCCCGGCCAGGCACATCTTGATCCCGTTGTAGGAAGCGGGGTTGTGCGAGGCGGTGAACATCGCGCCCGGCATGGTCAGGTGGCCGGCGGCGAAGTAGAGCATGTCGGTGGAGCCGAGGCCGGCCATCACCACGTCCAGGCCGGCGGTGGTCACACCCTCGGCGAAGGCGCCGGCCAGCGCAGGCGAGGACTCACGCATGTCGTAGGCCACGACCACCGCGGACGCGTCCGGGCGCAGGAACCGGGCGAAGGCGTATCCGATCGCCCTCGTCACCTCCGTGGTCAGCTGCGATCCGACCAGCCCCCGCACGTCGTAGGCCTTGACGAACGCGGTCAGTCGCGACTGGCTCACATCGGCCGGTCGACCGGCCTCCGAGGTCGGTACCGCCACGACATCAGTCCTCTCGATCTGCGCTCGATCCGGCCCGAATTCGCAGGCCGGTGCCCCGCCTGCAGCCGGCATGAGCCGGTCCGGCGCCCGCACCGACCCGGCAGTGGGCTCCCGTCAAGGACCCTACCGGTCAGGCGTCGGGGGACGGCAGCACCCGCAGGTGTCCGCGGCGACCGCCCTCGACCGGCGCCGGTTCGGGGTCCCGCGAGACCCCTCGCTCGATCCGACCGGCCTCGCGAACGGCGTTGGCCAGGGCCTCCAGGTCGTCGTTGCGGGTGACCTCGCCCAACTCGTCGTCCGGCCGCACCACTTCCCAGCCCTTCGGCGCGGTCAGGCCCTGGGCGTGCGCCGAACACAGGTCGTACGAGTGCGGTTCCGCGGCCGTGGCCAACGGGCCGACGACCGCGGTCGAATCGGCGTACGCGAACGTCAGAGTCGCGACGGCCGGGTTGGTACACCCGTTCCGTGAGCATCGCCGCAGTCTGGCCACTGCGGCACGATAACGCCATCGCCCCGACGGGGGTGCCGCGGCACGCCGGACCGTTGGGACGGACCCGCCGCGGGGACCGGCCGGGAAGCCGATCCGCCAGTGCGTGGGGGTACCGGCGCCCGGCGGCGGTGGCCGGTCACCAGGTACCTGGGCCCGGTGATCGGTGCCGCCGCCCGCCATACTGGGTCCGTCATGGCCGGCACCGATCCCGAACCCCGACGCCCGCGCCCCGGGCTGCCCGGACGAACCTCGCGACCGGTCGGGCCGGTGGTGCAGCGTCGGTCCGCGCCGCCGGTCGACGCGTCGGCGGCGCCGCCCCGACGGGACCGGCGGGGTCGCGGCCTGCGCACTCCGCTGCTACCGGCCGAACTCCCGGCGTCCCGGACCCGCGCCGAACGGTTCGACCAGGCCGTCCTGGAGGCGGTGGCCGAGTTGGACGCCCGGTGGCCGGGACGACTTGAATCCCTCGAGTTCGCCGTCGACGAGGTACCCGTCGTGCCGGCCGACGGCCAGGAGATCGGCTCCGACGAAGTGGTGCTGGACGGCGGGGTGCCGCTGGCCCGTTTCCTCCCGCCCGGCATGGACTCGCGCGGCCGGCCGACCAAGGCCCGGATCGTCGTGTACCGGCGACCGCTGGAGGTGCGGTCGGGCGACGCGGGCGAACTGGGTGACCTGGTCGCCGAGGTGCTGGCCGAACTGCTCGGCGAGATGCTGGGCGAACCCGACGACGGCGACGGCCCGATCAGCTGACGGTCTGCAGCGCGTGTGGGTCGCCCAGCCGGACGACCTCCTTGCCCAATGGCGCCAGCGAGATCGGGATCAGCTTGAAGTTGGCGATGGCCAAGGGAATGCCGATGATCGTGATGCACAGCGCCAGCCCGGTGACCAGGTGCCCGATGGCCAACCAGAGCCCGGCGACGATGAACCAGATGACGTTGCCGATGAACGAGGGCGCCCCCGCACCGGGTCGGTTGGCCATGGTCCGGCCGAATGGCCACAACGCGAACCCGGCGATCCGGAACGAGGCGATACCGAACGGGATCGTGATGATCAGGATGCAGGCGACGATGCCGGCCAGGATGTATCCGAGAAACATCCAGAAGCCGCACAGCACCAGCCAGATGATGTTGAGGAGAACGCGCACGCCGTCGACGGTACTGATCGGGGGCCGTCGACGGGCGCCGGTCACCCGATGCGGGTGAGCCGACCGCCGGCGGGCCTCAGCCCGCGGCGCGCTTGAGCCGGCGGCGTTCCCGCTCGCTCAATCCACCCCAGATGCCGAACCGCTCGTCGTGCGCAAGCGCGTACGACAGGCATTCGGCCCGCACCTCGCAGCCGGTGCAGATCTTCTTGGCTTCTCGGGTCGACCCTCCCTTCTCGGGGAAGAACGCCTCCGGGTCGGTCTGCGCACACAGAGCTCTTTCGTGCCATTCCGGTTCGCCGGTTTCCGTCGGCGAGAAGGGAATCTGCCGCATGGTGGGCACCCCCAGGTCGGTCACGCGCTGGTTCCTCACTGTCCTTGCTGTGGCGCCGGCGGCGATCGTGTCGCCGCCGACTGCCGGATCACCGGGGCGTCGGGCCCTGTACCGCCCTCGATCGGAGGCGTTCGCCGCGGATCTGCGCTGACGTCGGGGAACTGATCGAGGACGACCGGTGAAATGACACCGATGTGATTACACCCGTGTGTCTCGCCTCACGTCAAGCTGGGACGGGTGCTATACGGCGCGTCGCGCCAAGAATTGCCGCTTCGGGAGGGTGAGCGGGCGCACACGTCGCTGTGCGTGATCGCCAGGAAGACTGGTCGGATGGCCAAGTCCTCCGGTGGTGGCTGGATCTTCCCGCTGATCGTGCTCGTCACGGCCGGCGGGGCCCTGGCTGCTCAGTCCGCTGCGTCGACCCCATCGTCCGCGTCCGGGACGTTCGGCGTCCCCGTCGGCGTCTGGGTGTTCGTCGTCGTCCTGGGCGGCTGGGTCATCACCCTGTGCCTGCACGAGTTCGCCCACGCGCTGGTGGCCTACACCGGCGGCGACACTTCGGTGCGGGCCCGCGGCTACCTGACCCTCAACCCGGCCCGCTACACCGACCTGGCCACCTCGGTCGTCATGCCGATCATCCTGCTGGCGATCGGCGGCATCCCGCTGCCGGGTGGGGCCGTCCTGGTCGAGCCCGGCCGGTTGCGGTTTCGCTGGTGGGCGAGCCTGGTCTCGGCCGCCGGGCCGGCCACCAACTTCGTCTGCGGCGTGGTGCTGGCGATCGTCGCGGCCCCGATCTCGTCGCCGCTCGGCGCGGCCCTGTCCTACCTGGCCCTGCTGCAGTTCGTCGCCGGCATCCTGAACATCCTGCCGATCCCGGGGTTCGACGGGTTCGGCGTGATCGAGCCCTACCTGTCGCCGCGGTTCACCGAGCGGCTGCGCCCGGCCCGGCCCTGGATCCCGCTGGTCGCGTTCATCATCCTGTTCTCCGTGCCGCAGGTCAGCCGGGTTTTGTTCACCTCGGCCAACGAACTGTTCGTCTGGGTCGGCGGCAACCCGTTGTTGGCCGGCATCGGATCGAACCTCTTCCGCTTCTGGGCCTGACCGACTTCTCCGGGCCGACCGGCCCGGGCCGGCCGGCTCCCGGGCTGACCGGAGGGGGTGGTCGCCGCCGGTTCCGAACGACTTGCCACTCTTCGCCCTCCGGAATCGATTCACCTCGGGCGGAAATTGGCAAGTCGACCGCCGTGCGCGGGTCCGGACAGGCGGCCCGGCAGCCCCGCCGGGCCGGCCGGCGGCTTCGGCCGCGGGACACCGGGATGGGAGGGTTGCAGGATGACGACATGGAGCGATGCCGAGGTGGCCGACGGAACCGCCGCCGGCCTGTGCGCGTTCCTGGATGCCTCCCCCACCCCGTTCCATGCCTGCGCCACCGCGGCGGCCCTGCTCGATGACGCGGGCTTCCGGCGGTTGGACGAGCGCGACCGGTGGCCGGGCACCGGGGGTGGGTATTACCTGATCCGCGGCGGTTCGCTGATCGCCTGGCGGACGGGCGATGACCCCGACCCGGCCGCCCCGTTCCGGATCATCGGGGCGCACACCGACAGCCCGGGGCTGCGGATCAAGCCCAACCCGGACCTGGCGTCGCAGGGCTGGCAGCAGCTGGGTGTCGAGGTGTACGGCGGGCCGCTGCTGGCCAGCTGGGTGGACCGCGACCTGGGCCTGGCCGGTCGGGTAGCCCTGCGGTCCGGCGGCCGCACCGGCAGCGCCCGCAGCACCGGCGGCAGCCGCACCCGGCTACTGCAGGTGGACGAGCCCCTGTTGCGGGTCTCCGAGTTGGCCATTCACCTCAATCGGGGGGTGAACACCGATGGGCTGGTGCTCAATCCGCAGCTGCATCTGGCCCCGCACTGGGGCCTGGGCGATCGGCCCGGTGACCTGCGGCAGTTCCTTGCCGACCGGCTGGACGTCCGGCGATCCGACGTCCTCGGCTGGGACCTGTCGGCGTACGACCTGACGCCGGCCCGCCGGATCGGACTGGACCGGGCGCTGATCGCGAGCGCCCGGCTGGACAACCAGGCGACCTGTTACGCCGGCGTCCGCGCGTTGATCCGCGCGGGCGACACGCGGCACCGCCAGTTGCTGGCCCTGTTCGACCATGAGGAGGTCGGCAGCGTGTCCGAGCGGGGGGCCCAGTCCACCCTGCTGGCGACCACGATCGAGCGGGTCGTGCTGGCCGCGGGCGGCGCTCGGGAGGACGTGCTGCGCGCCCTGGCCGGGACTGTCATCGCCTCCGGCGACATGGCCCACGCCACCCACCCGAACTACCCGGAGAAGCACGAGCCGAATCACCGGATCGCGATGAACGGCGGGCCAGTGCTGAAGATCAACAACCAGCTGCGGTACGCCACCGACGCGGTCGGCGCCGCGGCCTTCGAGTTGGCCTGCGAGCAGGCCGGGGTGCCGGTGCAACGGTTCGTGGTCCGGTCCGACCTGCCCTGCGGGTCGACGGTCGGACCGATCACCTCCGCGTTGACCGGGGCGACCACGGTCGACTTCGGCGCACCGACGCTGTCCATGCATTCGATCCGCGAGCTGTGCGGGGTGGCCGATCAGGTGATGTACGCCGATGCGTTGGCCGCGTTCCTGGCGCCGGCCTGACCGCGCACGCCGGCTCACTCCGGGCGAGCGTCGGCCGCAACGGGCGGCCGGACCCGATTCCACCGAACCGGGATTGCGCACGGGGGTGGGTCCGAGCGCAACCCCGGTTCAGCCGCAAGGCCGCCCGGGACGTCACGCGGATTCCCGGGTCCTGGAGTCTGGAAGGATCGGCAGACGTGAGAATTGCAGTCCTGGCCGGCGGAGTGGGCGGCGCGAAGTTCCTGCTCGGGGTGAAGCGGTACCTGGGATGGCCGGCTTTCGGCCCGCCCGGGCCCGGTGACACGACCGGGAGCGACCACCGGATCACGGCGATCGTCAACACGGCCGACGACATCCGGCTGCACAACCTGCAGGTCTGCCCGGATCTCGACTCGTGCATGTACACCCTGGCCGGGATCTCGGACCTGCAGCGCGGCTGGGGCCGGGCGGACGAGACATGGACCGTGTCGAGCGAGTTGGCCGGGTACGACGCCGAAGCGCCCTGGTTCTCCCTGGGTGACCGGGACATCGCGACCCACCTGGTGCGCACCCGCATGCTCGACGCCGGCTACCGGCTCTCCGACGTCACCGACGCGCTGTGCCGGCGCTGGCAGCCCGGGGTGACCCTGCTGCCGATGAGCGACGACCGGGTGGAGACCCACGTGGTGGTCGAGGACCCGACGGTGCTGCCCGACGCGGCCGGGTCGGCCGCGCCGCTGGTCGCCCTGCACTTCCAGGAGTGGTGGATCCGCTACCAGGCCAAGCTGCCGGCGATGTCCATCACCCCGATCGGTGCGGCTGATGCGACCCCCGCGCCGGGCGTGCTCGAGGCCATCGACGGCGCCGATCTGGTGCTGGTCGCCCCGTCCAACCCCGTGGTGTCCGTCGGGCCGATCCTGGCCGTCCCGGGGATCGCCGAGGCGATCAGGACGACGTCGGCGCCGGTGGTCGGGGTGTCACCCATCATCGGCACCGCCCCGGTCCGCGGTCATGCGGACAAATGCCTGGAGGCGGTCGGGGTGCCGGTCAGCGCGCAGGGGGTGGGTCGGCACTACGGCGCCCGGTCCGACGGTGGTCTGCTGGACGCCTACCTGATCGCCGGCGGCGAGACGGCGACGATCCCCGGGGTGACGGTGGCCGCCCGGCCCTTGTTGATGACCGACCCGGATCGGACCGCGACCATGGTGGCGGCCTGCGCCGAGATCGCCGGGGTGGCCGGCCGTGGCTGAGCTGCCCGACACCGGCACCCACCCGGCCACACCCGACCCGGCCGACGCGCCCGCCCCGGCCGGCCTCCAGGTGCTACCGGTCACCGGGCTGCCCGAGTTCCGGCCCGGTGACGACCTGGCCGCCGCCATCGCGGCCGCCGCGCCGTGGCTCGCCGACGGCGACGTCCTGCTCGTCACCTCCAAGGTGGTCAGCAAGGTGGAGGGCCGGCTGGTGCCATCCCCCACCGACCCGGCGGAGCGGGACGCGCTGCGCCGCCGGCTCATCGACGAGGAGTCGGTGCGGCTGGTCGCCCAGATGGGCCGGACCAAGATCGTGGAGAACCGGCTGGGCATCGTGGCCGCCGCGGCCGGGATCGATGCGTCCAACGTGCTGGCCGACGAGATCGCACTGCTGCCCGACGATCCCGACGCGTCCGCGGCCGCGTTGCGGGACGCCTTCGCCGCCCGCGGGCTGGACGTCGGGGTGATCATCACCGACACCCAGGGCCGGGCCTGGCGGTTGGGCGTGACCGACGTGGCGATCGGCGCGGCCGGCCGGCCGGTGCTGGCCGACCACCGCGGGGGCACGGACCGGCACGGCAACGAGCTGGTGGTGACCCAGGTGGCGGTCGCCGACGAACTCGCCGCCGCCGGTGACCTGGTCAAGGGCAAGCTCGGTCAGGTCCCGGTGGCCGTGGCCCGGGGACTGCGGCGGGCCGACCGGCAGCCCGATTCCGAGCACCGGACCGCCCGCGCGCTGGTCCGGCCGCGGGACGAGGACCTGTTCCGGCTCGGCACCGATCTGGCGATCGAGCAGGGCCGACGGGAAGCGGTGCTGCTGCGCCGGACCGTCCGGGAGTTCGCCGACGCGCCGGTCGATCCGACGACGATCGCCCGCTGCGTCGACATCGCGCTGACGGCGCCGGCGCCGCACCACACCCGGCCGGTCCGCTTCGTCTGGGTGCGCGAGCACCGGGGGGCGCTGCTGGAGGCCATGCAGGCGGCTTGGGAGGCCGACCTGGCCGGTGACGGCTGGGACGCCGCCCGGATCGCCCGGCGCACCGGCCGCGGCCAGGTGCTGCGCGACGCCCCGGAGATCCTGGTCCCGCTGATCGACGGCGAGGGCCGGCACGACTACCCGGACGAGCGCCGGCGGGACGCCGAACGGACCATGTTCACCGTGGCCGGCGGGGCCGCTGTGCAGGCCCTGCTCGTTGCGCTGGCGGCGGAAGGCCTGGGCTCGGCCTGGATCTCCTCGACGATCTTCTGCCCGGCGGTGGTGCATTCCGTCCTCGATCTGCCGGCCGACTGGCAGCCGCTGGGCGCAGTGGCCGTCGGACACCCGATCGATCCCATCGGCACGCCCCGCCCGCCGGCCGGCGGCGGCCTGGTGATGCGGTGACGCTCCGACGAGCACACACCGGTGAGCGCGTACCGATGAGCACGATCGAGATCGCCACCGTCACCGCGGCGGACGCGGCCCTGCACGCCGACGTCACCGCGGTGCTGGCCGCCTGGCCCGCGCCGACCCCCGGGCAGGCGGCGGTGCGGGAGGGCTTTCTGGGGTTCCTGGCCGCCCGGCCGGACGCGACCCGCCGCAAGTGCGCGCCGGGCCACATCACCGCCAGCGCGCTGGTGCTGAGCCCCGACCGGCGGCAGGTGCTGCTCACCCTGCACCCGCGGCTGGGCCGCTGGGTGCAACTGGGCGGGCACTGCGAACGACGGGACGAGACGCTGGCCGGCGCCGCGCTACGCGAGGCCACCGAGGAATCCGGCATCGCCGGTCTGCGCATCGACCCGGTGCCGGTCCACCTGGACATCCACCCGGTCACCTGCTCGCTGGGCATCCCGACCCGGCACTTCGACGTGCGGTTCCGGGTCGTCGCGCCCGCCGGGGCCCGGCCGGTGATCTCCGACGAGTCCGACGACCTGCGGTTCTGGCCGGTCGACGCCCTACCGGCGGGGTTCGACGCCGGGGACCACGAACTCGTCGCGGCCGCGCTGGCGGGCTGACCGGCGTCGCCACGCGGGATGGCCCAGCAGGGACGCCGTCAGCTGTCCGCCGAGAACCGCACCGATCCGGCCGGCAACTCGACCCCGGGCCACACCCGAATGCCGCCTACCAGTTCGCAGTTCTCGCCGACCACCACCCGGTCCCCGATCACCGCATTCGCCACCACCGCGCTCGCCGCGACGTGGGCGCCCGCCCCGATCACGGAACTCGTGACTCGCGCACCGGGCCCGATGCGAGCGCCGTCGAACACCACCGACCGTTCGACCACGGCACCCTCGCCGACGGTCGTGTCACGACCGATGGTCGTCCCGCCGGAGATCGCCGCACCTGGATGCACGTCGGCGCCGTCCAGCACCAGGGACTCGCCCACCGGGCCCGGCAGCGCCATCGTCGGTGCGATGCCCCGCACCAGGTCCGCCGATCCGGTCACGAAGGCCGATGGTGTACCGAGGTCGAGCCAGTACGAGGAGTCGACATGGCCGGCCACGACGGCTCCGGCCGCCAGCAGGCCCGGAAACGTCTCCCGCTCCACCGAAACCACGCGACCCGCCGGAATCTGTTCGATCACCGACCGCTCGAAGACATAGCAACCGGCGTTGATCTGGTTCGTCGGCGGCTGCTCCGACTTCTCCAGGAACGCCGTCACCCGGCCGGCGGGGTCCGTGGGTACGCACCCGAACGCCCGGGCATCGTCGACCTGCACCAGGTGCAAAGTGACGTCGGCACCCACCGTTCGATGGGTGGTCAGCAGGGCGGTCAGGTCGAGGCCGGACAGGATGTCGCCGTTGAAGATCATGGCCGTGTCCGCGCGCAACCGGTCCGCCACGTTCCGGATGGCGCCACCCGTCCCGAGCGGCACCTCCTCGACGACGTAGTCGATGTCCAGCCCGAACGACGAGCCGTCGCCGAAGTACTCGGCAAACGTCTGCGCCTTGTAGCTGGTGCCCAGCACCACATGAGTCATCCCGGCGGCCCGGATCCTGGACAGCAGATGCTCCAGGAACGGCACCCCGGCGGTCGGCAGCATGGGTTTGGGCGCGGACAGCGTCAATGGCCGCAGCCGCGTCCCCTGGCCACCGACCAGAATGACGGCGTCAACCTGCTCGGCAGGCGGGTGGGTCGCCACAGTCTCTCGTCAATCCCCTCGTTGATCCGGCCGTTGTCCAGCGCAGGGTAGTTCCGTGGCGGCTACCGATCGGCAGGCTGGTCGGTGCCCGCTCCCGCGGTTCGCGCCACATTCATCACGTACTGCCCGTAGGGCGACTTGGCGAGGGCCTTGCCCAGTGCGAAGCACTGGTCCGCGTCGATGAATCCGGTGGCCAGCGCGATCTCTTCCAGACACGAGATGCGGACGCCCTGGCGGTGTTCGAGCACCTGAACGAACTCTCCCGCCTCGAGCAGGGAATCGTGGGTACCGGTGTCCAGCCAGGCAAACCCGCGGCCGAGATCGATCAATGACGCCTTGCCCGCACGCACGTAGATGTTGTTGAGATCGGTGATTTCCAATTCACCGCGCGCACTGGGTCGCAGCGACCTGGCGTATTCGATGACGTCGTTGTCGTAGAAGTAGAGCCCGGTGATCGCCAGGTTCGACTTCGGGTCGGCCGGCTTCTCCTCGATGGAGATCAGCTTGCCGGTACTGTCCCGCTCCCCGACCCCGTACCGCTCGGGATCCCGCACCGGATAACCGAACAGCACGCAGCCGTCGATGCCCTCGACGGCTCGCTGCAGGGTCCGCGAGAAGCCCTGGCCGTAGAAGATGTTGTCCCCGAGGACGAGCGCAACCGAATCGTCTCCGACGTGGTCCGCGCCGATGATGAACGCCTCGGCGAGACCGTTCGGCGCCGACTGGACGGCGTACGAGATGGAAATTCCCCACTCCGAGCCGTCCCCCAGTAGCCGGCGGAAACCCGCATTGTCCTCCGGCGTGGTGATCACCAGGACGTCACGAATGCCGGCGAGCATCAGCACCGACAGCGGGTAGTAGATCATCGGCTTGTCGAAAACCGGCAACAGCTGCTTCGACACTGCACGGGTGATCGGGTGCAGGCGAGTGCCCGCGCCGCCGGCCAGAATGATGCCCTTCATGATCCCTCACCCATCCGCTCGCTCGCGCCTGCGCGGCGCATATCGACAGGAGCCGACCGTATCCGACCACCGCCGGCAGGTTCCCGCGGCCCGGCCGATCGGGCCGGGCGAAAGCAATCAGTCCATGCGCCGATCCGGGATGGAGGCACCGCCGGCCACCCGGTTCGACCGGGCGGACACGTAGGCGCGGGCGGCGAGCCCGACCCGCAGGATCAGCCGCAACGGCGCATTCCACCAACCGGAATAGCGGCGCGACAGATACCGGTAGGCGCTGGCATGGTGCGCCTTCGCCATCGCCGCAGGGTCACGTTCCGTGGAATGCCCGCCCTGGTGCACCACCGTCGCCGACGGACAGTAGACGTTCACCCAGCCTTTCCGGCCGAGCCGATCGCCGAGGTCGACGTCCTCGAAGTACATGAAGTAACCGGGATCGAACCCGCCCACCTGGTCGAACGCGGACCGTCGCACCAACAGGCACGACCCGGAGAGCCAGCCGGCCGCCCGCTCGACGGGGTGATCGGCGTCCCGCCGGTACCGGCGCGTCCACGGGTTGGTCGGCCACAGCCAGCCGAGGATGGCGTGACCGGCACCGGTGAAGACCGAGGGCAGGTCGCGAGCGGAGGGGTACACCACGCCGCCCGGCGTGGTGATCAGCGGTCCCAGCGCACCGGCTCGGGGGTACCGGCCGGCCACGTCGATCAGCTCGTCGATCGACCCGGCCCCGAACACCAGGTCCGGGTTGACGATCAGCACCCACTCGATGTCCCGGTCGAGGGCGCGGACCCCCAGATTGGCCGCCCCGCCGTAGCCGAGATTCCCGCCGGTGCGCTCCAACCGCACCCCGGGCCGGGACGCAGCCGCTTCCACGGATCCGTCCGTCGAGCCGTTGTCGGCCAGCACGATCATCACCTGCCGCCCGGTCGCACCGGGGATCGAGTCGAGCAACCCGACGAGCGCCGGGCCCGGCGAGTAGGTGACCGCCACCAGGCCGATCCGACCGTTCGACGACGCGTCCCGGACCACGGCCGGGGGCAACGGATCGGCACTCACCTGGTCGCCTTGGACGCGGCGAGTTCGTAGGCCCGTTGATGGGCCTGGGCGCTGGCCGCCCAGGTGAAGGTGGCCGCGCGGGCCGCCGCCGCCGCGCCCAGCCGCGCCCGCTCGTCGGGTCGGTCCAGCAGCTCGGTCAGGGCCGCGGCAATGTCACCGGCCCCGGTTCCGCTGTAGGCCACCGCGTCGCCCCCGACCTCGGGCAGGGCCAGCTTCCGCGTGGTCAGCACCGCCGCCCCGCAGGCCATGGCCTCGACGACGGGCAGGCCGAAACCCTCACCCAGGCTGGGATAGGCAACCACCAGCGCGCCGCCGAGAAGGCCGGGCAGCACCTCGATCGGCACGTGTCCGGCACGCAGCACGGTGAGACCGGGCGGGACGGCGGCGATGGCGGGCTCGATGCCGGTGTCCCAGCCGGGAGAACCGGCCAGGACGAGGACCGGTGGATCGCCCCGATCGGCCACGGCGCGAATGAAGGCCCGGATCAGGGCCGGCACGTTCTTTCGCGGCTCCAACGTCCCCAAAAAGGCGATCCAGGTCCGATCACTCAGGCCGAGGGCACGGGCCGCAGCACGAATCTGATCGGCCGTCGGCACCTGAAACCGGTCCAGGTCGACGCCGTGGTAGGCAACCACCATGGCCGCGGGATCGGCGCGCACCAACCTGACCAGTTCGTCTCGGGTGGCGATGCTGGGCACGATGCACATCGCGGCACGGCGGAGGGCGGTACGCGTCCACGCCCGGAAGAATCGGCCCTTCACGCCGAGATGCAGGCCGCGATCGGAGAAGAAGGTCGCGTCGTGCAGGGTCACGACCACGGGCACCGACGCCGCGAGCGGCATCGTGTAATGGGGCGAGTGGATCACGTCGACGGGCAGCCGGTTGGCCAATCTGGGCAGGGTGGTCTGCTCCCAGGCCAGCCGGGCCGCCCGGCTGCCGAGTTCCTCGGCGGTCGGGATGATCCGGCTGCGCGGGGCGAGCCGCGCAAAATTCTCCGCATCCCGGTGCTGGCAGACCACCGAAAGGGCGGCACCGGCGACGTCCAGCGCTTCCGTCAGGTTGTCCACATACCGCCCGACGCCACCCCGATCGGCCGGAATCGCAGTCGCGTCCAGCAACACCCGCGGGTGTGCGCCCAACTCTGTCACCCTCCCTCAAGGGTCTGCCGTAGCCGCGCCAGCCTACTGATGCCGATCGGCCCGACCGCACAGGACGCGCGTCGGGGACACGTCGGGGGCACCGGAGCGCCACCCCGGAGCTGCGGCCGGCCGGATCGGCCGACGGGGGTCGCCGGCCGACCGGCCGCCGGCCCGACGGCGACGGTCAGCGCAGCGATCCCCCCCACGACGTCCAGCCGGCTCCGGCCGTCGAGTACGTCCAGAGTCCGTTGTCGTTGCCGCGCGCGAAGACGTCCAGCCGACCGGAGCCGGCATCGGCGGTCACCGCCGGCGATGACGTCAGCACGCCACCGATCGATCGTCCGGACAGCGAGATGTCCTGGCTGCCCAGACGGTAGGCGACGACGGGGCCGGCGCCGCCGCCGTTCGCGTAGGCCGGCGCCGAGCAGATCGGGGTTCCGACGCTGTCGAACCCGCCCGCCGGCCGCACGCGGTACTCCTGGCCGTTCAGGCCTCGGACACCGACCACCGTCCGGCCGTTGTCGCCGGCAGCCGCACCGGGCGCGGACGCGAGTTGGCCGCCCACCGACTCCCAGGAAGTCCAGCGGGAACCGGTCCAACTGATCCGCCACAAGGCGCGATCCGCGCCCCGGCCGTAGATGTCCAGTCTCCCGGGGCTCGGCGCGACCGCCGCGGGCGCCGACGTCAACACACCCCCCAGGCTCTCCCACGGCCACCACGGGCCGTCCGGCCAACCCACCCGGTGATAGAGCCCGCCATCGGTACCGACCGCGAACAGGTCGATCCGCCGACCGTCCCAGCTGGCTGTGGCCGGTCCGTTCCGGGTCACGCCGCCCACGGACACCCACCCGGATTGCGCCGTCCGGTACCAGACCGCATCGTCGTTGCCCCGGACGGAGACCACCGTGGTCGAATCCAACCGGGTGGCGGCCACGCCGCTGGGGACCGGATCGTCCGCCGGACCGTCGCAGGGCCATACCGGCCGAATCCGGAGGATCTTGTCCTGCCCGTTTCCGTTGCTGGTGGTCACGAACAGGTCGCCATCCGGTCCGAGTTGAGCAGTCCGGAGCCGGCCGAACGTGCCCGAGAACGCAGTCCCGATCGGGTCGGCGGTGGCGGTCGCAGTGGCTCCGGCGCTGGTCACCACCGCGCCGTCGTCGCCTCCGGTCAGGGTGACCTCCGGCCCTGGTTCCGCCACCGTCGTCGCCGGATCACCGGCCGCCGTCCGGGCGACCTGGGAAGTTTCCGCGACCGAGAACATTCGCAGGGACACGCCCTTGAGCGTGGCGACGGCCAGCGCGCCCTCCCAGGCGCCCCACCCGGTGCCGACCAGGAAGGTCCCCCCGGAGGTCGCGATGGTGGGACTGCCCGACGACCATGCCGCCGGCGTCGCACCCTCCCGGGTCATGGGGGTTCCGTTGTCCTGATATGCCCCGCCCGGCCCGACCGGGTTCCAGCCGTAGTCGGCGCCGGCCGCCAGCAGATTGATCTCGTCGTCGCGGTTCGGACCCTGCTCGACCGACCACATCCGGCCGGTCGTGGCCCGCCAGGCCAGCCCTTGGGGGTTGCGATGCCCGAAGGTGAAGACGCGCTTGGCCCAGTCGTTCTCGTCGGCCGCGAAGGGGTTCTCCGGGGCCGGGTCGCCCGCGGTGGTGACCCTGAGCACCTTGCCGAGCGGGCTCGTGATGTCCTCGGGGCCGGTCGGCGAGTTCCCGTCGCCCGTCGACACGTAGAGCAGCCCGGCGTCGTCGAACCGCAGCCGGCAACCCACGTGGCGGCCCTCGGTGTTGGCGGGTCGAATGCCCGATACGACGGTGCCGTCACGGACCGCCGACCCGTAGTCCGCCGCGACCCGCCACCGCACGACGGAGGTCGCCGATCCGACCCCGGGCTGCGCGGGGTCGGGACCCCGCAGCGTCTGGCAGATGTACAGGGTCCGATTGTTCGCGAACCCTGGATCGACGACCAGCCCCATCACTCCGGACTCGTTACCGGTGAAGTTGTCCGCGAAGTCGGCATCGAGATATCGGACCTCACCGGTCGGCAACACCGCGCCGAGGCCACCGCGAAGCTGATCGAACAGCATCGTGCCGTCCGGGGTGAAGGTCACGTCCCACGGGTTGCTCAGCCCGTCGACCACTGTGCTGACGGTGAGCTCGGGCACCGGCGGATTCGCGGCCGCCGCTCGCAGGCCGGCCGGACCCGTCGTCGCCGTCGCGGCCGGCGCTGCGGCCACGACGGCCGTCAGCATGCCGACCAGCAGCACCGCCTGAACCCGGAGCAATCGCTGCCGCCGCGCCGGACACGCCATGGTGGCCCCTCTGACATCGATGGTCGTACCGCCGGGAGCCCGATGGCCGCACCGCCGGGCGATTGTAGACAGGACGACTTCACCGGCCACTTACGCGGACGGGCGGCGCGCAGGGGGACGATGAATGACACTTGGCGTCGGCGGTCTGCGCCGGAGCGAACTCGGACCGGAACCCAGGATGGGAGAGGAAGTGAGCAGCTCACTGCTCGACGGGTGGCTCCATCTCCTCATCATCGTCCTCGGGGTGGCGGGAGCGGCATTCCTGCTGATCAGACCGGTTCGATGGTGGTGGATCCGAGTGGTGCCGCCGGTCTTGGCCGTCTCGACCGTCGCCGCATGGGCGGTCGGCCGGTTCGTCGCGCCCCACTACGTCGGTGAAGAACTCAAGTTCGAGATCGCGCTCTGGGTGGCGGTCGGGTTCAGTGCCATCGGGCTGGCCATCGGTTGGATGTTCCGCTCGACCTGGTGGCAGCGGGTGCTCGCGGTGGTGGCCGCAGTGGTGGTGGTGGCCGCCGCCGCCAACCAGATCAACGCCTACTATGTCCAGTTCCCGCGACTGGGCGACCTGCTCGGCGCGGGCTCGGCCTCCGAGATCTCGGGTCCACCGGTCGTCGGGCCGAGCCGAGCAACGTCATCGTCCCCGGTGCCGGCCGGCCCCCTGACGACCACCTGGAACCCGACCGGGAGCAACATCCCCGCCGACGGGAAGGGCCGAACCAGTACGATCGACCTACCGGGCACCGCGTCAGGCTTCGCCGCGCGCCCGGGGAAGGTCTACTACCCCCCGGCCTACTTCGCCGACAATCCGGAGCCCCTTCCGGTGCTGATCCTGATCGCCGGTCAACCCGGCGAACCGGGCGACTGGTTCCTCGGTGACCGGGTGCAGAACATCATGGACGAGTTCGCGGCCGCTCATCGCGGAATCGCACCGGTCGTGGTGGTCCCGGACGCTCTCGGCGCCTCGCTGTCGAACCCCGGCTGTTTCGATTCACCGATGGGGAACGTGAACACCTACCTGGCCAAGGACGTCCCGGAGGCGATCGCCAACCAGCTGCTGGTCGATCCGGACCGGTCGCATTGGGTCATCGGCGGGTTTTCCTATGGCGGAACATGTTCCCTGGTGATGGCGACCAACCATCCCGACCTGTACCGGAACTTCATCGATATCTCCGGCTTCGAGGATGCCGTGCTCAACGACGGCCAACTCCAGGAGACGATCGACAAGGTCGCCGGTGGCGATGCCACCAAGTTCAAGTCGATGAACCCGAAAGATCTGATGACCAGCAAGCGGTTCGACGGCTCCGGCGGTTGGTTCATCGCCGGGTCGGAGGATGGCGGCATCACCACCGGCATGCAGCGGCTCAACGCGATCGCCCAGGCGGCCGGGATGGATACTCAGTTCTGGGCGAGCCCCGGTACGGGTCACGATTGGACGACGGCGGTCAACGGGTTGACCCAGGCGCTGCCGTGGGCCGCGAAGAAGATGAATCTGACCGGATGACCCGACCAGAATGATCGACGGCCGAGGTTCCGGACACCCGTCGACGACGCGAGGAGGTGCAAGCTGATCAGCCACGATCGACGGACTTCCACCGAGGGCGGTGCCGATCTCGGGTCGCCGGCTCCCTGGCTGCTCGTGATCCGCTCCCGATGGCTGCTGCCGGCGGTCACCGCCGCCGTGTTCGCGACGACCTGGCTCCTGGCCCGGCAGTCGTTCTTCTTTGCCGACGATTTTCTTTTCGCCGACTATTTCATCCACAACCGGGTGACCGTCGAGGAACTCATCCGGCCCTGGTTCGGCCACCTGATGCCCGGCTACATCCTTGCCGACGTCGTTTTCCTCAAACTGTTCGGCCTGTCCTGGGCGCCGGCCGCGTTGATCATCGCGGGAATCCACGCCGGTGCTCTCGTCGCACTGGTGAGGTGCCTCGACGCGGCCCAGCAGGCCCGCCGTCTGAACGTCCTCGCCGGGATCGCCTTCTCCTTCTCGATCGCCCAAGTCGCACCCGCGATGTGGTGGGCGGCGAGCCTGAACAACTTCGCGGCCCTGGCACTGTGTATCTCCACGCTCGGATGCCTCACGCGATGGGTGGTACGGCGTCGGGTCCAGTACCTGGTCGCCGCCTTGGCGACCTACGGGGCTGCCGTTGCCTTCAGCGAAAAGTCCTTGTTGTTCTCGCTGTTCTCCGTGCTGTGGTGCTTTCTCGTGCTCTGGCGCGGCCGGCGACTGAAGGCGCGGCTCGCGCTGCTGCGGACCACCTGGCCGGCCTGGGCGGGCATCGGACTCATCTCACTGGTGGTGGTCGTCCGATTCGTCACGGGGTCGTACCTGGCGTCTTCGGGTGAGGCTGCGTCCACCGCCGAGTCCGCGGCGTTCGTCGGCTGGGGACTGGTCGGCGGCCTGGTCCCGTCGCTGTTCGGGACCGATCTGTGGCTGTTCCACTCATCGCCTCTCACCTGGGCCGCGGTGGTCCTGGCGAATCTCGTGGTCATCGTCCTGATCATCGTCTCGGTACGGAGGCAGCCGGCGGTGGTCGGCGTGTGGGGCTTCGTCGGCATCTGCGTCCTGCTCAACCAGGTGGCCCTGTCCCGGCGGGCCGACCTCCTTGGAATCCAGAACGCGGGCCTGCTGCGCTATCACATCGAGAACACCGCCATCGTCTGGCTGGGCCTGGCCGTGATCGCGTCCTCGGTGCTGCTCGCGCGCGTCGACCGGGCCCCACCGGATCGAGAAGGCGCCGGTAACCGGCCGCGCTCCCGCACCACGCTGGTGGCCACGGGTGCGGTGCTGGTGGTGTGCGGAGCTCTGTGGGTGCAGTCGACGGTCCTGACCGTCCAAGCCAGCCCGGGCCACGAGGCCCGGCTGTGGATCGATCGCGTGGCCCAGACGTGGCCCACCGACGCCGACCCGAAGCTCCTCAACTTCCCGGTTCCCGGCGGGATCGTGCTGTCCCAGATGTACCCGTACAACATGAGCAAGCGGGTTCTGCCGCAGTTGATGCCCGATGTCCAGTTCACCGACCAGACCAGCCAGGCCTGGGTGGCCGGCATCGATGGCACCATCGGACCCCTGAAGTTCTTCCGGACGGCCGAGGCCGACATCTCGACCTGCCTCGCCGACGGTGAGTCGGTCACTGTGCCGATCTCGGTGCCGAGCGGCTACTGGGTGCTGATCGACTACCAGGCCGAGGCCCGGGGCGCCCTGGTGGCGCCGCACAGCGAGCTGGACCCGCTGACCCTGGAAGCCGGCTCCGACGGAGTGGTGGGGTACGCGCCACAGGGTGTCCCGGACGGCGGCCTGCAGCTGACCGCCAAGGGAACCTCGGTCTGCCTGAGCACGGTCACGGTGGGGCTGGTGGATGTGGCACCGAAGGGCTGACCCAGCCGAGGCGGCTCCGGGTAGGCCGGCCGTCGCCCAGCTCCCTGTTGGCCGTCACCCACCCGGGCCGCACCTGGCGACTCGGTGCGAGTCACGCGGCACGATGAACGCCCCTTCGATGGAATAATGGGCAATTGTGGAGTGTGACGGCGGGACAGGTACGGCGCCAGGCGCCGACCGCAGCGTGCCGGCCAACCAGTTGCCGGATCCGACGTGGAGCGGCCGATGACCGGCGCCACGAAGGGCTCGTCACCGGATTCGGCAGCGCTGGGCACGCCGGACTCCCCGCCGCCGACCCCGCCGGCGGCTCCCGCACCCGTCCAGCAGAAGGAGCCCGATCGCCCACCGGGTCGAGCCGGCGTCGCCGGGATGGGCTGGCTCCCCGGCATCGAGGCGCTTCGCGGCATCGCCGCCGGAATGGTCGTCCTGCACCACAGCTGGTCATTGTCGACCCAGCCGCATTTCCCTGGGTACGAGATCATCGAGGGGTTCGGCAGCCTCGGGGTCAATCTGTTCTTCCTGCTGTCCGGGTTCCTGCTCGCCGATCAGTTCTGGCGCCCCAAGGAAAAGCGCAGCCTCCGCGGGTTCTGGATCAGGCGGTTCTTCCGGATCGCTCCCGCGTACTACGTGACCGTCGGCGTGTTGTTCCTGTTCTTCGCCGAACACTCATTGCTGTTCAGCGCCCAAGGCGTGAAACAGATCGTGGCGAACGCCACGTTCATGCAGTACATGTTCCCTTCCACCTCCAGCTCGCTCAATGTCGATGGCGCGTTGTGGACCCTGACCGCCGAGTTCCTGCTGTACCTGACCCTGCCCGCCATGGCATTGCTGTTCATCCGGGCACCGTGGCCCACGTTCATCGCATTGGTCGGAATAGGTGTCGGCTGGCGGCTGTGGGTGGCCCTCGGCGGCGACGGCCTCCGCGAATTCTATTTCGGCCCACCCGGCACCGGGCCCGACCCGGGGATCCAAAGCCTGTTCCTGTCCCGGCAATTCTTGGGTATCGTGCCGATCTTTGCGCTGGGCATCGCGCTGAAGTACCTGGTGACCCGCGGGCATCTGGACCGCCTCCGGGCTCACCTGCCCAGGTACTTCTCAGTGCCCCTGGTCGTCATTTCCATGGTCCCGGCGCTGGCCATGCTGATGTTCGTCGAACGCGCCTCGGACTATCGACACTGGATCTGGTTTACCGGCTTCGACTACGTCGTTGCCCTGCTTCTGGTGCCGGTGCTGCTGATCGCGGCACAACCCGGTAACCCTTCGCCGGGATTCCTGGGAAAGGGCGCCACATGGCTGGGCGACCGGAGCTACAGCCTTTACATCTGGCATTTCCCGATCATTCTCTCCGTCTACGGCCGCGGCCCATTGGTGTATCCTCCGGACGTTACCCATCCCTGGGCGAAGCTCGCATTGATTGCCGTCCTGTCCCTCACCGCCGCGCACATCAGCTATGTGACCTTGGAGCGGCCCGGGGTGGCCTTCGGCCGCAAGCTGGCCGCGCGATACTCGAAGAAGAGCTGATCGCCGGCGGGGTAGCAGCGGGGCCCGTCATCGCGCTCCGCACTTCGCGAAAAGGGTGGTCGGCCGCGACCACGAGCACGCACCACTCACCGGCGGGTGGGTCCATTCGCACATAGGAGCGAGACGGTCTTGACGGGCGATCCGGCAGATTCTTCCACCGGCCTTCAGCCGGGGTCCGGCTCCACCACACGACCGGCCGATCCGGCCACGGACACCCCACGAGCCACCCGTGACGCGCGCCTGTACCTATGGTTGGTGTCCGGGCTGATTCTCGTCCAGGGCCTGTGGATCTTCAACCTGAATCGTCGCTCCTTCATCCTCGTCGACGACTATCTGTTCCTGCAGCAGGCAATCGAATCCGACCTGTCCGTCGACTATCTCCGCACGGACATGTTCGGTCACTTCTCTCCCCTGCTGCGCATCGTCTACAAATTGATGGCCACATTCGCCAGCGGCCAGTTCATCTACTTCGCGATCGTCCTCGCGCTCTTTGCCGCCGGCGTGATCGCAGCCGTGGCCTTCATGATCCGGCAGATCAGCACTCGGCCGATCGTGCTCTGGTACGCAGTCATCACGGTCGGGTTCGCCATCTGGACCCTTCGGCCGGCCCTGGTCTTCACCAACGGTATCCACGTCCTCCTGGCGACCGGGTTCAGCACCCTGGCCGTCGCCTTCTTCATCCGCCTCTGCGTGACGGGAAGCCGCCGGAGCCTGTGGGCCGCCTCGGCCGCCTACCTCCTGGCCGTCCTGGTCCAGGAAAAGCCGCTGCTGCTGCCCCTGACGCTCGTTCTGCTGCGCTACGGGGTGCTCGCGGAGACCAGTTGCCCGCTGCGCCGCCTGCCCCGACAGGTCGTTCGGGACTGGTCGACGTGGGCGCCACTGTTCGTGATCTGGTTGCTGAGCGCGATCAATCAGATCGCCTTCTACCGGCCCAATGTCGCGCCGGCCAGCGTCGATGACGTCATCGAGACCCTCGGGCTGAGCGCGCGTGCGTTCGTTCAGTCCCTCGCCGGCTTCTGGGGCGACGTG
This sequence comes from Nakamurella sp., assembly GCF_044224575.1. Lineage (GTDB taxonomy): Bacteria > Actinomycetota > Actinomycetes > Mycobacteriales > Nakamurellaceae > Nakamurella. Next base: position 51,893 of record NZ_JBGAKE010000004.1, read on the forward strand.
CTGGATCCACCCTGGCGGGTCGCCGCGTGCTGGCTCGTGCTGCTCCTGATGGTCGCTTTCGTCGCCTGGACGAGTTGGGCCCGGCGGGGCGCATGGATCGTCTGGGCCCTCTTCGCCGTTGTCTACCTGGCGAATTTCGCGCTGCTGGCGTGGGGCAGAGTCGGCCTTTACGGACCCTCGTTCGTCCTGGAGGCCAACTACTACCTCGAGGTCGGTGTCTGCTGGGTGATGTGTGTGGCCCTGGCGCTGCGCCGGCCGCTGCGCCGAGCGGCGCTCGACGGGCGGGCCCGGTCAGCCGACTCCTGGCCCGCGGTCGCCATCCTGACCCTGTTGATCGCGATCTTCCTGCCGCACGTTCTCGTGACGGCCCCGCGCTTCGCCGACCGGGCGATCGGCTCCGCCTCGGCGGTGCGCGACTACCTCGACAACGCCAACGGCGACCTGGACAGACTGCGTCAAGCCGGTCAACCCTTCGACGTCGTCCCCACCCTGGCACCCCCCGCCTACATCTTCGCGGGGATCACCTCGCCGTACACCGAACTGGTGAACGTCCTGCGCATCTTCCACCGGCCCGTCGAGCCGGTGCCCGCCGGTGGCCGGCCGGTCATCGTCGACGATGCCGGGGTCGTTCGTGATACCCGGCCGGTGGTGCTCGACGAGTGGACGGACCCGGGCCAGGGATGTTCGCGGGTGGAACCCGGCGGTCAACTGGAGGTCCCGATCACGGCGAGCTCGTCGACGTCCGGTCTGTGGCTGGTGGTGCGCTACACCGCAGAATCCGACGCCACCGCCCAGGTCACCGGGTTCGACAACAGCAGGTATTTTGACACCGCACTCCCCACCGGTCTCGACGGCCAGGGCACGCTGGCCATCGCCCGCATCCCGGATCCCGCGATCGACGCCGTCCGGATCAGACTGCTCAATGGCGGGCCGGTGTGCATCGCTACCGTGGCTGCCGTCGAACTGGTCGCCGCGGACCCGGCCACCCCGGACCGCGACCCAGGTGCGATGCCCGGCGAATGCTGGCTGGTCGACCAAACCGGATCAAGGGTTCAGCCGCAGCCCTGTCCGGCGTCATGGGGGCGGCAGTTCCCTTAGTGACCGAACGTGACCGCCGTGGTCGCTAGACTGGCTGGTCAATCGCCCGGACAGACCGGTTCGCCGTCGGCCGACGGTCGGACAAGTGAACCGCAGAAGTGGTGGGATGGTCGTGCCCGACAGCGTCGACGCGGTCCGCGGCGTCATCACCGACGCCGATGCCGACGCCGAGGTAGCCACCCGCACCGATCGGATCGGCAGTTCGGCTTCGTCCTCGTCCTCGCTCACGGCCCTCGTCCTTGGCTTCGCCACCGGACTGTGCTGCCTGCTGGTGTGGTTGCGCCTGCGCGACACCTACGTGTTCGCGGACGACGACTTTGTCCAGTTCGAGGTGGCGCGCCGATCCGGCCTGGGCTGGGAGTTGCTCACGCTCAACGTTTTCTCCCACTTCGGTCCGGTGAACCGGCTCGGTCATCTGCTGCTGCTGCACACCGAACTCGACGTGACTGTCGGGGCCGCCGTCTCGACCGCCTTGGTCGGGATCGTGCTGCTGTCCACGATCTGGCTGGTGAGCGAACTGGGCATGTCCCTGGTCCGCCGTCTGCTGGTCGTCGTCGCGACCGGCGCCTCGCTCGGCCTCACCGACGTCGCACACTGGACGGACGCCGCCTGGCACATCCTGCCCGTGCTCGCCTTCACCAACGCGGTGGTCGCGATGCACGTGCGTGGTCTGCGCACCGGCCGTTCGCTGTGGTTGTGGGCCGCGGCCGCGGTGTTTCCCTTCGGCCTCCTGATCCAGGAACGAGCCGCGTTCGCCCTGCCGATCGTCGTTCTGGTCGATGTGCTGCTGGTGTGGAATCCGGCGCCGGTGCGCGAACGCCTCCGCCGGCTCTGGTCGATCCGCCGGCCGCTCCTCGCGATGACGGTGACGGCGGCCGCCGGAGCCGTCCTGATCCAGCGCTTCTACGCCGGGACCGGGACCGGACCGCCGCTGGGTGTCGTTGCACGCACCATGGTCATGGCGTTGACCTACCAGTTCCCTCAGCTGACCGGCTATCAGCCGGTCTCGCCACCGACGCCGGCCATGCAGCTGGCCACGATGGTCCTCGGGCTGGTGCTGGCGGTCGGGGTGGTTCTGGTGAACCGGGCCAACCTCGGGCCGGCGCTGTTCATCGTTGCGGTCTTTGGCCTGTACTGGGGCTTCCTGGTGTTCAGCCCGATCCTCAACGCGTGGAACGTGGCCGGGACGGCCGCGCGGCTCAGCAACTCGGCCTACCTGACTCTGCCGATCTTCATCGGACTGGCCAGTATGCACGGCCCGGCCCGCTGGTCGACCGCACTGGACCGGCTCCGGTCCGCCCATCCCCGTCGGTGGCTGGTGGCCGGCTGCGTCGCTGCCCTGCTCGTCGTGACGATCGTCGACGCGAACGCGCGCCAAGTCATCCAACGCGACTGGGCCGCCGACCGTGCGGCCAACGACTTCTTTGCCGGAGCCCGTGCCTCGGCCGAGCGGTGGACGGACCCGGCGCTCACCGTGCTCCCGCTCCACGCGCCCGAGCGAGTCACTGCCTCCGGCCCATGGGTCGAGGCCTACGGTGAGGAGTCGTTCCTGCTGCCCCTGATGGCGCCGGGCTGGGCATTGACCGAGCTGACCGACCGAACGGTCATCCTGGACGATCGTGGCGAGGTTCAACCCGTCACGCTGGCGACCGTTTCCGCCGCGGACCGGCCGGCCGGGGACCAGGTGTCCTGCAATTCGCCGACCACTGACACCGACGGGGTCCAGCTCGCCGTTTCGCCACCGGCGACGGCGACGCCGCTGTTCGCGGTGGTGCACTATCGGTCCGATTCGGACGGCCTCATCCGGTCGATTGCGTTCGATGGTGACCGGTTCCGGTTCGGCGCCTGGAAACAGCCCATCCTCGCCGGCAGCCACCGAACCGTCGTTCCGTTGCCATCCGGCACGGTCGACGCGGTGCGCCTGTTCGGCATGCCGGCGGGCTCGACCTTCTGCGTGGAATCGCTGACGGTCGTGACTCCCGTGGCGGTCAACCCGGACGGAACCTGCCAGCAGATCGACTACTACGGCCGGCCGCAACTCGCCGTCAGTTGCCCCGACCGGGGTTGAGACTCGTCGGTCCTCGCCGGCGGGCGATCACATCACCAGGAGGATGCCCGTGGTCGGGCCTCGACGGTCAGCGACTCTCGATCTTGGTGAGGCTCAACGTGAAGCTCACCAGGAAGACCTGAAGACCGCTGACCACCAGCACCATCCCCCAGATCGGCAAACGCATGGAGGACGCGGGGTCAAGCTGGCCGAATCCGTGCGAACCCCACAGGACCACGGCGACGATGAAGGCCGCGATCCCCAGCATGGTCGAGATCAACCCGATGATGACTCCGCGTTCGAGCGTGAACCGCCCGAGAGTTCGTTCCAGTCCCGGCTGCACCGGCAGCACCTTCAGGTCGGCGGCGTACGAACGGGCCACCACCGCCAAGCCGATGGTCTGGATTCCCGCGACCGTGGCCGTCGCGCAGGCCAGCATGGTCTGGACGCTGAAGGACACCTCACCGATGGTGAGGGTACCGAAGGACAGCCATACCAGGCCGGAGCCGCCGAGCACGAGCAACAGCAGGCCGGGGTAGAGCATCAGCCACCGGGGGCTCAACGCCAGCAGGAACCGCAGGTGGCGCCAGCCGTCACGCCACGTCCTCAGGTGCGGCGGTCGTGACCGTCCGTCCGGCCGCAACACCGTGGGGACCTCTTCGATCCGCAAGTTGTTCAGCGACGCCCGGACCACCATCTCCGACGCGAACTCCATGCCGTCGGTCTGCATGCCCAGCGCCAGGATTCGATCGCGGCGGAAGGCGCGGATGCCGCAATGAAAGTCGCCGACCGGGATGCGGAAGAACAACCGTCCGATCCTGGACAGCACCGGATTGCCCAGGTACTTATGCAATGGCGGCATCGCTCCGGGCTCGATACCGCCCTTGAACCGATTCCCCATCACGAGGTCGGCACCGCCGCGCAATTTGTCCAGGAATGGGCCGAGATCGTCGAGCGCATAGCTGTCATCGGCGTCGGCCATCAGGACATAGGTGCCGCGCGCGGCCTCGATACCACCTCGCAGCGCCGCGCCGTATCCGCGTCGGGGCACCGGCACGACCCGGGCACCTTCGGCTTCGGCAATCTGTTGCGATCCGTCGGTCGAGCCGTTGTCCGCGATGACGACTTCGCCGGCGACGCCGAGCCGGTCGAGCGACGCGCGCGCCTTGCGGATGCAGACGGCGAGCGTCTCCGCTTCATTCAGGCAGGGCAGCACGACTGTCAGCTCGTACGCGGTCGGCGTTGGCTGCGGCTCTCCGGGCGACGGATCAGTCTCCAGCAGCCCGTCCTCAGCCCTGACCGCCGTCATCGCGGGACCCGGCCGACGGCGAAGACCGACTGCCCGAAGGGCGCGCGATGCTTGTCCTCCCAGCGACGCGCCCGGGGCACCACCTGGCTGTCCCACGTGGCCAGCAGCCGACCCTCGCCGGGTGTCATCCGGAGCAGTCGCATTCCGACGAACCAGGCGGCCAGACCCGGGATGTTGACGTACTTGGCCTGCTCGACGGTGAGACCGGCCGCCTGCATGGTCGTGGTCATCGACGACACCGTGTACCGCCGGACGTGCCCCACCGCCCGATCGAACTTGCTCATCGCGAACTCGAAGGCGGGGACGAACATCACGACCGCGCCGCCCGGCCGCACCACCGTGTGGGCCGCCCGGAGGGCGCCGACGTCGTCCGGGATGTGTTCGAGGACGTTGAACGCGACCAGCGACGAGTACTCGGCCGCCGGCGGGTTGAGGATGTCGATCGGCTCGACGTGCACCCGCGGCTCGTCGGCGAACCGGCGGGACAAGACCCCGAGGCGGGACGGATCGACCTCGGTCACGGTGAATTCGGGGATACCCGCCGCCAGCCATCGCTGCGCATAGTCGCCCAGGCCGCTGCCGAGTTCCATCGGATGGTCGCCCAGGAACGGCAACGCGAGGTCGGTCAACCATTCGTGGTAATTCACCGCACCGGCGACGGATTCCAGCGTCTGGGACTGCAAAGCCGAGTCGCCCAGCGCCGTCGGCAAGGGGACGGCAGGCTCGGCGGTGACCGTGTCGACCACATCATGTTCGACCTTGGACGACCGGTCGTCGGTGACGACATCGGAATCGGGTCGCTTCTTGGGATCGATGGTGTGCACCCCACAATGCCTCGGGAATAGAAACGGCCGGCCTCGGGCCGGCGCAACCAGGATCTCATGCCCGGAGACATGCACGGCCCAACGACAGCGCCGGAAACCTGCGCCCGCCCGCCCGACCGGCTCGCCGCCGGCAGCACATCACTATTCGTGATCACTAGATTACGGACAGGGAGATAGGGCATCCTACCTGCATGGTGCGTACCGCAGCGAAGGCCGGACGATCGTTGCTCGCCACAGCGCTGATCGGGGCGTTGATCGCGACGGCCGTGGTGGAGCTCGCCCCGGCCGCGACGGCCGCGACGGCCACGGCGCCGACGGCGGCTCGGCCGGTGCCGGCCGTCACCGTCGGAGCGACGCCGAGCCTGGCCGTCACCGAAGTGGTCACCGGGCTGGCCAACCCGTGGGACCTGTTCTTCCTGCCCGACGGTTCGATGATCTACAACGAACGTCCGGGCCGAATCTGGAAGCGGACCCCCAACGGCGCCGTGTCCCAGGTGTCGGCAGACCTGTCCGACCTGGCCGTCACCGGTGAGGTCGGGCTGATGGGCATGGTGGCCGACCCGGACTTCGCCACCAATCGCACGTTCTACACGTGCCAGGGTCACGTCAACGGCGGCAGCAATCCGGCCGATGTCCGGGTGGTCAGGTGGCAGTTCAATCCCGCGCTGACCGCAGCGACCAGATCAGGCGAACCGCTGGTGAAGGGCATCCCGCAGACCGCGAACTACCATGCCGGCTGCCGCCTGCGGTTCGACAACGACAAACTGCTCTACATCAGCACCGGTGACACCGGCTCGGGCACCGCACCGCAGAACCTGCAGAGCCTGAACGGCAAGGTCCTTCGCGTCAGCCGCAACGGTGCGGTTCCGTCCGGCAACCCGTATGCCAGCAGCTCCGACGCGAACACCCGACTCGTCTTCACCCGCGGGCATCGGAACCCACAGGGGTTGGCGCTGCGTCCCGGGACCAACGAGATGTGGTCGGTCGAGCAAGGGACCGACCGGGACGACGAGATCAACCGGTTGGTGCCGGGCGGCAACTACGGGTGGAATCCTCGAAAGCCGCCGTCCGAGACGTACGACCAGAGCACGCCGATGACCAATCCGAACGTGCCGTCGGCCATAGCGGCCGTTTTCACCACCGGCTACCCCACGCTGGCGCTGTCCGGCGGCGCCTGGTTGTCCGGCACGCAGTGGGGCCGGTGGAACGGCGCCTTCGTGGCGGCCGCGCTGAAGAACAGCTCGATCCGCGTGCTGAGCATTGCCGGCCAGCAGACAGTGGTGAACATCGACAATCCCGGCGAGCTGAACGGCACGTACGGCCGGCTGCGGAGCCCGCTCCAGGGCCCCGACGGCGCGCTGTACATCACCACCGACAACAGCACGGACGGGAAGATCCTGCGGGTGACCCCGACCCGCCAGAGCCCCGGGGACGGTCGCTGTTTCGCGGCCAATTCCGACGCCTCGGCACCGACAAGCCTGGTCACCACCGGATCGGCCACCACTGCCTACGTCATCGGCGCCGGTGGCGCGCTGTTCGGACGTTCGATCGAGCCAGGTGCGCCTTTCGTGAACCTCGGTGGCAGCGCCCAGTACGGCCCGGGCGCGGTCACCTGGGACGGGCGCCGCACCGACGTCTTCGTCGTCGGGACGAATTCCGAGCTGTACCACCGGTTCACCGCCGGCGGACCCTGGTCGGGGTGGGAATCCCTGGGCGGCGCGCTGACCAGCTCTCCCGTGGCGGTCTCCTTCGCCAACGGCACCCTCGACGTGATGGGTCGCGGCAGTGACAATTCGTTGTGGAGCAAGCGGTGGACCGGGTCCGCCTGGACCGATTGGGCGTACGTCGGTGGGCAACTCATCGGAGCCCCCGGCGCGGCCGTCGACCCCGACTCGATGCGCGGCACGGTCGGCGTTCGCGGTGTGGACGGCGAACTGTACGAACTGACGCTGACGGCCGGCGGTTCGTTCTCCGGATTCACCAAGACCGGGGTGCCGATCTGCTCGTCACCCTCGTACAGCGCCAGGGCCGGTGACGGGGAGTCGTTCGACTGGGTCTTCGCCGACCGGGACGGCGGGCCGGTGCGGGTGGTCGGCGATTCGGCCGGCCAGCTGGGCGGGTCCATCCGTGGCGCACCGGCCACGACCGCCACGAGCGGCGGCGGCTACGCCGTGACCGGACGCGGATTGGACGGCAGCCTGTGGGTCTTCGACGCCCGCGTGGGCTCGGGTGTCTGGCGCAGCCTGGGCGGCCAGATCCGATAGCGACCCCGACGGACACGATGCGCGCCGGACGTCGCCGGCATCGCATCGCAGGTCACCGGGTGGGCACGGCCGAGCGGGCCGGCCCGCCACCCCAAATGACACCCCGACCAGATGGATACCTGTGGCTGGAGGAGACGCCGACGTGACCCAGGACGACCGGACCACGACCGACCCACGCTCGCTCGGAACCGCCCGGCGGACCGTTCTGCAGGCTGGTGCGCTGACCATCGGAACCGCGATGCTGGGAATCCAAGGGGCCCCGGCGACCGCCGCGCCGACGCCGTCGAGCTCGGCCGGCCGAGCGGTCCTCGATCCGCCTCCTACGGACCCCGGGCCCGACCCGGCGACCGGCGCCGGCGAGGACGGCGCTCCGCCGCCACCCGGTCAGGCCGGCCCGGGCCAGCGGGCGATGGCTGCGGCCGGCAGTCTCGGCGCGACCTCGTACAACGGTTGGACGGTCGCGTCGCCGCCCGGTTCGACGATCGGCATCCAGAACTTCACCGTGCCCGGCACGTCCGTCGTGTTGCCCATCCGATCCGGCGATGTCGCGACGATCCTGCTGTACGTGGCGCAGCGGTTCAACGCGGAGGTCGAGCCGATCCTGGCCGGGCAGTGCTGGGGCTACTCCTATCGCCCGAACGTCAACAACCCATCCGTCTGGTCGAACCATGCGTCGGGGACCGCGATCGACCTGAACGCGGTCAAGCATCCCAATGGCGGGGCGAACACCTTCAGCTCCCCCCAGATCGCGGCGGTCCGCCGGATCCTGTCGGTGACCGGCGACACGGTGTATTGGGGACAGGACTACCGAGGCGTCGTCGACGGGATGCACTTCGAGATCAACGTCCCACCGGGAGACCCGCGATTGGCTCAGGCCATCACGCGGATCCGCGGGGCCGGTTTGCCCTACGTTCCCGGCGTCGACTCCTACCGGGACGGCGCCGGGGTGCGCCACGTCTTCGGCATTTCTCCCGCCGGCCGCCTGCAGGAACTCACCAGCCCGGCCGGCTCCCGCTTCTGGCAGGTCGCGAACGCTTCGAACGGTGGGTACGTCCTGGGCACACCGGCGGTGACGTACCGCAACGGGCGATGCGATGTGTTCGCCATCGGCGGCGATGCCGCCGCCTGGACCCAGTACCGGGTCGACGGCGGTGGCTGGTCGCCATGGCAGTTCATGGGGGGCGCCGGACTCGCGGCCGGGCTGACCGCGCTCGTCGATTCGGCCGGGCGGCATCACGTCTTCTGCGTGACGAAGTACGGCGAAATCTGGCAGTACGAGGGCTCTTACGGCACTGGTTGGGGCCTGCAGAATGTGACCAACAGCGGCATTCTCGCCGGCACGCCCGCCGCCGTCTACCGCGACGGCCGCTACGACGTCTTCGGGATCGGCATGGACAGGTCGATCTGGCAGATGAGCTACGTCGAAGGATCGGCCTGGTGGACTCCCTGGCGCCAGATCGGCGGAACCGGCATCGTCGGCGGCGTGGAGGCGGTGCGCGACGCCAACGGCGCCTACCGAGTGGTCGGCGTCGACTCCTCGTCCCGACTTCAGCAGTTGAGCTCGTCGACCGGCTCGACCTGGTCGACGACGAACATCAGCAACGGGGGTCAGGCCAAGGGGACGCCGGCGCTCCTGTGGAATTCGGGCTCCCTGGACGTCGCCGCGATCGGCCTGGACACCCAATGCTGGGTTCAGTCGACCGATGGCAACAGCTGGAGCGACTGGGTTCCGATGGGCGGCGCGTTCGGCTGATCGGCAGCCGTCGTTACCCGGAGGTCTCCTGCCCTTGCACCCAGTCACGCAGCACGGCCAGCCCTCGCGGCAGGTCCCATTCCGGACGCCAGCCGAGGTCGGCCGTCGTGTCCGTGACGTCACAGGTGGCGAACCGGACGTCGCCGTCCCGGAACGCCCCGGTCACCTCGGGCGCCGGCGCCCCGGCCGCCGCAGCGATCGTCTCGGCCAGGTCGGCGATGGTGGCCGTCTTGCCCAGCCCGACATCCAGGATCCGGAAACCGCCCGCCGGCGGCTGCGCGGCGGCCGCGGCCAGCGCGTCGGCCACGTCGTCGATGTAGACGAAGTCACGGACCACGGCGCCGTCCTCGTAGAGCGGGATGCGCTTGCCCGCCCCCGCCATCCGGGTGAACAACACGACGATGCCCGTGTAGGAGTTCGTCAGTGACTGGCCGGGGCCGTACACATTCTGCAGCCGCAGGATCGACAGGTCCGCTCCGGTCGCCAGACACCAGCTGCGCAGGATGTGCTCCTGAGCAAGTTTCGTCGCGCCGTAGATGCTGGTGGGGGCGGGGGCGGTCGCGGCCGCCCGGCTCGGCACGCCGTGGCTCGGCTCCCCCGACGCGGGGACACAATCCCACTGGGCGCGGGCGAGCTGGGCGTGCCCGCGAGGCGCCGGGTAGAACGCCGCGCCCGAATCGGTCTCCCACTGTCCCTCGCCGTACACCGCCCGACTCGAGGCCAGGATGATCTGCGCCGGGATGCGGGAGTGCCGCAGCAGCGCATCGGTCATCACGGTGGTGCCGACCACGTTGACCTGTCCGTGCCGGGTCGCCTGATCGAGCGATTGTCCGGTCCCGGTCTCGGCGGCGAGGTGCACGATCAGCTCGGGGTGGACCCCGGCCAACAGTTCGTCCCAGACCTGCGCGTCGGTGACGTCGCCGATCACCAGCTCCGCGTCCGGATGCAGCTCGGCCGGCCGCGCACCGGTGGGGTGGATCTGCGGGTGCAGGTTGTCCAGCGCCATCACCGTGAACCCCTGGGCGATCAGCCGGTGGGACAGGGCGCTGCCGATGAACCCGGCTCCGCCGGTCACCACCGCGACTCGAGGCGCGGATCCGGCTGCAGCCTTGGTCATGTGTCGTCCTTTCAATCAGAGAGAGTGCGGCGGGCCGAGCCCGCCGGCGGGTTCCGGCACCGATGCTCAGCCGCGGCTGAGCATCAGGTTCGCCTGCCCGTCCGGTCCCGCCGTGTCACAGAACTGCATGATCTCGCTGGTATCCGCCTCGACGGGCACCGCACCGCGCAGCAGGGCGGTGTGGAATCCGCCCGCCCGGTACTCGGCCAGCACTCCTTCCGGCGAGACCTGCCGTGCGCGCAGGGCGGACGGCCAGAACTCCACCACCAGCTTGATCTGGGGATTGCCCGTGAGAATTCTCGTCATGCCCCTGATGACCTCGGGTTCGTAACCCTGGACGTCGATCTTGACCGTGTCGACGCGCCCCTGCACCAGGTCGTCCATCCGGGTCACGGCCGACACCGCGGTCGACACCGTCGCCGCGCCGGGCGTCGGGGCGCTCACCCTCGTGTCACCGACGTTGTGCTCGGCGGTCGACACCACGACGGTCCCCCGCCCGTCGCCGAGGGCCAGCGGCCAGACCTCCACCGGTACCGGCAGGTCCCAGGTATTGAGCGCCAGCACCTGGGCCGACACCGGCTGCGGCTCGAACGCGTGGATCTGCGATGGACGACAATGCCGAGCGATGAGACGGACGAAATACCCCACGTTCGCCCCGACGTCGACGAACACATCGCCGGGTTTGACCAGCCGGCGGAGCAACTCACCCTCCTCCGGCTCCCAGGTCCGGTTGGCCTGCAGGTACGGGAGCATGACACCGTCGGTGGATTCGAGCCAGACCGGTCCGGCATCCGAATCTGCCTGCGTCAGGCCCGGTCCCGAGTACGGCCTCGGCACCCGGACCGTCGCCGCGCCGGGCGGGGCCGGGGTCCCGGACCGGCCCAGACGTCGAAAGAACATCCTCATCCCGCTTCCTGCGAAGGTTCACACGCTGGTCGAATGGGGCACGGTCGAACGCGCATGCGCTCAGACCCGGGTCGGATACGCCAACCGATCGTCCACGACACCCTGATCGCTCCAGCCCAGGGTGCGGCCGCCAAGGTTGTCGATCGAGACGGTGTCGGGTTCGCGGTCGAAGAATTCCTTGATCAGGGCCTCGACGTCGGCGCCGTCCGGTACCTCGATGCGGTACTCGAAACCGAGCACGGAGACCCGGATTTCCGGACGGGAATCCGGAATCACCTGGCAGGTGACCTGCCGCGGATCCGCCGCCCCCCTGGACACCCAACCGATGTCCACCCGGTAGCCGAACTGCCGGCCGGCCTCTCGAACGATCTTCTCGATGCCGTCCCGGTGCATCTTCTCCAGCAGGCCGGAGGACCCGAAGGCCGCCACCTGGCTGCGGAACTGGGGGTAGCGCATATCGATGATTGCCTCGTTGGCCGGGACCGTTGTCATCCCGTGCGAGAGCAGGCCGGCCTCGACGTTGGAGCCACCACCCTGGTGGTACACGAAAACCCCGGGCGCCAGCCCGATCCGGTACCCCGCCCGGCGGCTGCGCAGCGTGAAGTCCGTTTCCTCGCAGTAGCCTCGGCCGAACACCGGATCCATGAGGCCGATATCCCGGACGACCGTGGTCGGGACGATGATGCAGAAGGAGATGCCCGCCGGGATATCCATCACGTTGTGCCCGAACACCCCGCGCAGACCCGCGGAGATCCAGTTGACGACACCTTGATCGGCGAGGTACTGGTCCGGATCGGAGTTCGGCAACGAGTACATCGAGACGTTGTTCGACAAGGCGGTCACCGAGCCCAGCGTCTCGTCCGACCGGATGCACGCGATCAGGTCACCGACGACCGTGCTGGGCACGATGATGTCGGAGTTGCAGATGATGACGTAGTCGTAGCCGCCGGTCACCGCCCGGTGCAGGCCCAGGTTCACATTGCGCGGGATGCCCAGGTTGCGTGGCGTGTTGTAGTACTGGATCCCGCTGCCGGCACAGAGCTGCTCAAGCTCCTGGCTCCAACCCGGCTCCGGACTGTGGTCATCCAGGATGAGGACGTCGAGCTCGAACCCGTCGCGCGAGATCTCCTGGGCCGATCGCAGCGCCCTCGGCACGAAGTCGCGGCCGTTGTAGACGGTGATACACATCAGAACCCGGGGCGTCATCGGCGCAGCAGCTTCCCGACGTCGCTGCGCACGCCGGCCCGCGTGTCGCCGAGTTTGCGCACCACCCGGTAGGCCATCGAGGTCTTCATGGTGGCCAACTCGGCGGCCAGCAGTTCGAGCTCGGCGATCCGCAGCTTGGCCAGTCCGAGTTCGGAACGGGTGGCGAGCAGATCCTGACCGAGTTGGGTCAGTCTCGTCGTCAGATCGATGACCCGGGCGTTGGCAATCTCGAAGTCGACCAGCGCCCGCTCAAGATTCACCGCGTCCATGGCCGCGGCCGTGCCGTTCGGTGATCGGTCCGGCCCGTCTGCCGCTGTGGTCATGTTCGATGCTCTCTTCGGGTCGTTGTGCTCATTGGCGGACTGGTCTGGCCCCGGCGGTCCTAGCCGGGTCGGCCGCTCGGCCGGGACAGGGCGTCGAGGTAGGCCTCGATCAACTGGTCGGCCGCGGAATCCCAGGTGAGTTCGCCGGCCACCTTCTTGACCGCGGCGACCTGCGCCGACGCGACGCCGGGGTCCGAGGCCACCGACGCGATCGCATCGGCCAGCGCGGTCGGTGTCCATTCCCGGGCGACCACCGGCATCCGGTCCAGGAACTCCGCCAGGGGTCCGAAACTGACGAAGACCGTGGGCGTGTCGAATTCGGCCGCTTCGAACGGAACCAGCCCGAACCCTTCGGCCGACGTCGGGTACACCACGACGCTGGCGTGGCGCAGCAACCAGTTCCGCTCGGCGTCGGACACGTCCGCCAGCACGATAGGGTCCGGACCACCCGAGGCGGCCAGCACCTCCTCGTTGCGGGTGGAGCCCTCCGGGACCGTGACGCCCGCCATTACCAGTTCGAGCTGATGGCCACGGCGACGCAGCTCGTGCCACGCCCTGATGGCCAGGTCTCTGTTCTTGTGCGCGTAGGACGTGCCGAGCACGAGGGCGAACCGGGCCGCGGCCGAGCCTCGATCCAACAGTCCCTTCGGAACCGACAGACGCCCCTGCATCCCGCTCAAATGATCGGTGCCGTTGGGGATGACCGACACCTTGCCGGCGAAGGGCAGCAGGCCGGCACCCCGAATCGAGTCCGCGGTGTCCGCCGAGATCGCCACCACCGAGTCGACCCCGACCAGGGTCTGCGCGAGAGCGGAGCGGTAGGTGAGCCAGTCCAGGCCCGTGCGGTGGTAGTAGCCGTTGTTGTAGGCGATCAGGTCCTGAATGGTGATGACCAGCCGGCGGCCGATCTGCGCCCAGCGGTCCAACGGCAGCGGGCCGTGCGGCTGGAACGGCCGATGGATGATATCCACCGTCGGCGCGTCGGGAAAGGTGCACGCCTCGTTCCTGGTGAGGAGCACCTTGGGATGCCGCAGCACCTCGATGGCGTAGCCCGGGGGCTGCGGGCTCGGGATTGGCACCACCACCCGACGAACCAGGGGATGCCCGGTCAACGCGCGGATGTTGGCCAGCACGGCGACCTGGGTCCCGGTCTCGTGCGGTCCGAAACAGCTGCCGTCGATCAGCAGGTCGACGCCGACCAGCTCCGCCTTCCGCAGGTACAGCACATCGGCCAGCGGGCCGCCGGGGGCGTTCTTCTCGACGTCGTAGAGCGAGGGAAAGAACGGGTGGGCACGGTGCAGCCGGTCCCGAGCGCCCGGGTCCTCGCGGACATCGGCCTTCTGATCGGCGACCGTCGGTGTCGTCAGGAAGGTTGCGGAATCGAGCACGTTGAGGAACCCGCGCTCGACCCCGCGCAACGCCAGGTCGACGACGGCGACATCCGGGTCGGCGATGGACGAGCGCAACCCGCCGAGCGACCGCACCATGACGCTCGGCACGACCACACAGGACCCGGCGGGCACCGGGATCGGCACGGGCTCTCGGAACCGGGCGGACCCGCGCAGCTGCGTGGTCACCGTGGCTTCGTCGTGACCGGGCGGCATCAGCCCGCTGGGCGCGTTGCGATCCGGGAAGCTCAGATAGCCCGCATTGTTCGACAGGAAGGAGATCGTGCAGACCCGACCGTCCTGCTCGGCGAAGCCCCGCGCCCGGTCGAAGGCGGCGGGCGGCACCACCACCGGGGCCGTCACCACCGCGATCGCCGTGTGCTCGCCCTGACTGAGGATGTCCAGAGCCTGCGGCAAGGTCCAGTCGCGGACCGCGACCTCCATGTCCCGGCCATCGAGCAGCACGTCTCGACTGATCGGGGACAGCGCGAGCACCGCGACCCCGGACCGGATCAACGAGAACAGGCTGGCCCACCACGCGGTCAGGTCGTCGCCCACCAGCACGATCGCGGCGACGGCCGCTCGCGCGCCGGGGCGCGCCGAGGCCCCGTCCCCGTCACCACCGGTCACTGAGCTCCCCGATCTCGATCTGGGCCGCCAGGTCGTCGACCCGAAGCATCCGGCCGGTCACGCCGGGCTCCATTCCGCCGCCAGGCGGCCGCTCAGGCACCCCCGTTGAGGTGCTCCGACGTCGGCGCCGAATGCTACCAGCGAGGACACCCGCCTGCGCCGGACGAGCCGCCGGCGGTACGGTGCCCGGCTCACGGGCGCCGGTGGATCTCCCACAGGGCGCCGGCCGCCCGGGTCCAGGTGAATTCCCGGGATCGGGCCAGGCCGCGTTCGCGCAGGCTTGCGACGAGGTCCGGGTCGGCGAGGACGGCGCCGATGGCCGCGGCCAGCGCGGACGGGTCCTCCCGGGGCACGATCACGGCGGCTCCGGCCGACAACTCGGCCAGCGCCGGCGCGTCCGAGCTGATGACCGGCACGCCGGCCGCGAAGGCCTCCAGCACGGGCAATCCGAATCCCTCGGACCGGGACGGCGCCACCAGGGCGACCGCGCCCTGCATCGCCGCGGCGAGATCGTCGTCGTCCAGTCTGCCCAATGCCTGGACCCGGGACGGCGAGACGCCCACGCTCGCCGCGCCGGCCGCCAGGTCGACCCCGCCCCACCCGGGTTGGCCGGCGACGGCCAACCGCACGTCGGCGGCGACCGGCCCGGCCATCGCCGCGATCAGCACGTCCAAGCCCTTGCGTGGCTCGAGGGTGGCCACGCTCAACAGATAACGGCCGGTCAGACCCAGTCGCCGGCGGCGGTCGGCGGCGTCATCCGGAGGCACCATCGGCGTGACCCCGTGCGGCACGACCTGCACCCGTGCGATGGCGGCGGGGAAGATCCCGGCCAGGTCGTCGGCGACCGCGCGGGACGGAACGACGACGGCCTTCGCGGTGCCCATGGCGCGTTCGACCATCGCCCGGTGCCAGGACACACCCTGCGGACTGAGCGTCTCCGGGTGGGTCCAGGGGACGGCGTCGTGGACCGTCACCACGGCGTTGGCCAGCCGGGCCGGCGCCAGCGGGGTCGTCGCCTGCACGGCCGCACCGCGGATCCACGGCGGCAGCGACCGCCGCCACAACTGGTTCAGGACCCGGTGCCCCACCGGCAGTCGATGCGGGCCGTCGGCCCCGGCGATCCTGGCCGGGCTCAGGTCACGGTGCCACGCGGTGACCGTGCGAACCCGCCACCCCGGCGGACAGGTGGCGACCAGGGCCGCGGTGATCTGGTCCGCGTAGCGACCGGTTCCCCCCGGGACCGGCGCAAGACACTGCTCGACGATGACGGTCAGGTTCTTGTCGGGCACACCGCTCACCGTAGGGTGCGACCTGTGAATGCCGATCTCGTGGTAGTGGGCGCCGGGTTCTTCGGGCTCACCGTCGCCGAGCGCTGCGCCGACGAACTCGGACTTCGGGTGGCCGTCATCGACCGCCGCTCCCACATCGGCGGAAATGCCTACAGCGCGCCCGAGCCACAGACCGGGATCGAGATCCACCGGTACGGCGCGCACCTGTTCCACACCTCCAACGACCGGGTCTGGGAGTACGTGAACCGGTTCACCGCGTTCACCGGCTATGAGCACCGGGTCTACACGGTGCATCGCGATGAGGTCTTCCCGTTGCCGATCAACCTCGGGACCATCAACCAGTTCTTCCGCGCCTCGCTCACCCCCGGGCAGGCGCGCGCGCTGATCGCGGAGCAGTCGGCCGAGGTCGCGGCCGGTGCGGCGGTGAATCTCGAGGACAAGGCCATCTCGCTGATCGGGCGACCGCTGTACGAGGCGTTCATCCGGGACTACACCGCCAAGCAGTGGCAGACCGACCCGCACGCGCTGCCCCCGGACATCATTGCCCGGCTTCCGGTCCGGTACACCTACGACAACCGGTACTTCAACGACACCTTCCAGGGTCTGCCGGTCGATGGCTACACGGCCTGGCTCGAGCGGATGGTCGACCACCCCACCATCGAGGTGCACACCGGCGTCGACTTCTTCGACGACGGGCCATGGGGCCGGTCGTCGGTCCGGGGCCGGGTGCCCGTCGTGTACACCGGCCCGATCGACCGGTACTTCGATCACGCCGACGGCGAGCTCTCCTGGCGCACCCTGGATTTCCAGACCGAGGTGCTGCCGATCGGGGATTTCCAGGGCACGTCGGTGATGAACTACGCCGACCTGGACGTCCCTTTCACCAGAATCCTGGAGTTCAAGCACTTCCATCCCGAGCGCGCCTACCCCACCGACGCGACCGTCATCGTCCGCGAGTTCTCCCGGTTCGCGGAACGACACGACGAGCCGTACTACCCGGTGAACAGACCAGCCGATCGCAGCCGCCTGCGGCGATACCGCGACGCGGCCGCCCGGGAACCGGGGGTGCTGTTCGGCGGCCGGCTCGGGACGTACAAATACCTGGACATGCACATGGCCATCGGGTCCGCGCTGACGATGTTCGACGGCAGACTGCGCCCCCACTTCACCCGGGGGACCCCATTGACCGGTGGCCCGGACGACTGAGCGAGCATGCCGGGAACCGCGATCACCCGAACAGAAGGAGCCGGCCGTGAGTGGCGACCCGCAGGCCAGAGCAACGGCCGCGATCGACGTGGCACTGCCCTATTACGGCGACATCGACCTGATGAAGCAGGCGGTCCTCAGTGTGCTGGGGCAACAGTTCACCGATTGGCGGCTCCTGGTGGTGGACGACGGCTACCCCGATCCGGAGCCCGCCCGGTGGTTCGCGGAGGACATCACCGACCCGCGCGTGCGGTACGAGCGCAACACGACCAACCTGGGGGCGAACGGCAACTATCGCAAGTGCCTGGAGCTGGTCACCGCCCCCCTGGTGGTGGTGATGGGTGCCGACGACGTCATGCTGCCGAACTTTCTGCAGCTCGCCCTCGCGTCCTTCGCCAGGTTCGAACAGGCCGCGATCGTGCAGTGTGGCGTCGCCGTCGTCGACGAGCACGGACGCCTCGTCCGGCCGCTGGCCGATCGGGTGAAGGAGTACTTCACGCCGACGGTCGACGGGCCCACCATGCTGGCCGGTGAGGAGCTGGCCGCCAGCGTGCTGCGGGCGAACTGGACGTATTTCCCCTCCTTGGTCTGGCGGACGGAGCGCATGCGTCGGATCGGCTTCCGCGAGGGCCTGCACGTGACCCAGGACCTGGCCCTGATCCTGGACACCGCCCGGGACGGCGGCGGCCTGGTCCTGGACCCCACGTTGGCGTTCCTGTACCGGCGGCACTCGCAGTCCGACTCGTCCGTCAAGGCGCTGGACGGTCGACGGTTCGACGAGGAGCGAGCCCTGTTCGCCGCCGAGGCCGACGACTTCGCCCGACGCGGCTGGCCCAAGGCCGCCCGGGCGGCCCGACGGCACACCACCTCCCGGATCAACGCGCTGTCCCTGCTGCCGACGGCCGCCCGGTCGGGGAACGCCGCCGCGCTGCCCAAACTGGGCAAGCACATCGTCGGCTAGCGCGGATCGGCCGCCGGCCGGACCGTTAGCCTGCAACGGTGGCGCTCAGATCCAGCGGGTCGGTGGTCTGGATGCTGACCGGCACCTTCCTCGTCGGGGTCTCCGGCTACGTGTACTTCGCGGTCATCGGACACGGCCGATTCGACGCCGCGACGGCAGCCGCACTGTCCGCCACCTACCTGCTGTCCAACATCCTGGGCCCCGGCGTCTTCATCGCCGCCGAGCAGGAATCATCCCGGGTGATCAGCGCCGCCCGCGCCCACCCGGGCGACCTGGATCCGCCCGGCCCCGGCGGGGTCGCGCCGGTCGGCTCCGGAGTGGGCCGCTCGACGACGCGGCGATTGGCGTTGATCTGCGTCGCGCTGGGCATCCTGACCCTGGTCGTCCTCGGGCTGTGCGCGCCCGTGCTGCTGACCAATGTCCTGGACGGCGACGTCGGGCTGGTGCTGGCGCTGGTCCTGTGCGTGATCGGCTCGGCCGCCGTCTACTACGTCCGCGGCTTGTCCGGCGGCCAGCAGCGCTTTCGCCGGTACGCGGCGACCACCGCGATCGACGGAGGCGCCCGCATCGTCGGCTGCGTCACGCTGGCCGCGCTCGGGAGCACCAATCCCGTCGCCTACGCGCTGGCGCTGTGCGCCGGCCCGCTGGCGGCGGCCGTGCTGACCGGCCCCGGCGCGCGGCCGCCGGCGCCGACCCCATCGCCGCCCGCACCCTCCGCCGCCGACCTGGCGCGCGCGGTGAGCTACCTGCTGGTCGCGTCGTTCGTCAGCCTGGCCATGGCCAACCTGGCTCCGGTCATCGTCACCGGCATGTCCGGCACGAATCCCGCGGCGGCGACCGGCTTCGCCGCCGCCGTCGTGCTCTCCAGGATCCCATTGCTGCTGATGGGACCGATCCAGGCGCTGATCCTGCCCCGGCTGACCCTGGCCGCGGGGTCCGGGCGGCTCGCCGACTTCCGGCGGGACACCCTGCTCGGGTTGGCGGCCATCGGCGGGCTGGCCGTCCTGGCAGCGGCCGTCGCCGCCATCGCCGGCCGCTGGATCCTGACGATCCTCGTGGGGATCGACGACGACCGGATAGGCGCCGGCCTGCTCGTCCTGCTCACGGTGTCGGCGATGCTGCAGATGGCGGTCCAGTTCCTGCAGCCGGCCCTGGTCGCGGTCCGCCGACACCGGCTGCTCGTCGTCGCGTGGATCTGCGGCGGGCTGGCCTTCGGCCTGGCGTTCCTCGTGCCGTTGGAGCCGATCGACCGAGGGGTGCTGGCCACGATTCTCGGACCGACGGTCACGCTGCTCATCGAACTCGGCACGCTGCGCACCACCCTGGCCGGTGCGCGGACCGGCGCAACCCCGCACCACCACGGGACGTCCACGTTCGATCGCTGACTCTGGCTTACGATGACCGCTGGTCCCGCGAGTCATCCACCGGCGAGCCGACCCGGTCACCATTGACCGGGACCACCGGGGTCACGATTGGCGTCCGGCTCACGCAGCCGGTTGGGAGGAGTCGACCGCCGATGGCAGCCGTCGTACCGACGCGCCCCGCTCCCGGGCGCGGTCCCGGGACCCGGGAACTCGTGCAGAACCTGACCATGCGAGAGGTTCGCTCCCAGTTCAAGCGCACTGCGCTGGGGCGGCTCTGGTCGATCATCAACCCCCTCGCGATCATCGCGATCTACTCGCTGGTCTTCGGATTCATCCTGGTCTCGCCGATCACCCCGGGGACCAACAGCGGGATCCACGTCTTCGCGCTGTTCCTGGCCACCGCACTGATCCCCTGGAGCTTCTTCGCGGCCGCGATCCTGACCGGCATGGGCTCGATCGTGAACAACGAGGGTTTGCTGTCGAAGGTCTACTTCCCCCGGTTCATCCTGCCGGTGTCCTCGATTCTGGCGATCGCGGTCACCTTCGGCATCGAGCTGAGCCTGCTCACCATCGTCATGGCGATCGCGGGCGGGATCGAAGTGTTCCTGTTCCTGCCCGGCCTGATCGCCATGGCCGTCATCATGATCGTCTTCTGCATCGGCGTCGCGCTCATGCTGTCGGTCGCGATGGTCTACTTCCGCGACACCCAGCACTTCATGGCGCTGTTCATCCAGCTGTGGTTCTACGCGACGCCGATCATCTACTCCCAGGCACTCGTCCAGTCCCAGGAGCAGAAGCTCCAGGCCAGCGGATGGAACCTGTTCGGCGAGCCCTTCCCGTTGCTGTTCCTCTACAACCTCAATCCGGCCACGCTGTTCACCGGGGCCTTCCGCACGATGCTGTACGACTTCGCATGGCCCGCCTGGCCGGTATGGCTGGGCGCATCGGTATGGGCACTGGCGATGCTCGGAATCGGATCATTGGTGTTCCGTCGATTCTCCGCCCGAATGGTGGAAGAGCTGTGACCGGCAGGCAGAGCGCGGATCCCGTCGTCTCGGTCCAGGGCGTCTCCAAGTCGTTCCGCGTCTACCACGACCGGAACCAGTCGTTGAAGGCCGCCATCCTGCGCCGCAAGCGGGCGACCTACGAGGAGTTCTGGGCCCTCGACGACGTGACGCTGCAGATCCCGGAAGGCGGCACCTTCGGGCTGATGGGCCACAACGGCTCCGGCAAGTCCACCTTGCTCAAGTGCATCGCCAAGATCCTCCAGCCGAACAAGGGGACGATCACCTCGCGGGGCCGGATGGCCGCCATGCTCGAGGTCGGATCCGGATTCCATCCGGAGCTGTCCGGCCTGGAGAACATCTACCTCAACGGCTCGATCCTGGGGATGAGCAAGCAACAGATCGACGCGAACCTGGATGCGATCGTGGACTTCGCCGGGGTCGGCAACTTCATCGATCAGCCGGTGAAGAACTACTCATCGGGCATGTACGTCCGACTCGGCTTCTCCGTCGCCATCCACGTCGATCCGGACATCCTGCTGGTGGACGAGATCTTGGCCGTCGGTGACATGCAATTCCAGGAGAAGTGCAAGGAGAAGTTCGCCGAGTTCAAGGAGCAGGGCCGCACCATCATCGTGGTCAGCCACGCCCTCGGCGACATGCGTAGTTTCTGCGATCAGATCGCCTGGCTCGACCACGGCCGGGTCGTTGAGGTCGGGCCGGCGGCGGCGACCATCGACAAGTACATCGAAGACGGTCACCTGGCCCGCCCGGTGGCGACCGGTGGTGCCCGGCACGGTAGCGGCGAGATCATCGTCGAACGGATCGAGATGCTCGACGCCGACGGTCAGGACGCCCGGCACTTCCGCACCGGTGACGAGCTGACGCTGCGCCTGTACTACAAGGCGACCCAGCCGGTCCGCCGGCCGGTCTTCTCGGCATCGATCACCAACACCGACGGAGTGCTGGCCTGGACCCACCACGCGTCGGACGCCAGGTTCGTCCCGGACGAGCTGAGCGGATCCGGCTCGGTCGACGTGCACATCCCGGCAATGCCGTTGCAGCCGGGCTCCTTCGACCTGCACAGCTCGGTCGTCGACGAGAGCCTGTCCCACAGCTACGACCAATACATGCGCGCGATCCGGTTCGATGTCGCGGTCGGAGTCCCCCGCGAGTCCGGCGGCCTGGTCTCGATGAACAGCCGCTGGGAGAACCTGACCCCGCCGACCCGGATGAAGTGGTTCGTCGATGCGAGCGGTCCCGGCGAGCCGCTGCCGTGGGACCGGTCCGCCGTCCTGATCAAGGACTGGTTGGCGAAGGTCGAGGCATCGGGCAAGACCCAGGACGAGGTCACCGCCGAGCATTCCTGGGACGAGCTCGGGCCGGCCGAGCTGACAACGACGGATGACCAGGGCGACCGGGTCGGCTCGTGACGCGGCGCACCATCCTGGTCGTCACCGACGATGCGCTGGGTAGCCGGATGGCCGGGCCCGCCATCCGCGCCTGGCACATCGCCGAGGTGCTCTCCGCCGAGCACGACGTCAGGCTGGCGTCGACCACGGCGGCGGATGGGTCCTCGCCGTCGTTCGCGGTGTGCGACGGCGCCGAGGGCCGGCTCCGCGACCTCGCCGATGGCATGGACGTCATCCTCCTGCAGGGCTTCACCCTGTACGCCCATCCCTGGCTGGCCGAACTCGGCGCGCACCTCGTGATCGACCTGTACGACCCGATCCACCTGGAGGTCCTGGAGGGTGCCGCGGGGCCCGCGCCGACGAGACAACGTGAGTTGTCCATGAGTCTGGACGCGCTGCGCATCGTGATGGAGCACGGCGACTTCTTCCTCTGCGCATCGGAGCGGCAGCGGGACCTGTGGCTGGGTCATCTGTCCGCGTTCGGCCGGGTCAATTTCGCGACCTACGCGCAGGACCCCACGGTGCGCGCGCTCATCGATGTCGCTCCGTTCGGCATCGATGCCCGTCCGCCGCAGGTCGGATCCCCCGCCATCCGGGGGGTCATCGACGGGATCGGTCCCGACGACCAGGTCCTGCTGTGGGCCGGGGGCGTCTACAACTGGTTCGATCCGATCACCCTCATCGAGGCGGTGCACGAGCTGAGCGCCGGCCGGCCGCGACTGCGCCTGGTCTTCCTGGGGACCAAGCACCCCTCGCTGCAGGACTTGTCCACCACGGTGCTGCAACTGGCGATCGACCGGGCGGCCGAACTCGGCCTGCTCGACACGCATGTGTTCTTTCTGCCCGGCTGGGTGCCGTACGCGCAGCGGGGCGCCTACCTCACGGACGCCGACATCGGCGTGTCGGCACATCTGCTGCACGTGGAGACCGCCTTCTCGTTCCGCACCCGCATGCTGGACTACCTGTGGGCCGGGCTGCCGATCGTCTGTACCGAGGGCGACGAGTTTGCCGGCATCGTGGCCCGGGCCGGCGTCGGCCGGGTGGTCGCCGCGGGCGACCGCGACGGCTGGGTCCAGGCGCTGCGCGAGTTGCTCGATGCGCCGCAGGTCAGGGCCCGCTGCGGGCAGGCCGCCCGGGAGGCCGCCCGCCCGTTCTACTGGCGGCAGGCGTTGGCCCCCCTGGTCGAGTACTGCCGGGACCCGCGTCGCGCGCCCGACCACGATCCCGCCCGGCGTCCGGTCGGCCGGCTGACCCGGTGGGGCGGCCGGCTGGACGACCGATGGTCGCGGGTGCGATCGATGTCCCCACGGGTGTTGGCCGTGCGGATCGTGCGGGCTCCGGTCCGCCGGACGGTCCTTCTCGTGCTGCGGGTCCTGCCCGCCGGGGTCAAGCAGCACCTGCGTGAGCTGCCCGCCGGCAACCGGGCGCGATTGCATCGGTTCTTCGGATGAGTCACCTGCGCATCGGCACCGTGACCGCCCACTACCCGCCGAACTTCGTCTCCGGCGGGACGTTGGTGCCGCAGCGCATCACGGAGGGACTCCGCGCGCGCGGCCACGAGATGGACGTGTTCGCCGGGTCGTACCAGGACGGGTCGCCCGACCTGACGATCCGCCACGAGGTGACCGACACCGGTGTCCGGATCCAGTGGACCACCGTCACCGGGATGCTCGGCTGGGCCGACGAGGTCAACTACCACAACGACCGGATGGCCGCCGAGTTCACCGGTTGGCTCGAGCGGGTGCGGCCGGACGTCGTGCACTTCCACAACCTGCAGGGCTTCGGGGGCTCTCTGGTGTCGATCGCCGCGGCGTCCGGCGCGGTGACCGTCGTCACGACGCACGACATGTGGTGGTGGTGCGCCCGGCAATTCCTGGTGGACCGGGACATGCGACCGTGCTCGATCGTCGTCGACTGCGGGGTCTGCCCCTGCGAACGGGACAACGCCTGGCTCGCCGCGCGCAACCGCGAACTCGCCGGCCACCTGCGGACGGCCGACCTGGTCCTGGCCCCGTCAGCGTCCATGATCGAGTTGCTGTCCGCGAACGGGGTGTCCCCCGACCGGCTGGCCCTCGACGAGAACCCCGCTCCCGAGTCGATCGTCACGGCGGCGGCCGCGCCGCCCCGGCGCACCGGGTCGGACGGCACCGTCCGGTTCGTCTTCGCCGGCGGCAACCACGCCGTCAAGGGCGGTCGACTGGCCGTCGCCGCGGCGGCCGAGCTGGCCGACCTGCCCGGGTGGTCCCTGGATCTGTACGGCGTGACCGAACCGGACGACCTGCCGCCGCCGGTTCGGCGGCAGCCCCCGTACGACCCGGACACGGTCGCCGAGGTGCTGTCCCGGTACGACGTGCTGGTGATGTCCTCGATCATGCTGGAGTCCTACTCGCTGCTGACCCGGGAAGCGCTCGCCGCCGGCTGCGTGGTGATCACCGGAGACAACCCCGGACCGACCGAGGTGGTGCAGGACGGTCGGAACGGACTGATCGTGCCGCGGGGGGACGCCGCGGCGCTGGGCCGCGCGATGGCCCGGCTCGTCGTCGAACCGGGCCTGCTCGACCGGCTCAGACCCGAACCCGGCGCCCTGCGCCTGCGCAGCCTGGACGATCAACTGGACGGCCTGCTCGGGCACTACCGGACGCTACTGGCGGCGCGCTCCCGGTCCGCCCGGACCCACCGGCCGATCCGCACCGTCCTGATCGTCAGCGGGATCACCGGGGCGCCCCTGCGCTACCGCGGCTACTTCCCCCAGGAGGCGCTCGAATCCGTCGGGGTGCACGCGGATCTGCTCATGTACCGGGATCCGGATGTGCTGGCCAAGGCGCGGACGGCCGACGCAGTGGTCCTCTACCGGGTGCCGGCCACCGAGCAGATCCTCGACGTCGTCCGCATGGTTCGCGGCCGGCCCGAGCCCGTGCCCGTCCTGTTCGACGTGGACGACCTGATCTTCGACCCCGAGCTGCGCCACGAACTCGATCCGGTACTGACGAAGGTCCCCGGCCTCGATCTGGACCTGTACTGGCAGGGCATCCGTCGCTACCGCACGACGTTGCAGGCGGCGGACGCCTATATCGGCTCGACCGCCGTGCTGTGCGCGAGAGTGACCGAGCTGACGGGCATCCCGTCGTATCGCTTCGCGAACGGGGTCGGCCGCGAGCTCGCCCGGATCTCGGATTTCGAGCTGTACCGCGCGCGCAAACCGGGTCCGGTCAGGATCGGGTACTTCTCCGGCACGAACACCCACAACGACGACTGGGCATTCGTCGAGCCGGCGATCGTCGCAGTGCTCACCGCCCGACCGCAGGTGCAGCTGTGGATCGGCGGGCTGCTCGAGGTCTCCGACGCCCTCGCCCCCTTCGCGGATCGGATCACCCGGTTGCCACTCAAGCCGTGGTACCGGTTGCCGACGGCGCTGCGCGATCTGGACGTCAACCTCGCGCCCCTCGAACCGGGCAAGGTCTTCAACGACGCCAAGAGCGCGATCAAGTGGCTGGAGGCCGCGCTCACCCGCACCCCGACGGTCGCCAGTCCGTCCGAACCGTTTCGGGAGGCGATCGACGACGGCCGGACCGGCCTTCTGGCGGGCAGCCTCGAGGAGTGGACCACCGCGGTGCTTCGATTGATCGACGACCCGGCGTTGCGCGAATCGATCGGTCACGCGGCCCGGGAGCAGGTGTTGCGGACCCTCTCACCGGCCCGGCAGGGCCATCGCTACCTGCGGGTGCTCGAGTCGGCCCGGGACGGGATCGCGCGCGACGGCCACCCTCCGCTGTTCGCGGACTGGACGCCGGAGATGCTGTCCGAGCCGTTCATCCCCCAGCGCATCGACGGGTATGGACCGCCGCCGCAGTCCTTGGTGGTCGGCGGCGGGGTCCGGTCCGTGCTGCGGCAATGGGCCGACCGGAACGGCGCCACCGCTGCGCTGTACCGCCTCGCGGCGGGCTATCGCCGCGCCGGGGTGGATCTCCTCCGGACGCACGGCCCGGTCGGGGCCGTCCGCGCGGCCGGGTCGCGCGGTCTGCGGGTCACCCGCTCCCAGGTCGCCCGGGTGACCCGGCGCGGCGGATGAGCTCGCGATGACCGGCCGGCCCGGTGTCGCGGTCACGGTGGTCGTCGTCACCTTCAACGGAGCGCACCTGCTCCGTCCCTGCCTGGAATCACTGGCCGCGCAGACGGTGCCGCACGAGGTCGTGGTCGTCGACAACGCCTCGCAGGACCACACGCCACAAGTCCTGGCGGACTTCCCGGACGTGCAGGTGGTGTGGCTCGAGCGCAACACCGGATTCGCCGGCGGCGCCCAGACGGGGTTGGAGTGCGCCACCACCGAGTTCGTCGCGTTCCTGAACAACGACGCGACCGCGGAGCCGGGTTGGCTGGCCGCACTGGTGCAGCCGCTGCTCCAGGACCCGACGGTGGCCGGATCGACGAGCCGGATCCTGTTGACGGCCGATGGCCGGATCAACAACGCCGGCGGGGCGATGACCCGCTGGGGCGCCGGTTACGACCGGGGCTACGGGGAGCCCGACGGGCCGCCCTTCGACGAGCCGACCGACGTCGGCTTCCTGTGCGGCGGCGGGTGCTTGGTCCGCACGGGCACGGCCCGGACGGTTGGTGGCTTCCCGGTCGAGTTCTTCCTCTATTACGAGGACACCGACCTGTCCTGGCGGCTGGGCCTGGCCGGACACCGAATCCGATATACCCCCGGCGCCGTGGTGCACCACCTGCACTCCGCCTCGTCCGATCAGTCGTCCGTGCTGTTCGCGTTCCACAACCAGCGCAACCAACTGCTGACGTTGGTCCGCAATGCGCCGCCCGGGCTGGTCCTGGTGGCGACGGCTCGGTTCCTGGCCATCACCGTCCTCCGGATGATCCGGCCCGGAGACGGCCACAGCCAGCGCGCCACCCACCGCTGGCGGGTCCTGGTCGCGGTCGGCCGGATGCTGCCCGGTGCGCTGGCCGCTCGCCGTCGAGCCGGTCGGCTGGCGGTCGTCCCGCGTCGGGCGTTCCGACGCCGCTGGGTCGGCTGACCGCCCGCCTCAACCGGACTCGGGCGCCGCCACTGCCGCCCGTTCCCGGCGCAGTCGCCGACGCAACGCGCGGGCCCGTTCGAGCACCAGGCGCGGTCCACCCTGACGGAGCAGATCTGCTCCCCGGGACCAGCGCCGGCCGATGGCGGTCGACGGGGGCACCGGCCGCCGGACCATCCGGCGCCGGTCCTCCCCGAGGTCCGCCGCTCGACGTGGTGCCGCGCAGAACTCGACCAGTGGCGCCAATGCCTGCCGCCAGGTGAAGTGCTCGGCGACCACGCGCACCCGCGCCCGGCTCGCCTGCGCGAAGGCGTCGTCGTACAGCGTGCGGATCAAGCCCGCCGCGAGCCCGTCGACGTCACCCTCGCCGACGGTCACCCCCAACCCCTCCTGCGCGATCAGCGTCCCGAAGACGTCGCCCTCGGTACTGACCATCGGCAGGCCCGCCCAGAGATAGTCGAGCATCCGGGTGCGGAAGGAGAAGATCGTCTCGACGTTGGTGAAGTGCGTGCTGACGCCGACATCGGCGTCCAGCAGGTAGTTCTGGCGATCGGCGTAGTCGACCCATCCGTCGTTGAAGAACACGTGCCGGCCGGTCAGCCCCAACTCGGCCGACACCGTCCGCGCGGCCAGCGCCATCTCGTCGCCGGTGACCTCGGGATTGGGGTGCTTCGTGCCCAGGAAGAACAACTTGATGTCCGGATGGGTGGCGCTGACCTGCCCGACCGCCCGGATCAAGGTGAGCGGGTCGAACCAGTTGTAGATGCCGCCGGCCCAGATGATCACGCGATCATCGGCGGCGATACCGGGGACGACGCCCTTGATCGCCGGCCGGGTGCGCACCGGTGGCTGATCGGAGATGCCGAACGGGCAGACCGCGATCAGGTCGTTCAGCGTGTTGTCCTGGCGGTAGGTCGAGAGGTTGAGCCGGCCGAGAGCGGCCAACTGGCCCAGCCACAGCGCCCGCTGCAGCTCACTGGCGCAAAGAAAGAAGTCGCCACGCGCCATCTGCTCGTTGAACACGCGCACGGTGTGGTCGATGGTGGCGCGCTGCTCCAGCTCGGGGCGCCCGGCCAGCTGTTCCAGTTGCTCGAGATGAACCGGGTCGTACAGATCGATGACGAGGATCTTCTCGCCCGACATCAGCCAGGGCGCGTGGTAGGACACGAAGCCCTGGAAGATGACGACCGCGGCGTCGCCGACCGCGGTCCGCAGCCCGGCCCACGGCACATATCGGCACGGCACCACGGGATGCGTGTACTCGCAGCGCGCCGTGGAGATCAACTCGACCGAGAGCTGTTCAGCAGCGAGCGCTTCGGCGATATGGACGGCCCGAATCGCCGGGCCGGCCATCCGCGGGGCGAGGACGTCATCGGTGATGACCACGATCCGGTCGGGCTGCAGGGGCACGGCGCTGGGGTCCCTTCGGCGGTACGGTGGCCATCGCGTGTCGCCACGGGCGATAGGGACACCGTAGAGTCTGCGCCTGATCGGCCGGGCGACGGGTGCGACACGGACATGGAGCGGAGGCGCGGTGCGGGTCCTGGTGACCGGAGGCGCCGGTTTCATCGGCTCGACCCTGGTCGACCGGCTGCTGGCGGACGGGGCCGACGTGACGGTGGTCGACGACCTCAGCCGTGGCCGGGAGGCGAATCTGGCCGCAGCCGGCGAGCGCGCGCGCCTCATTCGGGCCGACGTCGCCGACCCCGGGTTGACCGAGTCGGTCGTCGCGGCCCGGCCCGAGGTGATCTTCCACCTGGCCGCGCAGATCGATGTCCGGGCCAGCGTCGCCGACCCCGCCAACGACGCCCGGATCAACGTCCTGGGCACCATCAACGTGGCGCAGGCCGCCCGCGCCGCGGGGGCTCGCAAGATCGTTTTCACCTCGTCGGGCGGCTCCATCTACGGGGTCCCGGACAGGCTGCCGGTGACCGAGGACGAGCCGATCGCGCCGCTCTCGCCGTATGCGGTCTCGAAGGTATCGGGTGAGCTCTATCTGAATGCGTTCGCCCAGCTCCACGGCCTGCAGTGCACCCACCTGGCGTTGGCCAACGTCTACGGGCCCCGGCAGAACCCGCACGGCGAGGCGGGTGTCGTGGCGATCTTCGCCCAGCGCCTGTTGGCCGGCCTCCCCACCACACTCTTCGGCGACGGCGGCAATACCAGGGACTACGTCTACGTCCAGGACGTGGCCACCGCCCTGCTGCTCGCGGCCGGGGTCACCGGGGACCGCCGGCGCTACAACATCGGCACCGGAATCCGCACCAGCGACCGCGAGTTGCACACGCTGGTCGCGCGGGCCGCCGGGTCCGCCGACGAACCCGACTTCGCGCCGGCCCGCCTCGGCGACCTGCGCGATTCGGCGATCGACGGATCACGCGCCGCCCGGGAGATCGGCTGGACGCCGGCGTTCGACCTGGTCACCGGGATCGCTGCGACCGTCGAGTCCTTCCGTGGGCCGGGCGGGAGCTGACTCGGGCGGGCGGCCCGAGCCGGCCGGCCGGTGCGGGCCCGGCGTCGCCGCCGCGACGCCGTCCGCCCTGCCCGCTCGTTCCTGGTCGTCCCGGCGGGCGGCCTCGTTCAGGGCCACCGCCCTGGCCAGGCGGGCGTACTTCAGTTCGAGTTCCTTGAAACGCAGGTAAGTGCTGATCGCGAAGAAGCCGAAACCGACGACGAGGATGTAGAGCACCAGGTCGGCCCCGCGGCCGACGCCGAGCCGGGTGGCCACCCAGGTGACGTCGTCGGGCCGCACCACGGCGTACGCGGCGAACACCAGGAAGATCGCCATGCCGATCTTGACGTAGGCGCCCCCCCGGTTGGTCCCGTGGCTTCGCAACAACAGCAGCACCAGGCCGATCACCGCAACGATCAGCAGGATCTTGATGACGGTCACGGAACCCTCCGGTGCCTGCCGGCGACTCGGAGCCGGCCGTCGCCGGCCGCGGGGCCGGCGATCAACGCCGGCGCCGGACGGCCGAATCGAACACGATGTTGACGCCGTTCAGCAAAGACTGACCCTTGGCCATGGAGTAGTCCGAGTACAGGATCGTCACCGGCTCCTCAGCGACCCGCCAGCCGTGGACGTCGATCATCTCGACGATTTCGGGCGCGTGACCCATTCCGTTCGAGGTGATGTCCAGTCCGTCGGCCACGGTGCGGTTGAAGGCCCGCAGGCCGTTGTGCGAATCGGTGAGCCGGAGCCGGCGGCCTCGAGGGCTCAGCGCCACGGCCGTCCTGAGCACCACCCGCTTGAGCCTCGGGATGTGGCTCACGTCGCCGGCGAACCGGGTGCCGACGACGATGTCCACCGGTTCGGTCCGCAGTCGCTGAACCATCCGCAACACGTCCTCCACCCGGTGCTGGCCATCGGCGTCGAACGTCACGAAGTACTTCGCATCGGGCATCTGCCGCGCGTACTCGACGCCCGTCTGGACCGCGGCGCCCTGTCCGAGATTCACCGGATGCCGCACCAGGCGTGCACCGGTGCCGGCGATCTGCGCGACGGAGCCGTCGCGGCTTCCGTCGTCGACGCAGACGATGTTCGGAAAGACGGGTAGCGCGGCGTTCAGGACGGACGCGATGACCGGCGCCTCGTTGTACACGGGGACCACCAGCCACACGTCGGACTGCGGTTCCTGCACCGTCACCCATCCCTGTCGCGGATCCTTGCCGTGCCCGGCCCGCCGTCCGGTGGCCGCCGGTGAGTCGGCACCGTCGTCAGGTCAGCGACACCAGCGTAGTTGCCATGCCGACAACTGCCAGGCCGGCGACGACGCCGCCGGCCACCCTGGTCCGGATCCCGGCGCCCACCGCCGCCGCGAAGAACGGCAACACGGACAGCCCGTAACGGAAGTCGGGGTTGAAGTAGATGCCGTTGACCACGTAGTTCATCACCACATAGACCGGCGCCGCGATCGCCATCGTGACCAGCGCGGCAAGCAGGATCGGGTAGGCCGGGCGCAGGCGACACCATGCTCGCACCACGAGGCCGAGCGGTACCGCAGCGGTGAGCATCAGCAGGACCGACCCCAGGTAGGGCCGTCCCGACAACCACTCGGCCCACAGTCCGCGCGGTTCCCAGAACCGCAGCAGCGAATCGCCGATGTTCCCGATCAGCAGCCGGTCGACCTTGAACTGCTGGGTGAACCACAGCTGGTCGGCCGGGACGAGCGCCCGGAAGCTCTGGATCCGCGTCCACCCCACCGTCACCAGCACGGCACCGCAGGCCATCAGACCGGACAGCCCAACCGCACGGGCCGTCCGCTGTCCGTTGTGCGACGCCCAGTGTCGCAGGTCGACCCGCCAACGGGCGATGGTGGCCGCCGGGCCGTCGGGGCCCGGGGCGCGCCGGGCCAGGCTCCGGGCGGTC
Source organism: Nakamurella sp. (assembly GCF_044224575.1). Classification (GTDB taxonomy): domain Bacteria; phylum Actinomycetota; class Actinomycetes; order Mycobacteriales; family Nakamurellaceae; genus Nakamurella. Next base: position 83,390 of record NZ_JBGAKE010000004.1, read on the forward strand.
TCGGGGACCGGATCACCCGGCGGGATCGGGGCGGTCAGTTCCGTGAAGATCAGGAACAGGGCGGTCACGATCAGCGCGCCCAGATTGGTCATCTTGACCAACATCAGCCCGATCGCGAGCAACGGCAATATCCACCACGCCGACCTGCGTCGCCAGACCGTCAACGCGGCCAGCCCGAATGCCGCCGAGGCCATGATCACCGAGGCGTCGACGTTGACGATCGATGACATGTACCGGACGTCGGGTGCGGTCGCCACCAGGCCGGCGACGCCGAACGCGGACCAGCGATTGGCACCCAGCCGGCGGGCCAGCCACCAGGTCAGGCAGACACCGATCGCGAGATAGAGCCCGCCGGTCAGCCGCATCAGGGTGACCGGGTCGGAGTCGATGAACCAGCCGGCCACGCCGGCGAGCGCGGCCGTCACGAAGTAGTACACCGGCGGATGGATATCGGCGGTGTTGTACCCGCCGCTTCCCACCTGGTAGTTGTCCGACGGGACGCCCTGGGGGATGCCGCACGGCGGCGGGACCCAGTCCGGCCACTGCTGGATGCCGCCCCGGCAGGAGATCTCCGCCAACGTCTGCGGAAGGAACTTCTCGCCGCTGCGATCGATCGACGGGACCTTGAAGACGGAGTCGATATGTGCGGCCTCGTCGAGGATCGACAACTGACGGACCTGGATGGCCGGCACCGCCGTCGCCACCAGCGCGAATCCCGCCAGCAGCAGGACCGGCGCCGCGATCATCAACCGCCTGAGCCAGGGCCCCGGTCGCCATCGCGGGGTGCTCGGCGGCAACGACTCGACGTCGTCGGATGTGACGGTCATCGGCCAGCCTCCTGCGTCGTGACCGCGGCCGACGTGGGCAGCGCTGCTCGACCGCGGCTTGCAGCGTAGGAGGGCCCGCATCGCCGCGTCCGGCCGGGGCGCCCGATCCGCCCGGAACCACTTGACGACCGCCGGGGCCGGCCGCTCCGGTTGGTAAAATCCGGCGGAGCGACGGGCGTCGAGGCCCTACGACGAAATGGACCGGCATGAACGGCGCACCAACCCCGGCGGCGTGGCCGGGTTGGCGGATTCTCGGGCTGCTGTTCATCGCGTTCTTCACGCTGGGCGCCGGCTGGTCACTGACCACGGCGCCGGGCGGTGCGCCCGACGAGGTCCAGCACTCGTTTCGCGCGAGTGGGGTGTGGAGCGGCCAACTTCTGAACGCACCGCTGCCGACCGGCGGAGCGGAGATCGTGATCCCCCGGTCATGGACCCAGATCGAATCCGAGATCCGGTGTTTCACCGGCCAGGCGCAGGTGCCGGCGAGTTGCGCCCACTGGCCGGACGACCCCGGCCCACCGGTGAGCGCCGGCAACAGTGCCGGCCGGTACAACCCGGTCTACTACCTGCTCGTCGGCCTCCCCTTCCAGTTCTTTCCGCCGACGACCGCCCTGTATCTGGCCCGGCTGCTGTCCGCACTGATCATGGCCGCGCTGCTGACCGGCGCGGCGAGCGCGGTCATCCTGCGCGGCGGATCGGTCATGGCCCGAGCGGGACTGGTGGCCGCCCTGACACCGATGGCATTGTTCCTGGGCGGATCGGTCAACCCGAGCGGCATGGAGATCGCCGGCGCGATCGCCGGCTGGGCCGGCCTGCTCTGCCTGGCGCGTCATCCGAACCATCCGGCGACCTCGTGGTTCGCGGTCGTCACGGCAGTTGGCCTGTCCGGCATGGTCGTCGCCCGCCCGGCTTCCTTCCTCTGGCTGCTGGTCCCGGCCGCGGTCTTCATGATCGCGGCGCCGTGGTCGACGATCCTGGTCCAGGTCCGACGCCGCGCGGTCCTGGTCGCCGCCGGAAGTGTCGTGGTGGTGACCGCCGGGTGCCTGGTCTGGAATTCGGTCGCTCGCACGTCGGACGTCGGCACCGGCGCCGGTCCGTTCGGCGGACTCGCCGACGGCGTCCTGCAGACGTACCTCAACTCGGGAGACTGGTGGCCGCAAGAGGTCGGGGTCCTGGGCTGGTTGGACACCCAGCCGCCCACCGGGGTGCTGTGGGCGACGGTCATGCTCGTCGGCGTGCTGGTCGTGCCGGCCCTGGTGGGGGCCGGGCCCAGGATGCGGTTGGCCCTCCTGGCGGCCGTGGCCGCGGCAATTCTCGTGCCGATGGCTGCGCAGGCCGTGCTGTACCCGCAGACCGGACTCATCTGGCAGGGGCGGTACGGGCTGCCGCTGACCGTCGGCGTCGTGGTGCTCGCGGGATTCGCACTGGACGAAGCAAGGGCTTTCGAGTCGGCCTTCGCCGCGCGATTGCTGACCGCCTGCCTGGTCATCTGGGCCGGGGCCGGCGTCGTGATGGCGTTCTACAATCTCCAGCGCTATGCGACGGGCAGCGCCGGCCCGGGCTGGTACAAGATTCTCTGGCAACCGACGCCCTGGGCGCCGCCGGGTGGATCGGCGGTGGCCATGGCCGTCGTCGTGGCCGGCTACGGCGCTGTGTCGGTGGCGCTCGCCCGGCTGGGTCGCCCGGCGCCGAACGCCGATCGGTCGGTGACGAGTCCGGCGTCCACCGCCACCGCCACCGCCACCGGCACCGCCAGCCCGGCGGAACCCCTCAGGCAGGCACAAACGCCTCGGGATGCGCCGTGAGGGTCGCATCCAGAGCCGCCCGCCAGCCCCGCAGCGGGGTCAGGCCGGCGTTGACCCAGGCCTCCCCGGACAGGACCGAATAGGCCGGCCGCGGCGCCGGCCGGGGAAACTTGTCCGTGGTCGTCGGGTGCACTCGGTTGGGATCGTGCCCGAGGTCCGCGAAGATCGCCCGGGCGAACTCGAACCAGGTCGTCTCGCCGCCGTTGGTGGCGTGCAGGACACCGCCGGGGACCGCACCGCCGGCCAACTCGATCAACCCCGCGGCCAGGTCGGCGGCGAGGGTCGGGGTTCCGCGCTGGTCGTCGACCACGTCGACCGTCGGGCGGGTGGCCGCCAGCTTGGCCATGGTCTTGACGAAGTTGTTGCCGGTGGTGCCCCAGACCCAGGCGGTCCGCACCACGTGCGCATCCGGGTGCGACTCGAGCACCCGCAGCTCCCCCGCCAGTTTGGACGCCCCGTAGACGCTGCGCGGCCCGGTCGGATCGGTCGGCCGGTACGGCTGGGCGCCATCGCCGGGAAACACGTAGTCGGTGGACACATGAACCAGGCCCAGCCCCAGCCGTTGGGCGGCGATCGCCAGATTGGCCGGCCCCTGTTCGTTGACGGCGTAGGCGGCCTCGCGGTCGGTCTCGGCGGCGTCGACGGCGGTGTAGGCCGCCGCGTTGATCACTACCCCTCGCGCCCCCGTCTCGGCCGACCCGGCCGCGAGATACCCCAGGGCCGCCTGCACGGCCGCGGCGTCGGTGATGTCGAGCTCGCGCGAACCGAGGCCGCGCACCGGGAGACCGGCGGCTCCGGCGGCGGCGACCAGGTCGGTGCCCACCTGTCCGTGGGCTCCGACGACGAGCAGCCGCATCCTGTCCTCCATGTCAGCGGTCGATCACCGAGCGGGCCTTGAGGGGTTCCCACCAATCGCGGTTGTCCCGGTACCAGGCGATGGTGTCGGCCAGTCCCTGGTCGAACGGCACCAGCGGTTCGTAGCCGAGTTCGCGGGTGATCTTGCCGTGGTCGACCGAGTACCGCAGATCGTGCCCGCCACCGCGGGGGTCGACGATCCGCTCGATGGCCGATTCGTCCCGACCGGTCGCCGCGACGAGCTTGGCGGTCAGCTCGGCGTTCGTCAGTTCGGTGCCACCGCCGATGTTGTAGACCTCGCCGGCCCGGCCCCCCGCCAGCACCAGCGCGATACCCCGACAGTGGTCGTCCACGTGGAGCCAGTCCCGCACGTTGCGGCCTTCGCCGTACAGGGGGACCGTCAGACCGTCCATCAGGTTGGTGACGAACAGCGGGATGACCTTCTCCGGGAACTGGTACGGCCCGTAGTTGTTCGAGCACCGGGTGATGGCGACCGGCAGGCGGTGCGTCTTGGCGTAGGCGCGAGCAAGCAGATCGGAGCCTGCCTTGGACGCCGAGTACGGGGAGTTCGGGAGCAGGGGCTCGTTCTCGTCCCAGGAGCCGGTTTCGATGGAGCCGTAGACCTCGTCGGTCGAGACGTGTACGAACTTGGTCAACTTGGTGTCGAGCGCCGCCTGCAAGAGCGTCTGCGTGCCCATCACATTGGTCATGACGAAATCGGCGCCGCCCATGATGGAGCGGTCGACGTGGGATTCGGCGGCAAAATGCACGACGGCATCCACGGACCCGATGAGCTTGGCCGCCAGATCCGCGTCGCAGATGTCCCCTTGGACGAACTCGTAGCGATCGGAGTCCTCGACCTCGGCCAGGTTGGCCAGGTTGCCGGCGTAGGTGAGCTTGTCCAGGACCATCACCTGCGAGCCTTCGAGACCTTGGTAACGGTCCGCGATCAGGTTCCGGGTGAACGTCGACCCGATGAAGCCGGCCCCGCCGGTCACAAGAATGCGCATGGTTCAGCATTGTGCCGCACCTGGCGCCGCGGTTCGGCCGGACCGCCATGGGCTCACCGGCGCGGCGGGGGCCGCGACGTCACCGGAATCCCATGGGGACCGCGTCTACTCTGGCTGAAGACCGGCGCGGGACCGGCCGGGAGGCCGACCCGGGCAACCGAGCCGGCGCGAGGGCGTCCTGTCCATCGGAAGGCCACCACTGGCGGCCCGCGGGCCGCCGGCTGCGTGGCCCGGAGCAAGCTGGCAGCAGACACAAGGCATTTCGAAGGGCAAGTTGCATGTCGAATTCGGATCGACCTGACCGCCCCGGCGGCCCGCGGCGATACGGCCCGACTTCGGCACCACGCTTCCCCGGGCCATCGCCGGACCATCGGGCGCCGGAGAACCGCGCCTCGCCGGACGGCGTTCCCGACGGGCCGACCGCCCGGCCGTACCAGCCGCCGGCGCAGGCGTGGTCGCAGTCCACCCCGCCGCCCACCCGTCGGCTGCCCGCCTACCCTCCCGATGGGCGACCGGAGGGCCGAGCCGGCAGCCAGATGCCGCCCCCCAGGCGCAACCAGGGCGGCCAGATCCCGCCCGCCGGCCCCTACCGGCCGATGTCCGCCGACGTGCCGCCCGCGTTCCGCGGGCCCAATCCCCCCGGCCCACCGCTGCCGCCGCCACCCACCGGCTCCGGGGGTGGCCCCGCCGGGGGCGACCGCTCGCGGCATCGCGGTCTTCTCGTCTCCCGCATCGTGGCGGTCACACTGTCGGTCGTCGTGCTGCTCGGGGCGGGCGTCGCCTACGCCTTCACCGACGTCCTGCAGAGCGTCAGCGGCACGTCGAACGCGACGGGCAACGCCGGTGACGCCGGCGTGAACTCGGCCGAGGGCCTGACCTTCCTGCTGGTCGGTTCGGACGCCCGGACGGACGCGGACGGCAACCCGCTGTCCGCCGACGAACTCGACCAGGTCGGGACCGAGGACGACGGCGGCGGTATCAACACCGACACGATCATGCTGGTGCACGTCCCCCAGGGTGGCGGCCGGGCCACCGCGGTGTCCATTCCCCGTGACACCTGGATCGGCCCGCGGGTGACGAACCAGATCGTCGGGCCGTACGCGAACGGTTCGCAGGGCCCGTACCAGCCGAACAAGGTCAACTCGTACTACGCGACGGCCAAGGCCTACACCGCCGAACATCTGGTCAGCCAGGGGGTGTCGGACCGCGCACAGATCGAACGGGAGTCGAACGAGGCGGGCCGAACGATGTTGATCCGGGTCATGCAGGCGTTCTCCGGGCTCAAGATCGACCACTACGCCGAGGTCAACCTGCTCGGCTTCTACCTGCTGTCCAACGCCATCGGCGGCGTGCCGGTGTGCCTGAACGAAGCCGTCAACGACCCGTGGTCCGGCGCGAACTTCCCGGCCGGCCAGCAGGAGGTGCAGGGCACCGCGGCGCTGGCGTTCGTCCGGCAACGGCACGGGCTCCCGGCGGGCGACCTGGACCGGGTCAAGCGGCAGCAGGCGTTCCTGCGAGGCGCCGCCGACAAGATTCTGTCGGTGGGCACCCTGACCAATCCGACCAAGCTCAGCGACCTGATCGGCGCCGTCGACCGGTCGGTGGTGTTCGACCAGGGCTTCGACGTGCTGACCTTCGCCGAACAGATCACCAACCTGTCGTCGGGCAACATCAACTTCGAGACGGTGCCGACCACCGGCCCGGAATCGTCGACCGACAAGGACGCCCTGGCGACGGACCCGGCCCAGGTGAGGGCGTTCTTCGACGCCGTGGTCGGCGCGACGGGTTCGGGCGACGCCCCGGGGTCATCGGCCTCGAGCGATCCCGCGGTGACACCGTCGAGCGTCACCGTCGACCTCAAGGACGGGACGATCGCCGACGGGGTCACCGCCCAGGCCTCCGAACTGGTGAACGACGGCGGGTTCACGCTCGGTTCGCTCGGCGTGGTCGCCGGCACCAAGAAGGGCAACGAGCAGCAGACCACCGAGTTCCACTACGCCGGTGACGAGGCCGCCGCCCAGCAGGTGCAGTCGGCGTTCGGCGGCATCGGCAAGCTCGTCAACGACTCGTCGGTGAAATCCGGGCACGTGCTGGTGCTGGTAGGCACCGATCTTCCGGTGCCGTCGGGGCTGCGCGGTGCGGGCGCCGCGTTCGCGCCGGCCTCGGCGGCCGGCCCGGCAGCGGCGGCCGGATCCGCTGCGGCCATCGCGCCCGTCGCCCTGCTCGCCGCATCGTCGGTCCCGTGCGTGAACTGACCGTCCCCCGCGCAGGGGGCATCACCGCCGCGCTGTTCGCTGCCTGGGCGGACGCCGACCCGCATCGTCCCCGGCTGGTCTGGTACGGGACGGGGCGCACCGAACTGTCGACCGCGTCGTTGATGAACTGGTCGGCCAAGACCGCCGGCTACCTGGTCGACGAACTCGGCGCGATGCCCGGGAGCCCGGTGCTCTGGCGGGTGCGCCGGTCCTGGCAGGGTCTTCCGCTGCTGCTCGGCTGCTGGTGGGCCGGGTTGACCGTGGTCGACGACGAGGCGATGGCCGGCGACGTGGTGGCCGCCTTCGTGGACGTCGGTGACGATGCCGACGCCGACGAGGTGGTCGTCGCCTCGCCGCACCCGTTCGGGCTGGCCGTGCCGGACCTGCCCGCCCTCCAGCGCAACGTCGCCGACGCGATCCTGCCGCAGGCCGATCGGTTCACTCCCCGGTCCCCCGGCCCCGGGCCCGGTGTGCCGGCCGTCGCGACCGGGACCGGCCCACTGACCGTCGGCGAGGTGCTGGCCGGCGCGACGCGCGCCGCCGCCGAGCTGGGGGACGAGGCGGTGCTCCTCTCGACGCAGATTCCCGCGCTGCCCACCGGCGTCATCACCGGCCCGCTCGCCGCCTGGGCGACCGGCGGCACCTACGTCTACACCGATCTGCCGGCGGAGCGGGTGGCGGTCGACGAGCGCGCCACCGCGACCATCGGCATCGACCTGCCCGGCGTGCCCCGGCTCGGCGGACGCGGATGACGGTCCACCGCCGCGCTGCGCCTCCCGGCTACCGCAGCAGCGATCGGGCCATCACCAGACGCAGCACCTGGTTGGTGCCCTCGTAGATCTGGGTGATCTTGGCGTCGCGCATCATCCGCTCGACCGGGAAGTCGCGGGTGTAACCGGCGCCGCCGAGCAGCTGCACCGCGTCAACGGTCACCTTCATCGCTACGTCGGAGGCCAGGCACTTGGCGGCCGCGGACAGGTAGGTCTTGTTCGCGTCCCCGCGTTCGGCGGCGGCGGCCGCCTGGTACACCAGGGTGCGGGCCGCGTCGACCTGCATCGCCATCTCGGCGATCATGAACTGCAGGCCCTGAAACTCGGCCAGGTGCTTGCCGAACTGTTTGCGCTCCTTGACGTACCCGATGGCGATGTCGAGCGCGCCCTGGGCCAGGCCGATCGCCTGCGCGCCGATCGTCGGACGGGTGTGGTCGAGGGTGGCCATCGCGGTGGCGAAGCCGGTGCCCGGCTCGCCGATGATCCGGTCGCCCGGGATCCGGCAGTTCTCGAAGTGGATCTCCCGGGTGGGCGAGCCCTTGATGCCGAGCTTGCGTTCCTTGGTGCCGACGACGAAGCCCGGGTCGTCGGCATGCACCACGAACGCGCTGATGCCCTTGGCCCGCTGGTCCGGATCCGTGGCCGCCATCACGGTGTACCAGCTCGATACGCCCGCGTTGGTGATCCAACACTTCGTGCCGTTGAGGACCCAGTCGTCGCCCGCCCGGACCGCCCGGGTCCGCATTGCGGCGGCGTCGCTGCCGGCCTCCCGCTCGGACAGCGCGTAGGAGATCATTGCCTCGCCCCCGGCGATCGAGGGGAGCACCAGCTGCTTGAGCTCCTGCGACGCCGACAGCATGATCGGCATCGAGCCGAGCTTGTTGACCGCCGGGATCAGCGACGACGAGCCGCAGGCCCGCGCCACCTCCTCGATCACGATGACGGTGGCGACGGCGTCGGCGCCGGCTCCGTCGTACTCCTCCGGGATGTGCACGGCCTGGAACCCGGCGGCGGTGAGGGCCTTCTGCGCCTCGATCGGGAACCGCTCGCGCTCGTCGACATCAGCCGCGTACGGTGCGATCTCGTGTTCGGCGAGGTCCCGGATAGCCGCCCGGATCGCCCGGTGGTCCTCGGTCAGGGTGAACAGATCTGTGCTCATGAGCCCGGTCCGCCTTCGGTGAGTGCCACATCAACTAGTTACCCGTCGGTAACTTTTGATCCTAACCCTTCCATCCCGCGCCCCCGCGCGGATCAACTAGGCCTCGCGGGGCCGACCCATCGGACCTGTGACCGCTGGGACGGAAGTGCACAAGGTCAGCCGCGCAGGCCGGCTGTCCGGCCGGAGCCGGGCCCGAAGGGGCAGGATTGTCCTGATCGTCCCGTCACCTGCCCACGAGTCAGGACGGTGACGGGGAGATGCGATCCATCAGGGAGATCATCGGCCGCGCGGCCGAACGCCGAGTGCGGGCCGCGATCGCGCCGGTGGCCGGCTCGGTGACCTCGCCCCACGCCACGGCCGGCCGCCGGGCCATGCTCGGCGGCCGGATCCGAACGCGCCGGACCGGGTCTGGAGGCCGGCGCGCCGCGCCGGCTGACCCGGCCGGCCGCCGCCGGCCGCGCCCTGTCCTGTCGGACGCGCTGGACATCGAATGGGCGTGGGCTCAGCGACGGGTCTGGCTGCTGCAATGCCGGCCGGTGACCGCCTGATCGAGTGTGCGGAAGCCGTCCTCATCCACGTGGTGAGGACGGTATCTGCACTCTCGGCGCATCCCCAGGCTGGGAGCTACCGCCCGGTCTTCTCCCGCAGGGCGTCGTGCTTGGCCAGCACCATCTGCTCCAGGTTCTCGGCGAACCCGGCCAGGTCGATGCGCAGCCGATCGGCGAGTTCGCCCTCGCCGCTGGCCAGGATCCGCACGGCCAGCAACCCGGCGTTCCGGGCGCCGCCGATGGAGACGGTGGCCACCGGAATCCCGGCCGGCATCTGCACGATCGACAGCAGCGAGTCCATCCCGTCCAGCGTCGCCAGGGGGACGGGCACCCCGACGACCGGGAGGATCGTCGCGGAGGCCACCATGCCGGGCAGGTGCGCGGCGCCGCCGGCGCCCGCGATGATCACCCGCAGGCCGCGGCCGGCCGCCGCCCCGGCGTAGTCGAGCATCCGCTGCGGGGTGCGGTGCGCCGAGACCACCCCCACCTCGTAGGGCACGTCGAACTCGTCGAGGAGTTCACCGGCGGCGGACATCACCCGCCAGTCCGAGTCCGACCCCATGATCAGGCCGACCTTGACCTCAAGCCCGGCGTGCACCCCCGAGCCGGCCGTCACCTCGGACCCCCGGTCAGGTCGGACCCGCTGACCGCGCCCGGCCGGTTCGCCGCACCCTGGCTCATCCGAGCATCGCCTCCTCCTGCCGGGCCGGACGGGGGTCGGCCGTGTGGGCGTCCCATCCATCGCCCCAGACACCCTCACTGAGCCAGGCCGCGGACAGCGCGGCGATCCGCCGCAGCCCCCCGAGATCCGATCCGAGCACGTTGACGTGCCCAAGTTTGCGGCCGGGCCGGAACGCCTTCCCGTACAGATGCACCTTGACCTGCGGGAACCGGGCCGCCAGGTGGTGCACCCGCTCGTCCATTCCGATGCCGGCACCCGGCCCGTCGGCGGGTCCGCCGAGCACGTTGCCCATCACCGTGAAGGGGGCGAGAAGATCGGTGCGGCCCAGGGGGTAGTCCAGGACGGCCCGCACGTGCTGCTCGAACTGCCCGGTGATCGACCCGTCCATGCTCCAGTGCCCGGAGTTGTGCGGCCGCATCGCCAGCTCGTTGACCAGCAGCCCGTCCGGCGCACCCGGTCCCGGATCGACCTCGAACAGCTCGACGGCGAGCACGCCGACGACACCCAGTTCCCCGGCGATGCGCAGGGCCAGCCGGCCCGCGGCGGCGGACCGGTCGTCGTCCAGTCCCGGGGCCGGGGCGATCACCTCGACGCAGATGCCGTCCCGCTGCACGGTTTCCACCACCGGCCAGGCCGCCGCCTGCCCGAACGGGGACCGGGCGACCACCGCGGCCAGTTCGCGGCGCATCGGCACGAACGCCTCCAGCACCAGCTGCCCGGTCTCCGGCAGCTCCAGGGCGGCGGCGGAACCCGGCCGATCGAGCACCCAGACGCCGCGGCCGTCGTAGCCACCGCGGGCAGTCTTGAGGACGACCGGCCAGCCGTGGGACTCGCCGAACCCATCGACTCTGTCCTGCAGCCCGGGCCCGCCGGCCGGCAGCACCTCGAAGGCGGGTACGGGCACGCCGAGGTCGGCCAGCCGGGCCCGCATGAGGGCCTTGTCCTGGGCGAACTGCAGGGCGTCCGCACCCGGATACACGGCGTGCCCCTCGGCCACCAGGGTGCGGATGTGTTCGCCGGGCACGTGCTCGTGGTCGAAGGTGACGACGTCGCAGTCCTGCGCGAAGGCGCGCAGTGCGTCGAGGTCGGTGTGGTGCCCGATCATCACGTCCGGGGTGACCAGGGCGGCGCTGTCGTCGGGGGCGACGGACAGCACGCGCAGGGTCTGGCCGAGCGGGATCGCCGCCTGGTGCGTCATTCTGGCCAGCTGGCCACCACCGACCATCCCGACCCGGGGCATGCCGGTGCGCGTATCCACGGGTGGCAGCGTAGTTGGCCGAGCGGGCGAGGCCACCATCAAGCACCGGAGGAGGGCGCCGGCGGCGATCCGGCGACGCCAGGAGCCGGATCGCCCGGCGCACTCCGCGTTGGCCGAGCGGGCGAGGCCACCATCAAGCACCGGAGGAGGCGTCACACCAGGCGGGCCTGGCCGAGCGGCCGCGATCGAGGATCCGCGGAGCGATGATCGTCCTGCCGTCCACCGGCCGATCTCTCGGCCGGGCGCAGGACGATCACCGCGCCGCCTCGAGCGTCCATCCCCGACGCCCGATCACCCTCCCCGGGTCTTGCCCACGGCGTCCCCTCTGCCGCCGTGGAATCTGTGTGCCGCTACCTGGCCAGTTCGCCGATGAGGTCGACGGCGGCCGGCGCGTTGTCGGGGAGCCGTTCGATCCAGATGCGGGCGGGTGACTCGTCCGCCTGCTGGTCGCGACCCAATCGCTCGGCGACCATCCCGGTGAGCAGATGGGTTCTGCGGGCCAGCATCGGAGTGCGCTCGGTGAGCACGATGGCCATGTGATCGGCCAGGCGGGCGAGGGTTTGCCCGCCGTCGAAGACGGTGCGCATCGCGTCGCCGGCCAGGATCAGCGGGGTGAGCCGATCCCAGCCGATTCGACCAGCGAGATTCAGCCGAACGGTCACCAACCCGTGGGTCGACGAGACCTTCGTGCCGGCAACCTCGGCGGCGCGGTAGACCTCGCCCAACCGGGTCCGCAGGTAGTCCACGGACACCAGGCCGGTCAACGGATCGAAGACGGCATGCCGCGGGGTTGTCATCCGTTCGGCCCAACCAAGCGATGCCGCCCGGTGAATGATCCCGTCCGCGATGTCGGGCAGCACACAAGCCAGGCCATCGAGGTCGGCCAGCGTCTCACCGAGGGACACGCCCTTGTCGGCGCGGACGGAACCGAGCCGTTCCGCCGGCGCCCAGATGTTCTGACCCAGCAGGCAGGCCTCGCACAACGCGTCAACGGCGGCGTGGTGCCAATCCGAGACGAACGCCCAACCGGCCGCACTGGACTGCTCGAACCAGCGTTCCCGCAGTTCAGCACTGGTCAGGGTGATCACACGATGGAATTGATCCATTCGTTCGGCACCCTTCTTCTGAGCTCGCAACCGGCACGTCGTGCGTGCCGGATCGGTCCCCGGACGGCCCGGGGACGCTTCGTGTCATGGGAGAGACGGGCCGGCCGCGGAGTCATCACGCGACTTTCCAGATTTTTTTCCTCGCCCGGGTGAGCCGTGCCCCGGCCGGGGTGGCGGGACGGCAGCCCGGCTGGCGCCCGGTGGCCGAGTTAGCCCGTTCGGGAGCCCCGGATCCGGTTGGCGGTGACGGTTCGCCGCTTCGTGGGTGACAATGGTTGGACACTCACGGTGGTGTGGTCGGGCAGCCGGTCCTTCCCCCCATGGAGGCGATCGAGGAGGATCCCGGCGTGCCGGACGAGGAAGCCGACGGGTACGTCGTGAGCGACCCTGAGTTGATCACTCAGGTCCGCAACGGTGACCGTCAGGCGTTCGGCGAGTTATACCGGCGGCATTCGGGGCCGGCCACCACGTTGGCCCGGCAGTTCGCGCGCAATGCGGCCGAGGCGGACGATCTGGTCTCCGAGTCGTTTGCCCGGGTGCTGGACAATCTGCTCGACGGCAAGGGCCCGGACTCGGCGTTCCGTGCCTACTTGTTCACCACGATCCGCAACACCGCCTACGACCGCACCCGCAAGGACAAGCGGCTGCAGTTCACCGACGACATGACCAGCCATGACGCACCGGTCCCGGGTGACGACCCGGTGCTCATGAAGATGGAGAGCGGGCTCGTCGCGTCCGCGTTCGCACAGCTCCCGGAACGCTGGCAGGCGGTGCTCTGGCACACCCAGGTGGAAGGCGAGTCACCCGCCCAGGTCGGCGCCCTGCTCGGGATGGCGCCCGGCGCCGTGTCCTCGCTGGCATTCCGGGCGCGGGAGGGCTTGCGCGAGGCCTACCTGCAGGCCCATCTGGCCGAGACCGCGGCCGAACAGTGCCGCTCGACGGTCGAGCGACTCGGCGCCTGGACCCGCGGCGGGTTGTCCAAGCGGGAGACCCAACAGGTCGACGCCCACCTCAAGACATGTGACCGCTGCCGGGCACTGGCCGCCGAACTGCAGGAGGTCAACCACAATCTGCGTGGCCTGCTGGCTCCGCTGCTGCTGGGTGGCGCGGCGGCCGGCTACCTGGCCACCCTTGGGCCGGTCACCCCCCTCGCGGTGCCCGGCGCACTGTCCGCCGGGGCGGGCGGATCCGCCGGCTCGGGATCCGGCGGGGCCGGCTCGGGCGGGGCCGCGGGGGCCGGTTCGGGCGCGGCGGGGGCCGGCGGTGCGGGCGCCGCCGGGGGTGTCGGTGCCGCGGGCGTCGCGGCGGCCGCCGCTGCCGCTGCGGCGGGGGCTGCCGCTCTCGGCCTGGGCGCGCTGGCCGCCGCGTCCGACAGCACCGCGGCGACCACTTCGGCCGGTGGCGGCGCCACCGGTTCGGCCGGCGCGGCGGGTGGCTCGACGGCGGGAGGTGCGGCGGCCCCAGCTGCGGCGGCTGCGGCCGGCGGGACGGCCGCCGGGGCCGGGTCCGCGGCCGGCCTGTCCGGAATAGCGGCGAGCCTGGGCGTTGGCGGCCTGGTGGCCGCCGGCGCGGTCGTCGCGGCCGCGGTGATTGCCGCGATCGTGCTCATCGTTTCCAACAACTCGCCGGCGACGACGAACACCGCCGACCAGCCTCCGGCGGTCGCTGCTCCGGCGACGACGAGCGGGGCCGACGGGAGCGACGGCACGGGCGGGCCGGACGGCACCGGCGGTGGGAGCGCTACCGACCCGTCCGGGTCGAATTCTGGCGGCGCCGGGTCGGCGGCGCCGACCGCGGCCGGGGCCGGCACCGGTACCGGCACCGGCACCGGCACCGACGGAACGGGGACCGATGGCACCGGGGCCGGGGCCGGAAGCGGCGGTGCCGGGACCGGCTCAGGCACAAGCACGGGCGGAACCGGAACGGGCACCGGCGGAACGGGCACCGGCGGAACGGGCACCGGCGGGACGGGCGGAAGCAACGGCGGCAACGGCGGCAACGGCGGCAACGGCGGCAACGGCGGCAACGGCGGCGATACGGGCAACGGCGGCACCACGGAACCCCAGCCCACCCCGGCCAACCTCACCGTTTCCGCCGCTCCGCAACTCACCGGCACCTTGTTGGCCGGCGGTTCCGCGTCCGTCACCGCGACCATCACCAACACGGGTCAGCAGCAGTCCGCCGCCGCACCGATGTCGGTGCAGACATCAGGGGGCGTCACGGTCACCCGGGTCGATGTCGGGCCGCAGGGAAGCGGCTTGCGGGCCGCCGCCCGCGCCGCGGTCCCCCTGTCGTGCAACCCGACGGCCGAGCAATGCTCCGCCGATGTCACGGTCGCCGGGGAATCGAGCGTCAGGGTGACGATGACGATCAACGCCAGCCGGGAGTCCACCGGCGGGCGGGCCTCCGTCAGCCTGCTGGGCAGCACCTTCGACCTCCCACTCACGGTCGAGTCGCCGGTGACCTCGCTCGTCGGCATCCCCCGAGCCCCGCTGACCAACGACGGCTCGGGCGGAACGATCGACGTCCGTGCGTCGATGGGGATCAGTGGATCCCCCGAACCGATCGTCTTCGCGTCGAACGATCAGAGCGTCCGGTTCACGGCAACGACTGGGTGTGTCCCGGCTTCCGACCGGCCGTCGGACGGGCCGTCCGACAGCGTGCGCTGCACTCCGCAGTCCGACGGCAGTTTCGCGTTGTCGGTGATCATCCAGCGGACACTCACGGCCCCGACCACCCTCCCGGTGAGCGCCACCGATTCGGCCGGACGCCCGCTGCAACTCGTCGACGCCCAGGGGCGGGCCATCCCGGTCGGCCAGGCCCCCGCCGACCTGGTGCCCGGGCCGACCGTCACCCAGGTGCCCGTGTCGGGCGGCATCGGCCAGATCACCGTCGACGTCACCAACGCCGGGCTGCTGGCCTCGACCGGCCGCGAGCAGGTCACGCTGAAGGCACCGGCGGGTGTCCGGGTCACCGGCGCCCGGATCCCCGACGGCGAGTGCACGACCACCGCCTGCCCGCTCCCGGTGCTGGCCGGTGGCGGGTCGGTCACTGCCGTGTTCACCGTCGAAGCGGATCCGACGATGCCCTCCCAGCCGGTGCAGCTCGCGATCGCGACGGTCGAGGGCGCCAATGGTGACCCACTCGAGGCCCGGTCGTTCGAGCTGCCCGTCGACCCCGGCATCACCGGCCTCAACGCACAACCCACCCAACTCGTCGCCGACGGCACGACCCAGACCGTCCAGGTCATCGCGGCCCTGGCTCAGCCGGGGGTCAAGGGAACGGTCATCGTCAGCTCCACCAGCACCGAGGTGACGTTCGTCGGAACCGACTCCTGCACCGTCGGCGAAAACGGCCGGGCGACCTGCACCCCCGGTGCGGGCGGCGGATTCGACCTCGCCGTCACCATCGACCCGGGCCAGGAGGCCGGGCCACTGCCGATCACGGCCCAGGACGAGGCCGGCCGCGACCTGGAACTGGGGCCCGAGGGAGCCGTGCAGATCGTCGCCCCTGCCGACCTCGACGTCGCCTTGGGCACCGTGATTCAACCGGTCGCCGGCGGCCGGGGCAGCGTCACGGTCACCGTCACCAACTCCGGCGGGGTCGCGTCCGGCACCGACCAGTCCCTGGTGCTGACCCTGCCGAAGGGCATCACCGCCGGCACCACCACGACGACCGGCGTCACCTGCGCGGATACCACGTGCACCCTGCCGCCCGTCGCTCCGTCGGCGTCGCTGACCGTCACCCTGACCCTCAACGCCACCCCCGCCGCCACCGGCGGCACGGCCGAGATCAAGCTCGGCAACCAGCGGACGACCGGACCCTTCGCCCTCACGGTCGGCCCCGGGATCACCACACTCCGGGTGGACCCCCGCACCCTGGTCGCCGACGACCTTCCGCAGACCGTCACCGTCACGGCCGGTCTGGCCGACGGGGTCACCGACCCCGGTCAGATCACCTTCGGCGCGCCGACCGGCGTCACCGTCAGGTGCGCCGGAGGCGACCCGGCGACCTGCGATCTCGGCCCCGGCAACTCCGTCGAGCTGACGATCACGGCGTCGGCCGACGCACCGATCGGGCCGCTGGCGTTGACCGCGACCGACGAGCGCGGCCGCTCGATCCTGGACAACAACTTCGGTGCGCTGGTCGTGGCCGCCCCGGCCCGGCTGACCTTCGACGGAACCCCAGAGATCGGCAAGGAGCCGGTGGCCGGTGGGACCGGCGCCATCCAGGTCACCGTGACCAACTCCGGCGGCGTCGCCTCCGCCGACGGTGCAGCTGTCGGGGTGGAGCTGCCGGGCGGGTTGACGCTCTCGGCCATCACCTGCGGTCAGTCGGACGAGGTCGCCGACCTCGCCGCCGCCGCCCCGGACGGGTGCACGCTGCCGCCGCTGAACCCGGGCGAGAAGGTCACCGTGGAGGTCGCGATGCACGCATCGCCGGCCGCTACTGGCGGAATCGCCGTCCTCAGGTTGCCCGCCGACTCCGCCGGCGTGGCCCTCAAGGTCGGCCCGGGCCTGAACCTGCTCACTGCGTCGATGACCGGCGCACTGGTCGCCGATGGTCAACCCCATGAGGTGACCGTCACCGCGATCCCCGTGGACGAATCGGTCACCGAGTTCGGCGACATCACCTTCGACAGCGGATCGGATCAGGTCGACGTCACCTGCGGTGAATCGACCGGGCGGCGGGTCACCTGCCCGTTCGACGGCGAGAGCCGGCAGATCGGACTCACCCTCGCACCGGGAGTGACGGAGCTGACGGGCTTCGTCACCAAGGACCAGCGTGACCGGACGATCGAGAACACCTTCGGGCAGCTCCCGGTGCTCGCGCCGAGCTCGCTGACGCTGTCCGACCTCACCGTGTCACCGCTGATCGCCGGGGCCGGCGGCACCCTGACGGTGACCGCCACCAACACCGGGGACGTGCCGACCGCCGCCGGTCTGGACATCCGGGTCATCGCGCAGGATCTGAATGGCCGCGAACTGGACCCGAACCCGCTTCGGATCATCGGCGCCACCCCCGAGAACGCGGTGAACTGCACCGGTGAGGACTGCACGCTCAACCCGGTCGCCGCGAACAAGCCGGTCGGCCTCACGTTCCAACTCGGTGCCGCAGCCACGCTGCCCGGCGACAAGATCCGGGTGACCATCCAGGTCGGCCAGATCGCCGCCGACCCCGTCGAGACCGAGGTCTCGTCGCCGATCACCGGGGTCACCATCGACCCGGCCACGGATCTGTCTCCCGACGGCCGGGCTACCACCCGAAAGGTCGAGGTGGACGGCGAGCTGTCCGGCCCCGGAGCGCTCACGCTGAGCTTTGGCGACGCCGTCACCGTCACCGGAACGACCTGCCAGGCGGGTGCCGGCCCGGGTCTGCTCACCTGCGACGGCACGGCCTTCGACATCACGATCACGGTGCCGATCGGCACCCCCGCCGGCCCGCTGGCACTGTCCGCGTCCGACGCCGGGGGGCGATCTGTTCCCGTCACCCCGCTGGCCATCGCGAAGCCGGCGAGCCTGCAGGTGGCCGCCATCAAGAACGCGCCGCTGACCGCCGGCGGCCAGGGTTCGTTCGATGTGCTCGTCCGCAATACCGGCGGCTCCCCGTCGCTCGGCGATGAGCGTGTCGGCGTCACCGTGCCCGAGGGCTTCACGGTGACCGGGATGACGATCGACGGCGTGCGCTGTGGCGCCGCCGCGACGTTCGCGGCAACCGGCGACGGGTGCGCCCTGCCGAGCATCGGCAGTGGTGACGACATCTGGGTGACCGTCGACGTCTCCGTCGAGCCCGGCGCCCCCTCCGAGGCCACGGCCCAGGTCGAGCTCCCCGATCAGCCGGCGGTCCCGGTCACGCTGGCCGTGCAGGCCGGGATCACCGGCCTCGAGGCCGACCCGGAAACCACGCTGCCGGCCAACGGTGCACCCCAGCCGGTGACGCTCACGGCCACAGTCGCCGACGGTGTTCGGCCGGGGTCGATCACGGTCACCTCCGACGACCCCGCCGTCCGGGTGGTCTGCGCGGACAAGCTCACCTCGTGCCCGGTGCGGGACGATCACACCGTCGCGCTCCAGATCACCGTGCCCGACACGTTCGCGGCGAAGCAACTCACCCTCACCGCGTCCGATGCCAGCGGCGAACGGACGATCCAGGTCAAGCCGATCACCGTGCTCAGCGCCCCGCGGCTGGTCGCCGGTGATCTGATGCTCAACATCCGGCCGGTCGCCGGTGGGCAGGGTCAGTTCTCGGTGACCGTCCGCAACGGCGGGGCGTCGCCCTACCTCGGCGGCGATCCGATCAAGGTGGTGGACGTCTCCGTGCCCGGCTACACGATTGCCGGCATCGACCCCGGCGACGGCACGCAGTGCACCACCAGTTGCGCGTTGCCGCCCATCCCGGCCGGGAAGTCGGTCACCGCCGTGCTCAAGATCGATGTGCCGGCCACGACGAAGGCCGGCTTCTACGACCTGAGCGTCAGCCTGGTGCGCCAGCAGCACATCCAGTTCGCGGTTGCCCCGGCGTTCAGCCAGGTCGTCGCGAGCCCCCCAGGACCGTTCCCGGCCGGCACCTCCCCCACCCTGGCGCTGACCGTCCGGCATACGGATGAATCGGCCGAGCCCGGCCCGCTCACCGTCACCTCGGACAGCCCATTGGTCAGCCTGTCCGGCTGCGGCGGTCAGGTGTCGACGCTGACCTGCCAAGGTGACACGTTCACCATCACCGTCGCCATCGACGCCAAGTTGGTCGCCGGACGGCTCCCGGTCACCATCACCGACGTTGCCGGGAACAAGGTGCCGCTGACCGACGGCTCCAGGGAACTCCAGGTGAGCGCGCCCAAGCTGGTGCTGTCTCAATTGACGGTGGTCGAGCGGTACTGGGGCAGCACCCGCAACTGGCCCATTCGCATACCGGGAGTCCCGACGGTCGACCTCACCGTGGCGCACCTGCGACTGACCGCGACGAACCCCGGCAGTTCCGCCGTCGGCCCCACCCCGATCCAGGTCGGTGTGACGAACCTGGTCGGGCCGTTGGTCCAGACCGGACTGCTGCAGTACTGCGGCGCGCCGCTGAACATTCCCTGCTATCTGCCTCGACTCGGCAGCGGCCAGACCGCCACGGTGGATGTGTGGGTCGGCCTCCGCTCCGGGGAAACGACCGGCAGCGTGAGCGTGACGGCCGACGGCTCGTCCCAGTTCGCGCAGGTCAACGCGGTGCAACCACCGGGCGTCAGCACATCGCCCACACCTGGCACCGCGACGACGATCCCGGCCGAGCCCGGTGGACCGACCGTCACGACGGCCCCGAACCTCACCGAGGCGCCGAACGGATCAGTCAAGGAGTCGACCACCGTGCCGCTGCCGGGCACCGTGGACGCTGCTCCGAGCATCAGCGGGTCAACCGACGCCACGACCGAACTGCCGCCGCCCACCGGTTCATCGGCACCCGAGAGCACGACCCCGGAAACCGAGCTCACCCGGTCATCGATGTCGGAGACGACGTCGGTGCCGAGCACCGGCGCGACGGCCAGTGAATCCCCGGCGCCGACGGATGAGGCCACCGAGCCCGCGAGCAGCACGCCCCCGCCCGACCCGGCGCACCTGGCCCTGGGCTCGCCGGTCGTCCGGCAGCCCCCCGCAGCAGCAGGCTCGGGGACCATCACCCTGACCGTCCGCAACGACGGCGGTGAGACCTCAGCCGGCACGGCGGTGAAGCTGACCCTGCCGGCCGGCATCAGCGCGGCCTCGATCACCGTCGACGGCGCCGACGCCGGGACCGGCACGAGTTGTACCCTGCCGGCCATCGCACCCGGGGAATCGGTCACCGTCACGGTCGACCTGGCAGTCGGCTCCGATGCGCAGGATGGCACCGCCCGGTTCGACGTCCCCGGGGGCTCGGTGCAGGTGGACCTGACGATCGACCGGCCCGCCCCGTCGCCCACCCCGGCGGCAACGTCGAGCTCCGACCAGCCGGCCGACCGCCCGGAGGGTGCCCCGATCCCGGTCGGTGATCCGGTCACCGTGAGTTCCGCACCTCCGGCATCGTGAACACCCTCCGGTGGATCCGACGCCGACAAGCCGCGACCGAGGGTAGATTCGGTGTCGTCCGGTGCGGTTCGGAAAAGGCGGCCGGCAGAGGCTCGGGTCAATTTACCGGCCTTTGACGAAACCTTTACCGAAATTTGAATATTTCTCCGGGGTTGCGCGCCTGAGACGTTTTTCTCTTTCGCGGGTCGGCTCCTGGACTACCAACGTTTGCCCCGTAGACTCGCATCGTGGCCCTCATCGAAACCGTGCGACAGCACCTGCCTGTCAAATACCGGGAACTGGCAAAGTTCCTGGTCGTCGGGGGCACCAGCTACGTCGTCGACGTCGGCCTGTTCAGCCTGCTGTCGCACACGGTCCTGGCCGAGAAGGTCGTCACCGCGAAGGCGATCTCGGTCGTCATTGCCACGATTTTCAGTTACATCCTTAATCGGGAATGGTCGTTCAACACCCGGGGTGGCCGCGAGAAGCACCACGAGGCGATGCTGTTCTTCGTCGTGAACGGAATCGCGCTCGGCCTGAACCTGGTTCCCCTGGCGGTCTCCCAGTACGTCCTCGGGATCAACGCCGGCAACTACTCTGCGCTCACGGTCACGGTGGCCAACTTCATCGCGGCCAACGTCATCGGCACCGCGCTGGGCATGGCGTTCCGCTTCTGGGCGTACCGCAAGTTCGTGTTCCCGGAGGAGCTGACCCCCTCGCATCCGGAGATCGTCGCCGTGGAGACCGCTGCCCAGGCCGCGGCCGAGGCGCCCGCCACCGAGCGGATCCCCGGCCAGCCGATTCGTCCGGACTCCGCCGGCTACACCCGCCACGCCTAGGCGTCAGACGGACCCGTCATCCTGACGGGGCCGGTACGCTCGCGGATTCCGGCGACGGCTCCGGGTCGCCATCGACGGGCGGCGTACTGACGGTCAGGAATATCGCGAACGTCGGTGGCACCGCCCGACGAAGCTCCAGCCGACCGCCGTCGGCCTCGACGAAGGCTCTGGCCAGACCCAACCCGATGCCGGTCGACGACGCGGTGGATACCCCACGGTCGAAAACGTGCGCCACGAGCCCCTCCGGGATGCCGGGGCCCTCGTCGCTCACCTCCAGCGCGACCATCCCGCCGGAACTGCGGCCGGCCGGGCGGACCAGGATGGTCACCGACCCGGCCCCGTGCCGCAGCGAGTTTTCCACCAACACCCCCATGGCCTCGCGGAGCCGGCCCGGAGTTGCGTGGACACGCACGTCCCGGCTGCACCGCACGGTCAGCGAACGGCCGACCGCAGTCAGCTGCGGACCCCAGTCCGCCTGGATCTCGGCCAGCTCGTCGAACAGCTCCAGCTCGCTGGCCCCGGCCGCCCGCTGCGATCGAGCGTTCGCCAGCAAGTCGTCGACGACCGTGACCAGGCGGTCGGTCTGCTCGAGAGCCTCCTGCACCTCGGCCTGCACGTCCGGGTCGGGGTACTCGGCCAGCTCCTCCAGCCGCAACCGCAGGCCCGTCAACCGGGTCCGCAACTGGTGAGAGATGTCGCCGGCCAGGTCGCGCTCCCGGGCGATCAGCTCGGAGATGTCCTGCGCGGACGAATCGAGGACATCGGCCACCCGGTCGAGTTCGGGAATGTCGTAGCGCCGGCGGAAGGTGCGGAAATCGCCCGAGCCGAGCCGGGCCGCCCGCCGGGCGACGTCGGTCAACGGAGTGGTCAGCCGCCGGGCGGTGAGCACCGCTACCCCGGCTCCCACCACCACCGACAGCAGCACGGCCAGCGCCACGAGCGCGAGAGCCTTCCACTGCTCGGCCCGCAGATAGCTCTCCGGCACCGACAGCCGCAGGTTCCCGCCGCCGGCCATGGCCAGCTGCTCGGAGTAGACCTGGTTGGACGGTGACGTGCCGATGGACTGGTCGATCCGGCCGGCCATGGTGATGTCCAAACGGCCGCCCGGCGGCACCGCCGCCGCCAACTGTCCCAGGTCGATGGCCGACGAGCTGCTCTGATTGGCGATCGATGCGGCAATGGACTCCAGGCGGCTGTTCAGGTCGCTGCGCATCAGGTCGTCGACGACCCGCCAGGACACGATGGACAGCGGCACACCCAAGGTGAGCACCGTCGCCGCGATGACGAGCAGGATGGAGACCAGTACCCGTCGACGCATCAGAAGCCCGAGTGAGACGGATTCCGTCGACTCGTGCGGCGAGCCCGAGCCACCGCACTCAGTCCGTTTCGAAGCGGAAGCCGACCCCACGCACGGTCGAGATCCGCTGGTCCGCCCGGTCCCGGCCGTTGGCCGCCGACCGCGCGATCTTGCGCCGCAACCAGGACATGTGCATGTCCAGGGTCTTCGAGGTCTTCATCGTCGGGTCGTTCCACACCTCGGACAGGATCTCCTCGCGCGTGACGACCTGACCGGCCCGGCTCATCATCACCCGCAGCAGCTCGAACTCCTTGTTCGACAGGGTGACCTCGACCCCGTCCACCTCGACCCGCCGGGACCCGGTCTCCACCCGAACCCCACCGATCTCCATCAATGCGGGCACCCGGCGACGCAGCAGCGCGCGCACCCGGGCCAGCAGCTCGGCCATCCGGAACGGCTTGGCGACGTAATCGTCGGCGCCCGCATCCAGGCCGACCACGAAGTCCGCCTCGTCGGTGCGGGCGGTGAGCATCAGCACGGGCAGATCCTTGCCGGCCGCCCGGATCCGCCGGCACACCTCGAGCCCGTCCAGGTCGGGCAGGCCGAGGTCGAGAATGACCAGAGTGATCTCGGCGCCGTTCTCACCGAATGCGGCGACCGCCGCGCCGCCGGTAGGCGCGGGCCGGACCTCATAGCCCTCCCGCTGCAGCGCGCGGGTCAGCGGCTGCGCGATGGCCGGATCGTCCTCGACCAACAGCACCGTCGTCACGACGACCACCATACGGTGCCGGCCGGACCGGACCGCCGCTCGTCGCCGGGCGGCGGGTGGGCGACCCCGGGAACCGGCGCGACGATCGGCCGATGGACCCGGATCGGTTCGGACGGGCCCGATCCGGCCCGCGCGGCCGGACCGGCCCCGGCCCCGGCGATCGGATTGTTCGCTGTCGGGCGGTCCCGATCAGGGCCGCGCGGCCGGACCGGCCGGACCGGCGCCGTCCTCACCGGGCGGGGCGGCGTCGACGGTGGGCGAGCGCAGCATCACCGTCGGATCCGGTTCGTCGAAGTTCGGCAGCGGGGTCGACCCGGTGGGCTGGGCGTGCCGGCCGCGGGTCGCGCCGGCCTCTCCCGGCGCCGTCGTATCCGCTCTCGACGGCGGGCCACCCGCGGGCGTCGCGCTCGCCGCGTCGGTTGCCGACCCCGACCCCGACGGCGCCGAACCGGACGCGATCGGCGACCGGGTCAGTACCGTCGGCGCCGGCTCATTCAGGTCGTCGCCGGACATGTCCGCGGCACCGGCGGCCGGGCTCCGCGTGTAGACGGTCGGCTCGGCCGACGCCGGCGGCTCGCCCGCACCCGGCGACGTACTGCTCGACGGGGCCGCGCCCCACGCGGCGGCCGGCGGCGGATAGCTCGGCTGCTGATACCCCTGCGGGTGACCGGACGCCGGGTAGCCCGGCGCTCCCTCAGCGGGATAGCCGGCCGGCGGCGGATACCCGCCCGCCGGCGGCGGATACCCCTGCGAATACCCCGCCTGCGGCGGGTAGTTCGGCGGGTAGCCGGGCGTCTGCTGGTAGCCCGGCGGCGGGTACCCCGGACCACCCGGCGGGGGATACCCCTGGGTCTGGCCCGGCGGGGGGTACCCCTGGGCGGGGGGCGGATAACCCTGGCCGTAGGCCGACTGACCGTAGGGCTGACCGTACGCCGGCTGACCGCCCGGCGGCGCCCCCTGCTGGGCGGGCCACTGCCCCGTGCCGGACTGCCCGGCGTGGTGGGCGCCGGCGGGATCCGGACCGGGGCGCGCCTGCCGGTCCCGGTCGTCGGGGCTGTCGCCGGCCGCCCAGTCGTCGACCTCCATGTGCCCGCGGTGCAGCAGTTCCTTCTCGTCGCGGATCAGCTGGTTGAGCATCGACTGGACCTTGGACAGGTTCGCGACATTCCGGAACTTCAGCGGCTGGTCCGCCGACGACTCCACGATCAGCGATCCGAATCCCATCAAGCGACCCCAGAAGGTGACCTCGGTTTCGATGTTGGCGATCTGCCCCAGCGGAATCTGGTGCTCCCGACGGGACAGCAGGCCGGTGCGGAAGAAGATGTGGTGGCTGCTGATCACGAAATGCTCGGTCCGCCACCGGATGAACGGAACGAGCACCAGGACGAACAGCGCGATGACCGCGACGGCAACGATCGCCCAGGTCGCCCAGCTCGGCCAGTCGCGGCCGTTCAGGAAGGCCAGCAGTGCGGCGCAGCCACCGATGATCAGCACGAAGAAGATGAACGGGAGGACCAGGACCTTCCAGTGCGGGCGCTTGCGCACGTAGATCTTCTCGCCGGTGACCAATAGATTGTCCGGGTAGGGCATGTCACTCTCCTCGACGAATCCCCTGGACCGGGCGGTCCGCGCCGACCGTCGTGCGCGTGACCGACGGGCGCTGGGATCACGCTACCGCCGGACCGTCGGCCCGACATCAGGACGCTCTGATCACCGTGATCGCGACACCCGAATCGCCCCGACCGGGTGACGCCGGGACCCCGCGGGCTGGTCAGCGGTCACCGAAGGTGCGCCGACTCGCCAGACATACAGGTTCCCGACGAGCTGAACCCGCATAGCTGGCGAGTCGGCGAACGCGCCCGATATGCGGGTGTGCGGCCGAGTTGATCAGCCCCGCGCGGCGGGCTCGGCCGGCCGCGGAACGGGGGTGCGGGGACCGAAGACCACGGAGCCCAGCCGGACGATCGTGGCGCCTTCGGCGACGGCGTCGAGGTAGTCGCCGCTCATCCCCATCGACAGCTCGGTCGCCGCGTCCGCTCCCGGCCATCCCTCGCCGACCGCCCGGTCCCGGATGCCGGCCAGCTGCGCGTACCCGCGTCGCACCGCCGCCCGATCCGGCGAATTGAGGCCGATCGTCATGAAGCCACGCACCGTCAGGAGGGGCGCGTCCGCGACGGCCGCCACCAGCTCACGCACGGCCGCCGGCGGCGCGCCGGACTTGCTCGCCTCCCCCGACACGTTCACCTGAATCAGCACGTCCAATCCGCGGTCGAGCACCGCGAGCCGGGCCTGCAGCCGAGCGGCCAGGGCGGCCGAGTCGAGCGTCTGCAGGCACCGGATGTACGGCAGCACCTGGTTCACCTTGTTCGACTGCAGGTGGCCGATGAAATGGGTCTCGTGCGGGACGTCGGCCAGTGCGTCGGCCTTGGCCAGCACCTCCTGGACCCGGTTCTCGCCGATCAGGGTGCCGCCGGCGGCGAACGCCTCCCTGATCACGGCGGGCGGCATCGTCTTGGTCGCCAGCAGTATCCGCACCTCGTCCGGATCCCGTCCGGCGAGCAGCGCGGCGTCGCGGACCCCTTGCCGGGCCGCGGTCAGCCGCTGCGCGACGGTGGACGCGACACGCGACGGATCAGACACAGCGTCGACCCTAATCGCCGGTACCGGGCGATCGGCGGCCGCGCCCGAGTACGGCCGGGCGCGACCCACCGGTCATCATCGACCCGAGGCGCCGCCGAGTCGGCCGGACCGGCCGCGCCGACGCCCGCCGTGGAAGGCCAACCGCCCACCGATCAACGGCAACCCGCCGTACCGGATGCAGTGGCCGCTGGTGCCGTTGTGCACGCCCTGCTGCGCCGCGTCGGGAGGGCGGTCGGCACGCGCCCGTTCGTGGCGGGTTGGCGCAGCAAGGCGGATCATCAGATGCGCTCCTGACTGACGGTCAGCCGGTCGGCGACGTCCGGACATGCACGACGTCACCGACAGTGAAAGATCGGCGAGCCCCGGAGGCCTCGCGAACAGTGAGCGCGCCTCCGGCGTCCACGTCGACGGCTTCCCCGAATACCCAGTGCTCGGTCGGCAGCAGCACCCTGACCTGCGCGCCGACCGTCGAGCACACCGAGAGGTAGGCCGGGCGGATCCCGGCCACATCCACGTCGCCGGCCGCGGCCGTCCAGCGGTCGCACCATTGGGCCAGTTCGTCCAGGATCGCCGCCAGCAGGGTGGCGCGGTCGGCGACCCCACCGGACAGGGTCAGCGACGTCGCGTCCGCCCGGGGC
This sequence comes from Nakamurella sp., assembly GCF_044224575.1. Classification (GTDB taxonomy): domain Bacteria; phylum Actinomycetota; class Actinomycetes; order Mycobacteriales; family Nakamurellaceae; genus Nakamurella. Next base: position 109,872 of record NZ_JBGAKE010000004.1, read on the forward strand.
AGCTCCTGCCGGGTGAGGGAGACGTTGATGCCCGACCCCACGATGAGCAGGCCGCCCGCGACCTCGCCGAGAATGCCGGCGCACTTCGCGCCGCCGATCAGCACGTCGTTGGGCCACTTGAGCGTCGCGTCGACCGCGGCGGACCGTCGAAGGCCGGCGACGATCGACAGGCCGAGAACGGCCCCGACCCAGCCGCGCCGGTCCATCGGCACGGCCGGCAGGTCCAGCGCGACGGAGAACATCAGCCCGGCTCCTGGTGGGCAGTGCCAGTCCCGGCCGGCCCGGCCTCGTCCGGCGGTCTGTTCCTCGGTGACCAGCACCTGGCCCTGACCCACTCGACCCGACTCGGCGCGGGCGGCGAGATCGGCGTTGGTCGAGCCGGTCTGCGCCGTCCAGTCGATCGTCCACCGACCGGGTGGGGCCAGCCGGGCGACCACATCGGCGGGATCGATCGGGGCCCGGGGATCGTCCGGAGTGGCAGTCGACACCCGGTCACCGTAGGCGACCGCGGATCACCGAGACCGCGAGACGTCCGACGAGCACCGGACAGGCACCCTCGGGTCGTTCGATCACGCAGCGGCTGCGTGCTCCGACCCGCTACGGCAGACCGACGTGCCCGCCGCGCATCTTCCACATGAAGTACTTCTCGAAGCCCAGCTTCATGGCGTGATTCTGCGGGCCCGGGATCAGCACGCCGTGCTTGCGGGGCGGCAACATCTTGTCGGCCAGGATCAGCACGCCGTTGTTGCCGGCGTCCATCACGCAGACCGCCGGGATGTCGCCGAACTCCTTGTGCAGCCCAGGTTGCTCGCCGCGGATCTGCGCGGCGATGTTCATGCCGGCCACATGGGCCTGCTGCTCGGTCGGGAAACCGGTCTTGGGAATGCCGACCGGCGTCGGCGTCTGCCACGGCACTGCCACCGCGGCGGCGATGCCGACCGCGTAGACATCGTCGTGCGTCGGGGTCTGGTAGGTGTCCCGGACCTTGACATAGCCCTTGTCGTCGGCGATGTCGGTGGCCTTGGCGATCACCTCCTGCCCGACGAAGGGCGGCACGATCATCGCGAAGGAGAAGTCGACGGTTCGGCCGTCGGCCAGCACCACCCGACCGTCGTCGACATGGTCCATGGCGACGCCGACCACCGGCTCGATCCCCTCCTTCTTCAGGAACATGCCGAGCAGCGATTCGCCGTGCGGCAGGCCACCGATGCCGAAGTGCCCCAGGAACGGCTCGGAGGTGATGTACGTCAGCTTGACCTTGTTCTTCAGGCCGGCCCGACGAAGCTGGTAGCTGGTGTTGAACAGGAACTCGTAGGCCGCACCGAAGCATCCGGCCCCCTGCGTCGCCCCGACGACCACGTCACCCGGCTCCCGCAGCAACCGGCGCCACGCCTCGCCGGCGTGCACCGCGTCCTCCAGGGTGGTGATCGTGGACGCGTTTCCATCCGGTCCCAGACCCGGCACGGCCTGGAAGTTGTTGCGGTATCCGGTGGCGATCACCAGGTAGTCGTAGTCGTAGGGGCCGGCCGTCGTGCTCACCCGCCGGGCCGCCAGGTCCAGTTCCGTCGCCTCGCCGTGCACGAAGTCGACACCGTGTTCGGCGAACGTGGGAGCCAGCGGGAAGGTGATGTCCTGGGGCCGCCGCTTGCCGAACGGCACCCAGATCAACGAGGGATTGAACAGGAACCGGTCGGCGGCCGACACCACGGTGACGTCGACGTCCCCGTGCAGTTCCTGTTTGACCGTCAACGCGGCGGTCAGCCCGCCGAAGTTGCCGCCGAGCACCAGAACCTTCTTGCGGGTCATCGCTCCTCCTCTGCGTGGCACTGCGGTGGGCCACGACTGGAATCAGGCTGCGCCCGCCCGCGGGCGGGCCACCAGGGTCGTTGGACTCGACTCGGGTGTGAAACTCAGACTCACCCCGCGTGAACTGCGTCTCACGGTGGTCCGACGGGCGGGACCGGCTGGGTACCCTCACGCCCGTGAGTCGGACCACTGATGCCCCCGATGTCGCCGCCCCCGCAGCCGCGGCCGGCGGAGCCCCGCCGAACGATGCCGGTTCGGCACCGGCCGGTCCGCCGCACACCACCGCGGGCAAGCTGGCCGACCTGGATCGCCGCCTGGACGAGCACATCCACGCCGGGTCGGATGCGGCCGTGCAGCGGCAGCACGCGAAGGGGAAGCTGACCGCCCGCGAGCGCATCGACCTGCTGCTGGATCCCGGTTCGTTCGTCGAGTTCGACTCGTTCGCCCGGCACCGGTCGACCAACTTCGGCCTGGACCGCAACCGGCCCTACGGCGACGGGGTGGTGACCGGGTACGGCACCGTCGACGGCCGGGAGATCTGCGTGTTCTCCCAGGACGTCGCCGTGTTCGGCGGCTCGCTGGGCGAGGTGTACGGCGAGAAGATCGTCAAGATCCTCGATTTCGCCTTGAACACCGGCCGGCCGGTCGTCGGGATCAACGAGGGCGGCGGCGCCCGCATCCAGGAGGGCGTGGTCTCCCTCGGCCTGTACGCCGAGATCTTCAAGCGCAACGTGCACCTGTCCGGCGTGATCCCGCAGATCTCGCTGATCATGGGGGCCAACGCCGGCGGGCACGTCTACTCCCCCGCACTGACCGACTTCATCGTGATGGTCGACAAGACCTCGCAGATGTTCATCACCGGGCCCGATGTGGTCCGCTCGGTCACCGGCGAGAAGGTGACGCTGGAGGAGTTGGGCGGCGCCCGCACCCACAACACCCGCTCGGGCAACGCGCACTATCTGGCCAAGGACGAGTCCGAGGCCATCGAGTACGTCCGCGACCTGTTGTCCTATCTGCCGTCCAACAACCTGACCGGGCCGCCGGTGACCCCCGGGTACCGGGTGGACGCCGAGGAGCTGACGCCGGACGACCTGGCCCTGGACACGCTGATCCCGGACTCGCCGAACCAGCCGTACGACATGGCCACCGCCGTCCGGGCGGTCCTGGATGACGGCGAGTTCCTGCCGGTGCACGAGCTGTACGCGCCGAACGTGCTGGTCGGCTTCGGCCGGGTGGAGGGCAAGCCGGTCGGCATCGTGGCCAACCAGCCGATGCACCTGGCCGGAACCCTGGACATCAACGCCTCGGAGAAGGCGGCCCGGTTCGTCCGCACCTGCGACGCGTTCAACATTCCGGTACTGACCTTCGTCGACGTGCCCGGCTTCCTGCCCGGCACCGACCAGGAGTGGAACGGCATCATCCGGCGGGGCGCCAAGCTGATCTACGCCTACGCGGAGGCGACGGTCCCGCTGATCACCGTGATCACCCGCAAGGCCTACGGCGGCGCGTACGACGTCATGGGCTCCAAGCATCTGGGCGCCGACGTCAATCTGGCCTGGCCGACCGCGCAGATCGCCGTCATGGGCGCGTCCGGGGCGGTGAACGTGTTGTACCGCAAGGAACTCGGTGCGCTGGCCGAGCAGTTCGGGCCGGACTCGGCCGAGGTTGCCGCGGAGCGGCTGCGCCTGCAGACCGAGTACGAGGACACCCTGGCCAACCCGTTCGTCGCCGCCGAACGCGGCTACGTCGACCAGATCATCAAGCCGTCCGCGACCCGCGGCGCGATCACCCGGGCCCTGCGGGTGCTGGCCGACAAGCGCCAGACGCTGCCGCCCCGCAAGCACGGGAACATCCCCCTGTGAGCGCAGGGCGGGCGGGAGGGCTCGAGATCAGAGCGAACCATTCACGCCGCAGCAGTGCGCCCGGCAGGGGCGCGGAGCGTGCGAGCGCGCCGTCGGGAGCAGTGCTGTGAGCGGACGGCCCGATGGCGGCGCAGCGTCCGCCCGACCGGCCACCCGCCGCCGCGACGACGAGGACGCGGCTACCGTCATCGCCATCCTGACCGCCATCGCCGCCGCCTCGAATGAGCCGGCGCCGGACCCGGCGGCCCGGTCGGTGTGGGGCGATCCGGCGCACCGGCTCGGCCTGGACCCGGCGTCACCCGTCGGCTGGTGGGCCTCGGGGCTGGCCCGATGACCCGCCAGCGGCTGACGGTGGTCCTGGCCTCGGCGTCGCCCGCCCGCCTCGGCGTGCTGCGGACCGCCGGGCTCGACCCGATCGTGCGGGTGTCGGACGTCGACGAGGACGCGATCCTGGCCCGGCTCGAGCTGGCGCCCGCAGAGGAGCGGGTGCAGGCACTGGCCGACGCGAAGGCCGACGCGGTGGCGGCCGCGCTGATTGCCGAGAATGCCGGCGAGGCCGGCACGGTCGTGATCGGCTGCGACTCGATGCTGCTGATCGACGGGGAACTGCAGGGCAAGCCGGCGGACGCGACCCAGGCCCGGCTGCGCTGGCAGCAGATGGCCGGCCGGGACGGCCTGCTGCTGACCGGGCACGCGGTCCGGCTGGTCCGGGACGGCCGGATCGCCGCCGCAGTGACCGATGCCGGTTCGACCATCGTCCGGATGGGCCGGCCCAGCGAGGCCGAGCTCGACGCCTACCTGGCCACCGGCGAACCGCTGCGGGTGGCGGGTGCCCTGACCATCGACGGCTTCGGCGGCTGGTTCGTCGACGGCATCGACGGCGACGCCGGCAACGTGCTGGGCATCTCGCTGCCGCTGATCCGGCGGTTGCTGGCGGACGTCGGGATCTCCGTCACCGACCTGTGGGTCGACCCCTGACTTTCCCGGACCGATGGCACCACCCGGACCGATCCAGCTTCCCGGACCGGCAGAGACAGAAGAGGAACGCTTGTGCACACCGTGCTGATCGCCAACCGCGGCGAGATCGCCGTTCGGGTCGCCCGCGCCTGCCGGGACGCCGGCCTGCGATCGGTCGCCGTCTACGCCGACCCCGACCGGGACGCGCTGCACGTCCGGGTGGCCGACGAGGCGTTCGCCCTCGGTGGGGCGACGCCGAAGGATTCGTACCTGGACATGGCCAAGCTGCTGGACGTGGCGGCCCGCGCCGGAGCGGACGCGGTGCATCCCGGCTACGGGTTCCTGTCGGAGAACGCCGATTTCGCGCAGGCGGTGATCGACGCGGGGCTGACCTGGATCGGGCCGACGCCGCAGGCGATCCGCGACCTGGGCGACAAGGTGACGGCCCGGCACATCGCGGCCAAGGTCGGCGCGCCGCAGGTGCCGGGCACCAAGGAGCCGGTCGGCGGCGCCGACGAGGTGGTCGCATTCGCGCAGGAGCACGGCCTGCCGGTCGCGATCAAGGCGGCCTTCGGCGGCGGCGGCCGCGGCCTGAAGGTGGCCCGCACCCTGGAGGAGATCCCGCACCTGTACGAATCGGCGGTCCGCGAGGCGGTGACCGCGTTCGGCCGCGGCGAGTGTTTCGTCGAGCGGTACCTGGATCGGCCGCGGCACGTCGAGGCGCAGGTGCTCGCCGATACCCACGGCACCGTGATCGTCGTCGGGACCCGGGACTGCTCGCTGCAGCGGCGCTACCAGAAGCTGGTCGAGGAGGCTCCGGCGCCGTTCCTGTCCGACGAGCAGCGGTCGGCGATCCACTCGGCCGCGCGGGCGATCTGCCGGGAGGCCGGCTACCACGGCGCCGGCACCGTGGAGTTCCTGGTCGCCGACGACGGCTCCGTCTCCTTCCTGGAGGTGAACACCAGGCTGCAGGTCGAGCACCCGGTGTCCGAGGAGACCAGCGGGATCGACCTGGTCCGCGAGCAGTTCCGCATCGCCGACGGTGAGAAGCTGCGCTGGACGGACGATCTGCCGCCCCGTGGGCACTCGTTCGAGTTCCGGCTCAACGGTGAGGACCCCGGTCGTGGCTTCCTGCCGGCGCCGGGCGTGGTGTCCCGGTTCGTGCCGCCGGCCGGCCCGGGGGTGCGAGTGGACTCCGGGGTCGAGTCGGGCTCGGAGATCGGCGGCGCGTTCGACTCGCTGCTGGCCAAGATCATCGTCACCGGCGCCGACCGGGAGGAGGCGCTGCAACGGTCGCGGCGGGCCCTGTCCGAGATGGTGGTGGAGGGCATGGCCACGGTGCTGCCGTTCCACCGGGCCGTCCTGGACGACCCGGCGTTCACCGCCGCCGGCGGGTCGTTCGACGTGCACACCCGGTGGATCGAAACCGAGTTCGACAACACGCTGCCGGCGTTCGACCCGGCGTCGGCGGCGGCGGCCGGGGAGGCCGGGGAACGGCAGACGATCGTCGCCGAAGTCAACGGGCGGCGGGTGTCGGTCACGCTGCCGGCGGAGGTCGCCGTGTCGACGTCCGGGGCCAGCCGCTCGGCCGGCCCGGCGGCCCGGCGGTCCTCGAAGCGCGGCGGGTCGGCGCACCACTCCCCCGAAGGCGGCGGCGATTCCGTCGTCGCGCCGATGCAGGGCACCGTGGTCAAGGTCGCGGTGGCCGTCGGCGACACCGTCGCCCCGGGCGACGTCGTCGCGGTGGTCGAGGCGATGAAGATGGAGAACCCCATCCCGGCGCACAAGGCCGGCGTCGTGACGTCCATCAACGTCGAGGTCGGCGGGTCGGTCACGGCCGGCGCCGCCGTCGCCGAGATCGAGGACGCCCCGGCGGAGGGCTGACCGTCCCTTCGTGGACCTGTCCCGGTCAGGCATCCGCCCGGGCTCGGGCTTCGAGCACCTGCGGGACATTGGCCTCCGCCCAGGCCCGGATCGCGTTGATCGGTTCGAGCAGCGACAGGCCGAGCGGGGTCAGCCGGTACTCGACCCGCGGCGGCATTTCCGCGAACGCCCGCCGCGCCACCAGGCCGTCGGCCTGCAGCGCGCGCAGCGTCTCGGTGAGCACCTTCGGGGTGATGCCGCCGATCCGGTTCTTCAGCTGGGTGAACCGCATCGGCCGGGTGCTCAGCGCCGCGATGACGAACATCGACCAGCGGTCACCGATCCGTTGCAGGATCACCCGGCTCGGGCAGTCCACCCCGAACACGTCGAAGGGTTCGTCCACCGCTCGCCTCCATGGTTACCTCGGGGTGATCACGTTTCGTTGAAGTAATCAGTATCCAATTCATACCATCGTCGACATGAAGATCATCATCACCGGCGGGACCGGGTTCATCGGCGGCGCGGTTCTCCGACAGTTGGTCGCCCACGGCCATGAGGTCACGGCAATTGTCAGGAGCGGAGCGGCCGCGGAGGCCGCCGCGACCGCCCGGGCCACCCCGCTGATCGGAGACCTCACCGACATCGCCTGGCTGGCCGACCAACTCGGGAAGGCCGACGGGGCGGTGCACGCGGCGACGCCCGGCGACGCGAGCGCCGCCGGCTTCGACACCGGCGTCGTCAAGGCGGTCGGTCACGCGTTCGGCGGCACCGGTCGGCCCTACCTGCACACCGGTGGAATATGGGTGTACGGCGCGAACCCGAACATCGTCGAAGGGTCGCCGTTCGACCCGCCGGCCCTGGTGGCCTGGCGCCTGCCGGTCGAGCGGTCGCTGCTCGATTCGGACGTGGCGGCCACCGTCGTCGCCCCGGGCATCGTCCACGGTCACGGCCGCGGCATCCCCGCCCTGGTCGCCGGCGGCCCACGGGCGGCATCCGGTGCCCTGACCATGATCGGCGACGGCAGCCAGCACTGGGTCACGGTGCACGTCGACGACCTCGCCGAGCTGTACGTGCTCCTGTTGGAACGGGGCTCGGGGCTGGGCACCATCATCGGCGCAAGCGGCGAGAACCCCACCGTCCGGCAGTTGGCGACCGCCGCGGCGGGCCCGGCCGGCGTGCTGGCCGCATCGGTGTCCGACAGCCGGACTCGCCTCGGCGACGATTTCGCCGACGCACTGCTGATCAGCCAGCAGGCGACGGGTGAGCGAGCGCGGTCGCTCGGGTGGAGCCCGTCCCGACCCGGCCTGGTGGCGGAGTTCGTCAGCGGTTCGTACGCGGGCGGCTGATCCGAGGTCGGCAGCGCATGGCCAGGCCGAGGTCGACCAGATGGCACGCGGTCGCCGGGACGGCCCGACCCGGCGTGCGACCCACCACCGCATCGAGCTCGGCCGGCCGTATCGCGCGGCCCGGCCGCGTCCTTCCATCGGATCCGCGCGCAGCCGCACCCCGTCATCGATCCGCCCCACCAGGGTTCACAGCCGGTTTGTCGTCCGTCGATCCCGCTCTGCGTTTCCGTCCACTGTTCGGTTCGGGCCGCCCTCCCACTGGACATCGCTACAGTCGAAGGCGTGAGCGCACCATCATCGGGACCGGATCCGTCGCGGCTACGGATCGGCGACACCGAGCGAAACTCCGCGATGGACGCACTCTCCGAGCATCTGGGCAAGGGGCGGATCGACCTGGACGAGTTCGGCACCCGGAGCGCTCAGGTCACCCAGGCGCGGACGGTGGCCGACCTGCAGGCGCTGTTCACCGATCTACCGGCGCCGCACCCGACGCTGCCCGGGCCGCCGGCGCCCGTCCGAGCCGCGGCCATTCCGGTCACGCCGTCGGCGGGAGTGCCGGCCCGGCCGGACGACACCCGCACCCCGGCGCAACGGGGCGCCGCGGTGCTCCTGGCCGCGTCCGGGATCATCGCTCTGGTGCTGTTCTTCCTGGTCAAGACCTGGCTGGTGTTCCTGATCCCGGCCCTGATCGCGGTGGTGACCAGCGCGTTGTGGGGCAGCGACTGGCGCAACCGATCCTGACCTGACCCGGGATCAGTCGGTGGCCCGGCGGACCAGATCCAACAGCGCCGTCGCGTAGGCATCAGCGGGGCTGCCCGCCGGATACCGGGCGGGACCGGGTCCACCGGGCAGCACCACCGTCACGCGATAGCCGGCGCCGTCCCGGGCCAGGTTCCGGAAGGCACCACCGAGCAGTTCGCGTAGCTGGTCCTCGCGCGGGAGCCAGAGCGCGTCGTCGGCCGAGGTGGAGTCCAGCGCCCATTCGGTCGTGCCGTTGAACGCCAGCACCGGCCCGGTCGACGCCTCGTGTGCCTCGACCACCATGTCCGAGAGGGTGAACACCTCACCGTCGAACGTGCCCCGGGTCAGCATGAATCGATCCCCCGACCGGGGGTGCCACACCAGGCCGGCATCACGGAGCGCCGCGGCGAGTTCGACCGAGATCACCGCGCCATTGTCCCGCGCGCGGACGGCGCGGGCACGCGACCCGACCCCGACCCGCCCCCGCAACCCCGGCTGCACGGTCGGCGGCTGGACGGGTCAGCTCGGGTAGAACGGGGCGGAGCCGTTCAGGAAGGGCTGGCCATCCACGGGTGACTGCCACTTGCCGTCGGCCTGGCTTCCGTCCAACTGCCAGACCCGGCCGCTGAAGGTGATGAGCAACGGCTCGCTGACGGCCGCGGCCAGGCCGTCGATGTTGCCGAAGATCCCGTTGTCACTGATCTTGCGCGACTCGTAGCCGTCGATGCTGAGGTTCCACAGGCTCCGGAACCCGTTCGGCGCGTTCGCGGCCGCGACCACCAGTTCCAGCGAGTTGACAAAGGTGATCGGCCCGACGTCCTGCAGATCGGACCGGAGCACGGTCAGCCCGGTGATCTGCAGCGGGCTCTGGCCGGCCGACTCGTCCCGGCTCCCGCCGTTCGGCGCGGTGCTGGTCGGCGCGGAGGCGCCCTCGGCGGCCGCCGGCTTGAGCACCCCCAGGTACAACTGGTCGCCGACCACGACGGCCACCCGCACCCCGTCGGGCGAGAGCGCCAACGCGGTGACCGCACCCTTGCCGGCGAGCTCATCCGCCGGCACCCGTTCCCGGCTCGGTGGCCCGGACGTGGAGACCCGGTAGACCTCGGGTTTGGTCCCTCCGTTCTGCACGACCCACGCCTCGTCGCCGGACCGGGTCAGGCTGGGCTGGGTCAGCGTGTCGGCCTTCAGCGCGGGATCTGCCCGGTCGACCTGGTCCGGCGAGGTCAGCAGCAACTGCTCCCCGCCGCCGGGGTCGACGGCGACGGCCGCGGTCACCCGGGTCGTCGCCGACGCCGCCGCCGACAGCACCGTCGGCGATCCCGTGCCGAGCGGTCCGGCGACCGGTTTGCCGTCCAGCAGGCCGGTGACCGCCCCGCCGGGACTGACGTAGAACGGGTCGGACGCGACCTGCCCGGTGCCGGGTAGCCGGTCGGGGTCGAACGAGGACACCGAGTTGATCGTGTAGACCGGTTGCGCCGGGTCCAGGAGCACGCCATCGACGCTGATCGCGATCCGCGGCGTCGTCGGCGACAGCGTCCACACCACCTGGGCGGCCAACGCCCGTCGAGCCTCGGTGGTGGACACGTCCACACCGGTGAAGTCGATCTGCAGGACTCCGTCCGGGTCGACGGAGGGGTTGGACCGCAGGGCGGACCTGCTGCTGAAACTGCTGGTCACCGCGCCCTGCAGGGACACAGCGGGACCGTCCAGCAGCATCGCCAGCAGCCGATTCGCACGGTTGGCCGTCGTCTGGCCGATGATGATGTGCCGGACGTCGGGCACCACCAGCGTGCCCGAGGGGTCGAGGAAGTAGAGCACCCGTTGGCGGTAGGCCGTCGGGAAGTCCGATGCCGTCAACAGCAGGTCGGGTGGTGGGTCGCTGATCCGCCATTCGTCGTCGACCTTGACCAGGTGGATGGCCCGGGAGTACACGACCCCGGACGAATGGAAGGCCCGGCTGCCGTCCAGACCACCCGGTGAGTTCCCGATCACGCTGACGGTGCCGGATTCCATCGGATCGGCTTCGGTCCGATAGTTGTCGTCCAGGATCACGACCGGCAGCTGGCTCGGCTGCCAGCCGGCCTGGGCGTCCGGGGTGAGGTACTGCCGCGCCGCGGCGAAGCTCGACCCGGTGCCGCCCTCCGACTCGGGCCGGGCGCTGGCGGCGATGAAGCCGCGGACGATCTGGTCCGGCCCGGCGCCCGGCGTCGGCGCGTCGGGCACCACCGGTTCCACCTGATCGGCGATCCGGGTGACGTCGAAGGCGGCGCTCGAACCGGGGATCGCGGTGCACCCGGCGATGAGCGCGCCGACCATCAGGACGAGCAGGGCGATCGGCCCGGCCCGACGACGGCGTCGGTCCGGCATGACGATCACCGGGTCACCGGCTTGTGCACCGGCACGTCGGATGGGCTCGCGGCGGTCGCCGCCGTGGCCACGGCCGGGGCCGGCTTCGCGGCACCGGGCCGGCCGGGCTCGCCATCGGGGGCGACGGTCAGGGCGGCCGTCGCACCGGCGACCGGCACCGACGCCGGATGCAGGTCGTCTTCGCGGGGCGCGGGCTTGAGCGTGCCGTCCTCGACCATCATCCGGACCGGCTGGTGCCCGTCGGCGGCCGTCGCCTCGGTGGCGTCGGCACCCACTCGCAACGGCAGCGGCGAATGCGTGATCAGGCCGCCGTGCCGCCGGGGCAGGGTGAGCCGGAACCGGGCGCCGTCGCCCGGTGTGCCGGAGGCCTGCAGCCAGCCGCCGTGCAACCGGGCGTCCTCCAGCGAGATGGCCAGGCCGAGGCCCGTCCCGCCGGTGTGCCGCTGGCGGGACGGATCGGCCCGCCAGAACCGGTTGAACACCAGCCCGGCCTCGCCCGGGCGAAGACCGACGCCGTGGTCCGTGACGGTGATCGCCAGCACCTCGGGCTCGGCGGCGAGCTGTACCTCGACGGGCTTACGGTCGGCGTGGTCGATCGCGTTGTTGATCAGGTTGCGCAGGATCCGGTCGACCCGGCGGGTGTCGATCTCCGCGACCACCGGATGCTCGGGCAGGATCGTCACGATCTGGACCTCGAACTGATCGGCCAGCGAGGCGGCCGCGGAGATGCTGGCGTGGATGCACGAGCGGATGTCGATGGTCTCGGCGCTGAGTTCGGCCATCCCGGCGTCGTACCGGCTGATCTCCAGCAGGTCCGTCAGCAGGGACTCGAACCGGTCGAGTTCGTCGACCAGCAGCTCGGTGGACCGGCCCAGGTGCTCGGGGAAGTCCGACCGCCCGTCGTACAGCATGTCGGCGGCCATCCGCACGGTGGTCAGCGGGGTCCGCAGCTCGTGCGAGACGTCGGAGGTGAACCGGCGCTGCAGTTTGCCGAACTCCTCCAGTTGCCGGATCTGCACCCGGATCGCTTCGGCCATCCCGTTGAACGAGCTGGCCAGGGTCTCCAGTTCGATCGGACCCTTGACCGGCATGCGTTCGGCCAGGTCACCGGCGGCCAGCTTGCGGGCGCTGGCCGCGGCGCGGCGGACCGGCCGCACCACCTGCATGGCGACCAGGGCGGAGATGCCGGTCAGCGCGATGGCCAGCGCGACCCCGCCGAGCAGCAGGGTGCGCTGCACCACCTGCACCGTGCCCTGCTCACCGGCCAGCGGGAAGATCAGGTACACCTCGAAGGAGTCGGTGCTCGTGCGGGCGGGAGCGCCCATCACCAGGGCCGGGATCGCCTGGTCGTCCCGCCGGATCGTCGTGTACTGGTACGCGACCTGGCCCTGGGCGACCCGGGAGCGCAGCTCGGCCGGGACGTCGCCCAGCGGCTGGGACACCGACAGGTCGGCGTCCGAGTCGATCCGGAAGGGGACGATGACCGGCTCGAATACCCCGGCAGTGGAGTTCTGCGCACCCGTGGACCCGTCCACCCGACCGATCTCGGTCAACGCCAGTTGCAGCTGCTCGCGCAGCGAGTTGGGGTCGGAGTCGGCGCCGGACAGGCTGTTCTGCACGGTCTGCCGGGCGTTGTCGATCTCCACCGTCGCCGCGTCGATCTTGGACTGCAGCAGTCCGGTGGTGATCTGCTGCTGCAGGATCAGACCGAGAATGATCATGACGACGGCGGAGAGGCTCAGGGTGAGCACCACCACCCGGACGAGCAGCGACCGGCTCCAGAACGCGATGCGCGAGCGGGCCGTGGCCAGGGCCCGGCGCAATCCGCGACGCATCTTGATCAGCCGACCGTCGGCCACGGTCGGCAGACCGTCCGACGGCCCCGCCGCGGGGTCCGCGGCCGGTGCAGGCTCGCTGGTCACGATGACATGATCACCCGTCGGGTGTGGGTCAGGCGTTGCCGGCCCGGTAGCCGACGCCCCGGACGGTGACTACCACCTCGGGATGCTCCGGGTCCTTCTCGATCTTGCTGCGCAGCCGCTGCACGTGCACGTTGACCAGCCGGGTGTCAGCGGCGTGCCGATACCCCCACACCTTCTCCAACAGCACCTCGCGGGTGAACACCTGGCGCGGCTTGCGGGCCAGCGCGACCAGCAGGTCGAATTCCAGCGGGGTCAGCGGGATCGGCTCGCCGTCCCTGGTGACCTGATGACCCGGCACGTCGATGTCCACGTCGGCGACCCGCAGCCGCTCGGCCGACCCGACGTCGGCCCGGCGCAACCGCGCCCGGATGCGAGCGGTCAGCTCCTTGGGCTTGAACGGCTTCATGACGTAGTCGTCGGCGCCGGACTCCAGTCCGAGCACGACGTCGACGGTGTCGGTCTTGGCCGTCAGCATGATGATCGGGATGCCCGACTCGGCCCGGATCTCCTTGCACACGTCGAGCCCGGACACCCCGGGCAGCATCAGGTCCAGCAGCACCAGGTCGGGATGGACGTCCCGGAAAGCCTCCACCGCCTTCGACCCGTCCCGCACGACGGCCGTGTCGAAGCCCTCCCCGCGCAGCACGATGGTGAGCATCTCGGCGAGGGCGGGGTCGTCGTCGACCACCAGCACACGAGCTTTCATCACACCATCGTGACATCCCGAACGGACCACCCGGGGTGGGCGCGCGGCGCCGGTGCGCGATCGCGACCCGATCGGGCGGTGCGGGCCACGTGGGACCATGGGCTGATGAGCAGGGAGGGCGGGCGGGCCCGAAACCGCCGAGCGAATCATCGATATTCTCAGGCCGACGCCCCTTCCGGGGCGACCGAGCCCGCGAGGTGCCCCGGAAGGGCGGCGTCCGAGTGAGCTTTCCGGAGTATCCCCGCCAGGACCCGTACGGTCGGCCCTACCCAGGTCGGCCGGACGCCTGGGGGCTCGCGCAGCCCGGCCCGATCCCGTTGCGGCCGCTCGGCGTGGGCGAGATCCTCGGCGTGGCCGTGACGGTGGTGCGGCGCTGCCTGCTGCCGCTGGTGCTGGCCGCCCTCGCGGTCGGAGCGCTGTCCGCCGCGGCGACGGTGGGAGTCCTGGGCGCGGCCGGCAGCCTGCAGTCCTACGCGGAGGCCACGTGGCTGGAGGACGTGCTGCGCGGTGGCACGTCGATCCCGGTATCGATCGTGGTGTCCGCCCTGGCCGGTCTGCTCGTCTCGGTGGTCGGCGCGCAGGTCGTGGCCGGGTTGGCCACGGTGTACGCGGGTGCCCTGGCCCAGGGCCGGGACGGCCGCGGCGAGGTGGCCGGGCGGCTGCGTGGCCGGTGGCCCGCCCTGCTGGCGGTGTCGGTCGTCGTCGGGGTACTCGTCTCGATCGGGCTCATGCTGTTCGTCGTGCCGGGTGTGCTGGCGTTCCTGGTGCTGGCGCTGGCCGCCTCGGTGGTGGCGATGGAGCGCTCGGGGGTGGGTGAGGCGCTGCGGCGCAGCGCGCAGCTCAGCCGAGGACACCGGGGCCGCATCTTCGGCGCGCTGGCGCTGGCCCTGCTCATCGGCACGGTCGGCGGAGCGGTCGTCACGACGGTGGTCAGCTCATTGTTCGGGCAGCACGACGCGGTGACGACGCTGCTGATCACCCAGGGCGTGGGCGCGGTGGTCGGCGCGTTCACCGGCGCCTGGACCGGCGCCGTGGTGGCCCTGCTCTACATCGACGTCCGCATCCGCACCGAGCGTCTGGACTACGCGCTGCGGTTGGCCGCCGACCTCGATCGGCAGCGCAGGTCCGGGCCGGCCGGGCCGTCCGGACTCACCCCACCGCCGCCGGCAGGCTGATCGCCCCATCGGCGTCGGGGGTGAGCACCGTCCACGGCGACAGGTAGTTGTGCGCGGCCAGCTGCCGGTACATCGCCGCCGTCCGGCGCTGGAGCCCGTCGTCGGCCTCGAAGCGGTCCAGCGCCCGGTCCTGTTCGCTGCCGGCGCGGGTCCGCGCCCGGCGCGCGGCCACCTCGACCGGGGTGGCGAGCAGGAGCTGCCGATCCGGCACCGGCACGCCGAACCGATCGATCTCCAGGGCCTGCACCCAGGCGGCGAAATCGGTCGGCCGGTCCGGTCCGCCCAGGCGGGCGCTGCCGTAGGCGGCGTTCGAGGCGACGTAGCGGTCCAGCAGCACCACGTCGTGGGCGGCCAGCAGGTCGCGGATCTCCTCGGCGGCGGCCCGGCGGTCCAGCGCGAACAGCAGCGCGGGGCCGTACACCGAGTCCGACAGGTCGCCGAGCCGTCCGTACAACGCGTCCTGCACCAGGTCGGCGTGCACGTCGACGCCGTACCGGGGGAACGCCAGCGATGCCACCGTCCGCCCCTGCGCCTGCCAGCGGGCGGCCAGCGTGCCGGCCAGCGTCCGCTTGCCCGACCCGTCGAGCCCTTCGATCACGATCAGTTGCCCCACGGCACGGCACCCTACGGGCCGGCCGAGCACTTGGCGCGACCCCGCTGCGGCGACCCCCGCAGCGACCGTCGCGGCGGGCACCATCGGCGCGCCCGACCCGGCCGGAGTTCCCCGGGCGGGCGGCGTGTCCGCGGCTCCCTCTGCGGTCCGCTACCGCTGATGCGACGCTAGGGATCATGAGCACCGCCACCCCCCGGCCGGCTCCCGGCCGGACCTTCTTCGGCCAGCCGCCCCAGCTCGCCACCCTGTTCTCGGTCGAGATGTGGGAGCGGTTCTCCTTCTACGGCATGCAGGGCATCCTGCTGATCTACCTGTACTACTCGACGGCCCAGGGCGGGCTGGGCATCGACCAGGTCGAGGCCACCAGCATCGTTGGCGCCTACGGCGGAACCGTCTACCTGTCGACGATTCTCGGCGCCTGGCTGGCCGACCGCGTCTTCGGCGCCGAACGGACCCTGTTCTACGCTGCCATCCTGGTGATGCTGGGGCACATCGCCCTGTCCACCATCCCGGGCCTGACCGGGGTCGGCGTTGGGCTGGTGCTGATCGCCCTGGGGTCCGGCGGCGTCAAGGCCAACTGCACCTCGTTGGTCGGGACCCTCTACGAACCCGGTGACGTCCGCCGGGACGCCGGTTTCTCGGTCTACTACCTGGGCATCAACCTCGGCGCGTTCTTCGGGCCCATCCTCACCGGCTTCTTCCAGACCACCTGGGGGTTCGACGCCGGCTTCATCCTGGCCGCGGTCGGCATGGCGATCGGCCTGACGATCTACGCCTTCGGCCGCAAGAATTTGCCGCCCGAGGCCAACAACATCCCGAATCCGTTGCCCGCGAACAAGCGGATGGCGTTCATCATCGCCGGCGTCGTGTTCGTCGCCGCGGTCGTCATGGCCTCCGTCACCGGAATTCTCACCGCCGACAATCTGTCCGGCGCGGTCGTGGCCGCCGTCATCGTGGCCGCCGTCGCCTATTTCATCGTCATCCTGGGCAACAAGCGCATCACCGCCGTCGAGCGCAAACGGGTGGTCGCGTTCATCCCGATGTTCCTGGTCAGTGCCGTCTTCTGGTCCCTGTACCAGCAGCAGTTCACCGTGCTCACCGTGTATTCGGACAAGCAACTCAACCGGGACCTGTTCGGCTGGACGATGCCGGTCAGTTGGGTGCAGTCGATCAACCCGGTGTTCATCATCATCCTGTCCGGGGTGTTCGCCGCGCTCTGGACCAAGCTGGGCAACCGGCAACCGTCGAGCCCGGTCAAGTTCGCGGCCGGCACCATCGTGATGGGCGTGGCGTTCCTGCTGTTCATACCGATGGCCAGCACTGAGCCGAACAGCGCCCCGCTGCTCGGGTTGATCGGCGTCATCTTCGTCTTCACCATCGCCGAGCTATTGATCTCGCCGATCAGCCTGTCCCTGAGCACCAAACTCGCCCCGAAGATCTTCGAGACCCAGATGGTGGCGCTGCTGTTCCTGTCCATCGCATTGGGCACGGCCATGGCCGGCGTGCTCGCCGAGTACTACACGGTCGAGGACCAGGTCCCGTACTTCGGCATCCTCGGGGCCATCGCGATCGTCGTCGGTGCGGTGCTGTGGGTGTTCACCAAGCCGATCCTCAAGCTGATGAGCGGGGTGCGCTGACCTTCCGACCCGGGCCACTTCCCGCCGTTGGGCGCCGCTGCACGTTCGACGAGCGAGGGCCGACCCCGGGAACCTCGCGCGAACCGAAGGTACGGAACCGACCGTAGAACGCTCCGGTAAAGCAGGAGCTGTTCGGAGCATCGGGAGGATCCATGCACACCGCACGCCGGACCGAGGCGGCCGAATTCCAGGGTCTGCTGCTGCGTGAGGGAATCGTGGACCGGGCCGCGCACGGCCACCGGCTCCGCGAGATCAATTCGTCGTTCGCCGACACCGGCGGCTACCAGCAGACCGCGGCCGAAGTGCAGCACGGCTGCCGGGTCGCGTGGCGGGCCAACCCACGCTGCATCGGGCGGCTGCCGTGGTCGACGCTGCGGGTGTTGGACCGGCGTCACCTGAGCACTCCGGACGCAATCTTCGAGGCGTGCGTCGAGCATCTGCGACTGGCCACCAACGGCGGCCGGCTGCGGCCGGTGATGACGGTGTTCGGTGCCGACGACTCCCGACGGGCACCCCGGATCTGGAATCCGCAGCTGATCCGGTACGCCGGCTGGCGACTGCCCGACGGCACCGTGCTGGGCGATCCGGCTCAGGTGGAGTTCACCCAGGTGCTGCAGGAGCTGGGCTGGCGACCCGAACGCAGATCGGCGTTCACCGTGCTGCCGGTGGTGATCCAGGTGGGACATGCGCGGTCCCGGCTGTTCGAACTGCCGGCCGACGCGGTGCTGGAGGTGCCGATCTCGCATCCGGATTTCGACTGGTTCGCCGACCTCGGCCTGCGCTGGTACGCGGTGCCGATGGTGAGCAACCTGGCGGTGGAGATCGGCGGCGTTCGCTATCCGGCGGCCCCGTTCAACGGCTGGTACATGAGCACCGAGATCGCCGCCCGCAACCTGGCCGACGTTCAGCGGTACAACAAGCTTCCGGTGATCGCCCGGTGGATGGGGCTGAACACCCGCAGCAGCACCAGCCTGTGGCGGGACCGTGCGTTGGTGGAGCTCAACGTCGCCGTGCTGCACTCGTTCAAGGCGGCGGGGGTGCGGATGGTGGATCACCACAGCGCCGCGGAACAGTTCATGACGCATCTGGACCGCGAGCACACCCAGGGCCGGGAGACCCCGGGCGACTGGAGCTGGCTGGTGCCGCCGATGTCCGGCGCCAGCACGCCGGTCTTCCACCGCTACTACTCGACGGACGCCGAGGCGGGCACCCCCCGGTTCGAGGCGCAACCCGACCCGTGGCGGGCCGCCCAACCGGTCGCCGACGACGGGGCGGGCGGTTGCCCGATGCACCGCGTGGCCTGACCGCCGACCTCCCGCGCGCGGCTCCCGCTCCCGGACCGGACACGCCGGCGGCTGACTCCCCGCGCGGATCAACCGGGCCGGCGGCTGACTCCCCGCGCGGATCAACTGGGCCGGCGCGGACGAAACCGCACCGGATGTGAACCGCGGGACAGGAGTCCACGACTTCATCCGCGCGGGTCATTCGCCCGGCGGGCCGGCTTCCCCGGTCGGGTGGGCGCTTCGCCGGGCGGGGCGCTCGTGTTGGATGGGCGTCATGTCAGGAACCGATGCCACCAAGCCCGAGGTCGACTTCCCCGAAGGCCCAGCCCCCGCCGATCTCGTCATCACCGACATCACCGTCGGCGACGGCGCCGAGGCCAAACCCGGCGACACCGTCCGCGTGCACTACCTGGGGGTCGACTTTGAGTCCGGCGCCGAGTTCGATTCGTCGTGGAACCGCGGCGAGTCGATCGAGTTCCCGCTCCGTGGCCTGATCAAGGGCTGGCAGGACGGCATCCCGGGTATGAAGGTCGGCGGCCGCCGTCAGCTGACCATCCCGCCGGCACTGGCCTACGGCCCGCCCGGCGGCCACCGGCTGGGCGGCAAGACGCTGATCTTCGTCATCGATCTGCTGGGCGTGCGGTGACCGCAGTCGACGAACCGGACGTGCTTGGTCCGGTCGAGTTCGCGGTCGTCGAGTTCCCCGGTGGGGTGATCGGCGGCGACGGCTTCGACGCACTGCTGCGGCTGGCCGATTCCGGCGTCATCCGCGTGCTCGACCTGGAGTTCGTGACGCGCATCGCGGACGGCTCCGTGGTGCCGGTGCCCGTCGCCGACGTCGCCGTCGGGCCGGAGGTGGATCTGGCCGCGTTCGACGGGGCGTCCAGTGGACTGGTCGACGCGACCGACCTGGCCACACTCGGTGATTCGATCGCGGTGGGCAGCGTCGCCGCCGTCCTGGTCTACGAGGAGCAGGTGCTGATTCCGGTGATCGCCGCTTGGCACGCCGCCGGCGGCCGGCTGGCCCTCGTCGGGCATCTGGAGCCGGCGGAACTCGACGAGGCGCTCGACGTGACGGAGGTCCGGAGCTGATGGGACTGTTCAAGACGGCGGCCAAGGTGGCGGTGGCCAGCTCGGTGCACGGCCGGGTCCAGCGGCGCCAGCAACAGCGCTGGGCCGCGCAGGACGCTGCCCCGGCCGCCGCGCCCCCGCCGCCGGTGCACCACGCCCCGCCGCCGCCCCCTGCACCGCCGGCGCCGGCAGCGTCCGGGGTGGACATGGCGACCAAGCTCGCGCAACTGCAGCAACTGGCCGACCTCAAGACCGCCGGACTGCTCAGCGACGCCGAGGTCGAGTCGCAGAAGGCCGCGATCCTGGCCCAGTAACGGCCCGCCGGTCAGTCCCGCCGACTTGAGCCGTCCGCACCTCCCCGGTCGTCCGGAAGCTGCGTTCGGCGCAAGTCGGCGGTGACGGGCCGGCGCGTCGGAGGACTCAGTACCGGTAGTGCTCCGGCTTGAACGGACCCTCGACGTCCACCCCGATGTACTCGGCCTGGTCCTTGGACAGCTTGGTCAGCTCGCCGCCGAGCGCCTCGACGTGGATCTTGGCGACCTTCTCGTCCAGGTGCTTGGGCAGGCGGTAGACCTCCTTGTCCCACTCGTTCGGCTTGGTGTACAGCTCCAGCTGGGCGATGACCTGGTTGGAGAACGAGGTCGACATCACGAACGACGGGTGCCCGGTCGCGTTGCCGAGGTTGAGCAGCCGGCCCGCGGACAACAGGATGATGGTGTGCCCGTCGGCGAACCGCCACTCGTCGACCTGCGGCTTGATCTCGATCTTGCTCGCACCCGACCGGGCCAGCCCGGCCATGTCGATCTCGTTGTCGAAGTGGCCGATGTTGCCCAGGATCGCCTGATGCTTCATCCGCTTCATGTGCTCGACGGTGACGATGTCCTTGTTGCCGGTCGTGGTGATCACCAGGTCGGCGCGGTCGATGGACTTCTCGACGGTGGACACCTCGAAGCCGTCCATCAGCGCCTGCAGCGCGCAGATCGGATCGATCTCGGCGACGACCACCCGCGCGCCCTGTCCGCGCAGGGACTCCGCGGCACCCTTCCCGACATCGCCGTAGCCGGCGACCAGCGCGACCTTGCCGCCGATCAGCACGTCGGTGCCGCGGTTGATGCCGTCGATGAGCGAGTGCCGGATGCCGTACTTGTTGTCGAACTTGCTCTTGGTCACCGAGTCGTTCACGTTGATCGCCGGGAACAGCAGCTCACCGGCCGCGGCCAGCTGGTAGAGCCGGTTGACACCGGTGGTGGTCTCCTCGGTGACCCCGATGATCGACGGCGCGGTCCGGGTCCAGTACTGGTCGTCGTCGGCCAGCGAGGCGCGCAGCAGGTCCAGGATGACCGCGTACTCCTCCGAGTATTCGGGGTCGTCCTCGTTGATCGTCGGGATGACCCCGGTCTTCTCGTAGGCCACGCCCTTGTGCACGAGCAGGGTCGCGTCCCCGCCGTCGTCCAAAATCATATTTGGACCCAGCACAGTGCCGTCCGGGGAGGGCCAGCGCAGCATCTGATCGGTGCACCACCAGTACTCGGGCAGGGTCTCCCCCTTCCAGGCGAAGACCGGGACGCCCGCGGGCTCGTCGACGGTGCCGTAGCGGCCGACGACCACGGCGGCGGCCGCGTGATCCTGGGTCGAGAAGATGTTGCAGGACGCCCAGCGGACATCGGCGCCGAGGTCGACCAGGGTCTCGATCAGCACCGCGGTCTGCACGGTCATGTGCAGCGAGCCGGAGATCCGCGCCCCGGCCAGGGGCCGGACCTCGGCATACTCGCGGCGCAGCGCCATCAGGCCGGGCATCTCGTGCTCGGCGAGAGTGATCTCCTTACGACCGAAGTCGGCCAGGGCGAGCGAGGCGACCTTCCAGTCGAGGTCGCCGGACCGGTCCACGGACAGGTCGAGGCCAAGGATGGTGGAGGTGGACACTTGCGTGCTCCTTCGCGGGGCTCGGGATTCGAGCCGTGCCGTCACGGCCCGATGGCCGGACTCGGGTTCTGCCCTGCACCGGACGCCCGCACCGGGCGTGCATGTCACAGGTCAGGATAGCCAACGAACTCATCCGGCCCTACCGGCGGACGAATGACGCGCCGCGGGGCGCGACAATGGGCGGGTGACTGCCTCGATCCCGGACAGCCCGCGCGACCCCGACCATGCCGCCCCGCCGGCCGCGACCGGTCGACCGGTCTCGGCCCCCCCGCCGGAGGCGCTGATCGCCTCGGCCATCGGGCCGACGAACCCCCCGCCCGGGACGGTGTCCACCCGACGCCGCGCGGATTTCACCTCGGCCGTCTACGGCTCGGTGGTGGCGGGCACGGTCATCGTCACCGCCGGGCCGGCGCGGCCGGTGACCCTGGCGATCATGATCGTGGTCGGCGGCATCGTCTTCTGGCTGGCCCACGTCTATGCGCTCACCGTCGCCAACGTCCATGGCGGCTGGGAGTTCGGCGCCATCCGCAAAGGCATGCGCAAGGAATGGCCGGTCGCGTTCGCGGCCATTCCGCCCGCGATCGGCGCATTGTCCGCCGCCGTGTTCCCGGACATCTCCTACGGCGACGGTGCCTGGATCGCTCTGGTGATCGCGATCGTCGAGCAACAGCTGTGGGGGTACTGGGCCGTACGTCGATCCGGCATGACGGGGCTGGCCGTGGTGCGGACCATCACCTTGAATGTGGTGATCGGCATCGTGGTCGTCGTGTTGAAGATCGCCGTCGGTCACTGACCGGCGCTCAGTGGCCGCCGCGCGGTGCGCCCAGCCCCTCCATCAGGTAACTGTCGTACACGTCCTGCATCCGGCCGAACGATCGGGTGGTGGGCGGGTCGAGCGGATCGCGCGCCGCCTCCTGCTGGATGACCCGGTCCCGAATCAGGGTGCGCAGCGCCTGCTCGACCATCGAAGGGACCGAGGTACCGTCGGCGGCCGCGGCGCGGTGCACCGCGGCCAGCAGGTCCCGCGGGATCTCGATCGTCGTCATCACGGCCGCGATGCTACGCGAACCCGTTGCCGCACAACGACATTTTGCCGCTGTGAGCCGGCGTCAGTCGTCCTCCGGCACCTGCCGCCGCCGCGTCGTGTACAGCCCGTAGAGCAGGCCCAACCCGCCTCCGACGATCGGCGCCAGCAGCCACAGGCTCAGCACGACGGCCGCGGCGACCCCGATCAGCAGGCCGAAGACCGTCCAGATGGCGATCGCCGGGGCGCGGGGCTCGTGCCAGTTCGGGTCCTTCTCCACGCGCCCACCGTAGCCCGCGGTCAGGCGTCGTCGGATCCGCCGAGCCGTACCCGCTCCCGCCGGGGCTCGCGCGCGGCGGGCGAGACGAGGCCGGCGACCGCGACCAGACCAAGCACGATCAGCAGCGCGTTGAGCAGCCCGACCTGCTCTCCGACGAAGCCGACCAGCGGCGGGCCGACCAGGAACGCCAGGTATCCAATGGTGGCCACCGCACTCACCCGGGCGGCCGCGGTCTTCGGGTCGTCCGCGGCGGCGGACATGCCGACCGGGAAGCCCAGCGCCGAGCCGAGACCCCAGGCGACGACACCCGCCGCCGCCAACCCCGGATTCGGCGCGAAGATCATGGTCACCAGGCCGACGGCGGCGAGCAGCGCGGACACCCGCAGCACCGGCACCCGGCCGAACCGGTCGAGCAGGAACACGCCGCCCACCCGACCGATCGTCATGGCGGTGACGAAGATGCCGAAGACAAGGGCCCCGGTGGCGTTGTCGACACCGTGACCGTCCACCATGGCCAGGGCGAGCCAGTCGTTCGCCGACCCTTCGGCGAACGCCATGCCCAGCACGATCAGCCCGATCAGCAGCGTGCGCCGGTCCCGCCAGACGGCCAGCCGGGACCGCCAGTCCCCCTTGGCCTGCGCCTCGTCGGCCTCCGCGCCGGCGGACAGGGCCGGATCCGGCTGAAGGAACCGGACGGCGATCAGCACCGCGACGATCATGACGCCGGCGACCACCGACAGGTGGACGACGATCGGAATGCCCAGATGCTCGGCCAGCGCGCCGGTCCCGGCGCCGATGATGGTGCCGACGCTGAACATCGCGTGGTAGATCGGCATGACGGTGCGGCCGAGGGCCCGCTCGTTCGCCGCCCCGTCGACGTTCATCGAGACGTCGCAGGTGCTGGCCCCCAGGCCGAACACCACCAGGCCGAGGATCACCACCGGGATCGAGCCCATGCTCCCGCCCACCCCGGCGATGACGAGGCCAACGGCGCACAGGATCATCGTGGCCCGGATGGTGGCGATGGGGCCGAACCGGGCCAGGATGTGGCTGGACAGCACCAGACCGACCATGGATCCGCCGGACAGCCCGAACACGATCAGTCCCATTTGCCAGGTCGTTGCACCGACGGCGTCCCGGATCGCCGGGACACGGGCCACCCAGCTCGCCAGCGCGATCCCGCACAGCGCGAAGATGACGAACAGGGCGTTGCGCCAGGCGACGAGTTCGCGGCGGGTCAGCGGCGCACCGATGGCGGCGGCCGCACCGGTCGGGGCGGTCGGCTGGGACATGTCTTCCTCGAATCGCGTCGTGCCGTGGTGGTGCGCCGGCGGCGGTGCGGCCACAGCCTTGATCGCTCACCGGCAGAATGGTCGAAACGATTCGATCGAATCGTTTCGACAAGGCTACGGTCGGCCTTCTCCGCGGTCAAGAGTGCGTCGGCTGGTATGTGGGTCGGCGAATCTGCGTCAGGCTGATCAACTCGGCACCAAGTCCGACATTTCAGGCGCATTGTGCCGAGTTGATCAGCCCGGCGCCCAGGCGTCGGTCGACCGGGCCAGCCGGAACCAGCGCCGGCCCATATGTCCGACCGACATGCACCTTGCCTGCCGGCTCCTCCTGGCGCGTCGGCCGTCCCCGACGGGCGCGCGGGTCAGGCCGAGACCGAGGCGGGCCGCGTGGCCACGGGCGCCGCGCCGGGTTGGATCCGCTGGTAGAGGGTGGTCCGCTGAACGGCCGGGCGGCCCTCGGCGGCGGCCAGCGCGCGCAGCCCGTCGGCGTCCAGCCCTTGACCGTGGGAGGCGCCCGCGGCCCGGGAGATGTTCTCCTCCATCAGGGTCCCGCCGAGGTCGTTGACGCCGGCGCGGAGCAACTGCCGCGCACCGATCGGGCCCTGCTTGACCCAGGACGCCTGGATGTTGTCGATCGCGCCGGCGTACACGATGCGGCCGACGGCGTGCATGAGCACGGCCTCCCGCCAGGTCGGTCCGCGCCGCGCGCCCCGCTTGAGGTAGACGGGCGCGGCCATGTGTACGAACGGCAGCGGCACGAACTCGGTGAACCCACCGGTCCGCCGTTGCAGGGCGCGGGTCCGCAGCATGTGCCGGGCCCAGTGCTTGGGGTGTTCGACCGAGCCGAACATGATGGTCACGTTGCTGCGCAGCCCGACGGAGTGCGCGGCCTCGTGCACCGCCAACCATTCGTCGGTGGTCACCTTGTCCGGGCAGATGACCCGCCGCACCTCGTCGTCCAGGATCTCGGCGGCGGTGCCGGGCAGCGTCTTCAGCCCGGCCGCCTGTAGCCGGCGCAGGTAGTCGACCAGCGGCTCACCCAGCCGTTTCGCACCCTCGTGCACCTCCAGCGCGGTGAACCCGTGGATGTGCAGGCCGGGCACGGCCTCGTGCACGGCCCGGGCGACGTCGACGTAGAAGTTGCCGTCGAAGTGCGGGTGGATGCCGCCCTGCAGGCACACCTCGGTCGCGCCGAGCTCGACGGCCTCCCGGGACCGCTGCGCGATGTCGTCCAGGGTCAGCAGGTACGGCTTGCCCCGCAGGTTCAGCGACAGGGGGCCCTTGGAGAACCCGCAGAACGTGCACTTGAACGTGCACACGTTGGTGTAGTTGATGTTCCGGTTGATCACGTAGGTGACGTCGTCGCCGACCCGTTGCCGGCGGATCTCGTCGGCGAGTTCGGCGACCGCCGGCACCTCCGGGCCGCGGGCGGAGAACAGGGTGACGATCTCGTCCTCGCCCAGCTCCTGCCCGGCCCGGGCGCCGGCCAGTACTTCGGCGATCCGGCCACCGGCCCGGGCCGGGCCGGGGATCAGCACGGGCGGGGCGACATCGGCGCCCGAGTACCAGGCGGTGGACCGGCGGCCGATCTGGATCACTTCCGCGCCGGTGCCCACATTGGCGGCGGCACCGTGCTTCTCGGGCCAGACCGCGCCTGGGTCGTCCCGGCCCAGGCCGTGCGCGTCAGACCGGTCGAGTACCGGGAACCGGGTCGCCGGGTCGAGCCACCGCTCGGGGTCGAGGGCGAACTCGGGATAGATCGTCAGGCGCGGGGCCAGGGTGTGCCCGGCGGTCTCGGTGGCTGCCCGCAGGGTGCGCAGCGCCGGCCAGGGCCGTTCGGGGTTGACGTGGTCGGCGGTGACCGGCGAGACGCCGCCCCAGTCGTCGATCCCGGCCGCCAGCAGATCGCCGAGCTGCTCGGTGTCGGTCAGGTTCGGCGGAGCCTGCAGGTGCACATCGAACGGCAGGATGAGCCGGGCCAGCGCGATCGCCCGGAGATGGTCCTCGGGTGGGCAGGCCGGGATGTCGCGCATGGCGGTCCCGGCCTTGGGCAGGAAATTCTGGACGATCACTTCCTGCACGTGGCCGTGTGCGCGGTGGGCGTCGGCGATGGCCAGCAGGGCCTCGATCCGGTCCGCCTCGGTCTCGCCGATGCCGACCAGGATCCCGGTGGTGAACGGGATGGCGAGCTCGCCCGCGGCGTGCAGGGTGGCCAGGCGCCGCTGCGGGGTCTTGTCCGGCGCGCCGCGATGTGCGGCCAGGTCCGGTCGCAGCGACTCGATCATCATTCCCTGGCTGGGCGCGACGGTCCGGAGCCGGGCCAGTTCGTCCCGCGAGATGGCACCGGCGTTGGCGTGCGGGAGCAAGCCGGTCTCGGTCAGCACGCGATCGGCGCTGGCGACCAGATAGTCGACCGTCGAAGCGAACCCGTGCTCGTCCAGCCAGGCGCGAGCCTGCGGATAGCGGCGTTCCGGCCCCTCGCCCAGGGTGAACAGCGCCTCCGCGCAGCCGTGGGCCGCCCCCTGCCCGGCGATCGTCAGCACCTCGTCCGACGTCAGGTAGGCGTGCGGCAGATGCCGCGGCGCCGTGGCGAACGTGCAGTAGCCGCACCGATCGGCGCACAACTTGGTCAACGGCAGGAACACCTTGGGCGAGAACGTCACCCGGCTCCCGAACACCTCGTCCCGGATCTCCCGGGCGGCGGCGGTCAGCGCGTCCGTCGGCAGATCCGACAACCCGTGGGCCGCCGGTCCGGACAACGGGGTGGTGCCGATGGAAGCGATCCGAACGGTCACCGGCGGTCCTCACTTTCGGCTGCTAACGGATCCGTCAACCGACACGGTACGGATCGGATCCGACGCCTGGGTCGGTGGGCCGGATGGGCGGGGCGGGCGGGTCGGGCGGACCGGGCGGACCGGGCGGACCGGGCGGACCGGGCGGAGGGACCTTCGCCCCTTGGCCCGGCTGCGCGGCCGCCCTTGACTGATTCTGCAGGGTCGACCGCAAGCCCGGGCATCCGCGCGGGACTCCACCGGTCGGTCGTGGATTGGAAGGGAACCGGGCCGTGCGTTGGTGGCGTCGCAACGGGGAGGTTGCGCTGTTCGTCGCCTCGACGGCGCTGCTGATGGTCGGCGCCGTCGGGTGGTTGCTGGGGTCCACGACGACAGCCACGCTCGCGTGGATCATGGGTGCGGTCGTGGGGCTGGTCGTCGCGGTGGCGCAGCTGGCGGCCGCGATCCGGCAGGGCCGGTTCAGCGTGGACGTCATCGCCGTGCTCGCGCTGGCCGGCGCGCTGGTGGTGGGTGAACCGTTCGCCGGGGCGATGATCACCGTGATGCTGGCCAGCGGTCAGCTGCTCGAGGCCCGGGCGGATGCGCGAGCCCGGCGCGAGCTGAGCCTGCTGGTCGGTCGGGCCCCGCGTACCGCACGGCGGGCGGTGGCGAGCGGATTCGAGCAGGTGCCGGTGGACGAGGTCGCCGTTGGCGACCACCTGCTCGTCGGGACGGGCGAGATCGTTGCCGTCGACGGCCGGCTCATCACCCCCGGGGTCTTCGACGAATCGGCGCTGACCGGCGAACCACTGCCCGTCGACCGGATCGCCGGCGACGACGTCCGCAGCGGCGTGGTGAATGCCGGGCCGCCGGCCGAGCTGCTCACCACGGCATCGGCCGCGGACTCCACCTATGCCGGGGTGGTGCGGCTGGTCGAGCAGGCGCAGGCATCATCGGCCCCGTTCGTCCGGGTTGCGGACCGGTTCGCCATCGTGTTCGTCCCGCTGACCCTGCTGGTGGCCGGCCTGGCCTGGCTGATCGGCGGCGACCCGGTCCTTGCGGTCGCCGTGCTGGTGGTGGCCACCCCCTGCCCGCTGCTGCTGGCCGCGCCGATCGCCTTCATGTCCGGGCTCTCCCGGGCGGCGGCGCAGGGCGTCATCATCAAGGGTGGCGCCGCCCTGGAGCGGTTGGCCCGAGGCACCGTACTGTTGTTCGACAAGACCGGCACGCTGACCCGCGGCCGGCCTCAGGTGACGGACGTGGTGACGGCCGGTGAGCAGTGGGATCCGGACGAGGTGCTGCGCCTGGCGGCCTGCGTCGACCAGGTCTCGCCCCATGTCCTGGCCTCCGCGATCGTCACTGCCGGCACCCGCCGCGGGCTGACCCTGACGATGCCCACCGACGTGGTCGAGGAACACGGGTACGGCGTGCGCGGCCGGGTCGGCCGGCAGACGGTCCGGCTCGGCAAGGCGGCCTGGGTGATGGGTGGGAGCGCGCCGGCGTGGGCTCGCCAACTGCGCCGGCGGGCCGACCTCGACGGCTCGCTGACGGTCTTCATCGCCGTCGACGACCGGCCGGCCGGGGCGCTGGTGCTCCAGGACGAGCTGCGGCCGGATGCGCCGCGGATGATCCGGCAGTTGCGCCGGGCCGGTATCGGTCGCGTCGTGTTGATCACCGGCGACCGGGCCGACGTGGCCGACGCGGTCGGTCGCATCGTCGGGGTGGATTCGGTCCTCGCCGACCGGGATCCGGCGGGCAAACTCGACATCGTCGAACAGGAGTCGGCCCGCGCGGCCACGATCATGGTCGGCGACGGCATCAACGACGCGCCGGCGCTGGCCGCCGCCGGCGTCGGGGTCGCCCTGGCCGCCCGGGGTTCGTCCGCGTCGTCCGAGGCCGCCGACGTGGTGCTCACCGTCGACCGGATCGGCGTGCTGGGCGAGGCCATCGGCATCGCGCGACGGAGCCGGCGGATCGCGCTCGCGGCGGTGCTCGTCGGGATGGGTCTGTCCCTGATCGCCATGGTGGTCGCCGCCTTCGGGATGCTGCCCCCGGCGGCCGGCGCGATCGCACAAGAGATCATCGACCTGCTCGCCATCGGCATCGCCCTGCTGGCGGTGCTGCCGGGCCGGCCCGCGTCGCCACCGCTGCCCGCCGCGGACATCGCGACGGCGGTCGCGCTGCGCGCCGAGCACGATGCCGCGAAGCCCGTGGTCGAACAGATCCGGGCCGTCGCGGACGCGCTGTCCACCCACCACCCGGACCTGCGCCCGGTACACGTGCTGCTCGACCGACTCGAGGCCGACGTGATCCCGCACGAGCGGGCCGACGAGCGGTTGCTCGTCCCGCTCATGGACCGCGCGCTCGGCATGGACGCCGGCGCCGCCATCAGCCGTACGCACGCCGAGATCGAGCACCAGGTCTCCCGCCTGCGCCGGTTGGTCGACGAGCTTGCGCCCGACGCGCCCGGGCCCGAGGACGGCGTGCAGCCCGAGGACGGCGTGCAGCCCGAGGACGGCGTGCAGCCCGAGGACGTCGTGCAGCCCGAGGACGTCGTCGAGCTCCGTCGGCTGCTCTACGGCCTGTACGCGATCCTTCGTCTGCATAACGTCCAGGAGGAGGAGAGCGTGTTCAGCCTGGTCCCGGCGGGCGCGCCGGCGGGCGGCCCGACCGCACCCCGGCCAGCAGGAATGCCTGCGGCGTCGTCTCCGGACCCAGGCGGGTCCGTACCTGCCGCACCAGCACGGTGAAGCCGGCCGCCCGGAGCAGGTCGGCGATCCCGTCCGGGTCGAGCCGGTACGCCGTCGCCGACACGGCATGCCCGTAGGCGTGCCGGATCTCGACCGGCCCGTCCCCGACCTGGAACGCCAGCTGCAGCCGACCGCCCGGAGCGAGGACCCGGGCGAACTCGGCGAACGCGACCGGCCGGTCCACCGGCGGCAGGTGGATGATCGAATACCAGGCGACCAGGCCGGCGACGCTGCGGTCGGGCACGTCGAGGGCGGTCATGGTGCCGACCCCGAAGTCCAGGTTCGGGTGCCGGCGCCGGGCTTCGGCGACCATCTCCGGCGAGAGGTCGATCCCACGCACCGCCAGGCCGAGTTCGGCCAGCAGGCCCGTCATCCGACCCGGACCGCAGCCGACCTCGACGACCGGCCCCCGCAGGCCGGCGGCGAACCGGGCCAGCACCAGCCGGTCGGTGGGGTCGGACGGCAACCCGCCGGCCAACATGCGGGCGTAGTCGACGGCCACCGTGTCGTAGGCGAGCCGGGTCCGTTCCAGGTGATCGACCAGCATGGGACCGACGCTAGCGGCGGCCTCTGACACACCCCTGAGCTGCGATGTCAGGCCCGGGCGGACAGATCGACCGCCACCGGCGCCGGCGGCCGGCTCCGCGCACCGCCGCGCTCGGCGCCGATGCCGGCCACCACCACGCAGACCAGCCCGATCACCGGCACCGCCCCGGGCACCTGGTGCAACACGACCAGACCGACGACCAGCGCGATCGCCGGTTCCAGGCTCATCAGAGTGCCGAATGCGGCGGTCGACAGCCTGCGCAGGGCCAGCATCTCGAGGGCGAACGGGACGACCGGGACCAGCAGGGCCAGGCCCAGACCGACCAGCACCAGCTCCCAGGTCAGGGCGGGGATCGTGGCCGGACCGGCGACCAGGGTCGCGACGACGCCGGCGACGGGCATGGACACGGCCAGCCCCTTGATGCCCGATACCTCGTCCCCGACGTACTGGGTGAGCAGGATGTAGGCCGCCCAGCAGGCCGCCGCTCCCAGGGCGAACCCGACACCGGCGAGGTCCGCCTCGCCGTGCCAGGGTTCGGTGAGCAGCACGACCCCGACCGCGGCCGGCGCCACCCACAGCCGAGCCACCCCGCGCCCGCGCCCGGCGGCCACCGTCAGCGGTCCGAGGAACTCGATCGCGCTGGCCGTGCCGAGCGGCAGCCGCGCTGCCGCCGCCATGAACAGGATCGTCATCGCCGCAGTGACGATCCCCAGGGCGACGCACGCGAGCAGGCTCGACCGGGTGAACCAGGACCGGCGTGGGCGCACCAGGACCAGGAGCAGGACGCCGGCCCACGCGAGCCGCAGCCATGCGGCGCCCTCCGGGCCGAGCGAGTCGAACAGGCCGACCGAGGCGGCCAGGCCGAGTTGGACGAAGACCATCGCGGACACCGCCATGCCGGCGCCGGCCCGGGTGCTGTGACTGACCACGCGATCGATCAGACCAGCCGGCAACCGTTCGCGTCCACATCAGATCTTTGAAATAACCGTTCATGAATCGTGGACAATTGTCCCGATGGACACCCGACGGCTGCTCTTCCTGATCGAACTCGCCCGGCTCGGCTCGATGCAGCGCGTGGCCGACGAGTGTCAGGTGACCACGTC
The DNA here is from genome assembly GCF_044224575.1 of Nakamurella sp. GTDB lineage: Bacteria > Actinomycetota > Actinomycetes > Mycobacteriales > Nakamurellaceae > Nakamurella. The sequence continues at coordinate 140,911 of NZ_JBGAKE010000004.1, forward strand.
CACGGTGTCCCAGCAGATCGCCGCACTCGCGCGAGACTTCCGGCTGCCGTTGATCGAACCCGACGGTCGGCGGGTGCGGCTCACCCCCGCGGGCCGGCGGCTGGCGGACCACGCGGCGACGATCCTGGGTGCGATCGACGCCGCGCGCCGCGACCTCGGTCCGGGCGATCCGGCGGGCGAGGTCACCGTGGCCGGGTTCGCGACCGGCATCCGACGCGCGCTGATTCCCGCCATCAGCCGGATCTGCGTGGAGCACCCCCGGATCGTCCTGCGGGTCCGGGAGCACGAACCGCCGGAGGCGCTGGCCGCCCTCGCCGCCGGCGAGGTCGATCTGGCGTTGGTCTACGACTACTCACTGGCACCGATCCGGTTCGCCGCCCCGCTCGAGGTGATCCGGCTGTGGTCTGCCCGCTGGTCCCTCGGGGTGCCGGCCGCGGACCTGGGCGGGAACACCGACGACCGCCCCGCGCCCGAGGTCGTGCGAGAGTTCCGACGGCACCGGTGGATCGTCAACTCGCGCAACACCGCTGACGAGGACGTCGTGCGGATCCTGGCCGCGATGGGTGAGTTCGAGCCCGACATCGCCCACCGCGCCGACAGTCTCGACCTCGTCGAGGATCTCATCACGACCGGCAACGGCGTCGGGCTGTTGCCGGCGGACGGCCCGGTCGCGCCCGGTATCGGCCTGCTGCCGTTGGCGCGGCCCGCCGCCCTGCTGCGGGCCTTCGCCGTGACCCGCCGGGGCCACGCCCAATGGGCCCCGCTGGCCGTCGTCCGGGCCATGTTGGCCGAACACGCGATCGGCGCACCCACCGCCCCCCTCTCGAATTGATCATGGGCTCCCGGCCGCTATGGAGCGCCGCACAACGGCCGGGAGCCCATGATCAACTGCTGGAGGGCGGGGCCGATCGAATCGTTTCGACTACACTCGATCCATGGCCCGCTCCCGGGCGACCCTGGCTCGGGTCGCCGCCCGCGCCGGCGTGTCGGTATCCACCGCGTCCCTGGCCTTCAGTGGCTCCGGCCCGGTCTCGGACGCGACCCGGAGCAAGGTGTTGGCCGCCGCGGAAGAACTCGAGTACGCGGGCCCGGATCCGCGCGGACGATCGCTGCGGCAAGGCCGGTCCGGCATCATCGGCGTGATCATGGAGGAGCGGGTGCTGGCCGCGTTCCGCGACCCGCTGCGCCTCGCGGTGCTCGACGGGATCGCGCAGGAGACGTCCGCCCAGGGTCAGGGCCTGCTGCTGCTGTCCGACGTCGGAGCCAGCGCGGATGCCATCGGGACCGCCACGATGGACGCCGCGATCCTGTTCGCCTTCAGCCATCGCAGCGACCGCACCGTCGAACTGCTCCGCCGCCGGGCCCTTCCGGTGGTCGCCGTCGGTGGGCCCGACCTGGCGCTGCTCACGATCAGCATCGACGACGAGGCGGCCAGCGCGACGGCCGCCCGGCACCTGGCCGATCTCGGACACACCGACGTCGCGATCGTCGCCCTTCCGCTGGTCAACGCCGAGGGCGCCGACGGTCGCGAGAGCAGTCTCCGTCCGTCCACACCCGACCGAACGACGCCAACCGGTCCCCCGTTCGGATTCCGCGGGCCGCTGACCGTCGAGGCGGAGAGCGCCGGTTCGGTGACGGTCACCCTGGATCGGCTCCGGGGCGCCCGGACGGTCTACCCCGGGGCACCCGGCCGGGTCGCGGCCGGCAGTTCTGTCGAGGAGGGCATGGTTGCGGGCCACGCCCTGCTGGCCGACCCGGCCGGCCGGCCCACGGCCGTCATCGCCCAGAGCGACCTGCTCGCGGCCGGCGTCATCCGGGCCGCGTCGGACCTGGGACTGTCAGTGCCGGGCGACCTGTCGGTGATCGGCTTCGACGGGATCGTCCTGGATCGGATCATCCCGCAGGACCTGACCACGATGGTGCAGCCGGCCGCCGACGAGGGCCGCGCCGCCGGGCGGGCCGTGCTGGACCTGCTCGACGGCGGCTCCCCCGGGCCGGTCCGCTTCAGCTGCACCTTCCACCGCGGAGACACGACCTCGGCACCTCGCTGACCGAGCGGCTCAGCCGAGCGCGGCGCGCACCTCGTCGATCGTGCGCGCCGCCACTTCTCGCAGCTTGGCCACCGACGGACCGGCGCCGAGCACCTGACGCGAGGTGCTCGGCAGGAGCGCCCCGTGCGCATCGGCGAAGATCGCCCGCAGGTCCTCCGCGGTCGCGCCCTGCGCACCGAGGCCGGGCGCCAGCATGGGCCCGTTGACCGACGTCAGGTCGACGCCGGTCTTGCCGATGGTGGCGCCGACCACCAGACCGATCGAGCCGATCGGATCGTCGCCGGCGTTCAGCGCGCCGACCTGGTCGACGATCGACTGGGCGACGGTCTTCTCGTCCTGGCCCAGGGCGTGCTGCACCTGGTGACCTTCCGGGTTGGAGGTCAGCGCGAGCACGAACAGGCCGCGCCCCTCCGCCAGCGCCACGTCGACCGTCGGCAGCAGCGAGCCGAACCCCAGGTAGGGCGAGACCGTGAGCGCATCGGCGGCCAGCGGCGCCTCGTGAGTCAGGTAGGCGGCGGCGTAGGCGGCCATGGTCGAGCCGATGTCGCCGCGCTTGCCGTCGAGGATGCTCAGTGCGCCGGCCTCCCGAGTGGCGGCGAGGACCTCCTCGAGCACGGCGATGCCGGCCGCTCCATGCGCCTCGAAGAACGCCGACTGCGGCTTGAGCACCGCCACCGTCGGCCCCAGCGCCTCGACCACGGTCATCGCGAACCGCTCCAGACCACCGGCATCGTCGGGCAGGTCCCAGGCCTGCAACAGTCCGGGGTGCGGGTCGATGCCCACACACAGCGCACCACGGGCCTCGATCGCAGCGACCAGGCGGTGACCGAACGGCTCGGTGATCGTCATAGCTGCGATCCTCTCATCGGACCGGGCCGGCGCGCCCCCGCCCTACCACGAGGCGAGCAGACCGATCGTGTCCGCGATCTGCTCCTTCGTGCCGAACGGCACGGCCAGGAACTCGGTCACCCCGACGTCGGCCAAGCGGCCCAATCCTGCCCGGAGGGCCGCCTCGTCGCCGGCGATGGCGATGTCGGCCGGCCCCGCCGCACCCTCCCGGGCCAGCATCGCCCGGTAGTTGGGCAGTTGGCCGTACATCGCGAACTGCCGGGCCGCCCGCTCCCGGGCCGCCGCCAGATCGGTGGTCAGGCAGATCGGCAGGCTGGCGACCACCCGTGGGGCCGGCCGACCGGCGTCCGCAGCTGCCTTCGAAAGCACGGGAACAGTGTGCCGGGCGAGGGTCTCCGGTCCGGTCATCCAGGTGACGGTGCCGTCGGCCAGCTCGCCGGCGACCCGCAGCATCACCGGGCCGAGGGCGGCGACCAGCACGGACGGCGGGGTCGATCCGGGAATGTTCAGCCGGGCGTTGACCCGCATCGTCTCGCCGGTGAAGTCGACCCGCTCGCCCCGCAGCAGGCCGCCGAGGACGGTGAGGTACTCGCGCATGTGCCGGGCGGGTTTGGTGTAGTCGAGGCCGAACATGTCCTCGATCACCTCGCGGTGACTCGGCCCGACGCCGAGGGTCAGCCGACCGCCGGTCACCGCCTGCACCGTCATCGCCTGCGCGGCGAGCGCGGTGGGATGCCGCGGGTAGGTGGGCACCACGGCCGTGCCGAACTCGATCCCCGGCATCTGGGCGCCGGCCACGGCCATCATGGTCAGCGCGTCGGCACCGAAGATCTGGGCGAGCCAGACGCTCGGCACGCCCTGCGCGGCCAGCGCGCGGATCTGCTCGATCTGGTCGCCCGGGGAGCTGCCCCGGCCGGCGATGTCCCCGATGCCGATGCCGATTCTCATGGATAGCGACGGTAGCCGGGCCCGGCCGCGCGCGCCGGAACGTCCGTGTCGGCAACGGCCCGTGCGGCACCGGGCGCGACTCCCCAGGGCGTCACAGTTGCAGGTGAAGGCGGAGTGCGTCGTCGAGTTGTCCCATGACATTCGCCGGGACGTGCCCGAGTACCGCGCCGAGTCGCTCGACGGCGAGGGACCGGATCTGCTCGGCCTGGGCTTTCGAGTCGTGTCGAAGACCGGTCACCGCGGCGAGGAGGAGCGCCTGGAAGGGAAAGACGTGATCGATGTTGCTGGTGACCGGGACGACGGTGACGACGCCGCGGCCCAGTCGCGCAGCGGTCAGGTTCGCGCGGTCGTTGCTGACGATGACGACCAGGCGTCGCTTGTCTGCTTCGCTTCCGCGGGCCGGGTTCAGGTCGGCGAGGCGAATTTCACCGCGCCGCATCGGCGACCCCGTCGGCGGTGGTCGTGTTCCACGCGGCCTCGGTGCCGGACGCCTCCCATTCGTTCCATGCCGCTTCGTAGTTCCGCTCGAGTTCGGGCAGGCGCAGCATGCGGACGGCATGGTGCAACGCAGCCGATCTCGAGGGCAGACCGGCGGTGCGGGCGTACTCGTCCAGGATGGCGACGTCCTCGTCCGGCAGGCTCACGCTGAGCTTCATACTCGTATGCTACCGGAGTAATACCACAAGACGCGGTCATCTCACCGGTCTACGGCCGACCGGTTCAGCGCGCCGCGATGGCCTTGTTCAGGGACGTCAGCAGCGGTGGCCCGCCGAAAATGAACCCGGTGTACAGCTGCAGCAGCGAGGCTCCGGCGTCGAGCATCCGCAGTCCGTCGGCGGCCGAGGAGATGCCACCCACGCCGATCACCGGCAGGTCGCAGTGGTCGGTGACGAACCGGACCACCTCGACCGAGCGTGCGTGCAGGGGCCGGCCGGACAGTCCCCCGGCCTCGTCCGCCTTCGCGCGTTCGGCCGGTGCGATGCCGGGCCGGGACAGTGTGGTGTTGGTGGCGATCAGGCCGGCGATCCCCCGGTCGACGCACACTTCCAGCAGGTCGCCGATGGCCTGGTCGGTCAGGTCGGGGGCGATCTTCACCAGGACCGGGACGGGCCGCCGCTGCCGGCCGTCCGATTGGGCGGACCAGGCAAGCGATCCCGCCTCCGCGGTCAGCGCGGCCAGCAGCTCGTCCAGCGGCGCCCGGTCCTGCAGGCTGCGCAACCCGGGAGTGTTCGGGCTGGACACGTTGACGGCGATGTAGTCGGCGTAGGAGTACACGGCTCGCAGCGAGGTCAGGTAATCGCCGACCGCGTCGTTGACCGAGGTGACCTTGGACTTGCCCAGGGAGATGCCCAGCGGCACCCCGATCCGGCCGGTCAACGCCAACCGGCCGGCGAGCGCCTCGGCGCCGGCGTTGTTGAATCCCATCCGGTTGACGATCGCTTCCGATGCCGGCAACCGGAACAGTCGCGGCTTGGGGTTGCCCGGCTGCGCGTGCGCCGTCACGGTGCCGACCTCGACGTGCCCGAACCCCAGGGCCGGCCAGGCCTTCAACGCGACGCCGTCCTTGTCCATCCCGGCGGCGAGGCCCACCACGGACGGGAAGTCGACGCCGAAGACGCTGCGCGGGCTGGGGTGTCGCCGCCTGATACCCGCCATGGCGCGCAGGGCCAGGGACGACCGGCTGGCGGTCCGGAGCGCGCTCAGGGTGCGGTGATGCACGGCCTCCGGGTCACCCTTGGCCATCCGGAACAGCACGGGCCGGGCCACCCGGCGGTAGGCGGTGGAGCTGAGCGTCATGACGGCGACCCCCCGATCGGCCGCACGATCAGCCGACCTTCTCGCGGCTCGCGCGGAGCCGTCCGTGCAGCACCTGCAGGGGGGCCACGCCGACGTCGGACCGGTTCAGCGCCTCGATGCCCTGGATCGCCGCCGCGGCCCCGGCCACCGTCGTGATGCACGGGATGTCGGCGGCCACGGCGGCGGTGCGGATCTCGTAACCGTCGATGCGTGGCCCGGACTGCCCGTACGGCGTGTTGATGATCAGGTCGATCTTGCCGGCGCGGATCAGCTCGACGACCGTGCCCTCGCCGGATCCCTTGCCCTCGAAGTACTTCGAGACGACCTCGACGTCCATGCCGTTGCGTTGCAGCATCTCCGCGGTGCCCTCGGTGGCGATGATCTTGAACCCGAGGTCGGCCAACCGCTTCACCGGAAACACCATCGACCGTTTGTCGGCATTGGCCACCGACACGAACACGGTGCCCTTGGTCGGCAGCGAACCGTAGGCGGCGGTCTGCGACTTCGCGAACGCCGGCCCGAAACTGGTGTCCACGCCCATCACCTCGCCGGTGGAACGCATCTCCGGCCCGAGCAGCGAGTCGACCCCGGACCCGTCGGCCCGGCGGAACCGGTGGAACGGCAGGACCGCCTCCTTGACCGCGACCGGCGCGCCGGGCGGGAGCGTGCCGCCGTCGCCGGTGGGCGGCAGCATGCCCTCGTCCCGTAGCTGCGCGATGGTGGCGCCGAGCATGATCCGGGACGCGGCCATGGCCAGCGGCACCGCCGTCGCCTTCGACGAGAACGGCACGGTGCGCGAGGCTCTCGGGTTGGCCTCGAGCACGTACAGCACCTCGTCCTTGAGGGCGTACTGCACGTTGAGCAGCCCGCGCACCCCGACCCCCAGGGCGATGGCCTCGGTGTGCGCGCGGACCTTGGCGATGTCGCTGCGGCCCAGGGTGATCGGCGGCAGCACGCAGGCCGAGTCACCGGAGTGGATGCCGGCCTCCTCGATGTGCTCCATCACGCCGCCCAGGTAGACCTCGGTGCCGTCGCACAGGGCGTCGACGTCGATCTCGATGGCGTCGTCGAGGAACCTGTCCACCATGACCGGCCGGTCGGCCGACACCTCGGTGGCCCGGTCGATGTAGTCGGCCAGCGACGGCTCGTCGTAGACGATCTCCATGCCGCGGCCACCGAGCACGTACGACGGGCGCACCAGCACCGGGTAGCCGATCGTCGAGGCGACCGATTGCGCCTCCGGGAACGAGACGGCCATGCCGTAGGCCGGCGCCGGCAGGCCGGCCTCGCGCAGCAGGGAACCGAACCGGTCCCGGTCCTCGGCGAGGTCGATCGCGTCGGGCGAGGTGCCCAGAATGGTGACGCCGGCGTCCTGCAGTTCCTGCGCCAGCTTGAGCGGGGTCTGCCCACCCAGGGTGGGAATCACCCCGGCCACCGTGCCGGACTGCCGCTCGGCGTGGATGACCTCCAGCACGTCCTCGACGGTCAGCGGCTCGAAATACAACCGGTCGCTGGTGTCGTAGTCGGTGGACACCGTCTCGGGATTGCAGTTGACCATGACGGTCTCGTAGCCGGCCGCCCGCAGCGCGAGCGCCGCGTGCACGCAGGAGTAGTCGAACTCGATGCCCTGGCCGATCCGGTTCGGCCCGGAGCCCAGGATGATCACCTTGGGCTTCTCGGTCTGCGGCGCCACCTCGGATTCCGCCGCGGGGTCGGTCTCGTAGGCCGAGTAGTGGTACGGCGTGGACGCGGCGAACTCGGCCGCGCACGTGTCGACGGTCTTGTAGACCGGCCGGATCCCGTTGGCCCACCGCCATTCCCGCACGGCCTGTTCGCCACCGAACTCGGGCCGCAGCACGGCGAGCTGCCGGTCGGACAGGCCGTACCGCTTGGCCCGCCGGACCAACTCGGGGGTGAGCTCGTCGGCGTCCCGCAGCTGCCCGCCGATGGTGCGGACCAGGTCGATCTGGTCCAGGAACCACGGGTCGATCTTGGTCGCCTCATGCACCTGCTCGACGGTGGCACCCAAGTCCAGAGCGTGCATGACGCCGTAGATCCGGCCGTCCAGCGGGGTCTTCAGGTGTTCGAGCAGCGCGGCCAGGCCGTCGTCGGCCGCGGGGACATCGGTCCAGAAGCCGCCGGCCTTGGTCTCCATCGACCGCATCGCCTTGCCCAGCGACTCGGCGAACGACCGCCCGATGGCCATCGCCTCGCCCACCGACTTCATGGTGGTGGTCAGCGTCGGATCGGCCCCGGGGAACTTCTCGAACGCGAACCGCGGGATCTTGGTGACCACGTAGTCCAGCGTCGGCTCGAACGCGGCCGGGGTGGCCTTGGTGATGTCGTTGGCGATCTCGTCCAGCGTGTACCCGATGGCCAGCTTGGCCGCGATCTTGGCGATCGGGAAGCCGGTGGCCTTGGACGCCAGCGCCGACGAGCGGGACACCCGGGGATTCATCTCGATGACGATGATCCGGCCGTTGCTCGGGTGGACCGCGAACTGGATGTTGCAGCCCCCGGTGGCCACGCCGACCTCGCGCAGGATGGCCAGGCCGAGGTCCCGCATCCGCTGGTACTCGCGGTCGGTCAGCGTCATCGACGGGGCGACGGTGATCGAGTCGCCGGTGTGCACGCCCATCGGGTCGAGGTTCTCGATGGAGCAGACGACGACGGCGTTGTCGTTGCCGTCCCGCATCAGCTCCAGCTCGAATTCCTTCCAGCCGAGCACGCTCTCCTCGATCAGCACCGAGGCGTGCACGTTCTGGTTGCCGTCGCCGGGGCCGAAGTAGGCCATGCCGGAACCCAGCCCGCCCATGGTGAAGGACGGCCGGACGACCACGGGCAGGCCGAGATCGGCGACCGCGGCGCGGACCTCGTCCATCGTGTGACAGACCGCGGAGCGGGGCACGTCACCGCCCACCGAACGAACGACATCCTTGAAGATCTGCCGGTCCTCGCCCCGGTTGATGGCCGGGATGTCGGCCCCGATCAGCTCGACGCCGTACTTGTCCAGCACGCCCCGCTCGTCCAGGGCGATCGCCGTGTTCAGCGCGGTCTGCCCGCCGAGGGTGGCCAGCACGGCGTCGATCTTGTGCCCGCGCGCGGCCTGGTCGGCCAGCAGCTTCTCCACGAACTCGGCGTTGATCGGCTCGACGTAGGTGGCGTCGGCGAACTCCGGGTCGGTCATGATCGTGGCCGGGTTCGAGTTGATCAGCGAGACGCGGATGCCCTCGTCGCGCAGCACCCGGCAGGCCTGGGTGCCGGAGTAGTCGAACTCGCAGGCCTGCCCGATGACGATCGGCCCGGAGCCGATCACCAGGACGTGGTTGATGTCGGTGCGACGAGGCATCAGGCGGTGACCTTCTCATTCGGCGCGTCGGCGTTGTGACGGGGAACGGCCCGTCCCGTATCTTCGACCATCAGGTCGACGAACCGGTCGAACAGGTATCCGGCGTCGTGCGGGCCGGCCGCCGCCTCCGGGTGGAACTGGACCGAGAAGGCCAGCCGGTCCAGGCATTCCAGCCCTTCGACGACGCCGTCGTTGAGGCAGCTGAAGGCCACCTGGGCTCGGCCGAACTCGGTGTCGACCACCTCGCCGATGGGCGCGTCCACCGCGAATCCGTGGTTGTGCGCGCTGACCAGCACCCGGCCGGTGGCATGGTCGCGCACCGGCTGGTTGATCCCGCGGTGCCCGAACTTGAGCTTGTAGGTGCCGAAGCCCAACGCCCGGCCCAGCACCTGGTTGCCGAAGCAGATGCCGAACAACGGGATCCGGGCCGCCAGCACGTCCCTGGTCAGTTGCACCACGGAGTCGGCGGTGGCCGGGTCGCCCGGCCCGTTGGACAGGAACACCCCGTCGACGCCGAGCGCCTTGATCTGCTCGATGGTCGTCGTCGCGGGCCGCACGTGCGTCCGGATCCCGCGCGCGGCCAGCATTCTCGGCGTGTTGGCCTTGATGCCCAGGTCGATCGCGGCCACCGAGAAGTACTCCGGCCCATCGGCCGGCACGACGTAGCCGTCGGCCGTGGTGACCTCACCGGTCAGGTCGGCGCCGGCCATCGACGGTTGCGCGCGCACCTGGGCGACCAGATTGCCGATCACGGTGCCGGCCGGTTCACCGCCGCTTCGGATCACGTCGGCGAAGGCGTCGCCGCTGAAGATCCCGCAGCGCATCGCACCTGCGGTGCGGAGCCGCCGGGTCAGCGCCCGGGTGTCGACGCCGGCAATTCCGACGATCCCCTGCCGGGCCATCTCCTCCGGCAGCGACGACGTGGCCCGCCAGTTCGACGGGCGGGGTGATAGGTCGCGCACCACGAACCCGGCGACCCAGATCGCGCCGGACTCGTCGTCGCTCGCGCCGTAACGCTCCTCGGAGCCGGTGCCGGCGACCCAACCGGTGTTCCCGATCTGCGGCGCGGTGGCCACCACAACCTGGCGGCGGTACGACGGGTCGGTCAGCGTCTCCTGGTAGCCGGTCATCCCGGTGGCGAACACCGCCTCACCGAAGGCGGTTCCGGTCGCACCGAAACCCTCGCCGTGATAAGCGGTTCCGTCCTCGAGCACCAGCACGGCCGGCGTCATGCGCTTGCCTCCTTGTTCTTGCCGAGCAGACCCGCGGCGGCGGCGATGAATTCGGCCTGCTCGTCCCGGTCGTCGGCCCGGATCCCGCTGTCCAGCTCGGTCTCACCCAGTCGCCAGCGGATGATGAGGATGCCGTCGGCCTGTCCCATCACCTTGCCGGCGATGCCCGGCGCGGTGGTCACCTCGACCAGGGCCGTGATCGGCACGAAGATCGGGTCGGCACCCTCGCGGTCGATCAGCACGCCGTCCTCGGTGAGCCGCACGATGGCCGTCGCCCGCATCCCCAGACCTTGGGCGACGATGCGGTCCTGCCAGTTTCCGGCGGTCGTGCTGGAGACGTATAACCCCTTGAGCGCGGGGGTGACGACGTCCCCCGGCGCGTTCGGCACCGCCGGCAGCGGGGCCAGCCCGCCCTGCCGGTTGGCCCGGTGCCGCCAACCGACCCACAGCCCCCAGGCCGCCAGCGCGCAGATCAGCACCAGGCCGAGCACCCAGAGCGTGCGTTCCACGTCAGACCCCCTGTCCGGCAACGGCCCCGACCGGCCGGCCAACAGCGGCGGTGCGCCGGCCGCGCAGGTAGGTGGCGACCACCCGGCCGGGCAGTTCCATCCCCTCGTACGGGGTGTTGCGGGACAGCGAGGCGAACTCCGCGCCGCGCACCGTCCAACGCGCGGCCGGGTCGACAAGGACCAGGTTGGCCGGCTCGCCGGCGGCGATGGGCCGGCCCTGGCCGGTCAACCCGCCGATCCGGGCGGGCGCCTCGGACATCACCCGGGCGACGCCGCGCCAGTCCAGCAGACCCGGCTCGACCATGGTCGCGATGACGACGGACAGCGCGGTCTGCAGCCCGAGCATGCCGGGACTGGCGTTGTCCCACTCGGTTTCCTTGTCCTGGCTGGCGTGCGGGGCGTGGTCGGTGGCCACGATGTCGATCACCCCGGAGGCCAGCGCGGCCCGGAGCACGTCGATGTCGGCCCGGGTGCGCAGCGGCGGGTTGACCTTGAACACCGGGTCGTAGCCGACCGCCCGCTCGTCGGTCAGCATCAGGTGGTGCGGCGTCACTTCGGCGGTCACGTCGGTGCCCCGCTGCTTGGCGGCCGCCACCACCTCGACGCTGCCGGCGGTGGACAGGTGGCACACGTGCAGGCGGGAGCCGACGTGGTCGGCCAGCAACGCGTCCCGGGCGATGATCGCCTCCTCGGCGACGGCCGGCCAGCCGGTCAACCCCAGGCGGGCGGACACCTCACCCTCGTGCATCTGGGCGCCCTGGGTCAGCCGCGGCTCCTGGGCGTGCTGGGCGATGACCCCGCCGAACGCCTTGACGTATTCCAGCGCCCGCCGCATGAGCAGCGGGTCGGCGACGCAGTCGCCGTCGTCGGAGAACACCCGGACCTGGGCCGCCGAGGTCGCCATGGCGGCCAGTTCGGCCAGCCGCTCCCCCTTGCGGCCCACGGTGACGGCGCCGATCGGGTGCACGTCGACCAGGCCGGCCTGCTCGCCGAGCCGGAACACCTGCTCGACCACGCCGGCGGTGTCCGCGGTGGGGTCGGTGTTGGGCATCGCGAAGACCGCCGTGTAACCGCCGAGAGCCGCTGCCGCCGAACCGGTCTCGACCGTCTCGGCGTCCTCGCGGCCCGGCTCGCGCAGGTGCGTGTGCAGGTCGACCAGACCGGGCAGCACCACCAGCCCGGCGGCGTCGACCGTCTCGGCGCGGGCGGCCCGGGGGTCGGTCGCCGCGTCGGGTCCGACGGCGGCGATCACCCCGTCCACCACCAGGATGTCGGCGACGTCCTCGCCGTACGGCGCCCCACCGGTGATCAACACAGCGTTAGTCACAGCGATCACAATCCAACTTCCATCTCACCGGACAGCAGCAGGTAGAGCACCGCCATCCGCACGGTCACCCCGTTGGCAACCTGTTCCACGATCACCGAGTTGACCCCGTCGGCGACGCCCGGGGTGATCTCCATCCCCCGGTTCATCGGCCCGGGATGCATGACGATGGAGTGCGGCAGAAGGAGCCCTCGCCTGCGTTCATCCAACCCGTACCACCGCGAGTACTCGCGCTCGGTCGGGAAGAAGGCACCGCTCATCCGCTCGCGTTGCACGCGCAGCATCATCACCGCGTCCGCCCCGGTCAGCGCCGCGTCCAGGTCGTAGGAGACATCGGCCGGCCACGCGTCCACACCCACCGGGACCAGGGTGGGCGGCGCCACCAGGGTGACCTGCGCGCCGAGCGTGGACAGCAGGAGCACGTTGGACCGGGCGACCCGTGAGTGCAGCACGTCGCCGACGACCACGATCCGCCGCCCGTCCAGGGCGCCGAGGTGCCGGCGCAGGGTGAACGCGTCCAGCAGGGCCTGGGTGGGGTGCTCGTGGGTGCCGTCACCGGCATTGACGACGTGGCCGTCGACCCAGGCGGACAGCTGTTGCGGCGCACCGGACGCCGAGTGCCGGCAGACCACGGCGTCGGCCCCCATGGCCTGCAGCGTCCAGGCGGTGTCCTTCAGCGATTCACCTTTGGACACCGAGGAGCCCTTGGCGGAGAAGTTGATGACGTCGGCGGACAGCCGCTTGGCCGCCAGCTCGAACGAGATGCGGGTCCGGGTCGAGTCCTCGAAGAACAGGTTGACCACAGTGCGCCCGCGCAGGGTGGGCAGCTTGCGCACCTCCCGTCCGGCGATCGCCTGGTCGATGCGTTCGGCCGTGTCGAGGATGAGTTCGGCCCCCGCGCGGGACAGGTCGCCCGCGGACAGCAGGTGCCGGGGCAGGGTCGGTGCGGCCGGCCGGGCCATTGCCGGGCGGGCCGGACGGGACACCGGCTGCGTCGGAGACTGGGCCGGCGACGGCGGGCTGTCGAAATAAGTGGTGCCGGTCATGACGTCCGCTCCCCTGTGAGTTCGACGGCGTGTCCGGTGCCGGACGGTCCGGTACTGGGGTCGCGGCTCGGCACGGCACGGGCCAGCTCCACGCTGTCGGCGCCGTCGATCTCGAGCAGGCCGACGGCCACGTCGTCGCCGAAGGCCGTCGGAATGTTCTTGCCCACGTAGTCGGCCCGAATCGGCAATTGCCGGTGGCCGCGGTCGACCAGCACGGCCAGCTGAATGACCGCGGGCCGGCCGTGATCCCGGAGCGCGTCGAGCGCCGCCCGGATCGTGCGACCGGAGTAGAGCACATCGTCGACGAGCACGACGATGGCGTCGTCGATGCCGCCGGCCGGGATCCTGGTCTCCTCCAGCGCCCGCGGCGGGCGCCGGCGCAGGTCGTCGCGATAGAGGGTGATGTCCAGGGCGCCGACCGGGGTCGGCCGGTCGGTGAACGCCGTCAACCGATCCGCCAGCCGGCGGGCCAGGTGAACGCCGCGAGTCGGGATGCCGAGCAGCACCACGGGAAGATCGCCGTTGCGCTCGAGGATCTGGTGGGCGATCCGGTCGATCACCCGGGCGATCTGCGCCGGCCCCAGGATCTCGGTGCGGATCTCGGTGGGGAATTCCGTGCGATCCGTCCCGGGCCCGGGCGGATACGGAGGAGGGGGGGAGGCGCCCCCGGCGGTGAATTCCGCAACGGGTTCGACGCCGGACGAGCTGGCCTGAGCAGGGCGCGCACGCACCACGTGCAGACCTCCTTTCCCGCCTCACCGGACGGTCCTTAAAGGGTGGTCGACCGGCAATGCTACCAACTGACCGCACCGCGACGATCCACCCTCCGGCCCGCGCCCGGCCGCCAGTCCTCCGTGATCCCATTGGCACGCCTGCACGGATTGCGACTACTCTGCGTATACACTCGGCAAGGAGCACCGCCGAATATGCACCGTCAGATCAGGGAGCCGTCATGACCCAGGACTACGCCCACGCCCTGGGCGCCCGTCTGCGCTCCATTCGTGCCCAACAGGGTCTGAGCCTGCACGGGGTCGAGGAGAAGTCCGAAGGGCGCTGGAAGGCCGTCGTCGTCGGTTCCTACGAACGCGGGGACCGGGCCGTGACGGTGGCCAAGCTGGCCGAACTGGCGGAGTTCTACGGGGTCCCGGTCGCCGAACTGTTGCCGGACGCGCGCGCGACCCGCCGTGGCGCGCCCAGCCCCAAGCTGATGATCGATCTGCAGCGACTGGCCGAACTGCCCGCCCACCAGGCCGGCCCGCTGGCTCGGTACGCCGCCGCCATCCAGTCCCAGCGCGGTGACTACAACGGCAAGGTCCTGACGATCCGCTCGGAGGATCTGCGGTCACTAGCCGTGATCTATGACATGAGTGCGGAGGATCTCACCGACCAGCTGGTCCAGTGGGGGGTCCTGCCGGCCGGTACCGAGCTCGGCGAGTAGCCGACAACTCGTACGCCCAGCAATTCCTCGATGGCACCCACGATCCGGTGCTCTGACTCGATCGTCGACCCCGGGGCGCTTCGCGCGGCCGGCCCGGTGCTCAGGCGCCGCGGAGCTGCGGCGTGATCACCGCGAGCTGGCCGAGGATTCCGTTGACGAACCGTGGGGAGTCGTCCGTGGACAGCACCTTGGCCGAGTCCACTGCCTCGTTCACCGCCACCGCGGGCGGCACCTCGGTCGAATACAGCAGTTCGTACACCGCGATCCGCAGGATGGCGCGGTCGACGGCGGGCATCCGCTCCACCGACCAGCCCCGGGAATGCTCGGCCAGCAGCCCGTCAATGCGCTCCTGGTGCTCGACGAAGCCGCGCACCAGACCCTCGGCGTAATCGCCGATCGGCGTCCACGAGTGGCGGTCGGGTCCGGTCGGCTGCTGCATGCGTTCATCGAGCACGATCAACGGGTCGACCCCGCGCGCCTCGGCGGCATAGAGCACGTCGAGGGCACGCTTGCGGGCCTTGCTGCGGGCTGACATGTCAATAGCCTGCGGTCGTCAGCTGTTCACTCGGCCGAGGTACCGGCCGTCACGGGTGTCGACCTTGATCTTGTCGCCGGTGTTCAGGAACAGCGGCACGGCGATCTCGGCACCGGTCTCCAGGGTGGCCGGCTTGGTGCCGCCGGTCGACCGATCACCTTGCAGACCCGGCTCGGTGTGCGAGACGACCAGTTCGACCGAGGCCGGCAGTTCGACGTAGAGCACGACACCCTCGTTCTGCGCGACCAGCGCCTCCTGGTTCTCCAGCAGATAGTCGGCGGCGGAGCCCACCGTCTCGGCCGGGATATGGATCTGGTCGTAGGTGTCGCCGTCCATGAAGACGAACTCGCTGCCGTCCTTGTACAGGTAGGTCATGTCCCGCTTGTCGACCGTCGCGGTCTCGACCTTGACGCCGGCGTTGAACGTCTTGTCGACGACCTTGCCGGAGAGCACGTTCTTCAGGGTGGTCCGCACGAACGCGGGCCCTTTGCCCGGCTTGACGTGCTGGAACTCGGTGATGGTCCACAGCTGCCCGTCGAGGTTGAGGACGAGCCCGTTCTTGAAATCACTGGTGCTGGCCATGGTGCGGGTGCTGCGCCTTTCGCTGGGTCGACCGTTCCTCGGGAACCGGGCCGGGCCCGGCTCGGCGGCTCAGAGCACGCCGAGATCCTTGGAGGTCTGGGTGAGGACGTGATACCCGTCGGGACGGATCACGCCACTGTCCTCGATGCGCACCCCGCCCCGCCCCGGCAGGTACACCCCGGGCTCGACGGTCACGCACATGTCGGGGGCCATGATACTGGCCGATCCGCGGGCCAGGCTCGGCGCTTCATGGATCTGCAGGCCCACTCCGTGGCCCAGACCATGCGCGAACTGGGGACCGTAACCCGCGGCGGCGATGAGGTCCCGGGACGCCGCATCGATCGCATCCCCGGTCGCCCCCACGACGCAGGCCTGGCGGCCGGCCGCCTGCGCGGCATGCACCAGGTCGTAGATCTCCCGCTGCCACCCCGCGGGCTCCCCGAGCACGAAGGTGCGGGTCATGTCCGAGTGGTAGCCGTCGACCGTCGCGCCGAAGTCGAGCTTGACGAAGTCCCCGGCGGCCAGCACGGCGGCGGTCGGCCGGTGATGCGGGACGGCGCTGTTGGCACCGGCGGCGACGATGGTCTCGAACGCCGGATCCTCGGCGCCCAACTCGCGCATTCGCTGGTCGAGCTCGAGGCCGACCGCCCGCTCGGTGCGGCCGGGCCGGATGCCGCCCGCGCCGATCAGGTCGGCCAGCGCCCGGTCGGCCACCGCACACGCTCGCTCCAGCGCCTCGATCTCGGTCCGGTCCTTGACCGCGCGGGCGTCCTCGACCACGTCCAGCGTCGTGCGCAAGGACACCGGCCGGGTGCGCTCGCGGGCGATCGCCTGCAACGTGTCGTAGGCGGCGACGGGCAACGAGCGGGCCTCGAACCCGACGCTGCCCGCCGGCGCCGCGCGGAGCAGAGCGACGTCACAGGGGCGGGCGATCAGCCGCGGCAGGTCGGGCACCTGCTCCTGGGACTGCAGGGTGTAACGGCCGTCGGTGCAGAAGCGGGTGCGCGGGTCGGGCTCGTCGGTAGTCCGGTCGGTGTGTCCGTGCGCCTGCTCGGGTTCCTCGTCGTCCGCCGCGACCAGCAGCAGGGCCGCGTTGGACCCGGTGAACCCGGTCAGGTAGCGCACGTTGATCAGGTCGGTGACCAGCAGCGCGTCGATGCCCGCGGCGACGAGGGCGGCGCGGACGGTCGAACGGCGGGTGCGGTGCAGGCTCGTCACGAACACCGATGGTAGGCCGGTGAGCCGCGGGATCAGGGTCGCCGCGTTCCACCCGGGCGAGCCGGGCCCGACTGGCTGTTCGTGCCCGGTGAGCGGGCAGTTCCGGCCATTCGCGCCGGTGGTGCGGCGAGCTCGTCGAGCTGCGCCCGGACCAGTGCGGCCAGCCGGTCGACGTCGAGGCATCGATCGGCGTCGGCGACGACCGTGATGCTCAACCGGCCGGCGTAGCTGAGCACGGCGAACCCCACGCCCACGTTGCCGCTGATCGGCGACACCGGAACGAGCTCGGTGATCCGATTGCGGCCGAACACCAGCGGTTCGGACGGCCCACGGACGTTGGTGACGAACGTGTTCACCAGCCGCTGGTGGCCGATGAACCAGCCGAACGCCCCGAGCGCCGCGAGCGCACGCGCGAACGGGCCGTACAACGCCGCCGACGCGCCCGGGATGTCGGTCTTGCGGACCCGGGTGATGTCTGCGACGGCTGACAGCCGCTGCCGGGGCGCCCCGTTCAGTGGCAGCGACACGGGCAGCACCCCGGTCCGGTTGCCCAGGTCGCCAGCCTCGGCGGGGCGGCGGCGAGCGGCGACCGGCATGGAGACCACCAGCCGGTCCAGAGGTTCGCCCCGTTCGGCCAGCAGGTCGTGCAGCGCTCCGGTGACGGCGGTCAGCGCCACGTCGTTCACCGTCCCGCCGGCCGCCTTCGCCGCCGCGGCCAGCGGGCCGAGGTCCGCCCGGGCGACGCCGAGCGCGCGGTGCGGTCCGATCGGGCCGGCGTTGATCGAGCAGGGCGGGGCCCCACGAGTCCCGTCCCGCAGCAGTTCCGCCGCGCCGGCGCGCAGGCGGGCGGCCGGACCGGTCCACCGGCGCCCGGCCGAGCCGCGGCCACCCGACCACGGGTCCGCGGGGACCGCTGGGCGCGCCGCCGACTCTGCTCCGTCGACCAGCCGGGAAAGGATGGCCAGCCCGGCCAGCCCGTCGGCCAGCACGTGGTGCAGCACGATCACCAGCGCGGATCGGCCGCCCGCGGAGGCGGGGTTCAGCCCGCCGACGTGCACGATGCGCCACGGCGGGCGGGCCAACGACAATCGTTGCTCGACGATCCGCGCGGCGACGGCCAGCATTGCGCGGCGGTCACCCGGCGGCGGGCAGGCGATGGACTCCAGGTGCTGGGACGGGTCGAAGGCGGAGTCGGCGATCCAAACGGGGCGGCCGTGCGGCACCCGGACCAACCGTTGGCGCAGCCGGGGCACCGCGTCGAGGCGCGACGTGACGAGTACCCGCATTGCGTCGGGGTCCGGTGCCGCGTCGAGCACGGCGATCGCGGCGAACTGCATCCGCGCTCCGGACGCCTCGGCGGCCAGGATCGTCATGTCATCCGGACCCAGCCGGTCGATCGGTGGTGCCCTCACGTGTCGAGCGTCCCGCAGCTGGGCACCTGGCTCCCAGGGCCGATCGACCCATCGGCATCCGGATCCGGCCCGCGCGTTCGCCATCGGCGACCGGATCGGGGCCATCGGGCGACCGATGGGTGAACCGACCGGGGCGCGCCTAGCCTCGACCCGGTTGATCGAACGATGCCTTGACCACCGACGAAAGGAAGATTCATGTCCGACAAGCGTGTCCTGCTCGCACTGACCAGCAACGACGACCTCGGCGGGGTCCGCAAGACCGGCTACTACGTGGGCGAGGCGGCCCACCCGTGGCGGGAGTTCGTGGACGCCGGCTTCGACGTCGACGTCGCGTCGATCGCCGGCGGCACCCCGCCGCAGGACGGGTACGACGACTCCGACGAGATCCAGCGGGCCTTCCTGACCGACAAGAAGATCAGCACTCAGCTGGCCGACACCACCCGGCTGGACGAGATCGACCCGGGCGCGTACGACGCCGTCGTGCTGGTCGGCGGCCACGGCACCATGTGGGACTTCCCCGACAGCGTGGCGCTCGCGGCGATCGGCCGGGTCATCTACGAATCCGGCGGGGTGGTCGCCGCGGTCTGCCACGGCCCGTCCGGCCTGGTCAACATGAAGCTGTCCGACGGCACCCCGCTGATCGCCGGAAAGACGGTCGCCGGCTTCACCAACGAGGAGGAGGCGGCCGTCGGGCTGACCGACACCGTGCCGTTCCTGCTGGCCGACAAGCTGACCGAGCAGGGCGCCAAGCACATTCCGGCCGAACCGTGGACCGAGCACGTCGAGGTGGACGGGCGGCTGGTCACCGGGCAGAACCCGCAGTCCGCGGTTGCCCTGGGCCGCGCGGTCGTCACCCTGCTGACGGACTGATCGAAGCGTTCACGACCGGCACACCCGGACCAACGCGGTGTGCACCTCGCGCAGCGCCGGGTCCCGGTCGAGCGCTCCGGACCGGACCGCCAGATACAGGGTGTTGATCGGCGGTACCTCCGGACCGGCCAGCCGCACCAGCCGGCCGGCCGCGAGGTCGTCGTCGATCAGGTAGGTCGGTAGGACGGACACCCCGAGGCCGGCCCGCACCATCGCGGCGATGGTGCGCAGGTCCGGCACGGTCGCCCAGGGCACGATCTCGGCCGGCCGGCGGTCGAACACGGTCAGCCAGAACCGGCGGATGATCGGCAGGTGCTCGGCGTAGGCGATCACCGGGACGCCGGCCCAGCGGGCCGGGTCGGCCGGTTCGCCGTCCGTGAGCCGGCTCCAGCGCGGGGCCGCGACCAGCGCGAACTCCTCGTCCACCAGCGCCGTCGCGGTGACTCCGGCCAGCCGCGGACGGACGGCGCTGATCACCAGATCGTGCACCCCTGTCCCCAGTTCGGCCAGCAGATGGTCGGACAGGCCGAACGTGACGCCGACCCGGGTGCCGGTCCGAACGATCGCGTCCAACCGCGGCAGCACTCGGTGGGACAGGTACTCGGCGGGTCCGGCGAGGTGGATCAGCCGGTCGTCGGCGCCGGGTCGGTCCGCCCACAGCACCCGCTCCAGCTCGTCCAACGGTCGGGCGATCCGGGCCGCAAGGGCGTGCGCCCGCGCGTTCGGCAGCACCCCGGTCGGTCGCCGTTCGAACAGCTCGTGTCCGAGTTCGGCCTCGAGGGTCGCGATCTGAGTCGTAACGGTGGACTGCGCCCGGCCCAGTTCCCGGGCCGCCGCGCTGAGCGACTGCACCCGGTACGCCGTCAGGAACGTCCGCACCAGATCGAGGTCGATCTCGCCGGCCACCGAACCCTCCCTTCCGGACCGACCCACCGGCCGGTCGTCCGGCCCGACCATAATTCGCCGGTGACCCCACTCCGCGGCCTGACCCTCGCGGTCGCGGTAGGAGTCCTCGCCGGAGTCGGCGGCATCGGCGTCACCCTGGTGTTGCACGGCACCCAGCACCTGCTGTTCGGGTACGACTCCGGCACCTTCCTGCAGGGCATCGAGTCCGCCCCCGGCTGGCGGCGGGTGGCGGGTGCCTGCCTCGGTGGCCTGGTCGTGGGGCTGGGTTGGGCCTGGCTGCGCGGGTCCGGCCGGCCGGCCGGCGTGTCCGATGCGATCACCACCGGCGCCCGGATGCCGATCGTCCGAACCGCGTTCGACGCCCTGCTGCAGGCGGTCGCGGTGGGCGGCGGCGCTTCGGTGGGACGGGAAGGGGCCCCCCGGCAGGTCGGCGGCGCCGCCGGCGCCCAGCTCGCCGACCGGTTCCGGTTGACGACCGTCGACCGTCGGGTGCTGATTGCGGCGGGCGCCGGCGGTGGACTGGCCGCGGTCTACAACGTGCCGGTCGCCGGGGTGATCTTCGCGGCGCTGACCCTGGCCGCGGTCGATCGGGCCCCGCGGCCGGACCTGCCCGAAGGGACCAGCCGCCGGGCACGGCTGATCGCCCACGCCACGGCGGCGATGCCGGCGCTCCGACCCGGCGACTGGCCGGTCCTGATCGTGGTGTCCGCCGTGGCCACCGTCACGGCCTGGACGGTCCTGGGGTCGGGCCGGGTGTACTCGATGCCGGACCGCCCGGTCGATGCCGGCGCGGCCGCTGCCCTGGCCCTGTGGGCGGTCGCCGCCGGGCCGCTGGCCGGCGCCGCGGCCATCACGTTGGACACCGTCGCGCGCCGAGCCATGGCCACCCAGCCCACCGGTTGGCTGCGGACACCGTTGGCGATGACCGCGGCGATGGGCCTGGTCGGCCTGGCCGCGGTGTGGTGGCCGACGTTGCCCGGCAACGGCAAGGGCATCATCGAACTCACCATGAACCCGGTGCCCGGCATGCGGGACGGGGTGCTGCTGTCCGGCGCCGCACTGTCCGGCGGGACCGCGGCCGCCGCGTTCCTGCTGCTGGTCGTGCTCAAGATCGCGCTGACCGGAGTCTGTCTGCGGGCCGGGATCGTGGGCGGCCTGCTCACGCCGGCCCTGTCGGTGGGGGCCGCGCTGGGGGCTGCGGTGGGGGTGGCGGCGGCGGCCGCCGGCGCCCCCGTCTCGGTGCCGGAGTGGGCACTGGTCGGCGCCGCAGGGGCGCTGGCCGTCAGCCACCGCAGCGCCCTGTTTGCGGTGGCCATGGTCTGGGAGCTGACCGGCATGCCCTGGCCGGTCGCCCTCGCGGCCGCGGCGGCCGGGGTTCTCGCCCGGCTCAGCGCGCGGGTCGTCGGCCGCAGTTAGTTCCCGCCGAGTGTGCAGAAGGTGCCCCTATGCCCCGGAATGAGGGGCACCTTCTGCACACTGAACCGGCTCGGGGACGGGTGGCCCCGGTAGCGTGACGCCGTGCCGGCCGACATCTTCTGGACCTCCGCGTTCCTGGACTTCGAGCCATCCGGGTTCGAGGTGGGCGTGCGGTTCTGGGCCGACGTCACCGGGTATGCGCTGTCGCCGCGCCGCGGCGACAGCGCCGAGTTCGCCACGCTGGTCCCGCCCGCCGGCGACGACTTCCTCCGGGTCCAACGCCTCCGAGACGGGCCGAGCCGGCGGCACCTGGACCTGCACGTGCCCGATCCCGGCGCCGCCGCGCGAGTCGCGGTCGACCTCGGCGCCGCGATCTCGGTCGAGTCCCCGCACGGCTACGTCGTGCTGACCTCACCGGGCGGGTTCACCTTCTGCTTCGTGTCCCATCGCGCATCCGCCCGCCCGGAGCCCGCCCGGTGGGGCGAGCACATCTCGCTGGTCGACCAGCTCTGCCTGGACGTCCGCGCCGCCGACGCCGATGCCGAGACGCAGTTCTGGAGCGAGCTGACCGGCTGGCCGCCGACGACGTCCTCGATTTCGACGCTGTTTCCGCTGGTCCGCCCGCCCGGCATGCCGCTGCGGCTGATGGTGCAGGCGGTCGGCGACGATCGCTTTCCGGCCACCGCGCACCTCGATCTGGCCGGCACCGACCGCTCCGCCGAAACGGAGCGGCACCAGGTGCTCGGCGCCGCCGTGCAGCACGTCGCCGACAAATTCACGGTGCTGCACGATCCGGCCGGCGCGGTCTATTGCATCACCGACCGCGACCCGGTCACCGTCTGGTGAGCAGCTGACCCGCTTCGCCAACCCGCCGAGTGCGCAGCCCGGGTCGCGCGGAACCCGCACTGGAGCGCTTCAGCCGAGGTCGATGGTGCCGGGACGCTTGCCCGGCCCGGCGATCACGGAGTAGGCGGCGGCCAGCAGGGCCGGATCGGGCCCGACGAGCCGGCCCGGCTTGGCCAACCCATCGAGGACGACGAACCGCAGGGTGCCGGCGCGGGTCTTCTTGTCCGAACCCATGATCCGCACGAGCTCGCCCAGCGCGTCCGGGTCGTAGGTGGTCGGTAGGCCCAGGGTGTGCAGGACGGTCAGGTGCCGGTCGGCGGTCTCGTCGTCCAGCCGGCCGGCCGCCCGCGCCAGTTCGGCGGCGAACACCAGGCCGACCGAGACCGCGGCGCCGTGCCGCCACTTGTAGCGCTCCCGCTTCTCGATGGCGTGAGCGAGAGTGTGCCCGTAGTTGAGGATCTCGCGTAGTTCCGACTCGCGCAGGTCGGCGGCGACGACGGCGGCCTTGACCGCGACCGACCGCTGGACCAGTTCGGCGAGCACGGGTGAGGCCGGGTCGGCCGCGGCCTCCGGGTCGTTCTCGATCAGGGTCAGGATCTGCGGGTCGGCGATGAACCCGCACTTGACCACCTCGGCCAGCCCGGCGACCAGCTCGTGCCGCGGCAGCGTCTCCAGCGTCGCGAGATCGCAGATGACGGCCCGCGGCTCGTAGAAGGAGCCGACCATGTTCTTGCCGGCGTCGGTGTTGATGCCGGTCTTTCCACCGACCGCGGCGTCCACCATGCCCAGCAGGGTGGTGGGCACCTGGATCACCGGCACGCCCCGCATCCAGGTCGCGGCGGCAAACCCGGCCAGGTCGGTGACCGATCCCCCGCCCAGCCCGATCACCAGGTCCCGCCGATCGATCCCGATCTGCCCGAACACGTTCCAGCAAAAGCCCAGCACGGTCAGGTTCTTCGCGTCCTCGGCGTCCGGCACCTCGAGCAGGTGCACGTCCAGCCCGTTCTCCTGCAAGGCATCCCGGAGCGTCTCGGCGGTGAGCAGCAGCGTGTGCGGATGCACCAGCGCGACCCGGGCGGCGCCGGTCGCCGCGGCCGCGGCGACCAGTTCGTCGAGCAGGCCGCGGCCGATCGTCACGTCGTACGGCGACCCGGACGGGACGTGGACGACGACAGGAGAAGTCATGAGAGTCGAAGCTCCTCGACGATGACGGTGGCCACCTGTTCGACGGTCAGCTCGTCGGTGGCGACCTCCAGGGTGGCCACCTCCTGGTACAGGTGCAGCCGGGCGTCGAGCAGAGCCTTGTACGTGGCGCGCGGGTTCACCCCGGTGAGCAGCGGCCGGTTGCTGGCCAGGCCGGTGCGCCGGACCCCGGTCGGCATGGTGACCGACAGGAACACGACCGTGTGGCGCTTGAGCAACGCACGAGTCGGTTCGGCCAGCACCGATCCGCCACCCAGGGCCAGCACCCCGTCGTGCTCGACGAGGGCCGTCGCGACCGCGGCGCGTTCCAACGCCCGGAACGCCGGTTCTCCATCGGTCAGGAAGATGTCGGGAATCGGCCGGCCGGCGGTGATTTCGATGTCATGGTCGGTGTCCCGCAGCTGCTTGCCGGTCAGCCGGGCCAGGGCACCACCGACCGACGTCTTGCCCGAGCCGGGCGGCCCGACCAGCACGACGAGCGGCCGCGCCGCACCGGGTTCGGCGGGTGCGGCCATCACCGGCCGGCGGGGGCGGCGGCCGATGACACCGGGGTCGGCGCGAAGTCGATCGAGGCGAGGTAGGACGCGACGTTCCGGGCCGTCTCACCCACCGAGTCGCCGCCGAACTTCTCGCTCACCGCGTCCGCCACCACCAGCGCAACCATGGCCTCGGCCACGACACCCGCGGCCGGCACCGCGCACACGTCGCTGCGCTGATGGTTGGCCTGGGCCCGGTCCCCGGTGGCGATGTCGACGGTGGCCAGCGCCCGCGGCACGGTGGAGATGGGCTTCATCGCCGCGCGGACCCGCAGCACCTCGCCGTTGGTCATGCCGCCCTCGATGCCGCCGGCGCGATTGCTCCGGCGGGACACGCCGGTGGTCGATCCGGTCTCGGTCGGGTCGATCTCGTCATGCGCGGCGCTGCCCCGGCGGCGGGCCGTCAGGAAGCCGTCGCCGATCTCCACGCCCTTGATCGCCTGGATGCTCATCAGCGAGCCGGCCAACCGGGCGTCGAGCTTGCGGTCGGCGTGCACGAAGGACCCCAGGCCCGGCGGGAGGCCGTAGACCAGCACCTCGACGACGCCGCCGAGAGTGTCGCCGTCGGCCTTGGCCGCCTCGATCTCGGTCACCATGACGGCCGTCGACTCGGCGGCGAACGCCCGGACCGGCGACTCGTCGATCGCGTCCCGGTCGGCCGGGGTGGGCAGCGGGCCGGCGACCGCGTCGGCCTCGCCGATGGACACCACGTGCGAGACGACCTCGGCGCCGAGCACCGCCCGCAGGTACTGCTGGGCGACCGTGCCGAGCGCGACCCGGGCCGCCGTCTCCCGGGCGGAGGCCCGCTCCAGGATCGGCCGGGCGTCGGCGAAGCCGTACTTCTGCATCCCGGCCAGGTCGGCGTGCCCGGGGCGGGGCCGGGTCAGCGGCGCGTTGCGGGCCAGGCCGGCCAGCACATCCTTGTCGACCGGGTCGGCCGCCATGATCTGATCCCACTTGGGCCACTCGGTGTTGCCGATCTCGATGGCCACCGGACCACCGAGACTGGAACCGTGCCGGATGCCGCCCAGGATCGAGACCTTGTCCTGTTCGAACTTCATCCGGGCACCCCGGCCGTACCCGAGCCGGCGCCGAGCCAGCTGGGTGGCGATGTCCGAGGACGTCACCGGCACCCCGGCGGGGAGGCCTTCGAGGACGGCCACCAGGGCGGGGCCATGGGATTCACCTGCGGTCAACCAGCGCAACACGCGCGCCATCCTCCCACGAGCCGCCGCCGGGTCGTGCCGCCTACCGCTGGGCGGGCGCCCGTCGGCGGGTCGCGAGCCCGGTGAGCACGATCAGGCCGGCCCCGACGAAGGCGCCGCCGCCGAGCATGCCGTCCCACGGCGTCGTGTCGTGCGGGTTGTAGTCCACGGCGATCATGGTGAGGACAAGCCCGAGGAACGGGTGGGCCAGGATCAGCATCCCGGCCCAGGCGCACCAGGCGCGGTCGGACAGCACGGCACGGTCATCGCTCAGGCTCACGATGTCGACCAGGATCGTGGCGACCAGCAGCGGGCTCAAGAGCCACGGCAAGATCACCCATTCGAAGCCGATGGGTTCGCCGGCCCGGGCCGACGCCAGGGTGACCAGGCCGATGCCCAGTGCGGATCCGACCAGCAGCGCCTGGAGTCCGCGGGCCCACCCGGCCGACCGGGCCGCCGCGAAGACGAGTGCCATTCCGACGGCCAGCATGAGGTACGCGACACCGGCCAGGTGCGCCGTTCGCCCGAGCGGCGTCCACGGCTCGGTGGGCAGCAGGTAGTCGAACCGGTGGTCCTGGACGGTCAGGCAGGCCGGGGAGTCCAGATCCGGCCAACACGGGACACCCCACCGCGACCAGGATGCAGCGATCAGCAGGGCCCCGGCCGCCATGAACGCCAGGGCGCCGGCCGCGGCCAGCCGCCGCGCGGTCGGCGCCCCGACGGCCGTCATGCCGTTTCGCCCGAACCGACCGCGGCCACCCGGGTCGACCCCGCGAGGTCCGGCCGAGCCGGTCGTCCGGTCCGGACCAGCCCGGCCAGCAGGACCGACCCGGCGACCCATGGCGGGACCACGGACCAGAAGACATCAACGGGACCCGGGGGCACCTCGCCCACGATCGAGGGCATCAGGAAGAGCTGCAGCACCGGGGTGGTGGCCAGCAGCGCGCCCAGCCAGGCCAGCCAGACCCAGCTGGGCAGCAACCGCGGGTGCGCGGAATCGCGCACCCACTCCAGCACCACCGTGATGAGGGGCAGCCCGATGGCCCATGGTGCCATCGCCCAATACCACCAGGACGCCGTCGGCACCGGCGCGTCGGCGCGACCGGCGAGCAGCGTCCCGAGCCCGAGAACCAGGACCGAGCCGACGATCATCACCTGCACGATGCGCGACCACCAGGGCGATCGGACCGCGGCGAAGACCAGGGCCAGGCCGACCGCCGTCATCAGGTGGGCGGCGCCGCCCCACCAGGCCGCCGAGGCCACCGGCAACCATGGATCAGCGGGCCACACATGGTCGAAAAAGTGCTCCTGCGCGAGCCACGGGTCCGCTCCGCTCCAGCCGTCCCGCCAGAGCTCGTCCCACGGCTGATTCGCAGCCCGCAGGAGCAGCGCGCCCGCGCCGATGAACAGAACCGCCCCGGCGCCGACCAGCGCCCGCCTCACCCGTTGCGACACCTCGTCGGACACCGACACGTGGCATCCCCCCATCCGTCCCCTTGGCCGGTGACGATAGGTCACCCCGGTCCGCGCCGACATCCCTCGGACCGGTGACGGCCGACGACCCGAATGCCCGGTCGGCCGGCTTCGTCCGTGGGCGTCCGGGCCGTCGGGTCAGTGCGCCGCCTCCCACGCCGCGTAGGCGTCGTGCACCACCCGAATCGCGTCGTCGACGTCGTCGGTGACGTGGATCAGGCTCAGATCCGGCGGCGAGATGTTGCCGGCACCGGCGACCGAAGTCTTGATCCAGTCGGCCAGCCCGCCCCAGTACTCGGATCCGAACAGCACGACCGGGAATTTGGTGACCTTCTTGGTCTGGACCAGGGTGAGCGCCTCGAACAGCTCGTCCAGCGTGCCGAAGCCCCCGGGCAGGCAGATGTAGGCCTGCGAATACTTGACGAACATCGTCTTGCGGGCGAAGAAGTACCGGAAGTTGATGCCCAGGTCGACGTACCGGTTGAGGCCCTGCTCGAACGGTAGCTCGATGCCGAGGCCGACGGACAGCCCACCGGCCTTCTTGGCGCCCTTGTTGGCGGCCTCCATGATTCCGGGCCCACCCCCGGTGATCACCGCGAAGCCTTCCTTGGCCAGCGCCGCGCCGATCTCCTCGGCCTTCTGATAGTGCGGCGTCCCCCGTTTGGTCCGCGCACTGCCGAACACCGATACCGCCCGCGGCAGCCCGGCGAGCGCGCCGAAGCCCTCCACGAACTCGGCCTGGATGCGCAGCACCCGCCAGGGGTCGGTGTGCACCCAGTCGCTGGGTCCGCGGGAGTCGAGCAGGCGCTGGTCGGTCGTGCTGGCGGTCTGGTATCGCTGGTCGCCGCGCAGTCGAACCGGTCCCTTGAACCGTTCCGGCTCCTGCCCGTCCGGCGGCGGCAACGACGGATCCTCGAATTCGGTCACCTGGGCCACAGTAGTGACGCGGTGACGCTCAGGTGACCGCGTCACCACTCGCGGACGAGCCTTCGCCGGGGATTCATCGACCGGCAACCCAATGAGATGCCGGTCGATCAAGGGTGCGGGTTCGGTCCGTTCCGCGGTTCCGCCGGACCGCGGCCGGCCGGCCCTCGACCATGGGCCGAGCCGCATGGCCCGGCGAATCAGGAGTCAGCCGGCCAGGTACCGACGCAGCACCGCGGTCATGTCGCGAATCTGGGTCATGCTGACGTGCTCCTCACGGGTGTGGGCCAGCGACGGGTCCCCGGGCCCGAAGTTGACCGCGGGAACGCCCAGGGCGGCGAACCGGGCGACGTCGGTCCAGCCGTACTTGGCCTGCGCCCGCCCGCCGGCGGCGACGACGAACTCGGCGGCCGCCGGGGCGTGCAGACCGGGCAACGCTCCGGCCGCGACATCCAGCACGGACACGTCGAAGTCGGCGAACAGGTCGCGCACCACCGCCACGGCCTGGTCGGCGCTGCGGTCCGGCGCGAACCGGAAGTTCACCCGGACCGTGCATTCGTCGGGGATGACGTTGCCGGCCACTCCCCCGCTGATGCCGACCGCGTTGAGGCCCTCGCGGTACTCGCAGCCGTCGATGTCGACGATCCGTGCGTCCCAGCCGGCGAGCCGCTCCAGGATCACCCGGGCGCGGTGGATCGCGTTGTCCCCCAGCCAGGACCGGGCCGAGTGGGCCCGCCGCCCGCGGGCGGTCACCGCCGCCGACACTGTGCCCTGACAGCCGGCCTCGACGTTTCCGTTGGTGGGTTCGCCCAGGATCGCCAGGTCGGCGGCCAGCCACTCCGCATGGTCGGCCTGGATCCGGGTCAGCCCGTTCCGGTCGTAGTCGACCTCCTCGCACTCGTAGAACACGAATGTCAGGTCGCGCGCCGGTTCCGGCAGCGTCGCGGCCAGATGCAGCAGCATCGCGTCGCCGGACTTCATGTCCGTGGTGCCGCAGCCGTGCACCACGTCCCCGTCCCGTCGGGCGGGAACGTTGTCGGCGATCGGCACGGTGTCCAGATGCCCGGCCAGCAGGATCCGGGAGGGCCGGCCCAGATCCGTCCGGGCCAGCACGCTCTGGCCGACTCGCTGCACCCGCAGATGCGGCAGCCGGCGCAGGGCGGCCTCGACGGCGTCCGCGATGACCACCTCGGAACCGGACACCGATGGGATGTCGACCAGGGCGGCGGTCAGTTCGGCGGGATCGCCCGCCAGGTCCAGCGCGATCGGATCGATCGGACTGGCGGACGGTGCGGGCGCGGTGGACACGCACCGCACAGTACCGTCGGAGGCGATGCGCAAGCCGGTGAAGAACAGCCTCATCGTGGCCGGCGTGGTCTGCCTGCTCGCCGCGGCGGTGACCGCCGGGCTGCTGATCTGGCGTAACCCGTTCGCCGACCACCCCGAATGCACCGTCCCCGGCGTGACGGTCGGCACGGACGCGGCGTCCCCGACGGTCGAACTCACCGTCGCGCAGCTGCAACACGCGTCCACGATCAACGCCGTCGGCGTGTCCCGCGGCATCGCCGAACGCGGCCGGATCATCGCGGTGGCCACCGCCTACCAGGAGTCCACCCTGCGCAACCGGGAGAACGGCGACCGGGACTCGGTGGGCCTGTTCCAGCAGCGCCCGTCCCAGGGCTGGGGCACGAAACAGGAGATCCTGGACCCCATCTACGCCGCCGGCCGGTTCTACGACGCGCTGCTGCAGGTCGACGACTGGCCGGACCTGCCGCTCACCCAGGCCGCGCAGAAGGTCCAGCAGTCGGCGTATCCGGACGCGTATGCCAAGTGGGAGCCGCAGGCGACCACCCTGGTGCGCGCCCTGTCCGGGTCGGCGCCGATCGAGCTCGGGTGCCGGGCCGGCGGCCACCGCCCCACCGCGATTTCCCCGGACCGGCCGGCACCGGCCGGCACCGACGACGCGACCCCCCAGCTGACCGCGGCCCTCGCGGCGGCCGACGCGGAGCTCGGCGGGCTCACCGTGCAGGACGTCACCGACGAGGGGCGTACGGCCACGGTGACCGCCTCGCTCGCCGGGCTGACCCCCGACGCGGCCGGGCGGACCCTGGCGGCCTGGGCGGTCGCGCACGGGACGGGGATGAACATCACGGATGTGGTGGTGGACCAGCAGCTGTGGACCGACCACGAATGGCGAACGGCCGACCAGGCCCTGGGCGCCGGGCTGGCCCGAATCACTGTCGCGCCCTGACCGGCGACGCACGAGCCGGTCGGCGACGCACGAGCCGGTCGGCGACGCACGAGCCGGTCGGCGACGCACGAGCCGGTCGGCGACGCACGAGCCGGTCGGCGACGGACGAGCCGGTCGGCGACGCACGAGCCGGTCGGCGACGCACGAGCCTGATCGTTCAGCGTGGTCACCCCCCGCCGAGCGCGGTCTGCAGCCGATCGACCCACGTTTCCGGCGACCGTAGGTCCGGCCAGGACCAGCGCACCGTCCGCCAGCCGGCCTCGGGCCAGGCCGCCGTGCGGTCGTCGGGATCGGCGTTCGGTGGCGAGTCATGATCGGCGAACTCGCCCAGCACCCGAGCTGCGGCGAACACGAACGCCACCCGACCCAGCGCTCGTCCTCGGGCATCCGTGACCGGCACGCCCAGCTCCGGGGTCGGCAGGCCCCACCGGTGCATCAGCACCCGGCTGAACGACTCGCCGGGGCCGGCGCTGCGCGGGTCGGCGAAGGACACGACCTGCTCCGCCCGGCGGGTGCCCGGGACCCGGTGCAGCCGGGCCAGCTGGCGCGCCAGTGACTCCGGGCTCACCAGGCCGCGGTGCAGGGCGGCGTCCGCGAGCATCACTGCGTGGTCGAACGGCAGCGTCAGCGCGCAGTCGACGACGGTGCGCTCGGGTGTGGTCACCGGCAACCCGCCGAGTTCGACCACCTCGGACGGCTGCAGGGCGGCCTTGTGCAGCCGCACCGCGGCGCCGCGCCGGGACTTGGTCGCGTCCGGCCGGGTGATGTGCATCGGCGGGCTTTCGCTCGGACGCGTCGCACCGGGCGAATCGTCGTCCCCCCGGCGGGGCCGGCCGAGCCAATCGATCTCGTCGTGGCGAGGCCGGCCGAGCCAGCCGATGTCGCTGTGGCAGAACGGGAGCCCGTGCATGACCGCCGCGGACACGTGACTGACGACGGGGCGACCGGCCAGCAGGGGCACCACGACGGTCAGGGTCGCCCGGTGGCGTTCGGCCGGATCCGTCGGCGGGTCGGGTACGGAACGGAGGTAGAGCCCCGGCAGGACGCTGTGCAATTCGCCGCGCTCCCGGGCCCGACGGATCTGGTGATCGGACAACCCTTGGGAGAGCAACTCGGTCCGGCTGATGACGGGATCGTCGGTGCGCTGCGGCATGGTGGCCACGCTGGTCGGCCACGGGTCACCGGACAAGCCGGTTGTCGGCCGATGTGGACGACACGCCGTCCGGGACGGTGAACCGGGCGCGACGGCCGGGTTATCCACACCGCCGGCGAACCCGACTTGACAGCGACGGGTGGCGGTCCGCGGCGAGTCCGGCCGATAGGCTCCCGGCATGACCGCTGTACCGACATCCGCACCCGCCGGCTCCGATTCGGCGTCAGATTCGACCGCCGTCGAGGGCGGCGCGTTCGGCACGGGCCTGGCCTCGGTCACGGCCGACGGCACCGTGCTGGACGTCTGGTACCCCGCGCCGGCCCTGCTGGTGACCGAGCCGGGCGCCCCGGTCACCGCACAGCCCGAGCTCCGGCTGGCCGAGCGCACCGACGACATCCGCGGCGTCGCGCTCCGGGTGGTGCAGACCCGGATCGCCTCCCTGGCCGACGCGCCCACGGACACCGCGGACGCGTACCTGCGGCTGCATCTGCTCTCCGCCCGCCTGGTCCGACCGCGCACCATCAACCTGGACGGCATCTTCGCCGTCCTGCCGAACAACGTCTGGACCTCGCTCGGCCCGGTGCCGCCGGACGATGTCGAGCGGGTGCGACTGCGGGCATTGGAGTCCGGGATCCGGCTCGCGGTGTTCGGGGTGGACAAGTTCCCGCGGATGACCGACTACGTGGTGCCGTCCGGGGTGCGGATCGCCCACGCCGACCGGGTCCGGCTGGGCGCGCACCTGGCCGCCGGCACGACCGTCATGCACGAGGGATTCTGCAACTACAACGCCGGCACCGTCGGCACGTCGATGGTCGAGGGCCGGATCTCGCAGGGCGTCGTCGTCGGTGACGGCAGCGACGTCGGCGGCGGCGCGTCGATCATGGGCACCCTGTCCGGGGGTGGCAAGGAGCAGGTGACGATCGGCGCGCGCTGCCTGCTGGGCGCGAACTCCGGAGTCGGCATCTCGTTGGGGGACGATTGCATCGTCGAAGCCGGGCTGTACCTGACCGCGGGAACCAAGCTCACGCTGATCGCCGACGGCGAGCAGCGGACGGTCAAGGCACGGGAGTTGTCCGGCGCGGCCGGGCTGCTGTTCCGCCGGAACTCGCTGACCGGTGGGGTCGAGGCGGTCCCCCGGGCGGGATCCTGGGGTGGGCTCAACGCCACCCTGCATGCGCAGTAGGACCCGCTTCGTCCGCCGCGATCGGGGTGCCGTCCCAGCGCCGATCCGGCGGGTCCACCCCATCCGACCGGGCCGGTGAGGGATACTCCCGGGGTGCCTCCCCGACCTCGCAGACGCGCAGTGCCGCGGCCGGCCCCGATCGTGCAACAGGACATGTTCACCGACGCCGCGCTGCACACCCGCCCGAAGGAACCGGCCACAGCGCCGCCCCGGAAACGGCCGAGCAAGACCGTCCCGGCCGGCCCCAGCGCCCCGGCCGAGGAGCGGGCCCACCTCGTCGTTGACGACGAGGTGGTGCTCGACCACCAGGCCCTCGCCCCGCCCCGGCCGGCCCCCCGTCGCCCCGGCCTGATTCCCACCGAGATCGCCGACTCGATCGGCCCGGTACTGGGCAAGGCCGTCGCCGACATCAAGGCGCACGAGGACGGCAGCCGGCGCGGCGGCGACATCGAAGACGTGCACAAGATGCGGGTGGCCACCCGCCGGGTGCGGGCCTACCTGAAGGCCGCGCGTCCCGCCCTGGACCGGACGGCCACCGACCGGCTGCGTGGCGACGTCCGCGAACTGGCCGGGACCTTGGGCGTCATCCGCGATCACGACGTGATGATCGACCGGCTGCACCAGGAGGCGGCCGGGCTGGGCGACCCGGACACCGGGGCCCTGGAGCACCTGATCAGCCGGCTGGAGACCGAGCGGGTCGCCGGGCGGGACCGGCTGGTCAGCGAACTCGACGACCCGTCGTACCAGGCGCTGCTGGCCGAACTGGAGGAGGCGGCCGCCCAGCCGCCGGTCGCCGACCCGTGGGCCGACCTGCACGAGTTGGCCGCCGCCGAGTGGCGGACCCTGCGCAAGGCCCGGCGCAAGCTGCACAAGACCTTCGGCGAGAACCCGCCCGACGACGATCTGCACGAGTTGCGCATCTACGGCAAGCGGTCCCGCTATGCTGCCGAGCTACTGCACGAGAAAGGCGACATCGGCTCATTTCTCGAGGCCCTCGCCGGGCTGCAGGAGGTGCTCGGCGACCATCAGGACGCCTGCGTGCTGGAGGATCGGTTGCGGGAGTTGGTGATCGAGGTCGGCGATCCCAAGGCCGGCGTCGCCGCCGGCCGGGTGATCCAGGGGTGCCGGGAGCGCCGGGTGCGGGCTCGCGCGGCCTATCCGGATGCCTGGAAGAAGGCGGAGACGGCCGCCCGCAAGGCCTTTCCGGACTGAACGGCGGTCGTCGCACGGTGCTCGGTGGCCGGGCTCATTCCGGCATCCCGCTCGCGGAATGTCAGCGACGGTCCCCGAGTTCGAGGTCGGGGACCGTTCCTGCTGACTCGGGGTCAGGCGTGGGCGGCGCTCGCCTCGACCGTCCGGCCGGCACCCTGGCGGCCGCCGTTGCCGCCGCCGATGGCCTGATCGCCGGTCTCGCCGTGGCTGATGGTGATCTTTCGCGGCTTGGCCCGCTCCGCCACCGGGATCACCAGCCGCAGCACGCCGCTCCGGTAGCCCGCCTCGATCCGGTCGAGATCCAGATTGTCGCCGAGCACCAGCTGCCGGCTGAACACTCCCCGAGGCCGCTCGGCGGCCAGGAAGCTGGACTTGTCGTCCACCGGCGGCCGTTGCGCCGTCACGGTCAGCACATTGCGTTCGACGTCCAGGTCGACCGACCCCGGGTCCACCCCCGGCAGATCGAATTCGACCACGAACCGATCCCCGTCGCGCCACGCATCCATCAGCATCGCCGACGGGCGGGCATTGGTGCCCAACAACTGCTGGGTGATCCGGTCGAAATCACGGAACGGATCGGTACGCATGAGCATCACGAACCACCTCCCATGGTCTTCCAGTGTGCTCTCTGGTCCGCCAATCTCCCATTGGCGGTACAGATTTCTTATACCACTCAAGCGTCTCGGTCTCAACTGGTATCGAGGGACTCTCGCGCCCGGACGGCGATCCACCGGTGTCACCCGTCGGTCTCCGACGTCGGCCGGCCCGGACATGCGACCGGGGCGGCTGCCGGCCTGACCGGCAGCCGCCCCGCGGGCTGCGTACCCAATAATTCCCGAGCCGTGGATCGGCGTGGTTGCCGTGTGCGCGCGGTTGTCCCCCCTCGTCGGGTGTGACCGCATCATTCGCCCGGCCGAATCCTGCCCGGGTTGGGTCGCAGCGACTCAACTCGGAGTGACGTCAGTACTCAAGACCCCATCGATCACCTCACTCCCAGGACGGGCCGTCGGTCACCCCGCCGGCCAAAGATGAAGACTGCAAAGCGATTCGCCACCTTGACCGAGTGCATCACCCCTTCCTCGAGCAACCGCTGGCCAAGCCCGGCGCGGCGGGGAACGCTGCCGGCGCAGGAATCCGTCGCCACCGCGCCGGTCGGATCGCCTCCCGCGGGACATGACCGGGCCCGCCGGTCGTACGGGCGGCAGATACTCCCGATCCACCGCCACCGAGCATCGCGAGCGCCGCATCGCCGGGACCTCCCCCGGTTCGGACGCGAACTCCCCCGGTTCAGCGCCCAGCCACGCCTCGTCACCGCCGACGAGCGCCCAGAACCGGGCGTCCACCGCATCGGCGTCCAGGGCCGGACCGGACTCCACACACACCATCTCGATCTCACCATCCTGTGCACATCTTCGATCGCTACTCGGATCTGTGTCATCTGGTGTAGATTCGTTATAGCACCGAGGAAACCCCTAAGCAAGAGGTGGCGAGAGTGGCCGGCAACCCAGGTGAACCGATGCCGGTCCCGGCCGCCAGCGACGGAACCACCGGTGTCTACGGCATCACCGTGGCCGCCGAACTGTCCGGGATGAGCGTCCAGGCGCTGCGCCTGTACGAACGCAAGGGTCTCC
The DNA here is from genome assembly GCF_044224575.1 of Nakamurella sp. Lineage (GTDB taxonomy): Bacteria > Actinomycetota > Actinomycetes > Mycobacteriales > Nakamurellaceae > Nakamurella. Next base: position 176,010 of record NZ_JBGAKE010000004.1, read on the forward strand.
TGCAACCCGATCGCACGTCGGGTGGCACCCGGCGCTACAGCGACACCGATATCGGCCGGCTCCGCCGTATCAGCGAGCTCATCGACGACGGCATCAACCTGATCGGTATTGCCCGCGTCCTCGGGCTGGAGGCCGACAACAGCGCCATTCGCGACGACAATCACACCCTGCGCGGCGACAACACGGCGCTGCGCGCCCAGAACACCCGGCTGGCCACGGACAATGCGGCGCTCCGCGCATCCGCATCCGCATCCGCACTCGCCCGGCCCGCGCCGCCCGTGCCGGCCGGCTAGGAGCGCCCGTGGTTCCGGCACGGCGGCCGGCCGTCGTCAGCGGCGACCGCGGCGCTCCAACCGCTCGGCGACAGCGGCGACGTGCTCATCCGGGGCGGTCAACGCGATCCGCACGTGATTGAGCCCGGCGTGCCCGTAGACCGTGCCCGGGCCAACCAGGATGCCCCGCTCGGCGAACCAGTCGACCGTCCGCATCGCCGGCTCACCCCGGGTGCACCACAGGTACAGGCCGGCCTCCGACGACACCTGGAAGCCGGCGCCGTCCAACGCGTCGCGCAGGATCTCCCGGCGGCGGCCGTACCGGCTGCGCTGCGCCAGCACATGCGCGTCGTCCTCCAGCGCGGCCTGCGCGGCGAGCTGCACCGGCGTGGGCATCATCGCGCCGAGGTGCCGGCGAGCGGCGATCAGGGACGCGACGATGGTGGGATCACCGGAGACGAAACCGGCCCGGTAGCCGGCCATGTTCGATCGTTTGGACAGCGAATGCACCGCCAGCAGGCCGGTGTGGTCTCCGCCGGACACCTCGGGGTGCAGGATCGACACCGGCGCGGACTCCCAGCCGAGGTCGATGTAGCACTCGTCGGAGGCGACGACGGTGCCGCGGGACCGGGCCCACGACACCACCTTGGCCAGATGCTCGACCGGCAGCACCTTGCCGGTCGGGTTCGATGGGGAGTTCAACCACAGCAGGGCGATCCGGTCCGGGCCGACCGCGGTCAGCGAGTCCGAGCGCAGCACGGTGGCACCGGCCATGATCGCGCCGATCTCGTACGTCGGATACGCGAGTTCGGGGATGACCACGGCGTCGCCCGTGCGCAGGCCCAGCAGGGTGGGCAACGCCGCGACGAACTCCTTCGATCCGATCGTCGGCATCACGTTCGTCGGATCCAGCCCGGCAACGCCGTGCGCCCGTTCCAGCCAATTCGCATAGGCCGCACGTAGGGCCGCGCGGCCGTGCACCGTCGGGTAGCCGGGCGCCTCGGAACCGTCGGCCAGCGCCCGCCGGATGGGCAGCGGCACGCGGTCCACCGGGGTGCCGATGGAGAGGTCGACCATGCCCTGCGGGTGCTGAGCCGCCCGCTGCCGGGCGGGTAGCAGGGAGTCCCAGGGAAATTCGGGCAACCGGTTGACCGCGGCCGGCAACCGGAGCCCGGACGAGGTTGCCGTGGCCGACACCGGCGCCGATCCAGTGGCCGATGCCGACGCCGTCCCGGACGTCGGTGCCGGCGCCCGGTCGTCGGCCATGCTCAGTGGTCCTCGCCCATGGGGGGCAGCGCGGCGACCATCGGGTCGTCCTTGCTGAGCTTCCCGGTCTTGGAGGCGCCGCCCGGGGACCCCAGGTCGTCGAAGAAGTCGACGTTGGCCCGGGTGTAGTCGGCCCACTCGGACGGCACGTCGTCCTCGTAGAAGATCGCCTCCACCGGGCACACGGGCTCGCACGCCCCGCAGTCGACGCACTCGTCGGGGTGGATGTACAGCATCCGGGCGCCTTCGTAGATGCAGTCGACCGGACACTCCTCGACGCAGGCGCGGTCCAGCACGTCGACACAGGGCTCGGCGATTACATAGGTCACTTCGGTTCTCCAGCTCGGTCCGGTGGCGCAGGGGCGGCCGCCGATGGGCACCGTCAAGTATCACCCCCGGCGGGCCGTGCCCTGCACACGGCAGGCCGCGGGCCGGTGCATCAGGTCGATCGGGCGGGCGGTTCGTCCGCTTCGGCGCCGACCGGCGTCGGATCGGGCGTGGCCGGGTCCGCCGCCGCCGGGCGCGACCCCGGCGGCCCGGCCATGCCGTCGGCAGCTGTGCGCGCGTAGCGGGCCTGGGTGCGTTCGGCCCACAGCAGGGTCAGCGTCGCCGCGGCCGCCAACGAACCGAGCCCGAGCAGCACCATCACCCGCCACTGGCCCTGCACGACGCTCAGGGCCTGGCTGAGCATCATCGGATTGCGCTGCAGCACGAGCCACACCGTCACCCCGAACCAGACGGCCACCGGCAACGCCGCGGCCGCCATCGACCCCGTCAACCGGTAGCAGGCCCGCGGCGCCAGGATCATGGCCCCGACGCCGAGCAGCGCACTCACCGGCACCGGCACCGGGCCGACATGCCAGGGCAGATAGGCCACCCCGACCAGTGCCGTGCCCGCGGACAGCAGTGTGACGAACGCCACCAGCAACCAATCGACCGCGCCCGGCCGGACCGGCTCGGCCGGCGTAGCGGCCCCGGCGCCCGCGGGGCCGGCGGCCGGGTCGCCCGAGACCTGCCCACCCCAGCCGGACGGCCCCGCTGATCCAAGTTCCACATCCGCGCCCGATTCGCCCGAATCCATGGGCCTTTGATCAGCGGGGCCCATCGAGCCGATCCAGGTCGAGCCCGGCGAACACGTCACCGACCACCGAACCATCCGCCCCCGCCGGGACCGGCGCCCCCGCCAGCACCCGGAAATACTCGGCCGCCGGCAGCGGCTGGGCGATCCGATTGGACAGCGCCCACAGGTCACCGGCCAGGAGTTCCACCTGGGTGGCATGGGCCGCGAACGCACGACGCCGGGCGGCCGCCACCGGCGCGGTCGGCACCGCGACCGCCACCACCTCGTCGGAGGCCAGGAAGCCGGCCAGGAAGCCCGGCTCGTCGATCGGAGCCGCCGCGTAACCCGGCGGCACCTCGACCTGCGCGAAAGCCGCCCGGGTGATCGACTCCGGTCGCACCACCGCCAGCACCCGCGGGACCCGCCAGCCGGCCGCCGGCCACGCCCCCATGACGACCTGGTGCGCGGCGATGTGGTCAGGGTGCCCGTACCCGCCGTCCGCGTCGTAGGTGAGCACGACGTGCGGCCGGACCCGATCGATCACCTCGGCCAGCGCCGCCACCGCCCGACCGTGCGACGGCCCGCCGCGCTGGGCCCGGATGAACGCCCGCGGATGCTCGGCCGACCGGGTGCCGGCCATCCCGGAGTCCCGGAACGCCCCCAGGCCGCCCAGCATCAGCCGCTCCCCCACCCCCAGCGCCACGCAGGCGGACCGCAGTTCGGTCAGCCGATACCCGCCGAGTTGGTCCGCCCGGGCGGCCACCAGGCCTTGCATCTCCTCGTTGCCGATGACCTCGCCCTCCTCGCCGAGGGTGGCGGTCACCAGCACCACCTGCGCTCCGCCGAGCGCGGCCGTGGCCAGGGTGCCGGCCATCGACAGCGACTCGTCGTCGGGGTGCGCGTGGACGGCGAGCAGGCGGGCGGGCACGGTCCGGAGAATAGGCGGCGGGCCGAGTGGGGTCAGTCCGCGCCCCCGCCGGTCAGCCCGATGTCGGCGGGCGGATCACCCGGCCCGGCGGACCCACTCGCGCTCGCCGCGAACACGGCCTCATCACTGGTCGCCCGGTGCTCCTTGGCGGCCTGCACCTCCCGCTCGACGTCCTCGACCGGAAAATGACACGCCACCGGGTGACCCGCGCCACGGTCGACCAGCGCGGGCGCCTCGGTCGCGCACCTGTCCTGGGCCTTCCAGCATCGGGTCCGGAAGTGACAGCCGGACGGCGGATCGATCGGGCTCGGCACGTCGCCGGTCAGGATGATGCGGTCGTCGGCGGCGTTGATCACGCCGGGATCGGGTTCCGGGGCCGCCGACAGCAACGCCACCGTGTAGGGGTGTTGGGCACGCGCGTAGATGTCGTCCCGGGCGCCGATCTCGACGATCTTGCCTAGATACATCACCGCCACCCGGTCCGAGATGTGCCGGACGACGGACAGATCGTGGGCGATGAACACGTAGGCCAACCCGAGCTGGTCCTGCAGATCCTCCAGCAGATTGACCACACCGGCCTGCACGGAGACGTCCAGAGCGGACACCGGTTCGTCGAGGATGAGCAACCTGGGGTTCAGGGCCAGCGCGCGAGCGATCCCGACCCGCTGCCGCTGGCCACCGGAGAACTCGTGGCCGTACCGGTTGCGGTGCTCCGGGTTGAGTCCGACCAGCCTGAGCAGTTCCTGCACCCGTCCGTCGATCTCCTTCCGCTCGCCGACCTTGTGGATGTGAAACGGCTCGGCGATGATCTCGTTGATCGTCCAGCGGGGGTCCAGCGAGGCATACGGGTCCTGGAACACGATCTGCATGTCCCGCCGAACCGCGCGCAGGTCCGCGGTGGACATCGTGGTGAGTTCGCGACCGTCGAACCGAACCGAACCTGAGGTCGGTTTGTGCAATTGCAGCACCGCGCGGCCCGTGGTCGACTTCCCGCAGCCGGATTCACCGACCAGGCCGAGCGTCTCCCCCTTGGCTACCTGGAACGACACGCCCTCTACCGCGTGCACGTAGCCCTTGACCCGGCCGAACAGGCTGTCGCGCTTGACCGGGAATCGTTTCACGAGGTCGGTCACCGACAGCAGGGGACCGGGCTCGGTCGCTGATTCGGGCTGGGATTCGGTACTCATTCGGTCATCAGCTCCGTCGCCGCATCGGTGTCCGGAAGCGTGTCGTCCACGTCGGTCTCGGCCGCCGCGACGAACATCTGGCGGGGGTCGGACGTGGCGACCTCGTCCCAGTGCTTGCATCGCGCCAGGTGGTTGATCTCGTCGACTTCGACCAGTTCGGGCTCGCCGTCCAGGCAGTCCGCTCGAGCCAACGGGCAGCGCGGACTGAACGGGCAACCGGGCGGCATGTTCACCAGCGACGGCGGTGCACCCTTGATCGGGGTCAACCGGGTGCCCACTGTCTCCGCCCGCGGGATGGAGGACAGCAGGCCGACCGTGTACGGCATCCGCGGGCGGACGAAAACTGAGGACACAGAACCGGACTCGACCATCGTGCCGGCGTACATCACCTGCACCCGGTCGGCGATCCCGGTGACCACGCCGAGGTCGTGGGTGATCATGATGATCGCCGCCGAGAACTCGTCCCGCATCTGGCGAAGGGTGTCCAGCACCTGCGCCTGCACGGTGACGTCCAAGGCCGTGGTCGGCTCGTCGGCGATGATGATCGACGGATCGTTGATCACCGCCATGGCGATCATGGCCCGCTGTCGCATGCCGCCGGAGAATTCGAACGGGTATTGCTTGGCTCGCCGGTCCGGCTGGGGGATCCCGACGATGTCCAGCATCTCGATCGCCCGGCGCCAGGCCTGCTGCTTGTTCACCTTGTGATGGGCCTGGTAGGCCTCGGCGAGCTGCCAGCCGACCGTGTACACCGGATTCAACGACGTCATCGGATCCTGGAAGATCATCGCGATGCCGTTGCCGCGGATCTTGCGCAGTTGCTTGTCCGACATGCCGATCAGCTCGGTGTCGCCGAATTTCACCGACCCGGTGATCTTCGCCGTCTTGGGCAGCAGCCCCATCAGCGCCATGGACGAGACCGACTTGCCCGACCCCGACTCACCCACCACCCCGAGCACCTCACCGGGCCGCAGGTCGAAGGAGATGTGGCGGACGGCGTGCACGGTACCGTCCTCGGTCGGGAAGGCGACCGACAGGTCACGCACCGCCAGCGCAGCGTCGGCCGCCGGCGGCAGCCCATCGGGGGGAAAGACATCCATCGTGACGGTCATCAGGCCCGCACCCGATTCGCCTTGGGATCCAGGGCATCCCGGAGCCCATCGCCCATGAAGTTCACCGACAGACTGATCAGCACGATAAACAGCAGGGTGATCCAGAACAACCAGGCGTTCGACGTCGGAAGGTAGGACTGCGTCTCGTTGATCAACAGACCCAACGACGTGTCCGGTGGGCGAACGCCGAGCCCGATGAACGACAAGGCCGCCTCCAGCAGCACCGCCTGGGCGATCAGCAGGGTGGCGCTGACGATGATCACGTCGGCGCAGTTGGGCACGATGTGCTTGAAGATGATGCGTGGCGTCGACGCCCCCAACGCCTTGGCCGCCTCGACGAACTCCTTCTCCCGCAGGGACAGCACCATGCCTCGAATCACCCGGGTCAGCGTCATCCACAGGGTCAGACCCAGGAAGATCGCCACCATGATCCAGCTGCCCTGGAACTGGACGGCCATCACCCCGACGATCACGATGGCCGGCAGGATGAGCATCAGGTCGACGGCTCGGTTGACCAGCGAGTCGACCGGCCCACCGAGATAGCCGGCGATCGCTCCCAGGGTCACGCCGACCACCGTCACGATCACCGCGACGACGGCTGCGATCAGCAGCGAGAACTGGGTCCCCCTGATGATCAGGGCGAGCATGTCGCGGCCGAGCTGGTCGGTGCCGAAGGGGTGCTGGGCCGACGGGGGTTCAAAGCTGCCGTAGTCCGGATTGATGCCGGCGTGCCAGAAGAGCCCACCGAGAAATGCGAACAGCAGCAAGATCAGAAAGGTGATCGCGCCGATCAGGGCCGTGCGGTGCCGCACGAAACGGCGGGCGACGGTCCTGCCCCGGCTGCGGGCCTGGACGGTGAATTCGCGCTCGGTGCCCTCCGGGGCAACCTGCGTTGCAAGGGTCTCAGTCAAGGCGAATCCTCGGGTCGAGCAGGGTGTAGGCGATATCGGCAATCAAATTGAACAGAATCACGAAAACCGCCACGACCATCATCCAGGCCAGGATCATGTATGGCTCCTTGCGATTGACGTTCTGCACCAGGATGTACCCCATGCCTTGCCACCCGAAGACGGTCTCGGTGATGATCGCACCGGCGAAGACCGCGCCGACCTGCAGCGAACCGACCGTGACCAGGGGGATGAGAGCGTTGCGGAACGCGTGCTTCCAAATCACCCGCTGATTCGTCAGCCCTTTCGCGTAGGCCGTGCGGATGTAGTCGGAGCCGAGCACATCGAGCATCGATGACCGCTGGTACCGCGCGTACAGGGCGAATGAAATGGCCATCAGGGTCAACGTCGGCAGCAGGTAAACCCCGATGTACTGATACGCCTGATTCCAGAACGATCCGGTGAAGCCTCCGGGGGGATACCCGGAGGTCACGAGCCAGCGATCCATGCCGTTGGCCTGCAGGAAGTTGTTGAAATTAATCCCGCCGATCTTCAGCAGAACGGCGACGCAGAACAGCGGCAGGGCGAACATCAGGAACGAGAACGCCGTCAGCACGTAATCGAACCAGCTGTATCGCTTGACCGCGGAGATCACACCGACGACCGCGCCCAGCGCAATCGCCAACAGTTCGGCCCCCAGCACCAGCCGGATGGTGATCCACAGCGAATGCATGACCTTGGGCTCAACCTCTTGGGCGGTCTGTCCCGGGTTGACCGTGGTGCCCCAGTCCCCACCCACGAAACCGGTGAGCCATTGCCAGTATCTGGTGAGCAGGGGCTGGTCCAACCCGGCCCGCTGGTAGGCCGCCGCAATGGCCGCGTCGGCCCCGTTGGGGTTGCGCTGACGCTGGCCCGCCGCCCATTCCGCGATCGGGTCGCCCAACGCCTGCACGAGCAGGAAGCACAGGAAGGACGCGACCACCAGCAGCACAATTGAAATCAGGAAGCGCCGCAAGACGAAGCGGGCCATCTCCACCAGCTCCTCGGTTGAGCACGAGGTTCAACGGTCGGCGACCGTCCGACGATCGGCGACGCCTGTCAATGAGTGTCCGCCTTCGTGGCGGGATGGGCACCCCGACCGGGGGTGGACCGATTTCGGTCCACCCCCGGTCGAGATGAGACACGTGTTCAGGCCGGTCAGGACCTGGCCACGTCAGGATCGCTACTGCTGGTAGACCCACTCGAACGCGTTCCACATCGCGCCGCCACCTTGGCCCAGGTACGTCAGGTCCGGACTGATCTGGCTGGTCTGCGCGACCATGTCGCTGAACTGGTACAGCGGCAGTGAAGCGAAGTCACCGGCCATGACCTGGTCCATCTTGTTCAGCAATTCGACCCGCTTGGCCGGATCCAGTTCGACGTTGGCCTGCTGGAACAGGGTGTCGACCTCGGGGTTGGAGTACTTGTTGTAGTTGCTTCCGCCACCGGTGCTGTAGTTGCCGGTCGCGCTGGACTTGAACGGGGTGCCCACCCAGGCGAACAGCGCGGCGTCGAAATCACTGGCCGGCAGCCGCGTCGCGTTGAACTGCGCATCCTGATCGTCGGTGATCTTGATGCCCGCCTTCGCACAGGAACCGGCGACCAACTGGCTGATCTTCGCGCGGTTGTCGATGACCTTGTGACCGAGCCGGAACTCGGCCCGCTTGCTGCCGTTGGTGTAGACCCCGTCGGAGCCCAGCGTCCAGCCGGCCGCCTCCATCGTCTGCTTGGCCTTATCGATGTTGGCCGTGGTGTAGTCGGCGTAGTGGTCGACGTAATTGGCCTCGCTGGGCAGGTACTGGAAGTTGCCCAGCGGAACCGTGTCCGGATTCACGTCCTTGACCAGCTTGTCGATGATGTCGGTCCGGTCGACGCATTCGAAGACGGCTTCGCGCAATGCCTTGCCGTCGTCACCCTGGAACAGGGGCAGCCCCATGTTGAAGTCGATGTGCTCGTAGGTCTGGCCGGCGTAGGCGTTGAACGTCACGTTCGCCGTGGATCGCAGCTGCTGCGCCAGCGCGGCGTCCGGCTGCGGCTGGATCACCTGGACTTCCTGGTTCTGCAACGCCTGCACCTGCGACTGACCGTTGCTGTTGGTCACCAGGGTGATCGACTCGGGACCGCCGGGATTGCCCCACCACTTCGGGTTCCGAACCAGCACGGTCTGCTCGTCGCTGACGGACTGGATCATGTACGGCCCGGCCGACAGCACGTTGGCCATATTGAATCCGGCCCAGCCCTTGGTGTAGAACTCGGCCGCCTTGGTCACCTGATCGGAGCTGTCGTCCGGCTTGATCGTGGTGATGTCGGAGATGCCGGCGGCCTTCTCCAGCAGGTGGGCCGGGTACAGCGGGGCGTTTCCGCTGAACGAACCCTTCCAGTCGGCGAACGGCGTCGTATAGACCGTGGTCACCGTCTGCCCATTGTCGGAGCAGGTCGGGGCCTCCATCTGGTCGTATCCGGTCGTGCTGGCCGGGTCGAACGACGGAGCCGGCTGACCGTCCTCGCCGGTGGTCGTCGCCTTGGAGTTGGCCGCGAGCCACTGCAGGTAGAAGTCATTGCAGCTGACCGGGGTGCCGTCGGACCAGACGGCCTTGGGGTTGATCTTGTAGACGACGGTCTGCGGGCTGGTGCTGGTCTGCTCGATCGAGGACATGAGGTCGCCGTCCACCAGGAGATCGAGCTTGTTGGTGGTGAAGATGGGAGACGGCAGGGTCAGCGCAGTGACCAGGGAATTCGAGAAGTTGTTGGCCGCGCCCGTGTTGTTGTTGTAGTCGTGCGGAGGTTCCTCCACCGCAACGGTGACGTTCGGACTGGACGCGACCGCGGGCCGGGTGAAGACACCGTCCTCGCCGGCGGCCGAACTGGAACTACTCGCGGCGGCGGACGTTGTGTCGCTGGCCTTTGACGTCGGTTCGGCCGTCCCGCACGCGGCAATCACCAACACAGTGGCCGCGGCGAGAGCGGTGATGGCCACCGCTCGGGTTCTCCTCATTGACATTCCTCCTCGTGGAACGACTGCCGTCCTCGGTCGGTCAACATTGACCGACTGCACCACCCTGCGCCCACGCGACCGTCACGTAGCGTCAGATTCCCAGACTCTACGAGTGGACCGCGCGGGAAGATCGTTAACCAGCCGAATCGTGACCCAAGGGTGACCGGCGGTCTCACCCCAAGCTGGGGTGCGGAGTTGCTGGACAGGTACCCCCTCGAAGACCCGGCAAAACGCCCGCCTGATCGTCCGATTTCGGGCATCTTGTTGTCACCCAGGTTGCCCGCGGGAAATACTTCGACCGACCGCAGACGCTACCACATCGGGTTACCGGTCGTTAACCCCTTCGCGAAGGAAAGATAGGCCCGCACGAGCCGCTACCGGACCGGCCAACCCGCGAGTCCGGCCAGGGGCCCGGTCCACGACCAACCCGAGTGGTCACCGACGAGCACCGGCCGCAATGTCGGCGCCACCGCGAACACGGCCTGCGGCTGGATCAGGGGAAAAACGGGGAGGTCGACCCAGAGCCCCGGGTCCGCCTCGGCCACCGGGAGCTGCCCGGTCAGCCCCTCGACCAGCACCCGTTGGGTCCCGGCCCCGCAATAGCCGGACAGATTGCCGGTCCGCGGAACAGGGGCCGCGGCCGGTGTCGTGGGGGGCGAACCATCGCCCGCGGGGGCGGCCGTACTGCCGATGCCAGACGGGTCGGTCCGGGGACAGCCGAACGCGGTGGCGGCGGCGACCGAGTCGGTCGAACCACGAGTCAGGTCAATCAGCGCGAGGTCGAGAGTGCCGGCGGCGACGTTGTTCTCGATCAAGTCGGGAGCCGCGTCCGGGAACAGATCCACCTCGATGCCGATGCCGCCGAGTTGCTGCTGGATCAGCCGGGCCGCGGCTGCCAGCCGCGGCCGGCCACTGGGATACCCCAGCCGCAGCCGCAGGATCTGGCCGGCCCGCGCGACGTACAGGCCGTTGCTGGAGTAACCGGCACGGGTCAACGCGGCCTGCGCCGCGACTCGATCGTTGGTCACGATCGGCGGCCCGGCCGTCGCCTCGCCGTCGTCGCCGGACGCCTCGAGCGGCAGGGCGACCTGCGAGGTGACCGTCCGCCCGCCGTCGGCCCAGCCGGCGGTCAGCGCACCGGCCAGGGCGGTCGGATCGAGCCCGGCGGCGATCGCGGTCCGGATGTCGACGTCGGCGGTCGGCCCGGCGGCGCTGTTCATCACCAGCTGCATCGAGGACGGGGTCGGCAGTGCGGTCCGCTGGTCACCGGGGACCTGATCGGCGATGTCCTGGGCGGTGGCGGCGTCGGGGGCGAACCACAGTGCCTGCACGTCCCCTCGGTTGAACGCCGCGAGCAGGTCGGACGGCCGACCGAGTCGCAGCACGACCGCCGCGGGGCCCGGCGGGGTGGCCCAATACTTGTCGTTGCGGGCCAACGCGACCTGACCGGTGACCGGGTCGTACGACGTCATCCGGTACCGGTTGCCGGACAGCGGCAGGTCGGAGTCCAGCGCGGACGACCAGCCGCCGGGCGAGTCCTTGAGCAGGTGACTGGGCAGGAGCGGGGAGAACAGGCTGCGCCAGTCCGGGAACGGCGCGGAGAATTCGACGTCGACCGTCTTACCCGCATCCCGGGACCGGATCGCGCTGATCAGCCGGTAGCCGGCGGAGGCGACGGTGCCCGGTTGGACCAGCAACTGATCCCGCAGGTAGGAGAAGTCCTCGGCGGTGATGGGGGTGCCGTCCGACCACGATGCCTTGCGGTCGAGCAGGTAGGTGACGGTGAACGGATTCAACGACGTGACCGCGACCCAGTCGACCACGTCGGCGTCCGTGCCCACGGAGCCGTCGGCGGCCATCACGAAGGCCGACGGCAGCACGAGCGAGGCGACCGCCTGGGACGCCGGCGAGTAGTCCGCGACGGCGTACGGATTGAACCCGGTGATCGGGCCGGAGGTGCCGTCGAGACCGACCACCAGCGTCCCCGGCGCCGGAGGTGCACTCGACACCGAGGTACCGCCCGTCGGGGCGATCGGCGCAGGCAGGTTCGGCGGGGTGCACGCCGTGATCGTCAACAACGCGACCACGGCGATGAGCCACCCGGGCCGCCGCAACCGCCCCGATCCGCACAGTGACCGGGTGGGCGGGTTCCGCTCGGCCGACCGGGGACGAGCCCGGGTCCGACCGGATCCCCAGAACGGCCGGCTGGGCCGGGTCCGACCGGCGGACCCGGCCCGGACCCCAGCAGCACGCACCACGGCGTTCACCCTACGGACCGTCGACGGCCAGGTCTCTTCCACCGCGTCCGCCCCGTCCCCTCGATCGACCTGCCGTATTCGGCCCGCTCTTGACCGATTCATCAGGGCGGAAGGTGGCAGGTCGATCGCAGTCAGGCGTCGTGCGCGGGGTCAGGCGCCGCGCGAGGGGTGAGGCGCCGCGCGAAGGGTCAGGCGGCGCGAGCGGGGTCAGGCGGCGCGGGCCGGCCGTGGGACGGTCAGCGGGACCGGGAGCGCAGCTTGGCCCGGTCGGTCGCGGTGAGCACCAACTTGCGGATCCGGGCCGCCTTCGGGGTGATCTCCACGCACTCGTCGTCGGCGCAGAACTCGAGGGCCTGCTCCAGCGAGAGCGACCGCGGTGGCACCAGGTGCACCAGCTCGTCGCCGCTGGACTGGCGCATGTTGGTGAGCTTCTTCTCCTTGGTGATGTTGACGTCCATGTCGTCGGCCCGCGAGTTCTCGCCGACGATCATCCCCTCGTAGACCTCGGTGGTCGGCGGGACCAGCATCGTCCCGCGCTCCTGCAGGTTGAACATGGCGAACGGGGTCGCCTTGCCGGACCGATCGGCGACCAGGGACCCGGTCGGCCGGCCGCGCATCTCGCCGGCGAAGCGCTCGTACCCGTCGAACACGTGGTGTGCGATGCCGGTGCCGCGGGTGTCGGTGAGGAACTCGGTACGAAAACCGATGAGTCCGCGGGACGGCACGTGGAACTCCATCCGGACCCAGCCGGTGCCGTGGTTGCTCATCGCCTCCATTCGCCCCTTGCGAACCGCCAGCACCTGGGTGACGGCGCCCAGGTACTCCTCGGGCACGTCGACGGTGAGTCGCTCGAACGGCTCCTGCAACACGCCGTTGACCGTCTTGGTGACGACCTGCGGCTTGCCGATGGTCAGCTCGAACCCTTCCCGGCGCATGGTCTCGACCAGGATGGCCAGCGCGAGCTCACCGCGGCCCTGCACCTCCCAGGTGTCCGGCCGCTCGGTCGGCAGCACCCGGATGGACACGTTGCCCACCAGTTCGGCATCGAGGCGGTTCTTCACCTGCCGGGCCGTCAGCTTGGTGCCGCCGTCCTTCCCGGCCAGCGGCGAGGTGTTGATGCCCACGGTCATCGAGATGGCCGGCTCGTCCACGTGGATCGGCGGCAGCGCGACCGGATTTTCCGGGTCGGCCAGGGTCTCCCCGATGGTGATGTCGGCGATGCCGGCAACGGCGATCAGGTCGCCCGCGGACGCCGAATCGACGGGCACCCGGTCGAGCGCCTCGGTCATCAGCAACTCGGTGATCTTGGTGCGGGTCGTCGTGCCGTCCTGCTTGATCCAGGCGACCTGCTGGCCCTTGCGGATCACGCCCTCGATCACCCGGCACATGCCGATCCGGCCCAGGAACGGTGAGGCGTCGATGTTGGTGACCTGTGCCTGCAGCGGCGCCCCGGGGGTGAACGACGGCGCCGGAATCGATTCCAGCAGGACGTCGAACAGCGGGTCCAGGTCGGGCGAATCGGGCAACTCGCCGTTGGCCGGCTTGGTCAACGAGGCCCGGCCGGCCCGGGAGGCGCAGTAGACGATCGGGAACTCGATCTGCTCGTCGTCCGCGTCCAGATCCAGGAACAGCGCGTAGGTCTCGTCGACGACCTCGTCGATCCGGGCGTCCGGCCGGTCGGTCTTGTTGATCACCAGCACGACGGGCAGCCGCGCCTGCAGCGCCTTGCGCAGCACGAACCGGGTCTGCGGCAGCGGCCCCTCGGAGGCGTCGACGAGCAGCACCACGCCGTCGACCATCATCAGCGCCCGCTCGACCTCGCCGCCGAAATCGGCGTGGCCGGGAGTGTCGACGATGTTGATGACCATGTCGCCCCGGCGGACCGCGGTGTTCTTGGCCAGGATGGTGATGCCCTTTTCCCGCTCCAGGTCACCGGAGTCCATCACCCTGTCGGTGACCGCGGAACCGATGCGGAAGGCGCCGGACTGCCAGAGCATCGCGTCGACCAGAGTGGTCTTGCCGTGGTCGACATGCGCGACGATGGCGACGTTGCGCAGGTCGGTGCGCGTGGAACGGTCCTCTGACACGGCAAGACATCCTTTGTTGGGGCGGCGGTCGATTCTATCGACCTCCTACCGACCGCCGGACCGCACCGACGCTGCCGAGCCGGACCGCCGGGCGGGTCCTCGACCTCATCGTCGTCCGCCCGACGGGCCGACCGTCGATCCCCCGGACGCGCCCGCCTGCGGCCGCGGACGCGGAACCGCTGCGACGCGGACGATCTCGACCAGGTCGGCGACGGGGCCCGGGTTGGCGGTGTCGAGCGGGAGCCCGGTGGCCGCAACCTCGGACGCGATCACGAGATTGGCCATCCGGCGGCGCGGTGTGCGACCCGGATCACGCACCGGCGCGCTGATCCGTCCACAACCGCGGCCCCGACATCGAGCTGGATCGGGGTCGAACCCGTTCTCGGCCCGCTGCCGGACATCGGACGGCGCACGCCGACGGATCGCCGCCGGGATTAGAGTCCGGACATGGCCAGCGACGCAGCGGATGACTTCCCGATCGGACCCGACGGGCTGCCCGACCTGCCCCTGCACGTCCTCGAGGAGGACGAGAACGTCCCGCCCCGGCCCGAGGAGGAACTCGCCGACCTCGAGCGCACCGATCCCCCACCGCCCCGAAGTTGATCCCCCACCGCCCCGGAGTTGATCCCCCCACCGCCCCCCGGAGTTGATCCTCGCGTTCTCTGCTCGACACGCCGGCGACACGCCGACCGTCGAGCAGAGAACGCCATGATCAACTTCTAGGGGCGGGAGCGTCCGGACGACCGCACCCTTGACCGGGCTACAGCACCTTTGACAGGAAATCCCGGGTGCGCGGGTGCTGCGGGTTGGCGATGACGTCCTTGGGCGGCCCGGACTCGATCACCACGCCCTGATCCATGAAGGTCAGCGTGTCGCCGACCTCGCGGGCGAAGCCGATCTCGTGGGTCACCACGATCATCGTCATGCCGCCCTCGGCCAGGTCCCGCATCACGTCGAGCACCTCGCCGACCAGTTCGGGGTCGAGCGCCGACGTCGGCTCGTCGAACAGCATCAGCTGCGGGTGCATGGCCAACGCCCGGGCGATCGCCACCCGCTGCTGCTGCCCACCGGACAGCTGCGACGGGTAGTGGTCGCAGCGGTCGGCCAGGCCGACCCGGTCCAGCAGCGTCAGCGCCTCCTCCCGGGCCTGCTTGCGCTTGCGACCCAGCACCTGGACCGGCGCCTCCATCACGTTCCCCAGCGCCGTCATGTGCGGGAACAGGTTGAATCGCTGGAACACCATGCCGATCTCCCGGCGGCGTTGGGCGACCTCGGAGTCCTTCAGCTCGTAGAGCTTGTCGCCTTTCTGCCGGTAGCCGACCAGGTGGCCGTCGACCGACAGCCGCCCGCCGTCGACCTTCTCCAGGTGGTTGATGCAGCGCAGGAAGGTGGACTTGCCCGACCCGGACGGGCCGAGCAGGCAGGCCACCTCCCCCGGCATCACGGTCATGTCGATGCCTTTGAGCACCTCAAGGTTGCCGAACCGCTTGTGCACCTGCTCGGCGACGACCAGCGGTACCCGCTCGGCCGCGGGTGGCACCGGATCCTTGGACAGCGATGTCATGACGGCCCCTCCCGTCGCGCACTCAACTTGGCCTTCTGTTTGGCCCGGCCCACCGTGTTGGCGCCCCGGCCGAACCGCTTCTCCAGGAAGTACTGGCCGACCGACATCACCGAGGTGAACGCGAGGTACCAGATCGAGGCGACGACCAGCAGCGGGATCTGCTTGTAGTTGCTGCCGTAAATGAGCTGGGCGGTGCCGAACAGCTCGAGGATGGCGGCCACCGAGAGCAAGGAGGTGGTCTTGAGCATCGAGATGGTCTCGTTGCCGGTCGGCGGCACGATGATGCGCATCGCCTGCGGCAGCACGATGCGCCGCATCACCCGGAGCCGGGTCATGCCCAGGGCCTCCGCCGCCTCGGTCTGCCCGGCGTCGACCGAGGAGATGCCGGCCCGCACGATCTCGGCCATGTAGGCGGCCTCATTCAGGCCCAGCGCGAGCAGCCCGCCGACCAGCACCGGGATCAGTTCGGTCGTGTTGAAGTACAGGAACTGCGGCCCGAACGGGATGCCCAGGCTGATGAATTTGTAGAGCTGGCCCAGGAACACCCAGAAGATGATCTGGACCAGCACCGGGGTGCCGCGGAAGAACCAGATGTAGACCCAGGCCACACCCTTGACGATCGGGTTGGACGAGAGTCGCATCACGGCCAGGACGACGCCGAGCACGATGCCGATCACCATGGCCGCGACCGTGACCCAGACGGTCAGCCAGAGCCCGCGGAGTACCTGCGGGGAGAACAGGTACTGCCAGACGGTCGGCCAGTCCCAGGCCGGATTGGTGAGCAGGCTGCTGACCAGCATGGCCACCAGCACCAGCAGGACCACGGCCGAGACCCAGCGCCACGGATGGCGCAGGGGCACGGCCGTGATCGGGACGGGCGCGTCACGGGGTGGGACCGTCGGGTCCTGGGTCGCGGTCACGGTCGGGCCCTCGCGGTCAGTAGATGGCGCCGTTGATCTGCGACGTGGTGATGGCGCCACCGGTCAGGCCCCAGTTGTCCAGAATCTTGGTGTAAGCGCCGGTGTCGATCAGGTGCTGCATCGCCGCCTGCAGGGCCGGGGTCAGCTCGGCCGGCTCCTTGGGGATCGCAATGCCGTAGGGCGCTGCGCCCGCGTCGCCGCCGACCTTCTCGAACCGGTCGCCGGTGATCTTGACCGCGTAGTCGACGACCGGCGAGTCGGCCATGTAGGCGTCGATCCGGCCGGCCACCAGGGCCGCGTTCACGTCGGTCTGCTTGGGGAAGCCTTGGGCCACCGGCGCCGCCTTGCCGGCATCCTGGCAGGCCTTGACGACCGAGCCATCAACGGTCGCGTCGGTCAGCTGAGCCAGCTGGGTGGTGCCGTTCTGCGCGCCCACCGGAAGCCCGCACAGGTCGGTGGGACCCTGGATGTTCTTCGGGTTGCCGGCCGGGACCATGATCGAGGTGCCGGCGGTGAAGTAGGTGACGAAGTTGACCGACTGCTCGCGTTCCTTGGTGTCGGTGAACGACGACATGCCGATGTCGTACCGGCCGGCGTTGAGACCGGCGATGATGCCGTCGAAGCTGGCCGGCTCGACCGTGACCTTCAGGCCCAGCACCTGGCCGAGGGCGTTGGCCACGTCGATGCCCATGCCGGTCGGCGTGTCCGAGCCCTCCGGCAGGAACTCGTTCGGGGCATACGTCGGGTCGGTCGCCACGGTGATCGTGCCCGACTGCTTGAGCTTGTCCGGCAGCATCGCGTTGAGCGAATCGACCTTGGCCAGGTTCAGGTTCAGCGACGTCGGCTCGGCCCCGGCGACATCGCCACCACCCGACGGCGCGGCCGACCCGGAGGCGGCGGCGGACGCGGCGGCCGATGTGGTGGAACCGGGCGGCGTGGTGCTCGCCCCGCAGGCGGCAGTAGCCAGCAGAATTCCGACGGCGGCGGTGCCGAGCAGCGCAGAACGTACGCGCGACTTCTTGAGCGACAGCAAGATTTACTCCTGACGAGCGACGGAACCGGCCAGGTGAGCGGCCGTTGACGTTCCCGCATAGTGCCACGCCCGCCCCGTCCGGCGTATTCCAACCGGGTTAATCGTTACCGAGTGCGTCACGTAGCGGCGGGATGAGCGCCCGGTCGGCGTCGAGCCAGTCGAGATCGTCCAGTTCGTCGGCGGACAGCCACCGCACCTGGTCGTGTTCGTCGGGGACGATCGACGCCGCCGGGTCGACCGGGCGAGCGGCCAGGCACCGGAGCACCCTCCGATCGGCCAGGTCGACGTCCGGCCCGATCCGCCGGCCAACCTCGACGTCGACCCCGAGCTCCTCCCGCAGCTCGCGGACCAGCGCCGCGGCGTCGGACTCCCCCGGTTCGACCTTGCCGCCGGGCAGCTCCCACCGTCCGGCCAGGTCGGCGGGTCGGGTCCGGCGGGCCACCAGCACCCGGCCCTCGTGGAGGATCGCGCCGGCGACGACAACGGTCACCTCATCGGCGGCCAGGGCCACGATGCCCAGCAGGATGCGTTCGGCCCGCAGCACCCGCCGACGGAGCATCGGCCAGGCGGCCATGAAGAGTGCTCGTCGAGGTCCGGGCTTGAGCCGGGTGTCGACGGTGACCAGCGTGCCGGCCGGCGTGCCGGCGACGTACAACTGGACCCGACAGTCGCCGACCGGCCCGACTGCGGCGGCCAGGTCGAGCGTCGGGGCCACCAGGCGGGGATCCCCGGCCGGCGCGTCGGTCCGCAGGTCGACGGCGAGGCCGAACGCGTGGGACCGACCGGCCGGCAGGACCTCGATCCGGTCACCGTGGCCCAGCGGCGCGAAAGGCGGGCGGTCGGACCCCGCCACGAAAGCGTGCCGGCCCAGCGCCCGCGCGGTCCGGGTCCACACGTCGGTTCGACCGAGCACTCGACGCACGGTGTCCACCGGCGAGTCGAGCAGCATTGTTGCGCGGAGCGGGATCACCACGACGGCACACCCTACGACCCCAGGGCGCAGACCGGATTCCGTGGCCGGCCGGGAGCGTCGACCACCCCTAAAGGTCGACGATCCCGGCCGAACAGAGCCCCGACGGTCGGCGACCGGGAATCCGCGGCGGGCCGCATCGACCGGCTGAGAGGACGTTCCTGCGCCGGCATGACCCGGATCAGGTTCGACGGTCCGGGGCTTCGTGTCCCGCTCTCAGCCCGGCGCACCGGACTCCCGTGTCAGTTGACATCGTAGGGGCCGGTCAGGCCGGTCCGACTCCCTCGTCGGCCACAGGGGTGACGGGATCGTCCGAACTTGGCCCGGATGGCGGAATCGCCCGAGCCGCCAGCACGCCCAGCACCACCAATGTGATGATTCCGAGCAGCGGGTAGACCGTGCCGAGGCCCGATTGCCAGCCCGGCCGCGACGCCGGCTGGTCGATGTACTGCTGGGCGATCAGCAGGCTGACCACATAGCTGCACGTCGCAACGAACCAGGCGACGGCGAGCACCCGAACCGGGACGAGTCGTTGCCGCGGACCGAACAGGCACCACAGCAGCAGCGGCAACACCCACACCCAGTGGTGCGACCAGGAGATCGGCGAGACGAGCAGTCCGGTGATCTGCACGGCCAGGAATCCGGCGGTGCGGTCGCCGGCGCGCAGGCACGCCCACGCCGCCCAGACGCCGAGGGCCGCCGCCGCGGCCGCCGCCACCAGCCACACCGTGGTCAGGTCCTGTCCGGCCAGCCGGGCGATCGCACCGCGCAGCGACTGGTTGATCGCCGACCAGACCGGCCCGGTGCGGGCCGGGTCGAACATGAGCTGGGTGAAGAACCGAACCGTCTCGGCCGGGACCAGCAGCAGCCCGATGGCGATGGTGCCGGCGAAGAACACCACCGCCCACACGACCGCCGACCAGCGGCGTTGCAGCAGGTAATACAGCCCGGTGATGGCGGGCGTCAGCTTGATCCCGGCGGCCAGCCCGACCGACGCCCCGGCCAGCCATTCCTTGCTCGCCACCGCGCCGGCCAGCAGCAGGGCGCACAGGAACAGGTTGATCTGCCCGTAGTTGAAGGTGGTGCGCACCGGTTCCAGCCACAGGCCCAACGCGGTGATCGTGACGACGATGCCGCGCACGTTCGCGATCGGCTGCGGTGCCCGGGGCCCGGCCCGGCCGAGCAGGCGCAGGGTGCAGTAGCCGATCAACCCGATGGCACCGAACGAAGCCACCTGCCACAGCACTCGCAATACCGTCCAGGGCAGCCAGGTCATCGGCGTGAAGATGATCGCGGAGAACGTCGGATAGGTGAACGGCAGGTGCAGCGGCTCGGAGAAGAAGTCGTACAGGGTGCCGTCGAAAAGGTGCTGGGCGCCTTCCAGGTACACCCGCAGGTCGACCATGGCGAACGCGTCGGTGCCGGCCAGGGTGGCCAGCACGTGCAGGACCAGGGTGAGGGCGAGCAGCGCCCAGGGGGCCCACGACGACGCCACGAACCGCTGCATGGCGCCAAGCACGCCTGACCTCCCCATCCGGCCCGAACCCGACGACGCCGGGCCGCCCCGATCGTAGGGCCGCCCCCTCCCCGCGCGGATCATCTACGCCCGCCTGGCTGAACTGATCGACTCGCGTCCCTCCCGTCACATCCGGGGTGATTTGATCCGCGCGGTTGTCCACACGCGCCCATCGCCCGGCGAAGCCGTTCTGCCCTGAGCCGAGCCGGCCGGGCAACGACGACAGCGGGGGTACCTTCGGGCTCAGGATTTTCGACCATTCCGAGGTCATTCGGAGGTTCGCATGGCCCGCTCCCGCCGCACGCCCGCCGACAATCCCGCCCCGGACCGGATCGTGATCCCCGACCTGGTGGGGGCCATCGTGATCGGCGCGCAGCGCCAGGCGGAGCTCACCGGGTTCACCCTGGTCATTGCCGACCCGCCGGCCGACCCGGCGACCCTGCGGATGTCCGGACGGTGGGTGGTCGACACCCAGGAACCGCCCGCCGGCGCCACCCGGTTCCGCGGCGACACGGTGGTCGTGACGCTGCGCCGGGACGGCGGCGACGGCTCCGGCGACCGGGAGCCGCGGCGCCCGCTGCCGCCACGGCTGTCCGCGCGACCACCGATGGACGACGAGCCCCCGGCCGCGCTGGAACGGGCGCTGCCCCCGCTCGGCCGGACCCGCGAGGAACTCTCGCCGGACGCCACCGTGTTGCGGTTCGAACGACCGCCCGCGGACCGCTGAGCGGGCGGTCGTCGGCGGGTCAGCCGTCCCGACGCCGGGTCGCCAGCTGGTCGAGCAGCGTCCCCGCGGCCACAGCCGTGACCAGGGCCGCGTAGCCCAGGGTGGTCGGGGCCAGCCCGACGACGGCGATCAGGATGCCGGCGACCACCGCCGGGATGCTGAACGCCAGGTAGCTGACGACGAAGATGGCCGAGATGAGCGCCGCCCGCTCGTGATCCGCAGCGAGCTGGCTGACCGACCGGAACGCGCCGAGGAACGCGGGACCGAACCCGGTCCCGGCCACCACGGTGCCGACGACGAACAGCGGTGCCGACGCCGTGGCCACCGCCAGCGCGACCGCCCCGGCACCGACGACCAGCAGGCCCGAGCCCGCCGTGGTCATGAACTCCGGGGACCGGTGACGCAACAGGGTGGACGCCAGGGCGGCCGCTCCCGCGAACGAGCCGAGCACAGCACCGATGACGGCGTGATTCTGCTGACCGAAGACACCGGCCAGCAGAGATCCGCCGACCGAGAGCATCAGACCGCCCAGCATCCAGGTCGAGACCATGGTGGGCGTGCTCCGCCAGAAGGCGCCCCGAGCGGCAACGGGGACGGACACTCGCGGCCGGAGGGCCGCCCGGGCCACGGGGCGCCGACGCACGGTCTCGGGCAACACCGCCGTGGCCGCAGCCAGGACCACGAACGCCAGGACAAAGATCTCGAAGATCAGTCGGGTCGGCTGCGGGCCGTACTGCAGCAATAGGCCGGCCAGGACTGCCCCGACACCCAACCCGCCGGTCGCGGCGACGCTGTTGATCAACGAACCCAACCGTGACCCGCCGGGCGGCTGCAGATCCAGCAGGTACGCCCCCAGGACGCCGATCGCGGCACCGGTGGCCAGGCCCTGGACCGTCCGGGCGGCGAAGAGCGCTCCGGTTCCGTCGGCGCCGAGGAAGATCACCATCGCCGCGGCCTGGACGACCAGCGCGACGGCGAGTACCGGCCGCCGGCCGACGAAGTCGGACAACCGCCCGACCGTGAGCAGGCTCAGCAGCAGCGCCAGCACGTACACGGCGAAGACCGCGGTGAGGGTGGCCGAGGTGAAGCCGAACTCGGCCTGGTAGACCGGATACAGCGGGCTCGGCGCACTCGACGCGGCCAGCAACGTCGTGACGGTGACGCCGACCATCCAGAAGGCCGCCGGGCGGGACAGCAGCGGGACGAACCGGCGGGCACGGTGGCCGGCTGGGCTCGCCGCTGCGACCGGTGTGGTCATCCGCAACGCTGTCATGGTGGCTCCGATCGATTACCGTTCGAGTCGTATCGAACGGTTGCAACCGAGCCGCTCCGCCAATTGTTCCAAGAAAGTGGAACTGAAATGTCGCCGACCGCGCGAGACCTGCCGCACCCGGACCTCGCGGACGTGACGCTGCCCCAGGTGCTGTTCGCTTTGAGCGATCCGACCCGGCTCGACCTGGTCCGCCAATTGGCCGCGCAGGGACCGCTGTCGGTCGCTCAGTGCCAGGCGGCCGGCGGCGACGTGCCGAAGTCGACCTTCTCCCATCACCTGCGGACGCTGCGCGAGGCGGGCCTGATCTGGAGCATCCCCGACGGCCGGCGGCGGACCATCGAGCTGCGCCGGGACGACGTCGACGCGCGGTTCCCCGGCCTGCTGGCCGCCGTCCTGGCCGCTCCGACGAGCGACCTGGGCCCGGCTGACGGACCCGACGGGCCGGCCGACCCCGCCACCCCGCCACGTCCCGCATGATCGAGGCACGCACCACCCCGCGGTCCGCGTGCGCCGCAGCCGCGTCCGGGTCGTCCCGGCCGCGGGGACGGCGTGAATCTGCCGCTGACGAGCGCGTCCGTCACCGCCCGGGCCCGGTTGGACCACACCAGGTCGACAGAACCCGCCTCAATGCCGACCCGAGGATCCGGGATGTCCCGGTCCACAGCCAGACGTCGGCCCCGACGCCTTGGGCTGCCGCTGGATGCAGTCGATGACCTTGCCGAACAGTACGGATTCTGGTTGCCGATCGACATTCCCTACCTGGAGATGCGTTTCGCCGGCAAGGACCGGGGCAGCCAAACATTCCATGACTCCGACCGGGCGGTCGTGGTCAACACTTTCAGATGACGCTGGGTCGGGGGGTGGGCGAACGGGTGGTCGGTGCTGCCCGAGCAGCGGAACCCGTCATCCGGTTGCGCAACCGGCTCGACGGCCACTCCTGCACCGTGATGCAGACTCTCGTCGAGCACCTGGTGCTCGCCGACGCCGGCTGGTTCGATCGGGTCCTCTCCCCGGCCCACCGGATCTATGCGCACTCGGGCCACCGCACCGGGTCGCTGCCTTCGCCGCCCGCGGAGCGGGGGTGCTGTACCAGCAGGGCGCGTTTCTTCTCGTCCGACCCCGACACCGGGGAACCCTCTCGCCATCTGCGCTCGCCGACGGCGATCGGACGCCGGTCGAACTGCGGGAAGCGGCCCACCGCTTGGCATCCGCCCCCGGACGCGGGGTCGGCCGGGGTAGAGTCGGTCGAAGTGAACGGATGGCACGCGAGCGAACCGGACGGCGGACTGAACCGGTGACCGCCGCCGATGTCGGCCCGCGCGGGGCGCTCGAGCAGCTGCGGGCGCGGCTGATGGACGAACTGGCGGCGCACCACGAGGCCCTACTGGCGATCCGCCGGCTGCGGGCCGACCGGTCGGACGACGACGAACACGACCCGGAGGGTTCGCCGCTGTCCGGCGAGTGGTACCGGATCGACGGGATGCACCGGGCGGCCCAGCAGCGCGTCCGCGACGTCGACCAGGCGCTGGCCAATCTCGACGCCGGGCACTACGGGATCTGCGAACGCTGCGGCGGCAGCATCGCCGCCGGGCGGCTGGAGGCTCTGCCCACCGCCACCCGCTGCGTGTCCTGCGCCGGCAAACGGTGACCGGCAACCACCTCGCGTCACGAGTCACCCGGTCGGGCGCCAGCCCAGAACCGGACCCAGCCGCGTCGCGATATCGGTGAGAATCTGCTCGTAGTCGGCCGGTTCGAACGAGAACGGCAGGGCAAAGGCGACCTCGTCGACCTCCCGGAAGCCGGCGTGCGCCCACAGTTGCTCGGCGATCTGCGCACTGCTACCGATGAGGTCCCGGGCGAAGAGCATCCCGCGGGGGCCCTGCGGAGCCGCGGTCCGCGGGTGCCGGGCGTCGACGTAGGCGGCGTACTTCGCGCGTTGCTCCGCGGTGGCGGAATCGGTCGGGATGACCACCAGTCCCTGGGACACCCGGGCCGCGGATCCGGCCGGATGCGCGGCCCGGAACGCGAGGATCTGATCCCGCTGGATCTGGGCGAACTCGGTCGGCCCGTCGGGCTCGGCGAAGACCACGCTGCTGGAGAGCAGGTTCATCGCGTGCGCGCCGGCCCACCGGGCGGATCGCAGACTCCCGCCCCCGTACCACATCCGGGCACGCAACCCCGGTGAGTGTGGCTGCACGCGGTCGGAGAACTCCTCAAAGCCCTGCCGGCCGGCGAAGTCCGACGCGGGGCGCCCTTCGACAAAGCCCAGCAGGCGCTCGACCCGGGCATAGGTGAAGTCCTCGACGTCCGCCGAGTCCGGGTACAGCGCCGCCTTGAGATGCTCGTACTGCATCGGCACCCCGACGCTGACGCCCGGGTTGATCCGGCCACCGGACAGCAGATCGACCGTCGCGAGATCTTCGGCCAGCCGCAGCGGGTTCTCCCAACCGAGCGGGGTCACCGCGGTGCCCAGTTCGATCCGGCTCGTCCGTTGACCGGCCGCCGCCATGACCGCGACGGGCGAGGAGATCCCGTACTGCAGGTGCCGGTGCCGCAACCACGCGCTATCGAATCCGAGTTGCTCGCCGAGCTCGATGATCTCGAGCGTCGCGCGGTGGCCTGCGGCCGGATCGGCCGGATCGAACAGCCCGATCGTCAGAAAACCCAGCCGCCGCAGCGGAATCCCCGGGTTCGGCACAGGTGCTCCTTCCGTCGCGCCGGCCCGCGGGCCACTGCCGGCCGTTCTGGGACGAACCGTGTCCGAACGGTTCTCGGGTGCGAACGGTCAGCCCTGGGGCACCAGCACCAGCTTCCCACGAACATGCCCGCCCTCGCTGATTCGGTGGGCCTCCGCCGCCCGGGCGAACGGGAAGGTCTGCAGCTTGATCACCAACTTTCCGTCGGCCAGCAGGGCGGCGATCGTCTCCAACGCCTCCCGCGCGCGGGGCGAGCGTCCCGAGGTCAGCCGAATCCCCGAATCACCGGCCGCGAAGTTGGCGATGGTCACCACCTGCGACGCGGCGGGCACCAGCCCGACCAGGACTTCCGGTGCGCTCTTGCCGGCCACGTCGACCACCGCATCGACCCCGTCGGGGGCGATCTCGAGCACCCGATCGGCCAGACTGTCGCCGTACTGCACCGGAATCGCCCCGATCTCCCGCAGGTAGTCCTGGTTGTCCGGGCCGGCCGTCGCGATGACCCGGGCCCCGCGGGCCAGGGCGACCTGCACGACGACCGCGCCGACCCCACCGGCCCCGCCGTCGACGAGCACCGTGCCACCCGTACCCACGCCGACCAGATCGAGCACCCGGATCGTGGTCTCCCCGACCACTCCCGCGGCCGCCGCCACGGCCCAGTCGACCGACGGAGGCTTGAGCGCCCAGACGTCGAGTACGGCCCGATCGGCGGCGGTGCCGGAGCCGAGCCCGAACACGTCGTCGCCGACGGCCACATCGGTGACCCCCTCGCCGACCTCGTCGACGACCCCGGATGCGTCGAACCCGACGATGCCGGGATCGACCAGGGGTTTGCCCTGGGCCAGGTAACCGGCCCGCAGCTTCCAGTCCAACGGGTTCACGCTCGAGGCTCGGACCGCCACCCGGACCTGGCCGGGACCCGGATGCACCTCCGGCACCTCCTCCAGGCCCAGTACCTCGGGGCCGCCGAACTCGTGAAACACCACTGCAGGCATGTCCGATCTCCTCTCCCGGTGGGGACGGACCGCGCGCCGCGAACTCCGGCGGCCGCCCGGTCCCCCCTCGCGTGCACCTGCGCAACCGCGGACGGGAACGCGATATTCCCGCGGCCGCTCCACGAGCATGGGCTGGCGGCCGCCGGCCCCGGAACGGCGTCGCCCGCTGCTTTAATGACCCGATGAGCACGATCGACTTCGCGCGGTCCACCCGTTCCCGGCTCGGGCTGGAATGGGAAATCGCTTGTGTCGACCGGCGATCGGGCGAGCTGTCGCCCGCCGCGCCGGAGTTGCTGGCCCGGCTCGCGCCACCGACGGAGTTCCCACACGTCACGGGTGAGCTGCTGACCAACACGGTGGAGATCGTCAGTGCTCCGCACCACAAGGCGGCCAATGCCGTGGCGGATCTGACCAGGATGGTGGAACAGGTCCACCGGCTGGCCGAACCCATGGGCGTGCAGTTGATGTCCTCCGGCACCCACCCGTTCAGCCAGTGGTTCCAGCAGCAGGTCACCCCGGGCAACGACCGTTACGCCACCCTGATCGACCGCACCCGCTGGTGGGGCCGGCAGATGATGATCTGGGGCGTGCACGTGCACGTCGCGGTCGACGACCGCGACAAGGTCCTGCCGATCATCGACGGCCTGCTCACCTATCTGCCGCACTTCCAGGCGCTCAGCGCCTCCAGTCCGTTCTGGTCCGGCGAGACGACCGGGTACGCCTCGAATCGGGCGTTGATGTTCCAGCAGCTGCCGACCGCCGGGCTGCCGCCTCAATTGCCGAACTGGTCCGAGTACGAGCACCTGGTGGCCGATCTGACGCACACCGGCGTCATCGACGTGCTCAGCGAACTCCGCTGGGACATCCGGCCGTCGCCACGCTGGGGCACCATCGAAGTCCGCACCTTCGACGGGATCTCGACCGCGAGCGAGATCGGCGCGATCGCCGCGCTCACCCAGTGCCTGGTGGAGCACTTCTCCCGCGAACTCGACGCCGGACGGCCGGTCCCCACCCTCCAGCCCTGGTTCGTCCGCGAGAACAAATGGCGGGCCGCTCGTTACGGCATGGACGCCATCATCATTCAGAACGCCGCCGGAGACGAACGGCTGGTCACCGACGACCTGCGCGCCCTGGTGCCGGCGCTGGAACCGGTGGCGGCCGACCTCGGCTGCGTGAGCGAACTGGCCGACGTCCTCCAGATCGCCGCCCACGGTGCCAGCTACCAGCGTCAGCTCCGGGTCGCCCAGGCCAACCACGGCAGCCTCAAGGCCGTCGTGTCGTCGTTGGTCCGCGAGCTGGAGGACGGCCGGCCGAGCCGCCACTAGAGCCCGTCTCCCAAGAGCGGGGAGACTGGTCTCTCCACCGGATGGCGCCTCACGACTTCAGGCCGAGGGCCTCGCGGTACGGCCGGGAACCCAGGTCCTGCACCGACGGCACCAGGATGATGGTCATCACCGCGGGCCTGGCCGGACACGGCGGCACCGGTGGGGCCGACGCCACCTTCGCGGCGTCGGGGACGGGCGTCCACCCACCGGAGGCGTGGACGTCGCAGACGTCATCGACTGCACGCTCACGGTGGTGGACCGGCCGGTCGACGGGCCGATGGACAGGTCGAACGAGGTCGAAGGTCTCGGAAGCCGTTACCGGCCGGCAGCTCCGGCCGCCTGCCGGCCGGGACGCAGTCGAATGTCGTTGCACGCCTCGCAGACCGATGCCGGGATGACCCCGATCCGCTGCAGTTGGCCGAAGATCAGGCAACCCAGGCAGATCGCGAAGACCGACTCCAGGAATGCCGCGATGGTGATCATCCCCACCAACACCCACGAGAGCGTCGACGCGCCGACGTAGTACGCGACCAGGGCCCCGGTGGACAGCGCGGCGCCGATGCTCTGAGCGAACCGCTTCGGGGGGCCGGGGACCAATTTGGGCGCCCCGAGCCGCGGCGCGATCACCCGGCTGGCCAGCAGGGCGAACGGCGACACCCGCGGCCCGAAAAGGACTCTGAGCCAGAATCCGAGAGCCAGGGCCCAGAGCAACCAGGCCGCTTGGAGGGCCAGCACGGCCACCGTCAGCACCACCACCAGCCCCGCGACCGTGCGGGCCACCTTTTCATTCACCGGGTTCGGAAACCGGAACAGCCCGTTCGTCATCGCTCATGCCTTTCGTTGATATCGCGAGTCCCAACGTCGATCGGCGGGCTCGGCTTCCCCGGGTGGCCGGCATCACTGACGTCTCCGGAGTCACTGACGTCACGGACGTCACTGGGGAAGGCTGCGCGGATCAACTTGCCTCGAATGTGAACTGTGGGACGGGAGTCGACGAGTTCAGCCGCGCCGGCGGAGTTGATCCGCGCGGTCAGTGCACCTCGCGGAGGGAGCCGTCCTTGACGTCGTAGACGAATCCGCGGACCGAATCCTTGACCGGGATGGCGGTGTCGGCCCTGATCCGGCCGATGTTCTGCCGGACGTCGGCGTCCAGGTCGGTGAACGCCTCCGCCGCCCACGCCGGCTTGACCCCGGTCTCCGCCTCGATGCCGCGGCGGAACTCGTCGTCGGTGAAAGTCAGCATGCCGCAGTCGGTGTGATGGATCAGGATGATCTCTGTGGTGCCGAGCAGACGCTGGCTGATGGCCAGCGAGCGCAGCTCGTCCTGGGTGACGATGCCGCCGGCGTTGCGAATCACATGGGCGTCGCCCTCGGACAGACCGAGGAGGCCGTAGACGTTCAGCCGGGCGTCCATGCAGGCGAGCACGGCCACGCCGCGGCCGGGCGGCAGCGGCAGGTCGCCCTTGTCGAAGGTCGCCGCGTACCGCTCGGCGTTGGACAGCAGTTCATCGGTGACGGACATGGCGGCAGGGACCTTTCGATGGGTTGGGTGGAGGAAGGTGCGCTCAGATCACCGGACGCCCCGGCGCGGCCGAGGCATTCAACTAGCGACAGATGGCGGTGCAGACCCGCATATGGTCGACCGCACGCCGGCGAACGAGCACGCGGCGCGGATCCCTCGACGCGCCCAGGTCACCCGACACGACCACGACTGTCGTCACCGTGCGCACACTTGTCAAGCCCCGCCCACCCCGGGTGGGTGATCAGCCCGGGAGGGCCTTCAGCAATTCGGCGTCATCGTCGCCGGCTTGATTCCAGAGCCTTCTTCGGTGCTCGACGCCGGCTCGGCCGGTCAGTGCCGGGCGGGGTCGGCGTACGGGAGACCGTGGGCGGCGGCGACCGGCGCACTGGTCAATGCCCCGCCGAGCGTGCTCAGCCCGTGGGCGAGGACCGGGTCGGCGGCCACCGCCCCGCGCACGCCGAGGCCGGCGACCTTCACGAGATACGGCAGCGTCGCGGACGTCAGGGCCAGCGTCGAGGTCCGGGCGACCGCGCCGGGGATGTTGGCCACGCAGTAGTGCACCACCCCCTCCTCGAGGTAGGTCGGGTCGGAATGCGTGGTGGCCCGGCTGGTCTCGAAGCAGCCGCCCTGATCGATGGCGATGTCCACGGCCACGCTGCCCGGCCGCATCGACGCGATCATCTCCCGGGAGACCAACTTGGGCGCCTTGGCCCCGGGCACCAGCACGGCACCGATCAGCACGTCGGACTCGGCGATGTACGCCGCCATGCGCGCCCGATTCGGCGTCACCAGGTCGACCCGGCCGCCGAAGATGTCGGACAGGTACGCCAGCCGCGACGGGTTGGTGTCGAACACCCGGACGATGCCGCGCATGCCCACGGCGATCTTCGTCGCCTCGGTCCCGGCCACCCCGCCGCCGATGATCGTCACCCGCGCGGCCGGAGTTCCGGGCACCCCGCCGATCAGGATCCCCGCGCCACCGGCCGGGCTTTCCAGGTGATGGGCGGCCGCCTGGACCGCGAGCCGGCCGGCGACCTCGCTCATCGGGGCCAGCAGCGGCAGCCGGCCGTCCGGGGTCTGCACGGTCTCGTAGGCGATGCTGTCGATCGATCGTTCGAGCAGGAACTCGGTGAGCCCCCGGTCGGCGGCCAGGTGCAGGTAGGTGAACAGCTGCTGGCCCTCGCGGAAGCGGTGGTATTCCGCCGGGATCGGCTCCTTGACCTTGACGATCAGATCGGCCCCGGCGAAGACGTCGTCCGCGGTGGGCACGATCGTCGCCCCGGCGCGGGCGAAGTCGGCATCGGAGAACCTGGATCCCAGCCCGGCCCCCGCCTGCACCAGCACCGGGTGGCCGCTGTGTGTCAGTTCGTACACCCCGTCGGGCTGCATGGCGACGCGGTTCTCGTTGTCCTTGATCTCCGACGGCACTCCGACGACCAGTGCGGACATGGCCGGTCCCCCCTCGGGCGTTCGTGGTGACGATCCCCGGACGCTTGCCAGCGTAGTTTCACCGCGTCCTCGGCGCGCCCCGACGACTCCATCCCGGGTGGCCGGATGGAAGCGCTCCCACATATCCGCATGATGGCGGATGTTTCTGCTCAGCCGCCCTCATAACGTCGTCATCAGCAAGAACGAGGAACAAGAGACAGACCCGAGGAGCCCCCGATGACCCTGACCCAGATCGCCATCCTGATTGCGATGATGGCGTACGCGATCTACATGCAGACCAAGCGGCACGAGGTGATCGGCGAGAGCCGGTTCAAGCTGGCCATCATCTACGCGATCGTCGGCCTGGTCATGGGCGGGCTGAACCTGCCGGATCAGCCGTTCGAAATCGGCTTCCTGGTCGTGGGCCTGCTGCTGAGCATCGGGGTCGGCCTCGTCCGCGGCAAGTACACCCGCGTGTGGGCACAGGACGGTCGGGTCTACAGCCAGGGCACCGCGTTCACCATCTCGTTGTTCCTGCTGCTGGTGCTGGCCAAGTTCGCGATGGGCACGGCCGCCTACTTCCTGGGTCTGAGCGACGGCGGCGGCTTCGGCGAGGTGCTGCTGATGATCGCGCTGATGGTGGCCTTCCAGGCGCAGATCATCTGGAACCGGGCCAAGCCGCTGGGCGCCCGCGCCTCGGACAAGGACCCGGTGGCCGCCGACCGGTCCGCCTCGAAGGAGTCGGTCGGCTGACCCGCACGGCGAGTGTGGAAGGGGCACCTTCTGCACACTGGCGGCCTGACGAGGACGGTCAGCGCGCGACCACCCGCGCGTCGTCCAGCACCAGCGGACCCCAGGTCGGCGCGGGACGCCGGCCGTGCCCGGGGTCGATCCCGACGATTCGCCGGTCACCGACCTCCGACGTGGTGTGCCGGAGCGCCGGATCCGCGGTGAACGGCCCGACCCGGTCGGCCAGCCCGAGATGGCGGCCGGTCGCCCAGTCGATCAGCGAACTGTGCCCGTGCGCCTGCTGGAACGGCATCTGCAGGGCCGCCTCCCGCCAGGACGGGATCAGCTCATCGGGCGCCGAGGCCCACATCGGTCCGGCCGACAGGTCGATCGCTTCGGTGACCATGACGCCCGGCCGAAACAGCCACTTCTCGTGCAGGCTGCCGACCAGCCGGTTCAGCGAGAGCGCCGCATCCACGCCGCTGCCCGGCATGCCGAGGAAGTGTCGCCAAAAGCCTTGCGTCAGTCCGGCGTGGGTGACGAGCCACTGCGCGTCCTGGCCGTCGACCTCGATCGCGGCGGCCAGGCGGAGCTTGGCCGTCCCCCACCACCGGTTGATCACCTCCTGGGACGACCCCGGCAGCCGCTCGGGCCAGTGGAACTGGGGTAGGCCCAGATACAGCGCCTCGTGGTTGCCGACCAGCTGCACCCACTGAGTCGGCTGCTCACTCATCACCCGATCGACCAGATCGATGACGCCCGGCGAGTCGGGACCGCGATGCATCAGATCGCCCACCTGCACCACGGTGAGGTCCGGCGGGAGGGCGAACGTGTCCGGGTCGGCGCCCAGCGCGACCAGCCGGTCGGCCAGCGCGTGCCGTTGACCGCCCACGTCGCCGAAGACCGCGACGCGTCCCCAGCCGGGGCCTGACGGTGCGGGCATCCGGTCAGTGCATCACGGCCGATTGGTCAGACCTGCGGAGACGTCCGAATGGATCGTTCGTGTCGACCGTCCGGGGAAACGGTGGTCACCGCGACGACGCCGGATCGACGGCAACCCGCTCGCGGTTCACACTGGACGCGTGCAGAAACTGTCGTTGACCGCGTTGGCCCGGACCCAGCTCGAACAGGCGCGCGTCGCCGGCAGCGGCCGGAGCGCGAAGACCGTCTGGGGTGGTCACGAGCGGGTGCTGCGGCAGACGCTCATCGCGCTGACCGCCGGTTCGGCGCTGGCCGAACATGAGAACCCCGGTGAGGCCACCATCCAGGTGTTGTCCGGCCGGGTTCGGCTCGACGCCGACGGGCACCAGTGGGAAGGCCGGCAGGGCGATCTGCTCCTGGTCCCACCGACCCGTCACTCCCTGCTGTCCTTGGAGGACGCGGTCATCCTACTGAGCGTGGCCAAGCTCGACCGGCCGTAACGGCCGGCCCACCGCTCTGGGCCGTCCGGGGTGCGGGCTTGGATCGGGCCGGAACGAATGGTAAGAAACTCCGCATGACTGCACGCGTCCCGCTCGTCAGCCGCCGGGCTGTCGACCTCGGCCGCGTGACCTCCGCCGCCTGTCCGGGTCGCTGACGACCCGCGGCACCGTCGCCGCCACCGCGCACCTGGAACGCTCCCCGCGTTCATGAAGGACGGCGACGGCACGATCGAGCCGACGACTCCATGAACCGCGGGCCCCTCCTTCGTACCCGTTCATCTGGAGTCCGCAATGCCCACCCTTTTGTTGATCGCAGTCGTCGGATTCGTGGCCCAACTCGTCGACGGCAGCCTCGGCATGGCCTACGGCGTCACCACGACGACCCTGCTGCTGGCCATCGGCACCAACCCCGCGGCCGCGTCCGCCACTGTCCACCTGGCCGAGATCGGCACCACCCTGGTCTCCGGCGCCTCGCACTGGAAGTTCGGCAACGTCGACTGGAAGGTCGTCGCCAAGATCGGCATCCCGGGCGCGATCGGCGCCTTCGTCGGCGCCACTGTGCTGTCGAACCTGTCCACCGAGATCGCCGCCCCGATCATGGCAATCATCCTGCTGACCCTCGGCGTCTACATCCTGGTCCGGTTCACCACCTTCGGGTTACCCAAGGGCAACCTCGGCAAGCCTTTGCGCAAGCGGTTTCTCGGTCCGCTGGGCCTGTTCGCCGGCTTCGTCGACGCCACCGGCGGCGGCGGTTGGGGGCCGGTCGGCACCCCGGCGCTGCTGGCCAGCGGCCGGATCGAGCCGCGCAAGGTGATCGGCTCCATCGACACCAGCGAGTTCCTGGTCGCCCTGGCCGCCAGCCTCGGCTTTCTGCTCAGCCTGGGTTCGCAGGGCATCAACTGGGCGTGGGCCGGCGCCATCCTGCTCGGCGGTGTGGCCGCCGCTCCGGTGGCGGCCTACCTGGTGCGGCACGTTCCGCCGCGACTGCTCGGCTCCCTGGTCGGCGGCATGATCATCCTGACCAACACCCGGAGCCTGCTGCGGTCGGACTGGATCGAGGCGTCCAGCACGGTGCAGTGGCTGTTCTACGGGCCGATCCTGGTCGTCTGGGCCGCCGCGATCGCCTACTCGGTGCACCAGTACGTCAAGGACAAGGCGGCCGAGTCCGCCGACGCACTGCACCGCGAGTTCGAGGCGCGGGAGGCCGAGTTGATCCTGGTCGGCGGTCCCGGTGCGGCCGAAGGTGCGCCCGACGAGACCCAAGCCACCGGCGACGACCCGGACGGGCGCCCGGCCACGATCTGACGGCACACCCCGAGCGACGGACGGCGCGCCCGCTGAATCCGGGTGCGCCGTTCGTCGTCAACGGGATAGGTACGTCTCCCGCACCCGGGGCCAGGTCTTGGCGAAACCGGAGTGGAGATGGAGGTTCTCGACCTCGTCCAGCTCGACCCAGCGTAGGTCGGCGCTCTCGGCGTTCGGCTCGAGAATGATCTCGGCCAGCGCGGACGCCACCACGGTCACGTATTCCCAGCCGTCATGGTCGTCGTGCCACAGGCCGGCGACCTCGACGTCGTCGGCGACGATCCCGGCCTCCTCGGCGGCCTCCCGCAGGGCTGCCTGAACCGACGTCTCATGGCTGTCCCGGGCACCGCCGGGCACCCCCCAGGTGTCGCCGTCGCTGGTCCAGACGGCGCGATGCTGCAGCAGCACCTGGAACTCGACGGTGACGGGCCGGACGAGCAGCAGACCGGCCGCGCCGAATCGACCCCAGTGCCGGTGACCCAGCCCGCACCGGGCCCACCCGTTCCCGTCACCCTGCACCGGCACAGTGTGCAGCATTCTGCCGATCCCCTGACGACCCGATCATGACCGGGCACCGCCTACCCTGGGTGGCGTACCGGTCGAGCAGCGTGCCGGTCCAACAGTGCCAAGAGTGCTGGAGCGTGACTGTTCGTGCAGATGGACCAGCCTGCTGAGCGGGTGGCATTTGGTTCGTTCGTCCTGGACGCGGGCACCGCCCGATTCGTCGGGTCGGAGGAGTTGGCATCCGTGTTGGGCTTCACCCCGGGCGACGTGGTGCTGACCGCGATGATGGTGACCTCGCACCTCCACCCGGCCGACCAGGCCCGGTGGCAGGCCGGTGTGCAGCGGTGCCTGGAGACCGGGCTTCCGCAGGTGGTCGCCCACCGGCTGGTGACGGCCGACCGCAGCGAGCGGCCCGCCACCACCACATTCACCGCGCACTGCGACCACGGCCGGGTGGTGTCGGTGACGGGCGTCGTCGCCGACCTGAGCCATCAGCTCCGCACCGTCACCGACGTCGAGATCGGGACGGCGGTCCGCGCCTCGGCGGCGACCCGCAGCGAGATCGACCAGGCGAAGGGCATCGTGATGGCCGCCTTCGACGTCGACGCCGAGCAGGCGTTCGCGCTGCTCACGTGGCACTCGTCGCACAGCAACCGCAAGCTGCGAGACCTGTCCGGGGAACTGATCGTCCGGTTGTCGTCGGCCCACCCCGAGCGCCCGTTGCGTCAGCGGCTGGCGACGGTCTTCACCGACCTCGGCAGTCCGAAGGCGATGCCGTCCGGTCGGACCGTGCCCGCCGTGGAGGTCGCCGCCGCAGCCAGCCTCATCCCGCCGGCGCTGCTGCCCGGGATCCTGACCCGGGCCGCGCAGGACGCCTCGGTGGCCATCACCGTCGCCGATGTGACCGCGCCCGACCAGCCGCTCGTGTACGCCAACCACGCCTTCGAACGGCTCACCGGGTACCCGGCGGCCGACGTTCTCGGCCGCAACTGCCGGTTCCTGCAAGCCGGTCAGCATGACCCGCAGGAGCGGGCGGCGATCCGGGCCGCCATCGCCGACGGTCGGGCCGTTGACTCGTTGATCCTGAACTACCGCCGTGACGGTCGGGCGTTCTGGAACGAATTCCACCTCTCACCGGTGCGGAACGCGGCCGGTCGGGTCACCCACTACATCGGCCACCAGCTCGACGTCACCGATCGGATCGAGCGCGAGCAGCAGCTGGACCGGTTGGCGTCCTAACGATCACCCGGACGCTTTCGCCGATGCGGATCAGGAACCGCACCAACGCGCCCTCGACCACCGGGCACACGGCAAACCGTTCGATTCCGGCCGACCAGGTTGACGTTCGCCCATGGTGTTCGTGTTCGGCCACCGTGAGCGCGATGAGCACGTTGGCATCCAAAAGGTAGGTCGTCACTCCTCGTCCAGCGCGGCCGTGACCTGTTCCGACGTCACCCGACGACCGACACTGATCACCGGGAATCCGGACCGTTCATCGGTGGCGATGGTGACCGGCACGTCGAGTTGACTCTGCCCGCGAACGGTCAGATCGGCCACCACGGCCGACAGCGACCGTCCCGTGCGTGTGGCGATATCGAGTGCGCGTCGATGCACGGCTGGCGGGAGATCCACGGTGGTGCGCATGTCCGCATCACCGGTGATGCCGCGAGCACTCCCCGTGCGGGGTGATGGCGCGCTCGATCAGCTGCGGGTCCAGGTCGACGCTGGCGCGGCAACGGCAGACCACTCCCGCTGCCCCATCCTCGAATTGCCACGCAACCTCATGCCGACCGCGCATCACGGCAGCGCCAAGATGTCACGAAGCCAACCGTCGACCTGGACGATGAAACTGACTACCACCGCGACGACGAACTGGCCGGAGTCGGTCCGCCCGGTGAACGGTGCGACACGCGGTCAAACGTTGAAGCGGAACTCGACCACGTCGCCGTCGGCCATCACGTAGTCCTTACCCTCCATCCGCACCCGCCCGGCGGCCTTGGCCGCGGCCATCGAGCGGGCAGTCATCAAATCGTCGAAGGACACGATCTCGGCCTTGATGAAGCCGCGCTCGAAGTCGGTGTGGATGACACCGGCAGCCTGGGGGGCGGTGTCGCCCTTGTGGATGGTCCAGGCCCGGGCTTCCTTCGGGCCGGCGGTCAGGTAGGTCTGCAGGCCCAGGGTGTGGAAACCCGCTCGCGCCAACGCATGCAGGCCCGGCTCGGACTGCCCGACCGACTCCAGCAGCTCCCGCGCGGACTCCTCGTCGAGTTCCAGCAGCTCGTGCTCGACCTTCGCGTCCAGGAACACCGCATCCGCCGGCGCGACCGCGGCGGCCAGCTCGGCCCGTTTCGCCTCGTCGGTCAGCACCGCCTCGTCGGCGTTGAACACGTACAGGAACGGCTTCGCGGTCAGCAGCGAGAGTTCCCGCAGCAGCGCCAGATCCAGCTTGTCCCGGACGGAGAACAGCGTCCGGCCGTCGTTCAGGACCTCGTTGGCCGCCTTGGCCGCGGCCAGCACCGGCGCCCGGTCCTTGGCGTTGCGGGCCTCCTTCTCCAGCCGCGGGATCGCCTTCTCCAGCGTCTGCAGGTCAGCCAGGATCAGCTCGGTGTTGATCGTCTCGATGTCCGACAGCGGGTCGACCCGGCCGTCGACGTGCACCACGTCGTCGTCGGCGAAGACCCGGACCACCTGGCAGATCGCGTCGGCCTCACGAATGTTGGCCAGGAACTTGTTGCCGAGCCCGGCCCCCTCGCTCGCGCCCTTGACGATGCCGGCGATGTCCACGAACGAGACAACGGCCGGCACCGTCTTGACCGACCCGAAGACCTCGGCGAGCCGGTCCAGCCGCGGATCGGGGATCGGCACGACCCCGACGTTCGGCTCGATCGTCGCGAACGGGTAGTTCGCGGCCAGCACGTTGGCCTTGGTCAGGGCGTTGAACACGGTGGACTTGCCCACGTTGGGCAGGCCGACGATGCCGAGGGTCAGACTCACGAGGCGTCAGTCTACGGTTGCCGCCCGATCCTCCGACCGTCCCCGACGTGCGGTGCCGGCGATCACCGCCGGCGGCTTCCGGGGCGAGACGGTGTCGCAGACCGCCACCGCGACCTCGATGGCCAGGATCAGACCCAACAGCTGCACGGTGGACACGAACGGATCGAACGAGACACCGGCGAACCACGCGAGGCCGGCCATGACGGCCACGGCGATGAGGGCGGCCAGCCCGGTCCGGCCCACATCGAGCCAGCTGGCGCGGGTCTGGGCAACGCCGTACCGCTTCACCGGAGCCGGTCCACCGGCGAACCGGTGCGCGAACCGCACGTCGGCCCAGCTGATCATTGCGTGCCCGTAGGCGATGGAGAACCCGAGGTAGATCGCCGCCAGGGCGTGCGCCGCCCCCGGTTCCGCCCCGGATCGCAGGTGCAGCGCGGTGGCCACCAGCAGCACCAGATCCAGGACGGGTGCCATGACGAGCAGGGCCGCGCCGAGCACCGGACGCCGGAGCAGGTACCGCGCCGCCAGCCCGAGCACGATCGCGACCCAGAAACCGATCTCGCAGGCCAGGATCACCGAGTAGATCATTGCGCCTCCTTGTCAGCACGACTGTGCTAGTTAAAGTAACACAGTCGTGCTGACATAGAATGAGCTCGTGCCCCGGCTCATCGATCACGATCAGCGACGGGAGGAGCTCGCCCAGGCCCTCTGGCAGGTGGTCACGAGCAAGGGCATCGGCGCCGTGTCCATCCGCGAGGTGGCCGCGACCGCCGGCGTCTCGGCCGGCTCACTGCGGCATCTGTTCCCCACCCGCGAGCAGCTCGTCATTGCGGCGGCCGAGCAGATGCTGCACAACGTGGAGCGCCGCATCATGTCTCTCCCCCGGGACGTCCTACCCATCGAATTCGCCGAAAGTGCTCTGGCCCAGGCACTCCCGCTGGACCCGGAGCGGCGTATCGAGTTCGCAGTGAACCTTGCCCTGGTGGCGGAGGAACCCGCGGTGCCGGCCCTGGCCGGCATCCGCCGGCAGACCTACGACGATCTGCGCCGGCTGTGCCGGGTCGTGGTCGGCTCCCTCCGGCCGGAGGACGGCGACGATGCCATCGAGGCGACGGCCCGGCGACTACACGTCCTGGTGGACGGGCTGGCATTCCATCTGTTCCAGGACACCCAGGACGATGGTTGGGCGATGACCCAACTGCGGGCCGAGCTGACGGCGATCGTCACATCGCCCCAGCCGCGGGGCTGAAGATCAGGCCGGCCGGCGCAGCACCGTGACGGCCCAGTCGGCGCCGTCCCGCCAGGGGTCCAGGTGCCAGGTGGCAAACCGATGCTCGACGACCAGCCCCACCGCCACCGCGTCGGTGTCCAGGGCGTCGACCCGGTAGTCCCGGTCGGTGTGGAAGCCGGTGACCAGCCGCCCGCCCGGCACCAGTAGGCCGGCGAGCACCCGCAGCACGTCCCGCTCCGTGCCGGGCGCCAGATAGACCATGACGTTGCCCGGCAGCGCGATGATGTCGAACGAACGCGGCAGTTCCGCCGTGCCCAGCGCCGCCGGCACCCGCAGCAGGTCCGAGACCAGGAGAGTAGGTCCCGGATACCGGGAACGGGCGATGTCGA
Organism: Nakamurella sp.; assembly: GCF_044224575.1. GTDB lineage: Bacteria > Actinomycetota > Actinomycetes > Mycobacteriales > Nakamurellaceae > Nakamurella. The sequence goes on from NZ_JBGAKE010000004.1 coordinate 214,643, forward strand.
TCAGCCCGGCGTCCCGGTCGACGCCGATCACCTGGTGCCCCATCCGGTGCAGCGCACCGGAGACCCGGCCGGTGCCGCAGCCGCCGTCCAGGATCGTGGACCCCCGGGCGGCCATCATGTCGATGAACCGCGCCTCGCCCTCCAGATCGGCGCCCTCGCGGTACTGCCGGTCGAACCGGTCGACGTACCAGTCCCACTTCTCGCCGACGACGGTCAGCTCCCAGCGGGTCGGCGGTGCTGGCTGATCGGTCACCGGCGCATGATGGCACGGATGAGCCTCGCCCCGCCCGACCCGGTTGTCCTCGACCTGCCCGTCACCGGCCCATTCGCCGCCGACGACCTGCTGGCCTTCCTGGGCCGGCGATCGGTGCCCGGGGTGGAGTACGTCCGTGGGCGGGAGTACGCCCGGGCACTGCGGATCGGCTCGGGCGAGGACGCGGAGGTCGGCACGATCCATCTGCGCCTGCCCGGTCCGGCGGACCCGCCGGCCGTCCACGCCACGATCCGATTCGCGGCGCAGTTCGAGGCGGCCGTCGACCGCTGCCGGCACCTGCTGGATCTGGACACCGACGGCGCCGCCGTCGACCGGATGCTGCACGCCGACCCGAGCCTGCGGGCGTCGGTGCGGCAGCGTCCCGGCCTGCGGGTTCCCGGCACGACCGACCCGCAGGAGACGCTGGTCAAGGCGATGCTCGGCCAGCAGGTCTCGGTGGCCGGCGCCCGAACCGCGGCCACCCGGCTCGTCGCGATGGCGGACGACCGGCTGCCCCGGCCGATCGACGGCCTCACCCACCTGTTCCCGGAACCGGCGAGAATCGCCGCCCTCGGACCGATGGCCTTCGCCGGACCCCGGGCGCGCGCCCAGGCCATCGTCACCGCCGCGACGGCCCTGGCCGACGGCACCGTGACCCTGGACCCAGCCGATCCACGCAGCCGCTCTGCGGTGCTGGCGCTACCCGGCATCGGCCCGTGGACGGCCGACTACGTGGCGATGCGGGTGCTCGGCGACCACGACGTACTGCTGGTGGACGACCTGGCCATCCGCCGCGGCGCGGCCGCCCTCGGCCTGCCGGCGGAGGCGAAGGACCTGGCCGCCCGTGGACTGGAGTGGCGGCCGTTCCGGTCGTATGCCGGGATGCACCTGTGGGCCGCGGCCGGCTGATGGGACCGGCCGTGGTCGGCCCGCGCGGTCGATCGACCGGCCGTACCCATCCCGGCCGGGCCGACTCCACGCATGGTCCCGCTGACGTGGAGTCGCTCGGAGTGGAGTGGAGGCCGCCTCGGCCCGGCCGACTAGACTCCGCTGCGTGACGACCACCCCGGACGGCAATCAGGCGGACGACGAGAAGCCGGCTGAAGAGCACCATCGATCCGCCGGCGAGGAACTCGAGTGGATCGGCGCCGAGGTCGAGGCGCGGCCCAAGGTTCAGTTCTGGATCTGGATCGGCATCGCCGCGGTGCTGGTCATCGTGCTGATCTTCATCATCGTCACCGCCCTGTAACGGCGGGCCTTCCGCTCACGGCGAGGTGGCGAGCGCCTCCAGGTAACGCATGAGCACCAGTTCGCCCAGGGCCGTGCCCAGCGGCGCCGCGACCTCGGCCCCAATCTGCGCTGCCGATCGGGTGACCTGATCGAGCAGCAATCCCGGCGCCAGGAACAGGGGCACCACTCCGATCCGCCGGCCCTCCTCGGTGGCGCGGTCGAGGACCTCGGCCGCCGACGGCGAGCCGACGGTGCCGAACCCGGCCCAGACGGGCCCCAGCCGGCGTTCGCTCCACCGGCGGGCCAGGTCGTGCACGGCGGCATTGGCCGAGTCGCGGCTGGAACCCACGGCATACAGCAGGATCGCTTCGTGGGCGGCGATGTGGGCGCGCGCGGCCGACTCCTCCAGGGCGAGCAAGACTTCCTCGCCCATGCCCAGGATTCCGGCCAGCCGGAGCGCCACGCCGGTGTCGAGTTGGGCGTTCCCGACTGCGGTCGGCACGTCCACGGTCGCGTGGAACGCGTCGGTGAACAGCAGGGGCACCACGATGGCGGTGTCGAAGTCCGCGGCGGCCCGGGCGGCCGCGATCGCGGAGCAAAGGTCGGGCTCGGACAGATCGAGAAACGCCGGGATCGCCCGCAGGCCCGGTTTCATCACGGCGACCGCGTCCATCACCTGACCGATGACGACGGCGGCCCGAGGGTCCCGGCTGCCGTGCGCCAACCCGATCAGCGGAGGAAGAGGACGAACGGTCACTCGAACAGGCTAGGACGGGAAAGCGGGCCCGGCGAACCGAACCCGCTTTCCCGCGATCGAACGAATCAAATCCCGATGGTCAAGCCCCTGCGGCGAGCAGTGCTAGCGATTGCCGGTCAGCCCCCGGGCTTCCAGGATCGCCCGCTCCAGCGGCCGGAACATGATCAGCTCCACGCCGACCCCCACGACGAAGATCAGGATCAGACCGGCATACAGCAGCGGCGCGTCCGACAGGTCGCGACCCTGGTTCATCAGCTGGCCGAGCCCGAACCCGAGCTTGGACGAGGTGACGATCAGCTCGGCGGCCATCAGCGACCGCCAGGAGAAGGCCCAGCCCTGCCGCAGGCCGGCCAGGAAGCCGGGCAGCGCGGCGGGAATCAGCACGTGCCGGGCCTGACCCCACCAGCCCAGGCCGAGCACCTTGCCGACCCGGGTGTACAGCGGCGGCACCTGGTCGATGCCGGCGGTCAGCCCGTTGGCGATGGACGGCACCGCGCCGAGCAGCACGACCATGTAGATCATCGCCGGGCTGATCTGGAACCACAGGATGGCCAGCGGCACCCACGCCACGGACGGCATCGACTGCAGGCCGGACAGCAGCGGACCGACCGAGGCCCGAATCCACTTGAACCGGGCCACCGCCAGGCCGATCGGCACGGCCAGCACGATGGCCATCGCGAACCCGAACAGGCCGCGCGACAGGCTCGTCCAGATCGTCTGCCAGGCCTGCCCGGATTCCAGCAGCCGGCCGAGCTCGCCGAACACGGCGACCGGCGACGGCAGCATCACCTCCGGCTTGACACCGAGCAGGTAGACGATCTCCCAGATGACCAGGACCAGGACCAGCGCGAGGAACGGCGGGACGATCGAGGTGCCCAGCCGCTTCCACCAGGGGTCGCGATGACGTTCCGGTTCCTCGAGCGCGTCGAGGCCGGCGCCGACCGCCGCCGTGTCCTCGCGCTCGACCTCTTCCTTGGTGATGACGGAGTCGTCAAGCGCGGGCATGGGCGTCGTCCTTCGTGAGCTGGCGGGGCAGTCCGGATCGGGCCGGCGCGGCGGCGGCGACCGGTCCGGTCGGGGCGGCGTGGCTGGCGATTTCCTCGCGCAGCCGCAGTGTGATCTCCGCCGCCAGGGCGCCCACCGCGGGGTGCTCGATCGTCCGCGGTCCGCGGATGTTGATCTCCCACTCGCCGACGACCCGGCCCGGCCGGGAGGACAGCAGCACGACCCGCTGTCCCAGCCGGACGGCCTCGCGGACGTTGTGGGTGACGAAAACGATGCTGTTGCCCGTCGCCTTCCACACCCGGGTCAGCTCGTCATGCATGACGTCCCGGGTGATCGCGTCGAGCGCGGCGAACGGCTCGTCCATCAGCAGCACATCGCTGTCCTGGCCGAGGGCGCGGGCCAGCGCGACCCGCTGGCGCTGGCCGCCGGACAGCTCGTGCACCCGCCGGTCGGCATGCCCGGACAGTCTGACCAGGTCGAGAAGTTCCTCCACCCGCGCCGGGCGCTGCTTCCGCGCGACCCCGGCGTACTTCAACGCGAGGGAGATGTTCTGGCCGGCGGTCAACCATGGGAACAGTGCGGACTCCTGGAACATCAGCGCCGGCCGACCGGCGCTGGTGACTGTGCCCGAGGCAGGCAGACGAACTCGCCGGGAGCCACCGAGAGGCTGACGTCGTCCAACGCCTTGACCGCGCCCCGCCGGCTCCGGAAAACCTTGGTGACGTGGTCGATGTGGACGGCGTCATCGGCGCTCTCGGCCTTGTCGGCCAGCAGCGGCACGACCCGGGGGTCATCCTCGGCGTAACCGATCTCGGACTCGTCGACGAGAGTCATCTGCTTCCCCTTACTCCTGGCCGAGACCGGCCGCGCTGACCGGCTTCTCACCGAGCTCGGTGAGCACTGCATTCAACTGCCGCAAGTCGTAGATGCCGCTCAGGTCGGGCTTGCTGGTGAGCGTGCCCGCCGCCAGACCGTTCTCCGCGATCGTGTCCAGGGTTCCGGCCAGCGGATCCCAGGTCGGCTCGATGTTGGCGAAGGCCGACGTGATGGTGGCGTCCGCCAGCGGCTTGCCGGTGAGCTCAGCCAGCGCCGCGTTCAGATCGGTCCGCGCGGTGGCCGGGTCGGTCTCGATCGCCTTGATCTCCTTGATCTCGCCGCCGATCAGCGCCTTCACGGTGTCCGGGTGCTGCTCGAGGAACGGCGTGGCGACGATCAGGATGGTCGTCTGGAACTTCTCGTCCGGCCACAGGGTCTTCTCGTCGACAAGCACCTTGCCGTCGGCCTCGTTGACCAGCCGCGATGCCCACGGCTCCGGCAACCAGGCGCCGGCGATCTCCCCGGACTTGAACAGGTCCAGGGTCTGCGCGTTCTCCTGGTTGACGATGTCGACGTCGCTGCCGCCGGTCGTCTGCGTCTTGAGTCCGTTGTCCAGCAACCACTTGCGCAGGGCGACGTCCTGGGTGCCGCCCAACTGCGGGGTGGCCAGCGTCTTGCCAGTCAGGTCGGCGGGCCCGTTGATGTCCTTGGCCACCACGAAGCTCGCGCCGTTGTCGGTGGCCCCGGCCACGATCCGGATGGCCTCACCGTTTGACTTGGCAAAGGAGTTGATGGCCGGGTTCGGGCCGATGAAGGTGGCATCGATGGCGCCGGACAGCAGGGCTTCGGTGGCGGCCGGGCCGGCGTTGAACGTGGTGGTCTCGAGCTTGGTGTCGCCCAGGGCTTCCTGGAACGTGCCGTTCTTCACGCCGAGGACGGCGGCGGCATGGGTGACGTTGGGGAAGTAGCCCAGGCGCAGGGTGTCGGCAGCGGTGCCACCGCCCGCGGCGGCAGAACCGCTGGCGGCACCGGACCCGGCGGCGGCCGAAGTGGCCGCTGAACTGGTGGTGCCGGAGGAAGAGGAGGAGGAGCCACAGGCGGCCAGCGCGAGCAGCGCGGCGACGGCGCCACCAAGCACGGCGACGGATTTGAGGCGGGTGGAGGTGCGGCGGATCGACACGAACGATTCCTTCAGGGCGAGACCCCGGTCACGGACCGGGAGTGTGGGCGTTGCTGGGGGTGAGCGGGTACGCGCGGCCGGTACAGGCCGGCTGCGGACATCGCTCCAGGTGGATCGTTTCGTGACGGCTCATGACAGCCAGTCCTCCTCGGCATCGGCGGGGGTTGCGGGAACAGTGGTCTGGGGGTGCAGGGCGGCGAGCCGGTCACCGACCATGCCGGCGGCCAGCGAGGTTCCGTCGGCCGGGTCGATGATCAGCAGCGACCCGACGGCCCCGCCCGGGCGGTAAGCCTCGACGGGCACCGGGTCGGCGGTGCGGATGGTGACCTGAGCGATGTCGTTGAGCGCCAACGACTCCGGCGCCGGCCCGTAGGCCAGGGTGCCGATGTCCAGCAGGTGGTCCAGCGAGGTGACCAGCGCCCGGGTGATGGTGGTGCCGTAGCGCAGCAGCGCCCGCGCCCCTGGCTTCAGCGGATTCTCGGCGAGCTGGGTGACGGTGGCGGTGAACTGGGTGACCGGTTCCGGCACCTGGCCGGCGGCGATCAGGTCACCGCGGGACAGGTCGACATCGTCGGACAGCAGCAGCGTGACCGATTCGCCGGCGACCGCGAACTCCCGCGGCCCGTCGGCGGTGTCGATCCCGGTGACCGTGGTCCGCCGGCCCGACGGCAGCACAACCACCTCGTCGCCCGGATGCACGGTGCCGGCGGCGACCCGGCCCGCGTAGCCGCGGTAGTCGGGCAGTTCGTCCGAGCGAGGCCGGATGACGTACTGCACCGGAAACCGCAGATCCTCGGCGGCCGAACTGTTCTCCAGCTCCACCGTCTCCAGGTGCTCGAGCACGCTGGGCCCGTCGTACCAGCTGATCCGCTCGGATCGGGCCACCACGTTGTCCCCGTTCAGCGCCGAGATCGGGATCGCGGTGATCTCGTGAATACCCAAACCCTTGGCGTAGGCCGAGAATTCGGCGGCGATGGCGTCGAACACCGTCTGGTCGTAGTCGACCAGGTCGATCTTGTTGACGGCCAGCAGCAGGTGCGGCACGCCGAGCAGGGCGGCCACCGCGGCATGCCGCCGGGTCTGCGCGACGACGCCGGTGCGGGCATCGGTGAGCACGACCACCAGATCCGCGGTGGACGCGCCAGTGACCGTATTCCGGGTGTACTGCACGTGCCCAGGGGTGTCGGCCAGGATGAAGGTGCGGGCCGGCGTGGCGAAGTAGCGGTAGGCCACGTCGATGGTGATGCCCTGCTCGCGTTCCGCCCGCAGCCCGTCGACCAGCAGCGACAGGTCGACGGTCTCCAGGCCGCGCGCCTCCGACGTGCGCTGGACCGCGTCCAACTGGTCGGACAGGACCGACTTGGAGTCGTGCAGCAGCCGGCCAACCAGGGTGGACTTGCCGTCGTCGACCGAACCGGCGGTGGCGAACCGGAGCAGGCCGCGCGAGTGCGAGAGTTCCTCGGCGAGTTCGTGCGCCTCGACGCCGAGGTCGGCGGAACCGTTGATGGCGGTCGTCATTTAGAAGTACCCCTCACGCTTACGGTCCTCCATGGCGGCCTCACCGAGCTTGTCGTCGGCGCGGGTGGCCCCGCGTTCGGTGATCCGGGTGGCGATGATCTCCTCGATCACCGCGCGCACATCGGTGGCCTGCGAGTCGACGGCGCCGGTGCAGGACATGTCGCCGACGGTCCGGTAACGCACCCACCGGTTCTCCAGCACCTCACCCTTCGCCGGGCCGCCCCACTCACCCGGGGTCAGCCACATTCCGCTGCGCGCGAAGACGTCCCGCCGATGCGCGTAGTAGATCTCCGGCAGGTCGATGTTCTCGGCCTCGATGTAGTTCCAGACATCCAGCTCGGTCCAGTTGGACAGCGGGAACACCCGGACGTGTTCGCCCGGCGCGTGTTTGCCGTTGTACAGCCCCCACAACTCAGGGCGCTGCCGGCGCGGGTCCCAGCCGCCGAACGCGTCGCGCAGTGAGAAGATCCGCTCCTTGGCCCGGGCCCGCTCCTCGTCGCGGCGGGCCCCGCCGATCACCGCGTCGTACTTCTCGGCGGCGATGGTGTCGACCAGCGGCACCGTCTGCAGCGGGTTGCGGGTGCCGTCGGGGCGCTCGGCGAGCCGGCCGTCGTCGATCCAATCCTGCACCTTGGCCACGGCCAACCGGAGCCCGCCGGCGGCCACCACCCGGTCGCGATAGGCGATCACTTCGGGGAAATTGTGGCCGGTGTCCACGTGCAGCAATGAGAACGGCAGCGGGGCGGGATGAAACGCCTTGCGGGCCAGGTGCAGCACCAGCACCGAGTCCTTGCCGGCGGAGAACAGGATGACGGGCTTGTCGAACTGGCCGGCCACCTCCCGCAGGATGTGGATCGACTCGGACTCCAGCGCGCGCAGATGCGGGCTGGCGACCCGGCGGGTGGCCAGGCCGTCCGCGGTGGCCGTCATGCCAGTCCTCTTTCGGTCAGTAGATCCAGCAGCAGGGCGATCGACCGCGCCTGGTCGACCGTCGAGGTGTCGATGCGCAGGTCGGGATCGGCCGGGATCTCGTAGGGGTCGTCGACCCCGGTCATCGAGCTGATCTCCCCGCGGTAGGCCTTGGCGTACAAGCCCTTCACGTCGCGGTCAGCGCAGACTTCGACCGGCGTGGACAGGTGCACCTGCACCAGCTCAGTGCCGCGCTCCGCGTGGTGGGCGCGGACCTTGTCCCGGGCGTCGGCGTACGGCGCGATGACCGGCACCAGCACGAGCACCCCGTGCCGGGCCAGCAGCTCGGCGACGAAACCGATGCGGGTGACCTGGGTGTCGCGGTCGGCCTTGGAGAAGCCGAGGCCCGCGGACAGGTGCGTGCGCACCTCGTCGCCGTCGAGCAGTTCGGTGTCGATCCCGCGCTGGGCCAGCACCCCGATCAGCGCGCGGGCCAGGGTGGTCTTGCCCGCGCTGGGCAGGCCGGTGAGCCAGAGGGTGGCGCCCGGCCGGGATCGATTCCCGGCCGCGGCACCGCCTTCGGCGAGGGTCTGAGTTGTCGTCATGTATTGATCCCACATTCGGTTTTGGTCAGTCCGGCCCATCGGCCGGACCGGGAGTCCTGGCCCGGCAGCACCCGCCGGGTACAGGGCTCGCAGCCGATCGACGGGTACTCGTCGGACAGCAGCGGGTTGACCAGAACGTTGTTGTTCTCGATGTAGTGGGCGACATCGTCGTCGGACCACGCGGCCAGGGGGGCGATGCGGACCTTCCCGCGTTTGGCGTCGAACTGCACGGCCGGGGTGTTCGCCCGGGTGACGGCCTCGGACCGCCGCATCCCGGTGGCCCAGGCCTCGTACCCGCGCAGCGCCTTGTTCAGGGGCGCCACCTTGCGCAGTGCGCAACACAGATCCGGATCGCGGGCGAACAGGTCCTTGCCGTGTTCGGCGTCCTGCTCGGCCACCGTCTGCAGCGGCAGCAGGCGGCGCAGCGTCACCGGGTAGACCGCCTCGACCGCATCGGCCGTGCCGATGGTCTCGATGAAGTGGTAGCCCGTGTCCAGGAACAACACATCGACACCCGGGATCACCTGACCGGCCAGGTGCACGAGCACGTTGTCCTGCATGGACCCGGCGACGGCGAAGGTCGCACCGAAGGTGTCGGCGGCCCAGCGCAGGATCTCCTCCGCCGAGGCGTCGGCGAGATCGACCGCCGCCTTCGTGGCGATCGCCTCCAGCTCGGCCGGGGACCGCAGCGCGGCCGCCGTCGTCATGGGGTCACCTGCACCGGCATCGACCCGGCAACCGGTGCCGTCGAGTTGCGCCCGGCCAGCCCGATGAACTTCACCGAGAACACCCGCAGGCAGTCGCGGCAGCTCCAGGCGCCGTGGCCGGATTCGCTCGGCCACAGGTTCGTCTCGCCGCAGTACGGGCAGTACTGGGCGGGGGCACGATTTTCACTCATCACGACCGCCGCTCACCGGAGCACCGCTTCGTCGGCCCGGGCCACCCACTGGGCGAACCGTTCGCCCTGCTCGCGCTGGGCGTCGAAGGACTTGACGATGCGCTCGACGAAGTCGGGCAGCTCGTCGCCGGTCACCTTGTGGCCGCGAACCTTCCGGCCGAAACCGGCGTCCAGGCCCAGCCCGCCGCCCAGGTGCACCTGAAAGCCCTCGACCTGCTCGCCCGCGTCGTTGGTGACGATCATGCCCTTGAGCCCGATGTCGGCGATCTGCGTGCGTGCGCAGGCGTTCGGGCACCCGTTGATGTTGATCGTGATGGACGGCAGTTCCGTCGCCAGGTCGCCCAGCCGCGTCTCCAACTCGTCGACCAGGGCAATGCCCCGGGCCTTGGTGTCGACGATGGCCAGCTTGCAGAACTCCAGGCCGGTGCAGGCCATCATGTTCCGTCGGAACGTCGACGGCCTGACGGACAAGCCAAGGCCGGCGAGCCCCCGCACCAGGGAGTCGATCTGGTCGGCCTCGACGTCGAGGATGACCAGGCCCTGGTCGGTGGTCATCCGGATCCGGTCGGAACCGTGTGCCCGCACCAGTTCGGCCAGCTCGACCAGCATCGTGCCGCTGACCCGGCCGACGGTCGGGTTGACCCCGACGTAGAACTTGCCGTCCTTCTGCAGGTGAACCCCGACGTGGTCGCGCGGACCGTCGTAGTCCTCGGGCGCGGGACCGTCGACCAGCGTCCGCTTGAGGTACTCGGTCTCCAGCACCTCGCGAAACTTCTGCACACCCCAGTCGGCGACCAGGAACTTCAGCCGGGCCCGGTTGCGCAGCCGCCGGTAGCCGTAGTCGCGGAAAATCGACACGACGCCGGCCCACACGTCCGGGATCTCGTCCAGTGGCACCCAGGCACCCAGTCGCTGGCCGAGCATCGGATTCGTCGACAGCCCGCCGCCGACCCACAGGTCGAATCCGGGACCGTGCTCGGGGTGCACGACGCCGACGAACGCGATGTCGTGGATCTCGTGGGCGACGTCCTGCCGAGGCGATCCGGAGATGGCCGTCTTGAACTTGCGGGGCAGGTTGGAGAACTCCTCGCTGCCGATGTACCGACGAAGGATCTCGTGGACCGCCGGGGTGCCGTCGATGATCTCGTCGGCGGCGACGCCGGCCAACGGCGAACCGAGGATGACCCGGGGCACGTCGCCGCAGGCCTCGGCGGTGGTCAGGCCGACCCCCTCGATGGCCTCCCAGATGTCCGGCACATCCTGGACCTGCACCCAATGCAGCTGGATGTTCTGCCGGTCGGTCAGGTCGGCGGTGTCTCGCGCGTACTTCTGAGAGACCTCGCCGACGGTGCGCAGGGCGTCCACCGACAGCTGGCCACCATCGATGCGCACCCGCATCATGAAGTACTTGTCCTCGAGTTCCTCGGGCTCCAACACCGCGGTGCGGCCGCCGTCGATGCCCGGCGCGCGCTGCGTGTACAGCCCCCACCAGCGAAAACGGCCCCTCAGGTCGCCCGGGTCGATGTCGTCGAAGCCGGTGTGGCGGTACCGGTTCTCGATACGGGCGCGGACGTGCAGGCCGTCGTCGTCCTTCTTCATCCGCTCGTTGGGGTTCAGCGGCTCGCGGTACCCGAGCGCCCACTGGCCCTGCCCACCGGGCCGGCGATGCGCCCGAGCACCGCGGGCGGCGGCACCGGACGCGGCGGGTGCGCCGTCGCGGGCCGGCGCCGGACGGCGAGCCGGACGCTCGGTCGTCGATTGCGCTGCGGCGTCGGTCGACTGCGGGGCGTGACCGTCCGAGGCCTCGGTGATGGGCTGTGCGGTGGGCATCGATGTCCTTGGCGGGGATAGCCGGGCGCCGTCAGGCCGACACGATGATTCCGCTGGTGGGCGATCGCGCCGGGATGACAGCCCGGCGCAGGGTGCGGCGGCGGATTGTCAGGCGGCGAGGCAACAGGTAGCGCTGGCGACGCGCACGAGGTCGACCTCGCGGCGGCACACCAAGAACACTCCCTGCACAGACATGGCGGAATCATACCGCGCGAACCCGCCATGTCCGATCGGCCGAAAGGGCGGGCCGGCACTCGACCGTGCACCCCGTCCGTATGCTCTGGCCCGTGCTGACCCGGATGACGATGCTCGACAAGATCGGCCAGGCGCTGTCGGCGGGGCCGGCCACCGTGGTGATCCAGCCGCCCGGTCGGGGTCCCGGGTTCTGGGCCGGTGGACCCAGCGTCGTCCATTCCGACGGGGTGTTCCACCTGGCCTATCGCCTGCGCCGGCCCGTCGACCAGGGCCGCGGCTACGCCAACGTGGTCGCCCGCTCGGCCGACGGCGTCCATTTCGACACTGTGGCGACGATCGCCGCGGAGACCTTCGATTGCGCCTCGCTGGAGCGGCCGGCGTTGATCCGCCGGCCCGACGGCGGCTGGCGGCTCTATGTGAGCTGTTCCACATTCGGGTCCAAGCACTGGTGGGTCGAAGCCGTGGACACGGCCCCGGGCGGCGACGTCAGCGAGCTCGCGACCGGCACCCGGACGGTCGTGCTGGCGGGTGACGCGAAGTCGGCCTGGAAGGACGTCGTGGTCACCCGCGACGGCGACGACTGGCGGATGTGGGCGTGCGAGCACCTGCTCGACCGCGGCGACGACGAGGCCGACCGGATGCGCTCGGTCTACCTGACCGGCACCGACGGCCTGTCCTGGACCCCGCAGCGAATCGCGCTCGGGCCGTCCGTCGGTTCCTGGGACGCCCGCGGCGTGCGCATCACCAGTGCCTGGGAGTCCGACGGGCAGTGGCTGGCCACCTATGACGGCCGGGCCAGTGCCGCGGAGAACTGGTTCGAACGCACCGGGTTCGCGGCCGGCTCGACGCCCGATGACCTCACCCCGGTGGCCGGGCCGCTCGACCGGGACGGGCACACCCTGCGGTACGTGACCATCGCTCGGATCCCCGGCGGACTGCGGGTGTACTTCGAGGCGCAGCGGCCCGACGGGTCGAATGATCTGCGGACGGTGTTCGTCCCGGCCTGATCGGACGCGCGCGTACGGTCGAGGCTGTTTTGCGGCACGACCGAGCAAGTCGACGAGAGGTGAACCGGGATGACCGTCCCCACGATCACATTGAACAACGGCGTCGAGATCCCCCAGCTGGGTTTCGGCGTCTTCCAGATCAAGCCGGACGACACCGCCGCAGCGGTGACCGCCGCCCTGGACGCGGGCTACCGGCACATCGACACCGCCGAGATGTACGGCAACGAGAAGCAGGTCGGTGACGCCATCGCCGCCTACGACGTCGATCCGACCGACGTCTTCGTCACCAGCAAGCTGAACAACGGATTCCACGCCTACGACGACGCGCAGCGCGCCATCGACGCCAGCCTGGCCGACCTGCAGCGCGAGCAGATCGACCTGTTCCTGATCCACTGGCCGCTGCCCAAGGTCGGCTTCGACGACGCCTGGCGGGCGCTGGAGAAGGGCTACGCCGACGGCAAGCTGCGGGCGATCGGGGTGTCGAATTTCCAGCCGCACCACCTGCGCCGGCTGCACGAGGAGTTCACCATCCGGCCCGCGGTGAACCAGATCGAGCTGCATCCCTACCTGACCCAGGCCGATCTGCTCGCCTTCGACACCGAGCACGAGATCGCCACCGAGGCCTGGTCGCCGATCGCCCAGGGGCTGGTGCTGGACGACCCGGTGATCGCCGAGATCGCCGGCCGGGTCGGCCGGACCGCGGCCCAGGTCGTGCTGCGCTGGCATATCCAGCTGGGCACCATCGTCTTCCCGAAATCGCTCAAGCCGGCGCGGATGGCCGAGAACTTCGCCATCTTCGACTTCGAGCTGGCCGACGACGACATGGCGCTGATCTCGGCGCTGAACCGGGACGAGCGCACCGGGCCGAACCCGGACGAGTTCAACTAGATGCCCGGCACCCCGCGCTGACCCGAAGCGTTCACCACGCTCGACTTGCCGTTCTCGGCCCTCCGCCGTGCGTCCGCGGGGCCTCAACCGGCAAGTCGAGCCGGGTCAGGCAGGTGGGGTGCGATCGGTGAACGCGCCCCGACCCTTCGGGTTCTGCCAGTCGGCGTGATCGACACCGGTCAGCTCCGTCAACAAGGCGTTGTCGTCCTGAAAATAGGGCAGCAATTCGGCGCGCTGCTCCACCGACAACGACGGACGCCGGTGATGCCCGTGCTGCAGGACCGACAGCGCCACCCGTTCGCCCTGCCGCCAGACCTGAGGGGGCAGGAACGCGCCGGCGGCGGCGCCCGCCTGGACGCCGTAACGGAGCAGCCGGTTGACGGGCGTGTCCGGCACCCAATCCTTGACGTTGGCGCCGGGAATCGTCCGGACCACCCCCGGCTGCACGCCCAGAAACTCGGTGATCCGGTCCAGCACCGCCGCGGTGTCGTCGATGAGCTGCCGGTAGCGCAACACGAAAACCTGCTCGCGCGGGAAAGTGCTGTACAGATGCTCGAGTTGCCGCCCGTAAAGACCCGTTTCCAGGTAGCGCCAGAACGGCGCGTAGCCCGCCGCGATCCGCTCGGGTTCCTTCCGGCAGGCGGTCAGGAAGTCGGCCTCGGGTTCCAGGCCGTCGCACCAGAGGTGGACCCAGTTCGAGTAGGCGCGATCCACCGGGTCCCGCACGATGGCGATCATCTTGACGTCCGGAATCAGCGCGTGGATGCGCCGGTGGGCCGCGGTGTCCCACAGGTAGAACGGCGTCGATTCGCCCCGCAGGGTGCCGGTCGGAGCCGGGTCGAACAGCTTCTCGTAGGCGGCGCGGTCCCAGACCCATTCCCGGGCGCTGTGCGCGTCGCCCGGACCTCGCTGATGCGCGGGATCGGGTCGGCGCTCGTCGCACATGAAGAACTTCGGTTCCTTCGGCGTGGACAGGAATAGCTCCGGGTGCGGGACGAGCGCGTCATGCAATGCGGTAGATCCGCACTTGGGCGAGCCGATGATGAGGAAATCGGGCAGGGCCATGGGGTTGCTCCGGTGTCGGTGACGGCAGTGGGTGCGGGCGCGCGACGGTGCACACCGAACACGGTGATGGGCGAAGCGATCCGCGGACGGTGCCGGAAAGCGGCGGGCGGACGCGAGAACGTCAGGAACAGGCGGCGCTGGTCACGCGCTGGAGGTCGACCTCGCGGCGGCAGACCAGCCGCAGGCCCTCGGTCACCATGGCCCGGGAGCGTAGCGCATCGGCCGGCCCCTGCTCCCCCGCATGCGGAGCATCCGGGAACACGGCCGAGCAATCCCGGCTCCTGACCGGCTCCATCGACTCAGGTCCGCCGTGGGTCGGACTCGTCGAAGACATCCACATCCCGCCACATACCGGGCTTCCTCCGCGCCGGCGTCGGCCCGGCCGCGCCATCCCGGGCAGTGTCGGACCGCCCGGGCATCATCACGGTCATGGACACCTCGGCGCTCCTCATCGGCGGTTTGCTGCTCGTCGCGGGCATCGTGGTCGGCGTGCTCCTCGGTCGTGCCTATCCCCGCGACCGGACGGCGGGTCCCGGGCTGGACGCACTGCTGGCGCCGGCGTCGGACGCGATGCAACGGGTGGAGGAGCACCTGCACGACGTGGAGCGGGACCGGGCGGCGGCGTATGCAGGGCTGCGCGAGCAGGTGTCCGCGTTGCACCTGACGTCGGCGGACCTGAACCGGCACACCCGTGCCCTGGCCGGCGCGCTCAGCGCTCCCCAGATGCGCGGACGGTGGGGCGAGATGCAGTTGCAGCGGGTCGTCGAGCTGGCCGGAATGGTGGAGCACTGCGACTTCGACACCCAGGTCGGCGCGCGATCGGCCGATCCCGAGGCGTCCGGGGTGCGGCCGGACATGATCATCCGGCTGTCCGGCGGCCGGCAGATCCCGGTCGACGCCAAAGTTCCCTTCGCCTCCTATTTGGAGGCCGCCGAATGCCCCGACGAGCGCCGCCGGACCGCCCTGCTGGCCGCGCACGCCCGGGCCCTGCGCGCCCACGTCGACGCGCTCGCCGGCAAGGCGTACTGGCGACACTTCCAGCCCGCGCCGGAATTCGTCGTGCTCTTCGTTCCCGGAGATCCGCTGCTGGATGCTGCGCTGTCGGTGGACGCCGGCCTGACCGACCACGCGTTCGCCCGCAACGTCGTGATCGCGACGCCCACCACGCTGATCGCCCTGCTCCGCACGGTGGCGCACGTGTGGCGTCAGGAACGGTTGTCGGCCACCGCGACCGAGGTCTACGAACTGGGAAGGGACCTGCATCGGCGGCTGGCCACGTTATCCGGGCATCTGGCCGCCGTCGGCACCGGCCTCGACCGCGCGGTGCGGTCCTACAACAACACCGTCCGCTCGCTGGAGACGCGGGTGCTGGTCTCGGCTCGCCGGATGGCCGACCTCGGGGTGACGGGCGAGGAACTGACGAGCCCCGGCCAGGTGCAAACGGCCCCGCTGGTGCCACAGGAGAGCAGGCCGCCCGACCCGATCGCGGCGGCCGCGGACGCCACCGCCGACGCCGCCCTGCAGCGCGAGGCGGCCGAGTCGGTGTATGTCGCGCGTTTGTCCGACCACCCGGCACGCACCCGGGACGCTACCGTTGACGGGTGACCACGAACACCGCGGCTCGACCGCGCCTGGCCGACGCGTCGGTGGTGTCCTCGGTTCGGGGTTGGCCGTCCTGGGCGGTCATCATCCTCGCGCTCGGCAGCACTCTGGCCGGCGCGGCCATCGACGGGTTGACCGTCGGGGTCCTGTCCTGGGGGCTGCGGATCGGCTTCTACCTGGGTGTGCTGGGGGCGGCACTGCTGGTGCGACGGGGATCGATCTTCACCGCCATGGTGCAGCCGCCGTTGGTGCTCGTGGTCGGTCTGGTCATCGGCGGCATGCTGTTCACCAACATCGGCGGGTTGTACGGCACGGCGCTGCGCATCATCGCCACCTTCCCGACGATGGCGATGGGCACGGCCGCCGCAGTGCTGATCGGGTTGATCCGGATCGTCGCCCAGCCGCTGCGACCGAAGTCACGGCGGTCCACGCCGCCCGCGCACGGCTGATCCGGACCGGCCCGCGTCAGTTCCGGTTTGCCGGCCGACGCAGTTCCTTCGGCAGCGAGAACGTGAGGGTCTCGGTGGCCGCGGTGAACTCCTCGGCCGCGGGGAATCCCCGCTCCTGCAGGTAGTCGAGGACGCCGCTGACCAGGTCGTCGGGCACGGACGCGCCGCTGGTCACCCCGACCGTGTCGACCCCGTCCAGCCACGCCTCATCGATCTCACCGGCGTCGTCGACCAGGTACGCGGCGTCCGCGCCGGCGCCGGTGGCCACCTCGACCAGCCGCACCGAGTTCGAGGAGTTCTTGGACCCCACGACGATCACCAGGTCGCAGTCCGGGGCGATCTGCTTGACGACCTCCTGGCGGTTCTGGGTCGCATAGCAGATGTCGTCGCTGGGCGGCGAGGTCATCAGCGGGAACCGCTTGCGCAGCAGGTCGACGGTGCCGAGCGTCTCGTCGACGGACAGGGTGGTCTGCGACAGCCAGATGACCTTCTCCGGGTCCCGCACGGTGACCGAGTCGACGTCGGAGGCGTCGTTGACCAGCTGGATCGCCTCCGGCGCCTCACCCTGGGTCCCCTCGACCTCCTCGTGCCCGCGGTGCCCGATCAGCAGGATGTCGTAGTCCTCGTCCGCGAACCGGCGGGCCTCCTTGTGCACCTTGGTCACCAGCGGGCACGTGGCGTCGATCACCTGGAGCCGGCGCTGAGCGGCCTGCTCGTGCACCGCCGGGGACACCCCGTGCGCCGAGAACACCACCAGAGCACCCTCCGGAACCTCGTCGGTCTCCTCGACGAAGATCGCGCCGCGGGCCTGCAGGTTGGCCACCACGTGCTTGTTGTGCACGATCTGCTTGCGCACGTAGACCGGGGCGCCGTACTGCTCGAGCGCCTTCTCCACCGTCACCACGGCCCGATCCACCCCGGCGCAGTAGCCGCGGGGACTGGCCAACAGGATGCGCTTGGTGGGCGGAACGGTCGAAGCAGTCATGGCTCAATCGTAAGTGCGCGTCCGCGGGCCGGGATTCGCGACCGACCGGCGTGCACGCCCGGCCGACGATGCGGCAGGCTGGTCACCATGGCCTTCACGTTGCCCTTCCCGGTCCGGGTTGCCGCCGGCATCCTCGCGACCGGCATCCAGTTGGTCCGTTCGCTGCCCGAGGAGCTGCCGGCGATCCCGGTGACACTGGTGGGTAACGCCATGCGCTTGTCCATGAAGGTGCAGCAGGAGATCACCACCCTGGCCACCCGGGGGGATGAGCTCCTCGGCGGCCTGGTCGGCGGCCGGCCGCAGGAAAGTCCCGAATGGGCAACCTTCGACGAGGACAGGGAGCCGCCCCGTCGGGCGGCGTCGCCGGTGGCCGGTGCGGGCCGGCCGAAGCCGGACACTGGTCCGAGCCGACCCGAGCCGGTGCGCAGCACCCCGGCCGAACCGGTGATCGAGCCGAGGAGCCGGCCGGAGCCCGAAGCCTCCTCGCTGCCCGATCCGGACACCACCGCCATGGAGGCGGCCGCGCACGTCGACGAGTCGGTCGTCGAACTGGCCACCCATGCCGCGGCCGGGGCGGCGACCCCCGACAGCGATCCGGCGGTCCCCACGGACACCGAGGGGGCACCGGCTCCCCTCGACGTGGACAGGGCCGGCGACGAAACGGCGCCACGGGCCGCCGAGCAGAGCGCCGACACGGACGGCCCGGCCGTCCTGCCCGGGTACGACGGGATGACGCTGGCCCAGGTCCGCGGGCACCTGCGTGAGCTGTCGGCCGCCGACGTCACGGCGCTGCTGGACTACGAGCAGTCCGGCGACAACCGCGCTCCGTTCCTCACCCTGCTGTCCAACCGGTTGGTCACCCTGGGCGCCCAGGAGTCGTGACCCGCCCACCCGACCAAACCCGCCCACCCGACCAAACCCGCCCACCCGACCAATCCCGCCCGCCCGATCAATCCCGCCCGCCCTTCCCTGGGCGGGCAGGCGATACCACGCGGGAGAACCCCTGGCCGGTGCGGACGTTGGCCCAGCGGATGACCGAGTACATCGCCCGGTCACCCGCCGCCTGGATCGAGGGTCAGATCGCCCAGGTGAGCATGCGGTCCGGCTCGCAGATGTCGTTCGTCACCTTGCGCGACCCATCCGTGCCCATGTCGGTCCAGGTCGTGTGCTCGCGCACGCTGCTCACCGCAATGGATCCCCCGCCGTCCGAGGGCTCCCGGATCGTCGTGCACGGCCACTTCGAGTTCTACCCGGCCCGGGGCAGCCTGAACTTCCGGGTGGACCAGGTACACCCGGTGGGCATCGGCGAACTGCTCGCCCGCCTCGAGCGGCTGCGCCGGCTGCTCGCCGCGGAGGGGCTGACCGCGCCCGAGCGCAAGCGACCGCTGCCATTCCTGCCCGGGGTCGTCGGGCTGATCACCGGGCGGGCCAGCGCCGCCGAATCCGATGTGCTCGCCAACGCTCGCGCGCGCTGGCCGGCGGTCCGGTTCCGGGTGGAGAACCCGGCCGTCCAAGGGGTGACGGCAGTGCCGCAGATCATGGAGTCGCTCACCCGCCTCGACACGGACCCGGCCGTCGACGTCATCGTCCTCGCGCGGGGTGGCGGCAGCATGGAGGACCTGCTGCCGTTCTCCGACGAGGCGCTGTGCCGGGCCGTCTCGCACTGCCGCACCCCGGTGATCTCGGCGATCGGGCACGAGCCGGACCATCCGATCGTCGACGACGTGGCCGACGTCCGGTGCTCGACGCCGACCGACGCCGGCAAGCGGGTAGTGCCCGACGCGGCGGCGGAACGGCGTCAGGTCGATCAGCTGCAGGCCCGGGCGCGGCGGGCGCTGACCGGCTGGGTGACCACGGAGGAGGCGCGACTGCGCCGGCTCACGTCCGCGTCGGTCCTGGTCGATCCGCTGACGCCGATCGACCGCCGGGAGACCGAGGTACGCAGCCTGCGCGAGCGTGGCCGGTCGGCGATCGGGATCGGCCTGGAACGGATCGAGCGGGACATCGCTCATCGTCGGGCCCAGCTGAGCGTGCTCGGCCCGGCCGCCACCCTGGCCCGCGGCTACGCGGTCGTGCAGAGCCACGGCATCGTGTTGAGGTCGATCACCGATGCCCCGGCCGGCGCCGACCTGCGGATCCGGGTGGCCGACGGGGCCCTGCTGGCCGTCAGCTCCGGACCAGAATCACCCGTGACTGACTGACTGACCAGGGAGTACCGATGGCGACCGCCGACGACGACACCGAGAGCCCCGCGGACCGCGCGGCCAGCTACGAGCACGCGCGGGACGAACTCGCCGCGGTCGTCGCCCGACTGGAGTCCGGTGGCCTGTCGCTGGACGAATCGCTGACCTTGTGGGAACGCGGCGAGCAACTGGCCGCGATCTGCACCCGGTTCCTGGACGGGGCCCGGGAACGGGTGGAGAAGGCACTGCGGTCAGGAACGACCGATACCGGTGGGGATGAGCCCGAAGCCTAACGGCACGTCGCCCGGGTCGGCCCCGAGCCGGACGATCTCGTTCGCGGCGTCCACGAACACCACCCGCGGCTGCCGGGACCGCGCCTCGGCATCGGTCAGCAGCCCGTACGCGATGATGATCACGATGTCGCCGGGATGCACGAGGTGGGCGGCAGCACCGTTGATGCCGACCTTCCCGCTTCCCCGATCCCCGGCGATCACATACGTGCTCAACCGGGCTCCGTTCGTCACGTCGACCACGTCCACCTGCTGGCCGGGCAGCAGATCGGCCGCATCCAGCAGGTCCGAGTCGATCGTGATCGACCCGACGTAATCCAGATTCGCCTCGGTGACGGTGGCCCGGTGGATCTTGCCGAGCAACATCGGTCGCAACATCACGCCTCCCGGGTCCGGTCGGAGCATCGGTGGAAACCGCGGCGACGTTGCCGCGGCGCTACCAGTATCGCGGCAGGTCGCGCTCAGGTTGCGGTGAGGGTGGTCACACGATCGGGTCCGAGGTGTCCGCCACACCCCGCCCACTCGACGTTCCGATCCCCGAACGCCGGTCTCAACTCCCCCGGCCGGCTTCGGGTCCGGATTCGCGGCCAGGACATCGCCGCCCGGCCCGGCGGGCATCTCCGCGGGGTTGGGTTCCCGGATGGGCCGACCGCGGTCCACGGGTGCACATCGACGGCCGACTCGGGCATCGGCATCGACAGCGGTTCCGGCAGAGGTTCCGGCCGAGGCGCGGGTCCGGACACGACGCGGCGGCGGACCACCTCCAGGGGGATGCGCGGCCGGGTGACCACGCCGATTGGGCACCCGGCTCGAACAATCCGTCGCACCCGGGCACCGTCCGGGGACGCGGAGGGGTCCAACTCGGCGGGCGGGACCGGCTCAGCCCCGCCCGACGAACGGCATCGCCGTGGCCATGACCGTGATCGTCTGCACGTTCGCGTCCAACGGCAGCGAGGCCATGAAGGCCACCGTCCGGCCGACGTCGCGGACGTCCATCTTCGGCTCCACCATCAAGGTGCCGTTGGGCTGCGGGGTGCCTTCTTCCCACCGGGCCGTGAGATCGGTGGCCGCGTTGCCGACATCAATCTGCCCGCAAGCGATGTCGTAGGCCCGGCCGTCCAGCGACAACGACTTGGTCAGCCCGGTGATGGCGTGCTTCGTGGCGGTGTAGGCCACCGCCTTGACCCGCGGCGCCTGCGCCGAGATGGAGCCGTTGTTGATGATCCGGCCACCCCGCGGATCCTGGTGCTTCATCACCCGGAACGCCTCTCGGGCGCACAGGAACGCGCCGGTCAGGTTCACCGCGACGACGGAATTC
Organism: Nakamurella sp.; assembly: GCF_044224575.1. Classification (GTDB taxonomy): domain Bacteria; phylum Actinomycetota; class Actinomycetes; order Mycobacteriales; family Nakamurellaceae; genus Nakamurella. The sequence continues at coordinate 235,626 of NZ_JBGAKE010000004.1, forward strand.
CATTCGGCCAATGGGATCTCGTCGATCTCGCGGGACGGTGCGAACGTCCCCGCGTTGTTGAACAACAGGTCGACCCGGCCGAATTCGGTGATCGCACGGTCGAAAACGCCGGTCACCGCGGACTCGTCGGTGACATCGGCCGGACGCGCGACGAGCCGGCCCCGCAGTTCCGCGCCGTCCGCGACCACCGATTCGAGGGCGTCGACCCGCCGGCCGACCAGCAACACCGTCCACCCGTCGCCGGCCAACGCCAGCGCGGCCGCCCGTCCGATGCCGCTCCCGCCGCCCGTCACCACCGCGACCCGAACCTGTTGCATCGTCAGGACCCCTCCCTTTCCCGCGAAGAACCCGGTGCAGGCGGGGGCCTTCACCGGGTTCCGATGCTCCCACAGGTCAGCCGGTGTACGCCTTGCGTCCGGCGTCGGCGACCTGATGGTCCTCGACGACGGTGCCCGCGCTCACGCCGACCCCGCCGGCGACGTGGCCGTCGCGATCCCGCAGCAGCACGCCGCCGCCGAAGACGACCAGGTTGCCCTCGCTGGTCGACTCGATGCCGTACAACGCGGCGCCGGGCTGGACCAGTGGCACCAGGTCCCGGGTGTCCATCTGGAACATCACCGAGGTGAGAGCCTTCCGTTGCGAGATGTTCTCACCGATCAGCTTGGTGTCGTCCATCGCGGCGAACGCGACCAGGTTGCCGCCGTCATCGACGACGGCGATGTTCATCGGCTGACCGACGGTCTGCGCCTCCGACTTGCACGCGGTCACGATCGCGTCGGCCTGTTCGAGAGTGATGTTGCGTCCCATAAGGTTCCCCTTTCCTTGGGATGGTGGGTGGTGCGTGCCGTGCGGGCAGGTGTCATCGCGGCGGTGACCGGTGGCCTCCGCCGAGAAGCGGTGCCCGGGCTTCCTGGTCCCGGTGAGCCGACCGCCCGAAGCGGCCGGACTCCCGGGATCAGCTCGGGATCGCCGGGTCAGAAGACCCGGTTCGGGATCTCCGCCGGAGCCTCGAGCAGCTCCTCGATCTCGTCGTCCAGCTTGACCAGCGTCAGCGACGCGCCGGCCATGTCCAAGGACGTGCAGTACTCGTTGACGTAGCTTCGGCCCACGGTGATGCCCTTTGCCGCGAGCTGCTGGTGGGCGCGCCGGAACAGGATGTACAGCTCGCTGATCGGCGTGCCGCCGAGGCCGTTGATCATCAACGCGACCCGGTCGCCGGCGGCGTACGGCAGGTCGGGCACGACGGCATCGAGGAGCAGGTCGGCGATCTCATCCGCCGATTTGATCTTGGTCCGCTCCCGGCCGGGCTCGCCGTGAATGCCGACGCCGACCTCCATTTCGTCGCCGCCCATCTCGAACAGCGGCTCGCCCTTGGCCGGCGGGGTGCAGGCGGTCAGCGCGACACCCATGGTGCGAGTGACGTCGTTGACCTTCTTGCCGATCCGGATGACCTCCTCGAGGCTGTCGCCCCGCTCGCTGGCGGCGCCGACGGCCTTGATCACGAAGAAGTTCCCGGCGACGCCCCGGCGGCCGATCGTGTACAGCGAGTCCTTGACGGCGACGTCGTCGTTGATCATCAGGATCTCGACCTTGACACCCTCGGACTCGGCCATCTCCTTGCCCATCTCGAAGGCCATCCGGTCGCCGGTGTAGTTGTTCACCAGCAGCAGGACACCCTTGGGCGAGGCCAGCTTCTTGGCCGTCTCGTAGACGTAGTCCATCGGCGGCGCGGCGAACACGTCGCCCGGACAAGCGGCGTCCAGCATGCCCTTGCCGACGATCATCACGTGGGCGGGTTCGTGACCGGAACCGGATCCCTGGACGATGCTGACCTTGTCATCCCGCGGGGCGTCCGCGCGCATGATCAGGTTCCACTCTGGCTCGTACACGATGGTGTTCGGATTCGCCAGCGCGATGCCCTCCAGCATCTCGGCGACGAACGACTTCGGGTCGTTGACGAACTTCTTCATGATCCGTGCTCCCTTACTTCCAGGCCTGTTTGATCTGTTCGACGATCACGGCGACGGCCATCGCGCCGGCGTCGACCGAACCCCTGCTCCGCTCGCCCGTGTAGGACGCGCGGCCCCGCCGGGCAACGAGATCGCTGGTGGCCTCCGCCGCCTCGCGGGTGGTGGCGGCCACCGCGGCCAACGTCGTCGCCGCGTCGGATCCGTTCTTGACCTCCTGCTCGAGCCGGTCGGTCAGCGGCACCAGGGCGTCCAGCAGGGTCTTGTCGCCGACGTCGGACTGACCGCGGGCCTTGATGCCCTCGATGGCGTTGCGCAGCATGGCGACGGCCTTCTCGCCGTCGACATTGTCGCTGCCGGCGGTCATCCCGGCCCGCATGAACGCGGTGCCCCAGATCGGCCCGGAGGTGCCGCCGATCCGGGACGAGATGATCATCCCGGTCTTCTTCAGGAAGGTGCCCGAGTCGGTGCGGTCGATGCCGTCCCAGCCTTCGAGCACCTTCTCGAACCCACGGGCGAGCGAGTACCCGAAGTCGCCGTCACCGACGACCGCATCGAGATCCCCGAAGTACTTTTCGTTGTCGACCGCGGTCCGGGCGATCGTCCGGACGACCAGTTCGACGTGATCCTGACTCATACAGTTGTCCTCTCCTACGAGACTGCGCGGATGACCTGGCGCGAGTGGTGACGGGCGTGCTGCCGAGCGCGACCGATCCGCGGCGGCCCGGCGACGGTGCGGCCCGCGCGCCATTCCGGGAGCCCTCCACCGCCCTGATCACCAGACCCGACCCGATCCGCCGAACAGCGCGATGTGCTCACGGGTCGTCGCGACGACCGCGCAAGTACCGCCCGGGCGCGTGACCGATGGCAGGGGCGACGACGTCGACCCCGGTGGCCCTGATGAAGTCGACGGCAACCTCGAGCTTGCGCAGGGTCGACGCCTCGTCCGACCCGAAGCCGTCCTCGAGCCCTCGATCTCGCCCTCGACATGGGCCCCGTTGGCGCGCGCCTCGGCCACGACTTCCTTTGTCTTTTCGAGGTTCTCGGTCACGTCGAGCTCGTGCGCGTCGAACAGCACGGAGATCCAACCCGCCCGCAGGCACTCGGAGATCACGTCCCGGTACGGGCAGTGGTCCAAGTGCAGGGTCACCGGCACCGTGCGTCCTTCGCCATCGCCCGGAACTCGGCGAGCAATCGGTCCCGCCCGTAGGCCCGCACGGTCGTCACCGACGTCTGCAGGATCACCGGCGCCCGCTCCGCCTCGGCCGCGGCCAGCACCGCGTCGATCGTCAGGTCGTCCAGGATGTTGGACGCACCGACGCCGTACCGTTCGGTACACGCGCGGTCCACGATCTCGTTGGTCGAAACAACCGGCACCCGCGCCTCCTCGTCGTTGAGGGTCTTTTCCGGATTGCCGTCCGGGCCGGTCCTTGGTCGAACCGTCACTGCACCGCCATTCAAGGGACATGATGCCCAGGCCGCCATGGGGTGAATCCCCCATCTCCGGGCCGGCGCGACGACCGATCAGTGGCGATCTGCCGGTTCGAGCGAAGCACCTGGCGGTCCCCAGGACAGCCAGCCCCGGTCCAGTGCCTGCACCACCGCCGCGGTGCGGCTGGGCGCCGCCGTCTTGCGGAGCAACGCGCCGACGTGCTTCTCGACGGTCTTGCGCGATATCACCAGTCGGGCGGCGATCTCCCGGTCGGTCAGGCCGTCGGCGAGCAGCCCGAGGACCTGCCGCTCCCGCCGGGTCAGCGGGGAAGGATCGGCGGTCGCGCGGTCCGGGAAATCGGCCGACAGGAAGGTGCCCCAGCCGGCGACGTGCTCCACCCCGATCTGCCCTCCGAGGCCGCCGCCGGTCACCGCCAGGAGCTCGTTCCAGGTGCGGGTGCCCAGACCGAGCGGATCCGCCGCGGCCGGGACCGCCTCGGCGGCGTCGTCCTGCACCAGCAGCCGGACCCCGCCGGGTCGGTTGACCACCGCGATGTTCAGCCGCGACTGCGCCGCCCGCATCGAGGCGGCCCGGCCGATGAGCGCCACCAGATCGGTCGCCGCCGCGGCCACCACATCGGGCACCGGCCGGGCCGGACCGACCTCGGTGACGGTGTACGGCCCGCGGCCCGGGTCGACCACCCGGCCGTACTCCCGCAGCACCCCGGCCAGCGACGGGGCGACCGACCCGGCCTTGACCATCGCGGGCGCGACGCTCTGGGTGAGCAGCTCGAAGGCGTCGATCTCCTGTGCGGTGAAGGTTCGTCGATGCCCGGCGAAGGCGACGTTGACCGCGATCACCTCACCGCGCCACCACAGCGGGACGGCGGCCGCCGCGCCGCGGCTCGCCGGATGGTCGGGGGGCAGGTGGCCGGCCCGCAGATCGCTGTAATCGTCGATGACGATCGGCATCCGGCGGGTCACCGCCTGGCCGGTCGCGCCCTCGTCCAGCGGGAAGCTCATCCCGAGCCGGCAGGCGATGCCCTGCTCGGCCAGTTTGTCGTAGTGACCACGGGTCGTGTCGACCATCGAGATGCTGCCCGCGACGGTGCCCAGCAGGCTGCGGCTGTGCTCGAGGAGGCGGTCCAGCACCGGCTCCACCGACGGGGACCCGTAGAGGTCGGACACCGCGAGGTCGAGGCGGAACCCGTCCACCGGCTTCGGGGCGTCATCCCCGCCGCCGACCGAGCCGACCACGCCGACGATGCCGTCGACCTGCCCGGGCCGCGCCCGGTCAAGCCCCTGCCACGAACGGTGGAGCATGCCCCGACCTTACGAAGTGCCCACGGTGCCCGCAATGGGCCCGCGGCACTCCCACCGTCGCCTAATCTGCAGTCCATGGACCCGATCGCCGCGCTGCGCCGGATCGGTTTCCTGCTGGAGCGGGAGCGGGCGCCCACCTATCGGGTCCGCGCCTTCCGCAATGCGGCGCTGACCCTGGCCGGTCTCGGCCCGGACGAACTCGACAGGCGAAGTGCGGACCGCACTCTCACCGAGCTGCCGGGCATCGGCAAGACCACATCGGCGGTGATCGCCCAGGCGATCGCGGGCCAGGTTCCGGACTATCTGGCCGACCTGGAATCCCGGGTCGCGCCGCTGGCCACCGGCGGCGAAACGATCCGCGAACAGCTGCGCGGCGACCTGCATTCGCACAGCGACTGGAGCGACGGCGGCAGCCCCATCCAGGAGATGGCCGTGACGGCGATGGAGCTCGGCCACGAGTACCAGGCGCTGACCGACCACTCACCCCGGCTGACGGTCGCCAACGGCCTGTCGGTGGCGCGGCTGCGCCGGCAACTGGCGATCGTCGCCACCCTCAACGAGCACCTCGACGGCTTCCGGCTGCTGTCGGGGATCGAGTGCGACATCAACGAGGACGGCACCCTGGACCAGACCGAGGTCATGCTCGGCGCGGTCGACGTGCTCGTGGCGTCGGTGCACTCGAAGCTGCGGTCGGATTCCGCGGCGATGACCCGCCGGATGCTGCGGGCCATCGCCGACCCGCACACCGACATCCTGGGGCACTGCACCGGCCGGCTGGTCACCGGCGGTCGGGGCACCCGGCCACCCAGCCAGTTCGACGCGGCGGCCGTGTTCGACGCCTGCGCCGAGCGCGGGGTGGCGGTGGAGATCAACAGCCGCCCGGAGCGGCTCGACCCGCCCCGCACGCTGCTGGCCCAAGCCGTCGCCGCCGGCTGCCTTTTCAGCATCGACACCGATGCGCACGCCCCCGGCCAGCTGGACTGGCAGCAGTACGGCTGCGCCCGCGCCGCCGAGTGCGGCGTGCCGGTCGACCGGATCGTCAACACCTGGCCGCTGGATCGGCTGCTGGACTGGACCAACCGCCACTCCTGATCGGGCGTGCGGCCCACCCCCCCTCCGGGACAACCCTCCTCTGCCCGCGCGGATCAACTGGGCCGGCGCGGATCATCCAACCCGGAATGTGAACGGTGGGACGAAAGTCAACGACTTCATCCGCGCGGGCGCAGTTGATCCGCGCGGGAAGGGGCGGCGGCGCGACGGGCCGGGGTCAAGGGCGGTGCGGGGGCGGGCGAACCCTGGTCAGGACGTGGCGGGTGTGCGTGACGTCGCCGTCTGTGCGCACCCAGGCCACCTCGGTCCGTCGGCCGGGCACCTCGGTCCAGGTGACGCCGTCGACGTCCGCGTGGCCCGTCGCCGAACCCACGTCGCCCAGCTCGGCCTTCTGGACGTCGTCGAGCTTGCCGGCGGACTGCACGACGGTGACGAATCGGCCCTGCTCGGTGAGCCAGCCCGCTCGGACCGCGGCCGGGGCGTCGGTGGTGCCCGGTGCCGCGGTGAACGAGAACGAGTTCGGATGCCAATCGTCGGGCAGACCCTTGGGGATGACGACCGGGAAACCGACGAACGGCGCTGCCCGGGTCAGTCCACCGTCGACGTCCGCGGTGGGTGCCTGCCCGTCGCTCGGGCCGGCCGGGGCGAAGCTGGCGTTGCCGTACATGAACATCAACCCGAAGGCAATGAGGCCGAGCACGGCCGCGGCGACAGCCATGCTGCTCAGGGTCTTGGGTCGGGTCACTGCCACGCCGCCATCGTCCCACGGTGAGCGACCGAGTGGAGCGGACCGGGTGGAGCGGACCGGTGGCGCGGACGCCAGCCGGGCCCGCCGATGACCGGGTTCGGCGCATTCCCGAGGCGCTCCGCCGGGGTTTGGGTGGAGCGGTCGAGCCCGCGCCTTCGAAATGTGACCGAAATCCGCTGTGGGCTTGCCCGGTGCGGGGAGCCCGGCCTGCACCGACCCCGCTAGCGTTTCCCTCATGGCTGAACACGACGACGTGACCATCGAGTACCGCATCGAACACGACACGATGGGCGAGGTACGGGTCCCGAAGAACGCGAAGTACCAGGCCCAGACCCAACGGGCGGTGGAGAACTTCCCCATCTCCGGTCGCGCCCTGGATCGCACCCAGGTGCGGGCGTTGGCCCTGATCAAGGCGGCGGCGGCCAAGGTGAATGCCGGGCTCGGGGTCATCCCGGCCGACATCGGCGACGCCATCCAGCAGGCGGCGACCCGGATCGCCGGGGGCGCTCACTACGAGGACTTCCCGCTGGACGTTTTCCAGACCGGTTCCGGCACGAGCTCGAACATGAACACCAACGAGGTCATCTCGACGCTGGCCACCGAATCGCTGGGCCGCAAGGTGCATCCCAACGACCACGTCAATGCTTCGCAGTCGTCCAACGACGTCTTCCCGACGTCCATCCATGTGGCGGCCGCCGAGTCGGTCGTCTACCGGCTCCTGCCGGCCCTCGCCCACCTCGAGGCGGCGTTGCAGCGCAAGGCCGACGAATGGGCCGACGTCGTCAAGTCGGGCCGCACCCATCTGATGGATGCCACCCCGGTGACTCTCGGCCAGGAGTTCGGCGGTTACGCGGCGCAGATCCGGTTGGGCCAGGAACGGCTCAAGTCATCGCTGCCCCGCCTGGTGGAGCTGCCGCTGGGCGGCACCGCGGTCGGCACCGGGATCAACACACCGCCCGGCTTTTCCGCCGCGGTGATCGCCGAGCTGTCCAAGTCGACGTCACTGCCGTTCACCGAGGCACGGAACCATTTCGAGGCGCAGTCCTCCCGGGACGGACTGGTGGAAACCTCCGGGCAGTTGCGCACCATCGCGGTCAGCCTGACGAAGATCTGCAACGACCTGCGGTGGATGGGCTCGGGTCCGACCGCGGGGCTGGGTGAGATCGCCCTGCCCGACCTCCAGCCGGGATCGTCGATCATGCCCGGCAAGGTCAACCCGGTCCTGCCCGAGGCCACACTGATGGTCTGCGCGCAGGTGATCGGCAACGACGCGACGGTCGCCTTCGCCGGCTCGCAGGGCAATTTCGAGCTCAATGTCATGTTCCCGGTCATCGGCCGGAACCTGCTCGAGTCGATCACCTTGCTGGCCAACGCGAGCCGGGTGCTGGCCGACCGGTGCGTCGAAGGCATCGTGGCGAACGTCGAGAAGTGCCGGGCCTACGCGGAGTCGTCGCCCTCCATCGTGACGCCGCTGAACAAGTACATCGGCTACGAAGAAGCCGCGAAGATCGCCAAACTCGCCCTGAAGGAGAGCAAGACGATCAAGCAGGTCGTGCTCGAGCGTGGCCATGTGGACAACGGCACGCTGACGGCCGAGCAACTCGACGCGGCACTCGACGTGCTGTCCATGACGCACCCGTAGGGTTTGCGGCTCGATCGGGCGGGCGCGTGGCCGGGAATGTCGACCGCGCCACGCGCCACTCGTCGACACCGACCCGGGCCGGCGTTCCCGCGGCCACCCAGCTCCCCGGGCGACCGGCACACCACCGGCGCAAGTAGACCGGCCACGCGCCACTCGCCGACACCTGACCCGGGCCGGCGTCAGGAGCGCGGGGTGGTGCCCGGATCGTCCTCCTCATCACCGAAGTCCGGCCTGAACTGTTGCGTCCTCGGCGGCTCGGCCGGACCGCCCGGGCCCTGACCCGGCCCGCTGCCGGCGTCGCCGGCGAACTCGGGCGGCACATTCCAGTTCTGCGGCCCACCACCGGCCTGGCCCGGGGCACCCTGCTGCGGGTTCGGCCGGGTCGGCGGGTTGGTCCGCCCCGGCCCGCCGGGGCCGCCAGAAGCACCGGGGCCGCCGGAAGCACCGGGGCCGCCGGGGGTACCGGGGCCGCCGGGGGTACCGGGCCCGCGGGAACCCGGCGGGATGAACTGCGTCGGGCCCGGCGGGATGAACTGCGTCGGACCGGGCGGCGGCGGGTCGTATCGGGTCGGGGCGTTCGGATCGACACCGTAGGGATGGTTGCGACCGGACAGCAGCCCGTAGGGGTCGGCACCGGGCGGCGGGCCGCCGAGCGGCGGGTTGGTCGGCGGCAGGACCATCGTCGGCGCGTCGGCGTTCGGGTCGTAGGCCTGCTCGCGGGACGCGGCAGTGGCCAACTGCTGCTCCTGCTCGGCCCGGGCCACCTCCTTGTTGCGGCGGTAGACCACGAACCAGGTGATCAGCCCGGCCAGCACGATCAGGGCCAGGATCAGCCAGATCCACCAGGTGCTGCTGCCGCTGTCCCCGCCGGCCGCCGCCGACGTGGTGGTGACGGCCGTGGTCGGGGCCACGCTGGACGCCGAGGAGCTGACGCTGGTCGGCGAGGGCGTCGGGGACGGAGTCGGTGACGGGGTGGGCGTGGGCGAGGGGGTCGGGGTCGGGACGACCACCTGGAAGGTAGCCACGCCGACGGTCCCGGACTGGGCCCCGATTGCCTCGAGCCGGTGAGCGCCGTCGACGAAGTCGGCGGGCACCACGAAGTCCACCCGGGCGACGCCGGTCGGGTCGGCAGTCACCGGTGACAACGTCACGGGCTCGGAGAACAGGGTCAGGTTGACCTGTTCTCCGCCCTTGAACCCGGAGAAGATGACCTGCTGGGTGGCGCCGGGGGCGATGGTCGCGGATGCGACCTGTTGGACGATCGCGCTGGACGGGGTCGACGGCACCGAACTCGTCGAGGCCGGCGTCTTGAACGCCACCGGCACCTTCATGTCGGCGCCCGCCTGACCATCCGTCTTCACGGTGTACAGGGCGCACTTGTCGGGCACGCAGGCCGCGGACGCGGAGGCGTCCGACGGCAGGCTCAGCGTGGCGGTGAACGCCCCCTTGTCGTCGCTCTGGGCCACCACCCAGGGCCCGCTCGCGGGCTCGCCGCTGGCCGGGCCGCCGATGCACCCGGTCAGGTTGGCCGGCGCCCGCTCCCCCGACGGGCAGATCGCGACGTACATCTTGGTGTCCGCGGGGTAACCCGACCCCTTGGCGGTGATGGTGGCTCCACCGTCGGGCAGGTCCGTGGTGGGGTCCACGACCAGCTTGGCGGCCCCGTTGCTGCTGGTCACCGGGGCCGCGGCAACTCGCTGAACGGCACCGGGAGCGGTGGTGGCCTGCGCGGGCACGAGCGCGACGGTGACCGCCAGCGTGCCGGCGGCCGCGACGGCCAGTCCGAACGCACCGAATCGTGCCCGCATCATCGACATCCCTTGATCGCTCCACCGGCCGGGGCGGCCGGCCCCGGTGATTCCCCGCGCACACTGTGCCTGCCCGTCGGGGTCGCCGCACCTCGACCCGCCGTCACGGGATCGCCGGGTCGGAAGCCCGCGCGAGCAGCAGGTGATGCGGGTGCAGACGACGCCGGTCCAGCCGCTGTTGCGCCGTCCACAACCCCGCGTCCCCCAGCCAACCCGCCATCGTCGACGGGTCGACGAAGGTGAAGGGTTCGCCCGACGCGGTGTCGTCGCGGGCAGTTGCCCGTTCGGTGATGCCCAGCACCGACACGGCCATGGTCTCCTGCCACCGGTTCCAGCGGGCCTTCCACCGGGGCGTCGGGCTCATCTCCTTCACCAGCAGCACCCCGTCGGGGGCGAGTTGCGCGACGGCATCGGCGAGCAGCGACCGCTGCGCGGCCGCGGGCAGCAGGTAGAGCACGTCGACGACGACGATCGCGTCCCATGGGCCGGTCGGCACGGCCCCGGACTCGGCGACCCGGAACGTCAGGTCGGCCGCGGGCAGGTTGGCCGCCACCCGCTGGGCCAGGGCGATCTTGTCCGCGTCGATGTCCACCCCGACCACCGACCGTGCCCCGGACAGCGCCGCGAAGGCGCTGAACAACCCGTGCCCGCAGCCGATCTCCAGCACCCGCCCGGTCGCCGGCAGGGCCTGCGCGACCCGCGGGAGCGGCGCGCTCCACCAGCGGACGGCGGCGTGCCCGCGGGCCGATGCGGGCAGTCCGCGAAACGCACGGAGCGCGGCGCGGCCCGCCCCGGTGGGTCGGCGATCGATCAGCAGCACGGGATCACTGTGCCGCACCGCCGGTCAGGTCCCGGAACGAACCCGGCCGGTAGCCCAGGCTGGTCGCCAGCGCCCGGGCGACCGGGTCGCCCAGCATGTCCAGCTCGTCGGACCAGCGGTACCCGCCCCAGTCGAATCGGGACAGATCGGGGTCGCCGGCCTCGCCCGGGTGTGTGTTGATCTCCACCGAGCCGCCGGTGGCCGGCAGCGACCCGGTCAGCCCGGTGACCGCGGCTCGGAAGGCGAGCAGATCCATCGCACCGGCCTCGTCCAGGCCCGCGTAGCCGGTGGTCGTCACCAGCCCGGCCCGGGCGATGCGGCGGCGCAGCCGGGCCGAGAGCAGGTTGACCGGCGCGCCGACCGGCAGCAGCCCGGCGCTGCTCGGGGTCCGGACACCCGGCACCCCTCGCTCGACCGCCAACTCGACGACCACGGCCGCCACCGACGGCCACAGGTGGGTGTGCTGGTGGGTGTCCAGATGTGAGACCCCGACGCCGGCCCCGGCGATCCGGTCCAGCTGGGCGGTGAACTCGCGCCGTACGTCGTCCGGGTCGAGCCGGCCGGTCGCGCCGCGGGCCACCACTGTCCGATACGACAGCGGGAAGGCGCCCCGCCGGTCGACCAGCGTCGGAATCTCCGCGGCGGTGAGCAGTGGCGGGTCCTCGCCGACGATCGCCAGGTGCGCGCCGACGTCCAGGCCGGGGTGATCGACCAGCATGCGCGCGGCCAGGTCGAACGAGCGGCCCACCGCCAGCAGCGACGTGGCCGTCACCAGCCCCTCGCGATGGCCACGCAGCACCGCCCGGCAGACCCCGTCGGTCAGGCCGAAGTCGTCGGCCGAGACGATCAGCAGCGCGGTCACGACGAACCGTTCGGCCCGGACGACATCGCACGCTGATCAACTCGGCGTCGACACCGGCGATTCGGGCCCCACTTGCCGAGTTGATCAGCCCCGCCGGGCCGGTCACCCGCGGACCGGCCGGCCAGGCGCGGACCACTCAGACCCGGGCCGCTCGCCCGACCCATCCCATCGCTCACGCCGCCGGACCGGCCTTGAGTTCCGACCGCAGCCGGGTCATCTCGCCGAGCATCGTGCGGATCACCGCGGGGGACGACAGCGTCGACACCCCGCGGGTGCGGGGGAAGTAGTCGACGCCGATCTGCAAGATGGTGAAACCCGCGTTCTGCGCCCGGATGACCAGCTCGGCGTCGATGAACGACCCCTCACTGGACAGCGTGACGGCGTCCAGCACCCGCCGCCGGCAGAGCTTGAACGCAAAATTGATGTCCCGCAGCCGGGTGCCGAAGGAGAGCTGGATGAGCCAGTTGTAGATCCAGGAATAGACCGCCCGGCGCAGCCCCTCGCCGGTGCGGTCCAGCCGGTAGGCGCTGACCATGTCGGCCTCGTAGTTCCGCAGCACCCGCAGGGCCCGGACCAGCTCGATCATCTCGAACGGCAGGTCGGCGTCGGTGTACAGCACGACGTCGCCGGTGGCCGCGGCGAGACCGCTCTTGATGCTGCCGCCGAGCTTGCGGTTGCGGTCGTGATGCACCACCCGGATCCGGTGATCGGCCTCGACCAGCTCGTCGGCATACTCGCCGGTCCGGTCGGTGGACGCGTCGTCGACGATGATCAGCTCGTAGTCGCCGACCTCCTTGTCCGCCACCAGCTGATCGCAGATCTCCTTGGCCGCCCGGACAGCCCGATGGATGTACTGCTCCTCGTTCCACATCGGAAAGAAGATCGACAGCTTGCCGAACCGTTCCGGCACCAGCGGCAGCGTCATCGTCGGCCAGGTCCCTGCTGCATATCGATTCGTTCCCCTCGATCCGATTTCGAACATGAAACCATGTCGGCGATGAACCTTTCGTTGGTGGCGGTCGCCGGCGCCGCGCTCTGCTCGGGCACGGCCGCCGTGCTGCAGGCGTCCGCCGTCGCCCATCTGCCCCGGACCACGTCGGTCAGCGGGACCTTCGTGGTGCGGCTGGCCCGCAGCCCCCGCTACCTCGCCGCGCTCGGGCTCATCGTGATCGGCTTCGGCCTGTCGTTCGTGGCCCTGCGCAGCCTGCCGCTGTTCGTGGTGCAGGCCGGGCGGGCGTCCAGCCTGGCGGTGACCGCGGTGCTGTCGGTGCTGATCCTGCGCGTGCGGTTGCGTCGGGCCGAACTGGTCGCCGTGCTGTCGATCGGCGCGGGCCTGGTCGTCGTCGGCTGGACGGCCGGCGAGCAGGCATCCGCTGATGTCGGCACGGCCGGTCGCCTTGTCCTGCTGGCCGCCGTGGTCGCGATGCTGCCGGTGGCCGCGATGCTGCTGCGGATGCGCGACCTGCCCCGGTCCGGCCTGCTCCTGGCGGTGCTCGCCGGCACCGGCTTCGGACTGCTGGCCCTCGGTGCGCGGATCCTGCGCGGCTTCGACCCGGGCGCGCTGCTGGCCGACCCGGCCGCCTGGGCGATGGCCGGCGCGGGCGCGCTCGGCCTGCTCTGCGGTGCGTTGGCGCTGCAACGGGCGTCCGTGGTCAGCGTCACCGCGGCCATGGTGGCGGTCGAAACGGTGCTGGGCTCGGTGCTCGGCATGCTGGTCTGTGGGGACCGACCCGGCCCCGGGCTCGGTGTCCCCGCCGCCGCCGGGTTCGCCCTGGTGCTGGTCGGTGCACTGGCGTTGGCCCGGTTCGGCGCCCCGGAGGCCGGCGCGGACGGCCGCGAGGAGCCCGCGACCTTGCCGATCGGCTGACCGACCCGGAGCGCGACCGGCCGGCCGCGCCTCGATCATTCGAGCTCGAGCCCGCGACATCCGCCGGGCCGGTGATCGATCAGGAAACGGGCAGACCCATGGCGAACAGGCAGGCACAGAACACCATGCCCAATGCTGATGCGACCAGGAGCGGAATCACCCATCGCCGGTGGCTCTCCACCAGCCAGACGGATCCCGCGGCGACGACCGGGAAGGCGGCGAGGACGTATCGCCCCACTCCGTAAAAGTCCTTCGTGCCGATCAACGGAATCGCCAGTGTCGTCACCGCGTAGAACAGGTAGCCCAGGCCGAAACGGCGGCGAACCGCCGGCAACATCGCCACGGCGATGCCGCACATGATCAATTGCCCGGTCAGCGCCCACTTCCACCATGGGCCGCCGTGGAACAGAGTGTCGAAGTACTGCAACTTGAACCACGTGCTGGGCCCACTTCCCTGACCCCAGGCGGCCTGCGCCTCGATCCAGATCAGCGGGTCGCCGAAAACGATCCACAAGTACGCACACCATCCGGCCAGGCCCAAACCGGAGACGAGTACGCCCATTTCCCGCCAACGAACGGTGGGAATCGCCTGGACCAATTGGCCGAACGTGATTCGTCGTTCGCCGCCCCGAGAATCCGACTGTTCCAGATCCTGGCGGTCCCGGGCGCGGAGCTCGAGCATGCGCACCACCAGCCCGATCGTCACTGCTATCCCCACCGGACGACCCGCAGTGGCGAGAATACCGACCAGCCCGGCCAGCCAGTAGAGGCGCCTTTCCAGCAGCAGGAACGATCCGAAGACGGCCACCAGGAAGGTCGAATCGGAATACATCGGCCCGTACAGGAAGAACGAGTACGGATAGAGCATCATGAAAGCGACGGCGACGACGGCCGCCGGCCTGGGCAGGCGCGGCCAGACCCATGCGGCAAAGAGGCAGACGGCGACCATTCCACCGGCGACCGCAATGATCGTGCCGGCAATCTGGTAGTCACCGATGAGCGAGCCGAGCAGGTGAACCAGAACGGGATACGTCGGAAAGAAGGCGATGCTGGACTGGCCGTCAGGGGTGTAGGAATAGCCTTCTGTGGCGATCCGGTAATACCAGCCGGCGTCGAACCCGAACCAACTGTCCAGCCAGGCCGGTCCGGACAGAACTGCCGGGAGAGCGGTTGACTTTCCGGCAATGGTCACCGCCGCCGTTAACACGACGCTGATCACGACGAACGCGATCAGGATGAGCCCGTACGGCGGCCGGTCGCCGAACAGGTGCCGCTCCCGCCACGCGCTGAACCGTCCCGGGGCGTCGTCGTCCGCCGTCCGACCTGCTGGCAACGTGCTGCGTCCCTTCGCCACCGGCACCCGTCTCGGTGGCGCCGGGTTCATTCTGGCACCGGGCGCGTCCCTCACCTCGCCATCCCGCCCCGCACCGCAGTGTGCCGCCGCTCAACCGTCCGCGGAGGCATCCCGCCTCCGGCCGGCGGACCGTCCTCAGGCGTTCGGTCACCCGTGTTCGGGGAGCTCCAGCAGCTCGGTGACCAACGCGGCGATCGGCGACCGTTCCGACCGGGTGAGCGTGACGTGTGCAAACAGTGGATGTCCCTTGAGCGTCTCGATGACGGCGGCCACCCCGTCGTGCCGGCCGACCCGCAGGTTGTCCCGCTGGGCGACGTCGTGGGTGAGCACCACCCGCGAGTTGGTGCCGAGCCGGGACAGCACGGTGAGCAGCACATTGCGTTCCAGCGACTGGGCCTCGTCGACGATGACGAACGAGTCGTGCAGCGAGCGGCCGCGGATGTGGGTCAGCGGCAACACTTCGAGCATGCCGCGTTCGATGACCTCGTCGATGACGGCCGGCGAGGCCACCGCGGACAGCGTGTCGAACACCGCCTGCGCCCAGGGCTGCATCTTGTCGTTCTCGCTGCCCGGCAGGTAGCCCAGCTCCTGCCCGCCGACCGCGTACAGCGGCCGGAAGACCACCACCTTGCGATGCGCCCGGCGCTCCATCACCAGCTCCAGACCGGCACACAGCGCCAGCGCCGACTTGCCGGTGCCGGCCCGGCCGCCGAGCGAGACGATGCCCACCTCGTCGTCCATCAGCAGGTCCAGCGCGATCCGCTGCTCCGCGGACCGGCCGCGCAGACCGAACGCCTCCCGTTCGCCGCGGACCAGCCGGACCTGCTTGCCGGCGGTCACCCGGCCGAGCGCCGAACTGGACGGCCCGACCAGCTTGACCCCGGTGTGGCAGGGCAGTTCGCGCGCCTCGTCGATGTCGGCCAGGCCCGCGTGGAACAACGTGTCCACCTGCTCGGCGCCGACCGGCACCTCCGCCATCCCGGTCCAGCCGGACGGCACGATGTCCTGCGCCCGGTACTCGTCGGCGGCCAGGCCGACCGCGGACGCCTTCACCCGCAACGGCATGTCCTTGGAGACCAGGGTGACCCGGCCGGCCGGCCGTTCCTTGGCCAGATTCAACGCGCACGCCAGGATGCGCGAGTCGTTGCTGTCGTTGCGGAACCCGGCCGGCAGCACGGTGGCGTCGGTGTGGTTCAGCTCCACGTGCAGGGTGCCCCCCGCGGTGCCGACCGGCACCGGGGCGTCCAGCCGGCCGTGCTCGATCCGCAGCTGATCCAGCAGCCGCAGCGCCTGCCGGGCGAAATATCCGAGCTCGGGATGGTGCCGCTTGGCCTCCAGCTCACCGATCACGACCAGGGGCAACACCACCTCGTGTTCGTCGAACCTATTCAGCGCCCACGGATCGGACAGCAGGACGGAGGTGTCGATGACATAGGTGCAGCGCGCCCCCTCCCCCGCACCGGATTCCGGCGCCGGTTCAGCAGCGGCGTTCGCTCGGGCAGACCTGTGTGTGACCACGGACGGCTCCCTGGCGGATGCGGACCACCACATCCGGCTTCTCGAGGCGGACCGGCGGTTCCCCGAAAACCCGGACCGGCGCTGCGCCGGCGGGCACGAGGGCCCGGACCGGCCCCCTCGTGCTCGGCGCTGCATTCGCGGCACGCACGTTTCGGGGCCTCCCGTGCGGGAGCGCTCGGCACGCTGCCCACAATTCGGACGGTACCCCGACCCCCGTCCGGGTCCCGTCAAACACGCAAAACAACCCGGTGAACATCAGGTTTCGCGGACATCACCCCACGGTTCGCGGGTCGTCCTCGGCCACTGCCAAGGGGGTCGCCCGCACGGCCGCCGTCCCGGACGCCCGCGGCAGCACCACGGTGATCGTCAAGCCGCCGCCGGGGGCGTGCGAGGCCGCGATCCGTCCGCCGTGACCGCGCACGATGGCCGCGACGATGGACAGCCCCAGGCCGGTCCCGCCGCGCTCCCGGCTGCGGGACGGATCCACCCGGTAGAACCGGTCGAACAGCCGGTCCAGGTCGTCGTCGCTCACGCCCGGACCGTTGTCGCTGACGCTGACCGCGATCTCCCCGGAGCCCGGCAGCACCGAGGTGGTGGCGGTCGTTCCCTCCGGCGTGTGCGTGCGGATGTTGGAGAGCAGGTTTGCGAACACCTGGTGCAGGCGCAGCCGGTCACCGACGACGTCCACCGGCTGGTTGCCGGAGATCAATCGCCAGGTGCGGGCCGGATCGATCACCGCGGCGTCGTCGACCACGCCGGTCAGCAGCACGTTCAGGTCGACCAGCTCGTGCCCGACGGCGTGCTCCGCGTCGGCCTGGATCAGCGTGAGCAGGTCGTCGACCAGGGCGCCCATCCGGCGGGACTCGAACCCCATGCGCTCCATCGCCCGGTCGACCGAACTCTCGTCGGGCAGCGCGCCGGCCCGGTACAGGTCGGTGTACCCGCGCACCGCGGCCACCGGTGTGCGCAATTCGTGGGAGGCGTCGGCGATGAACCGGCGCAGCTTGTCCTCGTTGCGTCGCCGCTCGTCGAGCAGGGACGAGATTCCGTCCAGCATGTCGTTGAACGCGTAGCCGAGGCGTCCGATCTCGGTGGACGGGTCCGATTCCCGCACCCGGCGGGTCAGGTCGCCCCGGGCGATCGCATCGGCCGCGGAGGCGATCGACTCCAACGGCCGGAGTTCTCGGCGGATGACCAGCCCGGCGGTCGCCCCGAGCAGCACCAACAGTCCCGCGGTGATGAGCAGCTCGGCCAGCACCAACCGGCGCAGCTGTTCGTCCAGGTCGCTCATGGGGATCCAGGCGACCAGGTAGCCGGGCTGCTGGTTGTAGGTGACCCCGGAGAACCCAAGGGCCCGGTACCGCCGGTCGGTGTTGGATGCGCTGCCGACGGTGCTGGGTTCGTACAGCCAGGCTCCGCTGCTCATGTCGGGGTTGGCGCCCTCGTCGCTGGCCGGCGCCAGCAGGACGCGGCTCACACCGCCGAGCGTCACGAACGACCAGCCGACCTCGCCCTTGAGTCCGGAGTCGTCGTTGAGCATCGCCGGGGGCAGGTCGTTGGCGGTCAACCCCTGTCGGGCCTGCGAGTTGGCCGCGGCCAGGGTGACGTCCTTGGAGTTGATCGATTCCGACCGCACCACCAGCGGCACGACGATGTCCACCGCGACGAGGGCCACCGCGGCGGTGGCCACGACCAAGGCGATCAGCCGCGCGCGCAACGTCCAGCGACGCCGCGGCTGGCCGGTGGGGTCGGGACGCCGGTGGCCCGTTCGCTCCTTGGGCGGCTCCCGGCCGGGGTCGACCGGTCCGCCGTCCCCCGCCTCCCCCGGGTGGACGGGGGCACCGGGCGCCGGCGGTGATTGCGCCGCGGACTGCAGCGTCGGGTCCATCGTCAGCCCTTGACGGTCAGGTCCGCGGGCCGCGCAACACGTAGCCGAAGCCCCGGTGGGTGTGGATCAGCGGCTCCCCGGTCGCGTCGACCTTGCGCCGCAGGTAGGAGATGTAGGTGGCGACGACGGAATCGTCGCCGTAGAAGTCGGTACCCCAGACTGCGTCCAGCAACTGCTGCCGGGACAGCACGACGTTGGCGTTGACCATCAGGTGCCGCAGCAGCTTGTACTCGGTGGGGGCCAGCTCGATCGGCGCCCCGGCCCGGGTGACCTGGTAGGTCTCCGGGTCCAGCTCCAGGTCGGCCACCCGCAGCACTCCGTCGTCGCTCGGATCGGGCTTGATCCGGCGCAGCACGGCGGCGACCCGGGCGGCGAGCTCCTCGAGCCCGAACGGCTTGGTGACGTAGTCGTCGCCGCCGGCGGTCAGACCGGCGATCTTGTCGGCCGGGGTGTCCCGGGCGGACAGGAAGACGACGCCGGACTCGACGCCGGCAGCCCGCACCCGCTTCATCACCTCGAGACCGTCGAAGTCGGGCAACATGACGTCCAGGATGATCAGGTCCGGGTGACTGTCGGTGGCAATGCGTACCGCCTCCCGACCGGTCCCGGCGACCGCGACCTGGTAGCCCAGGAACCGCATGGACGTCGCCACGATGTCCTGCAGCGACGGCTCGTCATCGACCACCAGCAGCCTGGCCGCACTACTCATGTCTACGGTTTCCCCTCGTCAACGGCCGCCGCGACGGGCACGGCCGGCGGCTCCAGTTGATCGCACCCGCACCCGACAGAGCGCAAGAATCTCATGTGAGGGACACGGGAACGGGCACGTGCGGCCTATCCGACGAGGGTGAGTTCACGACGGATCTCCCGCGGGGTCAGCGGCTCGTCCAGCAGTCGCCGGAACCGGTCCAGGGGTGACTGGCCGGGCGGGCGCGCGGCCAGCCAGGGCCGCAGCAGCCGGTCGCCCTCGACGTAGGTGGAGGTGTAGGCGCGCCAGAGCGGATCGGTCAGGAACCGTAGCCGTTGCCGGGCCTGCTTCTCGTCGGCCAGCCCCCACCGCTGCTGGTAGGCAACGATCTCCTCGGGATCGGCCCCGCGGTCGTGCAGCAGGATCGCCGCGTTCTGCCGGACCGTGTTCAACGGTCGGGACGCGACTTCCAGTGCCTCCACCAGGTCCGGGTCGAACGACGGGCCGAGGCCGTCCAGCACCTCCGCGAGCCACCGGCCCCAGCCCGGGCCCACGGCCGCGGTCAAGGCCAGGTCACCCAGGCCCTCCGCCATCACGCACTGCGGCGTGTTCACCAGGAAGATCTGGTGCTCCCGCGCACCACCCCGGTTGACCAGCAGGTCCTCCTTGCGGCAGTGCTCGGTGTGATGCCCCGGGTAGCACTCGTGGGCCACCAGCACGCCGAACTGGCTCATCCGATGCCCGATGTCGGCGTTCACCGCCACCCGTGACCGGAAGTCGCCCAGGTAGTAGTTGAACCCGCTCCAGGCGACGTCGCGGGCGATCTCGAAGTCGATGTGCTCGGAGACCTCGGCGATGCCGGTCGGCCCGGCGACCCGTTCCCGCAGCGCCGCGGCGACCGTCCGCACGACGGTCTCGACGAGATCGGGCGGGCACGCCTCGGCCTCCCGCACCGCGCGCAGCTGGTCCGCCAGCGAGCCGGCGCCGCCGAGCAGCGCGGAGATCTCGTCGTGCGCGGCGGCGTACACGTCGGTGTCGACCAGGTCGATGTCCACCTGGAAGTAGCTGCGCACCTCGTCGACGAACGACATCGGCTCGCCGGCCAGCCGCCGGCCGGCCACGACGAGGGCGTCCAGGTGCGCGGTGAGGTAGTCGGTGCGGGTCGGGCTCAGCCCGGCCTGCGGCACCCGGGCGGACAACGCGGCGGCCTGCCGGGACAGCTCGCTCGGGTCGGGTGCCGGCTCGTCGTCGACCTGCCGTTTGAGGTCCTCGTCACCGGTGAACGCGTCGACGAAGCCGTCGACCACCCGGCCGAACCGCAGGCCGAGCTTGAGATAGTCGGTGACCGCTTGGTCGGCGGTCACGTCGGCGTCGTTGTCCCTGCTCATGGTGGTCCACCGTAGGTCAGGGACGGCGCGTCCGGTCGGCGCCGTGGCGCGGCGGGGACCGAACGGGCAGGTGCCCGGACCCCGATCGGCCCACTGCGGTGGCGGTCGAGGCGGAAGATGGCGAGTCGGGCCCGGGCGAGGCCGGACGACGCAGGTGGCCGGCCTGGTCGACGGATCCAAGCCGGAAGCGTCGTGGTGCTGCATCATGAACGGCGCCGACCCGCCCGCACGACTCGGAGGAGGCTGCGCGTGAGCCCGGTTGCCCAGCCCCCGGATGACCCGGCGGCCGTCCGCGCGCCGTCGACGGCCGTCGTCGGGGCCCCGCGCCACGGTCGCCTGCTGCCCACACTGGACCGGCGCGAGCTCGCGGCGATCTTCGCCGGCGGGGCGATCGGCACTCTGGCCCGAGCCGGCCTGGCCCAGGCGCTGCCGCACTCACCGACCGAATGGCCATGGGCGACGTTCATCGTCAACATCGTCGCCGTCGTGCTGCTGGGCTACTTCGTGACGCGGCTGCAGGAACGGCTGCCGCTGTCCAGCTACCGTCGCCCGCTCCTGGGCACCGGCGTCTGCGGTGGTCTGTCCACCTTCTCCACGATGCAGGTGGAGATCCTGAAGATGCTCGAGGCCGGGGCGTTCCTGCTGGCCGCGGGGTACACGGTGGCCAGCGTCGTCTGCGGGTACGCCGGCATCCATCTGACGACCGCCGCGGTCCGTCGCGTCCGGGTCCGCGGATGAACGTGCTGGTGTGGGCCGGGGTGGTGCTGATCGGCGGCGCCGGGTCGGTGCTGCGGTTCCTGGTCGACGGCATGGTCTCCGCCCGCACCGGGCGCGCGTTCCCGTACGGGACGATGGTGGTCAACATCAGCGGTGCCGTGGTGCTGGGCCTGCTCACCGGCCTGGCGCTGGCCGGGGACGCCGCGCTGCTCGCCGGGACCGCGGCCGTCGGCTCGTACACCACGTTCTCCACGTGGATGTTGGAATCGCAACGACTGACCGAGGAACGGCAGGTCCGCAACGCGTCCCTGAACATCATCGTGAGCCTGGTGCTCGGGGTGGCCGCCGCCGCCCTCGGTCAGGCCGTGGGGGCCGCCCTGTGAACTCCGAATGCCTGAAGCTGACCTGTTACTTCGGCGAGCGGCATCGCACCGCGTCCGGGTTCGTCGCCGACCAGCTGCTGGACGTGTTCGGCCGGGGCGAACTGGCCACCAGCATCATGATGCGCGGCGTCGAGGGCTTCGGCCTCAAGCACCGCCTGCGCAGTGACACCTCGCTGACCCTGTCCGAGGATCTTCCCGCCGTGGCCATCGCGGTCGACGTCCGCCCGCGGATCGAAGCCGTCGTCGACGAGGTCGCCGCGATCCCGACGATCGGCCTGATCACCCTCGAACGGGCCCGGCTGCTCGAGGACGGGGGGGCGCGGATGCCGCTGCCGGACGACCTCGCCGAGGCCACCCGGCTGACCATCTACCTGGGGCGAGCGCAGCGGGTCGGCCGGGTGCCCGGCTTCGTCGCGGTCTGCGACCTGCTGCACAGCCGGGGCATCGACGGCGCCACCGTGCTGCTCGGCGTCGACGGCACGGTCCGGGGACGTCGGCAGCGGGCGCAGTTCTTCCACCGCAATTCCGACGTGCCGGTGATGATCCTGGCCGTTGGCAGCGGCGACCGCATCGCGGCCGTGCTCCCCGAACTGGATCGGATGCTGGGGCAACCGCTGCTGACCCTGGAGCGGCTCCGCATCTGCAAACGGGACGGGCAGCTGCGGGGTCGAATGCAGATGCTGCCGGCCACCGACGGTCAGGGACGGCCGCTGTTCCAGAAGATCATGATCTTCACCTCGGAGGACGCGACCTACCAGGGTCGGCCCATCCACCGGCAGCTCACCCGGTGGCTGCGCCAGGCCGGGGCCAGCGGCTCCACCACCCTGCGGGGGGTGTGGGGCTTCCACGGGGACAGCCCGCCGCACGGTGATCGACCGTTCCAGCTCGGTCGGCGGGTGCCGACCTTGACCGTGGTGATCGACACTCCGGACCGGATCGCGGCGGTGTTCCCGATCATCGACGAGCTGACCAGCGAACGGGGCCTGGTAACCAGCGAACTGATCCCGGCCGCGCGGGTCCGGACGAGCACCGGCACCATCGGCGATCTGGGGCTGGCCGACTACCGCTGGTGACGCCGCTACTCCCCGTACCGGCGGTGCCGGGCGGCGTAGTCGCGCAGGGCGCGCAGGAAGTCGACCCGGCGAAAATCGGGCCAGTAGGCCTCGCAGAACCAGAACTCCGAATGCGCGCTCTGCCAGAGCAGGAACCCGGACAGCCGCTGCTCCCCGGACGTCCGGATCACCAGATCCGGGTCGGGCTGGCCGGAGGTGTACAGATGCTCGCCGATGGTGTCCACGTCCAGCGAGTCGATGACCTCCTGGATGCCGTGACCCTGTTCGATGCCGGCCTCGAGCATCGACTTGACGGCGTCGACGATCTCCTGCCGCCCGCCGTAGCCGACGGCGATGTTGACCTGCAGGCCGGCGCGGTGCTCGGTCCGCATCTCGGCGGCGCGGAGGCGGGTGGTCATGACCTCCGGGAGCAGGTCCAGGGCGCCCACGATGCGCAGCTTCCAGGGCCGATCGGGGGCGGCCAGTTCGTCGACGACGTCGGTGATGATCGCCAGTAGTGGCTGCAGCTCGTCGTCGTGCCGGCGCAGGTTGTCGGTCGACAGCAGCCACAGGGTGACCATCCCGATGCCCGTCTCCTGGCACCATTCGAGCAGGTCGGCGATGTGCGCGGCGCCGGCCCGATGCCCCTCGGTCGGGTTGGAAAAGCCCGCCTTGCGGGCCCATCGACGATTGCCGTCGAGCATGACGCCGACGTGGTGCGGGATCTGCGCCCCGACCAGTTCCCGGGTCAATCTGCGCTCGTAGACGCGATAGACCAGAGCGGGCAGCCTCACGAGGTTCGACCCTAGTCGGGGGGAACCAGCGCGGCCCGCGATCGACACCGTCGGGCGAGTCCGCGAGTCCGCGAGTCCGCGAGTCCGCGAGTCCGCGAGTCCGCGAGTCCGCGAGCCCGCGAGCCCGCGACCGGCCCGGTCGGTCGGGCGGGCCGGTCGGCCGGGCGGGCCGGTCGGGCCGGTCGGGCCGGTCGGGCCGGTCGGGCCGGTTGCGTCGCGCGCTACGCCGGTTCCCGCGAAAGGATCACGCCCGTTCGACGGGTGCGCCACCACGTTCGTGGAGGAAGATGGCCTCATGAGTGTGACGGTGCCTGCCGCCGCCTCGGTCCCGGTCAGGCCCCGGGCCCGGGGTTGGATCCACGTGTATTCGGCATTCATCGCCACGGCGATGAGCCTGGCCCTGATTCCATTGGCCGGCGTGTTCGCCGGCGCCGGCCCCGCGTTCGCCTGCTCCATCTATGCCGTCACGTTGATCGGCATGTTCACGGTCAGCGCGACCTACCACCGGCACACCTGGAAATCGAAGCGGACGCGGACGTGGATGCGCCGGGCGGACCATTCGATGATCTTCCTGTTCATCGCCGGCACCTACACCCCGCTGACGGTGCTGGCGATCCAGCCGCCGACCAGCACGATCGTGCTGACGGCGGTGTGGATCGGTGCGGCCGGTGGGGTCGCGCTGAAGATGTTCTGGCCGCACGCCCCGGCCTGGGTGGGGGTGCCGTTCTACCTGGCCCTGGGGTGGGTCGCAGTGTTCGTGCTGCCCGACCTGCTGGCCAGCGGCGGGGTCGCGGTACTGGTGTTGCTGGTGATCGGTGGACTCTTGTACTCGATGGGCGCGATCTTCTACGCGACGCGCCGTCCCAACACCTGGCCCGCCACGTTCGGCTACCACGAGTACTTCCACGCCTGCGTGTCGCTCGCCGCCCTCTGCCACTGCGTGGCGATCTGGCTGGTCCTGTTCCGCGTCAGCTGACCCCGCGGTGCACCCGACTCGCGGCGCATCCGACTCGCGTCTCACCTGACCGCGCGGATCATCTGGGCCGGCGCGGCCGACATGGCCGACTTGCGTCCCACCCGTCACATTCGGTGCACGTTCATCCGTGCGGAATCCGCGCGGACGAACCGGTTCACTGTCCGTCCACTCCGCCGCCTTCCACCTCGATGCGCGCCGCGCGCGTTCAGCCGCGCAGCGGGCATCTGTCGGGAGGCGGCGGTTCAGAACGGCCGGCAGCGGGTCAGCCCAGGTCGGGGCCGGACTCCCGGAGGCGGTTGACCTCCTGCATCGCCTGGCGCAGGTCGCCGAGCCAGTTCTCGGCGTTCTCGCCGACGAGCCGCACCGCCCAGGCCAGCGCGTCGGACCGGCTGCGGGCGACGCCGGCATCGACGAGGGTGTCGAGCACCTGCCGCTCGGGCTGCCGGAGCCGGGTCATCACCGGGGCGGACAGCGTCGTGAACAGCTCCTCGGTGGCGCCCAGCCGGGCACCCCAGGAGATCTCCCGGCCGTACCGGTGCTGAGCCTGCCGGGCGATCTCGATCCGCTGCTCGCGCGTCTCCTCCCGGAACCGGGAGATCCGACCGGACTCGGCGGCCGCACGAGCCGCGTCATCGGCGAATTCCTCGGTCAGCTCGGGTAGCTGCCCGACGACGATGATCTCGTCGCGGTCGGTCCGCACGTCCGGGGCACCGACGAACCAGTCGTCCGGCAACCGGCCGGCGAACCAGCCCGGCGCCTCCGAGGCGTCCGGCGCCTCGGGATAGCCGCCCCGCCCGCGTCCGCGCGGGCCCATGCCGCGGCCCGGGCCGAATCCCGGACCACCCGGCCCGCGTCCCCGTCCACCGGGGCCGCCTCGGCCGCCACGCCCGCGTCCGTGCGGGCCACGTTGTTCGGGGCCGTCGGACGATTCGCCCTCGGCCCACGCTGCGAAGTTCCCTCTCATGGGATCTCCTCCTTCGTTCTTGACGTTGTTGATTACAACGTTACAAAGCTTACTACGCACCGGGAGCCCGAATGATTCCATCAAGCGATTGTGACCTGTGTCACTGTCCATGTTCACCGACGCCAGCCAGATGGCAGCGCCCCTGCGGCAATGGGGTCAGTCCCCACCAGCGCAGTGATCCAGGGTGGGAGTCCCTGTCGGTAGGTCCTGTGGGCGTGATGTCCGGCGTGGCCGAGTCATGATCAACTAGCTCATGTCCTGAGCCGTGGACGGGGGTGACGATGATCGGCCGCTCCAGCCGGCCCCGCGTCCTCGACGCGTTCATTTTCCGGCCAACGAATACGGCGCACGCGGCACTGCCGTCCCGAGCCCGGGACCGATAGTGCCGCCGGACCAGCCCAGGGTGGCTCAGGAAAGCACCTGCGCCGACGGCCATCGCCGGTCACACTCACCCCATGAACAAGCGAGACAGGCGAGCGCGACCTGTTTTCGCCGACCTCGTCATCGAGGCAAAGATCGCCGCCTCGTTGCCATCGCCTCCGCCGCCGTCGTTGGTCGCCCCCGACGGCAATCGCTTCTTCCGTACGGGGCGCAGCCTGGCACCCGCCGAGGCCGTTGACCTGGTCGCCGCGGGCGCCATCGTGGCCTGGGACTCTTGCGGCTGCCTCGGATACTGCGACATGAACTGGTTCGCAGCCGCTGACCAGGCAGAGTTCGTCCGGACCGGACCACCCGAGCTTCGCCGGCCGACCAAGCGCCGCAATCGCGGCCACGGTGAGCTAACCGAGTGGCAAACCGGCACCGGCGACATCCTGGTGCTGGCATCGCAAGACGTCCGGTGGGGCCGATTCATGTACTGAACGAATCGGACGGCGGACCGGGGCGATCTGAGCCACGTCCGTGGGACAAGGCCCGCCGGCCAGGTCGCCGAGGACCGCCGTCTCAGCCGGGAGGCTTGTCGGCGCCGCCCCGTCGCCCTTCGCCGGGCCCCGGCCCGTCATCCGGCGTCGTCGACCGGTCGACCGGCGACGCCGGCACGCGGGCGGCACCGGCGGTCCGGCTCACTCCGTTCTCGGCCTGCCCGGTGTCGGTCGGCTCGGGCGGGTCGAAGGTGGCCGGCACCTTCTTCAGTTGGCGGGTGAACGAGCGGAGCAGGAAAAACATGGCGACCCCGAGCAGCAGGATCACCAGCAGGCCGATCGGTGCGGCCTTGCCCCACTCGGAGCCCTTGCCCGTGCTGGGGTCGTAATCCCCCGGCTGCGGGGCGGCCAGCAGCATCGAGGCGATCACCGTGCTCATTGCGCCACCCGCTCCCGGACACCAGCAAACAGGTCGACTTCCGGCAGCGTCGTGTCCACCAAGGAGCGCGCCAGCTCGTAGTCCTCGGTCGCCCACACCTGCGCCTCGAGATCCCGGGGCACGGCGAACCAGACCGAGTCGGGGTCGATCTGCGTCTCGTGCGCGCGCAGGGCCGCGTCCCGGACATGGAAGTAATCGTCGACGGTGACCTGGGTGGTGATCCGAGTGCTGTTGTCCGGCCGTTGGTTATCGGCGAACCGCTTGATCCACTCGTCGTACGGGCCTTCACCCGTGCGGGCCCGGACCGCCTCGTTGATCGCGACGATGCGCGATCGGGTGAACCCGATGTTGTAGTACAACTTCAACGGCTGCCAGGGCTCGCCGGCGTCGGGGTAGGCCTCGGGGTCGCCGGCCGCCTCGAACGCGCCGACCGACACGACGTGGCACCGGATGTGGTCCGGATGCGGGTACCCGCCGTTCTCGTCGTAGGTGGTCATGACGTGCGGCCGGTACCGGCGCACCACCCGGACCAGCGCCTCGATCTCCAGGTCGGGGTCGATCACCCCGAACGAATCCGCCGGCAGGTCCCACGACTCCGGCGGGCCCTCGTGGTACCCGGTGTCGTGGAAACCGAGCCACACGTGCGCGACCCCGAGGATCTCCGCCGCCCGCGCCATCTCCCGGACCCGCAACGCGGGGATCTCCGCGCTGTCGATGGACAGCTTCTTGTTCAGCACGTCGCCACGCTCACCGCCGGTGCAGGAGACCACCACGACCCCGACGCCGTCGGCGGCGTACTTGGCCAGCGTGGCCGCGCCCTTGCTGGATTCGTCGTCCGGGTGGGCGTGCACCGCCATCAGCCGCAGCGGAGCGACCAACGCCGCCTCGTCGCGGGCCTGCGCGGCGTCGACCATGGCCGCATCGGCCCCCGTGGCGATCAGTTCCTCCGAGTCGGTGTGCGCGACCGGATGTTCCGCATCCAGCGCCTCGGGCGCGGGGATCGCATCGCTCACCATCTGTTCTTCCTTCCCTTTCCCGTCCGCGGCCGGAGGCACGGTCCAGGAGCACGGCCGTCCGCGGACGACCCCATTGTCCACGGCCGCACCGACATCCCCGCCGGGACCGCCCGGCCGACCGACCGATCCGGCATCGCCGCAGGTGGGAGGGCTCGAATTGATCACCGGATCGTCGCCTACGACGTCGGCGATCCCGGCCCGCCCGGTCGGCGGAATCGGACACCGGCCCGGCCGGTCGTGTTACCATGGGTTCAACAAAGCGGCCCCCGAGGGGGCCGTGAGGTGTTTTTGTGCCAAATCGAGTGCGGGCACGCGCGTCGCGACCGGCTCGCGGCACCCGCGTACGTACCACCGGAATTCGGCGGTACAGACGGCTATCTGTAGTAAAGGAGTTGCCATGACCGGCACCGGCGTGACCTGGTTGACCCAGGAGGCCCACGACCGTCTCAAGCACGAGCTGGACGAGCTCGTGGCGCATCGCCCCGTGCTCGCCGCCGAGATCAACGAGCGGCGCGAAGAAGGCGATCTCAAGGAGAACGGTGGTTATCACGCCGCGCGGGACGAACAGGCCAAGCAGGAGGCCCGCATCCGCCACCTGCAGGAACTGTTGCGCGACGCCGAGGTCGGCGTAGCCCCGGCCGACGACGGCGTCGTCGAGCCCGGCATGGTCGTCACCATCGCCTACGACGGCGACGACGATGACCGCGAGACCTTCCTGCTCGGCTCCCGCGAGGAGGGCGTGCACGGCTCGCTGCCCGTGTACTCACCGCAGTCGCCGCTCGGCCAGGCCATCCTCGGCGCCAGCCGGGGCGAGTCCCGCGAGTACATCCTGCCCAACGGGCGGACGCAGAAGGTCAGCGTGGTCGAGGCCACGCCGTTCAGCGGCTGACCTGCACTTTCACCGCCTTTCCAACACCCGGAACCCGGCGTTGCCGAGCGCCTCGACGATCGTGTCGCAGTGCTCGGCGCCCCGGGTCTCCAGGCGGAGCGCGACCTCGACATCACCCAGGGACAGCGACGAGCCCACCCGGGAGTGTTCGACGTCCAGCACGTTGCCGCCGAGGTCGCCGACCAACCCGAGCAGTGCGGCCAGCGAACCCGGACGGTCGACGATGTCCACCCGCAGGGACAGGAACCGCCCCGCCGCCACCAAGCCGTGCTGGGTGACGTGCAACAACACCAGCGGGTCGATGTTTCCGCCGGACAACACGGCGACGACCGGTGGGGTGAACATCTCCGGGCGGGCCATGATCGCGGCGACGGCCGCGCAGCCGGCGGCCTCGACCACCAGCTTCGCCCGTTCCAGGCACAGCAGCATGGCCCGGGACAGTTCGTCCTCGGTGACCATGACGATCTCGTCGACCAGGTCGACCACGTGCGCGAACGTGAGCGCGGACGGTTCCCCGACGGCAATGCCGTCCGCGAGCGTGGACATCTCCCGCAGCCGCAGCGGTTGCCCGGCGGCGAGTGATCCCGGCCAGGCGGCCGCCTGCTCGGCCTGCACGCCGACCACCCGCACATCCGGCTTGAGTTCCTTGAGGACCGCGGCGACTCCCGAGATCAGCCCGCCGCCGCCGGCGGCCACCACGACGGTCGCGACGTCCGGCACCTGCTCGGCGATCTCCAGCCCCACCGTGGCCTGCCCGAGCAAAACGTCCAGATGGTCGAACGGGTGCACCATCACGGCTCCGGTGCGGGCCGCGAACTCCAACGCGGCGTCCAGAGCCTCATCCAGGGTCTGACCGGCCAGTTCGACGTGCGCGCCGTAGGCGCGGGTCGCGGTCAGTTTCGCGATCGACGCGCCGACCGGCATGAAGACCGTGGCCGAGGCGCCCACCAGGGACGCGGCCAATGCGACGCCTTGGGCATGGTTGCCGGCCGAGGCGGCGACCACCCCGGCCGCCTTCTCCGCCGCGGACAGCCGGGAGATCCGCAGGTAGGCGCCGCGAATCTTGAACGAGCCGGTCCGCTGCAGATTCTCACATTTGAGGAACACCGGGCCGCCGACGGCTTCCTGCAGCGGCCGGGACGTCTCCACCGGCGTGTACCGCACGATCGGCTGCAGCGCCCGCGCGGCCGCCCGGACCTGCGCCACATCGACCCGCTCCATGCCGTGCATCCTGCCCCAGCGGTCGCGGACCCGCCGCCCCGGCCGCGCCCGGCGCCGCGCTGATCAAGTTCCGGCGCGGTGGTCGGGTCCCCGCGCGGATCAACTACCACCGCGCGGATCAACTGGCGCCGTTTGAGACGGGTGGGACCGAAGTTGGCGACTTCATCCGCGCCCGCGCAGTTGATCCGCGCGGGTCGAGAGCGCGCGGTCGGGCCGAACGCGGTCAGTCCAGGGCGTCGCGCAGGTCGGCGAGCAGATCGTCCGCGTCCTCGATGCCGACGGAGAGCCGGATGAGGTCGTCCGGCACCTGCAGAGCCGAACCGGCGACGCTGGCATGCGTCATCAGCCCGGGGTGCTCGATCAGCGATTCCACCCCGCCCAGGGACTCGCCCAGGGTGAACAGCTGGGTGCGCCGGCAGACCTTGAGTGCCTCTTCCTGGCCGTCACGCACGCTGAACGACACCATGCCGCCGAAACGACGCATCTGCCGCGCCGCCACCTGATGCCCGGGGTGCCCGGGCAGGCCCGGGTAGTACACCCGACTCACCCGCGGATGCCCGGCCAGTAGTTCGACGACGCGTTCGGCGTTGTCGCAGTGCCGGTCCATCCGCACCGCCAGCGTCTTGAGCCCGCGCAAGGTCAACCAGGAGTCGAACGGACCGGCCACGGCACCCATCGACTTGTTGTGGAAGGCAAGGGCTTCCGCCAGATCGGCGCGGTCGGTCACCAGCGCGCCGCCGACCACGTCGGAATGCCCGCCGACGTATTTGGTGGTCGAATGCAGCACCACGTCAGCGCCGAGGGATATCGGCTGCTGCAGGTACGGCGAGGCGAAGGTGTTGTCCACCACCAGCTGTGCCCCCGTGCCGTGGGCGATCTCGGCGAGCCCGGCGATGTCGGCGATGTTCAGCAACGGATTCGTCGGGGTCTCGCACCAGATCACCCGGGTGGCCGGGCGCATCGCGGCCCGGACCGCGTCGAGGTCGCCCAGCGGCACCGTCGAATAGGTCAGACCCCAAGGCACGCAGATCTTGTCGATCAACCGGAAGGTACCGCCGTACGCGTCGTCGGGCAAGATCAGGTGGTCACCCGGACGCAGCACCGCTCGGATGTAGGTGTCCGCCGCGGCCATTCCGGAGGCGAACGCGAACCCCGAACGGCCGCCTTCCAGCGCGGCCATCGCCTGCTCGAGCGCGGTCCGGGTGGGATTCCCGGCGCGCGAGTAGTCGTAGCCGGCCCGGGTTTCGCCCACCACGTCCTGCGCGAACGTCGACGTCTGATAGATCGGCACCACGACCGCACCGGTCAGCGGGTCGGGTTCCTGGCCGGCGTGAATGGCGCGGGTGGCAAAGCCCGGGAGATGCGCGGCGCGAGGTCCGGCGGCGTCAGTCATACCGTCACCCTAGGAGGCTCGGTATACCCCTGGCCTGGCCGGTTCGGCCGGCCGGGGCGCGGTCAGGTACCCGGCCACAGGATCGCCCCGGACGCAGTGGTGCCCAGGACCTCCGGGGACCTGCGCGTCCGTCGGCGGCGACCCAGCCACCGCCCGGTGGCCGGCAGTAGGGCCAGAACGACCACCACGATGCCACCCCAGTACAGCGGCCAGTTGTGGATCGGCACCGCGGCGCCGACATCCCCGTATCCGAAGCCGAACTGGGCCAACGCCGTGGTGCCGACGGCGATCAGCCCGCCGAGCACGGCCGCCTTCCGGCCCCGCCGGAACAGCACGAACAGGGCACCCAGACCAAGGAACACCGCCGCGACACCCCAGCCGGCTGCCACGACCGCCGACTCGACCTGGCCGGTCGACGCGTCCGGCGGATCGTTCACCGTGAAGACGTCGTACAGCGATCGAATCGTCGTGTACGCCCAGGAGCCCAGCAGCCAGGAGGTCAGCCCGGCCACGGTGGTGGTCAGGACGGCCGCCAGCGTCGCCACCAGATCGTCCTGCTGGGGCGTCTCGTACGGAGCGGGAAGGTACGTCACGACGCCTCCTGAGGACCGCACTGACCAATCCGGTCCATCGTCACCGGATTGCCGGCGCCCGGACATGCCGGACGGACGACTTCCGCGCTCGGCCGAACCGGTCACCGCTACCGATGGTAGGCCGCGCCAAGCGATCACGGGTGCCGTCGGGCCGGGGCGATGTCCGCAGGTCGGCCCGGGTTGGTCAGGCCGAGGCGACGAACGCGAGCAGGTCGGCCCGGGTCAGCACGCCCACCGGTTTGCCGTCGTCGATCACCATGACGGCGTCCCGTTCCTGCAACGCGGTCCGCAGGGTGGGCACGTCCTCCCCGGAGCCGACCAGCGGGAACGGCGGGGCCATGTGCTTGGCGACGGCGTCGGCGAGCGAGGCAGTACCGGCGAACAGCGCGTCGAGCAGTTCGCGTTCGGAGACCGAGCCGACGACCTCACCGGACATCACGGGCGGCTCGGCATTGACCACTGGCATCTGGGACACCCCGTACTCATGCATGATCTCGACGGCGTCCCGCACCGTCTCGTTGGGATGCGTGTGCACCAAGGCAGGGAGTTCACCGCTCTTGCCGCGCAGCACCTGCCCGACCGTCGCCGCGCCCTCCCGAGCCAGGAACCCGTAGGAGGCCATCCACGGGTCGGAGAAGATCTTGGACAGGTAACCGCGGCCGCCGTCCGGTAGCAGGACCACCACGACGTCGTCGGTGGTCAGCCGCTGCGCCAGCCGCAGCGCCGCGGCGACCGCCATCCCGCAGGAGCCGCCGACCAGCAGGCCCTCCTCCCGGGCGAGGCGACGGGTGAGGGCGAACGACTCGGCGTCGGAGACCGCGATGATCTCGTCGGCGACCGTCCGGTCGTAGGCGCTCGGCCAGAAGTCCTCACCGACGCCTTCGACGAGGTAGGGCCGGCCGGTTCCGCCGGAGTAGACCGAGCCTTCGGGGTCGGCCCCGATCACCTGCACCCGCCCGGCCGAGACGTCCTTGAGGTAGCGACCGGTGCCGGAGATGGTGCCGCCGGTCCCGACCCCGGTGACGAAATGGGTGATCCGCCCGTCGGTGTCCCGCCAGATCTCGGGGCCCGTCGACTCGTAATGGCTGGCCGGGTTCTGCGGGTTGGAGTACTGATCCGGCTTCCAGGCGCCCGCGGTTTCCCGGACCAGCCGGTCGGACACCGAGTAGTACGACGTCGGGTCCTCCGGGGCCACCGAGGTCGGGCAGACCACCACCTCCGCCCCGTAGGCACGCAGCACGTTCCGCTTGTCCTCGCTGACCTTGTCCGGGCAGACGAAGATGCAGCGGTAGCCCCGTTGTTGGGCCACCAGGGCCAGGCCGACGCCCGTGTTCCCGCTGGTCGGCTCGACGATCGTGCCGCCGGGCGGAAGTGCGCCCGACTGCTCGGCCGCATCGATCATGCGGACCGCGATCCGGTCCTTGACCGACCCACCGGGGTTGACGTACTCGACCTTGGCCAGCACCAACGGGGCGACGCCGGCGGCCAGCGGGCCGAGCTTGACGAGTGGGGTGTTGCCGATGAGGTCCACGACGGACTGGGCGTAGCGCACGCCCGTCAGGCTAGTTGGCCGAGCCTGCGAGGCCACCATCGAGCACAGCAGGAGGGCACCTGGGGGCGATTCGGCGACACAGGAGCCGGATCGCCACCCGGTGCCGTCCTGATCGGCCGAGCCTGCGAGGCCACCATCGAGCACAGCAGGAGGGCACCTGGGGGCGATTCGGCGACACAGGAGCCGTTCGGCCGGGGAGGACGGTGATCGCGCCGTCCGGTATCAGCACGGAACGGACATGGCTCTCATGAGCGGGGGGTTCCTGGGGGATCGCTCACCACCGATCGAGCACGCAGAGTCACCGTATCTTTCACCCATAAGGGTGAAGAATGTGCATCCGCGCTCGTCGCAGCGACTGCTCCCCCACACATTCTCGTCATTTCGTGGAGCAGCGCGACGAGGCCATCGCGGCGCAAAATAGAAGTTGAAATGTGAACGACGGGAAACATCGAGACGCTGACCGGTGTTCATACCGGAAGAAGTCTCAGATCGACAAGGAGCGCGCCGGGCCAACCGCACGGGAGAGGGGGATTGATGAGCATCTTCCCGACAAGGGCGTCGGGATCGGCCGAGAACTTCGCACCGTCACGATCCATTGCGCCCAGAGGTGTCCCCGGCCGAGGCGTGGCCGCCGTGGCCGGGCTGAGCGTGCTCGCCGGCCTCAGCAGCGCCCTGGTCGGCCTGATCGGGCAGGCCTGGACCACCACCCGTTCCATCGAGAAGGCGGCATTGGCCGCGGCCCTGGCCGACGGCACCCTGGTCCCGCCACCCGTTCCCGGTGCGACCGTCGCCCAGCAGCAGGTCGCCGACCATCTGGTGCACGTCCGGCTGCCCCAGGGCGCGGACGTCTACCGACCCGACGGAAGCGCAGCCGGTGACGACGATCCGTTCGAGCCACCGCTGACCCTGGTCATGTTGGGCGACTCGACATCCGTGGGGTACGGCGTCCGGACCGCCGACGAGTTGCCGGGCGTGATCATCGCTCGCGGACTGGCCGCCCATCTGGACCGTCCGGTGCGGTTGCGGTCGCACGGCCTGACCGGCGCGCGGACGGCGGACCTGCCCCGTCAGTTGGAGCTCTGCTTCGCCGATCGCCCGGACATCGTGGTCATCCTGATCGGCGGCAATGATCTGCGGGACCGGGTCCCGCCGTGGCGGTCGGCCGCGCAGCTCGGACAGGCCGCGGCCACCCTGACCGGCCGGGGCATCCCGGTGGTCGTCGGCACCTGCCCGGACTTCGGCGTCATCACCGCGATCCCGCAGCCGCTGCGCAGTGTGCTGAGCACCTGGTCGCTGCGGCTGGCGGCGATGCAGGAACGCGCCGTCGACGCCGCGGGTGGACGGCCGGTCGCCCTGGCCCGCCTGGTGAGTCCACAGTTCGTCGGGCAGCCCGATCTGTTCGCCGCCGACCGTTTCCATCCATCGGGCGCCGGCTACGGCCGGGCCATGCAGGTCCTCGTGCCGGCCGCGATCGCCGAGCTGGCGGACCTGGATCCACCCGACGCCGGGTTCGTCCGCCCGCTGTCGGCCTGACGCTCACGTGCAACGGCCCCGACCGGGCCAATCCCGGTCGGGGCCGTTTCGTCCGTCAGGACCGCGCGGAGTCCCTACTGTCTGGCGTAACCCAGCAGTCGCAGGATCTCCAGGTACAGCCAGACCAGGGTCACCATCAGACCGAACGCGAAGTACCAGGCGGTGTTGGCCGGCGCACCCTGCTTGATCGCCGCGTCGATCGCGTCGAAGTCGATGAGGAAGCTGAACGCGGCCAGGGCGATGCAGACGATCGAGAAGATGATCGCCACCGGCCCGCCGCTGCGCAGCCCCACGTCGAATCCGAACAGGCCCATGACCAGGTTGAACAGCATCAGTACGGCGACGCCGATGACGCCGCCGATGATCATCTTGGTGAAGCGCGGGGTCACCTTGATGGCGCCGGTCTTGTAGATCACCAGCATGCCGCCGAACACACCGAGCGTGCCGACGATCGCCTGCGCGGCGATCCCCGGATACCACTGGTTGAACACGCCGGTGATGGCGCCGAGGAAGACGCCTTCAGCGACGGCATAGGCAAGGATCAGCGGCGGGCTGATCATCCGCTTGAAGATGATGACCAGGGCCAGCACGAAGCCGATGAGTGCGCCGGGCAGAGCCAGGTAGTAGGCCTGGAACCAGGCGGTGGCGAAGCCGGCGACGACGGCCAGGACCAGAATGACCGCGCTCGCGGGCAGGCGCCTGGTACGCAGGCTGGTTGTACATCTGGTCGAGGTACTGGGCACTGGGTGCCGCCTGCTGCTGCGAGCCGATCACCTTCTCCATGTTTCTGAAGGCGGGATTGCTGGAGCCTTGCACGCTGCCCTCCGATGAGGCGATGGGAACAATCTGTGAGCGAACTTCCTGGGAACCTAACCGACGAACATCACCGTGCGGTGACGACTCGGGCTTCCCACGAGTCCAACGCAGGCAACGGCCCGTTGGTTCCCGAGCGACGGGTTCTGCCCCGACGGCAGGTCGAGGAGCGTCCGGGCCGCGTGGCGCGGACCTGATGATGACGAACGATCGTGAGCTCTGGCCGATGACCGGCCGGCGTGCTGCCCCGATCTCACGGGCGAGGGGTGTCACGATCCTGGCCGAGCGATGCTGACCAATGGTGCCCCCGGTGGGACTCGAACCCACACTGCAACCATTTTAAGTGGTCTGCCTCTGCCGATTGGGCTACGGGGGCGCCCGGAAGGAGCCTAGAGCCCGGGCCCGGTGGTCCATGGACTCAGCCGACGGACAGGGCGATGCCGTCCAGGATGTCGTGCTCGGAGACCGTCACCGATGCCAGCGGGTGCCGGACCCGGTGGGCGACCAGCGCCACCATCGTGGACAGGATCAACGCTCCACCACCGATGACGTCGACCCGGCCCGGATGCATGTACCCGAGGGCGGCCCGGTGCGCCCGGGTGGCCCCGAGCAGCGTGTCGGCGACGGCGTGCACCCGGTCGACAGCGATCTCGGACAGGTGGATCCGGGCCGGGTCATAGGTCGGCAACCGCAACGCGGCCGCGGCCACGGTGGTCGCGGTGCCGGACACCGGCACCAGTCGGCGCACCCGCTCGATCGGGAGGCGATCGAGTCCGTCGCCCAGGATCTGCCGGGCCCACCGGCGAGCTTCGTCCCGCTCGGCGGCCGTCGGCGGATCGCCGCGCAGGATCCGTTCGGTGATCCGCACGCAGCCGATGTCCAGGCTGGTGCCG
Organism: Nakamurella sp.; assembly: GCF_044224575.1. Classification (GTDB taxonomy): domain Bacteria; phylum Actinomycetota; class Actinomycetes; order Mycobacteriales; family Nakamurellaceae; genus Nakamurella. The sequence goes on from NZ_JBGAKE010000004.1 coordinate 272,068, forward strand.
CCGGCCAACCGGTTGGTGGCCCCGTCACGCTCGCCGACGACCAACTCGGTGGAGCCGCCGCCGATGTCGACGACCAGGAACGGACCGGTCGACGGTTCGAGGTCGCCGACGGCCCCGGCGAAGGAGAGCTCGGCCTCCTCCTGCCCGGAGATCACCTCCGGGTCCTGGCCGAGGGTGGACCGGACCATCTCGACGAAGTCTCCCCGGTTCTGCGCGTCCCGGGTGGCCGACGTGGCGACCATCCGCGTCCGCACCGCACCCGATGTCCTGATGACCGCCGCGTAATCGGCCAGCGCGCGCCACGTCCGGTCCAGCGCATCCTCGGACAGCCGACCGGTGGCATCCACCCCCTGGCCCAGCCGAACGACCCGCATCTCCCGGTGCACATCGGTCAGTCGGAGCCGGCCGTCCACTTCCGGGGCGACGTCGGCGACCAGCAGCCGGATCGAGTTGGTGCCGCAGTCGATCGCGGCGACCCGCATGCCCCGTTCACCGGTCATGCCGCTCCCACCGGTCGTCGTCACGGACCGGACGGTACCCGCCGCTGATCCGACCCCGAAGCCCCGCACCCACGCCCCTCCCCGCGGAACGCCGGACGCCCCGAGCCCGACCACCCTTCTGCGAGTACCCCTCGCCGCGGGCTCCCGCACTCCACACCCGGCCAGGCAGCGCCCGGCGCGTCGCCCGCGGAACAACGGACGCCCCGAGCCCGGCCAACTTTCCGCAAATGACCCCACATCCCGGGACCGAGCACCTTGGTCGCCGCGGAACCGGGTCCGTGCCGATGGGGGGCGCTGGACCGAAGGGGCGGCCCGGCGGGCGGGTAGAACTGGTCGGGTGCCGCCCACTCACGTCGTCACCAACACCGTGGATCCGTTGGTCGGGTTCGACGCCGCCGCACCTGACCCCGCGCTGGCCGCCGGGTTGGCCGCGGCCGGGGCCGGGCCGACCGCTGAGCTGCAAGCGCTGGCCGTCGATGCCGGCTCTGCCGAGTGGAACGAGCACGCTCGGCTGGCCGACACGTACCCGCCGGTGCTGCACACCCACGACCGGGCCGGCCACCGGATCGACGAGGTCGAGTACCACCCGTCGTGGCACGCGTTGCTGACCCGGGCGGTCGGTGCCGGCCTGCAGGCCGCGCCGTGGGCGCCGGACGCGGGTGTGCACCCGCACCTGAATCGGGCCGCCGGCTTCTACCTGTGGACGCAGACGGACTCGGGCCAGATGTGCCCGCTGTCGATGACCTACGCCGCGGTGCCGGCGCTACGTCACGACCCGGCGCTGGCCGGGATGTTCGAGCCCGGCCTACGGTCCCGGACCTACGACTTCGGCCGGCGGCCGCGAAACAGGGCCTGCTGGCGGGCATGTCGATGACCGAGAAGCAGGGCGGGTCGGACGTGCGGGCCATCAGCACCGCGGCGGTCCCGGCCGGGCCGGACGGTGAGTACCGGCTGACCGGGCACAAGTGGTTCACCTCCGCCCCGATGAACGACCTGTTCCTGACCCTGGCGCAGGCACCGGGCGGCGTCACCTGCTTCGTCGTGCCGCGGGTGCTGCCCGACGGCGCCCGCAACGGAATCACCCTGGTTCGGCTCAAGGACAAGCTCGGCAACCGTTCCAATGCCTCCGCCGAGCTCGAGTACGACGGTGCCTTCGGCTGGCGGCTGGGCGACGAGGGACGCGGTGTGGCCACCATTCTCGAGATGGTGACGATGACCCGGATGGACTGCGTGCTCGGCTCGGCCGGCCAGATCCGGGCCGGCCTGTCTCAGGCCGCGTTCTACGCCGCGCGCCGCCACGCGTTCGGTCGGCCGCTGGCCGACCACGCGCCGATGGCCGCGGTGCTGGCCGACCTGGCGGTGGAATCGTGGTCCGCGACGCTGACCGCGCTCCGGCTGGCCGACCTGGTCGACGGCTCCACCGCCGGCTCGCGGGAGGCCGCGGCGCTGCTGCGGATCGCGCTGCCCGCGGCGAAGTTCTGGACCTGCAAGCGGGCCGTTCCGGTCACGGCCGAAGCGCTCGAGTGTTTCGGCGGCAACGGATACCTGGAGACGTTCCCGATGGCCCGGCTACTGCGCGAATCACCGCTGAACGGCATCTGGGAAGGTTCCGGCACCGTCACCGCGCTGGACGCCGTCCGCGCCGTGCAGCGCAACCCGGAGAGCGCCGCGGCGCTGCTCTCCGACCTGGCCGCCGCCGGGGGCGGTCACCCGGACTACGACGCGAGCGTCACCGCATTGACCGCTGCGCTGCGGCAGGAGCCGGATCCCGCGGCGGCGCGCCGGTTGTGCTCGCTCGCCGCGCGCACCTTCGCCGCCGGTCTGCTGATCCGGCAGGCCCCGCCGGACGTCGCGGACCTGTACTGCGTCACCCGGCTCGGCTGGACCGGCGACCGGGTCTTCGGGGAACTACCCGCCGGCTACCCGACCAGGAGAATCGTGGAGGCCATCACGCCGTCGACCGGCTGAGCCGAGTTCGGCAACGAAAGCCGGCTCCACATCGGGAAACCAAGAAGGTCGGGGCACGATCGACGTCACGATCAGCGCAGCTGACGAGTATCGATCGGATCGAGCCGGGCACACGGCACGGCCCCGCGGAAGTAGTCACCCAGCATGTCGACGGCCCGGTCGCCCAGGGGGTTGACGCCGCGGCCGACGGCCAGCGAGTGCGCCACCAGCACGTGCAGGCATTTGACCCGGTCGGGCATCCCACCGGCGGTGACGGCGATGCCGAGATCGTCGATCCCGTTGCGCAGGGCGAGGTACTGCTCGTGCGCCGCCCGGTAGTCCGTGGCCAGGTCCGGGTCGACCGCGAGTTCGTCGGTCATCTCCCGCATCAGTCCCCCGGCCTCCATCCGCCCGATCGCCGAATTCAGCACCGAGCAGCACAGGTAGAACAGGGTGGGAAACGGGGTACCGTCCGGCAGCCGCGGCGCGGTCTGCACCACCGCGGGCACGCCGTGGTCGCAGCGGTAGGCGACACCCAGCAGCCCGCGCGGGGGCCGGCCCAGTTCGCGCGTCAGCAGGGCGACATCGTCGTCCGTCGCCGGCGCGATGCGCAGCGCTACTGCCCCTCCTCGGTCAGCGTGTCCCACAGCCCGCCGTACCAGGGGCCGGTGTTCGCCGGGGCAACGGCCGAGCCGTCGTCGGCGGCGGCCAGCGGTGGGGCGTGCACCACGAACACGACGTCCCCCGGGGTGACGAATTGCAGGCGGCGACGCGCCTCGGCGGCGACGTAGTCGTTGTCCAGCAGCGCGTTCTTGCGGGCCTGCAGCTCGGCCCGCTGCTGTTCAAGATCCTGCTGGGAGGCCACGGCCGACGCCAGGTCCGCCCGCTGCTCCAGGTAGTTGCGCAGCGGGAACGCGACGGACAGGGCCACCGCGCAGAGCACCAGACCCAGGATGGCGACCTGCCGGGCCAACGCCGACTGCGGCATGAGACTGCGCCCCGGCAACACGGCAGTCCGCCAGCTCCGGCTGGACCGGCGCGCGGTACCCGGCGCCGCCGAGGTCGGGGCGGTACCGGGCCGCGAGGCCGACGGGCGGGACGAACCGGAGCGCGACCGCCCGGTCCGGCCCTTGGCCCCCGCGGCGGACGACCGGTTCCCGGTCGGACGTGACCCGGAACCCGGTCGCCGCTGCGGTGTTTCACTCATTCGTTCGCAGATTCCTCCAGTCGGGAACCGGCGAAACCACCGGCCTCAGGAACCGGCAGAGTACCGCGGGAAGGCGAGCTCACCGAGGTACCGCGCCGCGTCGCCGAGGTTCTCCTCGATGCGCAGCAACTGGTTGTACTTGGCGACCCGCTCGGACCGGGCCGGCGCGCCGGTCTTGATCTGCCCACAACCGGTGGCCACGGCCAGGTCGGCGATGGTGACGTCCTCCGTCTCGCCGGAGCGGTGGCTCATCATGCAGCGGTAACCGGCGTTGTGCGCCAGGGTGACCGCGTCCAGGGTCTCGGACAGGGTGCCGATCTGGTTGACCTTGACCAGCAGGGCGTTCGCGGCGCCGCGGGCGATGCCGTCCTCCAGCCGCTCCGGGTTGGTGACGAACAGGTCGTCGCCGACGATCTGGATCTTCGACCCGAGCTGGGTGGTCATCGAGATCCAGCCGTCCCAGTCATCCTCGGACAGCGGGTCCTCGATGGAGACGATCGGGTAGTTGGCGATCAGATCGGCGTAGATGGCGATCATCTCGTCGGAGCTCTTCTGGCCGCCCTCGTAGGTGTAGGCGCCGTCGTTGTGGAACTCGGTGGCGGCCACATCCATGGCCAGCACGACGTCGGTGCCGAAGCCGAAACCGGCCTTGGTGATCGCCTCGGAGATCAGGTCGAGCGCGGCCTTGCTGGACGATGCGGCCGGCGCGAACCCGCCCTCGTCGCCGAGCGCGGTGGAGAAGCCGGCCTTCTTCAGGACCGACTTGAGCGAGTGGTAGACCTCGGCACCCCAGCGCAGCGATTCGCGGAACGTCGGCGCACCGATCGGCGCGATCATGAATTCCTGGACGTCGACGCCGCTGTCGGCATGCGCACCGCCGTTGACGATGTTCATCATCGGCACCGGGAGGATGTGCGCGTTGGGGCCGCCCACGTAGCGGAACAGCTCCAGCTCGGCCGACTCGGCGGCGGCCTTGGCGACGGCCAGGGAGACGCCCAGGATCGCGTTGGCGCCGATCCGCCCCTTGTCCGGGGTGCCGTCCAGGTCGATCAGCTTCTGGTCGATCACGCGCTGCTCGATCGCGTCGTACCCGATCAGGGCCGGACCGATCTCCTCCAGCACGGCGTCGACGGCCTTGAGCACGCCCTTGCCGAGGTAGCGGGCCGAATCGCCGTCCCGCAGCTCGACCGCCTCATGCTCACCCGTCGACGCGCCGGAGGGCACCGCCGCGCGGGCCAGCGACCCGTCGTCGAGCGCGACCTCCACCTCGACGGTGGGGTTACCCCGGGAATCGAGAATCTCGCGTGCACCGATGAGTTCGATGGCCGCCACTGGGCACATCCCTTCGCTTGCGGATACGGAACTACGTAGGGCCGGCCGGGCGCACGGCGAGGCCGGCATCCGAGCCGCATCAAGCCTAGAGGCGAACGCCGACGCGGTCGCGTCGGACTCGCCCCGCGATCGTGGCCCGTCGACCGATCTCCGGAGTTACCGCAGGTGGAGGGCCGATCGGCCGTCCCGACGCAATGACAATCAGGACTTTGGTCCCGGCCCCGGCCGACCGACCGGCCGGGCCAGCGCCTCCCGAACCACACCGGCGATCGCGTCGGCCTCGATCAGAAAGCCGTCGTGCCCGTAGTCGCTGTGCATGACGACCAGCGGCCGAGCGGTCGGTGCGGTGGCGATCAGCTCGCCCTGGGCGGGGAGGAACAGCCGGTCCGAGTCGACCACGGACACGGTCAACTCGGCCGTCATCCGGTGCAGCGCGGCGTCGACCCCGCCCCGGCCACGGCCGATGTCGTGCGTATGCATGGCCTCGGTCAGCACCAGGTAGGAATTGGGGTCGAACCGGGCACCCAGCTTGCGGCCGTGATGCTGCAGGTACGACTCCACCGCGAACCGGCCACCCCGCAGCGGGTCCTCGTCACCCTGCGGTGCCCGGCCGAACCTGGTGTTCAGTTCCAGCGCCGACCGGTAGGTGGTGTGCGCGATCTGCCGGGCGATCGCCATCCCGGCGAGCGGGGCCGGCCCGTCGTAGAAGTCCCCGCCCCGGAAGTCCGGATCGCCCCGGATCGCCGCGAGTTGTGCAGCGCCCCAAGCGATCTGGTCGGCGGTGAAGAACGCGCAGGTGGCCAGGGCCAGGCACCGGTCCACCCGGTCGGGAAGACCGACCGCCCATTCCAGGGCCCGCATGCCGCCCATCGACCCGCCGACGACCGCGGCGAACCGGGCGATGCCCAGCGCGTCGGCGAGCGCCGCCTCGGCGGCGACCTGGTCGCGGATCGTCACCCGCGGGAACCGGGATCCGTAGGGCCGGCCGTCCGGCGCCCGCGACGACGGCCCGGTCGACCCCCGGCAGCCGCCGAGGACGTTGGCGGCGACGGCGAAGTACCGATCGGTGTCCACCGGGGCGCCGGGCCCGATCAGCCCGTCCCACCAGCCCGGGGTGGGTTGGTGCGGCCCGGCGGGACCGACCACGTGCGCGTCACCGGTCAGCGCGTGCAGCACCAGCACCGCGTTGTCGCCGGCCTCGTTGAGGGTGCCCCAGCTCTCGTAGGCCAGGGTGACCGAGTCCAGCCGCGCACCGGACTCGGTCGTCAACGACCCGATGTCGACGTACCGCCGTGGATCGACCCGGGCGTCGGTCCCGACCGGCGACCCCGCCAGGGCGGTCACTGCCCCTTCGCGGCCCGGAATCCGGCCTCCAGGTCGGCCAGGATGTCGTCGATGTGCTCGATGCCGACGGCCAGCCGGATCAACCCGGGCGTCACGCCCGTGGTCAGTTGTTCGGCCGGCGCCAGCTGCGCGTGGGTGGTCGACGCCGGGTGGATCACCAGCGACCGCACGTCACCGATGTTGGCGAGGTTGGTGAACAACTCCAGCGCGTCGGTGAACGTCTGCCCGGCCTCGACGCCGCCCTTGATCTCGAAGCAGACGAGCGGGCCGCCGCCGAGCGGGGAGTACTTCTCCTGCAGGGGGTGCCACGCGCTGGTGGCCAGACCCGGGTACGACACCGACTCGACCTCGTCGCGCCCGGCCAGGAACTCGGCCACCCGGCCGGCGTTGTCGTTGTGCCGCTGGACCCGCAGGGAGAGCGTCTCGATGCCCTGGGAGATCAGGAAGGCGTTGAACGGGCTGATCGCCGGCCCGATGTCGCGCAGCCCCTGCAGCCGAGCCTTGAAGATGTAGGCGACATTGGTCTTGAACAGCCCCTCCGGACCGAGGTCGACGCCCCAGGTCAGGTTGTTGTAGCTCGGGTCGGGGGTGTTGAAGCTGGGGAACCGGTCGGCGTGGCCCACCCAGTCGAACCGGCCGGAGTCGACGATGACGCCGCCGATGGCGGTGCCGTGCCCGCCCAGGTACTTGGTTGCCGAGTGCACGACGATGTCGGCGCCGTGCTCGATCGGGCGGATCAGGTAGGGCGATGGCACCGTGTTGTCGACGATCAGCGGCACGCCGACCTCGTGCGCGACCGCGGACACCGCGGCGAAGTCCAGCACATCCAGCGCCGGGTTGGAGATGGATTCGCCGTAGAAGGCCTTGGTGTTCGGCTTGGCCGCCGCCCGCCACGACTCGGGGTCGTCCGGATCTTCCACGAAGTCCACCGTGATGCCCAGCTTGGGCAGGGTGTAGTGGAAGAGGTTGTAGGTGCCGCCGTACAGCCGGGGTGAGGACACGATCTGGTCGCCGGCCTCGGCCAGGGTCAGGATGGCCAGGGTCTCCGCCGACTGGCCGGACGCCACCAAAAGGGCGCCGACGCCGCCCTCCAGTGAGTTGATCCGGTCCTCCACCACGGCCTGGGTGGGATTCATGATCCGGGTGTAGATGTTGCCGAGCTCTTCCAGGGCGAACAGCTTGCGCCCGTGCTCGGACGAGTCGAAGGCATAGGACGTGGTCTGGTAGATCGGCAGCGCCCGGGCCTTGGTGGTCGGATCCGGGGTCTGACCGGCGTGGATCTGGCGGGTCTCGAAGGACCACTGGGCGGATAGCGGTGCGGACATTGGGGTATATCTCCTGGGTGGGTCGATGACGGTCGGAGGGTTTCGAGGGGGTTCGAGGGACTGTGCAGATCGCTCAGCCGCTACATCGCTGCACGCCGCTGCTCCCGTCGTCGAACGGGCTCGGCCGCTCCGGAACCCATGACCTCGGCGAGTGTAGGACCGCGCTGGACAATCAGGCTCCTGCGTCGCCAGATTGCCTGCGCCCGGTCCTACTGCCGACATGGCGGCCTCGCAAGCTCGGCCAACTCTAGGTCGCGGTCGGCGCCGGGGACAGGGCCGCCCCGCCGCCCATCGTGCCGGTATGGCCGGACCAGGCGATCTTGTCGCACCGTCACCGAAACGGCGCAGACGGCGGGCGGGCACCCTGTCGCCATGCGTTCGGTGGGCGGATTGGCCAGAATCCCACCACTGCGTGTCACGCCGGTATCGGAAGGTGCATCCCATCGGACCCTGGCGTCGTTATGCAGGATCCCGGACAATTGGCCTAGGCCGAATGGAGTAGAAGACGCTCCACAACGCCCGGCGTCGGCTTGGCAATTTCGTGACCTGCCGTCCGTCCGATCCCGGCAGTCCGACCCGAACGGAGTCGAGGTGAACGAACGACTGTCAGCGGCGAGCTACGTGGGCCAGGTCGAGCGTGACGCCGACGGGGTCATGTGGGCGGTGCTGTATCTCGGCGATCAGGTGGTCACCAAGGAACAGGTCGCCTCGCTGCGCAAGGGCAAACGCAAAGTGACCGACCTGGTGCTGTCGGCCGCCGACGCACTCGCCGAGCGACCGAGCCGGACCGCGCCCGCGCACCTGACGCGGATGGTGGAAACCAAGGCGCCGGTCCGCCGGCATCGACGCGCCCCGGTTGCCGGAGTCGGCTGATCGGTCATTCTGGTCCGGTGATCCCCACCGGTACCCAGATCGTCCTGCACGGCCGCGGACTGACCGCCATCGTCACCGAGGTCGGCGCGACGTTGCGCGAGCTGAGCTGGCAGGGTCGACCACTCGTTGCCGGTTTCGGGCGGCACGATCTCCCGCACGCCTACCAGGGCGCCGTGCTCGCCCCCTGGCCGAATCGCCTGGCCGGCGGCCGATACCGGTGGGGTGATGACGATTACCGGCTCCCGCTCTCCGAACCCGAACGACTCAACGCCCTACACGGCCTGGTGTGTTTCGCCCCCTGGCAGGTGGCCGACCGCGACGCCGAATCGGTCACGCTCACCCATCGGCTCTGGCCGCAACGCGGGTACCCCTTCCCGCTGGACCTGCGCGCGCGCTACGAGCTGTCGGACCACGGACTGACGTTCACCCTCACCGCGGTGAATTCCGGTGATGCCCCGGCGCCCTACGGCGCGTCGTTCCATCCCTATCTGATCGCCGGCGGCGGGCGGGTCGACGATTGGACCGTGCAGCTCCCGGCCGCCACCTACCTGGCCGTCGATCCGGACCGGCTCCTGCCGGTCGGAACGGCGCCGGTCGGGCCGGCCGGCTACGACTTCCGGTCCCCCACCTCCCTGCGCGGGATCGAGGTCGATCACGCGTTCACCGACCTGACCTTCGACGAAGCGGGCACCGTGGCGCTGCGGCTGGTCGGCCCCGGCGGCCGTGGGGTCGCGCTGACGTGGGACCGCGGCGCCCCATGGGTTCAGCTGTGCATCCCGGACGAGCACAACCCGACGATGACCCGGCAGTCCCTGGCGGTCGAACCGATGACCTGCCCACCGGACGCGTTCAATTCCGGGGTGGACCTGATCACCTTGCCGCCGGGCGGCGAGCACACGTTCCGCTTGACGATCGGCCCGATCGAGGGCTGAGGATCCGGTCTGACCCGACGCCGGTCGACGGAGGCCAGGCCTGCCGGCGTCCAGGCGCTACGCCGGCCCGGCCTCCAATCTGAGCAGCATCCGCTTCGCCTCGGCGCCACCGGCATAGCCACCGGGGGTGCCGTCGGACCGCACCACCCGGTGGCACGGCACGACGATGGGCAGCGGGTTCGCCCCGCACGCCGAGCCGACGGCCCGGACCGCCCGCGGGTGACCCGCGGCGCGAGCGACGTCGGCGTAGCTGGCCGTGGTGCCGTACCCGATGCGTGGCAGCTGGGCCAGCACGTCCGCGCGGAATCCGCTGGTCAGCCGGTGGTCCAGGGGCAGGTCGAAGGCACGGCGGCGGCCGGCGAAGTACTCATCGAGTTCGTGGGCCGCGCCGTCCAGCGGCCGGGCGTCGGCCAGGATCCGCGGTCCCACCCGCTGGGCCAGCTCGTCCAGTGCCTGCTCGTGCCCCTGGACCGCGAAAGCGATCCGGATCAGGCCGACCGGGGTCGCGGCCAGCAGCAGGCTGCCCAGCGGGCTCTCCAGCGTCCGGTACGAGATGTCGAGCAGCCCCCGGTCGCGTGCTGCGGTGGCCAGCCGGCCGTGCAACTCGGCCAGGATCGCCCGGTCGGTGGGGCCGGCGCCGGCCAGGGCCGATTCCACGTCGACGGTCATCATCGAACTCCTTGGGGTACGGCCGGCAGTTGATCCGACAGGGTGCGCCGCAACGACCTGATCCCGTCGGCGGCGGCCCGGCGCACGGCCTCGGGGGTACCCCCGAGGATCTCGGCGACCTCCCGGTACGGCAGCCCGGCCACGTGGTGGTGGATGACGGCGTGCCGCTGCCGGTCCGGCAGGGCCCGGACCGCGGCCCACAGGTCGTCCGCGGGTTCGGTGGGTAGCCCGAGGGTGGACGTCCGCTCGGGCAGGTCGCCGACCGGGACCGCCCGCCGGGCGCTGCCCCGCAGCAGATCGATCGCCTTGCGATGGGCGATGGTCACCAACCAGGCCTGCACATTCGCGTCCCCGGGCAACTCGGGATAGGCCCGGAGCGCGGCGAGAAAGGTTTCCGCCCAAGCGTCCTGGGCGTCCTCCGGGCGCAGCAAAGCCCGGCACACGCGGAGCACGGTGGGGCCGTGTTCCACCACGATGCGCTCGAACGGGGCCGTGGACACGTCAGGTAGACGGCCCGAACGACGCGAACGTGAGGTGCTGCACGCGGTTCAGTCTGCCCGGGCATGACACGATTCCGGGCATGACGCCCGCGTTCCCGACGGCCCGAACCCCGAACCCGCTGGACGCGCCGCCGCTGCGCTGGGGCGTGCTGGCGCCCGGCCGGATCGCCGCCGCGTTCGTGACGGCGGTGTCCCGGTACACCCGGCAGCGGGTGGTGGCGGTGGGGTCCCGTTCGCTCGACCGGGCGCAGTCGTTCGCGGCCGCGCACGGCATCGAACGGGCCGTCGGGTCGTACGCCGCGCTCGTCGACGACCCGGCGGTGGACGTGGTGTACATCGCGTCGCCGCACAGCGAGCACGCCACGCAGGCGCAGCTGGCCATCTCCGCCGGCAAGCCCGTCCTGGTCGAGAAGGCGTTCGCCCGCAACGCCGCCGAGGCTCAGCGGGTGGCGGCCGCCGCCCGCGACGCAGGCGTGCCGGCGATGGAGGCGATGTGGACCCGCTTCCTGCCGCAGACCGACGTCATCGCCCAGCTGCTCGCCGACGGGGCGCTCGGCGAGGTGACGACCGTGCTCGCGGACCATGGCCAGTACTTCACCCACGATCCGCAGAGCCGGCTGTTCGCCCCGGCACTGGCCGGCGGCGCGTTGCTGGACCTCGGGGTGTACCCGATCTCCTTCGCTTCATTCGTGCTCGGCGCGCCGGATGCGGTGGTGGCGACCGGTTCGCTCACCGACGCCGGGGTGGACGCGCAGGTGTCGATGACCCTGGTCACCGGGTCCGCGCAGGCGTGCCTGAACACCACGCTGCTGGCCAGGACGCCGACCACCGCCTCCATCTCGGGAACCACCGGTTCGCTGGAGATCTCCGGGCCGTTCTACGCGCCCGCCACGCTGGCGCTGACCACCGCGGACGGTCGGTCGGTCCGGCCGCCCGACCCGATCGCGGGGCATCTGGGGCTCTGTCACGAGGCCGCCCACCTCGCCCAGCTGATCGCCGACGGCGCCACCGAGTCGCCGCTGCTACCGCTGGACGAGACGGTGCGGACCCTGCGCACCATCGACGAGATCCGCCGCCAGGTCGGCGTCACCTACCCCGGCGAGTAGGCCCGACCCCGGCCGGGGTTCGCGGCCCGCGACCCACCTCTTGCCCGCCGACTGAACACGTGTTTAGTATGTTAACCATGCGTTCAGCGCGGGTGGCCCAGGACGACCTGACGGCCCGGGCCCGGATCCGGGATTCGGCCATCGTGTACTTCGGCCGGCACGGTTTCCGCACGGCGACCCTGCGGGCGATCGCCGCCGACGCCGAGGTTTCCCCGGCCCTGGTCATCCATCACTTCGGCTCCAAGGACGGCCTGCGCGAGTCCTGCGACGCGTATGTCACCGACCTGATGGAGGTCCTGACCCGGGAGGCCGCGCAGAACCTGGGGGCCGGCGACACCCTGGACCTGATCAATCGGACGCCCCACCTGGCGCCGCTCGTCCCCTACGTGATGCGGACGCTGAACGAGGGCGGCGACCTCGCCCGGCGGCTCTGGGACCGCCTGGTCACCGACACGCAGGGGTATCTGGAGGCCGCCGTCGCGGGTGGGGTGGCCAACCCGACCGAGGACGAGCGGGCCCGGGCCGAGCTGATCGTCATGTACAAGCTCGGCACCTATCTGTTCGCCCGGTACGCGATTCCCCCACCTCCGGACGGCCATCCCACCGACCTGGACATCGCGGCGATCACCACCCGCTACGGGGTCCCCGCACTCGAGTTGTTCACCACCGGCCTGTATCGCACCAGTGAGTACCTGGATGCCTTCCGCGCTCAGCAGTCCGCCCGCGCCCACGAGATCACGCACACCCACGAATCGAGGTCACAGCCATGACGGAGCAGCCGGCCATCCGGATGAGCGGCGTCGTGAAGACTTTCGGCCCCGTCCGGGCCCTCGACCAGCTCGACCTGTCCGTCCGAGCCGGCGAGGTGCACGGATTCCTCGGCCCCAACGGGGCCGGTAAGTCGACCGCCATCCGGGTGCTGCTCGGCCAGTTGCGGGCCGACGCCGGCACGTCGACCGTGCTCGGCGCCGACGCCTGGGCGGACGCCGTGGCCCTGCATCGCCGGCTGGCCTACGTGCCCGGCGACGTCAACCTCTGGCCCAACCTGTCGGGCGGCGAGACCATCGACCTGCTCGCCCGGCTCCGCGGCGGCATCGACCGGTCCCGTCGGGACGAGCTGATCGAACGGTTCGAACTGGACCCACGCAAGAAGGGCCGCGCCTACTCGAAGGGGAACCGGCAGAAGGTGGCCATCGTCGCCGCGCTGGCCTCCGACGTCGAGCTACTCATCCTGGACGAACCGACGTCCGGGCTGGATCCGTTGATGGAGGCCGTCTTCCAGGACTGTGTGAACGCCGCGAAGGACCGCGGGCGGACCGTCCTGCTGTCGAGCCACATCCTGTCCGAGGTCGAGGCGCTGTGCGACCGGGTCAGCATCATCCGCTCCGGCGCGGTGGTGGAAACGGGGACGCTGGCCGATTTGCGGCACCTGACCCGCACGGCGATCACCGCCGAGGTCGACACCGTGCCCGCCGGGATCACCGGCCTGCGCGGCGTGCACGACGCTGTGGTCGAGGACCATCGCATCAAACTCGACGTCGACTCCGCGGCGCTGGCGGGTGTCCTGGCGGCACTGGTCGGCGGCGGGGTGCGCACCCTGACCGCCTCCCCGCCCACCCTGGAGGAGTTGTTCCTGCGCCACTACGGCGATCGCCTGGACGACGAGGCGACGGGAGCGGCGCCGACCCGGAAGGCGGCCCTGCGATGACCGCCGCGACAGTGCCCCGGTCGGACCACGAGATGGTCAGGGGCGGCCGGCTCACCGGGACCGGGCCGCTCGTTCGCCTGGCCCTGCGGCGGGAACGGATTCCGCTGGTCGCCTGGGTGGTGGGCATCGGCCTGGTGGCGGCGTCGACGTTCTCCGCCATCACCGCGCTCTATCCGCAGGCGGCCGAGCGTACGGCCCTGGTGCAGAGCATCGCGGTCAACCCCGCGTTCCTGGCCATCACCGGGCCGATCACCGGCACCTCCGTGGGGGCCATCTCGGCCTGGCGGGTCACCGCGGTCGGCACCTCGATGGTCGCGCTGATGGCGGTGTTCACCGTCATTCGCCGCACCCGGGCCGACGAGGAGACCGGGCGGATCGAGCTCCTTGCCTCCTCGGTCGTCGGCCGGGCCGCGCCGCTGACCGCGGCGGTCGCCGTCGCGATCGGCGCCAGCCTGGCGATCGGGCTGCTCACCGCGGCTGCGGGCGTGGCGAACGGCCAGGACGTGGCGGGGTCGCTGGCCTTCGGCGGGGCGATGGCCGGCTGCGGCGTTGCGTTCGCCGGGGTGGCCGCGATCACCGCCCAATTGGCGGAAAGTTCCCGCACCGCGGTCGGCCTGGCGTGCAGCGCGGTCGGCGTCACGTACGCGTTGCGGGCCGTCGGTGACGTCAACTCGTCGCTGAGCTGGCTGACCTGGCTGAGCCCGCAGGGCTGGGCCGGCCACATCCAGGCCTATGGCGAGAACAACCTGTGGATACTCGGGCTGTTCGTCGCGCTCGGCGCGGTCACCCTGGTCGTCGCGGTGCGTCTGCTCGACCACCGCGACCTCGGCCTCGGCCTCGTCGCGGCCCGGCTCGGCCCGGCCACCAACCCGCAGCTGGCGACGCCGGAGGCACTGGCGGCCCGGCTGCACCGGGGCACGCTGATCGGCTGGCTCGTCGGAATGGTCGCCATGGGCGTGGTGACCGGGGCGGTGTCGTCCACCAGCGCCGGCCTGCTGACCGACAATCCGCAGCTGGAGCAGGTGATGGCGCAGATCGGCGGGACCGGTGCGATCGCGGACACCCTCCTGTCGGTGATGGGCGGCCTGACCGGGCTGATCGTCGGCGGGTACGCGATCGCGACGGCCCTGCGCATGCGGGGGGAGGAGACCGCGGACCGGGTGGGACCGGTGCTGGCCACCGCGGTCGGCCGCACCCGCTGGATGGCCGGCCACCTGACCTTCGTCGTCCTCGGACCGGCCGCCCTACTGGTCGCCGCCGGCACCAGTGCCGGCGTGGTCAACTCGATCGAGGTCGGCAGCTTCGCCGACGGATTCGGCGGGGCGTTCGGCGCCATGCTGGTCCAGCTTCCGGCGACCCTGGTGTTCGGCGGGATCGCGGTCGCCCTGTTCGGCCTGGTCCCCCGGCTCACCGGACTCGCCTGGGCGGCGCTGGTGGTCGCGTTGCTGCTCGGTCAGCTCGGCGAGTTGCTGCAGTTGCCGCGGTGGGTGATGGATGCCTCGCCCTACACCCACGTGCCGCAGGTGCCGGTCGTCGAGCTCAGCTGGGCACCGATGATCGGGCTCACCGTGGTCGCCGTGGCGTTCATGGCCGCCGGCATCGTCGGCTTCACCCGCCGGGACGTCAGCTGACGCCGTCCTGCGCGGCGACCAGGGCCGCGGCGTGCGCCCGGGCGACGGTCCGCAGCGCGGTCTCCGGGTCCTCGCCCCGGGCCCCGGCCGCGTAGGCGATCCGGAACAGCTGCTCGGCGGCCGAGCCGGTGCTTCCGGCCGCCGGGGCGACCGGCGGCACCTCGATGCCGAACGTGGTCGCCCGCGCGCCGAGCTTCGCGGCCAGGGCCACCGCGGGCTGCCCGAAGGCCACGCCGTCGAGCACCCCGGACTTGCCCCGCTCCGCCTTCTTCAGCTCGTCCCACCGTTGCTGCTGATCGCCCGCCGTCCACGGCACCGGATCCGGGCCGGTCGCATCGCCGAAGACGTGCGGGTGCCGCCGGACGAGCTTGGCGACGAGGTCGGCGGCGACATCGTCGATGTCGAACCCACCGTCGTCGCGGGGGGTCTCCGCGGCGATCCGGGCGTGGAACAGCACCTGCAGCAGGACATCGCCGAGTTCCTCGCGGATCGCCGCGCGGTCGCCGTGCTCGACGGCCTCGGCCAGTTCGTAGCACTCTTCTATCAGGTACCGGACCAGCGACTCGTGGGTCTGCGCGGCGTCCCAGGGGCAGCCACCGGGCGACCGCAACCGGTCCATCACCGCGACGGCCTCGACCAGCGCAGCGTGGTCGGTTCGGCTCCCGGCCGGGTCGGTCACGACGCGGTCGGGGTCGGGACCACCTGCAATGCGACCGGGTCCCAGACGCCCATCCGGGGATTCACGCTGACCCCGACCTGCTCGGCGTACTGCTGCAGCAGGGCGACCTCGCCGATCTGCCGCTGCACCGCCAGGTTCTGCGCCGTGAGAATGGTCGTGGCCGAGACCTGCGCCGGCTGCTCCGCCCGGTCGACCACCCGGATCACGTAGAAACCGTCGGAGCCCGGGTTGATCAGGACGTCGCCGGGCCGGGCCGACAGCACGCCGTCGATCAGCGGATCGGGCACCGCCGACAGGTCAAGCGTCTCGCTCTGCAACGGATCGGCACCGGCGAGCGCCGGCACCGGGGCGCCCGCGGGGGCCGCCAGGATCGCCTTGCGGACCTCGATCGCCTGGTCCCGGGTCGAGGTTCGGGCCCCGTCCACCGTGACCGTCACATTGGTGTACGCGATCGGCTCGGCGCCCTGGCCGGACAGCAGGGCCTCGAGCAGCAGCAGCTCGCGGTAGCTCTGGGCGTCGCGCGGGCCGGTCGTCGACGTGGAGCCGGCCATGGCCGCGTTGACCTGGGAGTCGGTCACCACCACGCCGCGCTGCTGCGCAACCTCGGCGAGCAGCGCACCGCGGATGTCCTGCGTGGTGAACAGGCGGTTGCCGAAGGCCAGCTGCTCGACCGTCAGCGACTGGCCGGCCCGGGCCGAGGCCTGGGCCGTCTGGTCGAAGATGCTCTGCTCGGTGATCGAGACGTCGCCGACGACGGCCGCCGATGTCGCCGACGTCGCACAGGCGGTGCCGGTCAGCAGCACGGTCACGGCGACACACGTGCCCAACACAAGTCGCTGACGCCTGGAACGCCTCATTCTCACCCGCACACCTTCGCATACCGGCCCGACACCGTCGCACCGCCCACGCGAGCGGCGTTGGTGGGGCGGGCGGACCTTTCGGGACCGCCCGCCCGCCGGCCGGCAGAGGTCGATGATCGATCCCCGCGCGGGGATCGAGGCAGCGGAATCGGGACCAGGTTCAGTACGCCCCGGACGAGCCCAGCACGGCCCGGGCGGTCCGCCACAGGATCGCCAGATCGCCGGTGATGGACCAGTTCTCCACGTAGTAGACGTCCAGTCGCACGCTGTCGTCCCAGGTCAGGTCGGACCGGCCGGACACCTGCCAGAGCCCGGTCATGCCGGGCTTGACCAGCAGCCGGCGCAGCGCGTCGTCGCCGTACAGGTCGACCTCGGCGCGCAGCGGCGGCCGGGGCCCGACCAGGCTCATGTCCCCGACGACCACGTTGAACAACTGGGGCAGTTCGTCGATGCTGAAGCGGCGGATGAACCGGCCGACCGTGGTGATGCGCGGATCGTTCTTCATCTTGAACAGGACCTGATTACCGGCGTCCGCCGTCTTTTCCTGCTTCAACGCGTCCAGTCGCTTCTCGGCGTCGACCACCATCGACCGGAACTTGATCATCCGGAAGGTCTCGCCGTTGATGCCGACCCGGTCCTGGCGGAAGAACACCGGACCCTTGCTGGTCACCTTGATCGCCACCGCGACCGCCAGCAGCACCGGGGAGAACAGCGCCACCAGGCTCAGGCTGCCGAAGAGGTCGAAGAGCCGCTTGACGATCCGGTTCGCGCCCCGGTAGGTGGGGTGATCCACGTGGATCAGGGGCAGCCCGGCCACCGGCTGGGTGTGCACCCGAGGGCCGGCGATGTTGGTCAGGGCCGGGGCGAGGATCAGTTCGGTGTCGGTGCCTTCGAGGTCCCAGCTCAGCCGGCGCACGGCGCTCGGCCCGAACGCCGCGGACGACGTCACGGCGACCGCATCCGCCCCGATCGAGGTCGCCACCGCCGCAACCTCGGACGGGACGCCCAGCACCGGCACCCCGTCGAGATCATCGCGGGCCGCCCGGCCATCGGTCACGCACACGCCGACGACCCGGTAACCGGCGCGGGGTGCCCGGGCCAGGTCGGCGAGCAGCTCGCCGACCGCGTGCCGGTCACCCACCGCGACCACCTTGGACATCATGTCGCCGACGTCGCGGCGACGGAACAACCACCGCCGCCACAGGTACCGGGTGGCCAGCAGCGCCACCAGGCCCGCCGGCAACATGAGGATGACGTAGCTGCGGGGCAGATCCAGGTCGAACAGGAACGATCCGATCGCGGCGAGCCCGAACACGCTGACCGAAGCCTGGATGACCCGCTTGTACTCACTGGGGCCATGCCCGGTGACCGTGCCGTCCCGGCTGCCCGACCAGGCCAGCGCGAGCAACCAGACGACCACCAGGAACGCCGTCGCCACCACGAACCACACGTCACCGGGCGCCGAGGAGACTCGGGTCGGGATCGGCGGCTCGAACAGGTGCACCCCCAACCCCGCCCACAGCACGCAGACCAGGTCGGTGACGAACAGGCGGCGCGCGTAGCGGTCGCTCCAGGTCCGCCGGGCAGATCGGCCAGGTTGCACCGCCGGCCGCGGCGATCTCGTGGCCGCCTCGCGGAACTCGCGCACGTTGAACTCAAGGGTGCTTTCCACGTCGTCGGCGAGGCCGGCCGGCGCGTCGGCAGCGGTTGTCGCACCCGGCACCGACCGCGGACGGTCGAGCGCCGGCACGCTGATCACGGTGCCGTTCACCTGGGCCAGCTCGACCGACGCCGGGGTGGTCGCGGCGCCCCCGGGAACGACCGTCAGCAAGCCGGGCGCACCGTGCCGGCGTCCGCGCCGTCCGACCTTGCGCCCGACGGTCGGGTCGGTCAACGCCATGATGTGTCCTCACCTGCGAGATGCGAATGATCAATGACGGGCAGGGCCCGGGCCGACAGGATCGGGCACCGGACAGATACCGCGATCCCCGTGGGGACCGCCGAGTGTTCGACGGATGTCAGGACCGGCCGGCGACGGCCACCCGACCCCCGCGAGGGGTGCGACCTGGTCGACGAGCCCAGCAAATGTAACCCGACGTAATCGCCAGGTAAACAGCTGGACCGCATCTTTGCCCCTAAAGAGTGGTGCCAACAATTCTTGCGTGGTCCGCCTGTCGCAGACGGTGCGCAGCCTACCGTTGAGCCGAACATCCTGTTTGACCGGGTTCTCCCCTGGGGTGAACGCTCGAAGAGGCCGGCCCGACCGCCCGTCACGCCGTTCGTCCGGCCGCCGACTCCCGATCCTGCTCGGCCACGATCGACGAGAGCGCGCGCCGGAGCAGGGTGCTGGACGTGTGCACGGTGTACGGGAAGTACACGACCTCGACCCCGACCGCGGCGAAATCACGTTCCAGGCGTTCACCCTTGGCGGTACCCCGCCAGTCGTCACCCTTGAAGATCATGTCGAACGGCGTGCGGCGCCAGGTTTCGAGCTTGTCCGGCACCACCTCGAGGATGGCCTCGTCGACAAAAGTGATGTTCCGGACGATCTCCAACCGCTCACCCTGCGGGACGATGGGCCCTCGACCCTTCGCCAGTTCGCACATCTCGTCCGACACCACCCCGGCGATGAGAAAATCGCACTGACTCCGGGCGTGCCGGAGGATGTTCAGATGCCCGATGTGGAACATGTCGTAGACGCCCGGCGCATAGCCGACCCGCTGACGCATGCTGGTCCCCCCACTGCTCTTCACCGAAAGTAATTGCGACCGTCTCTCACTAGCCCGACCGGGTGGTGCCGAGTGATCGAGGCCCCCGCCCTGATCACTCTGTGATTCATAGTAGTCGTTCTGACCTCAATCGAGCGTCCAGTCCATCCCTCGATACAAGAACGACCGGTTGTGGTGACTACCTTCGGTAAGAGTTCGCGATGGGATTGTCTGGTACGCCCCGCATGGGTGACAGCATCTACCCTTTTAGGGGAAGGCGCCGCACGCGTCGCCGCTACGACACCACCCGGCCATACACCTGGACTCCCCGGGCAGCCCCCATCAACACGGCATCAGGGCGAATGGACCCATTTGCAGCAGATTTCTGACTGATGTGTCACAGGAAGGTTCGCCTCGTCGACGGTCCCGGATCCTTCAGGTCCCGGAAGAAGAAGACCTGACCGGGTGGCTCGGATCGTCACCCACTCCGATTGCGCTACGTAGTCGGCTGGCCGTCCTCCGCGACTGGTCCACCTGGTCGACGGACCAGCGAACTGCGATCATCCGAACGTCCAACGGTGGCGCTGGGTGTGCGACGACAAGCGGAGTGTGTCCATTGAGTAGGGCTGGTCGAGCGGTGGGACGGGGTCCGGACAACGCCGGTGCAGCGGGGAATCGCGGACCGGATCGACCACCCGGGGTGGCCGGACGACCTCCCGGCCGATCGGCGCAGGTGCTGGTCACCGTGGTGACACTGCTGGTGTCCACGGTCGGCATCGCCCTGGCCACGGCGACCAGCAGCGCCGCGGCCGCCGGGGACCTGATCGCCGATACCTTCAATCGGAGCGCCACCAATGGGTGGGCCTCGGCCGAGACCGGCGGCGCGTACACCTACAGCGAACCGACGGCATTCGGCGTCGCCGGCGGGCGCGGCACGATCAAATTGCAGTCGGCGGGCCAGTCCCGCCAGGCGGAGCTCTCGTTGCCGGCCGCCAGCGCCGATCAGGTCGCCACCGCATCGATGGGGGTGCAGGCCCTGCCGACCACCGGCAACGGCGTCTACCTCGCCGTCCTGGCCCGCAACGGCGGCGGCAAGGCCTACCGGGCCGTGGCCACCATTCAGCCCGGAGGCACGACCACGTTGGCCGTGTCCCGGGTCGACGGGTCCCCGGGCAAACTGACCCCGATCGGCTCGTCGGTGACGCTGCCGAACAAGGTGACCGCCGGCTCGCTGCTCACGATCGAACTCGGCGTCAGCGGTTCGACGAACGTCGCGATCACCGCGCGGGCCTGGCCGGCTACCGGCACGCCGCCGACCAACCCGCAGATCAAGGCGACCGATTCCTCCGCCGGCCGGGTATCCGCCGGTGGGCTCGGCCTCTGGGCGTATACCTCGTCGAGCAGCGGAGCCGCGACCATCCTGGTCGACGACGTCTCGGTGCGCCCGCCGGCCGGCAGCACCCCGACCCCGACCACCCCACCGGCGGCCCCGGTGGTCGGCGCCCCGACCCGGCCCGACCCGGCCATCTACGGCACGATCCCGTGGCCCGGCGGCCAATCGTTCTCCATGCCGGCCGGCAACGCCCGGTATGTCTCGCCGACCGGGTCGGACAGCGCGGCCGGCACCCTCGCCGCGCCGTACCGGACGATCGTCAAGGCGATCAACGCCGCGGCCGCCGGCGACACCGTCGTCCTGCGGGCCGGCGTCTACCACGAGTCGCTGACCGTGACCAAGAAGCTGACCATCCAGCCCTACGGCAACGAGATCGTCTGGCTGGACGGCAGTTCCGTGGTGACCGGGTGGGTCGCCGACGGGGACGCGTGGCGCGTGGACAACTGGACCGCCGAGTTCGACGCCAGCCCCACCTACACCCGGGGCGGGGCCGACAGCACCCAGGAGTTCTGGGGGTTCGTCAACCAGAACTACCCGATGGCCGCCCACCCGGATCAGGTCTGGATCGACAATCAAGCACAGGCCCAGGTCGGCTCGTTCGCCGAGGTCGGGCCCGGCGAGTTCTACGTCGACTACGCCACCAACCGGCTCTACCTCGGGACGAACCCGGCCGGCCGGACCGTGCGCGCCTCCGACCTGTCCAAGGCGATCAGCGTGCGGGCGGACGGCAGCGTCCTGCGGGGCTTCGGTGTCAGCCGGTTCGCGCCGTCGGTCCCCGACATGGGTGCGGTGACCATGGAGAAGGCGAACGGGACGGTGAGCGGCATGGCCTTCGTCGACAACTCGACCACCGGCCTGTCCCTGCTGGCCGGCGGCATCACCGTCACCGACATCACCTCCGCCCGCAACGGCATGCTCGGCGTGCACGCCAACTGCGCGGACAACCTCAGCACCTCGGGGGTGAACGCGCTGGGCAACAACACCGAGCACTTCAATAGCTCCCCGGTGTCCGGCGGCTTCAAGATCACCCGGACCCGTGGAATCACGGTGTCCGGCGGGCAGTTCCGGGACAACGACGGACCCGGGCTGTGGTTGGACGAGTCGACCTACAACTCCAGGATCGTCGGCAACAAGTTGCTGAACAACAGCTCGCACGGCATCTCCGTCGAGCTGTCGTCCACCTCGACGCTGGTGAACAACCTGCTGATCGGCAACTCCGGATTCGGCATGAAGATCAACGACACCAGTTCGGTGCGGATCTGGAACAACACCCTGATCAACAACAACCGCCCGATCAACATCGTCCAGGACGCCCGCCGGGCCGCCGACCAGGGCACGCCCGGCCATGACCCGCGGCAGCCGTTCCCCGACCCGACGATGAGCTGGGTCAACGGGCCCGTCGAAGTGCGGAACAACATCCTGGCCGGTACCACCGGGAATTGCCTGCTCTGCGTTGAGGACTACTCCAAGCAGTTGACTGCCGAGCAGATGAAGGTCACCGCCCTGGGCAACGTGTACCAGCGTCCCACCACCTCCTCGCCGAGCTGGGTGGCCGTGTGGTCGACCGGAAGCGGCAACCCCAGGGTGTTCACCTCGCTGGCGGCGTTCAAGGCGGGCACCGGGCAGGAGGCGGCCGGCCTGGCCCTGGACGGCCAGGCTGCGACCAATGCCGACGGCTCGCCCAGCACCGCCGTCAAGAATGTGGTCGGCTCGGTCGCCCAGACACTGCCGTCCGAGCTGGGGTCGACGCTGCTGCCCGCCGGGAGCAAACTGCTGGGCAGCACGCTCACGTCCTGACGCCCGGATCGGCGGGTGCGGGCGGGCCGGCCCGGGTCGGCCCGTCGCCGCTCCGCCGGACTACCGGCGGAGCAACTGCCGCTGGGTCCGAGGCAGATCCCGGTGCCGACCCGGTGGCGGCTCGGGCTCGGGCACGGTCCAACGTCCGGCCGCGACGACCAGGGTGGGCCGGCTGCCGGCCTCGGCGAGGACGGACATCGTCATGAAGAGCAGGAACGACGGCGTCGCGTCGATGAGCCCGCTTTCGGTCACGCTGCGAACGATCAGGAACAGCAGCATGCCGGTCACGATCATGCGGTAGGGCCGCGGCGTCCGCCAGCCGGCGATCAGTGCGCTTCCCGCCCAGATGGCCAGGAGGGCCAGGCCGATCGCCCCGCACTGCACCCAGGCCGACACCCAACTGCTGTCCAGGCCCTGGACGTTCCAGTACTGGCCCTGCACGGGGATCTGCTTGAGTGCCAGGCCGCCCCCCATCAAGGCAGCCACCGGGTTCTGGGGCAGGTCGAGGGCGGCGGACCAGGCGATCGTCCGCGAATTCAGGGTGGCCACGCTGCCCTGGTTGGATCGTCCGAAGTACGCCGACACCAGGTCCGTGGTCAGCAGGAGGTAGGCGGCGGCCGCGGCGGCCCCCACGACGGCCGCGACCGCGATCGGCGCCATTCGGCGGGCCTGGAGCACCATCAGCAGAGCCGCGACCAGCAGTGCGGCCAACCCGGTGCGGGACTGGCTCGCCCACACTGCGCCGACCAGAACCGCAATCAGCGGCAGGTCCCACCCGCGACCGCGATGCGAGAGTTGGCGCCAGATCAGTGCCAACGCAGGAGCGCCGCACAGCAGCGCGATCTCGTTGGCCGCCAGCGGGGGGAATCCGCCCTGGAGGCGGCCCGCGGTCGACGACAACCTCAGGACGCCGGTGATCACCGCCAGCAGCCCCACCGCTGCCATCGCGGTGAACTGGGCCCGCAGCACGACATCGACCGGGAACGACCGGATCAACAGGAGCACCGCGGCACCGACCAGCAGCACCCGGACCGCGAGGATCACCGACGCCGTGCCGGAGCCGCCGGCCCACCCGCCGAACGTGCTGACGGTGACGAACAGCAGGAGCAGGATCGCCGTGCGCGATCCGATCGGATTCGGCTTCCCGCAGGTCAGCCCGGCATGCAGGCACAGCAGCAGGGCCAGGCAGGTGAGCAGGGCTTTGCCGACGACGACCGGGTCGAGGCCACCGTCGAAGAAGACCTTCTGACGCCACGACACGGTGGCGACCACGAGCAGCAGGCAGATGGCCAGCGCGAACGGAAAGCCTGTGCGATCGCCTCGGCCGCTCCGGGATCGACTGCGCAGCAGCCGGATCCGAGCGCCGGGGGCCGGTCCCGGCGCGGACGTCGCGTGCGGATCAGAACCCGTTTCCGCGGTCTGCACTGCGCGCCCTCCCTGTCCCCGAACCTGCATTGAGCCACTCACTGACGGTCATCAAGGAGTGGTCCAGGCGTGCAGTTCCCCCAACTGCCGGGCCAATCATATCTCCTTGTAGTCGACAGAGCCGTCCCATCCTGATAGTCTTCACCCAATTGGTGCATGGGGGCACCGTTTCTCACGGTGCGCGACCGGGCCGGAGAACTGTGCGTGGTGTGGCGTGACGAGGGGAAGCCATGGACGTCTCTGCTACGGGACGGGTGCGCCCCGCGCACGTCGCGATGTCACCAGGGCCCGGGACGATGCCGGGGTTCCTCGACGAACTGGACATTCGAGCTCGCCGGCCGCGCTGCGCCGGGTCGCTCTGGGGGAAGTGGGAGGTCCGATGAAGTTCAACGACTACCTTCGCGTGCTGCGCAAGCGCTGGAAGTGGCTCGCGGCATCGATGGTGCTCGGGGTCCTTGCCGGCCTCGCCCTGACCATGACCGCAACACCCCTCTACAAGGCCACGGCGGAGATCTTCGTGGCCCCGAACGAGGTGAACTCCACCGGTGAGCTCGCCTCCGGGTCGAGCTTCGCCCAGAACCGGGTGAAGTCCTACGTCCAGTTGATCGACAGCGAACTGGTGCTCGGTCCGATCGCCGACCGGTTCAATACCACGCCGGGCGCGCTGGCCGGCAAGGTCACTGCGACGGTGCCGACCGACACGGTGCTCATCGACATCTCCGTGACCGACCCCTCCCCCGACTACGCCGCCGAGGTGGCCACCGCCATCGCCACCTCGTTCCCGAAGATCGCCACGGGTATCGAGCCGGCTCGGGCCGACGGCAGCGCCGCCGTCGCGGTGACGGTCGTCCAGGAAGCAGCCGTTCCCGGCGTTCCGATCTCGCCCCGGGCGATGATCAACCTGGGTCTGGGCCTGCTGGCCGGTACGGTGGTCGGCTTCCTGCTGATGGCCGTCCGCGAGCTCGCCGACACCCGGCTCAAGTCCGAACGGGACGTCGTCGCGGTCACCGTGTCACCGGTGTTGGGCCGGATCCCCTTCGACTCCCAGGCCAAGTCACGTCCGCTGGTGGTCAAGGCGGACCCGAACGGTTCGCTGGCCGAGGCCTATCGTCAGCTGCGTACCAACCTGCAGTTCGCGGTGACGGCCGGTCGGGGCCGCACGGTGCTGATCACCTCGTCGGTGCCCGGTGAGGGCAAGTCGTCCACTGCGATCAACCTCGCCATGTCCCTGGCCGCGGACGGGTCCCGGGTCTGCCTGGTGGACGGTGATCTGCGCCGGCCGGGCGTGGGCCGCTACACCGATCTGGAGGGCGGCGTCGGCCTGACGACGGTGCTGATCGGCGCGGTCGACGTCGACTCGGCCCTGCAACCGTGGGGGCCCAACCTGCAGGTGTTGATGAGCGGCGAGCTGCCGCCCAACCCGTCCGAGCTGCTGGGCAGCCCGGCCATGGGCGAACTGCTGGACGAGCTGAGCAGCCGCTTCGACATCGTGGTCATCGACGGCGCACCGCTGTTGCCCGTCACCGACAGCGCGGTGATATCCCGCCGCGTCGCATCCGTGGTGATGGTCGTCGGGATGGGTCAGCTCAAGCGTCGCGAGCTGCAGCGGAGCCTGAGCGATCTGGAGACGATCGACGCCCCGGTGGTGGGCGTCGTGCTGTCCAAGGTGCCGACGAAGGGCCCGAACGGCTCCGGCCTGAAGACCTACGGCTACCAGGCGGCCGGCGCGCTCACCCTGGACGCCGGGACGGCCGTGACCTCCACACGACCGCAACCGACGCCCGCCGGGGCGGCGACACCGCCGTCAACCGATTCCGGCGAGCCACTCGTCGGGGCCAGCCGGCACGCCGACACCTGACCCGTAGCGGTCCCGCCGGCCGAAAGCCGGCCGCTACCAGAAGATCTACGCTCGCCGCCACCGGTTCCGCACGGTGGCGGCGATTCGGCGTCGGTAGCTCTCCGGGGTGTACCGGTCGAGATAGGTCTGCCGGGCGCGCTCCCCCGCTCGGCGCAGGGCGGCCGGGTCGAGCTGCCGCAGCAGGCCGGCCAGGGCCGGCGCCGACCCGAGATCGAAGAACCAGCCGTCCACCCCGTCGGTGATGATGTGCAGCGGGCCGCCGCCGCGGCTGGCGATGGCCGGCCGGCTCCGCCCGAATGCCTCGATGATCACCAGCCCGAACGGTTCGGGTTGATCCGACGGCAGGACGAGCACGTCGGCGGCAGCCAGGTACGGCCCGATCGATTCGACCTGGCCGACGACGTCGACGGTTTCCGGATGAGCGACGAGATCGTTGGCCAGCGCACGAACGTCGACGCCGGCGCCGACCGGCGGGGGGGCACCGAGCACCACCAACGTGCCCGGGCAGCCGGCGAGGTCCCAGGCGCGCAGCAGGGTCTCGTGGCCTTTCCACGTGTTCCATCGGCTGGCCACCAGGTATCGGGGTCGCGGCCCCGAGATCGGCACCGCCTCACAGGTCTCGGCCGGCAGGCTCACGCCGTTCTCCACGACGTCCACCGGTGGCCACCGGCGCAACCCGCTGGCCTGCGCGACCGGCGTCGAGATCGCGATGACCGCGGTGCAGAACGTCGCCAGGCCGCGGAGCACCATCCGGTCGACGCCGGACCACATCTCCTGCAGGTGCACCAGGACGTGCCGGGTGCCGGCCAGCCGAGCCAGCGGCGCGACCGGCAGGCAGGCACTGGTCATCAGGTAGACGGCACCGAACCGGCGGCGGCGGAGCAACCGTCCGGTCACCCAGCCGACCCGGGCCAGCTCGGCCAGCCCGCGGGCGGACAGGTTGGCCCGGCGCAGGATCGGCAGCGGATGATGCTCGACGGCGAATCCGCGGCGCGTCAGCTCGGCGGTCAGCGTCCCGTCACCGACCCCGGCCGGCAACCACACCTGCACCCGCAGCCCGGCCAGGTCGCGCAGGGCGCCGACGACTTCGAGCAGGATTCGGTCCGCGCCGTACATCTCGTCGGACGAGTGGACGACCAGCACGGTCCCGCGGTCGTCGGGCGGGGGCGGTGGGGACTGTCGGGCCGGCACGCGCCGATCCTGCCCTACCGGGTCGGGACGTGCGCCGTCACGCGCAGCGCGACTCCTTCACCTTCGCCTTCAACGTGTCGCCCGCGGCGGTGAGACCGGACGTGCTGAGCTGGACGGAGACCTTGCCGCCCAGCGGATCGGTGATCGGGGCCGACGTCGTCTCCAGGGTGGTCACGACGGCCGGGTCGTCGTTCTTGTGCACCTCGAGCGAGACGTAGACCCCGTTCGGGCAGGGTCCGGTGGTGGTCAGGTCCAGCGCCCAGCACCACTCCGAATTGGCGTCCGAGCACTCGTAGGTCGACGGGTCCTGGAAGGTCGGTACCACCAGGGTCACCGGGGCGGCCGTGCTGGTCGGCGTCTGGGTGACGGTGGCGGTCACCGTCGAGGTGGTCCGCACGGTGGTGGTGGTGGTCGCGGTGGCGGTGACCGTGACCGGTGGTGCCGCCACCGACGGGGTCCCGGCCGCCGAGCAGCCGGCGATCAGGATGATGAGCCCGCCGACGGCCAGCGCCGGCGCCGCGCTACGAATCCGTCTGCCTCGCACCATCGGTGACCTCCGTGCCTCGCACCAGCAATAGTTGACGCACCGCCACTCCCCCGGCCACCGTGCAACCGGCCAGCACCAGCGGGACGTACTCGCTTCCTGCCCCGACGGCCAACAGCACGGTCACCGCGACCAGGGACAGCACCAATTCGATCACTCGAAGCCCGACCACGGCCGCCTGCTGACGCCGCACCGCGGCGAGCGCCCCGTAGGGCGCCACCGCGGCCACGGCGACAGAGTAGGCGCACCACCCCGCCACGGAGACCGCGGACAACTGGATCGAGTCCCCGATGAGCAGGGGGGCGGCGACACCCATGGCGAGCACCGCGACGGCCGACAGCAGGGCGGTCCCGCCGAACAGGGCGAGCACGCTGCGGTCCGCGCGCCGCAGCAACGCCCGCGGTTCGGCCTGGCTGGAGGCGTACGACGCGAAGAGGAACGACGTCGCCCCGGCGACCACCAGCAGCAGCGGCGCGGTGTAGATGCGGGCCGCCTCCAGGGTGCCCATGGCGGCCAGGCCGGCCAGGCCGACGACGAGCAGCCGCACAGCGGTGAGCATGCCGGGCCGGAGGAACTGCTGCGCGGCGCGCCACGATCCGTAGCCGGCGACCGTCCGGATCGCCCCGCGAACCGGCGGCGCCAACCAGCGCTCGCCCGCCGGGAGCAGCGCCACGGCCACCCCCGAGGCCACGAGCTGGCCGATGAGCAGGCTCAGCATCAACGTGCCGAGCCCGATGGTGCCACCGGACGCCGCCACCACGAGCAGGGTGATCAGCGACCCGCCCAGGGCCACCAGATCGACCGCCACGATCCGCCAGAACCGCAGGTCGGCCATCAGCAGCCGGCGCAGCGCATCCTCCACGAGGAAGACCGCCGTGGCCGCACCGAACAACACCGCCCCGACCGGGTCGAGAAAGCCGCCGAGCACGGCGACCGCGACCGCAACCAGGGCTCCGCCCGACGCCACCACCAGCAGCCACGTCTGCAGGGCCGAACGGATGTCTGGACGCTGCCGGTCCAGCACGGTCAGCGAATCACCGACGAAGCCGGTGCACACCGCGGTGGCCATCACGATCAGCCCGAAGAGCACCGCGAAGGCGCCGAGCCCGTCGGCGCCGAGCAGGCGGGCGGCCAGCACCTGGAGCAGCAGGCTGCCCAGGGCCTGCGACATCTGCGCCGCGATCCCGCCGAGCACGGCGAACCGGGCCAGCAGGGCACGCAG
Organism: Nakamurella sp.; assembly: GCF_044224575.1. Classification (GTDB taxonomy): domain Bacteria; phylum Actinomycetota; class Actinomycetes; order Mycobacteriales; family Nakamurellaceae; genus Nakamurella. The sequence continues at coordinate 300,819 of NZ_JBGAKE010000004.1, forward strand.
CGCGGACCGGCCGCCCGGCTCGCCGGAGCCGGCCCGACCGGTCCGGCTCGCGCCGGCCCGGTCGTTCACTACCGCATTGTCCATCGGGCGATGCCTACTGGATCGCCTGGACGGTCAGGTTGTCGATGCTGACCGCCACGGTGGCGTTGGTCGCCGCCCCGGACAGGTAGGGCAGGAGGGCGACGCCCCCGGCGACCTGCAACGCAGCGGTGCTGTCGGTCCCGGTGAGCCAGGTCGTCGGCTCGGCGCTGCCGACCTTCCACACCTTGCCCTTCACCGCGGTGGTCCCCGTTCCGGAGACCTGAAGCCGCAGCCGCAGGGTGTCGCCGGCGTTGTAGGTCAACCCGGAGATCGTGGTCGCGCTGCCCACCGCCGTCTCCGTGCCGCCGACCACCTTCGTCAGCTGCGCGGTGACGGTGCTGTTGGTGTTGACCACGAGCTTGAGCCGGTAGTCGTTGACCTTGCCGGCTCCGTCCAGGGTCCGCCGTTCGGCCAGGGAGAAGTAGACCGGACCGCCCGCCGGTGCCTTGTCCAAGGCCACGTCCACCGTGGTGTCGACGTTGCTCTGCGAGACACCGTTGAGAGCGGCCCACGGTCCCGCGCCGGCCGCGGCGAGCTTGATGACGCCCGTGCCGCCGCCGACCGAGAAGTTGCTGGTCGACCCGCCGAGGGTCCAGGCGCCGCCCTGGTCGGCGGTGCTCCAGCCCGCGGCCACGGTCCGGCCGAACTCGTCGGAGGCGAAGGCGGCCGGCGGGGCTGCCGCGACGGTCACCGGGTTGGTGACCGAGCTGACGCCACCCGCGTTGTCGGTGACGGACAGCTTGACCTGGTAGGTGCCGGCCGCCGCGTAGGTGTGCGACGGGTTGGCGCCGGTGCCGGTCGAGGTGTCGCCGAAGTCCCAGGCGTAGGACGCGACGGTGCCGTCCGGGTCCGTCGACCCCGACCCGTCGAAGCCGACCGCCAGGTTGTTCACCGTCGAGGTGAACTTCGCCGTCGGGAGCTGGTTCGCCCCCTGGGCGATGGTCACCGGCTTCTGGACCGAGTTGGTCGCGCCCTGGTTGTCGGTGACGGTGAGCGTCACCTGGTACGTGCCGGCCGCGGCAAAGGTGTGCGACGCGGTGGCGCCGGTGCCGGTCGAGTTGTCCCCGAAGTCCCAGGCGTACGACGCGACGGTGCCGTCCGGGTCCGCGGACCCCGACCCGTTGACCGTGGCCGCCATCCCGTTGACGGTCGAGGTGAACGCCGCCACCGGGGCCTTGTTCGTCGGCGGCGCCGCCGACACGGCGACGTCGTTGCTGACGACCCCGGTCGCGCCCTTGTTGTCGGTGACGGTGAGCTTGACGGTGTAGGTGCCGGCCGCCGCGAAGGCATGGGTCGGGCTGACCCCGGTGCCGGTCGAGTTGTCCCCGAAGTCCCAGGCGTAGGACGCGATGCTGCCGTCCGTGTCCTTGGAGGTCGAGCCGTTGAAGGCCACGCTCAGGTTGGTCGGCGTCGCGGTGAACGCGGCCACCGGCGGCTGGTTCGGGGCCGGCGGGGCGGTCACGGTGACCGTCTTGGTGGTGCTGCCGGTCGCGCCCTTGTCGTCGGTGACGGTCAGCTTGACCGTGTAGGTGCCGGCCGCCGCGTAGGTGCGCGACGCGGTGACCCCCGTGCCCGTCGAGGAGTCCCCGAAGTCCCAGGCGTAGGAGGCGATGGTGCCGTCGGGATCGGCCGACGCCGTACCGTTCACCGCCACCGTCAGGTCGGTCGGCGTCGTGGTGAACGAGGCCACCGGGACCTTGTTGACCGGCGGGTTGGTCGCGGTGACCTGCTGGGTGACCACGTTGGTCGCGCCGGCGTTGTCGGTGACGGTCAGCTTGACGGTGCGGGTGCCCGCGGTGGCGTACGTCTTGGTGGCCGGCTTGGCCCCGGTGGCGGTGGTGCCGTCACCGTAGTCCCAGCTGTAGGACGCGATGGTGCCGTCGGGATCGGCGGAGGTGCTGCCGTCGACCGTCAGGTCCAGGTTGTTCACGGTGACCGTGAACGCCGCGGACGGGGACTTGTTGGCCGCCACGGTCACCGGTTTGGTCACCGTGTTGGTGGCCCCGAAGTTGTCGGTGACCGTCAGCGCCACGGAGTAGGTGCCGGCCGCCGCGTAGGTGTGCGCGGGCTTGGCGCCGGTCCCGGCGGCGGTGCCGTCCCCGAAGTTCCACGAGTACGACGCGATGGTGCCGTCGGAGTCGGCGGACGTGCTGCCGTCGAAGTTCACCGCGAGGAAGGTGTTGGTCGTGGTGAACGCGGCCGTCGGGACACTGTTCGGCGCCTGGCCGGAGGCCTGGTACTGGGCCAGCACCTGCGCATCGGTCAGCACCCGCGGGTACACCGAGAACTCGTCGATGGTGCCGTTGAAGTTGGCACTGGCGGGCGTGCTGGGCCAGCCGCCGACGTTGTCGCCGCCCAGCCGCCAGTATCCGGAGTAGGACACCGCGGACGTGGTCGTCGGGTCGGTGGCGATCTTGGCGCCGTCCACGTAGAGGGTCATGCCGTCGGGACCGAGGGTGCCGACCGCCTGGTGCCACTGACCGTCGTTGTAGGACTTGCCGGTGGCCACCGTCTTACTGGCGCCGGCATAGTTGCCGAAGATCAGCTTTCCGCTGTTGTCCATGTAGATCTGCCGGTCGTAGCTGCCGGAGTTGCCGGTGCTCGAGGATCCGAAGCCGACGATCTTCCCGCCGCTGGTGGTGGTCGTCTTGAACCACGCCTCGACCGAGTAGACCTGCGGGGCGGTCAGCGCGGTCTTGGTGGACATCCGCCCGCTGTCGGTGCCGTTGAACGCCACGGCGGCGTTGGTGTCGCCGTTGATCGCGCCGGACTGGTTACGGGTGGTTCCGGCCGCCAAGGCGCCGTCGTTGGTGCCGGCCCAGTCGTAGATCGCTCCGGAGGACTCGCCGAGCCGCCAGTAGGCCGAGGCGCCCTGCTGCCCCACCACCTGCGCGTAGCCACCGACCGAGGCACCGCCGGTGGCGGGCGCGGTGTAGCTGACCTGATTGCCGGTCGCGGTGTTGCCGGCCGAGTCGACCGTGACGATCTGGTACTTGTACGTCGTCCCGGCGGTCAGACCGCTGTCGGAGATCGTCACCTTCCCCCGGTTCCAGAACGTCGAGGAGGCCGCGCCGGTGTTGACGACCTTGCCGTCGCGCACCAGCTGGTAGCTGAGCAACGAGTCGTCCCGGTCCCAGTTGGTGGTCAGGGTGGCACGGATGGCCCCGGCGCCGGTGGTCGAGATGGTGGGCACCATGTTGGCGCCGGAGTACACCGGCTTCGTGCCCTTCGAGATCGGCTGCACGGCGAACCGGGCCAGGCCCTGCTGGTTCATGCCGTTTACGCTCGGGAACTCGCCGCCGATCACCACGTACTGATCGTTGCCGGTGACGTTCCACGCGCCCTGGTACTGGCCGGTGAACGAGCCCATGGCGATCAACGGGAACCAGGAGACGATCGAGGGGCTCGGGTTGCCCGAGAAGTCGTAGTACACGCGGTCGCCGTTGTTGGTCAGGGTGCCCTGAACGCTCTTGGTGAACGCCATTCCCCGCTGGTACGACCACGGATCGGTCTGCGGCTGGCCACCGACATTGCCGCAGTAGTGCGCGTGGCTGACCACGTACACCACATCGGTGTTGTTGCCGGGTGCGTAGGTGCCGTAGCTGTCGCCGTGGCAATCCTCGATCCATTTGATCGTGCCGTCGGCCGGGCTGGCCGCGAAGGCTCCTTCCAGGTTGCCGGTGCCGACCCAGACGTAGCCGTTGACGTAGATGTTGGTGCCGTCGGTGGACAACCCGAGGATGGACGCCTGCGTTCCGTAGTTGCGGATCAGGCTGTTGGCCTTCCAGGTCTTGGACGCACCGGTGGCGGCATCGACCATGGCCGAGCCGTAGGCGGCCGCTCCGTTCAGGTAGGCGAACGCACCGCCGATCACCACCTTGGACTGGTCCGGGGTCATCAGCAGGGCGTTGACCTTGCTGTCGGCCGTGGGCGCCCAGCCGAGAAGGGACCCGTCGGACACCCGGAACGCCGCCAGCTTCTTGCGAGCAACCCCGCGCGCGTTGTTGAAGTCACCGCCGATGTAGACGGTCGAGTTGGTCGCCGCGACTGCGTTGACCGTGTAGTCGGCCGAGGCCAGGAAGCCGGTGACCAGTTCCGGCGTCGGCTTGGTCAGGTCGAACGCTGCGATCCGGCTCCGGGTGCCGCCGTTGATGGTGGTGAATTCACCACCGACGTACAGGCGGGTGCCGTCGGGCGAGGCGACGACCGACTTGACCTGCCCGTTGAGGACCGGTGCGAAGCTGGTCATCACCCCGGTCGTCAGGTCGTAGGACATCAGGTGGGTGCGGGCGACTTCCTGGGTCCCGGCCGCGGCGCCCGCCGGCCGGGCCTTGGTGAAGTTGCCGCCGGCGTACACCGTGTTGCCGACCACGGCCTGGGACCACACCACGCCGTTGATCTGCGCGGTGGGCAGGGCCTCGGCGGTGACGACGCCGGGGCCGGCGGTCTGCACCGGACCGGGTGCGGCCGACGCGGCGGGCCCGGCCAGGGTGCTGAAGGCCAGGCCGGAGACGGTCAGCGCGACGACGGTGGCGACCGAACCGAAGGCCCGTAGCCGCGCCCGGAGCGTGCGGCGGGGACCGGGCGGCACGGTGGCGAACCGGGGGGAACCTCGGTGGTCCATGGGAGTTCCTTCGGGACGGGGAGCGGTCGACGGGCTCAGGGAATCGGCGGATCGGTGGTCAGCCACCGGCCACCTGGCCGGTGAAGACGAGCGTCGGCGCACCCGAGGAATAGGTCACGGTGACGGAGATCGGGTTGCGCTGGTCGGTCGGCACGGTGAACACGTAGGTGCCCGACTTCGCGGCGCCGGCGTCGAGCACCCCGGACAGCGGCGCGGACGGATCCGCGGAGATCGGGCTGGCGGGATTCCCGGCGGTGTCGGACAGCGTGACGGTCACCGAGTCCAGGCCGATGGCCTGGGCGGAGGAGTTGGTGATCTCCACGGTGACCGCGACGGCCGGCCCGCTGACCTCCCCGGGCAGGGTGGCGGTCGCCTGGACGGCGTTGACCTGGGCGATCCGGGCCGACACCTGGCCACCGAAGTCGGCGGGGTCGGTCAGCCCGACCGCCGGGGCGGTGGTGACCGGCACCTCCGCCACGATCTGGTCGATGTTGCCGGCCGGGGCGATCGGGCCGGCGGTGGACACCGCAACCGGATCGGGCAGGTCCGTCAGCGCCGTCATCTGGGTCTGGGTCGGGGTGCCGGTGGTCAGCGGCTCGGGCGGCGCCTCGGCGCCGGTCGCGTCGGCCGGGTCCTGACCGGACGTCGGCGCGGCGTTGAGCGGCGCATCGACCGTCTGGACCAGCGGCGAGGTGGCGCTCGTCTGGTCGGAGGCGGCCTGCGCCGGGTCGGACCGGTCGCCGGAACTACAGGCGGCCAGGCCGAAGGCCAGGCAGGCGGCGAGCAGGCCGCCGAGCGCGGCGACCCGGGCACCCCGGCGGTGCGGGACGGGACGGACGGTCATCGGGAAGTCCTTTCCGGGCCGGCCGGAGTGGGCGCGGCGGATGGTGCGGTGGTCGTCGGCGCCGGCTCGCGGTCCAGGGCGCGCATATCGCGGAACCACTTGACGGCGGCGAGCAGCAGGTAGCCGGCGCTGCCGGCGAACAGCAGCGTGTAGGCGATGAAGAAGGCCGTCGGCCAGGCGAGCAGCACGAAGATCAGGCACAGCACGCCGTAGTCGGTCGGGATGACCAGCAGGGAGCGCAGGTTCGAGGCCGAACGGCCGGGGTTCGCAGTGGCGTCCTGCCCGGAGGCCAACCCGCTGATCCGGCGCAGCTGGTCGTTCAGGATCATCCCGAAGAACGACACCGCAGCCACCACGGTGAACCCGATCGGCACGAGAAGCCAGGCCTGGCTGGGCAACTCGTCGGCGCGGAAAAGGAAGATCAGCACCGCCAGGTGCAGGCTGGAGATCTTGACGGCGTCGACCATGTGATCGAGCCACTCGCCGGACCGCGATCCGCCGCCCCGCAACCGCGCCAGTTGCCCGTCGGCGGAGTCCAGCGCGTATCCCAGCACGAGACCGACGGTCACCGCGATGGCCAGCGGGATGGACGGGGCCAGCACGGCGAGCAGCGCGATGGCGACGAACGAGCACAGCGCGGACAGCGCGGTGACGGCGTTCGGGGTGAGCCCGGCCTGGTAGGCGGCGGCGGCCAGGTAGCGGCCGAGACGACGATTGACGAAACGGGAGTAGGCCGGCGCGCCCTTGCCCGACTTCTGCCGGGATTTGAGGGTGTGCAGGGCTTCTCGGTAGCTCATGGTGACGGTCTCGGCATCGGCCGGTCGCTCCGGGGTGATCCGGCGGGCCACCGGGCGGGTCACCTGGTCGGTTCCGGGCATGGCAAGTACTGGTCCTATCGGTCGGTCACGCAGTGGAGTGAGTTCGGGCGGCCGTGGGACGACCCGCCCCGAACGGGTCAGGCCGACCGGCGGACCGGTGCGGCGATCAACTCGGACGTCGAGAGATCGGCCGGGACGAGCTGTTCCGCGGCCGGGAAGTCGATCGGCCGCGGCGGGAGCGGGGCCAGTTCGACGACGGTGTTGTCCGTTGCCGCCGCGCGGTGGCCGGCGCCGGACAACGCCCGGTCCCGTCCGGCGAGCCGCAGGCACAGTTCCTCGTAGCGGTCGGTGACCTCGTCCCAGTCGTAGCGCTTGGCCTGGATCCGGGCCAGCGTGCCCAGTTCGACGGTCAGCGCGACGTCGGATTCCGAGTCCTCCACCTGGGTTCGGACGTCGGCCGCGGTGTGGAAGTACCGCCCCGCCGCCCCGAGCACCTCACGGTTGAAGTTGACGTCGAAGGCGGTGGTGGCGGCCGACGCGCCCAGCGCACGCAGCAGGGACGGGTTGGTCCCGCCCACCGAGTGCCCGTGCAGGTAGGTGAAAGCGTTGGCGTACAGCTGGTCCAGCAGTTCCTGGTCCCAGACGCCACCGAGGAAGGTGACCCGGCCGTCGGCCAGCGAGTGCACACGCTGGGTGTAGGCGTCGGCGTACGGCGCGGAACCCACCACGATCAGCGGGAGTTCGGCGTTGCTGGCCGAGTACCCCTCCACGATCATGTCGACGTGGTTCTCCGGCTCGAACCGGGCGACGACGAGGTGGTAGCCGCCGGAGGTGAGCCCGAGTTCGGCCAGCCGGTGGTCCCCCGCGGCGTCCAGGATCGGCGCGCCGTAGGTGATGAGATCGGTCGGCTTGCCGAACTTGTCGAGGTAGTAGTCCTGGATGCCCACCGCATCGGAGATCAGGGCGTCCGACCACTTGACGGCCATCCGCTCGGCCATCAGGTAGTAGCGGCGACCGGCGCCCGCCCATTTGTCCCGTTTCCATTCCAGGCCGTCCACATGGGTGGCGACCGGGATCCGGGCCGCCCGCAGGGCCGGCAGGAACGGGGCGTTGCCGGCGTTGAAGACCACGGCGGCGTCGGTCCGATGCCGGACAAGGTGCTGCACCGAGAGCGCGGTATGGCTCAGCGTTTCCAGCGACCGCTTCTTCATCGCGCCGTGGTGGACCAGCGACATGCCCTTGTAGGTGGCCAGTTCCGCGGACCGGTCGCCCCCCAGTCGCCGGCAGTAGACGACGACGTCGTGGCCGCGCTGCGCCAACCGCGAGCCGACCTCTTCGACGCAGGTCTCGAAGCCGCCGTACCGGGCCGGGACCCCACGGGTGCCGACCAGGGCGATGCGCAGCGGCCGGGCCTGCTTGGACCTCATGATCATTTCTCGGCACCGCCCGCTCGATCGTGACTGGTTGACGTGGACCTGGACGTGGACTCGGACGTGACGGTGGACCCGAACCCGGCGGAACGGCCGGCCGGAACGCCACCGTCGGCCGGACCGCGAACCCGGCGGGTGGCCAGCACGAGACCGAGGACCAGCGCAAGGACGCCGGCGAGCAGCCAGAACAGGCCGGCCGGGCCGAGCCCGAAGGCCATCGGATCCGATTGCGCGACGCTGACGGCCGTGGCGGATTGCCCGGTCGCTACCTGTGCCGCGGCGGGTGCTGCCGCCGCCAGCGCGCTGAGGCCCATGGCGGCGACGATCGCCGCGGCCCGTACCGCCACCCCGCCGGCATGTCCTGCAGACCGAACCCCCGAACGGTCCTGCGGACTGTGCTGCCATGGCGTGGGCCGATTGACCCCCCGCATCATGTACTCCCCCTCGTCGGAGCGCGGCCCGAGGTACCCCTGACCGTCTGTAGCGAATGCTCGCCGATTGCTGTACTCCGGATCCCCCAACCGATCCATTCGGAGTACCGACAATCTAACACTAGGTGAACTGGACGCGCATCCCGCGGCCGATTGGCCGTGAAATTCCCCCGTTCGGGGCCAGTTCGAACCCTCGATCGGAACCCCCCGGTCACTCATCACTACGTGCTGTCATGAGGCGCTCGCCCTTCGCTTGATACCACTGGTCAAGTGACCCGAAAGCAGGAGCGCAATCACGCGGATTCACCGCTCGTGCGCGAAGATCGCTCGATCGAGTGAACGCCCCACCCTGCCCGGTCCAGCCGGTGCTGTCAGGTGCCGGGCCCGAGGCGGTCGCGGACCGTGTCACATGGCTGTTACGACCGTGCGCGAGGATTCATGGCATGACGCAGACCTCCGACCTGATCGGTCAGCAGGACTCGCCGCTGTCCTCCGGACCGGCCGGTTCCAATGGCGGTGCCGGTTCCGACCGCGATGCCGCGCTCCGCGCCGACGTTCGCCGGGTGGGCGCCCTGCTGGGTCAGACCCTGGTCCGACAGCAGGGCCCGGATCTACTGGATCTGGTGGAGGACGTCCGGCGGCTGACCAAACAGGCGCAGGAAGCGGTCGACCCGGCGGCACGCGATGCCGCGACCGCCCAGGTGCGGGCGAAGCTGGCCGCGCTGCCGATCGGCGTGGCCACCGAGCTGGTCCGGGCCTTCGCCACCTACTTCCAGCTGGCGAACGGGGCCGAGCAGGTCGATCGGGTGCGAGAGTTGCGCGCGCGGCAGGTCGGCGAGGGCGCACTGGCCGCAGTGGTCGACGAGATCGTGCAGACGCTGGGCACCGACGCGCTGCGGGCGGCGGTCGACGCCCTGGAGGTGCAGCCGGTGTTCACCGCGCACCCGACCGAGGCGAGCCGCCGGTCGGTGCTGCTCAAACTGCAGGCGCTGGCCGACATCCTGGTCGTCCAGACGCCGGCCGGCTCGGCCGCCCGGGCCCGGCAGGATCGCAAGCTGGCCGAGATCATCGACCTGCTCTGGCAGACCGATGAGATCCGACAGTTCCGGCCGACCCCGGTCGACGAGGCCCGCAATGCGCTGTTCTATCTGGATTCGATCGTCGGTCAGACCATTCCGGCGCTGACCGACGATCTGGCGACGGCGATGGCCGAGCACGGCGTCGACCTGTCCCCGGAGGCGACCCCGCTGCTGCTGGGCAGCTGGATCGGCGGCGACCGGGACGGCAACCCCAACGTGACCGCGGCCGTCACCCGCGAGGTACTGGCCCTGCAGAGCCACTCGGCCATCGGCATCGCCATCGCCAAGATCGACGAACTGCTGCTCGCCCTGTCCAGTTCCACCGTCATCGCCGGCGCCTCCGAGGAGCTGCTCGCCTCCATCCAGGTCGACCTGACCCACCTGCCGCTGCTCGACCCGCGGGTCAAGGAACTGAACAAGGACGAGCCGATCCGGCTCAAGCTGACCTGCGTCAAGGCCAAACTGATCAACACCCGGGCCCGGGTCGCCGACGAACGGCCGCACGAACCCGGACGGGACTACTGCCGCCGCGACGAACTGCTCGCCGACCTCGCCGTGGTGCGCCGGTCGCTGCTGGCCAACGGCGGCGCACTGGCCGCCGACGGCATGCTCGCCACCGTGCAGCGCACCCTCGCCGTCAGCGGGCTGACCGTGGCCTACATGGACATCCGGGAACACTCCGAGGCGCACCACGCGGTGCTGGCGCAACTGTTCGATCGGCTCGGCGAGCTGTACGTGCCGTACGCCACGCTCAGCCGGCCGGAGCGGCTACGGCTGCTCTCGCGCGAACTGACCTCCCACCGACCCCTGACGACCCTGCCCGCGCCGCTGGACGCCGCCGCACTGAAGACCTTCTCAGTGTTCGACGAGATCAAGAAAGCCCAGGCCACCTATGGGCCGGAGGTGATCGTCAGCTACATCACCTCGATGACGATGGGCGCCGACGACATCCTGGCCGCCGCCGTGCTGGCCCGGGAGGCCGGCCTGATCGACGTCTACGGCACGCCCGGCGACCCGGACCGGGGACCGTTCGCCGCCATCGGGTTCGCGCCGTTGCTGGAGACGGTGGAGGAGCTGCGCAAGTCCGCCCAGGTGGTGGACGAGTTGCTGTCCGACCCGACGTACCGGGAGATCGTCCGGCTGCGCGGCAACGTGCAGGAGGTCATGCTCGGCTACTCGGACTCCAACAAGCAGTCCGGCATCACCACCAGCCAGTGGGAGATCCACAAGACCGAACGACTGCTGCGCGACCTGGCCGCCCGGCACGGCGTGTCGCTGACCCTGTTCCACGGCCGCGGCGGCACCGTCGGCCGCGGCGGTGGCCCCACCTACGACTCGATCCTGGCCCAGCCGTACGGGGTGATCACCGGCGCGATCAAGTTCACCGAGCAAGGCGAAGTGATCAGCGGCAAGTACGGGATGCCCGACCTGGCCAAGGAGAACCTCGAACTGACCGTCGCCGCGACGCTGCGGGCGACCACCCTGCACACCGAGTCCCGGCAGACGCCGGACGAGCTGCGGGACTGGGACCAGTGGATGGAGAAGGTCAGCGACGCCGCCTTCGCCGCCTACGTCGCACTGATCGACGACCCCGACCTGCCCGCCTACTTCCTGGCGTCGACGCCGGTGGAGCAGCTCGGATCCCTCAACATCGGTTCCCGGCCCGCGCGGCGGCCCGACTCGGGCGGCGGCATCGCCGGGCTGCGGGCCATCCCGTGGGTGTTCGGCTGGACCCAGTCCCGGCAGATCGTGCCCGGCTGGTTCGGCGTCGGCTCGGGCCTGCGCGCCGCCCGCGAAGCCGGTGGGGAATCCGTGCTGAGGCTGATGCACGCCAAGTGGCACTTCTTCCGCACCTTCATCTCCAACGTGGAGATGACCCTGGCCAAGACCGACATGGAAATCGCCGCGCTCTACGTCGACGCACTCGTCCCCGACTCGCTCAAGCACCTGTTCGACGTCATCCGCGCCGAACATGAGCTGACCGTGGCCGAGGTCCTCCGGGTCACCGGTGAAACCGAACTGCTCGACGCCGAACCCGAGCTCAAGCGCACCCTCGGCGTGCGCGAGCCCTACCTCGCCCCGATCTCCTACCTGCAGGTCGACCTGCTCAACCGCATCCGCTCACTCGGCGACGACGACATCGACCCGGAGCTGCGCCGCGCCATGCTCCTCACCATCAACGGGGTCGCCGCCGGCATGCGCAACACCGGCTGACGCCGCGGTCGGCCCGCAGGACCGGCGACGGCGTCGAGCCGGCCGACCCGGGCGCCGGCCGGCTGCTGACGCCGGGCCCGGCGCCGTCAGCCGGGTGGCGCGCTGTCGCGGTCGGCGGCCTGCAGCTGCCGGATCAGGTCGTCGATCTCCGGGATGTTCTCCGTGCAGGCCACCGCCGTGAACCCGGATGCCGACTTCCGGTAGAGCCCGCCGCGGGGCGGCATGTCCTTGATGCGCGGGTTGTCCACGATGAGGAAGTGCCCGCCATCGGCGAGGCTGTCATGGATCGCGGCCAGCGCCCGGCTGATGTCGGCATCACTGAAATAGAGCCGGCGCAACAGGTTGGCCACCTTGATGACGTTCGGCGAGTCACCGGTCCAGGTGGTGAAGACGTCATGCACGCGATACGACACCCGCGGGTCCTCCGCCATCCGCCGGCGCACCCGGGGGTTGAGCAGCAGGACATCCGACGCCGGCGACGGAGAGCGCATCGCGCGCGCGATCAGCGGCCGGTACAGGGCGCGGACCACCCTCGACTGGCTCGGCCACGCGAGCAGCCAGTTGCCGACGACGAGAATGCACTCGCCCTGCTCGTCGAAGAACAGGGTATGACCCAGCGCCCGCCGCGCCTTGATGGTGAAGAAGAGGTCGGCGATGACGAAGGCCCGGAAATCGCCGATCTTCTCGATCAGATCGACCGAGGTCGAACCGTCGGAGGCACCGATGTCGACGATCAGGGCATCACCCAGGTCCAGATTGTCGGTCAGCAGCGCGTCCGCCTGGGGATGCCGGTCCTTCCCGGTGATCTTGATCGTGCCGCCCACGTGGATGGCCGACATCGCCACCTTGAACTCGTCCGCCGACACCTCCGGGTCCACGATCGATCTCGGGTCGGCCCACACGAACCGACCAAGAGGCTTGGTGATGACACCCGGCCACCGACCCTTGACCAACCGTATTGGCGCGAACATGCAGGAAGGCTAGCCGACGGCTTCTCGCGAACCCGCTGGGACGGGCGAGCAATTGCACGGAAGCCCTGTTCCAGTTCATCCGGACCGAATCAGCCGCTCGAGCCACGAGTCGAATGCACACGTTCGGTCATAGCAATGAGAGCGGGTTCATCAAAAGAGTGAGCACCGAACGAGTGGTGGGCAGGTGCCGTGCTTCATGGCACTATCAGTATGCGGCGTTGCGCCGTTCGATTGATCATCGCGTTGCGCGACGGGGGTTGCAGGACATGACGACCATGACGGTCATCGGGTGCGGGTACCTGGGAGCGGTACACGCCGCCTGCATGGCCACGCTGGGCCACGACGTGCTCGGCATCGACGTCGATGCCGGCAAGGTCGAGCAGCTCAACAATGGGATCCCGCCATTCTTCGAACCAGGTTTCCCAGAACTGCTGGCCGAGGCGCTCAAGTCGAACCGGCTCCGGTTCAGCTCGGACATCTCGGAGGCCGCGGGACGGACGGTGCACTTCGTGTGCGTCGGCACCCCGCAGAAGCGAAATGAGTACGCCGCCGACCTCGCATATGTGGATGCGGCCGTCAACGCCCTCGCCCCGCACCTGTCGCCAGGTGCAATAGTCGTCGGCAAGTCGACCGTGCCGGTCGGCACCGCGACGCGCCTCGCGGACATCGTCACCGATGCGCAACCGACCGCGATGCTCGCCTGGAACCCGGAGTTCCTGCGGGAGGGTCTGGCCGTCCAGGACACCCTGCACCCCGACCGAATCGTGTACGGGCTGCCGGACGGAGAAGCGGGCGAGACGGCCAAGGCGCTGCTGGACGAGGTCTACGAGAACGCCCTGGCCGGAGGGACTCCGCTGGTGGTCACCGACTACGCCACCGCCGAACTGGTCAAGGCCGCGGCGAACTCTTTCCTGGCCACCAAGATCTCCTTCATCAACGCGATGGCCGAGGTGTGCGAGGCAAGCGGCGCCGACGTCACCAAACTCGCGGATGCGATCGGCCACGACCCACGGATCGGCCGCCGGTTCCTCAACGCCGGCCTCGGCTTCGGCGGCGGCTGCCTGCCGAAGGACATTCGCGCCTTCATGGCCAGGGCCGGCGAACTCGGGGCCGACCAGGCGCTGGCCTTCCTGCGAGAGATCGACTCCATCAACATGCGGCGGCGGGTCCGGATGGTCGACCTCGCCCGCGAGTTCTTCGGTGGGTCGATCGTCGGACGCCGGATTGCGGTGCTCGGACTGGCGTTCAAGCCCAACAGCGATGACATTCGGGACTCCCCCGCGCTCAACGTCGCCGCGCAGATGAAGCTACAGGGCGCCTCCGTCGTGGTCACCGACCCGCAGGCCGTCGCCAACGCACAGAAGGCCTGGCCGGATCTCGAGTACGCCGAATCCCCCCAGGCCGCGGCCACGGGCGCCGACCTGGTCATGGTGCTGACCGAATGGGACGAATACCGGTGGCTCAACCCGGCGGAGTTCGGCACCATCGTTCGAGGAAAGCGGATCCTGGACGGGCGCAACGCACTCGACCGTGAGGCCTGGCGAGCCGCCGGCTGGCAGTACCGGGCGCTCGGCCGCCGCTGACGGGTGGCGACGTGCGGGACCGGGGTCGTCCCGCGCAGATGAGCCGTTCCCATAGAGGCCAGCGACCGCCCTACTTCATTGGCGATTCCAAACACCTCCTTCAGGTCTACCGTCGGGTCGCTGTCAGCTGATGCATCGGCGCGTGTGCTTGAGGTCATACAAGCGGCCACAATTCACCCGTCCGACAGGACTCCCCACCCAGGGCACACGCGAACATGACGATGAGTCACAGATTTCTCGCAATTCCTGAGTAGTCAAGCCCCCCAGATCGGCCGTGGCTTCGCTGCGAGGATCTTGTCACCCGTTCGAGTTTTGGCGTCGGCTACATTCCGTCGAACACACGACACCAGGGGATGTGGATTCAGCATGATGCTTCGTGCCGGAGCGGTCCGATCGACGCGAGCAGTCCGCGGGAGTTCCGCGCTCCTGTTGGTGTTGTCGTTGGCGTGGACAACGCTGGTGGCGTTGCCTCCGTCCGCGGCGTCAGCGGCACCGGCGCTGGCGGTCGATCGCCAGGTAGTGACCCATCAGGCGGCAGCGTCCACGAGCATCAGTTCGCCGGGGTTGACGACCACCCAGGCCGGTGATGTCATCCTCGCTTTCATCAGCTCCGACGGGAGCCGATACACCCGGCAGACGTTCTCCTCGGTCACCGGCGGCGGGCTGACCTGGACCCTTCGGCAGCGATCCAATGCCCAGCGCGGCACCAGCGAGATCTGGCAGGCCGTCGCTCCGACGGTGGTGAGCAACCTGGTCGTGACGGCGACACGGAGCAGCGGCTCCTACGTCGGTTCGATGGTGGTCACCGCTTTCGCCGGCGCGGACGTCGGCGTCGCCGGGGCCACCCTCGCAGCGTCGGGCCGCGCGACCGCCCCGAGCGCGCAGCTGACCCCAACGAAGGCCGGCTCGTGGGTGTGGGCCGTCGGCAACGACTGGGATCGAGCAGCTGCCCGCACCATAGGGACGGGCCAGACCAAGGTCGATGAGTTCCTGCCGTCGGGCAAGTCTTTCTGGGTCCAACGGCAAGCCGCCCCGAACGCCGGCACCACGCTGAACGCGGTCACCATCAATGCCACGGCGCCCACCGCAGACCGGTGGAACCTTGCCCTCATCGAGGTGCCGGCATCCGCGGGGACCCCACCGGCCGACACCACCGCACCCACCGTCGCCCTCACCGCGCCCGCCGCCGGGGCGTCCGTTTCCGGCGCGGTCACCGTTGCCGCCAATGCCGCCGACAACGTGGGCGTGAGCAGCGTCCAGTTCCAGGCCGATGGAGTCAATATCGGGGCGGCCGACGCCTCCGCGCCATACAACGCGGTGTGGGACTCCACCACCGTCGCAAATGGTTCGCACACCGTCCGCGCGGTCGCCCGGGACGCCGCGGGCAACACCACCACGTCCACCGCCATCGCGGTCACCGTCACCAATGCAACCGGCGGCGGCACGTTCACTCCCGGGAACCCGTCGGGCACGGCGACGATCCCGGTCGGCGCCGGGCTGGAGAACGTCAGTGCGCCGGACCGTGTCGTCGGGGACGGCACGGCGGCGAGTTGCACCTCAGCAGCGGTCGTCGCGGCGGTCGCAGCCGGTGGCGTGATCACCTTCAACTGCGGCGCGAACCCGATCACGATCACGCTGACGCAAACCCTGAAGGTGCTGAACAGCACGCAACGGCTGGTCATCGACGGCGGCGGCAAGGTCACCCTGTCCGGCGGCAACACCAACCGGATCCTCTATATCGACACCTGCGACACCACGTTGGGCAAGGTCTCCGGGAACTGCCTCTACGCGCCGACCTACCCGCAGGTGACCGTGCAGAACATGACCCTCGCCGACGGCAATGCCACCAACTCGACCTATGTCTCGCCCGGCGATACCAACCAGGGATCGAACGGCGGCGGCGCGATCTTCGCCCTGGGCGGCCGACTCAAGGTGGTCAACTCGGTGTTCGTCCGGAACACCTGCGCCGCCAACGGCCCCGACCTGGGTGGGGCCGCCGTCCGGGTGCTCGCTCAGCATTCCGCGACTCCGAACGACCTGGACAGTTCGTACGCCGCTCGGAATCAGGACCCGGTCTACATCGTGAACAGCACCTTTGGCGGGTCCAGCGGGCAGGGGAACAACTGCTCCAACGGCGGCGCGATCAGCGGGCTGCGCACGCCGATCACCGTGCTCAACACCCTGATCAGCTACAACAACGCGATCGGCTGCTGCGCCAACCCCGCCTGGTCCGGCACCCCGGGCGGCGGCAGCGGCGGGGCCATCTACACCGACGGCACCTCCTACGACCTGAAAATCGCCGGCAGCCTCATCGAACGCAACACCGCCAAGGCCGGCGGCAGCTCGATCTTCTACGTCAGCAACGACAAGACCGGTCACCTGATCATCGACGCCTCGACCAGCCGGCTCAACACCTACGCGGCCAACGGTCAACCCAACAACCCCCACTTCGAGACCTACCCCGGCATCTTCTACATCGGCAGCGGCAGCCCGACCTTCACCAACTCGACGATCCAGTAGGAGGCCAGGTCGAGCGTCGCGCGTCGATATGGAGGTCGGGGTGAGCCGTCCCGGGCTCAGGAGTGAGCAGCGGCGGCGAAACTTCATCCGATGGACGTACTTCGCGGGCACAGGTCGTCGAGAACCCGTCGAAACGAAGGCCATCGGATGAAGTTCGCGAGCGCCGATTGCCCGATCGTGTGACAAGCCACAGTAGGCCACGCCTTGGTGAGGCCAACCGAGTAGTCGAACAGATACGGATTGTCGCTCTGGCCTCGTCGAAGTCAGTCGATTAGCCCTAATGGGGGCGGGCCAGTTCCAAATAGCCACTCACTGTAGCTATAGTGCCAGGGGGCGAATGGCGGGGGTCGTCGCCCCGCCTCGCGCGAAAGCGGAGCGAAGCTGCCGGACCGCTGCGTCGGGGGACGAGAGGACCTGGGGGACATGGAGCATAGTCGCGTCGCGCCGGAGGGCGTGTTCGTGCACCCGCATGGGTTGTGCGAAAGCGAGTCGGTGGGGGCCGGCACGCGGGTATGGGCGTTCGCGCACGTCCTGCCGGGCGCTCGGGTCGGTGTCGACTGCAACATCTGTGACGGGGCGTTCGTCGAGGGCGGCGCGGTGGTCGGCGATCGGGTCACGGTCAAGAACCAGGTGATGATCTTCGAGGGCGTCACCGTCGAGGACGACGTCTTCCTCGGCCCGGGTGTCATCTTCACCAACGATATGAAGCCACGTGCGCACATCAAGCGCGGCGGCGACGCCCTGCTGCCGACCTTCATCCGGAAGGGCGCGACCCTCGGCGCCGGCACGGTGGTGGTCTGCGGGAGCACGGTCGGCGAGCACGCATTCGTCGGTGCTGGCTCCGTCGTCACTAGGGACGTCGCCGCACACTCGTTCATGGTCGGCAACCCGGCCCGCCGGATCGGGTGGGCCTGCGTCTGCGGCGAACGGCTACCGGCCGGGCTGCGCTGCACCGATTGCGGCCGCGCTTACGCCGAGTCCGGATCGTCGATCGCATTGTTCGCCGGCGACCCGAGCGCGGAAGCCTGAGGCCACCCCGTGTACATCACGCTGCGCGGCACCCCCAAGGGCGAGGCGAAAGCAACGAACGGTGCTGGCACCTCCGGCGCCGGTTCGGTCCGATCCAAGGTTCCCGGCACCGTCCTGGGCCTGGGCGTGGTCAGCCTGCTCACCGACATCTCCTCGGAGTCGGTCGCGGCGATTCTGCCGATCTACATCACCGTCGTCGTCGGACTTGGACCGTTGGCGTTCGGGTTCATCGACGGCATCTATCAGGGGATCAGCGCGTTCGTCCGGATCGCCGGCGGGCGCTGGGCCGACCGGTCCGATCGGCCCAAGTGGGTCGCCTTCGCCGGCTACGGATTGTCCGCCGTCACCCGGCTCGGTCTGCTGTTCGTGAGCGGGTTCTGGGCCATCACCTCGGTGGTGGCCGTCGACCGGCTGGGTAAGGGTCTGCGGACCGGGCCGCGCGACGCGCTGATCGCCACGGCCTCGGACCCTGCGCACCTGGGTCGCAATTTCGGCGTGCACCGGGCCATGGATACCGCCGGTGCGCTGATCGGACCGTTGATGGCCTTCGCCATCCTCGCGATGTTCCCGATCGGGCTGGGCGGATACCAGACGGTGTTCGTCTGGTCGTTTGCCTTTGCCGTCGTCGGCGTCGCGGTCTTGGCGCTGGCGGTGCCGGACCTGCGAACACACTCCGCCACGTCGACGAAGTCGGCAGAAGCCGTTGACGCGCCCGCCGAAGCCGCCGAGTCCAATGAGGCCGCTGAGGCGCCCGCTCCCCCGGCGGGTCCTCGCTGGAGCGACCTGGCCAATCCGGGCCTGCGCCGCCTGCTGATCGCCGCCGCGGTGCTGTCGCTGGTCACCATCGGCGACGGTTTCCTGTACCTGGCGCTGGAGAACACCGGCGACATCTCCGCGGCCTACTTCCCGCTGCTGTTCGTGGGCACCAACTTCGCCTACCTGATGCTGGCCGTACCGATGGGCAAGCTGGCCGACCGCATCGGTCGCGGCAAGGTCTTCGTCGGCGGATACGTCCTGCTGCTGCTCTGCTACCTGATCGCCGGCTTCGACCTGGGCGGCCTGACCGGCGTCCTGATCGTCCTGCTGCTGCTCGGCACGTTCTACGCGGCGACCGACGGCGTCATGTCCGCGCTGGCGAGCCGGCTGGTGCCGGCCGCCAGCCGAGCCAGCGGAATCAGCGCCGCGCAGACCGTCGTCGCCATGTTCCGGTTCGTCGCTTCGCTCGGCTTCGGTCTGCTCTGGCAGTTCGGCAGCCTGCAGATCGCCATGCTGGTGATGGGCATCGGACTGGCGCTGGCGATCCCGCTGGCCGGTTGGTTGCTGCACATCCGTTCGGAGCGTTCCCCCATCCCGGTCGGTGAGTCCGCGTGACGCTGACCCGCAGCCGAATGATCGTGCTGGTCGTCGTGATCGTGCTGGCGATCGGGGCCGCCATCGGCTACTTCACCTATCAGCGGTCCTCCGCCGACGCCCAGGCCTCGAATGCCCCCGTCGTCGAGCAGGCCACCGACCTGAACTCCATGCTGGCCACCGACCACGTGGTCTTCCGATCCACCGCGCTCGGCCCGACCTACGGCAAGCTTGCCGTGGTGGCGCTCGCCGACCCCTCGGGCGCGCGGGTGGTGCTGGACTCCTCCTGCGAGCGTGTGTACGCCACCGCGGTGAACGGGGTCTGCATCACCGCCGAGCGCGGCAT